>NZ_JBIBHY010000003.1:0-659060 GCF_042957285.1 Streptomyces sp. NPDC008092
GTTGATAGGCCGGATCTGGAAGCCAGGTAACTGGTGGA
Organism: Streptomyces sp. NPDC008092; assembly: GCF_042957285.1. Taxonomy (NCBI): domain Bacteria; kingdom Bacillati; phylum Actinomycetota; class Actinomycetes; order Kitasatosporales; family Streptomycetaceae; genus Streptomyces; species Streptomyces sp. NPDC008092. The sequence continues at coordinate 39 of NZ_JBIBHY010000003.1, forward strand.
GGTGACCGGTACTAATAGGCCGAGGGCTTGTCCTCAGTTGCTCGCGTCCACTGTGTTAGTTCTGAGGCAACGACTGTGTTTTTTCCGGTCTAACTTCATAGTGTTTCGGTGGTCATAGCGTGAGGGAAACGCCCGGTTACATTCCGAACCCGGAAGCTAAGCCTCACAGCGCCGATGGTACTGCAGGGGGGACCCTGTGGGAGAGTAGGACACCGCCGAACAAATATTGGGAAAGGCCCACGCCGTCATGGCGTGGGCCTTTCTGCGTTTACGGGGGCGTTTAAGCTCGGGGTATGCGCTACGACCTGGTTATCTTCGACAACGACGGCGTCCTTGTCGACAGCGAGCCCATCTCCAACCGGCTCCTGGCCGCCTATCTCACCGAGTTGGGGCACCCGACCTCCTACGAGGACTCCATACGGGACTACATGGGGTCCGCGATGCACCGGGTACACGACCTCGTCCTGGAGCGGACCGGGCAGCGGCTGCCGGACGACTTCGACGACGTCTTCCACGGGCGTGTCTTCGCCGCCTTCGAGGAGGAGTTGAAGCCCGTGTCAGGGGTCGCCGGGGTGCTGGAGCAGCTGGCGGCGGACGGGGTGCCGTACTGCGTGGCGTCGTCGGGGAGTCATGAGCGGATCCGGGTGGGGCATCGGACGACCGGGCTCGACCGGTGGTTCGACGAGTCGCGGATCTTCAGTTCGCAGGACGTGGGGCGGGGCAAGCCGGCGCCGGACCTGTTTCTGCACGCGGCCGAACGGATGGGGGTCGAGCCGGGGCGGTGTGCCGTCGTGGAGGACAGTCCCCTGGGGGTGCGGGCGGCCGTGGCGGCCGGTATGGACGTGTACGGGTTCACGGCCATGACGCCGGCCGGCCGGCTGCAGGGGGCCACTCAACTCTTCTCTGACATGGGGCAGTTGGCTGACCTGCTGGAATGACCGAGGGCATGACGGCGGCGCTGACAATTGTCATGCCGAGCTCCGGACGTTCGTTTCTACTGGGGGACCCCTGCCGGACGCGAAGCTGAGGGCATGACGAAGACGACGAACACCGGGTCCCAGAGCAACAAGCAGCAGCCCAGCGTGCTGGAGAACCTCCGGCCGCTGATCGTGGATGTGGCGGTGCCCCTCGGGTCGTACTACTTCTTCAAGGGGGCCTTCGGGATGAGCACCTTCGCGGCGCTCGCCTGGAGCAGTGTGGTGCCGGCCGTGCGGACGGTCTGGGGCGTGGTGAAGGAGCGCCGGGTCAACGGGCTCGCGGCGCTGATCCTGGTCGTGAACGTGGTCGGGCTGGCGCTCAGCTTCGTCTCCGGTGACCCGCGGCTCATGCTCGCCAAGGACGGAGCGGTCAGCAGCACCGTCGGGATCGGGATCCTGGTGTCGGTGGCGCTGGGCCGGCCGATGATGACGGCTGGGCTGAGGCCGTTCCTGGTGAAGGGGGACGCGGGGCGGGAGGCCGCCTGGGAGCGGCTGGCGTCCGGGACCGCGGTCCGGTCGGCGGAGTTCCTGCGCAAGGAGCGGGTCTTCTCCGTGATCTGGGGGCTGGTGCTCCTCACCGAGTGCGTCGCCCGGGTCGTCGGCGCCTACACGATCCCCGTGGACACCATGGTCTGGCTGGGCTCGCTCCTCCTGGTCGTCGCGATCTGTCTCGGCATGGTGATCTGCGGTGGGGCGGCCGCGGAGCCGATGGCGCGCCTGGTCACCGACGAGGTTCAGCGCCAGGAGGCCGCGCGGGAGCGGGAGCTCGCGGTCGCCGCCTGAGCGGCGGCAAGGTAAAGCTGAAGGAAATTCATCTTTGGCTGGATCTACCCACGAGTACGCCGGGGCCCTACGCTCGCCGCCATGACAGATGTGCTGCGGCGCGGTAGGGCCTCGCTGGCGTTCAGCTTCTTCACTCAGGGTGCCACCTTCGCGCTGCTGGTGACGCGCATCCCCGCGATCCAGGACCGGTACGGCGTCTCCGACGCGCTGTTGCCGGTCTTTCTCGCTGCCGTGCCCATCCTGGCCGGCGTCGGCAGCGTCACCACCGAGCAGTTGGTGAAGCGAATACGGCCCAGCCGGCTGCTGCGCTGGTCCCAGCCCGTGGTGATGCTGGCGCTGCTCGGGGTCGGGTCCGGCGGGGTGATGGCCGAGCTGGCGGTGGCGCTGGCCGCGTTCGGCCTGGCCGTCGGCGCGCTGGACGCCTCGATGAACATGCTCGGGGTGAGCCTGCAGCGGACGTACGGGCGCAGCATCATGCTCAGCTTCCATGCCGCGTACAGCCTGGGCGGGATCCTCGGGGCCTCGCTGGCCTGGGTGGGGGCGCACTGGCATCTCGCGCTGTGGGTGTCGTATCTCCCGGTGGTCGCGGTGCTGCTGCCGGCCGCGCTGGTGGGGAGCCGTTGGTATGTCGACGGTGATCCCGCGCCGGTGGCGGACGAGGCCGCCGGCGGAAGCGGGGGCGGGAGCGGTGTCGTGTTCAAGGTGCTGCTGCCGCTGTGTCTGGTGATGACCTTCGCCTATATCGGGGACTCGACCGTCTCCAACTGGAGTGCGAAGTACCTGAAGGACGTGCTGGGGAGCAGTGAGCAGCTCGCCACCGTGCCGTACAACGTGTACATGGTGACCACGCTGGTCGGGCGGGGCATCGGGGACTTCGGGGTGCGGCGGTTCGGTGCCGTGCCCGTCGTACGGGTGGGGGCGGTGGTGGCGGCCGCCGGGTTCGCGGTGGTGGCGGCGGCGCCGGGGGCGTGGATCGGCATGGCCGGGTTCACTCTGCTGGGGCTGGGGTTGTGCGTGCTGGTTCCGCAGACCTTCGCGGCGGCGGGCCGGCTGTTTCCGGGAGCTTCGGACGCGGCCATCGCACGGCTGAACATCTTCAACTACGTCGGGTTCCTGATCGGTTCGCCGTTGGTGGGGGCGCTGGGCGACGCGTGGAGCTATCGCGGGGCGATGCTGGTGCCGATGGTGTTGGTGCTGGTGACGTTGGTGTACGCCCGTTCGTTCGCGACCAGGTCGGACCGATACGGTGGCGGGCATGAGCGGCCGCGCACAGCTGATGTGGGACGAGGCAGTAACGGGCTATGACTTCGGTCCGGGCCATCCGATGGATCCGGTCCGGCTGGCGTTGACCCGGAGTCTGGTCAGTGCCTTCGGGCTTGATCGGGCGATGGACGTCGTGGCGGCGAAGCCGGCCGGGGAGTCGACGTTGCGGCTGGTGCACCGGGAGGACTACATCGAGGCCGTGAAGGCGGCCTCGGCGGATCCGGCGGCGGCCGACCAGTCGTACGGGCTGGGGACGATGGACGATCCCGCCTTCGCCGGGATGCACGAGGTGTCCGCGCTGATCGCCGGGCAGTCGGTGGGGGCGGCGGAGGCGGTGTGGCGGGGAGACGCCGATCACGCCGTGAACTTCGCGGGCGGGTTGCACCATGCGATGCCGGGGGCGGCGTCCGGGTTCTGCATCTACAACGATGCCTCGCTGGCGATCGCGCGGTTGCTGGAGCTGGGGGCCGAGCGGGTCGCCTACGTGGATGTGGACGTGCATCACGGGGACGGGGTGCAGGCCGCGTTCTGGGAGGATCCGCGGGTTCTGACGATCTCGCTGCACGAGCATCCGCGTACGTTGTTCCCGCAGACCGGGTGGCCGGAGGAGGTCGGCGCCGGGGCGGGGGAGGGTGCCGCGGTGAACGTGGCGCTGCCGGCGGGGACCGGGGACGCGGGGTGGGTGCGGGCGTTTCACGCCGTGGTGCCGGAGCTGGTCGCGGACTTCCGGCCGCAGGTGCTGGTGTCGCAGCACGGTGCCGACACGCATTTCGAGGATCCGCTGGCTCATCTGGCGGTTTCGCTGGATGCGCAGCGGGCGGTGCAGGTGGCGTGTCATGAGCTGGCGCACGAGTACGCCGGGGGGAAGTGGGTCGCGTTGGGTGGGGGTGGGTACGAGGTGGTGGATGTCGTGCCTCGGTCGTGGACGCATCTGGTGGGGGTGGCGGCGGGGCGGGAGGTTGCGCCTGAGGCGCTGGTGCCGGAGGGGTGGCGGCAGGAGGTGTTTGCTCGGACTCGGCAGTTGGGGCCCGGGCGGATGACGGATGGGCGGTGGCCGGTGGGGTGGGCCGGGTGGGAGGCCGGGTACGACCCCGCTGATCGCTTGGATCAGGCCGTGCTGGCGACGCGACGGGCAGTGTTTCCGCTGCGGGGGCTGCTGGCCTAGGAGTTTTCTCGCCCCCGCCGCCCCTACCCGTCCCGTCCTTCCAGGGGGTGGGCCCCCTTCGACCGCCCGCTCCGGGGGCTGCCGCCCCCGCACCCCCGCTTCGGCCTGAACGGCCTCGTCCTCAAACGCCGGACGGGCTGGAGGGTGGGGTGCGGACCGGTTCTGGTCCTCGCCGTCGGTGGGGCTGGAGGGTGGGGGCGTGGACGGGTTCTGGTCCTTGCCACCGGACGGGCTGGGGGGAGGGGTGCGGACCGGTTCTGGTCCTCGCCGTCGGTGGGGCTGGAGGGTGGGGAGTGCGGGCCGGTTCTCTCTGTTACCACCGGAGCAGCTGGAGGGTGGGGGTGCGGACCGGCTCTGGTCCTCGCCGCCGGACGGGCTGGAGGGTGAGGGGTGTGGAGCTGTTGTCGTCCTTGAAGGCTGGTGGGTTGATCTAGGGGGCGTTAGGCCGATTGTGCGGTGTTTGTCTGTTCTGGGGGGATGGTGGGGGTGGGGGCGGCAGGATTTCTGGGGTGGTGAGTGGTGGTGGGCTTCGGGATTACCTGGTGGGGGCCGGGCTGGCGGGGGTGGTGGGGACCTCGCGGGAGCGGAGTCTGCGGTGTTATCGGTTGTTCGCGGCTCGGGATCCTCGGGTGTTGATCGGGATTGATCCGCAAGGGGGGTGGGGGGAGGCGGAGTTGGTTCGGTTGATGGCTGCCAAGTGTGGGGTTTCGGACGATCCGCGGTGCGTTTCAGGGCATGATGTGATCGATCCTGGGTTGACGGTCGCCGGGCTCGACGCGTTCGCCGAGCGGGTGGGGGCCGTGGCCCGGCGGCGGGGGCCCGTGTTGTTCGGGACCGGGCATCCGCACCGGCTGATCGGGTTCTACGCCGGTCTGGCGGACGCGCTGTCGGCGGTGGGGTGTGAGGTCCTCACCCCCGCGCAGGGTCACTGTGTCGACATAACGACCCGGTTCGGCCTACGTACGTGCAAGCTCGATTACGTACGAGGCGTCGGGTTCATGAGAGAAGTGGGCCGTGAACGCCCCGGTTGTGCGCCGGGTGCGCACACGCATTCGCCGCTGCCGGTTCGGGTGGCGCTGGATGCGGCGGCGAGGGGCGGCGGGCCGTTGCCGGAGCTGGTGGTCGGGGACCATGGGTGGGTCTGCGGTGCAGGTCAGCTCGGGTTTGAGGCCATTGGTCTGGCGGATACGGATGACCCTGCGCTCTTCGTGGGGGAGGCCGAGGGGGCGGTGTCCGTCGCCGTTCCGGTTGATGACGGCGTGCGGTCTGATTACTACACGCCGCTTACCCGCTACGTACTCAATCGAGCGTGTCTGTCACAGTAGGCCGCCGATGGGTGCACCTCTTCCCCACTCGCATCACCCGCCCCTACATTGGGGAGTGAGCACGCAACGACGAAGAGTCACCGGAAGGGGAAGCCGGTGGCCCGTCGAGTGCGGAAGGTTCAGGTGTGTCATGGCAGCTGGCGAGAGGCCTCTGAACGAGGTTGTGTTCCTGACCGTGGCGGAGGTCGCCGCGGTGATGCGAGTGTCGAAGATGACCGTGTACCGGCTGGTGCACAGCGGTCATCTGCCCGCGATCCGGGTGGGGCGGTCCTTCCGCGTCCCCGAACAAGCGGTACACGAGTACCTTCGCGAGAGCTATGTGGGGGTGGAGACCGCCTGACGGCCGTTCCGGGATTCGTCCCGGGGCACCTCGATTACGACCTCGGCGCTCGGGCGGGTAGGCTAGCCCCTCGTAGGTCGTATGGGCCCATGATGCCCAGCACCGAGTGATGAGAAGTGAGCGAGGGTAGTCGTGGGCTCTGTTATCAAGAAGCGGCGCAAGCGGATGGCCAAGAAGAAGCACCGCAAGCTGCTCAAGCGCACGCGTGTTCAGCGTCGTAACAAGAAGTAATTACGGCGCCGAGCCGCGAGAGCTTGTGTGTGGCCCCCCACCAGTACGGTGGGGGGCCACTGCAATTTCCGGCCGTTGCGGCTTGTCGTGGCCTGCTGGGGGTCATGCCGGCGCAACATCGACCCGCTAAGTTGGCCCGCATACGGGAACGCGGAAGAAAGGCGCTGATCTTGGGGAAGGTCGTGCTCGTGACCGGAGTGGCCCGTCAACTCGGGGGCCGGTTCGTGCGGCGTATTCAGCGTGACCCCGAGGTGGACCGGGTCGTCGCCGTGGACGCGGTGGCGCCCGAGCACCATCTGGGCGGGGCGGACTTCATCCAGACCGACATCCGGCAGCCGACCATCGCCCGGGTACTGGCCGAGAGCGGCGCCGACACCGTCGTCCACATGGACGTGACCGGGACGCCGCTCGGCAGCGGGAGCCGGGCGACCGTCAAAGAGACCAATGTCATCGGGACCATGCAGCTGCTCGGCGCCTGCCAGAAATCGCCGAACGTCAAGCGGCTGGTGATCAAGTCCAGTACGAACGTGTACGGCTCCGCGCCGAAGGACCCGGCCGTCTTCACCGAGACCACCCCGCCGAAATCCCTGCCGAGCGGGGGCTTCGCGAAGGACACGGTGGAGGTGGAGGGGTATGTGCGGGGGTTCGCCAGGCGGCGACCCGACGTGGCGGTCTGCGTGCTGCGGTTCGCCAATATCCTCGGGGCGACCGCGGACACTCCGCTCGCCTCCTATTTCGCACTGCCCGTGCTGCCCACCGTCCTCGGTTACGACCCGAGGCTGCAGTTCGTCCACGAGGACGACGTGATCGAGGTGCTGCGGATCGCCTCGCACGAGCCGGAGCGGGGGACCCTGAACAGCGGCACGTTCAACATCGCGGGTGACGGGGTGCTGTTGCTCTCGCAGTGCTCGCGGCGGCTGGGGCGGCCCACCGTGCCGCTGCTGCTGCCGGCGGTCACCTGGGCCGGGTCCCTGGTGCGCACGCTCGGCATGAGCGACTTCTCGCCCGAGCAGATCCGGCTGCTCACGCACGGCCGGGTGGTGGACACGGTCCAGATGCGCGAGACGCTGGGGTTCCGGCCGAAGTACTCGACGGCGGAGACCTTCGCGGACTTCGTGCGCGCCCAGGCCCCGGGGCTGCTGCCGCCCCAGGCCGTGGCCGCGGCCGTCGACCGGATCGCCGCACTGCCCGCCCTGAGCGGGACCGGCGGGCGGACGCCGGCGGCGGCCCCGACGCAGAACCCGACCCAGAGCGCCAACTGAGGAGCGCAGCAACGATGGCGGACGCCAAGGTCATTCCGTTCGACGACGACCGGTCCCGCGGGGCTGCCGTGCAGCGGCCGGCCGCCCGGCGCCGGGGTGCGGGGAGCCGGCGCAAGGGCGGCGGCGAGCAGGCGGCGGTGCGCGAGCCTGCGGCGGGGCGCGAGTCCGCGGTGGTACGTGGGGTCCAGCCTCTCGCCGGGCGGATCCCCGCGCAGGAAGATGTGCATGTGACCCGGGAGAACCCTGAGACGGGCGTGAAGCAGCCGCCGCACGACGAGGCCGGCCTGGAGCAGCGTGTCGCACGCGGACTCGCGTTCCTGCGGCGGCGGCTGACCGGGGAGTACGAGGTCGACGACTTCGGGTACGACGAGGAGCTGACCGACCAGGTCCTGATGTCCCTGCTGCGGCCGGTGTACGAGAAATACTTCCGCGTGGACGTGAAGGGCATGGAGAACATCCCGGCCCACGGCGGTGCGCTGATCGTCGCCAACCACTCCGGGACGCTGCCGATGGACGGGCTGATGATGCAGGTCGCCGTGCACGACCGGCATCCGGCGAATCGTCACCTCAGGCTGCTCGCGGCGGACCTGGTCTTCGTGCTGCCGGTGGTGAACGAGCTGGCGCGGAAGCTGGGGCACACGCTCGCGTGCGCGGAGGACGCCGAACGGCTGCTGGCCCAGGGGGAGCTGGTCGGGGTGATGCCGGAGGGGTTCAAGGGCATCGGGAAGCCGTTCAGCGAGCGGTACAAGCTCCAGCGGTTCGGGCGGGGTGGGTTCGTGTCCACCGCGTTGCGGCAGGGGGTGCCGATCATTCCCTGCTCGATCGTGGGGGCGGAGGAGATCTACCCGATGATCGGCAACGCGAAGACGCTGGCGCGGGTGCTGGGGATTCCGTATTTTCCGCTGACGCCGACGTTTCCGTGGCTGGGGCCGCTGGGGGCGGTGCCGTTGCCGACGAAGTGGACGATTCAGTTCGGGGAGCCGATCCGTACGGACGGCTATCCGCCGGAGGCGGCCGAGGATCCGATGCTGATGTTCAACCTCACGGATCAGGTGCGGGAACAGATTCAGCACACGCTGTACAAGTTGCTTGTGCAGCGGCGGTCGGTTTTCTTCTGAGCGCGATGCGTTGAGTTCGGGTGCGGGCCGGTGGGGGCTGGTCGCGCCCACGCGGCGGAGCCGCATATCAGATACAGCCCCGCGCCCCCAGACGGCGGCTTCGCCGCCGCCGTGGGGGCGCGGAGGGTGCTCAGTTGTTCGTGTCCTCGCTGTCGATGCCCAGGCCGGGAAGTAGGCCAGGCAGGAGCGGGGGCAGGGTGACGTCCGGGGCACTGGATGCGCTCTTGGACGGGGACGGGGTGCTCGAACCGGTCTTCGGGGGGTCGAGCAGGCCGCCCGTGGTGCCGCCGATCAGGCCGTTGTCGGCGCTGCCGGAGGCCGAGCCGCTGGGGCTGCCGGTGCCGGTGTCGTGGCCCGAGGAGGAGCTGCCGGAGGAGGACGGGGCCGTCGACCGGTGGCTGCCGGAGGAGCCGGTGGACGCCGTGCCGGAGTCCTGCCTGCCGGTGCCGCCGCCGGTGTTCTGGGACGGCTGGGGGAGCAGGGACTGCAGCGGGGCGACCTCTTGGTCTATGGCGTCGAAGACCGACGACACCTGCTGGCTGACGTCCCCGAGCTGGACCGGCAGCCTCTCGCGCAGGGCGCCCCAGGCCTCGCGGTGGGACTGGGCGAAGGCGGACAGGGCCTGGATGGGACCCAGCGAGTTCGGGTCGCGCTCGTACGCCTCGTGGAGCAGGCGGTGGCCCTCGGTGACGTCGTGCTGCATCCCGGACAGGGTGCGGCGGATCTCGCCGATCGACTCGTGGTCGAGGTGGCCGCCGCGGTCCCGTTCCATGAGCCGGCGGGCTTCCATCAGCCGGGTCGAGGCCTGGTCGAGGTAGGTCTGGCCGCGCTGGTCGTCGCCGTCGGACAGATAGTTGAGCTTGAAGTCCTCGATGCCGCGTTTGAGGCCGTACAGGGAGTCGCCGGGCAGAGCGTCGGAGCTGGCGGCGGCTACCCCGCCGAAGGCTCCGGCGGCCACGCCGACGCTCAGGCCGCCCGCGGCGAGCCCCTTGGTGAGCCGGGAACGCGGACGCAACTTGCCCAGCGGGCTGGCCCGGTGCGCGCCCTTCGAACGGGACGCACGCTGCTCGGGTACCGAAGCGTCCGCCGCCCCGCCCAGGGTGCCCTCCGCCAGCATGGCCTCCATCGCGGCCACCAGCTGGGCCCGCTGGACGACCTTGACCTCCGGGTCGAGCTCTGGCTTGGGCAGTGCTGCGAGCCCGGTCGCCAGGGCCAACAGCTCGCCCTGCTCGGTCCGTTCGGCCCGGTCCGGGGCGGCCGGCGGATCGCCCGTCGGTCCTCCGGACGGCTCGGCCGCCGGGTCCCGGTCGGGCTGCTCCTCCAGAGCCTGGGCGAAGGCGTTCGCCCGCCGGTGGGCCGATACGTTCGCGATCACTGGCGGCACCTCCTCTCGTCATGACGGTCGACTCCCCAGGGGGTCCTGAGGGTTGCACGCCCTCGACCAGTCCACACGATCGGGTGATCGGGGCCTGGCCGGGCGTGACCACAGGGAGCCTGTATCCCGCACAACGAGCGGCTCGGCACTTGGGTTACGGACGGCCGGTGATCGGCTGAGAAAGTCAACCCGCGTTAACGGAACGTGAGTTGGACGTCGCCCAGAGTGCCCGGCGCGGCGTGCTCAGCGTGCGTCGTCCGGCAGGAGCCGGGCGAGGGTGCGCACGGCCCGGTACTGGAGGGTTTTGATGGCGCCCTCGTTCTTGCCCATCACGCGGGCGGTCTCGGCGACCGAGAGGCCCTGGAGGAAGCGGAGCGTCACGCACTCCTGCTGCTGGGGGTTGAGGCGTCGTACGGCGTCGAGCAGGGCCGCGTTGGAGAGGGACTCCAGGACGGAGTCCTCGGGCGAGCGCTCGACCTCGTTGGCGTCGAGCATCTCGCCGGTGGTGACCTCCAGCCGGAAGCGGCTGGACTTGAAGTGGTCGGCGACCAGATTGCGGGCGATGGTGACCAGCCAGGCGCCGAAGTCGCGGCCCTGCCAGGTGAACGTGCCGATCCTTCGGAGCGCGCGCAGGAACGTCTCGCTCGTCAGGTCCTCGGCGGTCGCCTTGCCGCCGACCCGGTAGTAGATGTAGCGGTAGACGGTGTCGCTGTACTGGTCGTAGAGGCGGCCGAAGGCGTCGGCCTCGCCGGCCTGGGCGCGCTCCACGAGGTCCATCATCCGGGCGCTGTCGCTGTCCGCGGCCGGGCGGCGGGTGGTGGTGGCGCCGGTGCCGGAACCGGTGGCGCGGCCGCGTCTGCCCACGCCCCGGCCGTCGCCGGACCGGCGGCCCTCGACGACGGCGCTGCGCGCCGGCACCTGTTCCATGCCGTCGGCCAGTGCGTAGCACGGGCCGACGGGGGCGGCGGTGGCGAAGGCGGGGACGGCGTACGCGGTGGGGACAAGGCCGCGCAGCGTCTCTTTGACCGTCGCGACTGTTGCGCGCAGCGTAGCCAGGCCCGAGGCGTCAACCCCGACGTGTGGGTACACGGGACTCCCAGAGGCAGAGCTTCCATCACGTGCAGTACGGAACCTTTCACCCGTCGTAGCGACGGAGGGGAACCGGTTTGCGTCTGAGGAGAATAACGCTTCGTGCAGGCACTGCTACACCGAGTTGCTCAAATCATCGATTGCGTCGCTTCTGTAACCGTTTGGTGGTGGCTCAAGAGCCTTAGAGTGATCGGTTGTTGAACGGAAACGTGCGGCTTTCGGCGATGTGCGGGGCGTGTTGGGGTGACCGCGCGATAATTCCGGGCGCGTTGGAGGGCGGGCCGGGGTGGGGACGCTCACCGGCGCCGGCCGGGTGCCTCCCCCAGCCTTCGGCACGACTGCCCGCGGCTACGTTTTTCAGGGGCGCGGGGAACTGCGCGATCAGCCCCCACCGGTCTGCAGCCGGTGGTCGGCCCGCGCTGCTACGGCGGTGCTCCGCCGGTCGTGCCTACCGACGCCGTCGGCTCAGCGCGATCGCGGCCGCAGTGCCACCGGCCACCGCGCCGACGCCCGCCGCCGCCGGGATGCCCACCTTCGCCGCCTTGCGCCCCGTGCGGTAGTCGCGCAGTCGCCAGTCCAGTTCGCGGGCGTGCTTGCGCAGCTTCGTGTCCGGGTTGATGGCGTAGGGGTGGCCGACCAGGGAGAGCATCGGGATGTCGTTGTGCGAGTCGCTGTAGGCCGCGCAGCGGGAGAGGTCCAGGCCCTCGGCCGCGGCCAGGGCGCGTACCGCCTCCGCCTTGGCGGGGCCGTGCAGGGGCTCGCCGACCAGCTTGCCGGTGTAGACGCCGTCCACCGACTCGGCGACCGTGCCCAGCGCGCCGGTCAGGCCCAGCCGGCGGGCGATGACGCCGGCGATCTCCACCGGGGCCGCTGTGACGAGCCACACCTTCTGGCCCGCGTCCAGGTGGGCCTGGGCGAGGGCGCGGGTGCCGGGCCAGATGCGCTCGGCCATGTACTCGTCGTAGATCTCCTCGCCGATGGTCTGGAGCTCGGCCACGCGGTGGCCCTTGACGATGGAGAGGGCCGAGTCGCGGGCGTCCTGCATGTGTTCCGGGTCCTCGACGCCGGCCAGCCGGAACCACGCCTGCTGCCAGGCGAACCTGGCGAGGTCGCGGGTCTCGAAGAACTTCCGTTTGTACAGGCCACGGCCGAAGTGGAAGATGGCGGCGCCCTGCATGACGGTGTTGTCCAGGTCGAAGAACGCGGCGGCCTTGTCGTCGCCGAGCACCGGGAAGTCCGGCTCCGCGGTTTCCTCGGCGGGCGGTGCCGTCGCTTCCTGGTTCTTGCGCGCGGCCTCCGCCGAGGCCTCGCCTGCCAACACGCTCCGCGCCGTGGCGGAGCGCCTACGGGGAGTGAGCCATCCGAGAGCGGCCATGTCGTGAGCATAGCCAGTTTGTTCGGAGGTTCCGGAGTCACGGGAGTTGGATGGGTGTGAACTCTCCGCGACCAGGTCGTTAAACAAGGCGAAGAACCCGTGCAGAAGGCGGCGGACATGCCCTGCCGGGGGCGGGACAATGGACGTCATGAGTCCCCTCTTTGGCCGGAAGGCGCCCGCGCCCAGTGCGCGATCGGTCACCCTCATCCGTAAACCCGGCTGCCATCTGTGTGATGACGCACAGGTCGTGGTCGAGAAGGTGTGCGGCGATCTCGGAGTGCCCTGGGAGCAGAAGGACATCACCCAGGATTCACAGCTTCACGATCTCTACTGGGAACAGATCCCGGTGGTACTCGTCGACGGCGAACAGCACACCTTCTGGCGCGTGAACGAGGAACGGCTCCGCAAGGCACTGACCGACTAGTCCAAACCGGCTGGAAAAGTCGCTTAGGATCGAGCCGGCTTGGTCTCGGGGGCGGGATGCGTGAGGAGTGTGTACGGTTTTGCCCCCATTGGAAAGGGAGCGTGGGCGCGTCTGCGCCGGTCCCGTGCGAGCGCGCCAGGGGTGCGTGACCCCGGTCACGTTGGCCGGGCAAATCGGACACCATCTTTGTGCACGCGTTCACAAAGACATAGCCTGCTGTCGACGGGGCGGTCTGGGTACGTGTGACCGTCCGCAGCCCCGCTCAACCCGTTGGAGCACCGTGGCAACTGGCCGAACTCACCGACCGGCGACCCGCAGCCGAGGTATCCCCGAGGCCACCGTCGCCCGGCTTCCGCTGTACCTCCGCGCTCTGACCGCACTGTCGGAGCGCTCGGTCCCCACGGTCTCCTCGGAGGAACTGGCCGCGGCCGCGGGGGTCAACTCCGCGAAGCTGCGCAAGGACTTCTCCTACCTGGGTTCGTACGGAACGCGCGGTGTCGGCTACGACGTCGAGTATCTCGTCTACCAGATCTCCCGTGAGCTGGGCCTGACCCAGGACTGGCCGGTTGTGATCGTCGGTATCGGAAACCTGGGCGCCGCCCTCGCCAACTACGGCGGGTTCGCGTCGCGCGGTTTCCGGGTCGCGGCGCTCATCGACGCCGACCCGGCGATGACCGGGCGGCAGGTCGCCGGGATCGCCGTGCAGCACAGCGACGACCTGGAGAAGATCATCTCCGACAACGGCGTCTCCATCGGCGTGATCACCACCCCGCCGGGCGTCGCCCAGCAGGTCTGCGACCGGCTGGTGGCCGCCGGGGTCACCTCCATCCTGAACTTCGCGCCGACCGTGCTGTCCGTCCCGGACGGCGTCGACGTACGCAAGGTCGACCTCTCCATCGAGCTGCAGATCCTCGCCTTCCACGAGCAGCGCAAGGCCGGCGAGGAGCACGAGGGCGCGGCCGCGCCCGTCGCGGCGCACCAGGACGCCGGCGAGCAGGGACCCGACGGGGACGTACCCGCCGTGATGCCGGCATGAGTCTCCTCGTCGTCGGGCTGAGCCACCGCAGCGCCCCGGTCAGCGTCCTGGAGCGGGCCGCGCTCAGCACGGACGCCCAGGTCAAGCTGGCCCAGGACACGGTCGCCGCCGAGCCGGCCACCGAGGCCGCGGTGCTCGCCACCTGCAACCGCATCGAGCTCTACGCCGACGTGGACAAGTTCCACGCCGGGGTCGCCGAGCTGTCCACGCTGCTCGCCCAGCACAGCGGGGTCGGCCTGGACGAGCTCACCCCCTATCTCTACGTGCACTACGAGGACCGGGCCGTCCACCACCTGTTCTCGGTGGCCTGCGGGCTCGACTCGATGGTCGTCGGCGAGGGCCAGATCCTCGCGCAGCTCAAGGACTCGCTGGCCCGCGCGCAGGAGCTGCACTCCGCCGGACGGCTGATGAACGACCTGTTCCAGCAGGGGCTCCGGGTCGGCAAGCGCGCCCACTCCGAGACCGGGATCGACCGGGCCGGACAGTCCCTGGTCACCTTCGGACTGGAACAGCTGACCGCCGGTGGCGATGTCCAGGCCTGGGCCAAGGGGAAGAAGGCGCTGGTCATCGGCGCCGGATCGATGTCCTCGCTGGCCGCCGCGACGCTGGCGCGGGCGGGGGTCGCGGAGATCGTCGTCGCGAACCGCACGTACGACCGTGCGGAGCGGCTGGCGCAGATCCTCAACGACGCCGACGACACGGACGTGGTGGCCCGCGCGGTACCGATGGATGCGGTGCCGGGCGAGCTGACACGTGCCGACGTCGCCGTCTCCTGCACGGGGGCGACCGGGCTGGTGCTGACCGCGGAGTCGGTCGCGGCGGCCGTCGAGGGGCGCACGGGTGAGCCCGTCGCCGAGATCGCCGTACCGCAGGCGCCGAAGCAGCTGCCCGCCGCCGGACCGGGTACCGACGAGAACTGCCCGCTCGACCTCACCGCCGCCCAGAGCGGTTTCTCCGTGATGGGGGAGGCCGCCGTCGCCGGGATGGCCGCGGCCGAGCTGGAGCAGCACGCGGCCTGGGTGGACAACGGGACCGTCGACATCCGGGAAGCCGGCCGTCGTACCCCCGAGAACCCCGAGGCCGAGGCCGAGCTGATCGGGGCGCTGGCCGCGGCCGCCGCCCGGGTCGGCCGGATCCCGGAGCGGCGCAGGCCGGAGCCGGTCGCCGGGTTCGCCCGGCCCGCTCCCGCGCTGTTCCTCCTCGACCTCGCCATGCCCCGCGACATCGACGCGGCCGTGCACCGGCTGGCCGGGGTGCGCCTCGTGGACATCGAGTCGCTGGCGGAGGCGTCCGCGGACGCCCCGATGGCGGCCGACGTGGACCAGGTGCGGCGGATCGTTTCGGACGAGGTCGCCGCCTTCGGCGCGGCCCAGCGGGCGGCGCACATCACGCCCACCGTCGTGGCCCTGCGCACGATGGCCGCGGACGTCGTCGCGGGCGAGATCGCGCGGCTCGACGGCCGCCTGCCCGACCTGGACGAGCGCCAGCGCGGGGAGATCAGGCAGGCCGTGCACCGGGTCGTCGACAAGCTGCTGCACGCGCCGACCGTACGGGTCAAGCAGCTCGCGGCCGAGCCCGGCGGTGCCGGGTACGCGGACGCGCTGCGGACCCTGTTCGACCTCGACCCCGAGACGGTGGCCGCCGTCTCCCGGGCCGTGGACAGCACAGACAAGAAGGACCGACCGGCATGAGTGACAATCCACTGACGCCATTGCGGCTGGGCACCAGGCGGTCCAGACTCGCCATGGCCCAGTCCGGGCAGGTGGCGGAGGCCGTGAGCCGGGTGACCGGACGGCCCGTCGAACTCGTGGAGATCACCACGTACGGCGACACCTCCCGCGAGCACCTCGCACAGATCGGCGGCACGGGTGTCTTCGTGACCGCCCTGCGGGACGCGCTGCTGCGCGGCGAGGTCGACTTCGCGGTTCACTCGCTGAAGGACCTCCCGACCACCCAGCCCGCCGACCTGGTGCTGGCCGCCGTACCGGTGCGCGAGGACCCGCGGGACGTGATCGTCGCCCGGGACGCGCTGAAGTTCACCGACCTGCCCCGCGGGGCGCGCATCGGTACCGGTTCGCCGCGCCGGGCGGCGCAGCTGAACGCGTACGCGCGCTCGCACGGGCTGGACATCGAGACCGTGCCGATCCGGGGGAACGTCGACACCCGGATCGGATACGTGCACGACGGCGAGCTCGATGCCGTGGTGCTGGCGGCGGCCGGCCTGAGCCGGATCGGCCGCATCGACGAGGTGACCGACTTCCTGTCGGTCGACACGGTTCTGCCCGCCCCCGGCCAGGGGGCACTGGCGATCGAGTGCGCCGCGGACAACGCGTCGCTGATCGCCGCGCTCGGGGAACTCGACGACCCGTTCACGCGGGTCGCCGTGACCGCCGAGCGATCACTGCTCGCCGCCCTGGAGGCCGGCTGCTCCGCCCCTGTGGGCGCGCTTGCCGACCTTCTGGCCGACGGGCAGATTGTCAAGGAAATGCGCCTGCGGGCCGTCGTCGGCACGACCGACGGCACCCGGACGGTGCAGATGTCCACCACCGGTCCCGTGCCCGAGACATACGACCAGGCGACGGCGCTCGGTCGCGAACTCGCCGCCGAGATGCTTGCCCAGGGTGCGGCCGGTCTGATGGGGGAGCGAGCACAGTGAGCCCCACCAACCTTCCCGCCGGCCTGGAACACGGGCACGTCACCTTCCTGGGTGCCGGACCCGGAGATCCGGGACTGCTGACCTTGCGTGCCGTGGAGGCACTGTCCAGCGCGGACGTCCTGGTCGCCGAGCACGACGTGCTCGACGTGATCAGAACCCACGCCAGACAGGGCGTCTCCGTCGTGGCCACGAATCCGGATCCGTCGTCGGACCCGTATCCGGGCACGGGCACGCCTCAACTCACGGTTGTTGACGGCGCGTCAACAACCGCTTCCCTCCCGCCCGTGCGGGATGCGGCTCATCTTGTCATGGAGGCCGCGCGGGGTGGCAGGCGGGTCGTCCGTGCGGTCGCCGGGGACCCGGGACTTGATACGTACGCGACCGAGGAAATGCTCGCCTGTGTGGCCGCGGGTGTGCCGTTCGAGGTCGTGCCCGGGGTCGCGGCCGCGGTGGGTGTGCCGGCCTACGCCGGTGTGCCGCTGCGGGACGCGCAGGGCGCGGACGTCCGCTTCGTGGACGCCCGTACCGCCTCGGACCGGTGCTGGACCGAGGTCGGTGCCTCGGACGGCACGGTGGTCGTGTCGACGACCCTCGACTCGGTGGCCGCGGCCGCCGGGGAACTGGTCGCCGCCGGCCGCAAGCCGGACACCCCGCTGACGGTCACCGTCGCCGGTACGACGACCCGGCAGCGGACCTGGACCGCCACCCTCGGCACCATCGCGCAGACGCTGAAGCAGGCGAAGGTGCTGCCCTCGCCGGACGGCGGCCGGCCGGTGATAGCCGTGGTCGGTGAGCGGTCCGCCGCCGCCCAGCGCGACCAGTTGTCGTGGTTCGAGTCCAAGCCGCTGTTCGGCTGGAAGGTGCTCGTGCCGCGCACGAAGGAGCAGGCGGCGTCCCTCTCCGACCAGCTGCGGTCCTACGGGGCCGTGCCGCACGAGGTGCCGACGATCGCCGTCGAGCCGCCGCGCACGCCCCAGCAGATGGAGCGCGCCGTGAAGGGGCTCGTCACCGGCCGGTACGAGTGGATCGCCTTCACCTCGGTCAACGCCGTCAAGGCGGTCCGGGAGAAGTTCGAGGAGTACGGGCTCGACGCCCGTGCCTTCGCCGGGATCAAGGTCGCGGCGGTGGGTGAGCAGACCGCGAAGGCGCTGGTCGCCTTCGGCGTGAAGCCGGACCTGGTGCCCTCGGGTGAGCAGTCGGCCGCGGGTCTCCTTGAGGACTGGCCGCCCTACGACCCGGTCTTCGACCCGATCGACCGCGTCTTCCTGCCCCGCGCCGACATCGCCACCGAGACGCTGGTCGCCGGGCTGATCGAGCTCGGGTGGGAGGTGGACGACGTGACCGCTTACCGCACCGTGCGGGCGTCGCCGCCGCCGGCCGACACGCGTGAGGCGATCAAGGGCGGCGGCTTCGACGCGGTGCTCTTCACGTCGTCGTCCACCGTGCGGAACCTGGTCGGCATCGCCGGCAAGCCGCACAACGTGACGGTGATCGCCTGTATCGGCCCCGCCACGGCCAAGACGGCCGAGGAGCACGGGCTGCGGGTGGACGTGATGGCCCCGGAGCCGTCGGCCGTGAAGCTGGCGGAGGCGCTGGCCGAGTTCGGCCTCCGCAGGCGCGCGAGCGCGCTGGAGGCCGGCGATCCGGTGACACGGCCGAGCGAGCGGCGACCGGGGGCGCGCAGGAGGCGTACCACCACGTGAGCCTCGTGCAGTGAGAGAGGGGGTTCGGGGCTGCGCCCCGGGCCCCCTCTGCTGTGTCGTCGGTCGTCCGCGGGCCGGTGGGGGCTGGTCGCGCAGTTCCCCGCGCCCCCTTCGGGGCGCGCTTCGGGTCAGGCCGTGTCGTTGGCGAGGATCTTCTTCAGGTCCTCGATGACCGTCGGGATCTCGCGGTCGAAGGCCAGGCCGTCCACGCCCTCGTCGGTGACCACGGCGAGGAGGGCTCGGGTGCCCACGGCGGTGACGATGACGTGGCCCGCGCTGCAGCGGGCCGTGAGCTGGCGGAGGGTGCCGGTGTCGCCCTGGTCGGCGAGGCGGTGGCCCAGGGAGATGGCGGCGGCTGCCAGGGCGGCCATGGACTCGGGGTGGGTCTTGTCGGTGTCGCTGGCCACCACCAGCCCGTCGACGGTGGCCAGGGTGGTCTCGCGGACGCCCATCACCCGGTCGCGCAAGGAGACGAGGATGTCCTGCACGGGATCGTTCATGGTCGCTTCCTCCTGTGCTGTCGTGCTCGGTGGTGCGTGGGCCACTGGTGCCCGGGACTAGCGTTTGCGGCGGGGGAGCGGGGCCGCTGCGGGGTGCGGTGCCGCCGTGGGGGGAGCGGGTGGGGTGCGCGGTGCCGTGCTCGGGCGGTCGGTGGGGGTGGCGGACGGGGGCTGGAGGAGGCCCAGGGCCAGGAGGTCGCGGAGGTCCAGCATGACGGCGAACAGGCCGCGGCCGAGGGCGAAGGCGATGTCCCGGGGTGTCCTGCGGCCGTCGGCGACCGTCAGGAGGTTCCGGTGGCGGGGCGAGAGGCGGGCGGTCTGCCGCGGGTCGCGGGCGGCCGGGGCCGGTTCCGGGTGGTCGCGGGCGAAGCGGGCGGTGGCGCCGCGCTCGTTCGCCAGCAGACGGATACGGCGGGTGTTCTCCGTGACCAGGCGGTCGGGCGGTACCGCGGTGCCCGTGTCGAGCAGGGGGCGGGGATCGGTCACCTCCCAGCCGTCCGGGCTGGTCAGGGCCAGCGCGAAGGCCGCGTCGAACAGGGCGGCCCGGCCGGTGATCTCCAGTTCGGTGGCGCCCAGCAGGCCCTGGGCGACCAGTTCCCGGGCCAGGTGCGCGGGGTCGGTGCCGGTGGCGCGGGCGGCCGTCCAGTCGTCCTCGGTGATCCTGCGCGACTTGAGGAGGAGCACCTCCACGCCGGGGGCGCCGGGGGTCTCCATGCCGACGACCATGCCGTCGCGGACGTGGATGACACCGCCCGGGGCGCCGGAGACCAGCACGGCACAGGAGCGCTTCTCGGCGTGCAGGGCGGCGAGCAGGGCGGGGATGTTGCGGGCGGCCGGTGTCTCCTGTGTCATGCGAGCAGTCGGTCCGTGTGCTCGGCCAGGTCGCGCAGTGCCCACGTGATGTTCGTGCGGTCCCGGTCCACCAGGGCGAACAGCAGGAGCGGGTCGCCCTCCCGGTCGACGCGGGCCGTCACATGGTGGTGGGCGGCGGTGGTGACGACGATGCCCTCCAACTCTCCGGTGAAACCGGCCCGGTTGAGGTTCATGGTCACCGAGTGGGCGGTCTCCTGGGCGTCCTGGGCCGGTTCCTGGGCGCCGAACTCGGCATAGGAGAGGCCGGTCACGCCGTCCACGAGGGCGGCGGCGGTGACGCCGGGCGTCCGTCCGACGTCGTGCAGGGCTGCATCCAGCAAAGCCATGAGTTCCCCCTCCTGACCCCTCGGTCGCACAGTACTTTATTGCCAACTGTTGCAACACTGGCCAAAGATGACGTTTATTCGGACTCGGACAGGTCAGGAAGCAACCTTCGTCGAACCGCTTGCGTCCGAGTCGACCCACGTAAGGAAATCGAGGGCACCAGCGTGAACATCGAGACAGCGCTCAAGGAAGCCATGAGCATCGACGGGGCCGTCGGGGTCGCCCTGGTCGACTACGAAAGCGGCATGTCGCTCGGCGTGCTGGGCGGCGGACCGCACCTGGACCTGGAGCTGGCGGCGGCCGGGAACACCGAGGTGGTCCGCGCCAAGCAGCGCACGCTGAAGTCCATCGGCCTCGACGACGAGATCGAGGACATCCTGATCACCCTCGGCGGCCAGTACCACCTCATCCGTCCCCTGACCAAGGCCGGCGGCTCGCTCTTCCTCTACCTCGCCCTGGACCGCGCCCGGAGCAACCTCGCGCTGGCCCGGCACAGCCTGAAGAAGCTGGAGACCGACCTGGAGGTCTGACCTTCCGGTGCCGCGGCGCCCCGCCCTGGAGCGGGCCGGGGCGCCGACGCCGAGTCGGTAAGGGCGCTCTTGTGACGGGCGTAGCGTAGAGGGCATGACGAAGTACGGCTCCTTCCCCGGCACGCGGCCGCGGCGGCTGCGGACCACCCCCGTCATGCGGCGCATGGTCGCCGAGACCCGGCTGCACCCCGCGGACTTCATCCTCCCGGCGTTCGTCAGGGAGGGGGTGAGCGAGCCGGTGCCGATCGCCGCCATGCCCGGCGTCGTGCAGCACACCCGGGACAGCCTGAAGAAGGCGGCCGCCGAGGCGGTCGAGGCGGGCATCTCCGGGATCATGCTGTTCGGGGTGCCGGAGGAGAGCAAGAAGGACGCCCTCGGCACGCCCGGCACCGACCCGGACGGGATCCTCCAGGTCGCGCTGCGCGACGTGCGCGCCGAGGTCGGCGACGACCTCCTCGTCATGTCCGACCTGTGCCTCGACGAGACGACCGACCACGGCCACTGCGGGGTGCTCGACGCCGAGGGGCGCGTCGACAACGACGCCACCCTGGAGCGGTACGCCGAGATGGCCCAGGTGCAGGCCGACGCGGGCGCCCATGTCGTCGGGCCCAGCGGGATGATGGACGGGCAGATCGGCGTCGTCCGCGACGCGCTCGACCAGATCGGGCGCGAGGACGTCGCGATCCTCGCCTACACCGCGAAGTACGCCTCCGCCTTCTACGGCCCCTTCCGCGAGGCCGTCGGATCCTCGCTGCAGGGCGACCGCAAGACCTACCAGCAGGACCCGGCCAACGTGCGGGAGTCGCTGCGGGAGCTGGCCCTCGACCTGGAGGAGGGGGCCGACATGGTGATGGTCAAGCCGGCCGGGCCCTACCTCGACATCCTCGCGCGGGTCGCCGACTCGGTGGACGTGCCGGTCGTCGCCTACCAGATCTCCGGCGAGTACTCGATGGTCGAGGCCGCCGCCGAGAAGGGGTGGATCGACCGCGACCGCGCGATCCTGGAGACCCTGACGGGCATCCGGCGGGCGGGCGCGCAGAACATCCTCACCTACTGGGCGGTCGAGGCCGCCCGGATGCTGGGCTGACCGCGTCCGACCGCGTCCGACCGCGCCCCGGCAGAAGCAATTCCGCCGGGGCACTCTCATGAGGTCTGCCGTGAGGTCGGCGCGGGCGCCGGCGTCGGGGAGTGTGCCGGACGGTCGGAGTGCCGGAGGCGGGCCGCGGAGGAGGACGGGCCCTCGTCGCGTACGCCCTGGCCGTCCCGGCACCCGCTCAGTGCGGTCGCGGCGACCAGCGCCGGGGCGGCCGTCGCCAGGAGACGGCGGCGGCCGGAGGCCGGGGTGCGGTGCGTGACGGACATGCGAGGGCTCCCTTGACGATCTCGGCGTGGTCGGCGCTCGGGGTGCGGGGTGCGGGGGCAGCGCTGTGCCCTCAGCCTGTGGGGCGGCTCGCCCCGTCCGCCAGAGCCGACGGGGGATTCGGGACGCCCGAGCCCGGTCCACCCCGGTGAGCTGTGCGGATCCCGTCCCGTGGGACGGCGGTACGGGACGGCGGTAGCGGACGGCGGTGCGGGACGGCGGTAGGGGGCGGCGGTAGGGGGCGCCCGAGGCCGGCCCGTCCGGATCGCGGAATTACGGGTGTAGGCGGCACGTACCTCTCTACGCTCCCGTCAAGACGAGGATCAGCCCAAGGAGCCGTCCATGACCCTCACCCCTGACTCCGCCTCCGCCCCCGTTCCCGCCCCGCTTCCCCCGCTCGCGGCCCGGGCCCGCACCGTCGGCGGGTCACCCGTGCGGGAGATTCTCGCGGTGACCGCCCGGCCCGAGGTGATCAACTTCGCGGGCGGGCTGCCGGCCCCCGAACTGTTCGACCGGGAGGGCATCGCCGCCGCCTTCCGCGCGGTGCTGGAGGAAGCGCCGGAACGGGCGTTGCAGTACTCGACGACCGAGGGCGAACCGGCCCTGCGGCAGCGGCTCGCGGCGCGCATCTCGGCGCGGGGCCTGCCCACCGCGGCCGACGACCTCCTCGTCACCACCGGCTCCCAGCAGGCGCTCTCCCTCCTCGCGAGCGCCCTGATCGACCCCGGGGACACGATCCTCGTCGAAAGCCCCTGCTACCTGGCGGCACTTCAGGTGTTCGGGCTGGCCGGCGCACGCGTGCTGCCGGTGCCCGGGGACGCGGACGGCGTCGACCCGGCCGCGCTGGAGGAGCTGATCCGCGCCGAACGGCCCAAACTCCTCTACCTCGTACCCACCTTCCAGAACCCCACCGGCCGCACCATGCCCGCCGCCCGCCGTGCCGCCCTGGCCACGGCCGCCGCCCGCCACGGCCTGTGGATCATCGAGGACGACCCCTACGGCGAGCTGCGCTACGACGGCGACCACGTCCCCTGGATTGCGTCCTTCCCGGGCGCCGCGGACCGGACCGTCCTGCTCGGCTCCTTCTCCAAGGTCATGGCCCCCGGCCTGCGGCTCGGCTGGCTCCGCGCGCCCGACGCCCTGCGCCGCGCCTGCGCGGTGGCCAAACAGGCGGCCGACCTGCACACCCCGACCCTCAACCAGCTCGCCGCCGCCCGCTACCTGGACGTGCTGGACGCCCACGTCGCCACGGTGCGCGCGGTCTACCGCGAACGCCGGGACGCCATGCTCGCGGGCCTGGCCGACGCCCTCCCGGCCGGCTCCACCTGGCACCGGCCCGAGGGCGGCATGTTCCTCTGGGCCAGGCTCCCGTCGTCGTACGACACCACCGCTCTGCTCCGCCGGGTGGTGGAGCAGAACGTGGCCTACGTCCCCGGCGAGCCCTTCCACGCCGCCGACCCCGACCGCTCGACGCTGCGGCTGTGCTTCGTGACGCAGACGCCGGAGGAGATCGGGGAGGGGCTGCGGAGGCTCGCCAAGGGCCTGGGCAGCTAGCCGAGGCCGGGGCTCAGTCCCACCAGAAGTGCCACAGCCGCTCGCCGACCAGCTGCTCGGCGTACGACGAGAGGGTGTCGTCGTCGCCCGGCAGCACGCTGTACGGGCAGAACGCGAAGTGCTCGGCGGCGACCGCCTCCGCCTCGTCCAGGCCGGCGGGCGGGGCGGCGACGGACAGCGCGAGGTGGTCGAAGCCGAGCGCCACCACCCGGGCGCCGAACCGGTCCTCCCAGGAGCGCAGCACCGCGCACAGCCGGCCCGTGTCCTCCTCGTAGTTCACCGGGCCGCTCCAGCCGATGGCCGCCGGTATGTCCGCGCTGCGCCGGGCGGACACCAGCGCCAGATGCGGCTCCTTCAGCCAGGGCCGCCCCTGGCTCAGCGCGTCGGCGACGTCCGCGGCCCGCGTGTCCGGGTCGGCGACCAGCGCCGGGGAGGGAGCGAGCCCCGGCCACTCCTCGCCCTCCGGCGGGTCCTCCTCCCAGTAGTCCTCCAGCACCTCGTCGGCGTCGTGGTCCCCCGGGTACGACGTGTCCCCGGGCGCGAAGTCCCAGTCGTCGACCTCGGACACGTCGATGAGCACCGGCAGCAGCCCCGCACGGGCGGCCGGCGCGCCCAGCGCGGTCCAGGTCCCGGGCCCGGCGGGCTGCCCGGCGTACCACAGCAACGGCGCGTGCCACGGGCCGTCGAGCGTGTCGTCGAGCAGTGTCCCGGGCGGGAGTTGAAGCCCCAGGGACCGGCCGCTCGGGTCGGTCGCCAGCTTGGGCAGCGGGTTGGGAAGAGTCGCCATGGCGAAGACTGTAAGGGGCGTCACTGACAGCGCCGGACGCGGTCGCCCGGAACGGGCGGCGGGCGGGGACTTCCTGTCGGTGGTCTCCGTGCAGAACCCGTCGGCGACCGTGCCGCCGGCCGATACGGTGGATGTCATGAGCGACGACGGGGGGCTGCTCGCGCGTCTGCACTTCGGCCGTGAGGACGCGGAGCGGGATGTCAAGGACGGGCTGCTGCTGCGCGGCGGCTTTCTGCCCAACGCGGCCTACCGGGCCGCCGTGTCCGGGCAGAAGATGCTGATCATCGGGCGCAAGGGGTCGGGCAAGAGCGCCGTCTGCATGCAGCTGATGGCGGACCGGGGCCCCGGGTACGCGGGGAAGACGCTGGTCACCCCGGACGAGGTGGCGGGCGACGAGATCCGCCGGTTCGAGCTGCAGGGGCTGCCAGGCGACTCGGCCAAGGCGCTGATCTGGCGCTACCTGTTCGCCGTCCACGCGGCCCGGCACCTCGCCACGCACGCGAAGCAGGCGCACGGGAAGACACCCACCTCGGTGAAGGCGC
Organism: Streptomyces sp. NPDC008092; assembly: GCF_042957285.1. Classification (NCBI taxonomy): domain Bacteria; kingdom Bacillati; phylum Actinomycetota; class Actinomycetes; order Kitasatosporales; family Streptomycetaceae; genus Streptomyces; species Streptomyces sp. NPDC008092. The sequence goes on from NZ_JBIBHY010000003.1 coordinate 24,631, forward strand.
TGCTGAAGTTCCTCAAGCAGAACGGCGAACTGGAGGACGGCGGCCTGGACCGGCTGGCACAGACCGTCCAGGGGCTGCAGACCTCCCTCTCCCTGGAGGCGTTCGGCGTCAAGGCGGCGATCGACCTGGCGGGGACGTCGTCCGAAGGAGCCCGTGCCCAGCGCCAGTTGAAGGTCGTGGAGCACGGGGTGGAACGCGCCTTCGCCGACCTCGGCTGCGCCGCCGCGCACCCGCCGCTGCTGCTCATGGTCGACCAGCTGGAGCTGGTGTGGTCCGCCGAGCCGGACAGCAACTCCATGGTCATCGGGCTGCTGCTGGCCGCCAAGCACGCGGCGGGCCGGTACACGGGGATGGTGCAGCTCCTGCTGTTCCTGCGGGCGGACATCTACGACTCGCTGTCCTTCGGCGAACTGGACAAGTTCCATCTGGAGGAGCTGCGGATCGCCTGGACCGAGGAGGCGCTGCGCGACCTCGCCCTGGCCCGCGCCCGGGCCTCCGTCGGCGCCGGCCTGACCGCCGACCGGCTGTGGCAGGAGCTGTTCCCGCCGGCCGTCGAGGGCGAGTGGACACCGGCCCACCTCTTCCGCCGCTGCCTGCCCCGGCCCCGGGACGCCATCCAGTTCCTCAACCTCTGCCAGGAGACCGCCCACCTCAAGCACGGCCGGGCCCGGATCACCGAGGCGGACGTCCTGGAGGCGGGCTTCCAGTTCTCCGCCTGGAAGCTGAAGGACCTGTCCCTGGAGTACCTGGTCGCCCACCCGTTCCTGAAGTACCTGTTCCCGCTCTTCCAGAACGCGGGCTACGTCGTCTCCCGCGCCGCGCTGCGCAGCCGTTTCGAGGCGGCCGAGCAGTCCCTGCACCGGCTCTTCCCCGCCTACGCGGAGGCACTGACCCTCCCCGGGATCGTCGACGTCCTCCACGACGTCGGCTTCCTCGGCGTACGGCGCGGCAACGACATCGTCTTCACCGGGGGCAACGACCTGCCCGTCCAGCCGCACGAGAGCGAGTTCCACGTCCACCCGTGCTTCCGGGCGGCCCTGGGCGCGACCGCCGCGATCGACCTGCGCCGCTACGAGCCCGTCGTGGCCGGCGACCGGCTGCTGCGGGGCGACGTCTTCGCGGCCCAGACGGTCGGGATCAGCCAGGTGGGCAGGGACGACCGGCTGCTGGCCGAGCTGCGCCGGTCCTGCGACTCCCTGCTCGCCCAGCTCGACCGGGCCGTCTCCCTCACCGAGGACGCCAAGAGCCAGCTCCGGGACGAGATCAGGCGCGTGGCCGAGGACGCCAACGCCCTGCCCCGGGGCCCGGCTCCGATCGGCGTGGACGACCTGCTCCTGTCCACCGCCCACTACTTCACCGCACTCGCCGCCCAGCTCAGCGCCAGCGGCCTCACGGAGGGTGCGCCGCAGGTCGCGCACCGCCTGGAGGAGGAGGCCCGCCGACTGCGCCGGCAGGCGGGCGGCTCCTACGGCAGTTCCGGTGACTCGGCGGGGTCCTGAAAGAGGGAGGCGGCCGGTGGAAGGGGTGCTGATCGCCGAGCGGTTCCGGATCGGGGCCCGGCTCGGCGCGGGCGGCATGGGCGAGGTGTGGGCCGCGCAGGACGTACGGATGCGCCGTCCGGTCGCCGTCAAGATCGTCCATGCGCTGCCGCTCGCGGACGAGGCGGAGACCCAGGCGAGGTTCGAGCGGGAGGTCCAGCTGGCCGGGCGGGTCCTGCACCCGAACGTCGTCACCGTGCACGACTGGGGCGAGGTGCGCGTCGACGAGCGCCGGGTCCTCTACCTCGTCATGGAACTCGTCCCCGGTGTCCCGCTGAGCAGGCGGCTCAGACAGTCCACGCCGCCGTGGCCACTGGCCGTCGGCTGGGCCGGACAGATCGCCCGGGCCCTCGGCGCCGCCCACCGGCACGGGGTGGTCCACCGCGACATCAAGCCGGCCAACGTCCTGCTCACCCCCGAAGGCACGGTCAAGGTCCTCGACTTCGGGGTCGCGAAGTTCATCGGCGAATCGCTCGGCGTCAACGAACTCACGGCCACCGGCGCGCTGCTCGGCTCCCCGCCGTACATGTCCCCCGAACAGGCCCTCGGCACCCGGGAGATCGACCACCGCAGCGACCTCTACTCCCTGGGCTGCCTGCTCTACCACGCGGTGACCGGCCGCCCGCCCTTCGTCGCCGACCATCCCCTGAGCGTGCTGCGCATGCACATGGACGAGACCCCGGCACCGCCGCGCACCCTCGTCCCGGACCTCCCCGAAGCCCTCGACGCCCTCCTGACGAGCCTCCTCGCCAAACGCCCCGAGGACCGCCCCCAGACCGCCGCCACCGTCCACGACGCCCTCGGCACACTGCTGTACGAGCACGCCGTCGCCGCCCCCGACCTGGACGTCACCGCACTCGGGTACGGCGACGACGTCGTCCGGCGACTGCTGAGGAAGGCGTGGGACATCCGGCAGGAAGCCGAGCGGTACGGCCGCCGCGTCGCCGACGAGGCGCTGGCCGCGGCGCGGGCCGAAGCCGAGCGGACGGCCCGGGAGACCCTGGAGCGCGCCCGGCGGGAGGCCGAGGCCATCGTCGCCGCCGCCCGGAAGCGGCCCACGACGGCCGGGGTCCGGCGCCACCGGCCCCGGCGCCACCGGACCCCGGCCCGCGGCGGACCCGCCCGCGGCCGCACCACCGCCCACCACCGCCCGCGGCACCCTCTCCGGCGGCGACTTCGACCTGGCCGCACAGGGCTACGACCGTGCGCAGGTGGACGCGTACATGGCCCGCCTCAGACACGAGTGGCAGAACGAGCAGGCCCACCTCGACACGATGGAGCGGTTCCTCGCGGAGCGCTACCCCGCGGCGTCCCGGCGCGTCGCCGACGCCCGGGAGCGAGCCGACCGGGAGGCGAAGCCCATGCGACCGTACGAAGCCGTCGAACTCCGCGAGACCGCCTGGCTGGGGTACGACCGGCGCCAGGTGGACGCCCGCATCGCCGCGATCCTGACCGCCTGGGGCCGCACCGGGGCCCGTACGGCAGCGCTGAACCGCCTCGCGGGCGAACTGGCCCTGGAATCCGTCACCGGCCCGCCCCCGCAGTGAGGGACGGGCCGGGACCGCGTCAGAGCTTTTCCGGCGTCCTGATCCCCAGCAGCGCCATGCCCTGGTGCAGGGTGCGGGCCGTGATGTCGCACAGGAGGAGGCGGTTCTCCACCTGTTCCGGGGTGTCGGCCTTCAGGACCGGGCACTTGTCGTAGAACGACGTGTACAGCGACGCCAGCTGGTACAGGTACGCGGCCAGCTTGTGCGGGGCGTACTCCGCCGCCGCCTCGAAGACCGTGTCGCCGAACGCGTCCACGTGCAGGCCCAGCGCCCGCTCCGCCGCGTGCAGTTCCAGCTCCGGATGGGCGGCCGGCCGGACCTCCCCCGCCTTGCGCAGGATCGACCGGATACGGGCGTACGCGTACTGGAGGTACACGGAGGTGTCGCCGTTCAGCGAGACCATCTGGTCCAGGTCGAACTTGTAGTCCCGGTTCGGCGACGTCGACAGGTCCGCGTACTTCACGGCCCCGATGCCGACCTGCGCGGCCCGCTCCTGGATCTCGTCCTCGGTGAGGTCCTGGGCCTTCTCCCGGACGACCTCGGCGGCCCGCTGCACCGCCTCGTCCAGCAGGTCCTCCAGCCGTACGGTCTCACCCGCACGTGTCTTGAACGGCTTGCCGTCCGCGCCCAGCACGGTGCCGTAGCCCATGTTGTGCGCGGTGACGTCGTCGGTGAGCCAGCCCGCCCGCCGCGCCGTCTCGAAGACCATCTTGAAGTGGAGGGACTGACGGACGTCCACGACGTAGAGGAGCGAGGTGGCGTGCAGGTCGGTGACCCGGTTGCGGATCGCCGTCAGGTCCGAGGCCGCGTAGCCGAAGCCGCCGTCCGCCTTCTGCACGATCAGCGGGACCGGCTGGTCGTCCTTGCCCCGGATGTCCTCGAAGAACACGACGAGCGCGCCCTCGGAGCGGACCGCGACGCCGCTCTCCTCCAGGAGGCGGGCGGTCTCCGGCATGCCGTCGTTGTACGCCGACTCGCCGACGATCTCGTCGTCCCGGATCTCCATGTCGAGCTTCTCGAAGACCGAGTAGAAGTAGACCTTCGACTCGTCCACGAACCGCTGCCAGAGCTCCAGGGTCTCCTTGTCGCCGGACTGGAGGTCCACGACCCTCTTCCGGGCCCGCTCCTTGAACGCCTCGTCCGCGTCGAAGACCGCCCGGGACGCCTTGTAGACCCGGTTCAGGTTCGACATGGCCTGCTCGCCGTCCGTGTCGGTCTCCGCGGACAGCTGGTCCGGGTTCTCGATCAGGTACTGGATGAGCATGCCGAACTGGGTGCCCCAGTCGCCGATGTGGTGCCGGCCGATCGTCGTCTCGCCGGTGAAGTCGAGCATGCCGCGCAGGGCGTCGCCGATCACCGCGGACCGCAGGTGGCCGACGTGCATCTCCTTGGCGACGTTCGGCTGCGCGTAGTCGATGACCGTGATGCCCGGGTTGGCCTTGGCCGGTACGCCGAGGCGGTCGCCGTCCGCGTACCGGGCGGCGAGGTTCCCGGTGATCGCCTTGTCGGAGAGGGTGATGTTGAGGAAGCCGGGGCCGGAGACCTCGACGTCCTGGATCAGGTCCGCGCCGGTGGTGATGTGCGAGACGACCTGCGCCGCCAGCTCCCGGGGGTTGGCCTTGGCCTTCTTGGCGGCGGCGAGGATGCCGTTCGCCTGGTAGTCGGCCCGGTCGCTGCGTCGCAGCAGCGGGTCGACGGGGGCCTCCGGCAAGGTTGCCGAGAGGGCGTCGGTGAGCTGCTGGTTGACGGAGGCGCTGAGGGGCGTGACCGGGGCCATGGGGTGGGAGCCGTTCTCCTCGGGGGGATTGGTATACGGGTCCAGTATTTCACGGGGGGTAAAGGGGTTTTTGCGGCTACGAGCGCGGGCGCGGGCGGTGGGGTGGCCGGGTGCGGCGCCGTGGGGGCTGGTCGCGCCCACGCGGCGGAGCCGCACATCGATACAGCCCCGCGCCCCCGGAACGGCGGCTGCGCCGCCGATCAGGGGTGCGGTGGGAACCCGTTTTCGTGGATTCGGGGTCGGCTGGGAGAATGGAGCGGTCAGCCGTGCGACCGTACCGGCTGTCCCGCGCCAGAAAGAAGGACGTGCCGATCGTGGCTCAGAGCACCGAGACCACCGACTGGGTCTCCCGTTTCGCGGACGAGGTCATCGAGGACTCGGAGCGTCGGGCCCCGGGCAAACCGGTCGTCGTCGCGTCCGGGCTCTCGCCGTCGGGGCCCATCCACCTGGGCAACCTGCGCGAGGTCATGACCCCGCACCTGGTCGCCGACGAGGTCCGGCGGCGCGGATACCCGGTCCGGCACCTGATCTCCTGGGACGACTACGACCGCTACCGCAAGGTCCCGGCCGGTGTCGCCGGCGTCGACGAGTCCTGGGCCGAGCACATCGGCAAGCCGCTCACCTCGGTGCCCGCCCCGCAGGGCTCCGCGCACCCGAACTGGGCCGAGCACTTCAAGGCCGCCATGGTCGAGTCGCTGGCCGAGCTGGGCGTCGAGTTCGACGGGATCAGCCAGACCGCGCAGTACACCTCCGGCGTGTACCGCGAGCAGATCCTGCACGCCATGAAGCACCGCGGTGACATCGACGCGATCCTCGACCAGTACCGGACGAAGAAGGCCCCCGCGAAGAAGCAGCAGAAGCCCGTCGACGAGGCCGAGCTGGAGGCCGAGGAGGGCTCGGGCGCGGCGAGCGAGGACGACGGGTCGTCCGGCTCCGCCGGGTACTTCCCGTACAAGCCGTACTGCGGCGGCTGCGGCAAGGACCTGACCACCGTCACGGGCTACGACGACGACACCACCGAGCTGACGTACACCTGCGCCGCCTGCGGGTTCTCCGAGACCGTCCGGCTCAGCGAGTTCAACCGCGGCAAGCTGGTCTGGAAGGTCGACTGGCCGATGCGGTGGGCCTACGAGGGCGTGATCTTCGAGCCCAGCGGTGTCGACCACTCGTCGCCGGGGTCCAGCTTCCAGGTCGGCGGGCAGATCGTCGGGATCTTCGGGGGCAAGCAGCCCATCGGGCCCATGTACGCCTTCGTGGGCATCAGCGGGATGGCGAAGATGTCGTCCTCCCGGGGCGGGGTGCCCACCCCGGCCGACGCCCTGAAGATCATGGAGCCGCAGATCCTGCGCTGGCTGTACGCCCGGCGCCGGCCCAACCAGTCCTTCAAGATCGCCTTCGACCAGGAGATCCAGCGGCTCTACGACGAGTGGGACAAGCTCGACGGGAAGGTCGCCGACGGGTCCGCGCTGCCCGGCGACATCGCCGCGCACTCGCGTGCCGTCCGGACGGCCGGCGGCGAGCTGCCCCGGACGCCGCGCCCGCTGCCGTACCGGACCCTCGCCTCCGTCGCCGACATCACCGCCGGGCACGAGGACCAGGCGCTGCGCATCCTCACCGAACTGGACCCGGCGAACCCGCTCGGGTCGGTGGACGAGGCCCGGCCGCGGTACGACAAGGCCGAGGCCTGGATCAACACCCAGGTACCGGCCGACCAGCGGACGATCGTCCGGGACGAGCCGGACGCCGAGCTGCTGAAGTCCCTCGACGAGGCGTCCCAGCACTCCGTACGACTGCTGCTCGACGGACTCGCCGAGCACTGGTCGCTGGACGGACTGACCCACCTCGTCTACGGCGTGCCCAAGGTCCAGGCCGGGTTCTCCGCCGACGCGACGCCGAAGGAGCTGCCGCCGGAGATCAAGACGGCCCAGCGGACGTTCTTCGCGCTGCTCTACCACCTGCTGGTCGGGCGGGACACCGGCCCCCGGCTGCCCACGCTGCTGCTCGCGGTGGGGCAGGAGCGCGTACGGCTGCTGCTCGGCGCGTAGGCCGACGTGCGGAAGGGGCCCTCCGGTTTCCGGAGGGCCCCTTCCGCGTGCCTGTCGGACCTCGTGTCTGTCGGACCGCGTGCCTGTCAGGCGATGTGCTCGTCGGTCAGCTCGGCGTTGAGACGGTTGGAGAAGCGGGTCACCATGCGCTTGGACTCGGTCTCGTCGAGGGCGACGCCGTAGGTCGCCTCGACATCGGCCATGAACCCGCGCGGGGTGGGTGCTCCGTTGCCGCTCTTTATCGACTCGCGGAAGACCAGGTAGTAGTCCTCTTCCGACGGCGCCGGGGGCTCCGGGGGACCGCCGCCCTCGCCCAGCTCACGGGTGCGCCCCGGACCGGACGGGATGGGGAAGCTGCCCGTGGTCTCCGCGGGGGATTCCACGGGCAGCGGCTGCTCGTTCTGCGGGAACTGGTCCTGCGGGAACTGGCCCTGGGGGAACTGCTCCTGCGGGAACTGGTCCTGCGGGAACTGGTCCTGGGGGAACTGTTGGAACTGCTGGTACTGCTCCTGCTGGTACTGCTGCTGTTGCGCCAGCCAGGCGGCGTACCGAGGGTCGTACGTCGGGTCGTAGCCGCCCTGGTACTCGATCTGCTGGGGGTCTCGGGCCTGCAGCCAGGGGCTGACCTCCAGGCCGGGCTGCGGCGGCTCCGGCTCGGCGCCGTACCCGGGCTGCCCGGGGCGGGGGCCGGCGTCGGGGCCGGGGGCCAGCTCCGGGCGCTGCGCACCGGCGGGCGCCGCCGCGGCGGCACGCGCGGCCGCGGCCGGCTCGGCGGCGGGCAGCAGCGCCGGCAGGTCGATGCCCGCGGCCGCCAGCCCCTCCGGAGCCGTGTCCGCCAGGGGGACGCCGTACTTCGCCAGCCGCAGCGGCATCAGGGACTCCACGGGAGCCTTCCTGCGCCACGCCCGGCCGAAGCGCGAGCGGAGCCTCGCCTGGTAGACGAGACGTTCCTGCTCCAGCTTGATGACCTGGTCGTAGGAGCGCAGCTCCCACAGCTTCATCCGTCGCCACAGGAGGAAGGTCGGGACGGGGGAGAGCAGCCATCGGGTGATGCGCACCCCCTCCATGTGCTTGTCCGCCGTGATGTCGGCGATCCTGCCGATCGCGTGCCGGGCGGCCTCGACCGCCACCACGAACAGGATCGGGATCACCGCGTGCATACCCACACCCAGCGGGTCCGGCCAGGCCGCGGCGCCGTTGAAGGCGATCGTCGCGATGGTCAGCAGCCAGGCCGTCTGCCGCAGCAGCGGGAAGGGGATGCGGATCCAGGTCAGCAGCAGGTCAAGGGCGAGCAGGACGCAGATGCCCGCGTCGATGCCGATCGGGAACACATAGGCGAAGTTCCCGAACCCCTTCTTGATGGCCAGCTCACGGACGGCCGCGTACGAGCCGGCGAAGCCGATGCCGGCGATGATCATCGCGCCGGTCACGACCACACCGATGAGAACGCGGTGCATCCGAGTCAGCTGCATTGGCGCGGCCACCGGTACTCCCCTCCCCTTGCGTGTTGTTGCGCGCAACAGGGTGGCACATCAGTGCGGCGCACGTATGGCCGGTCAGCTCTTCTTGGTCGACGACTTGGAAGGCGACGCCGAGGCACTGGGCGACTTGGAGGCCGCCTTCGAGGGTGTCGCCGCAGGTGAACTCGGCGCGGAACCAGAGCCGTTGGCCGTCGCCACCGACGCCACCGCCTCCGCCGCCGCCTTCTCCGCCACCTTCGTCAGAGTGTCCGCGTCCGGAGCCTTCGCACCCGCCAGACCCGCACCGTTGTAGTCGAGAGTGACGACGACGTTCGCGACCCGGGCCACCACCGTCTGCTGCTTGAAGGCGCCCTCCTTCTTCTTCAGGTCGTAGCGCACGGCCGTCGCCTGGTCGCCGGCCCCGGTCACCGGCACCGACTTGGTGTTCTTGGCACCCGCCACGGACTGGGCACCCTGCACCTGGCTCGTGTAGTACGCCTCGGCCTGCTTCTCGCCCGTACCGCGGCCGGCGTCCGAGTCGAAGCGCAGGAAGGAGACGTTGAGCCAGCGGAACTGGGAGCCCTTCACGCCGTTGCTGTCCAGACTGCTCCACGAGCAGCTGCCCCGCGTGGCCACGTCGTCCGACGTGCCCTCCTTGCCCGACTTCACGCCCTTCGGCACCAGCGCGGTGAGCGTCTTCTTCGACAGCACCGCACACGGCTCGGGCAGCTTCGCGTACTTGGCCGCCTGGACGGTCGGGGAAGCGGCGGCCGAGTCGCCGGAACCGGTCGACCCGACGGCCGCGTTGGAGCCGCTGTCCGACCCCTGCGCTGCGGCGCCCGAGTCCGAGGAGCAGGCCGTCGCGAACAGGGCCACGGCGGGAACGGCGGCCGCGCAGACGAGGCCGCGGCGCAGGCGCCCTGCCCGTCGCTGGGCGTTCCGTCCGCTCCGGGCGCGCTGGTCGTCTGACTGGACTGCTACTCGCTGCATGGTTCCTTCACTCATACGTTCGGGGTTCCTGCGGTCGGATCGGGTCCGAGGGGCCACGGTACGCGGTGAGGGAGCTGTGCGGTTTCGGTTCGCGTCCTTTGCGGACGGCGTGCAGAGGGCGTGCCGGAGCCCTCAGCCGTTGAGGGCCTCGGCCAGCTGCGCGGCCAGATTCTGCGCCCTGTCCTGCATTTCCTTGCTGTCCGGCACGGTCCCGGTGGCCATCGGCTGCTCCTCGTACACGATCGTCACGACGACGTTGGACGTGCGGAACACCACAGTCACCGTCCGCTGTTCGGCCGTCGAACCGGAGCCGCTGAGCTGGTCGTCGAGATACGCCTCGTCGCCGAGATCGGAGAGCGTACGCGGCTGGAGGCCGGCCGGGGTGGTGGAGGACGAGGCGGAGGAGGAGGCGGAGTCCGAGGCCGACGTGGAGGCCGAGGAGGACGGATCCGCGGATCCGGTGGGCGACGCGGTCGCGGACGGGGAGTCCGACGCCGACGACGACGCGGACGCCGACGGCGATTCCGTGTCGGCCGGGGTCGGGGGCGCGGACTCGGGGATGTCGGCCGCCGACTCCAGCTGCGTGTAGATCGTCTGCGCCTCGCTGTCGTCGCTGACCGCGTTGTCGTACGACACCACGCGCTCGAAGTCGACGGACAGCCGGTCGGTGGCGTCGGTGGACTCGATCTTCCAGTGGCAGCCGACCTTGCGGTCGGTGTCATAGGTGAGCGCAGCCTCGCCCGCGTACGCCTTCGCGCGCTGATCGTCGTCGGTGATCTGGGCGATGCCCGGCAGCAGGGAGTCGAGGGTGTCGTGGCTGACCGCGCCGCAGGCCTCCGGGAGGGTGCGGTACTTGCCGGGCTGGGCGGCGACGGTGGAGGTGCTGGCGTCCGCGTTCTTGTCGGTGGCGTCGTCGCCACTGCTGGAACCGCTCGTGCAGCCGGCCAGCAGGACCGCCAGAAGGGCGGCGATGCCGGTTACGTACGCCTTCCGCTGCACGGTCAGGCTCCTTCCGTTCACTGGTCCGCTCGGTCCTGCTCCAGTGTCCCCGCTGGTTAATCGCTTGCCGCAGCGGGGCGCCCCCTGGAGACAATGTCTATCGCACGCACTGCTGTGAACGCCGGTCCCCTGTCTGGTTTCCGGACCTATGGCGCCGCATTTGCGTTTTGTTTAATTTAAAGCTTTTTGTCCTTTTTGATGTGCTGCCCGCGGGGGAATGAGGAAGACATGTCGTACGTGGAGATACCGGGCGCAAAGGTACCGATCCGGATGTGGACCGACCCGGCGACCGTCGAGGACGTCGCGCTCCAGCAGCTGCGCAACGTCGCGACCCTGCCGTGGATCGAGGGCCTGGCGGTGATGCCGGACGTCCACTACGGGAAGGGCGCGACGGTCGGGTCGGTCATCGCGATGCGGGGCGCGGTCTGCCCGGCGGCGGTCGGGGTCGACATCGGCTGCGGGATGTCCGCGGTGAAGACGTCCCTGACGGCGAACGACCTGCCGGGCGACCTGTCGCGACTGCGGTCGAAGGTCGAGCAGGCGATTCCGGTGGGGCGCGGGATGCACACCGATCCGGTGGAGCCGGGGGACTTCCACGGGCTGGCCACGGCCGGGTGGGGGGAATTCTGGGGGCGGTTCGACGGGGTTGCGGAGGCGGTGAAGTTCCGGGAGGAGCGGGCCGTGAAGCAGATGGGGACGCTCGGGGCCGGCAACCACTTCATCGAGGTGTGCGTCGACACGTCCGACTCGGTGTGGCTCATGCTGCACTCCGGATCCCGGAACATCGGCAAGGAACTTGCCGAGCACCACATCGGCGTGGCTCAGAAGCTTCCGCACAACCAGGGGATCATCGACCGGGACCTCGCCGTCTTCGTCGCGGACACTCCGCAGATGGCGGCCTACGAGCACGATCTCTACTGGGCTCAGGAGTACGCGAAGTACAACCGGTCGCTCATGATGGCACTCCTCAAGGGTGTGATCCGCAAGGAGTTCAAGAAGGCGAAAGTCACCTTCGAACCCGAAGTGAGCTGCCATCACAACTACGTGAGCCGCGAGCGTTACGAAGGCGTGGACCTGCTCGTGACCCGCAAGGGTGCGATCAGTGCCCGAACCGGGGAATACGGCATCATCCCCGGCTCCATGGGCACCGGGTCGTACATCGTGAAGGGTCTCGGCAACGAGATGTCCTTCAATTCCGCCTCGCACGGTGCGGGTCGGCGCATGAGCCGTAATGCGGCCAAGCGTCGTTTCTCGACGAAGGACTTGGAGGACCAGACCCGGGGCGTGGAGTGCCGTAAGGACTCCGGTGTCGTGGACGAGATCCCCGGCGCCTACAAGTCGATCGACCAGGTCATCGACCAGCAGCGGGACCTGGTGCAGGTCGTCGCGAAGTTGAAGCAGGTCGTCTGTGTGAAGGGCTGACGTCCGGCTGAACGAGGGCTCGGGGTTGTGCAGGGCCGCGAGCCCTCGGCTGGGGTGGTATTCCCTGCCGGGGGCCGTCGAGTTGTTGGTGTGGTGCGAGTGCTGGGTCCGGTGTTCTGGCGGCGCTCGGGTTATTTGGCGTGCCGGACCGCGTAGATCATCACGAAGGCGATGATGTGGATGCCGAAGAGGAAGTAGGCCAGGAAGTACCAGACCTGGCGTTCGTTCTTCGTTTCCTGTTGCAGGCGGTCTTTTTCCAGTTGCCTTTCCAGGGCGGCCGCGGGGGTGTCCTCGTCCGGCATCAGAGGTCCCGGTGGACCTTGGTGTTGGAGGCCTGGGCGCGGGGGCGGACGACCAGGAGGTCGATGTTGACGTGGCTGGGGCGGGTGACCGTCCAGGTGATGGTGTCGGCGACGTCGTCCGCGGTGAGGGGTTCGGCGACGCCCTGGTAGACCTTGGCGGCCTTCTCCTCGTCGCCGCCGAAGCGGGTCAGGGCGAACTCGTCGGTCTTGACCATGCCGGGGGCGATCTCGATGACCCGGACCGGCTTGCCGACGATCTCCAGGCGGAGGGTCTCGGCGAGGACGTGGGCGCCGTGCTTGGCGGCGACGTAGCCGCCGCCGCCCTCGTAGGTCGCGTGGCCGGCGGTGGAGGAGACCACGACCACCGTGCCGTCGCCGCTCGCCTCCAGCCTGGGGAGCAGGGCCTGGGTGAGGTTCAGGGTGCCGATGACGTTCGTCTCGTACATCGTGCGCCAGTCGGCCGGGTCGCCGGTGGCGACCGGGTCGGCGCCGAGGGCTCCGCCGGCGTTGTTGACGAGGACGGCGACCGTCTTGAAGGCCGTCGCGAACTCGTCCACGGCCGCGCGGTCCGTCACGTCGAGGGCGTAGGCGGTGGCCTGGTGGCCCGCCTCGTTGATCTCCTTGGCCAGGGCCTCGATACGGTCCTCCCGGCGGGCGGTGAGGACGACGCGGTAGCCGGCCTCGGCGAGCCGGCGGGCGGTGGCGGCGCCGATGCCGCTGCTGGCGCCGGTGACGACCGCGATGCGGGACGGGGCCATGGGGGTCTCCTCAGCGGGGGTGGGTCAGGTGTGCGGCTTGCTTTGGAGAGTCTAGGTGCCGTCCTGGTTGCGGAATCGGCTGGCTGCGGGTCCGTTGTGGCTGGTCGCGCAGTTCCTCCCCGAGCCTTCGGCCGGGGGTACCCCCAGCGCCCCTTCGGGGGCGCGAACCTCACGTCAGTTTCTGGGTGCCCACATGATCACTGCCATGCCCGCCAGGCAGATCGCCGCGCCCGTGAGGTCCCAGCGGTCCGGGCGGTAGCCGTCGGCGACCACGCCCCACAGGATCGAACCCGCGACGAAGATGCCGCCGTACGCGGCCAGGATGCGGCCGAAGTGGGCGTCGGGCTGGAAGGTGGCGACGAAGCCGTAGGCGCCGAGGGAGAGGATGCCGCCGGCCACCCAGAGCCAGCCGCGGTGCTCGCGCACGCCCTGCCAGACCAGCCAGGCGCCGCCGATCTCGAAGAACGCGGCGACGACGAACAGGGCGGCCGAGCGGAGGATGAGCATGCGTGCAGCGTGCCATGCCCGGTGGACGTCACCTGATGGGGGGCGCCTGCGGCGGGGCCCGGGTGGCATACATCCGTACGAGAGCAGGGTTACGGATGCCGGAGTCGGACGGGACGGGTGGCATGGCGAAGCGTCGTGGTGGACCGGTGGTGGCCGGTGCGGTGGCGGTGGCGGTGGGTGTCCTGGTCGTGGGCGGCGGGGGTACCGCCTGGGCCGGGAGCGCCGATCTGGAGGTGCACGGGTCCGCGGTGCTGAGCGGGGACCTGGTGGAGGTCCGGGTGACTCCCCGCAACCACGGGCCGGACGGCGTGACCGGGGCCAGTGTGCGGCTGGCCTCGTCGGCGCCGCTGGCGGACACGCAGGAGCTGCCGGCCGGGTGCACGCGCACCGGTGACCGGGAGGTGGTCTGCGACACCGGGCCGCTGGCGGTCGAGGTGCCCGGCGAGCAGCTGGTGGTGCCGGTACGGCTGCGGGAGCGGCCGGCGGAGGTGACGCTGGCGGTGGACGTGGTGTGGGGTGGGGGCGCGGTGGACCAGGACCGTACGAACGACAAGCAGCGGGTGCTGGTGCTGGCGACGGGCGATCCGTACGCGTTCTGATCCGGGGCGTCCGGGGCGTCCGGGGCGTCCGGGTCGTCCGGGCCGTCCGGGCCGTCCGGGCCGTCCGGGTCGAGCGGGTCGAGCGGGTCAGATGATGTCGAGGCGGTCGAGGAACGGGGTCGCGTCGGCGGGGTCGCCCGTGATGGTGCAGTGGTCGCGCCAGGGTTTGCGGGTGGTGGCCCAGGCGATGAAGTCGAGTGCCGTGCTCTGCACCCGGGTGGGGGCGGCCGCGCCGGGTGTCACGGTCAGCAGGCCGTCCGGGGCGGTCGCGGGGTGGACGGTGACGGTGGTCGCGCCGGGGCCGGTCAGGTCGAGGACCAGGGGCCGGCGGAGGGTGGCGGTGAGTTCCGGGCCCTGCATCTGGGGGAGGCCGGCGAGCATGAAGTCGATGGCGGGGGCGACCTGGTCGTCGGTCGGTTCGGGCAGGGTGAGCGGGAGCGGGCCGTCCGGGGCGAGCAGGTCGTCGCGGAGGTGGCAGAAGACGTTGAACGCCATGGTGTTGGCGAGGAGGTGGCGGGGGTAGGTGCCGAGCCCGGGGACCTCGACGGGTTCGTCGGCCCCCGGGCGTTCCTGGGCCGCCGCCAGCAGGTCCAGCTGGCGGGGGGTGCTCTGCCGCCACTCGTCGAGGACGTCGGCATGGCTGAGGCCGCGGCGTTCGTCGACGCGCAGGTCGTGGTAGCGCTCGCGGACCTCCGGCCACGCGGGGTCGGGCGGTGGCGGGTCGACGGCCTCGGTGGCGAGTGCCGCGAGGTGGGCCACCACGTCGATGACGCGCCAGCCGGCGCAGGCGGACGGCAGCTCCCACTGGCCGTCGTCCACCTGGGGGACGATCTTCGCGAGTTGCGCCGTGCTGGAACGCGCGGCGGCCAGGCCGGCCCGGGTCATCGTGCCTCCCTCGGCGTCGGGGCCGTCCGGTTCAGGCGGCGCTGCGGCCGATCCAGACGGTCTTGGCGTTCATGAACTCCCGCATGCCGAGGTCGGACAGCTCGCGTCCGTAGCCGCTGCGTTTGACGCCGCCGAAGGGGATCTCGGGGTAGCTGGTCGTGTTGCCGTTGATGAAGGCCATGCCGGACTGGATGTCGCGGACGAACAGCTCGCGTTCGTCCTCGTCCTCGCTCCACAGGTTGGATCCGAGGCCGTAGGGGTGGCCGTTGGCCTCCCGCAGGGCTTCCTCCAGGGAGGAGACCGTCCACACCTGTGCCACGGGGCCGAAGACCTCCTCGTGGTACATGCGCATCTCCGGGGTGATGCCGGTCAGGACGGTGGGCGGGTAGAACCAGCCGGGTCCGTCGGGGCGTTCGCCGCCCAGCAGCACGGTCGCGCCCTTGGCGACGGCGTCCTCGACGTAGGACTCCACGTCCTGCCGGCCGGACTCGGTGGCGAGCGGTCCGACGTCGGTGTCCTCGGCCATCGGGTCGCCGACCACCAGTGCCGCCATCTTCGCCACGAACATCTCGATGAACGCGTCGCCGATGGCCTCGTGCACGTAGAAGCGTTTGCCGTTGATGCAGGACTGCCCGTTGTTCAGGGTCCGTGCCCTGACCGCGACCTCGGTGGCCCGGTCCAGGTCGGTGGAGGGCATGACGATGAAGGGGTCGGAGCCGCCGAGTTCGAGGACCACCTTCTTGATCTCGTCACCGGCGATGGCAGCCACCGACCGTCCGGCCGGTTCGCTGCCGGTCAGTGTCGCGGCGGCCACCCGCGGGTCGCGCAGCACCTGCTCCACCCGTCCCGAGGAGATCAGCAGGGTCTGGAACACGTCCTCGGGGAAGCCCGCCTCGCGGAACAGCTCTTCCAGGTACAGGGCGCACTGCGGCACGTTCGAGGCGTGTTTGAGCAGCCCCACGTTCCCCGCCGTGAGCGCGGGTGCGGCGAACCGCATGGCCTGCCAGAGCGGCAGGTTCCAGGGCATCACCGCGAGGACGACACCGATCGGCTGGTACGTGACGAACGTCTGCCGCGCGCCCACGCGTTCGCCGTCGCCGTCCAGGTCCCGCAGGAACGCGGGGCCCTCGGTGGCGTAGTAGCGCAGCCCGTGCACGCACTTGACCACTTCCTGCTCCGCCGCCCGGAAGGTCTTGCCCATCTCCGTGGTGATCATTTCGCTGACGCTCTCGACCTCCTTCTCCAGGCGGTCGGCGGCGTGCTGCAGCCACTCCGCTCGCTGCTCGACGCTCGTCAGCCGGTACGAGGCGGCCGCTGCCGCCGCGCGGGCGAGCTTGTCCTCAAGTTCCCCGGGGGTCAGCTCGTCGAACCGCCGGAGGACCTCGCCGGTCACCGGACTCGTCGTTGCGATAGCCATGAATCCACCGTATGGCTGACCGTAAGGTCCAGCAATTCACCCATTTGTACCCTCTGGGGATGCGGCGGCACCGGATGCGTGCCAGGTGCGGGCGCGCGACCATGGTGAGGTCCGAAGCGGCGGCCGCGGTGACCGGCGCCCGGGACCCCTCTCCTGCCCGTGCCGCACGCCCGGAGCCGCTTTTCCGCTGGTCGGCGAGAGCGAGACCCCCATGACGCAGATGCAGATGCGGGCAGCCCGGATGCACGGATACAAGGAACCCCTTCGGATCGAAGAGGTCCCGGTGCCCGGGCCCGGGCCGGAAGAGATACTCCTGAAGGTCGCCGCGACCGGCATGTGCCGAAGCGACTACCAGCTGCTCAACGGCTACTTCGAGGGGCCGTTCCCGGTGGACCTGCCCTACATCCCCGGTCACGAGGTCACGGGCCGGGTGGCGGGACTCGGCGCCGGGGTGCCCCCGACGGTGGGCTACTCCGAGGGCGACATGGTCGTGGTCAACCCCAGCTGGGGAGACGGCACGTGCCGGCAGTGCCGCGAGGGCAACGAGCAGCTGTGCAGCGGCGACGGCCGGTGGGTGGGCTTCGGGCCGCCGGGCGGTTTCGCCGAGTACATGGCCGTGGAGTGCCGTCACGCGATCCCGGTCTCCGAGGAGGCCGCGCGGGCGCCGGAGCTGCTCGCTCCGATGACCGACGCGGGGATGACCCCGTACCGGGGGATGCGCAAGCTCCGAGACGCCGGCAAGCTCGGCCCCGGCCGGACCGTCGCGGTCACGGGCATCGGCGGGCTGGGCAGCTACGGGATCCAGTACGCGAAGCTGCTCGGCGGCGGCGCGACCGTGGTGGCCCTCGCGCGGACGGACAGCAAGCTGGACGTGGCGCGGGAGAACGGCGCGGACCACGGGATCAACGTGCGGAACAGGTCCACGGAGGCCATCCAGGACGAGCTGGAGAGGCTGACCGGCCGACGGACGATCCACGCCATCCTGGACTGCGTCGGCAGCGAGCCGTCCGTCTCCATGGGCTTCGACCTGCTGGGCCCCGAGGGGGCGCTGGTGGCCGTCGGCCTGATGAGCCAGCGCGTCGAGCACCGGCAGTTCCCGTTCGTGGGCACCGAGCTGTCCTACCTCGGCTCGTTCTGGGGCAACCACCTGGACCTCGTCGAGGTGCTCTCGCTCGCCGAGGCCGGCCTGGTCCGGCACAACGTGACCAAGGTCGCGCTGGAGGACATCAACGAGAACCTGGACGCCCTGGGCCGGGGGGACGTCGTCGGACGCCAGGTCATCGTCTTTGAGTGACCGCAGCGATTCGTCTTCGAGTGACCGCAGCGATCGCAGCGAGCACCGGCCCCATGGTCATCATGGGGCCGGCGGTGGCCCGGCTCAGGGCAGTGCCGCTATGAGTTCCTGGGCGAGCGGGCCGGAGGACGCGGGGTTCTGCCCGGTGAAGAGGTTGCGGTCCACGACCGTGTAGGGCTCCCAGGCCGGGCCCCGCGAATACTCGGTGGGCAGCTTCTTCAGCTCGTCCTCCAGCAGCCACTTGGCCTTGTCGGCGAAGCCGACACCGGCCTCCTCCTCGTTGCAGAAGCCCGTCAGCCGGTAGTTCGCGAAGGGGGTGTCACCGTTCTCGTCACGGGTCGCGAGGATGGCGGCGGGGGCATGGCAGACGATGCCCAGCGGACGGCCGGAGGCGAGCGCCTCCCGCAGCAGCGCGCCGGAGTCCGGGTCGGCCGACAGGTCCTCCATCGGGCCGTGGCCGCCGGGGTAGTACACCGCGTCGTAGTCCTCCAGGCGGATGTCGGTGAGGGGGACGGCGTACCGCAGCTCCTCCGCGTCCTCGATGACGGCCTCCTCGCGGAGGGCGTTCTCCTCGCCGCCCGCCATGCGGGGCCGCAGGCTCATCGTGTCCACGACGGGTACGACCCCGTGCGGTGTGGCCACGGTGACCTCGTGTCCGGCGTCGGTGAACACGCTGTAGGGAGCCACGAACTCCTCGGCCCAGTAGCCGGTGGGATGTCGGTGTCCGTCCTTGAGGGTCCAGTAGCTCGCGCCGGTCACCACACACAGGATCCTGGCCATGGGACGCTCCTCCGGGACACGTTTCCGGAACACCTACAAATGCGCCCATCAAGTCTGGGCGGGTATTCCGGCAGCCGCAACTCGTGGCCGCCGTGCGGGAAATGCATCGGACATTCCTGTGACGGGTCGACGGGTATTGTTGTGAGGGGATTTCCTGAGGTGCGGCAAACCGACGGTGTCGAGGGATTGCCATGATCAGACCCTATGGTCCTTACGATTTCCTGCCGCCGATCAGGGCCTTCTCGGTGGCCTCGGAATCCGTGGCCAACGGTGGGGAACTGGCCCGCGAGCAGGTGAGCGGAATTCTCGGTGCCGGCGGGTCGGACGTCTCGCCGCAGCTGAGCTGGTCCGGTTTTCCCGCCGAGACGCGGAGTTTCACGGTGGCGATGTTCGATCCCGACGTGCCCACCGCCTCGGGATTCTGGCACTGGGCGGTGGCCAACCTGCCCGCCTCCGTGACCGACCTTCCGGCCGGGGCGGGAGACGGCAGACAACTGCCCGGCGCGGCGGTGACGCTGGCCAACGACGCCGGCTACCGGAGATACCTCGGTCCGGCGACCCCGCCGGGCAACGGCCCGGACCGCTACTTCCTCGTGGTGCATGCCGTCGACGCCGAGGAACTGGCGGTGTCGGAGTCGACGACCCCCGCCTACCTCGACTTCCTCCTGTTCGGCCACGCGCTCGCGCGGGCGACGATGTACGGCACGTTCGAGCGCGCCCGGGGGTAAGGCCCGGTGCGCCCTGCCCTAGTGCCACATGTAGTTCTCGGCGGCGTCGACGATCAGGTCCTTGACCGCCTGCGGGTGGGAGACGAGGGAGACGTGCGAGGAGTCGATCTCGACGGTCTTCCGGGCGTGCGCGCGTTTCGCCTCGAAGCGTTCCAGGTCGGGGTTGATCGCCCGGTCCTGCTTGCCGACGAGGACGTAGACGGGTCTGTCCCGCCAGGCGGCGCCGGTGAGCTTGGCCGAGAACGCGGACAGCGCGATCGGGCGCTGGGTGGCCGCGAGGAGGGTGGTCTGGCTCGTGGGCAGGTCGGCGGCGAAGACCTGGCGCAGGAGGGCCGGCTGTACGTACACGTCCGTGCCGGTGGTGCCGTCGCCGTTGCGGAAGGGCACCTGCTTGAGCGCCTTGGTGAGCGGGGCGGGCGCGAACTTCGCGGAGAGGCTGGTGAAGGACTCCCCGGCGTCGGGCATGATCGCGTCGATGTAGACGAGGGCCTTGACGTTGTCGTTCCCCACGGCGGCCTGGGTGATCACCTCACCGCCGTAGGAGTGGCCGACCAGGACGATCGGCCCGCTGACGGACTTCAGGAAACTCGCGAGGTAGGCCGAGTCCTCGGGGATGCCCCGGAGCGGGTTGGCCGGCGCGGCCACCGTGTAGCCGTTCTGCTGGAGGCGCTGCACGACACCGTTCCAGCTGGACGCGTCGGCGAAGGCGCCGTGGACGAGCACGATGGTGGGCTTCTCCCGGCCGGGGTCGCCGGCCGGACCGCCGGCCTGTGCCGACAGGGGGGCCAGGACGGAGGCGGTCCCCGACAGTGCCAGCAGCGCCGCACCCCACCGGGCGGCTTTCACGGTGCGGCTGGGCCTGCGGGACTTGGGGGAGACGCGGGAGACGCGGGATATGTGCATGCCGGTCCTTCGGGGCGGGAGCGTCGGGCGACGCCCGGGATTCCAGCGTCGAGGAGACCTGTCGGCGTGTCCCCCGTGCGCGGGCCGTCCGGGTGAACGGGGCCCGCCCCCCGGGGCCCGCGCTCCCGCGCCCGCACCCCGGGGGGAAGCCGGCACTCCGCCGCCGTGCTCAGGTGGAGCCGGCCGTCGTCCCGAAGGTCACCCGGTAGTAGCAGGCGCCCTTGCAGGGCATGGTCGCGCCGTCGTCGAAGGCGTAGGAGTAGGCGTAGGGCGCGGCGCGCTTGAAGACCTGGGTGTAGTCGACGGGCCACTTGGAGGGGACGCAGTTGTCGCGGCCCGCCCAGGCACCGCGGCAGCAGTAGGTGTCGCCGCCGAACGCCGCGCAGGGCGGCTTGCAGCCGATCTCCTGGCCGCCGGAGAGGGCCTGCATCGCCTTGGGGCAGGCGACCTCGGTGGTGCAGGTGCCCCGGTAGCAGCCGGAGGCGCTGACCGGGTCGGTGGTCGAGGTGTGGGAGACGTTGATGTACATCGGCAGGTTGGAGCCGTCGACCATGCTCACGTCGTAGAAGTCCATGCCCGCGTAGGCGTCGAAGGTGAACTCGCCGAGGGTGGTGGGCGGGTTGCCGCCGTTGCAGACGCTGGTGCAGTCGCCGGAGGCGCAGGGGCCGGCTGCCGTGCCGGTGCATCCGGTGCGGCCCCAGATGCGGCCGCCCCAGTTGTTCGCGACGGTCACCGAGAGGCTCTGGCCGGGGGCCAGTCGGCGGCCGTCCGGGTAGACGGAGGTGTTGGTGACGACCGCCCAGACCGTCTTCTGGGTCCTGTTGACGACGGTGATCAGGCGTTTGCCGGCCGGGGCGGTGGCCGGCCGCGTGGCCCCGGCGGCCTGGTGGGACGCGGCGGTCGCCGGCTTGTGCGTGGTCTTCGCCGACGCCGACGCCGATGCCGAGGCCTTGGCGCTCGCCGAGGCGGAGGGCGACGCGGAGCCGCTGGAGCTCGGTGACGGGGAGAGGGAGAGCGGGGTGCCGGAAGGCGTGGACGGGAGGGCCGCGGCCGTCTGGCGGTCCGCGTGCGCGGCGGGGGTTCCGGCCGGTGTCCACATGCCGTAGGTGACGATCACGGTGGCGGCCGTCGCGAGGGCGGCCGCGCCGGCGTACCACCAGCGGCGTCGCGGTGGTCTCGCGCCGTGTCTCCTGCGTCCTCGTGCCATCCTGGTGCCTTCCTCGGGCGGTGCCTGATGTGTGCCTGCCTTTCGGTGACCTCCCCGACGAGGGCCGTACAACATAAATTGCGAAGCCGACTCGCCGGTTTTTCTGTTGTCCCCGCGTCGCGCGCGGGGTCTCCGTTCCGACAGCCGGACTCTGCGCGGAGGAACAGCCCACATGACCGAGAACCATCGGAGCGGACCCGACCCCGGCGTGGTGACGGCCGCCCGCGCGGGGGACAGAGCGGCCCTGGAGCACCTGGTGACCGCGTCTCTGCCGCTGGTCTACAACATCGTCGGCCGGGCCCTGAACGGTCATGCCGATGTCGACGACGTCGTACAGGAGACGCTGTTGCGCATGGTGCGGGGACTGGAGAAGCTGCGGGACCCGTCCGCGTTCAGGTCGTGGCTCGTCGCCATCACGATCCGGCAGGTGCGCAACCGGGAGCAGTCGCGGGCCACGGACCGGGACCGCCGGGCGCGGCTGGACGACGCGGAGGCGATCACCGATCCGGCGCTCGACTTCGCCGGGCTGACCATTCTGCGGCTGGGCCTGACCGAGCAGCGCCGGGAGGTCGCCGAGGCGACGCGCTGGCTCGACGCGGACGACCAGGAGCTGCTGTCCCTGTGGTGGCTGGAGGAGACCGGCGACCTGGAGCGCGCGGACCTCGCGGGCGCGCTGGGGCTGTCCGACCGGCATGCCGCGGTGCGGGTGCAGCGGATGAAGAAGCAGATGGAGGTCTCGCGGTGCGTGGTGCGGGGGCTGGCGGCCGACCCGCGCTGCGCCGAGCTGGACGGGATCGCCGCGCCGTGGGACGGCACGCCGAGCCCGCTGTGGCGCAAGCGGTTCGGCCGTCACATACGGGGCTGCGGGGTGTGCGCGGGCCTGGACCGGGGGCTGCTGCCGATGGACCGGCTGCTGAGCGGCCTGCCGCTGGTGGCCGTACCGGCCGGCCTCGACCCGGCGCGGGTGCTGGCCCATGTCACCGCACACCAGGTCACCGCGTCGCATGCGGGTGGCGGAGACGGCGGTGGTGGCGGGGGCCGGGCGCTTAGGCGGCGGCACGGGCGGGCGGGCAGGCGGGCGGGCAAGCGGGTGGGCAGGCAGCTCGTGGGCAAGCAGGCCGTCGTGGGCGGTTCGGCGGCGGTCGCGGTCGTCGCGGCGGTCGCGCTGGTCGCGGCCCGGATGACGGCCGGCCCGTCGGTTCCGGCCGCGGAGACGCAGGCGCCGCCGACGCCGGTCGCAGTGGCCTCACCGAGCCCGAGCCCCAGCCCGACGCACTCCGCCTCCCCGTCCCCGTCCCCCTCCCGCAGCGCGTCCCCGAAGCCGTCGGCCAAGCCGACCCCCAAGCACACCGCGGCTCCGGTGCGGGTGGCCTCCGGTGCCAAGAAGGGCGTCGGGGTGTGGACGTTCAACGGGGTCAGCCAGGCGCTCGCCGCGAGCGGGGCGAGCTGGTACTACACCTGGAACACCCAGCACCAGGGCGTGACGACCCCGTCCTCGGCCTCCTACGTGCCGATGATCTGGGGCGCCGCGTCCGTCACCGACGCGTCGCTGGCGCAGGCGCGGGCGGCGGGGCCGTACCTGCTGGGCTTCAACGAGCCCGACATGGCGCAGCAGTCGAACATGACCGTCGACCAGGCGCTGGGGCTGTGGCCCAGGCTGATGGCGGCGGGCAAGGTGCTGGGCAGCCCGGCGGTGGCGTACGGCGGGGACACGGCCGGCGGCTGGCTGGACCGGTTCATGTCCGGGGCGAAGGCGAAGGGGTACCGGGTCGACTTCATCACGCTGCACTGGTACGGCGGTGACTTCCGCACCCCGCAGGCCGTGCAGCAGCTGACCTCGTACCTGTCGGCGGTGTACGCCCGCTACCACAAGCCGATCTGGCTCACCGAGTACGCGCTGATCGACTTCTCGCAGGGGACCCGGTTCCCGTCGGCGCAGCAGCAGGCGGACTTCGTCACCGCGTCCACGAAGGCGCTCGACGCGCTGCCGTACGTGCAGCGGTACGCGTGGTTCGGGCTCGGCGCGGACCCGGCGAAACCGAGCAGCGGGCTCTTCACCAGCGGTACGGCGGCCACGGCGGCGGGCCGGGCCTTCCAGGCGGCGCGCTGAGCGGAGGGGGCCCGCCGAGCGGAGGGGGCGCGCTGAGCGGAGGGGGCCGGTGCCGGTGAGACCGTACCGGCCCCCTCCGGGTCATGGGCTCACGCCCCAGGTGACGCGGTAGCCGCACTCTCCGGAGCAGGTGAGCACGCTGGTCGCGTCGTCGTTGACGTAGGAGTACGCGAAGGGCTCGGCCGCCTTGAAGACCTTGGCCGAGTCGACCGGCCAGGAGGACGGGACGCACTTCGGGCGGGCGGCGTAGGCGCCGGTGCAGCAGGTCTGGTCGGTGTTGAAGACCAGGCAGGCGCTGAGGCAGGCGACGACATGGCCGTCGCGGACGCGCTGGAGCTTGGCGGGGCAGGTGGCGTTGGCGTCCCGGGTGCAGCCGGCGGCGGAGCATCCGTCGGCGTCGAGCTTGTCCTTCGACGTGCCGCCGTAACTGTTGATCCACATCGGCAGGTTGTTGCCCTCGACCAGGCTGACGTCGTAGAAGTCCATGCCGTTCCAGGCGTTCAGGTTGAACTCGGCGAGGGTGGAGGGGAATTCGCCCCAGGTCGAGCCGCACTGGAAGTGGCCGCAGCCGCCGGTCAGGCAGTCGCCGTCGCCGGCCGCGTCGAAGGAGCAGCCGGTACGGGCCCAGAGCCGGACGTCCCAGTGGTCGGGGATGGCGAAGCTGAGACTGGCGCCGGGGCGCAGGACCCAGCCGGTGGCCTCGACGGGGTGCTTGGGGTCGGCGGCGATGGCCGGCCAGATGGTCTGGTCGAGCCGGTTGACGAGGGTGATGGTGCGTGTGCCGGGGGCCGCGGCGGCGGTTGTCGGCTGCTTTGCGGTGCGGGACGGCGAGAAGGCCTTGGCCGAGGGCGAGGCGCCGGTGTGCGGGGTCGCCGACGCCGAGGCCGAGCCGGACGGTGACGGCTTCCCGGAAGGACTTGCGAGGGGGGTGGCGGCGGCCGTCGTACGGGGTGAGGCCGCCGGGTCGGCGGCGGTGGTCCGCCGGTCCGCGGCGGGGCCCGACTGCATGCGGGCCAGCACCACGCCGGTCACCAGGGCGAGGCAGGTGAGGACTACGGCGGCGGTGGCGGCGAGGCCGGAGTACCGGCGGGGTCGGCGACGGCGGCGGTGGTGCTGCATGTCACGGGGCTCCTGTCCGTTCCCACGGGCGTGGGCTGTCGTAGCGGAGACCCGGACGGTCGCGGCGGGATAACGGAAACGGCGTTCCGTAGGCGGGAGCCGGGCAGGGGGCGGGCCGACGGGGGCGGGGGAATAGGTGGCGGCGGGGTCTCGTTCTGTGGGTATAGTTGAATCGTAAACAACCTGGAGGGTGAGCGAGCATGCAGTTCGGGATCTTCACGGTCGGCGATGTCACGCCGGACCCCACCACGGGCCGGACGCCGAGCGAGCGGGAGCGCATCAAGGCGATGGTCGCGATCGCGCTGAAGGCCGAGGAGGTCGGCCTGGACGTGTTCGCGACGGGTGAGCACCACAACCCGCCGTTCGTGCCGTCGTCGCCGACCACCATGCTCGGTTACGTCGCCGCGCGGACGGAGAAGCTGATCCTCTCCACCTCCACCACCCTCATCACCACCAACGACCCGGTGAAGATCGCCGAGGACTACGCGATGCTCCAGCACCTGGCCGACGGCCGGGTGGACCTGATGATGGGCCGCGGCAACACCGGGCCGGTCTACCCCTGGTTCGGGCAGGACATCCGCGAGGGCATCAACCTCGCCATCGAGAACTACGCCCTGCTGCGCCGCCTGTGGCGCGAGGACGTCGTCGACTGGGAGGGCAAGTTCCGCACGCCGCTGCAGGGCTTCACCTCCACCCCGCGGCCGATGGACGACGTACCGCCGTTCGTCTGGCACGGCTCGATCCGCTCGCCCGAGATAGCCGAGCAGGCCGCCTACTACGGCGACGGCTTCTTCCACAACAACATCTTCTGGCCCGCCGACCACACCAAGCGGATGGTCGAGTTCTACCGGAAGCGGTTCGCGCACTACGGGCACGGCACCCCCGAGCAGGCGATCGTCGGCCTCGGCGGCCAGGTGTTCATGCGGAAGAACTCGCAGGACGCGGTCCGTGAGTTCCGGCCGTACTTCGACAACGCGCCGGTCTACGGGCACGGGCCGTCCCTGGAGGACTTCACCGAGCAGACCCCGCTGACGGTGGGCTCGCCGCAGCAGGTGATCGAGAAGACGCTGGGCTTCCGCGAGTACGCGGGCGACTACCAGCGCCAGCTGTTCCTGATGGACCACGCGGGGCTGCCGCTGAAGACGGTCCTGGAGCAGCTCGACATGCTCGGCGAGGAGGTCGTGCCGGTGCTGCGCAAGGAGTTCGCGAAGGGCCGTCCGGCGGACGTCCCGGAGGCGCCGACGCACGCGTCGCTGCTGGCCGCCGCCGCGGAGGAGAAGCAGGCCGACAAGGCCGACCAGGCCGACAAGGCTTCGGACAAGAAGGAGGCCGGGGTATGAAGCTCGTCGTCGTCTCGGCGGGGCTGAGCGTGCCGTCGTCCACCCGCCTGCTGGCCGACCGGCTGGCGGCGGCCGTGGGGCGGCAGGCCGAGGCCGAGGTCGAGCTGGAGGTGGTGGAGCTGCGCGACCTCGCGGTCGAGATCGCGCACAACTTCACCAACGGGTTCGCGGGGCGGAAGCTGGCGGCCGCGCAGGAGGCGGTGGCCGGGGCGGACGGCCTGATCGCGGTCACCCCGGTGTTCACGGCCTCCTACAGCGGGCTGTTCAAGTCGTTCTTCGACGTCCTCGACAAGGAGGCGCTGGCGGGGAAGCCGGTGCTGATCGCGGCGACCGGGGGTACGGCGCGGCACTCGCTGGTGCTGGAGCACGCGCTGCGGCCGATGTTCGCGTACCTGCGGGCGGTGGTCGTGCCGACCGGTGTCTACGCGGCGTCGGAGGACTGGGGTGCGGAGGGCCTGGAGGGCCGGGTCGAGCGGGCGGCGGGGGAGCTGGCGGGGCTGATGCGGGGGCTGTCGGCGGCCCGGCCCGCGGAACCCGAGTCCCTGCCGGTCGTCCCCTTCGCGGAGCAGCTGGCGAGGCTGGCCGCGAGCTGAGGGGGCTGGGGCCGGGGGGTGGGGACGCTCACCGGCGCTGGCCGGGTGCCGCCGCGCCCACCCGTGCCGCCCTGCGGCACGCCTGCCCGCAGCTGGGGAGCTGTGAGCGGACGGCTGGGGTAGCGCCCCTTTAGGGGCGCGGGGAACTGCGCGGCCAGCCCCCACCGGCGTGCAGACAGGCTCTTCGGTCGCCCGCCGGGTTGCCTCTGTGACGGTGAGAGGCAGGTAAAAAGGGTGATCGTAGGCCCGCTCACCACGGCAGAACCGCCGGAGGCCTTGGCAGACTGGGGACGTGCCCCAGACTGTGCTGCTCGCCGAAGACGACCGCGCCATCCGCCACGCCCTGGAGCGGGCCCTCACCCTGGAGGGTTATGAGGTGACGGCGGTCGCGGACGGTGTGGAGGCCTTGGCGCACGCCCACCGCATCACCCCCGACGTCCTCGTCCTCGACGTGATGATGCCCGGCATCGACGGCCTCCAGGTCTGCCGCGTCCTGCGCGCCGAAGGGGACCGTACGCCGATCCTCATGCTGACCGCGCTGGTGGAGACCGCCGACCGGATCGCGGGACTGGACGCCGGCGCCGACGACTACGTCGTCAAGCCCTTCGACGTCGAGGAGGTCTTCGCCCGGCTGCGGGCGCTGCTGCGCCGCACCTCGCCCGTGACCACCGGCGCCGGCAGCGGCGGCGGTGGCGGTGTCGCCGCCGAGCCCGGCCGGGAGCCGCAGGTCTCCGACCGGCAGGTCGAGGCGGCCGGCCTGCGGATGGACCTCCAGGCCCGCCGGGCCTGGCGCGGCCGGCGCGAGCTGGAGCTGACCCGTACCGAGTTCGAACTGCTGGAGCTGCTCGCACGCAACGCGGGCATCGTCCTCGACCACTCCACGATCTACGACCGCATCTGGGGCTACGACTTCGGCCCCGGTTCCAAGAACCTCGCCGTCTACGTCGGCTACCTGCGCCGCAAGCTCGACGAGCCGGGTGCCCCGCAGCTGATCCACACCGTCCGGGGCGTGGGTTACGTGCTGCGGGAGGACTGAGTGGCCCGCCGCCCCGGACGGCCGGGGCGGCCCGGGCTGCCCGCGCGGCTCAGGCGGATGCTGGCCCGGCGCCGGCCCAAGCTCGTCTCCCTGCGGACCACCTTCGTCGTCTCCTTCGCGGCGGTGACGGCCGCCGTCACGATCATCGTCGGCATCCTGTCGTACAACGCCGCCGCCCGGCTGGTCCGCGTCGACCAGCAGTCGGTGTTCACGCAGGTCGTCTCCGACGTCCAGGACGAGGTCAAGCAGCACCGGATGGTCCCGGAGGAGTTCTCCTCCTCCCAGCCCGGGCACGATCTGGTCCGGCCCGCGCGCACCGACGTCCAGGTGCTCGGCGCGCAGGGCGAGATCGTCGACCACGGCAGTCCGGTGCTGCCCGTCACCGCCGCGGACCGGGCGGCCGCCACCGCAGCCGAGGCCGGGAAGACGGTCCAGCACAAGGACGTCCAGGCCGGCGAGGACCTGTTCCGGATCGCCACGGTCTCGCTCGGCGGCGGGCGGGGCGCGGTGCAGGTGGCGCAGGAGTTCAGCGACACCGAGGACCTGCTCAACGCGCTCCAGCAACGGACGCTGCTGCTGATGTCGGCCGTGGTGGTCGCCGCCGGGCTGTTCGGCTGGTGGCTGGCCCGGCGGATCACCCGACGGCTGGTGATCCTCACCTCGGCCGCGGAGAACGTGGCCCGCACCCGGCAGCTCGGCATCCAGGTGCCGGTGACGGGACTGGACGAGGTGGGCCGGCTGGGCCGCGCCTTCGACCGGATGCTGGGCCGCCTCGCCCAGTCGGAGGAGGACCAGCGGCGCCTGGTCCAGGACGCGGGCCACGAGCTCCGCACCCCGCTGACCTCGCTGCGTACCAACATCTCCCTGCTCCGCCGGATCGACGAACTCCCGCCCGCCACCCGCGACGAACTCGTCGCCGACCTCGGCCAGGAGGCGCGCGAGCTGACCGACCTGGTCAACGAGCTGGTCGACCTGGCGGCCGGGCAGTCCGACACCGAGCCCCCGCAGCACGTGGACCTGGCCGACATCGCGGAGGACGTGGCGGGGCTGGCCCGGCGCCGTACCGGACGCGAGATCGTGCTGCGCGCGGCCGGTGACACGATGACCGACGGCCGCCCGGGGATGCTCCAGCGGGCCGTCTCCAACCTCGTGGAGAACGCGGCCAAGTTCGACCGGGACGGCAAGGCCCCCATCGAGATCAGCGTCACCGGCCCCGCCCGGCCGGGCACGGTCCGCGTCGAGGTCCTCGACCGCGGCCCCGGTATCGCCGAGGGCGACCTGATCCGCATCTTCGACCGCTTCTACCGGGCCGCCGACGCCCGCTCGCTGCCCGGCTCCGGCCTCGGCCTCTCCATCGTCCGCGAGGTCGCCATGGCCCACGGCGGCGCCCCCTTCGCGTTCCGCCGGGAGGGCGGCGGCGCGGTGATCGGGTTCACGGTGGGCGGGGGGTTCGCCGGCGAGGTACGGCGCGGGTGAACCACCTGGTCCGGAACCGTACCCCGGCCGCCCGCGTCGTCCGGCACGGCACGGCACGGCGACCGCCGTGGCCGCCGTGGACGCGCTGGTACGGCAGCACGGCCGGGCCGCGCTGATGACGGACGCCGGCGACCCGGCGGCGATCGCGGGGTACGAGCGGGCCGGAATGCGCGGGTACCTGTTCGGGGCGGCCGCGCTCGGGTGATGATCGGGGCACCGGGTGACCGCGGGGAGGAACTCATGCTGACCGATCAGGAGGCCGCGGCCGTCGGCCGCGTCGACGAGGCGGCCGTCGGCCGGACTCTGCTGGAGCTGATGGCCGTGCCGAGCGTGACCGGGAGCCCGGCCGAGTCGGAGCTCCAGCACCTGCTGGCCGGCCGGCTGGAGCGTTTCGGCCTCGACGTCGACCTGTGGTCCATGGACCTGCCGGCGCTGCTCGCCGACCCGGGGTTCCCGGGCCTGGAGGTGGCGCGGGACGAGGCGTGGGGGCTGGTCGGGCGGACGCCAGGGGAGGGCGACGGGCCGACGCTGATCCTCCAGGGGCACGTGGACGTCGTACCGCCGGGGGACCTGGCCGCCTGGCAGGGCGGCGACCCGTTCGTGCCGAGGGTGACGGGCGACGTCGTGCACGGGCGCGGGGCCTGCGACATGAAGGCGGGGCTGGCGGCGCACCTCGCGGCGCTGGCCGC
This sequence comes from Streptomyces sp. NPDC008092, assembly GCF_042957285.1. Classification (NCBI taxonomy): domain Bacteria; kingdom Bacillati; phylum Actinomycetota; class Actinomycetes; order Kitasatosporales; family Streptomycetaceae; genus Streptomyces; species Streptomyces sp. NPDC008092. The sequence continues at coordinate 54,152 of NZ_JBIBHY010000003.1, forward strand.
GATCCGGGCGGCGGGCGTCCGGCTGCGGGGCCGGGTTGCCGTGCACTTCGTGGTGGGCGAGGAGGACGGCGGCCTGGGGGCCTTCGGGACCCTGCGCCGGGGGTACGGCGGCGACGCCTGCGTGATCACCGAGCCGACGGCGGGGACGCTGATCACGGCGAACGCGGGGGCGCTGACGTTCCGGATCTCCGTGCCGGGCAAGGCGGCGCACGCCAGTTCGCGGGACGCCGGGGTGAGCGCCATCGACGGGTACCTCGCGATCCACCGCGCGCTGGCCGGCCTGGAGCGGGCCCGCAACCACGCCCCGTCGCCCCTGATGGCCGAGTACCCGATCCCGTACGCCCTCTCGGTCGGCACCCTGCGCGCGGGCGACTGGGCGAGCAGCGTGCCCGACCTGCTGACCGCCGAGGGTCGGCTGGGGGTCCGGCTGGGCGAGGACCCGGCGGACGCGCGGGCCGAGCTGGAGCGGTGCGTGGCGGACACGTGCGCGGCCGATCCGTGGCTGCGCGCGCATCCGGCGTCGGTGACCTGGCCGGGCGGGCAGTTCGCGAGCGGGCGGCTGGCGGAGGGACATCCGCTGCGGACGGTGGTGCGGGACGCCTGCGCGGACGCCAACGGCTGGGCGTCCCGGCCCCGGGAGCGCGGGGCGCCCTACGGCAGCGATCTGCGGCTGTACGCGGGGGCCGGGATCCCGACCCTGCAGTACGGGCCGGGGGATGTGCGGGTGGCGCACAGTGCGGAGGAGCGGGTGTCGGTGGCGGAGGTGGTGGCGGTGGCCCGGACGCTGGTGGTGGCGGTGCTGCGGACGGTGGGGGTCGAATAGGCCCGCCGGGGCCGGCCTCCGGCAACGGCTCCGCCTCCGCCTCCGCCTCGGCCCCCGGCAACGGTCACCGGCCCCGGTCGCCGTTGCCGGTCACGACCCCCAGGGAACCGTAAGAAACCCCTCCGCCCGCGCGCTCGCCAGGCCGATCCTCGGGAGGTCGCTGCTCTTGGTGAAGAGGATGTAGCGGGGCTCCCACACCGGGCGGTACTTGGCGTTCGCGCGGTACAGGGACTCGATCTGCCACCAGCGGGAGAAGAAGGTCAGGGTCGCGTGCCACAGGCGCAGGACCGGTCCGGCGCCGAGGCGGGAGCCGCGTTCGAAGACCGAGCGGAACATCGCGAAGTTCAGGGAGACGCGGTCGACCTTCAGTTCCGCGGCGCGGAGGAGGAGTTCGACGACCATGAACTCCATCAGGCCGTTCTCGGAGTCGCGGTCGCGGCGCATCAGGTCCAGGGAGAGGCCCTGCTCGCCCCAGGGGACGAAGCTGAGGAGGGCGCGGGGGGTGTCGTCCGCGTCCCGGCACTCCAGCATCACGCAGCGGCCGTCCGCCGGGTCGCCGAGGCGGCCCAGGGCCATGGAGAAGCCGCGCTCGGTGGCGCCGTCGCGCCAGCTGTCGGCCCGTTCGATCAGGGTCGCCATCTCGTCCGCCGGGATGTCCTCGTGGCGGCGGATGCGGACCGTGTAGCCGGCCCGGCGGACCCGGTTGTGGGCCTGGCGGACGACGCGCATCGCGCGGCCCTCCAGGGTGAAGTCGGCGATGTCGACGAGCGCCTCGTCGCCCAGCTCCAGGGCGTCCAGGCCGTGCCGGGCGTAGACGGTGCCCGCCTCCTCGCTCGCGCCCATGACGGCGGGCGTCCAGGCGTGCTGCCGTGCCTCCGTCAGCCATGCGTCGATCGCGCCGGGCCAGGCCTCCGGGTCGCCGATCGGGTCGCCCGAGGCGAGGCTGACGCCGCCGACGACGCGGTAGGTGACCGCCGACTTGCCGGTGGGGGAGAAGATCGCCATCTTGTCGCGGCGCAGCGCGAAGTAGCCGAGGGAGTCGCGGGCGCCGTGCCTGTCCAGCAGGCACCTCAGCTTCGTCTCGTCCTCCGCGCTGAGCAGGCGTCGGCCGCGCGGCGAGCGGAAGCCGGCGTAGAGGACGAGGCAGAAGGCGGCGGCGAGGAGGACGTTGATGACGATGTCGGCCCAGCGCGGGGCGTGCACCGCGGTGACGTGGTCGGCGAGCGGGCCGACGCTGACGCCCCGCAGCAGGGTGTACGCGATCTCGTCGGGCAGGGTGGCGCCGGGCAGCTTGTTCGTGGCGTCGACGAGGAGGGTGCCGAGGACGCCGGTCACCAGGACGCCGGCGGCCCCCACCGCCAGCGCCGTCTTCGGGTTGGACGGGTCGCCCACCGCGTGGAACTCCCGGCGGCTGATGAGCAGCGCGGCCACGAAGAGGCCGGTGAGGGCCGCCGAGACCCAGTTGAAGGCGTGGGCGCGGTACTCGTGCTGGGTGAGGGCGAGGACGTAGAGGGCGAAGAGCGGGGCGGACAGCAGCAGGTTGACCACCCAGGCCGCGCGCTTGCGGCGGCGCATCACCAGGACGAAGAAGATGGCGAGGGCGGCCGAGACCAGGCCGGCCGTGGCCAGGTACGGGGTGAAGAACTGGCCGCTGTGGTGCGCGTGCTGCCGGTGCAGGTGCAGGGTGATACGGCCGTTGTTGTGCTCGTCGACCTCCTGGCGGAAGGGGAGCGACATCACCGCCACTATGTTCAGCACGGCGATCGCGCGCAGGTACCAGACGGTGAAGTCGGCGGCCCGCCTGCGCAGTGTGCCGCCGGAGGCGCCGGTGGGGGCGCGGAGGGCGGCGGAGACGCGGGGCGGGATCAGGGTCGACAGCTGTGCGGGCATGGGGACCGGTCACCTTGGGGACGGGGGAGCGGGTTGACGGAGGGCTGACCCTACAGTCTGTAAGGTAACTGTGGGGGACGAGGGCGGGATCCGCCCCGGTAGGGAAAACGGTGTGAAAGGGCGTACCGCCTCTTACGGACGCACGGACGCCTGGGTCCGTTCCTGTTCCCGTTCCGCCCGCCGCCTGGCCGCCAGCATCCACGCCAGGTTGCCGATCGCCGCCCCGGCCGCCACCGCCGCCACGATCACCCCGCCGGTCGCCAGCCCGTCGCTGAACAGGTGCGGGCGCCGGTCGAGGCTGTGCAGGCCGAAGCCGGACAGCTCGTACACGCCCACCGCCGCGACCAGCAGGCTCGCCACCAGCACCGCCACCGTGGGGGCGAGGCTGCGCCGCGCCTCCTGTGTGTCCGTGCCCTGCATGAGTACCCCCGTGAGCTGACGAGCCGCCGTGGCCGATGGGGAACCTACAATACGTAGGGTCCGGATAGCCTCAGGACGTGCGTATTTACATCAGCGTGGATATGGAAGGCATCACCGGGCTGGTCGACCGGGACGATGTGCAGCCGGGCGGCCGGGACTACGAGCGCGGCCGGTCGATGATGGCCGAGGACGTGAACGCGGCGATCCGCGGGGCGGTGGCCGCCGGTGCCACCGAGGTTCTCGTCAACGACGCCCACGGGCCGATGCGGAACCTGCTCCCCGAGCACCTGCACCCCGCCGCCCGCCTGGTGCGCGGCAAACCGAAGAGCATGATGATGCTGGAGGGGCTCACGGCGGAGCACGACGCGGCGATATGTGTCGGATACCACTCCCGGGCCGGTGCCCTCGGTGTGCTGAGTCACAGCTTCATGGGCCACGAGATCGAGGACATCTGGCTGGACGGCAGGCCCGTGGGAGAGATCGGTCTCGCGCACGCCACCGCCGCGGCCGCCGGCGTTCCGGTCGTGGCCCTCACGGGTGACGACGCGGCATGCGCCGAGATGACGGCCTGGGACGATTCGGTCGTCACCGTGCCCGTGAAGTACGCCCGGGACCGGTTCGCCGCCGAGCTGCGCCCGGCGGAGGAGGCCCGCCGGGCGATCGAGGAGGCGGTCGTGGCGGCCCTGACGCCGGTGCCGAAGCGGCCCGCCGCGCCCGAGGGCGAGTCGGCCCTCGCCGTGCGCTGGCAGTCCGCCTCCGTGCCCGCCGTCCTGCTCGGCATCCCCGGGGTGACGGCCGTGGACAGCCGCACCGTGCAGGCCCGTGGTCCGCTGCCCGCCCTCTACCGCCAGTTCGGCGTCTGGATGCGGGTCGCCTCCTCGCTCACCAACCAGCCGCCGTACTGCTGACCCCCGGCGGCCGGCTCAGCCGAACCGGCCCGCCACGTAGTCCGCCGTGCGCTGGTCCTGCGGCGAGTTGAAGACGGCCTCCGTGTCGCCGTGCTCGACGATGCCGCCCGGGGTGCCCTGCTCGGCCAGGAAGAACGCGCACTGCTGGGAGACGCGCGCCGCCTGCTGCATGTTGTGGGTGACGATGACGATCGTCACCTGGCCGGCCAGGTCCTGGATGGTCTCCTCGACACGGCGGGTGGAGGTGGGGTCCAGGGCCGAGCACGGCTCGTCCATGAGGAGGACCCGGGGCCGGACCGCCAGGGCCCGCGCGATGCACAGGCGCTGCTGCTGGCCGCCGGACAGGGCGCCGCCGGGCTGGCGGAGCCGGTCGCGGACCTCCTTCCACAGGCCGGCGCGGGTCAGGGACTCCTCGACCAGGACGTCCTTCTCCCGGCGGTTCACCTTCGTGCCGGTCAGCTTCAGGCCCGCCACCACGTTGTCGTAGATCGACATCGCCGGGAACGGGTTCGGCTTCTGGAAGACCATGCCGATCCTGCGGCGGGCGTCGGTCAGCCGCCAGGACGGGTCGTAGATGTCCTCGCCCTCGAAGAGCACCTCGCCGCCGAACTGCGCCGACGGGATCAGCTCGTGCATCCGGTTGAGGGTGCGCAGGAACGTCGACTTGCCGCAGCCCGACGGGCCGATCAGCGCGGTCACCTTGCCCGCGGGCATGGTCAGCGACACCTGGCTGAGCACCTGGTGGGAGCCGAACCAGGCGGAGACGGCACGGGCGTCGAGGGTGGCGGGGGCGGGGCCGTCCACCACGGTGGTGGCGGCGGGCAGTACGGCGGTGTCGGTCATCTCGACGGTCTCGGCGGTCACAGCAGTCTCGGCAGTCTCGGCGGTGTCGGTGGAATCAGCGGAATCAGTGGAGTCGGATGGCTCGGGTGCTTCGGTCACTTCGGTTGCCTGGGTAGCTTCAGTCACTTCACTCACCTCGGTCACAGCAGGTTCGGCAGCAGTTCGGTGGTCCGCGTCGCGACCTGGAGGCCGAGCACCGCGACGACCGGGGCGAAGACGATCCACGTCTGGTGGCGGCCCCAGCGGTGCCAGGTCCAGACGGCGGCCACGGCGGTGAGGAGCAGCGCCTGCAGCCACATCACGAGCGGCCACGGCACCCCGGTGGGGCGGGCCAGCGGTTCCTCGGAGCTCGGCAGGGTGCCGGCCCGGATCACGGCCGACGGGGTCTGGAACGGCGCGGAGACCAGGTCGGCGTCGACGCGCAGCACGCCCGAGGGCATGAACTTCGGGCCCGTCGCGGTGATGAGGACGATCCGGCTCTTGCCCGAGGCCAGCGCCGTCGGCGCCGGGTCGCCGGCCCGCCGTACGTCGATGACCTGGAACTTCGCCTTGCCCTGGCCGGTGGTGACGGAGAACGTGTCACCGGTGGCGAGCCGGGAGAGCGTGCCGAACGGCCCGCCGTACGCCGCGGCCCGGCCCATCAGCACGCTGGTGCCGGCCTGGCCGGGCATCGGGGTGTCCCGGCGGTGTCCGGGGCCGTCGGTCGTCACGGAGGAGTCGGTGCCCTCCAGGACGACCTGGTTCAGGCCCAGCTTCGGTATGTCGATGAGCGCGACCGGCGTGCCGGGCGCCAGCAGCTTGCCGTCCTGCCCGGTCTGCGCCACCGGGGCGGTGCCGAGGGCGAGTTGCTCGCGCAGCTGGTCGAAGTCGGCGTGCTGGGCCGAGTGTTCCTGGGCGGTGCTGAACACCAGCAGCTGGGCGGTGATGCCGAGCAGCAGGGCGGCGAGGCTGAGCAGTCCACCGCGTGAGAGGTGGCGGACGAAGGTGAGGCTGCGGACGGGCCTGCGGGGCACGGCCGGAGCCAGGGTTTTCGGTGTCGGTACGGCGACGGTCATGGCGGCCCGCCTCCTTCGAAGAATGAGTGAGGGGCCGCCGGGAGCCGTACGAGGCTCCCGGCGGGCCCGTCAGACGGTCACTTGGAGGTGATGGTGAAGTTGGCGCCGGTCTTCGAGTTCACGGTCGAGGAACCGACGTAGAAGGCGTGCAGGGTGTGCTTGCCCTTGGCCAGCTTCGGCAGGGTGATGGTGACCTTGCCGCTGCTCAGGGTGCCGGTGGCGATGACCTTGGAGCCCTGGTAGATGCGGACGGTGCCGGTCGGGGTGGTGCCGGTCGCGGTGACCTTGACGGTGACCTTGGCCTTGGCGGTGTGGCTCACCGTGGTGGGGTGCGACGTGGAGACCGACGCCGTGGCCTTGGTGATCTTCAGGGAGACGGTCGTCGAGGACGCGTTCAGGCTGGAGCTGCCCGCGTAGGAGACCGACAGGGAGTGCGTGGCGACCTTGAGGTGGTTCGACAGGCCGATGGTGACCTTGCCGGACGAGTCCAGGGTGCCGGTGCCGAGGACGGTGGTGCCGTCCTTGACGGTGACCTTGCCGGTCGGCTTCACGCTGTGCGTGTCGGTGACCGTGACGGAGACCTTCGGGGTCTTGCCGTACGCGGTGGTGGCCGTGGTGGCCGCCGTCTTGCTCGCGTACTTGACCGCGCCGGTCCAGGTGGCCGCGGCACCGGTGCCGTTGAGGTTGTTGGCGGTGACCGTGGCGGTGTAGGTGCCGTTGGCCAGGCCGGTGAAGGAGTACGACGTGGTGGAGGCCGCGACGTCCTTGACCGCGACGACGCCGCCGTCCGCACCGGTCAGCGTGATCTTGTAGTCGGTGACCGGCAGCGCGGTGGCGGCCGGCGCCGTCCAGGACAGCTTCAGGCTGGCGTCGCCGACGGTGGACTTCAGGGTGGGGGCGCCCGGCACGTGCGCGTCGACGCCGGACTCCTCCAGGCCGCCGACCTTGGCGTGCTTGGTCAGCAGGACGGAGCCGTTGTAGGACTCGTTGACGAAGCCGAACTTGGAGATGACGGACTCGGCGGCGTCCGATGCCAGCTCGGCGGTGTGGCTGCCGCTGGTGACGAAGACGTCGTACAGGTCCTTGTCGAAGAAGATGCTGGTGGTGTCGATCGCGCGGCTCGGTACGACGTTGTAGACGTCACGGCCGAACGTGGAGTTCTCGTAGTAGGCGTTGACCGGGGCCAGCTTGCCGTTGACGGTCGTGACCGGGCTGGTGGCGCCGCCGGTGTCGCCGGGCAGCTGGATGGAGGCCAGGTGGCCGCCGGCCGCGGCCGCCGTCTTGCTGTAGTCGGGGGAGACGCCGTTGATCTGGGCGATCCAGGAACCGACCGAGAACGGGACGAGCGCACCGTCCTCGGTGAGGGCCGCGTTGGCCTGGTTCTCCTGGACGGTGGTGACGTTCGGGGAGAGCGTCGCGTCGGTCAGGCCGATCGCCGCGAGGAAGAACTTGCGGGTGCCGGAGCCGGCCTGCGGGATCCGCGGGTGCACCGTCTGGCCGTTGACCGTGGTGAGCGTGCCCGAGTAGATGTCGTGCAGCTGGTCCGCGGTCAGCGTGTCCAGGGCCGAGCCCTTGACCGCGACGCCGACCGCGTCACGCGCCATCGGGATGTAGGTCAGCGCGCTGCCGGAGACGGACGGGCCGCCGGAGGAACGGGCGAAGTCGACCTGGCCGCTGATGGAGACACCGGCGCTGGTCGGGTACTTGTCGCCGGTCAGCGCCTCGCTGAGGGCGAGACGGCCGTTGCCGGAGCCGTTCGGGCGCAGGAAGGACGGGCCGCCGGAGCGGGTGGTGATGTTCGAGGTGGTGGAGCCGGTGCCGGGCTCGATCGCGTCGTACGACGCGATGCCCGCGCCGTTCGCCGACTTCACCGCGGTGGCGGAGTAGCTGGTGCCGTTCACGGTGTCACCGGCCAGGGCGTTCAGCACGTCCTGGGTGGTGTCCGAGCCCACGCCGACCAGCTGGCGGAAGGCACCGGCGTCCGGGTCTGCGACCGCCGGGGTGGCGAGGGCGAGGCCGCCGGCCACCACGGCAGCGGCGACGAACGCCGCCGAAGAGCGCATTCTGCGCATCGAGAGTCTCCTGACAAGAGCTAGCTAGCTGGGTGGTTGCCAGAGGATCTGGCAGGGTGGTACGGGCCGTCCGCCCCGACTGCCTTTCGGGGCGGGCGGCCGTCTGTGGGGCGCCCCGTCAGGGGCGCGGGGAACTGCGCGGCCAGCCACGACGCACCCGCAGCCGACGCACTGCCGTCGTCACGGAGGCGATCGACAGCTGACGGCCACCGGCGAAGGGCGCGCCCACGCCGGCGACGGCGCCGAGCGCGGCCCCCGCCGGAACGGCGTACCGCAGCGGATTCGCCGGGTCGGCGGGAGTGTTGCCGGCCGCGGTGGTCTCCAGCGCCTTGCCGCCGTCGAAGGACGGCTTGGCGCTGGGCGAGGTGCTGGAGCCGTCGGCCGGCGTGCCCGTGCCGGCGCCGCCGGTGGTGCCGCCGTCGACGCCGTCGGTGCCGGAGGGGGCACCGCCGCTGGTGTCGGTGCCGCCGCCGTCGGCCGAGCCGCTGCCGGTGGAGGTCGGTCCGGTGTAGGTGAGCAGCGCGTCCGCCGCCTTCACGGTCTGCGCGCGCAGCTTCGAGGAGAGCGGGGCGTAGCCCTCGGGCAGCTTGCCCGGGTCGGCGCCCGGGGTCTGGCCGGTGCCGGAGGCGTAGCGCAGCAGGGCCGAGTAGTCCTGGCGGGCCGCCTTGCTCTCCTCGCCGGGCCGGACCGCCGCGTACACCAGCTCGGCGAGCGGGTAGGCGCCCTTCGCGGTGGCGTTGGCCGGGGTGACCTCGGCGACGCCGGAACCGGTGGCGGTCGCGGCGGCCGCGGTCAGGCTGGCCGTGCTCGGGGCCACGTACTTGCCGGCGGTGTTCTTCAGCTCCGCGGTCTGCAGGCCGTACCGGGCGGCGGAGGCCGCGTCCGTGATCGTGATGATGAAGCGCGAGCCGACCGTCTGCGGGCCCGGGCTCTTGTACGCCTGCGGGCTGGACAGCGCGTCCCAGCTGGACTTCCAGAGGGTGTCCGCGCGCCGGGTGTGCAGGGCGCCGGAGTGCATGTCGTCCACGTAGGGGTGGAAGTCGGTCATGCACTGGGTGGCCGTGGACGGGGCGTCCGAGCCGGGCGGCACCGTGCACCACGGGTCGCTCTTCGGGTAGTCGTCAGAGTTCGACGGGTCGAAGGCGATACCGGTCGGGTTCCGGTCCTTGTTGGTGCTGTAGTACGGGTTGACCTGCATGCCGTCGTCGTCCGGGACACCGGCGAGGAACAGCCGGGCGTCCTTGTCGGCGAGGATCCACTGCCAGATCGCGCGGGCGGTGTCCGAGTGGCCCAGCGACGTGATCAGGTCGGTGTCGGTGGCCGGCGTCTCGGCGACCGACAGGTACTCGAACTCCGGGTTCAGCGCGATGAACTCGGGGTCGGAGGCGATACCGGCCGGGTTGTTCTTCGCCCAGCCGTACCCCTTGGCCGCCGTCCCGCTGATGACCGCACCCCAGGCGGAGTTGCGGTACGACTCGGTGAGCAGCTTGGCGACCAGGCGGGCGTTGAGCTTGATGGACTCGACCTTGGTACCGGCGAGTTTCCTGACGCTGTCCGGTGCTCCGGACTTGGGTCTGCGCTCGATCGTGAACCCGATGACGGCTCCGGACAGTGCGACCGGCGCGTACGTCGTCGTCCCCGACGGCGCCGTGGTGCCCGCGTCCGCGCCCAGCTTCCGGGTGGTGAAGGCCAGACCGGTGGAGGAGGCGTCCGAGGTCAGCCGGGACCGGGTGTCCGGCTCACCCAGCTCGGTGTAGCCGTAGACCTTGCCGTCCGAGCACAGCTGGGCCTGCCAGCTGGTCATCGCGTCCGCCGCCAGCTCGCTGCCGGTGGTGGGGCGTTCGTCGGCGCCGAGGGCGCAGTTGCTGCCGACGCTGTTGAAGTCCAGCTTGACCGCGATCCGGTTCTGCCAGTTGGTCGAGGAGACCGGGGAGCCCGCGTTGACCTGGCTCTGGTCCGCGTACGGCTTGCCGTCCATGTCCAGATGGCCCTGCGGGACGATCACCAGCCAGCAGGAGCGGGGCCTGGTGACGCCGTCGGTGGTGACGGGGACGCCGCAGCCGAGGTGGGGTGCCTCGTTGGCGGTCTGGACCTCGAAGAACTCCTTGCCGGTGCCGTTGGTGCCGGTGCGGCCGAAGTCGATCTCGTTGGTGGTGTTGTAGTTGAACAGCGCGTTGTTCTGGGTGTTGGTGGTGATCGTGGTGCCGTCCACCGACTTGAAGGGGACCTCGCCCGGGGCGTTCGGGTTGGCGGCGCCGTACCGGTTGTCCTGGCCGTAGTTGGTGGGGTCGGCGCTGTAGAAGATCTGCCGGGTGTCGTCCTGGCCGTTGCCCGGCCAGCTGGTGCGGTTGGTGGTCGGGGACGCGCCGTACTGGCACTGGGTGCGCGACGGGCCCGGGTTGGACGGGACCGTGCCGTCGTCGTCGCCCCAGCACTGCATGATCTGCACGAAGTCGGTGTTGAACTGCGTGCCCGCGAACGTGGTCGGGGTACCGCCGGTCCAGCTCACCGTGACGGCCTGGCTGGTGAGGTCCTTGGTCTGGGAGACCGTGAACTTCATGTCCTTGAACTCGCCGCGCCCGGAGACGGTCACCGCGGAGCCGGTGGCCGCCGCCGCCGTCGGGGCGGTCTGGGCGACCGCGAGTCCGGCGAGGGCGCCGACCGTGGCACCGGCGAGCAGGCGTATCAGCGCGTTGCGTATCCGGGTGCGTCTCATCGCGAACTCCCGTCGTCCGGGCGGCTGTTGCCGTTGGCGTTGCCGTTGGCCCGGCTGCCGACCAGGCGGGAGACCACCGAGGGCAGCAGGAGCAGACCGAAGACCAGGACCGCGGCCAGCAGCATCAGCGTCTGGGTGCCGGTCCAGCCGTGCGCGGTGGCCACGGCGACCGGCTGGGCGAGGGCCACCGTGCCGTCGGCGCCCGCGCCGGAGCCGCCGGAGGCGGTACCCGTGGCGCCGCCGGGGGAGATGGTCTGGCCGGTGTCCGGGTCGACGGAGGGCTGGGCGCTGTTGCCGCCGGCCGAGCCGGTGCCGTCGCCGCCGGTCGAGCCGCCGCTGGTGGTGGTGCCGGTGGAACCGGTCGAGCCGCCGGAGGAACCGCCGCTGCCGTTGCCGGAGTTGGTGGTGGCGCCGCCGCTGCCGCTGGTGCAGGGCGCGGCGCCCTTCTTGTCACAGGCGGCCGGGTAGGGCGCGGTCTGCGCGAGCCGGTTCTCGCCGTTGGCCGTGAAGGTCGGGTTGTTGCAGTTCTTGATGTTGATGTTCTGCGCCTGCACGCCCGGGATCCGGCGGATCTGGTCGAAGCCGGCCTGGACGAGGTTGATCGGGAGCGGCGAGTAGCCGAGGTTCGGCGCCTGCTGCTGGCCCTGGCACATGAAGTAGTACGAGAACGCGCCGAGCGTCTTGCCCTTGGCCTCGGTGAAGGTGCCCTGCACCTTCAGCGGCAGGATCATGTACGAGTAGCTGGACAGCGGGTAGTTGCGCTTGTCGGTGTCGTTGTAGACGCCGTCGAGCTGCTGGGTGAGGTAGTCCGCCGAGTTCTTGTTGGTGTTGATCTTCGCCTTGAGGAGCGAGACCGCCACGTTCTGCGGGGTGGGCTCGGTGTAGTAGCCCGCGTGGTTCAGGACCTTGGCGACCGGGTAGTGCGCGTTGAGCGCGTACGAGTAGTTGACGTACCCGATGGCGCCCTCGCCGTAGTTCTGGGCGACGTAACCGGCGACGCCGAGGTCACCGGACTGGGCGATCATGCCGGTGACGGTCGGGTAGTACGACGTCTGCCCGCACGATCCCGAGCGGCCGACCTTGGCGCAGTAGGCGTTCCACAGCGACTTGTGCTGGTTCGCCATCCACATCGTGAACTGGGCCGTGGAGCCCGAGCCGTCGGAGCGGACGACGGGGACGATGGTGCGGTGCGGGAGCTGCAGCCCCGGGTTGTCGGCCTTGACCGCCGGGTCGTCCCAGCTCTTGATGACCCCGGTGAAGATCTTGGTGACCACGTCGCCGGAGAGGCGGAGGTTGGTGACCTTCTTGCCGTTGACGGTGAGGTGGTACATGAACACCGTGCCGCCGGCGACGATCGGCATGTAGGCGTACGAGCCCTTCGCGGGGCGCTCGGCCGCACTGCCGTCGGTGGGGTTCGTCTGGAACGGGATGTCGGAGACGGCGAAGTCGACGGTGCCGGACAGGAACTGGCGGCGGCCGTCCGAGGAACCGGTGCCGGCGTAGCTGATCCGCATGCCGTTCTTGTTGACGTCGCGCCGCCACTGGTCGACGGCGTTCTCGGCCCAGGTGGAGCCGGCGCCGGCGATGGGGGTGTAGCTGTCGGCGACGGCCGGGGTGCCGGCGAGGGTGCCGAGGATGCCTATCAGTGCGGCCAGGATGCCCAGCCGTCGGAGGGCGTTGATGACTTGGCTGGACATCAGTGACTGTCTCCTGTAGCGGGGTCTGTGTTCCCACCCGCACCACCCGTGCGAGTTTCGTTGTCAGGTGCGGGTGGCCCCTGTGGGGCGGGATCGCCGTCGGCGGCCGCGGGTGCGTTGTCTTCGGGGGACTGCTCGACGTTGTCGGCCGCTGGTGCGTCGGGGCTGGGCGCGCTCCGCGGCGCAGCCGCTGATTGATGCAGCCCCGCGCCCCCTTCGGGGCGCTCGGTCTCGCCGTCGGTCTCGGAGGAACCGGTCTCGAACAGCTCCAGCCCCGGCGTGTGGAGTTCGGCGAATCTCGTGGTGTCCCGGCGGGACGCCCGCGCCGCTCGCCGCGCCTGGCGCTTGTTCTGGTGGCCGGGGCCGCGGCCGCCGATCACGCGGGCGATGACGAAGAGGACCAGGACGAGCGCCATCAGGACCGCCGCCGCGCCGAAGCCGCGCGCGATCATCGTGGGCTCGGGGGACTTGACGAAGTTGAAGACGGCCAGCGGGAGGGAGACCATCGGGCCGCTCGTCGGGTCGCCGTTGAGCGCTGCCGTGAAGCCCGCCGTGAGCAGCACCGGGGAGGTCTCGCCGATACCGCGGGCGGTGCCCAGGATGACGGCGGTGGCGAGGCCCGAGCGGGCCGTCGGCAGGACCACGTGCCACACCGTCCGCCAGCGCGGGGCGCCGAGCGCCTCGGACGCCTCCGTGAGGGTGCCGGGGACCAGGCGCAGCACGACGTCCGCCGCGCGGATCACGATCGGCAGCATCATCACGCTGATCGCGAAGCCCGCCGCCAGACCCGACTTCTGCATGCCGAGGTTGAGGATCCAGACGGCGTAGACCATCAGGCCGGCCACGATGGACGGCAGCGCGGTCATCGCCTCGACGATCGTGCGCACGAACCGGGAGAAGCGGCCGGGGATCTGGTTGAGGTACACCGCGCAGGCCAGGCCCAGCGGGACCGTGATCGCCAGCGCGATGGCGATCATGATGAGCGTGCCGAGCATGGCGTGCGCGATGCCGCCGTCGCTCAGCGGGTCGAGCGGGCCCGCCGCCTGCATGTCCTGGGTGAAGAAGTTGGCGTGCGGCAGGGCCTCCCGGCCGCGCCACGCGGTGAAGCCCACGACCATGGTGAGCGCGGCGAACATCAGCCCGCCCGCCGACCACAGGACGACGGTCATCACCCGGTCCCGGACCGCCTGCCCGTCCTCCTCAAGCCCTGTCAACACCGCGTAGATACCTAGGAAAGACAGGTAGGCGGTGACGAAGAACCCCAGTGCGCCGGAGAACGGGGCGAGTTCGCCGAAGAGGAGGACGGCGACGCACAGCCCGGAGGCGGCGGCGCCGAACACCGAAAGCACACCGGAGCGGGTGAACCCGCCGATCCGGCGCGGCACGTCGCTGAGCGCGACGGGGTCCGCGGCGAGGGAGGTCCTCGCGGCAGGGCTCACGGGGGCGTCTTGCGGGGCGTCCTGCGGGGCGTCCTGGGGAGCGCCCTTCTCAAGGTCCACGACGGTCATCGTCACGCCTCGCTCTGTGCGCCGGACCGTGACCGCGCCACGATCGAGGAGGCGGTGAAGTTGACCGCCAGGGTGAGCAGGAACAGCGCCAGGCCCGCCGCCATCAGCGCCGACATGCCGAAGGTCGAGGCATCGCCGTAGTGCAGGGCGATGAGGGAGGAGACGGAGTTCGAGCCGGTCTGCAGGATGTGCGGCTGGATGGTGAAGACCGGGGAGATGATCAGGTAGACCGCGATGGTCTCGCCGAGCGCCCGGCCCAGGCCCAGCATCGTGCCGCCGATGATCCCGCCCATGCCGTACGGCAGCACGACCGCGCGGATCATGCCCCAGCGGGTGGCGCCGAGCGCGTAGGCGCCCTCCCGTTCACCGGCCGGTGCCTGGGCGAACACCTCGCGCATCACCGAGCACTGGATCGGCGCGACCATCAGGGCCACGACGATGCCGGCCACGAAGGTGGAGGCGGTGTAGACGCTCTGCGAGGCGAGCGGCTCGCCCGGCTGGGTGCCGTCGACGTGCAGGAAGGGGATCCACCCGAACCAGTCCGACAGCCACCGGGACAGCCCGATCACGTGCTGCTGGAGGAAGAAGAGGCCCCACAGGCCGTAGACCACGGACGGCACGGCGGCCATCAGGTCGACCATGGAGACCAGCGTGCGGCGCAGCGAGCGGGGCGCGATGTCCGAGATGAACAGGGCGGTCCCGAGGGCCAGCGGCACGCTGATCGTGACGGCCACGGTGGCGATCAGCAGGGTGCCGGTGAGCACGGCCGCGATGCCGAAGCGGTGGACGTCCGGCTGCCATTCGGCGGTGGTGAGGAAGTCCCAGACCCCTCTGGTGCGCAGCGCCTGTCCGGCCCGGAGCAGCAGGAACAGCCCTACGGCAGCCATAATGGCGAGGACGATGACGCCGGAGGCCGTCAACTGGACCCGGAAGATCCGGTCCCCGAGCCCCCGGGCGGCCGACAGCTGCCTGGGCACGGGTCTTTCGGATTCCGCCCCGGCGGAACCCTTGAGCGCGGACACCACGGTGCCCCCCCTATACGAAGCGATGACTCCCCACGCGGCTCCGAATCGGGGTGCCGCGACCGAGAGTCAATGGCCGGTTCCTTGCGCACCAACGCGTCGAACATGGAGAACAGGTGAACTGTTCATGCCATTTCAGTGGGGGAGGTGTGGGGGCCTGTGTACTGGAGGGTCAGGCGGGACGAGGGGCGCAAGGCGCCCGCGCCGCTCAGGAGGCGGGCGGGCAGGGCGAGTTCGGCCAGGACACCCTCGGCCGGGCAAGACGGGGGCGGACGGGGGGCGGTCGTACACGCCCCGCCGGCTGGCACGGCCGGGCGTGGCCGGATGCCGTCGGACGTGGCCGGATGTGATCTGAGGTGATCCGAGGTGATCCGAGGTGAGGAGACGGGGGGCGGGGTTCAGCCGCGGGCCGCTCGGTCCAGAGCTCGCTTGACGGCCTGCTCGTCCTGCCCCAGCAGCGCCTTCTCCAGGCTGTGGTCGTCGTGCCGGGAGAAGCGCTCGCCCTCGGCGACGTCCTCCTTGCTCAGCACGCGCCCGCACCACTCGCCCTGGTCGCCGGTGTGGTCGTCGAAGGGCACGCTCCCGCCCTCGCCGAGCACCGCCCAGCCGCCCGCGTGCCGGCGCAGGGCGAGCAGATAGGTGTGGCCGACCTGGAGGCGGGGCGCGTCGGTCGCCATCTCGGCGACGCGGGTGCCGGAGGACCGGTAGACCTCCCAGCCGGGGGCCACCACGTCGAACGTGGCGCCGAGGGCGTGCCGGGGCGCGGCCCGCGACCACAGCGTGCTGTCGGTCCGGAAGCTCACCAGCCGGTCCGTCGCGTAGGCCACGGCCCCCGTGCCGTAGGTCCGCCGGTTGGTCTCCCGCTCCCCGGTCGGACGGGCGACGACGACGTGGTCGGCGTACGACACCCAGTCCTTCGCGGTCTGCGACGGATACAGGTCCCCCGACGTCCCGCACCCCGCCACCGACTCCAGTCCCGGCCTGCCGACCAGCACCCCGGCCACGACCCCGGCGGCGGCCAGCAGCGCGGCGGCCGGCCTCGTCGGCCGCGTCGGCAGCCGCCGAGGCGCGACGGATCGCGTGACGGATCGTTCCCCCATGATGAAAAAGCCCCCGTGATCTCTGCGTCCCCTGTGCGGCAACGAAAATGGTCAGGATCCGCGAACCGCGTTGATCACTTTAGGCACGGCCGGACGAAAGTGAACAAGGATCACCTTGGCCCGGCACAGAACTGTGACGCGGGGACGGCCGGCTCAGCAGCCGCCCGCGACCGGGGAGAACGCCAGCCGGGCGTGGTCGTCCGCGGCGAGGGCGTCGCCGTAGACCGAGCGGCTGACCCGGTACCAGACATCGTCCTTCTGCCTGTCGCCGTTCACGTCGTCCAGCTCCACGCACCACTTCTCGGTGCGGACGGTCTTCCGGTAGGTCTCGGTGCCGCTGCGGACCTTGGTGCAGGACCGGTACCGCTCGGTCGTGTACCAGGTACGGGTGGTGCGTCTGCTGCCGGTCCCGCTGCTGGAGGTGTGCCGGACCCGGTGGGTGGCGGTGGTGCACTTCCTGACCAGGCGGGGGCGGGTGGTCCGGGTGGTCTTCGCGGTGATGTGCCGGACGCTGTCCTTCAGGCCGTGGACGGTGTCGTCCTGGGCGGACGCGGTGCCGCCGGAGCCGGAGCCGGAGCCGGAGCCGGAGTTCGAGCCCGAGCCGGTCCCGGTCCCGGATCCGGTGCCCGTGCCGTCCTGCCCGTAGGTGATGCCGTTGTCGACTCCGTCCCCGTCCCCGCCCCCGGAGCACGCGCCGAGCACGCCGATCAGAATCGCGATGGTTCCGCTCGCTATGAGCCGCTTTCCGAACATGAATCCCCCACCCTCGACAACCGTTCCGAGCACCGCCCGGTGACCCCGCCGATTCTGCACGAGCCCCGGTGCGGCGGCGGAGCAGGACGGGTATAGCGTCGCGCAGTGGACCTGACCTGACCCGTTTCGTCCCCGATCGAAGGAGGGTGAGCCGGATGGCCGAGCTGACCGTGGGCCGGCTGCTGACGTCGTGGCAGCCGGACGTGCCGGCGCTGCTGCTGGTCGTGGCCCTGGGCGGGCTGTACGGCTGGGGCGTGCGACGCGTGCGCGCCGGGGGCGGGTCCTGGTCGCCGGCGCGGTCCGCGGCCTTCGTGGTGCTTGGCCTGGGCGCGCTGGTCGTGGCGACGATGTCCGGCCTGGCCGTCTACGACCACGTGCTGTTCTGGCCCGCGGCCGTGCAGAACATCCTGCTCGACCTCCTGGCCCCGCTCGGCCTGGCCCTCGGCGACCCGCTGCGGCTGGCGGTGGAGGCGCTGCCGGAGGGCGCGGCGGCGAGGGTCCGCCGCGCGATGACCGGGCGGGTGGTCCGCGTCCTGACCTTTCCGCTGGTCAGCACGGCTCTCGTCCTCGCCACCGAGCTGACGGTCTACTTCACCCCGTACTTCGCCACCGCGCTGCGCGTGGGCTGGCTGCACGAGCTGATGTACCTGCACCTGCTGGTGGCGGGCTGCCTCTTCGTCGTACCGGTCCTGACCCGCGAGGAGACCCTGCCGGCCTGGTGCACCCATCCGGTGCGGGCGGCCCTGGTCTTCCTGGACGGCGTGATCGACGCGATCCCCGGGGTCGTCGTGATGACGCACGGCACGCTGATCGCCGGCGCGTGGTACCTGCACCACCATCCGTCCTGGGCTCCCGACGTCCGGTACGACCAGCAGATCGGCGGCGGCGCGATGCTGAGCATCGCCGAGCTGGTCGCCGTGCCGTTCCTGCTGGTGCTCCTCTTCCAGTGGGCGCGGGCGGAGCGCGTCCAGACGGCGGCCCTCGACCGCCGGCTGGACGAGCAGCTCGCCGTGGTCCCGGCGGTAACCGCACCGGCCGCCGCTGCACCCGCACCCGCACCCGCCCCCGTCGCCGACCGGGTCCGCCCCTGGTGGGAGACGGAGGACAACGAGGTGGCCACAAGGATCCGCCGCCAGCACGGCGAGAAGTGACCGGCGACCCGTCACGGCCGTTTCGGCGGAGCGCCCCCTGGCGCCGCCTGCCGCCGCCCGGCACCGTCTAGCGCTGGTCGGCGCGGAAGGCCCCCGGTGTACCACCCGCCTCGCGGGTGAAGAACTTGCTGAAGTTGGTCGGCTCGGTGAAGCCGAGCCGGTGGCTGATGGCGGCGACGGGCAGGTCGGTGTGGGCCAGCAGCCGCTTGGCCTCCAGGGTGACCCGGGCGTCGACGAGCTGCTTGGCGGTGTGACCGGTGGCGCGCCGGCACGCGCGGTTGAGGGTCTTGAGGGAGTAGCCGAGCCGGGCCGCGTAGTCGTGGGCCTGCCGCAGGGTGGTGAAGGACCGCTCCAGCTCGTGCTGGAAGAGGCGGTACGGCTCCTGCGCGGCCGCCGACGCCTGGGACGACCCGTCGTCGGACCAGTCGGGCCGGTCGGACCGGTCGGACTCGTTGGCCCCGTCGTTGCCGTGGGGCCCGCCGGGCAGGCGGGCCATGCGGAGCAGCACGCCGGCGAGGAGCTGGCGGAGCAGCTCCCTGCTGATCTCGGAGTCCTCGCCGTCCGCGGTGTACGCGCCGTACTCCTCCGCCAGTTCGGCGAACGCGCGGCCGAGGCGGTCGTGGTCGGCGGCGCCGAGCTGCCAGGCGGCCGGGCCGAACGGGTCGTCGGTGACGCGGGCGGTCGCCGGGAGCCGGGGCGGGAAGTCCGGGGTGAACAGGACCAGGGTGGCGTCGAGGCTCGCGGGGGTGCCGTCGGCCGCCGTGGGCAGGCGCTGCACCTGGCCGGGGCGGATGTGCAGCAGGGTGCCCGGCCGGCAGGGGCGGTCGACGAAGTCGACCATGGCGGTGCCGTGGCCGCCGCGGACCAGGGTGAGGTGGTGGAAGTCGGGCCGGTGGACCCGCCGGTACTCGTCGCCGGGCAGCCGGCGGCGCAGGTCTGCGAAGGGCAGCAGCTCCAGACCGAGTCCCGGCCTGGTGGGGTTGCGATACCCGCGTTCGAGCACCAGCGGCACCGGAGGTTGTCCCGTTTCGACCATGACCATGCCCGACTCTACCGTGCGCGGGACCGGGCCCGACGGGAGAGTGGGGGACGCACCGGCGGACGGATGCCGGTGCGAATTCCCAGATCGGAGACATGGTTATGAGCAGCAAGGACATCGTTCTCAAGGCGGCCGGCGAGTTGTTCGGGGACCGTGACCCGGGTGCGGTGGACCGCTGGGTGGCCGCTGACTACCGTCAGCACAGCAGCCTGGCGGCGGACGGCCCGGAGGCGCTGCGCGCTCTGGTGGCCGGCCTGCCGGAGGAGTTCCGTTACGAGGGCGCGCGGGTGATCGCCGACGGTGACCTGGTGGCGCTGCACGGCACGTACCACGGCTTCGGTCCCGCACCCCTGGTCGCGTTCGACCTGTTCCGGGTCGACGCGGACGGCCGGCTGGCCGAGCACTGGGACGCGCTGACGCCGGTGGTCACGGACACCGCCTCGGGCCGCTCCCAGACGGACGGCCCGGCCGCGCCGTCGGACCTGGACCGGACGGAGGCCAACCGCGCGCTGGTGGCCGAGTTCGCCCAGAAGGTGCTCGTCGGCGCCGACTACTCGGTGCTGACCGACTACATCTCCACCGACACCTACCGCCAGCACAACCCGGAGGCCGCCGACGGCCTGGACGGCTTCGGCGCGGCGGCCGCCAAGTGGGCGGAGCAGGGCAAGAACCTCGTCTACAAAACGGTCCACCAGGTGGTCGCCGAGGGAGACCTGGTCCTGCTCCAGTCCGAGGGCGAGTTCGGCGTCCCGGTCGCCTACTGGGACCTGTTCCGGGTGGCCGACGGCAGGATCGTCGAGCACTGGGACGTCATCGCCCCGGTCCCGGCCGAACTCCCGCACTCCAACGGACTGTTCTGACCGGCCGGGCTCACACGGTCGCGAGGGACACCTCGGTCGCCTTGATCAGCGCCACGACCGGCGCACCGGCGGTCAGGCCGAGATCGCCGACCGCGTCCCTGGTGATCGCCGCGGTGAGGTCCTGCCCTCCGGCCACGGCGACCTTGACCGTGGCCATCGCCCCGCCGGTGGCCACGTCGCTGACCGTGCCGGGCAGCTGGTTGCGGATGGACACGCCGGGCACCCGGCCGGTGGCGAGCGCGACCTCGGTGGACTTCACCATCGCGCGTACGGCCGAACCCTCGGCGAGCCCCAGCTCCCGGACCGCCTCCAGGGTGATCGCGGCGGTCAGCTCCTGGCCGCCGTCGAGACGGACCTTCACAGTCGCCATCACCTCGCCCGGGGTGACGGCGGTGACGGTGCCGGGGATCTGGTTGCGGATGCTCAGGCTCATGACGGGCCGCCTAACTGTCTGGAAAGTGATGTTCTGTCAGTCTTCGTCCTGACATCGACTCCACAAGGTAGCCGGTCGGGCGCGGCGGGCCCGTCAGGCAGGCACTCCCCTCCGTGCCGCGCACCCATCACGCATCCGCCCGGGCACCCGCCTGTGCACACACCTGCGCACTCCCCGGCGCACACAGCCGCCCACGTACCGCATCACCCCGGCTGCTTTGGGTACGTGAAGCCCATGAGAGTAGGCCTGGTGGACGCGGGGTCGAACACGGTCCGGCTGGTGGTGACCGATGCGACGGGCGGGGTGCCGCTGCCGGTGCACACCGCGAAGTGGAAGCTCCGCCTGTCCGAACAGGTGGGAGCCGACGGGCGCTTCGGGGCGGAGGCCACCGAGCAGCTGGTCAAGGCGCTCCGCAAGGCCGTCGAGACCGCCCGTCGGTGGGGCGCCCCGGAACCCCTGGCGTTCGCCACCGCCGTGGTCCGCAACGCACCCGACCGCGCGGCCGTCCTGCGGGCCGTGGCCGAGGACACCGGGGTACGGCTGTGCGTGCTGCCCGGCGAGGTGGAGGCCGAGCTCACCTTTCTCGGCGTCCGGCGCTGGATGGGCTGGCGGGCCGGGCCCCTGGCCGTCTTCGACATCGGGGGCGGCACTTTCGAAGTGGCCTTCGGGCGGGGGCGGATGCCGGAGTTCGCGGTCTCCCTGCCGCTCGGGGCGGGCCGGCTGACCAACGAGTTCCTCGGCCACGACGGCCCGCCGACGGCGGACGAACTGCGCGTCCTGCGCCGCCGGGCCCGCCATCAGCTGCGCGACGCCACCGCCCGCATCCGCTGGGAGCACCCGCACACCGTCGTCGCCACCTCCCGCACCTTCCAGCAGCTGGCCCGGCTGTGCGGCGCGGCCCCGGGACGCAACGGCCCGTTCGCCGAGCGGCTGCTGCGCCGGGGCGACCTGCGCCGCGCGATCGACCGGCTGGCCGCCCTGCCGGTGCCCGAGCGCTCCGGCCTGCCCGGCATCTCCGCCCCCCGGGCCCGGCAGAGCCTGGCGGGCGCGGTCGTCGGCCACACCGCGATGAAACTGAGCGGCGTGAAGAGCCTCGCGATCTGCCCCTGGGCCCTGCGCGAGGGCATCCTGCTGCGCTACCTGGAGGACGGCGCCGACTGGTGGACCGCCACCGAGGCGGCCCATGGCACGAACCGGGACGGGGACGGGGGCGGCGGGGGACGTGCCGGGGGCGGGGACAGCGGGGAACGCTATGCGGCCGGGAGCGGCGAGGAACGTCACGGCGACCGGGGCGGCGAGGAACGCTACCGCGACCGGGGCGGCGAGGAACGCTACCGCGACCGGGACAGTGGGGAACGCGCCGGAGACCGGGGCAGTGGGGAACGCTACGGAGACCGGGACAGCAGGGACCGCGACTGCAATCGGGACGCGGCGGCCGCGAGGGCCTTCAGCCTGCTGCCACTCCGGAGCACCCCACCGACGCCGACTGCCTGATCCCGGTCGCGTGACGCCGACTCCCTGACGCTGACTGCCTGATCCCGATCGCCTGAAGCTGACTGCTTGACGCCGGTCGTCTGACGCTGGCTACTTGAGCCGATCGCTTGATGTTGATCGCTTGAGCCGATCGTCTGACGCCAGCCGCCTGATCCCGACTGCCTGATCCCGACTGCCTGATCTCGACCGCGTGCCCCCGACTCCCTGCCCCTGCCCGGCAGACAGGCCCGCCTGTTCCCTCTGCCCCCTTGCCCCCCCTGCCTCCCTTGCCCCATGTCCCCCCTATTCAGCGGCGCAGCCCCAGCGCCTCGGTGCCCGCGTAGCGAGCCTGGGGGCCCAGGTCCTGTTCGATTCGGACGAGTTGGTTGTACTTGGCGGTGCGGTCGGCGCGGGACAGGGAGCCGGTCTTGATCTGGCCGCAGCCGGTGGCGACGGCGAGGTCGGCGATGGTGGTGTCCTCGGTCTCGCCGGAGCGGTGGGACATGACGACCGTGTAGCCGGCGCGGTGGGCGGTGGTGACGGTGGCCAGCGTCTCGGTGAGGGTGCCGATCTGGTTGACCTTCACCAGGACCGAGTTGGCGATGCCGTCGCGGATGCCGGCCCGCAGCAGGGTCTCGTTGGTGCAGAAGACGTCGTCGCCGGTGAGCTGGCAGCGGTCGCCGAGCCGGGCGGTCAGGTCGCGCCAGCCGTCGTGGTCGTCCTCGGCCATCGGGTCCTCGATCGAGGCGACCGGGTAGCGGTCGACCAGCGCGGCCAGGTACCCGGCGTGCTCGGCCGGGGTGCGGCGGACGCCCTCGCCGGTGTAGTCGTACACCCCGTCGCGGAAGAACTCCGAGCTGGCCGGGTCCATGACGAGGGTGATGTCGGTACCCGGCTTGTAGCCGGTCCGCTCGATGGCCTGTACGACGAAGTCCAGGGCTTCCTCGGCGGTGCGCAGGTCGGGGGCGAAGCCGCCCTCGTCGCCGACGTTCACGCTGTGGCCGGCGGCGAGCAGGCTGTCGCGCAGGGTGTGGAAGACCTCCGAGCCCATCCGGACGGCCTCGGCGAAGGTCGCCGCGCCGACCGGAGCGATCATGAACTCCTGGAAGTCGAGCGGGTTGTCGGCATGGGCGCCGCCGTTGACGATGTTCATCATCGGGACCGGCAGCAGCCGTGCGTCGACCCCGCCGACGTACCGGTACAGCGGGAGGCGGTGGGCGGCGGCCGCGGCCTTGGCGGTGGCCAGGGAGACGCCGAGCAGGGCGTTGGCGCCGAGCCGGGACTTGGTGTCGGTGCCGTCCAGCTCGATCATCGTACGGTCGACAGCCGCCTGGTCCTCGGCGTCGAGGCCGACGACGGCGTCCGCGACGCTCTCGTTGACGGCGTCGACGGCGCGCAGCACACCCTTGCCGTGGAAGCGGGCCGGGTCGCCGTCGCGGAGTTCCACGGCCTCCCTCGCTCCGGTGGAGGCCCCGGACGGGACGGCCGCGCGGCCGAGCGAGCCGTCCCTGAGTTCCACGTCCACCTCGACGGTGGGGTTGCCCCGGCTGTCGATGATCTCCCGTGCGACGACGCGGCTGATGGCGGTCACGGTGCAACTCCTCACGCAGGGCCCGCGGTTCTTCGCACCGACGGGCAGTAAGTTTCAGTCAGAAACAAAGTGAGTCCCGAAAGGGAACTTACTATGGGCGCATGAGGATGCACAACGCCGACGAGACGTGTGGCGTGGCCCGGGCCGCGCTGGTCCTGGGCGACTGGTGGAACGTGCTGGTGCTGCGCGAGGTCGCCCGTGGGCACGTCCGGTTCGACGCCCTGGCCGCCGAGATCGGCCTGTCCCGGAAGGTGCTCACCGAGCGGCTCGGCGGGCTGGTCGCCCAGGGCGTCCTGCGGCGCGCCCTGTACCAGCGGCGCCCGGTGCGCTACGAGTACCTGCTCACCGACGCCGGCACGGCACTGCTCCCGGTGCTCGTCGCCATGCAGGACTGGGGCGACCGGTGGGCCCTCGGCGACGGCACGCTGACCGCGACGGCGGACGCCGACGGCGCCGAACACGCCCGCGTCCACGCCCTGCCGGGCACCCGCCTGCCGGAGGGCCTCGAACTGCCCGCGACCGTGGGGACCGAGCACGGAGCCGACGGGGCCGGCCTCCCCGTCGTGTCGCCCCACGCCCCCGCCACCGTGCTGTTCGCCTACCCCGGCACCGGCGTCGAATGGGGCCCGATCCCCGGAGCCGCCGGCTGCACCCTGGAGAACCGGCTCTTCCGGGACGCCTGGCCCGGCTTCCGCCGCGCGGGCGTCGACGTACGCGGCGTCAGCACCCAGCTCCCGCACGAACAGCAGGAGTTCGCCCGTGCCGAGCGGCTCCCGTACCCGCTCCTCTCCGACGCCGCCCACCAGCTGGCCGCGGCCCTGCGCCTGCCGGTCTTCCGCGGCGCCGGCCGGCTGCGGCACAAGCGGCTGATCCTGGTCGTCGACGCCGAACGGACCGTACGCCATGCGCTGTTCCCGGTCACCGACATCCCGCACGCCGTCGCGGAGAGCCTGCGGCTGGCCGCGGCCCTGCGGAACCCCGTTGCCGGGGGCGACCTGGGCTGACTAGGTTCGGCCCATGGCGGATGACGAACCCACGCGCGCGGCGCGCCTGCTCGAAGCCCAGGACAAGGCCGTACGGCTGTTCGCGGAGATCGAGAAGCGCGGGCTCGTCGCGCCCGGCGAGGGGGAGCGGGCGGTCAGCGACCGGATCCGCGACCTGGCGAACGAGCTGTTCGGCACGACCCGGCACTGGCACAAGCGGATCGTGCGCTCCGGGCCGAACACCGTGCTGCCGTACCGGGAGAACCCGCCGGACCGGGTGATCGCCGCGGACGACATCGTCTTCGCCGACTTCGGGCCGATCTTCGAGGAGTACGAGGCCGACTTCGGCCGTACCTTCGTCCTCGGCGACGACCCGGTCAAGCACCGGCTCCGCGCCGACCTCCCCCGGGTCTTCGCCGCCGGCCGGCGGTTCTTCGAGGCCGACGCCGGGATCACGGGCGCGCGGCTGTACGCGGAGGTCGAGCGGCTCGCCCGGGACGCGGGCTGGGAGCTGGGCGGCTGGCACGCCGGGCACCTGGTGGGCGAGTTCCCGCACGAGACGATCGACGGCGCGGACGTCGAGTCGTACATCACGCCCGGCAACGACACCCCGCTGCGCCGCACGGACAAGGCCGGCCGCACCTGCCACTGGATCCTGGAGATCCATCTCCTCACCCCGGAGCGGCAGTTCGGCGGCTTCCACGAGGAACTGCTCACCCTCTGACGGGTCCCGGTCGCCCCGTGTGCCCAAGTCGGCCCGCGCCCAAGGCAGATGAGATCCCCGAGTACGATCACCACGACCCCGGTCTCTCACCGTCCTCCCCCGGCGCGATGGAGTTGCCATGACGACCGACCCACAGCCGTCCCTGCCGATAGACACCAGCAAGGCACACCCCGCGCGGGTCTACGACTGGCTGCTCGGTGGCAAGGACAACTACCCGGTCGACGAGGCGGTCGGGGAGAAGCTGCCGCCCGAGGCGCGGGACGCCGCCCGGCAGAACCGTCAGTTCATGCACCGGGCGGCGGCGTGGCTCGCCGAGCAGGGCATCGACCAGTTCCTGGACATCGGCACCGGAATCCCCACCGAGCCGAACCTCCACCAGATCGTCCAGAACGTCGTGCCGTCGGCCAAGGTCGTCTACACCGACAACGACCCGATCGTCCTGCGGCACGCCGAGGCGCTGCTGATCAGCCGCCCCGAGGGAGCGACCGACTACATCCAGGCCGACGTGCGCGACCCGGAGGCGATCGTCCGGCACGCCCGGCACGTCCTGGACTTCGACCGCCCGGTCGCGCTCTCCCTGATCGCCCTGATGCACTTCATAAGCGACGAGCAGGGCGCCCACGGCATCGTCCGGGACCTGGTCGACACCCTGCCGTCGGGCAGCTACCTGATCCTGTCGCACGCCGCGTCCGACCTGTACCCGGACCTCGTCGAACAGGTCGTCGCCGAGTACGCCAGGGGCGGCATCAAGCTCGCCTTCCGCACCCGCCCCGAGGTGGAGCGCTTCTTCGACGGCCTGGACCTGGTCCGCCCCGGCCTGGTCACGGCCACGGAGTGGTTCGCCGGCTCCCCGGCGCCGGAGCCGGAGGGCAGCGGTATCTACTCCGGGGTGGCCCGCATCCGCTGAACCGGCCTACGGGGAACGGTCCTTCAGTTCACCCCGGCCGCGGTGTGCGCCCCGGCAGGGGTGTGTGCCGTGTCAGGAGTGTGCGCGTCGGCCGGGGTGTCGCGCAGGCCGAGGCGCAGGTGCTCGACGTGGTAGAGGGCCTGCTCCAGGAGTTCGGCGACGTGGTTGTCGTAGAGGGCGTAGATGACCGAGCGGCCCCGGCGCTCGGTGGTGACCAGGCCGAGGTTGCGCAGCAGCCGTAGCTGGTGGGAACAGGCGGACTGCTCCATGCCGACGGCGTCGGCCAGTTCCGTCGCCGCGCACGGACCCTCCTGGAGGCGGGCCAGGATGCGCAGCCGGGACGGGGTGGCCAGCGCCTGGAGCGTGGCCGCCACATCGGCGGCGCCGACGGCTTCCAGGCGCTCTCGTGCGGTGGCGGTGCCGGTGGCCCGCCCGTCAGCTCCATGACCCATGGGCTTCATCCTACGGAGAACCATCCATGAACGTATGAATGAGTCTTCATGTGGTCCTGTACGGTGGAGGTGCGGCGCCGGGATCCCGGTCGCCCGCGGACCCGTCATGCCCTGGCGCATGCCCTCGTACATGCCCTGGCGCATGCCCTCGTGAAGGACCCTGCCCGATGACCTCCACCCTCGTCACACCGCCGGCTCCGGCCGGCCGGACCGCCGACGCGCGCGCGGCCGCGGTGCCCCGGCGCCGTACCCGGGTCCTCGCGCTGCCCGAGGCGCGGTGGGCGGCGGTCGCCCTCGTGCTGTTCCTGGTGGCGCTGCCCCTCCGGCTGACCGGCGCCCCGGCCTGGACCTGGGGCCCGCTGTACGCGCTGGCCTACGCGGCCGGCGGCTGGGAACCGGGCTGGGCCGGGCTCCGTGCGCTGAAGGACAGGACCCTCGACGTCGACCTGCTGATGGTCGTCGCGGCGCTCGGTGCCGCGGCGATCGGGCAGGCGACGGACGGCGCGCTGCTCATCGTCATCTTCGCCACCTCCGGCGCCCTGGAGTCACTGGCCACCGCCCGCACCGCCGACTCGGTGCGCGGTCTGCTGGACCTGGCTCCGGCCACCGCCACCCGGATCGGGGACGACGGCACCGAGACCGCCGTGGCCGTCGCGGAGTTGCGCGTCGGCGACACGGTCCTGGTGCGGCCCGGCGAGCGCATCGGGGCCGACGGCCGCGTGGTGGACGGGGCCGGCGACGTCGACCAGGCGACCATCACCGGCGAACCCCTGCCGGTGGCCAAGGAGCCGGGCGACGAGGTGTTCGCCGGGACCCTCAACGGCACCGGTGCGCTGCGGGTCCGGGTCGAGCGCGTCGCCGCCGACTCGGTGATCGCCCGGATCGTGCGGATGGTCGAGGAGGCCTCGGAGACCAAGGCGCCCACCCAGTTGTTCATCGAGAAGGTCGAACAGCGCTACTCGCTCGGCATGGTGGCCGCGACCCTCGCCGTCTTCCTCGTGCCGCTCGCGTTCGGCGCCGCGCCGGCCGGCTCGCTGCTGCGGGCCATGACCTTCATGATCGTCGCCTCGCCGTGCGCGGTCGTCCTCGCCACCATGCCGCCGCTGCTGTCGGCGATCGCCAACGCGGGGCGGCACGGTGTGCTGGTCAAGTCCGCGGTGGTCATGGAGCGGCTCGGAGAGGTCGACGCGGTCGCCCTCGACAAGACCGGCACGCTCACCGAGGGCACCCCGCGCGTCACCGACGTCCGGCCGCTGCCGGGCTCCGGTCTGGACGAGGCCGCGCTGCTCACGCTGGCCGCCGCAGCCGAGCATGCCAGCGAACACCCGCTGGCCCGCGCCGTGGTGGCGGCGGCTCGGGAGAGGGGCCTTGCCCTGCCGGCGGCCGAGGGCTTCGACTCGACGCCCGGGGTGGGCGTCCGGGCCGTCGTGGACGGGCGCGCGGTCGCGGTCGGGGCGCCTGCGCGGCTGCTCGCCGGTGTCGGTGCGGGTGCGGGTGCGGGTGCCCGTGCCGGTGCGGGCGCGAGTGCGGGCGCGGGTGCGGGCGTCGGCGTTGATGTGGGTGTGGGTGTGGGTGCCGCGGACACGGACGCGGACGCGGGCTCGGGCTCGGGCTCGGGCTCGTGCTGGGCGCGTGCGTCGGTCCTCTGCGCCGAGCTGGAGGACGGTGGCCGGACCGCCGTCCTGGTCATGGCCGACGGCAAGCCCGTCGGTGTCCTGGGCATCGCCGACCGCCTCCGCCCGGACGCCAGGCCCACCGTCGCCGCCCTCACGGCGCTGACCGGAACGGCCCCCCTCCTGCTGACCGGCGACAATCCGCGCGCCGCGGCCCTGCTGGCCGCCGAGGTCGGCATCGAGGACGTGCGCGCCGGGCTGCTGCCCGAGCACAAGGTGCGGGCGGTCCGGGAACTGGAGGCGGCCGGCCGCAAGGTGATGGTCGTCGGCGACGGCGTCAACGACGCGCCCGCGCTGGCCGCCGCCCACGTCGGCGTCGCGATGGGCCGGGCGGGCTCGGACCTGGCACTGGAGACCGCCGACGCGGTCGTCGTCCGCGACGAACTCGCCACCGTCCCGGCCGTGGTCTCGCTGTCCCGGCGGGCACGCGGCCTCGTCGTCCAGAACCTGGTGATCGCGGGAGTGTTCATCGCCGCCCTGGTCGCCTGGGACCTGGCCGGAACCCTCCCCCTGCCGCTCGGCGTGGCGGGCCACGAGGGCTCCACCGTCGTCGTCGGCCTCAACGGGCTCCGCCTGCTGCGCGAGGCCGCCTGGCGGCGGGCCGCCCGCTGAGGGAGGGGCGCCGGGCGGATGGTCGCCGGTGTGATCAGGAGCCCGGGTCGTGCGGCCCGTCGGTCTCCTCCTCCTGGTAGGAGTAGCGCTGGCCCTTCCAGGGGTCGGCGAGGTTGTGGTAGCCGCGTTCCTCCCAGAACCCGCGCCGGTCGGCGGTCATGTACTCGATGCCGCGCAGCCACTTGGGGCCCTTGTAGGTGAAGAGGTGCGGGACGACCAGGCGGAGCGGGAAGCCGTGTTCGGCGGTGAGGGGCTCGCCGTTGTGGTGGGTGGCCATCAGGGTCTGCGGCGAGGTGAGGTCGGCGAGGCGCAGGTTGGCGGAGTAGCCGTACTCGGCCCAGGCCATCACGTGCGTGACCTCCGGCGCCGGTGGCACCAGGTCCAGGACGGTGGCGGCGGGGATGCCGTACCACTCGTGTCCGGTGGAGGTGGGGCCGCTCGCGCAGTGCAGGTCGGCGACGACGGTGGTGCGGGGGAGGCCGGCGAGGTCGTCGAAGGTCCACTCGTGCGTCTCGCCGGAGGCGGTGGCACCGAAGACGCGCAGGTTCCAGCGTTCGGGGCGGAAACGGGGGACGGGGCCGTAGTGCGAGACGGGCCAGCCGTTCACGAAGCGCTGTCCGGGTGGCATGCGATCGGGGGCAGTGGGGCCGGGCGGCATGGAACCGGGGGCCGTGGGGCCGGGGTCCGTGGGCCCGGGGGAACCCTCGTCGGCCACGATCACCACCCCGCTCTCGTCGTCCAGTCGTCTCGTCCCGTGGATCTGCTTTTCCCGTGCAGGGTAAGCGTTCACTCCCCGGGACGCCGTGGCCGGCCGCCCCACGGTGAGTCGCTCGGCCTCATATGCAATGCAAAACCCGTCACCGGAGTTGCAAGTACGGCATGAACCATGCTCTCACCTTCGTATCTGCGTTTGCCGAAGGCCGCTGCCCGGGTACGGTCGTGCGGGAGGTGGTGGCCCGTGATCCAGATCGTGGAACACGCACCGGGCGAAGGGCCGTACGCCATCGGGACCGCGATCGAGGCGGCCGGGCTGCCGGTGCGGGTCTGCCGCACTTGGGCGGGCGACCGGGTGCCGGACACGGTGGACGACCTGGTGGGCCTGGTGGTGCTGGGCGGTCCGACGGCCGCGTACGCGGACTTCCCGGGCCGTACGGCCGAACTGGCGCTGCTGCGGGCCGCGCTGGCGGCCGAGGTGCCGGTGCTCGGGGTGTGCCTGGGCGCGCAGCTGCTGGCGGTCGCGGCGGGCGGTACTGCCAGACCGGGCACGGGAGCGCAGGTCGGCTGGGACGCCGTACGGATGACCGGGGCCGCCCACGACGACCTGCTGTTCGCCGCCGTTCCGGAGCGGCTGCGGGTGCTGCACTGGCACGCCGACACGATGAACCTGCCGGCCGGGGCGACGCTCCTCGCCTCCTGCGGCCGCTACCCGGTGCAGGCGTTCCGGGTGGGCGGCTCGGCGTGGGGGATGCAGTTCCACCTGGAGGTGGACGAGGCGGCGGTCGGGGTGTTCGCCGGGGCCTACCCGGCGGAGGCGGCCCTCGCACCCGGTTTGGTCGAGTCCGCGCCGGCGGAGCTGGCCGCGCTGGCCCGGCACCGCGACGGCGTGTTCAAGCGCTTCGCCGCCTTCGCCGCGGAGCGGGCCGGGCGGACGGCGACCCGGGCCTTCTTCACGCGGCGCGCGGCCACCTGGGAGGAACGGTTCGCCGATGACGGCCCCCGGTACGCGGCGGCGGTCGGGAGAATGGAACTGAGCCCCGGGCAACGGGTGCTGGACGTGGGCTGCGGCACCGGCCGGGCACTTCCCGCGCTGCGCACCCGGGTCGGCGCCGAGGGCACCGTGCTCGGCGTGGACGTCACCCCGGCGATGCTCACGGCCGCGGCGCGGCTGGGGCGCACCGTTCTGCTCCTGGCCGACGCCGGCCGGCTCCCGCTGCCGACCGCGGCACTGGACGGCATCTTCAGCGCCGGGCTGGTCGACCACGTCCCCGACCCCGCCCCCACCCTCCGCGAGTGGGCCCGCGTGACCGCCCCCGGCGGCGTCCTCCTGCTCTTCCACCCGTCCGGCCGCACCGAACGCGCCGCCCGCCACGGCCGCCCCCTCGACCCCACCGACCTCCTCGCCGAGCCCAACCTGCGGCCCGCACTCCGGACGGCGGGCTGGCACCTGTCCTGCTACGAGGACACCCCACACCACTTCCTGGCGCGGGCGATCCGCACCGGCGACTGAACCCGTCGCACCGCATGACCGCGAATACCGCGCCCGCGCCCCGTCCCACGATCGGGGCGCCGACCGCCCGTAGCGCGCCGTCTTCCACGGCCCGGGCACGTCGTGCGGTCGGATCGGGCGACCGGCGATCACGCATCGCGAGCTGTCCTCGATCAGACGGCACAGCTCCGTGCCCCCTGGGACACGTCACGTCGGGTCACCTGGCGCGGAGCCTGGCCGGGCGCCCGGATTCCTGTCCCTGGGTGATCGACGGCCCGGTCGGCTCAGGCCTGGAACTCGGTGAGATCGATGGCGTGAACGCGCAGCGGGAAGCCGAGCGCCGGGTGCACCGTCTCACGCTCCGGCACCATGCCGAGCTTGCGGATGACGTTCTCGGAGGCGTCGTCGCCCAGCCGGCTGATGCTGATGACGCGGTCGAGGCCGCGGTCCTGGAGCGCGAATTCCAGCGTGGCATGGGCGGCTTCGGACGCGTATCCCTGACCCCAGAACTGTGCACCGAGCCGCCAGCTGATCGCCACGGCGGGCAGTACCTCCGGCAGGAACTCGGGCACGGACAGACCCGTGAAGCCGGCGAGCTCCCCCGAAGCCAGCAGCTCGACGGCGAAGAGCCCGAAGCCCTCCTCGTCCCACTCCTCCTCCCACCGCTCGATGGCTTCCGCGGTGTGCTCGAGGTCGCGCACGGAGCCGTCATCGATCCAGCGCATGACCTGGGGGTCCGCGTTGATGTCCGCCATGGGCACGAGGTCGTCGTCGTCCCAGCGACGCAGGAGCAGACGGGGTGTACGGATCTCGGTCATGGCGCTCATCCTGCCGAAGGCAACGGCCTCACGGGTAATCGGCGCCAACCCGCGCCGAGGGGTCCGCACCGGCCCGGACCCCGGACGAGCAGCGCATTCGCACTTCCCTGCGGAGCGTGTGCGGCCACATGGCAGCGCCCGAGGTCTCCAGGGCTGCGGAAGCGGGCTGCGGAAGCGGGCTGCGGAGCGGCGCCTTCCGGTGTCCGGAGTTCTTCCAGCACCGCGGAAGAGGCGCAAGCCTGCCCGGAGGAGTTTCTTACGGCCTTGAGCGGGGCCGGGAGTGCGGCCGTATCCGATCGGTTCGGTGACGCCGACTTGTCGCCGGCGTCAAACCTGCGAGGAGCAGCACGGGTCGTCTCCAGGGCGCCCTTCGTGGTGGCCTACGAGACGTCTCATGGCGTAGCCGCAGCCAGTGTCGCTGCCGCGACGGCCCACGGCGCGGCACGTGGCCACCCGACCGGGCCACGCGCTCGGTGCCCGGGGCGGTGGCAGTACGGGCCGGGGCAGTGACCGGGTTGTCGGGAGGCGGCGGCTCTCACCGGCCGAGGTAGACGAGAGGCGGGCCGGCTGGGCCCTCCAGCCGGAGCGCTCGCCCCTGCCGGACACCGGCACGCTGGCCGGTGACATCCGCGCGCACGCGACGACGCTGGTGGACGATCTGACGGGCGAGAACAGGCGGTTCGTGCTGCGGGCGCTGATCATCGCCGGCAACGGCACGGGAGCGGGAGAGGGAGAGGGAGAGGGAGAGGGAGAGGGAGAGGGCGAGGGCGAAGGCGGGGCCTGCCAGCGGGCGCTGGTCGAACGCACCGACACGGTCCGGGCCATGCTCGAACGCGCCGCCGCGCGTGGGGAGCCCTCGGTCGACGCGCTCGGCTACTTCGACGCGGTCGTCGGACCGTTGTACGGCTACGCGCTGATGCTGCCCGGGCTCGTGCGCACCCGCGCGCCGGTGCTGGTCGAGGAGTTCCTGGCCGGCCTCGACCGGACGAGCACGACGCGCCGTGATCAGTCGGACGACCCCGGCTCGCCATGACCTGCCGGACGCGGACCGTGCCCTCAGGTCTGCCCGTGGCGTCGCAGGCGGGCGAGGGCCGACGGGCCGATCACCGGTATCAGGATCCAGCACAGATACGCGTACGCGGTGAGGAACGAGATCGGAACGGACACCAGGAACGCCGCCGCGGCCGTGGCGCTTCGGCGGGTCACCAGGGAGAACGCCTCGGCCGGGGCGTCCGTCCGGTGGAGGCCGGCCCTGCGGATCTCCCGGACCATCAGCAGGAACAGCACGCAGGCGGCGAACTGCACCGTGGCGTAGAAGACGAACCGGACCTGGAACGCGCCGTGGCCGCTGATCACGTCGGTCGCGAAGGGGGTGATCACCAGCAGGAGCAGCCAGTACACGGTCAAGCTTGTCAGCCGACCGTTCAGGGCGGTGACGTACCGGAACACCCGGTGGTGGGCTCGCCAGTGCGCGGCGATCACCACGAAGCTGATCAGGAACGCCAGGTAGCCCGCGCGGTCCGCCCACGCCGACCGCAGGAGGGCGGAGTTGGTGGATCCTTCCGGCACGGGCAGTTCAAGTGCCAGCAGGGTGAGCGCGATGGCGATCACCGCGTCTCCGAAGAACGTGAGCCGCTCGGCGGCGGCCGCCCGTGTCTCCACGTCCTCGGACGGCACCTGCTCGGTCGAGATGGTCATGGCACCAGACGATGACACACACGTTCCCGTCCACGGGGCGGCCACTGCTCATCGGCAGGCCGGCGGGGTGGTACCGCTGTTCCCACCCTCCTGGGCGGTGGTCCCGCGTCGGCGAACTACCGTTGGCGGGCCGTGCGCAGGGCGTCCAGGTTCTCGGCGTCGTCGGTTTCGGCGACGGCCGTGTAGGTGACGATCCGGAGATCCGACCCGGGGACCATGAGGACGTCGAGGTCGAGGCTCAGGTCGCCGACCACGGGGTGTTCGATGGTCTTGCGGTCGCCGGTGTGGAGGCTCGCGGTGCCGTTGGACCACAGGCGGGCGAAGCGGGGGCTGGTGTGCAGCAGCCGGTCGACGAGCAGGTTGAGGCGGACGTCGCCCGGATAGGTCGCGGCCGTGACCCGCAGGTCGGCGACGAGGGACTCCTCCTCGGCCTCGTCGCCGGCCCAGGACCGTACCGGCCAGGCGGCGATGGAATCGACCCGGTGACCGGCGCGGGAGCGGAACATCCCGGCGACGAGATTGCGCTGCTCCCAGTCGTAGGTGCGGGGGTCACCGATGGTGGTGGTCCACATCCGGTTCCAGCTGACCAGCGTCCAGTCGGCCGCGAAGACGGCGACCGGTATGTCGCCGAGCTGCTGGACGAGCCGGTGGACCCTCGGCGGTACCTCCAGTGGTACGGCGCCGCCGGAGGGCGGTGCCAGGTTGGCACAGCGGAACAGGTGGTCGCGTTCCGAGGCGTCCAGGCGCAGGGCCCTGGCCAGGGCGGTGACGACTTGGGCGGAGGGGTTGCGGGCGCGGCCCTGTTCGAGCCGCACCACGTAGTCGACCGACACACCGGCCAGGTCGGCCAGTTCCGCGCGGCGCAGACCGGGGATGCGCCGGCCGGTGGTGGACTCCAGCCCGCTCGCCGAGGGCGAAAGGCGCTCCCGCCAGCCTCGCAGGGCGATGCCGAAGTTGTTCGTCGGTGCCATGCGGTCATCATCGTTCGGACGCTCTGCCCGCAGTGGATCTGCTCTCCCACGTCTGGGTAAAACCCGTCAGGGGCAAGGGAGTTCGTGCAGGTGTGGTGCGAGGGGGTGCCGTTACGACAGGAGCGAGGCGGCCGGCGCCGCCCCGGCGGAAGACTTGGCGGTGGCCTTGGCGGTGGCCTTGGCGGTGGCCTTGGCGGCGGCCGTCCAGTGGGCCCGGGTGAAGGCGGCGGCGGACTCCAGTGCCTCGTCGGCTTCGTCGAGCATGACGGCGAACGACTGGAAGACGTGCGGGACTCGGGGCCAGACCTGGAGTTCGACACGGACGTCGTCGGCGGCTGCGCGAGCGGCCAGTCGTACGGCGTCGTCCAGCAGGATCTCGTGCGAGCCCACCTGGACGAGCAGCGGCGGCAGGCCGGTCAGGTCGGCGAAGACCGGGCTGGCCAGCGGTTCGCTGCCGGACGTCGTCGGACCGAGGTAGTCGCGGGCCCGGGTGCGCAGGGCCTCCTGGGTCAGCGCGGGGTCGACGGCGGCCTTGCCCGTCGCGCTGGCGCCGGACACCGTGAGGTCGGCCCAGGGCGAGAACACTGCGGCCGACGAGGGCTGGGGCAGTCCCGCTTCCTTGACGGCGACCAGCGTCGCGACCGCCAGGCCGCCGCCGGCGGACTCGCCGACGAAAGCGATCCGGGCGGCGGAGACGCCCTGGTCGAGCAGAGCGCGATACGCGGCGACCGCGTCGTCGACGGCCGCGGGGAACGGGTTCTCGGGGGCCAGCCGGTAGTCGACGCAGACGGCGCGTGCGCCGACGCGCCGGGACACGTCGGCAGCCAGGCCGGCCGCGTCGGCGGCAGAGCCGATGGCGTAGGCGCCGCCGTGGAAGTACAGCAGGACGTGGGACGGATCGCTGCCCGGGGTGTCGACGGTGACGACGGGGACGCCGTCGAGGCGGCCGGGGGTGGTGGTGACACCGGGGGGCAGGGGTATCGAGGTCATCATCTCGTGGAAGACGGCGCGCGCTTCGGCCACGTCGCCTCCGACGTCGAGCGGGGCGTGCCGGAGCATCTCGTCGAGGTCGCGGCGTTGCTGCTCGGACATGGTGGTGCCTTTCGTACGGGGTGACTGCGCAGGTGGAGAGGTGCGGGGTGGTGGTTCAGCGAGGCGGGCCGAGGATGATCTGGCCGTACAGGCCGGCGGTGTCGGAGGCGATCCGGTGGCCGTGCGGAACGTTCTCGGGCGGGTGGACGATGCCGCCGTGGTACGGCGGAGCCTCGCCCTTGGCGACGCTGAACCGTCCCACGGTCAGCTGCCCGCCGCCGGCGGCGCTGTCCAGGGGCACGGCGAACCGTCCGCCGTCCAGCCGTTCGAGCTTCTGCTGCTGATCAGACGGTGCCGGATACGCCATGCTCACGACGATGTCCGTTCTGTACGGTCGGCGGATGCCCTGCCCTCACCCGTGGGTATGAGCGCGACAACGGGGATCACGCGTTGCGTCTTGCGCTGGTAACCGGCGAAGCCGGGATAACGGCGGGCCTGCTCCGCGAACGCGGTGTCGCGCTCGGCGCCGCGCAGCTCGACAGCCTCTACGGCGACGACGTCGTCGCCCACCTCGATGCTGACCTGGGGATGCGCGAGCAGGTTGTGGTACCAGTCCGGATTGCGGTCGGAGCCCGCCTTCGAGGCGAAGACCAGGTAACGGCCCCCGTCGGCCAGGTACATCATCGGATTGACGCGTGCCGCGCCCGAGCGAGCGCCGACGGTGTGCAGCAGCAACACCGGGGCCCCGGCGAAACCCCCGCCCAACTGCCCGTGGTTCGCGCGGAACTCCTCGATATTGCGTGCATTGAAGTCGGCGGTCGCCGCCATTGCTTCTCCAGCGCGAGACGGGGGGTGGGGGCGACCATCGACGGTCGCCTCTCGGGAGCCATCGTCCTCGCCCGCAGCCGCGTGCCGCCAGACGCGACGATAGGACCAGCAGTACCACCGCCGACTCCCATGATCGCGGCGGGCTCTGCTCCGGCGCTCCAGCAGTGCTTCGCTGCCCGGCCCGGCCCCATGACGTGGCCGCCGCCTCGGCCGCTCCCTGCCGGGATGGCCAGGGAGTTCCGGTGCAGCGCCAGATCACCGACGAGCAGTTCCACGACGCGACGCTGATCTGGAACCACCACCAGATCGGGCACGAGCCGCGACCCTGCTCGGCTGCGATTCGACTTGGACGGCTACATCACGTCGATCGGCGACGAGAGGCTTGTCGTCGACCTGCAGCGGGAGATCGAGTACCCGAAGCTCGGCCGGCTTCGTGCCGTAGCACCGGCAGGCACCGCAAACCCCGGTCACCCACTTCGGAAGGCGAGAGCGGGGCGCACCGGT
The DNA here is from genome assembly GCF_042957285.1 of Streptomyces sp. NPDC008092. Taxonomy (NCBI): domain Bacteria; kingdom Bacillati; phylum Actinomycetota; class Actinomycetes; order Kitasatosporales; family Streptomycetaceae; genus Streptomyces; species Streptomyces sp. NPDC008092. The sequence continues at coordinate 90,914 of NZ_JBIBHY010000003.1, forward strand.
GACCAGCGCCGCCGAGCCCGGGACAGCTCCGGGCCGCCCGACTGCTCCTTCGGCCACACGAAAAAGGCGGGGTTCGAAAACCCCGCCCACAATCTGTGAAATCGAGGCTCACGGCCACACCAGGCAATAAGGCTGATGCCCCGCCTCATGCAGCCGATGCGAGAAGTCCTGCCACTCGTGCAGCAGCTGGTACACGTTGAACGCGTCCCTCGGGCCGCCCCGGTCCGGGACCGTCGACCAGATGAAGGCGGCCGCGCCGACCGCCTCCTCGCCTATGCCGCGCAGCGGGTCCACCACCGTCATGGGGAGCTTGACCACGGCGTAGTCGGGGTGCAGGACGACCAGTTCCAGTGGCGGCACCTTGTGCAGAGGCACGCCTTCGATGCCCGTCAGCACCATCGCGGCCATGGTCTCCGGCTTGATCTTCGTGAACATGCCGTTCATGCCGAGCTCGTCGCCGCCGAGTTCCTCGGGGCGCATCGAGATCGGGACCCGGGCCGCGGTCGCGCCGTCCGGTGCGCCGAAGTATTTGTACGTCACCCCCACCCGACCACCATTCCTGCTCCCGGTCTGCAGACGGTCGATCCGCCGCTCGCTGCGCTGGCCCCGATCCCTCTGATCGCGGTCCCGCTGATCGATACGTCGGTCGCGCCGCTCCGACTCACTCGGTACGCCCTGTTCGTGACGTGCTGCTTCGGTCGATTCCTCCGCGTCGCGCCGGTGCTTTCCCCGTTCGGCACGCCGAGGACCCAGGTCATCGGTCCCCTCGCCCAGTCCGCCACCGCGATGCATATCTCCACCCGACTGCTTTTCTAGGACGCGTGGCCCCCGCCGCGCAACCCGATCATCGTGTCAGTGACCTCCCCCACGGCCGCCCGCCGAAACGTGCGTCGAAACATCAGTCCGCAGGATCTTTACAGCCTCCGGCCGCCTGCGTACCGGATGAGCTGGGTGTATCGGGTCACAGTCTCGCAGATGCCCCGGGCGCTGTGCGGGGACCGCCGTCCTCCGCTGCGAGGAGAGCCCGGTCCTCGGCCTACCCTGAGGAGGTCACCACGCATCCGGAGTCCGAGAAGTCGGAGAAGCCGCACGTCATGAGTGCCCAGAGCGAAACGCCCTATCCCTACGACGCGCCCGTCTCACAGGCGCTCTTCGACCGTGCCTCCGCCGTCACGCCCGGCGGCGTGAACTCCCCGGTGCGCGCCTTCCGCGCCGTCGGCGGCACCCCCCGGTTCATGGTCTCCGGCAAGGGGGCCTACCTGACGGACGCCGACGGGCGCGAGTACGTCGATCTCGTGTGCTCGTGGGGGCCCATGATCCTCGGGCACTCGCACCCCGAGGTCATCGCCGCCGTCCAGGAAGCCGTCGCCCGCGGTACCTCTTTCGGTACCCCCGGTGAGGGCGAGGTCGCCCTCGCGGAGGAGATGGTCGCCCGGATCGAGCCCCTGGAGCAGGTGCGGCTCGTCAGCAGCGGGACGGAGGCGACCATGAGCGCCATCCGGCTCGCCCGCGGGTTCACCCGGCGCACCAAGGTGATCAAGTTCGCCGGGTGTTACCACGGTCACGTCGACAGCCTCCTGGCCGCCGCCGGGTCCGGCGTCGCCACCTTCGCGCTGCCCGACACCCCCGGTGTCACCGGTGCCCAGGCCGGCGACACGATCGTGCTGCCGTACAACGACCTGGAGGCGGTGCAGGAGGCGTTCCACCGGCACCCGGGGGAGATCGCCTGCGTGATCACCGAGGCCTCGCCGGGCAACATGGGCGTCGTGCCGCCCGCGCCCGGGTTCAACCAGGGGCTGAAGAACGCCTGCCGCGAGAACGGCGCGCTGTACATCTCCGACGAGGTCATGACCGGGTTCCGGACGAGCCGGGCCGGATGGTTCGGGATCGACGGGGTGGTGCCGGACCTGATGACCTTCGGGAAGGTCATGGGGGGCGGCTTCCCGGCCGCCGCCTTCGGCGGGCGGGCGGACGTCATGGCGCACCTCGCCCCGGCCGGGCCCGTCTACCAGGCCGGCACCCTCTCCGGGAACCCGGTCGCCACCGCCGCCGGGCTCGCCCAGCTGCGGCTGCTCGACGACGCGGCGTACGACAAGGTCAACGCCGTGTCGGAGCAGATCCAGGGACTCGTCGGCGAGGCGCTGAACAAGGAGGGCGTCGCGCACCAGGTGCAGACCGCCTCCAACATGTTCTCCGTCTTCTTCACCAACCGTCCGGTGCGCAACTACGAGGACGCGCGGGGCCAGGAGTCCTTCCGGTTCACCGCCTTCTTCCACTCCCTCCTCTCCGACGGCGTCTACCTGCCGCCGTCGTCCTTCGAGTCCTGGTTCGTCTCCACGGCCCACGACGAGCGGGCCGTCCAGAAGATCGCCGACGCCCTCCCGGCGGCGGCCCGAGCGGCCGCGGAGGCCACGGCAGCATGAGCCAGCAGAGTGAGCAGAGCGGGCAGCGGGACATCACCGTCGTGCATGTGATGCGGCACGGGGAGGTCGCCAATCCGGAGGGGGTGCTGTACGGGAGGCTGCCCGGCTACCACCTCTCCGAGCTCGGGCGGCAGATGGCCGACCGGGTCGCCGAGCACCTCGCCCCGCGGGACGTGACGCACGTCGTCGCCTCGCCGCTGGAGCGTGCGCAGGAGACCGCCACCCCGATCGCCAAGGCGCACGGGATCGACCTCGCCACCGACGAGCGGCTCATCGAGGCCGAGAACATCTTCCAGGGCAAGACCTTCGGCGTCGGCGACGGGGCGCTGAAGAATCCCGCCAACTGGAAGTACCTCGTCAACCCGTTCCGGCCGTCCTGGGGCGAGCCGTACGTCGACCAGGTCGTGCGGATGAAGAACGCGCTGGACACGGCCAGGGACCGCGCCCGCGGACACGAGGCCGTGCTGGTCAGCCATCAGCTGCCGATCTGGATCCTGCGGTCGTACGTCGAGAACCGCAGGCTCTGGCACGACCCGCGCAAGCGGCAGTGCACCCTCGCCTCCCTGACGACTTTCACATACGAGGGCGACAGGATCGTTTCTGTCGGCTACTCCGAGCCCGCCATCGACCTGGTCCCGGCCCACCTCCGGGCCGGTGCCAAGCCGGTGAAGGGGAAGGACAAGGCCTTCGGGGCGTGAACTCCGCGCCGTCCAGACCTGCTTCATGAGATTAGTCTGAAAATATGTGGTTCCTTGTGGAACCTCCCTGTTCGTCCCGCCCTCTGAGTGGGTGACCACCAGAGGACGTGACGAATCGGGGAACCATGCGGACCTTCACCCGAAGGGGAATGCTCGGCGTCGGCGCGGGCGCCGCGGCCGGACTGGGCCTCGCCGGCTGCGGGACCCACACATCGTCGGACGGGGCGACCCATGCCGGCGGTTCCGGCGGGACTCCCTCCGGAACGCCCAAGCCCAGGATCACCGCCCGCCCCCTCGGCGACGGCTCCACCGCCAGCACCGGCAAGCAGCCCCACCAGCCCGCCGCCCCCGAGCCGCTGGAGCCCGGCCAGGTCCCGCCGCAGTTCGTGATCTTCTCCTGGGACGGCGCAGGCGAGGTCGGCACCGGCCTCTTCCCGCGCTTCCTGGATCTCGCCAGGGAGCACGGCGCGTCCATGACCTTCTTCCTCTCGGGGCTGTACCTGCTCCCCGAGTCGAAGAAGCGGCTCTACGACCCGCCGAACAACCCCCGCGGCGCCTCCGACATCGGCTACCTCACCGACGAGCACATCAAGGCGACGCTCGCCAACGTCCGCCGGGCCTGGCTCGAAGGGCACGAGATAGGCACCCACTTCAACGGCCACTTCTGCGGCGGCTACGGCACCGTCGGCAACTGGACGCCCAAGCAGTGGCGCAGCGAGATAGACCAGGCCAAGGCGTTCGTGAAGGAGTGGCGGACCAACTCCGGCTGGACCGACCTGCCGCCGCTCCCCTTCGACTACGACAAGGAGCTGGTCGGCGGCCGTACGCCCTGCCTCCTCGGCCAGAACAACCTGCTGCCCACCGCCCGCGAGCTCGGCTGGCGCTACGACGCCTCCTCGCCCGGCGGCCGCCAGGTCTGGCCGGAGAAGAAGCTGGGCATCTGGGACCTGCCGCTGCAGCAGATACCGTTCCCGGGCCGCTCCTTCGAGGTCCTCTCCATGGACTACAACATGCTCGCCAACCAGTCGGTCAACTCGACCAAGGCCCCCGCCTACAACTACCCGGGGTGGCGGACCCAGTCGGCCCAGGCCTACATATCCGGATTCGAGCGGGCGTACACGACGAACCGGGCACCGTTCTTCATAGGCAACCACTTCGAGCAGTGGAACGGCGGCATCTACATGGACGCCGTCGAGCAGGCCTTCAAGCACATCGCCCGGGAGAAGGAGAAGGGCGCCGACGTGCGCCTGGTCTCCTTCCGGCAGTTCGTGGACTGGATGGACGTACAGAAGCCGGCGGTACTGACGAAGCTGCGCACCCTGGACGTGGGGCAGCGGCCGGCCGGTGGCTGGAAGGCCTTCCTCTGAAGGCCGAGGAGCGACCCCGGACCGGCCGGGCGCACCTCTCCCTGCAGCACGGCCAAGACCGGCAACCTCCTCGGCCCGTCCCGGCCCGGCGTCCCGTCGAAACCGGGTTCTCGCAGGTCAGATCTGCCGTTCCGGGGTGAGACGCTTGCGCACCTCCCTTCGCGAGGGGGGTGCGCAAGATCCCCAGAACGGGCATGCGAAACTTTTCACATGAGTACCCGTAGCCGCGCCGTCCTGCTTGGCGCCACGGCCGCCGCGGCGGCCCTGACTCTGTCCGCGTGCGGCAACGGCGGCACCTCCGGCGGAGGCGGCAACACCAACTTCGTCACCGGCAGGGACGGCATCGACACGGTCGCGGAGGGCCACCGCGCGGCGGCTCCCGACCTGTCCGGCAAGACCATCGACGGCGGCACCCTGGACGTCGCCGACTACAAGGGCAAGGTCGTCGTCATCAACGTCTGGGGCTCCTGGTGCAGCCCCTGCCGGGCCGAGGCCCCCAACTTCGCCTCCGTCGCCAAGGAGTACGCGAGCAAGGGCGTCCAGTTCGTCGGCATCAACACCCGCGACACCAGCACCGGTTCCGCGGTCGCCTTCGAGAAGCAGAACGGCATCGACTACCCGAGCCTGTACGACCCGACGGGCAAGCTGATGCTCCGCTTCAAGAAGGGCACGCTCAACCCGCAGGCCATCCCCTCCACCCTGGTACTCGACCGGCAGGGGAAGGTCGCGGCGCGCTCGCTGGCGGCGCTCAGCGAGGAGAGCCTGCTGAAGATGATCAAGCCGGTCGTCGCGGAGAAGTGACGTGAGCGCACTCCTGACGCTCGCGGCGACGACGGGCACCAACCAGACGGTCATGAACGGCGCGCTGCTGCTCGCCCTGCCGATCGCGCTGCTCGGCGGGCTCGTCTCCTTCTTCTCCCCGTGCGTGCTGCCCCTGGTGCCCGGATACCTCTCGTATGTCACGGGGGTCGCCGGCACCGACCTGGCCGAGGCGCGGCGGGGGCGCATGGCAGCCGGCGCCACTCTCTTCGTACTCGGCTTCACCGCCGTGTTCGTCTCCGGCGGGGCCCTGTTCGGCTACTTCGGCCAGACCCTGCAGGAGCAGTCCGGCACCCTCAGCAAGGTGCTCGGCGTGCTGATGATCGCCATGGGCGTGTTCTTCATGGGCATGATGCCCTGGTTCACCCAGCGCGAGTTCCGCTTCCACAAGCGACCGGTGGCCGGTCTCGCCGGTGCGCCGGTGCTGGGCGCGCTGTTCGGGATCGGCTGGACACCGTGCATCGGCCCGACCCTGTCGGCCGTCACGTCCCTGTCCATCAACCAGGCGAGCGCCGGACGAGGCGCCATACTGACCGTCGCCTACTGCCTCGGCCTCGGTGTCCCGTTCGTGCTCACCGCGGTCGCCTTCCGCAAGGCCCTCGGTGCCTTCGGCTGGGTCAAGCGCCACTATGTCTGGGTGATGCGCATCGGCGGCACGATGATGATCGTGACCGGTGTGCTGCTGCTGACCGGGGCCTGGGACAGCCTCGTGCAGGAGATGCAGGGCTGGTCCAACGGCTTCACTGTGGGGATCTGATCGATGAGCAAGACCGAAACCGAGAACACCGAGCCGGACCTCGGCGCGGCGGGCTCCCAGCTCTCCACCGCCCCCGCCGAGCCGCCGGCCGCCCCCGGGCTCGGGGTCGTCGGCTGGGCCCGCTGGTTCTGGCGGCAGCTCACCTCGATGCGGGTCGCGCTGCTGCTGCTCCTGCTGCTGTCGCTGGGCGCGATCCCCGGCTCGCTGATCCCGCAGAGCGGCGCCGACATCAACAAGGTCGCCGAGTTCCAGAAGGCCCACAAGACGCTGTCGCCGGTCTACGACAAGCTCGGCCTGTTCCACGTCTACAGCTCGGTGTGGTTCTCGGCGATCTACATCCTGCTGTTCGTCTCGCTCGTCGGCTGCATCATCCCGCGCGCCTGGCAGTTCGTGGGCCAGCTGCGCGGCCGTCCGCCGGGCGCGCCGAAGCGACTGGACCGGCTCCCGGCGTACACGACCTGGCGGACCGCGGCCGAGCCGGACGAGGTCCGTGCGGCGGCGCTGAAGCTGCTGAAGAAGCGGCACTTCCGCGCACACCTCGCCGGGGACGCGGTCGCCGCCGAGAAGGGCTACGTCCGCGAGTTCGGCAACCTGGTCTTCCACATCGCGCTGATCGTGCTGCTGATCGCCTTCGCCTCCGGCCAGATGTACAAGTCGGACGGCACCAAGCTGGTCGTCGAGGGCGACGGGTTCGCCAACTCGCTCCTCCAGTACGACGACTTCAAGTCCGGCTCCATGTTCAGCACCGACGACCTGGTGCCGTTCAGCTTCGACCTGAAGAACTTCAGCGCCACCTACCAGACCAGCGGCCCCAGCAAGGGCACGGCGGTCTCCTTCACCGCGGACGTCGACTACAGCGAGGGGGCCTACGGCAAGCCGAAGCGGACCACCATCAAGGTGAACGAGCCGCTGCACATCGACGACGCCAAGGTCTACCTCGTCAGCCACGGCTACGCGCCCGTCATCACCGTCCGCGACAGCAAGGGCAAGGTCGTCTACCACGACGCAGTCCCGCTGCTCCCGCTCGACAGCAACGTCACCTCCCAGGGCGTGGTGAAGGTGATGGACGGCTACCAGAACGCCAAGGGCGTCGGCGAACAGCTCGGCATCTCGCTGTTCTTCCTGCCGACGTACGCCGGCGGGTCCTCGGTGCTCTCCAGCTTCCCCGCGCTCGACAACCCGGTGCTGAACCTGACGCCGTACCACGGCGACCTCGGCGTCAACTCGGGTATCCCGCAGAGCGTGTACCAGCTCGACAAGACCCACATGAAGGAGTTCAAGGACTCCAAGGGCGCGCAGTTCCGGGACAACCTCAAGCCCGGCCAGACCATGCAGCTGCCGAACGGCGCCGGGTCCGTGACGTTCGAGAAGGACGTCAAGGAATGGGCCGGCTTCGAGATCGTCCAGGAGCCCGGCAGCGGCTGGGCGCTGGGCGGTGCCCTCTCCGCGATCTTCGGCCTCGCCGCCTCGCTGTTCATCCAGCGCCGCCGCGTGTGGGTGCGCGCGGTGCAGGGCCCCGACGGCGTGACGGTGGTCGAGATGGGCGGGCTGGGCCGCAGCGAGTCCGCGAAGGTGCCCGAGGAACTCGGCGACCTCGCCGGGATCCTCTACGACCAGGCGCCGGGGGCCCCCGACCCCGGCGACACCACTGACGACGACCCCGCAGAATCCCCCGACCCCGAAGTCGTACCTGCCGAAGGGGCTGAGAAGCGATGACTTCCGCCGCCGCAACCGCGCTCGACGCAACCACCCTCGCCGCGACCAACGAGCATCTGGCGAGCATGAGCAACACGCTCGTCTACTCCTCGATGGCCGTCTACACGCTGGCGTTCTTCGCCTACATCTTCGAGTGGCTGCTCGGCAGCCGCAGCCGGGTGGCGCGCACCGCCAACGCGCTCACCACCACGGCGGAGGCGAAGAAGGCGCCGGCCGTGACGGTCAAGAAGGCCGGCGGCACCGCCGTACTGGAGCGGCCGCAGGTCGTGGTCCGGTCCGCGGCGGGTTCGCGGGACGTGCCGGACGGGCCCGGCGCGCACGGCGGCGACGAGCAGGGCGACCTCTACGGCCGGATCGCGATCTCCCTCACGGTCCTCGCCTTCCTCGTGGAGCTGGCGGGCGTGGTCACCCGCGCGGCCTCCGTGCAGCGGGCGCCGTGGGGCAACATGTACGAGTTCAACATCACGTTCTCCACGGTCGCGGTCGCCGTCTACCTGACGCTCCTCGCCCTGAAGAAGAACGTCCGCTGGCTCGGCCTCTTCCTGATCACCACGGTCCTGCTCGACCTCGGCCTCGCGGTCACCGTCCTCTACACGGCGAGCGAGCCGCTGGTCCCGGCCCTGCACTCGTACTGGCTGTACATCCACGTCTCGACGGCGATCTTCTGCGGCGCGGTCTTCTACGTCGGCGCGGTGGCGACCATCCTGTACCTCTTCAAGGACGCCTACGAGAGCAAGCTGGAGAGCGGCGGCAAGCCCGGCAGCTTCGCCACCTCGGTCCTGGAGCGGCTGCCCGCCTCGGCGTCCCTCGACAAGTTCGCCTACCGCGTCAACGCGGCGGTCTTCCCGCTCTGGACCTTCACGATCATCGCGGGCGCGATCTGGGCGGGCAGCGCCTGGGGCCGCTACTGGAACTGGGACCCCAAGGAGACCTGGTCCTTCATCACCTGGGTCGCCTACGCCTGCTACCTGCACGCCCGCGCCACCGCCGGCTGGAAGGGCCGCAAGGCCGCCTACCTGGCGATGATCGCCTTCGGCTGCTGGCTCTTCAACTACTACGGCGTCAACATCTTCGTCACCGGCAAGCACTCCTACGCGGGCGTCTGAGCCGGCGAGGGGCGACACTGGTGCCATGGCCGGTTCCATAGAACAGGGCACCAGTCAGACCCACGGGAGAACGCACATCCTCCACTTCCGGGTGCGGCTCCCGAGACCGACGGACCAGGTCTGGCCGAGCCTCTCCACCCCGGAGGGCCTGGCCGCCTGGTTCGCTCCGGCCGACGTCCTGCAACCGAGACTGGGCGGCACGGTCACCCTCGGTGACCTGGGCACGGGCACGGTGACCGCCTGGGACGTCGACCGCGTCGCGGAGTACACGCTGGAGGGCGGCGGCAGGATCCGCTTCCACCTGGAACGCGACGGGGAGACCGGCAGCACCCTGCGCTTCACGCACGAGTTCAAGGGCGAGGCGGAGACGGAACAGCGCTGGCGCACCAGATTCGAACAGCTGATTGACTCCCTGGGGTGACTGCGAGGCGCGCGGCGCCGGGATTTCAAGGGCGCAGATCACGACGGCGGCAGACACTCCCCGCTCGGCGGCTTCCCCTCCGGCCACGCGATGGTCACGAACCGTGACCCGCCCTCCGCCCGCAGCTCCACGATCGGCACCGCCTTGTCGTACGGGTTCCCGTGCGCGTCCAGGCAGATCCACCCGCTCGCCCCGTCCACCCGCAGCGACCCCTTCACCTGCGGCCACTGCAACCCCACGTCGGCCAGCGCCGGCACGGACCGGCCCTCCGGCACCGCCTCGCGGATGCCGTGCACCGCGAGCCGCATCGCGTCGTAGCCGATGATCAGCTGCCCGTCCTCCAGGGCGACCGGCCCGATCGGCCCCGCCGGCGCCTTCGCCGCGCTCTTCAGCAGCCCGGTCAGCGTCGCCATGTCCGCCGCCGAACCGCCCGTCCTCGGGCTGCCCGTGCCCCACGCGTCCGGATGGGCGAGGGCGGTGTAGCGGACGGAGAGGTTGTGCCGCAGGGCGCTGCGGTCCAGCTTCGTCTCACCGGTCAGGTACGACCCCTCGTCCCCGGTCAGCACCGTGAACCTCCGGTCCTGGCAGCCCCGTCCGCCCAGCGCGTTGATGAACTGCCGCAGCTGGGTGTGGCGGCCGGCGAAGAGGATCGTGTCCGTCGTCCGCGAGGTGTCGCAGACCAGGTTGGTGATCTGCCGGAAGGTGTTCGCGGTGGTCCCCTCCTGGCTGCGGTCGGCCGGCGGCGTGAACGGCTGCGGCTCGTACGGCGAGCCCTTGATCAGCGCCGCGAACGACGTCTGGAGCGTCCGCGTGTAGGGGTCGCCCGGCTTGTCGTAGACGAGCAGCGCCCGGCCCGCGCTCACCTTCGCGAAGGAGGCGAGCGCGCGGGCCTCGTCGGTGTTGGTGGGGGAGACCCGGGCCAGCCCGGGGTACGGGTCCTTGCCGTTCTGCCCGTTGGCGAGGTCGTCGGCGGTGATCGACGACCCCACCACCGGGATGCCCAGCCGGGTCAGCTCCCTGACGGCCTTCTTGTTGTTGTCGGTGCTCTGCCCGACCCCGGCGACCGCCCGCAGCCGGTCCGTGCCTCCGGTCATACCGGCCAGCTGCGTGACCATCAGCTGCCAGTACCTGCTGGTCGCCCCGGGGTTGGCCAGCACCAGCCGGATCGCCGGGGACTGGCCGTTGGAGTCGTGGTTGGCCTGGTACTGGGCGAGGTAGGCGCCCTGGAGCTCGTGCTGGATGTCGGCGAGGCTGGCCGCGGCCGTCGCGGTGTACGGCAGCATCACCGCGACCGTGACGTAACTCCCGGGCTTCAGGCGGGCGTTCTCGCGGTCGATCGCCCGCACGGTGTCCCGCAGCCGCGGCTGCCCGAAGTCGTACGCGGCGGTCGCCACGCCCACGCACTCGTCGCTGCCCTCGGGGCGGGCCACCCCCGGCGCGCAGGACCGGTCGTCGTGGACGGCCGCCCGTACCCCGACGACCAGCCCGGCGATCACCGCGGCCGTGACCAGCAGGGCCAGATAGCGGCGGAGCGGAATCTCCCAGACGCCCTCACGCAACCACGTGCCCACGCCCCGCCCCGCCATCACGCCACCCCGCTCCGCTCGTCGTCGCCCTCGTCGTCGTCCGGTTCCGCCGGCAGGCCCCCCACCAGTGCGGTCGGCCAGGTCCGGGAGGCCTGCCACAGCAGCGCGTTGTCGGCCGGACGCAGGTTGGACAGCTGCTCCAGCTCGAAACGCAGCCGGTCACCGACCCTGGGGTCGGGCAGCACCAGCGGGTCGGACAGGTACCACATCGCGTGCAGCAACCGCCGCACGCGCAGATGCAGTACGGGATCCACCCCCTCCGGCACCCGTTGGCCCGCGTCCGTGCGGCCCAGCGCCACCGCCGCCCGCCGGTCGTCGTGACCGGTGAAGTCGTGGCCCTCGGCGTCATGGGCGTGGAAGTAGGGCGCCGTGCCGAGGAAGCGCAGGACGCGCAGCCAGGCGGGGGTGTCCATGACCGGGAAGGTGTCGCGGAGGTGGGCGACCGCCGGCTCGGTCCGCCCCAGCGCCAGCTGGAGGTACAGCCGGAAGCGGGCCTGGTCCTCCGCCGCGTAGAAGGCGATCAGGGTCTCGTGGGCGGTGCGCCAGCCGCTGTGGTCGGCGTCCCGCAGATGCAGCCGGAGCAGCAGCAGGGTCCGGGTGAAGCGGTCGCCGACGAACTGCCCGTACCGGGCCGGCATGCCCTCCTGGACCAGCCGGCCCTGCAGAGCCCGTACGTCGGCCGGGCCGAAGTCCTCCGGGAGCAGCGCGGCGGCCAGCGCGCACGCCGAGCCGTAGTCGTGGGCGCAGGCCAGCACGGTCAGTTCGTCCAGACGGTCCCGCGGGACCAGCCGGTCGAGGAGCTGGAGGTAGGCGGGGGCGGCCGGGCCCTCGTCGGCCAGCCGCACCTCGGCGGTGAGCAGGGCGGCCGGCGAGCCGGCCCGCTCCGGGTACTGGGCCGCGGCCTCCGCGAGCACGGCGATGCCCAGCGGATTGCCGCCGGTCAGCCGGTGCACGGCGTGCGGAAGCCGGGGCGCGGCCGGGGCGCCGACCAGGTGCAGGGTGTCGTCCGGGGTCAGCGGCGGGAGCGCGACCAGCAGCGCCCGTGAGGAGGGCACGGCCGGGTCCGGCGTCCACTCGCTGCGCCGGGCGACCCCGGCCAGCTCCCGCCGGATCCCGGCGCGCAGCAGCTCCCGGCCGTCGCCGCGCAGTCCGGCGACGAACGCCACCTGGTCGGCGTGGCCCTCGGCGCGGTCCCTGAGCACCGCCTCCAGCAGGCCCGGCCCCGGCCCGGCCTGCACGTTGTCGACGAGCACCAGCGGCCGGCCGAGCCGCTGCATCCGCGGCAGCACGCCCGCGTACGCCTCGGTCAGGTCGGCGAGCAGGGCCCGCACCAGGTAGCGCTCGGCGTGCTCGCGGGAGGTGCCGCCCGCGCGGAAGTGCCCGGAGAGCAGGATCAGCCCGCGCTGGGCGTGCCCGCCCGCGTTGGGGTACGTCCGGTACCAGACCGAAGCCTTCTGGTGGCGGCGGCTGGCGAAGCCCTCGGCGATCGACTCCAGGGTGGCCTCGATGGCCCCGGAGACCAGCGGGCCGGTGCCGGTCGCGGCGGCGACGACCTTCGCCGTCACCTTCCCGGCCCACCGCCCGGCGAAGCCGCTGATCCACGAGCCGCTCTCGTTCAGCAGCAGGATCCGCTCCACCTCGCGCCGGATCCGCTCCGAGTCCGCGTCGCCCCAGCCGCCGGCGGCCACCGCGACCAGGCCGGACATCAGCCGCGGGAACGTGATCCGGCCGGCGCCGGTGACCGGCTCGGCGAGCTGCTCGGCGACCACGAGCAGCGCCTGCGCGACCGGCGACCAGGACTCGGCGGGCCGCTCCGGCGGCGGCCCCGCGAACTGCGCCTCCGCACAGTCGACGAGCGCGACCGGGGTGTGCCCCTTGTACGCGTCCCGCAACTCGCCGAGCACCGCGCTCTTGCCGAGCCCCCGCGCCCCGGTCAGCACGACGAACGGCAGCTCGCCGGGGTGTTCGAGGGGTAGGACACGATGCTGGTACGGCCGTAACCCGACGATTCTCGGCACGAGCCCGGCCGGCTCGACGTCGAACAGCGCCCCGCGCCCGTGCAGCCGTCTGTGCAAGGCAGTCCCCCCTCAACACGAGTGTAGGAAGGGGGAGTTGCTTCGAGCCAGAGCAGGTGATGACTGTTGGGTCACGAATCCTGACGCTGTGAGATCAGCCGACGGTGATGGAGTCCAGCTTCTCCCGGAGGTAGACGTGCGAGTCGACCGCCGGGTACGCCACCCTGCCGACCGGCGCCGGCACGGACTCCACGGTGGTGCCCGGGGTGCACTCGCCGAAGTAGACGAGCGACATCAGCTCCTCGGCGGGCGCGTCCGTGGGCGGCGGCAGCACCCGGTGCCGCCCCGACCGCCACCGGTCGCCGGTCCAACGGGCCATCAGGTCACCGATGTTGATGGTGAACGCGGCGGGGTCGAAGGGCGCGTCCTCCCAGCCGCCCTCGTCGGTGTACACCTGCAGCCCGCCCTTGCCGGCCTGCCGGTCCAGGATGGTCACCGTCCCGAAGTCGGTGTGCGGCCCGATCCTGAACTGCCCCGGCGCGGGCTCGCCGAGCACCTCGGTCCCCGGATACCAGTTGATGTTGAAGCCGTACGTCGGATGGTCCATGTGCCGGGAGAAGAAATCCCGTTCGAGCCCGAGCGCGTACCCGAGGAGGGACAGCAGCTCCTTCTCCAGCTCGGCCATCCGGTCCAGGTACTCCTCGCAGAGCGTCCGCAGCTCCGGCACCTCGGCCGGCCACACGTTGGGCGCGTACCACTCCGCGTTGACCACCGGGTCCTCGAACGGTTCGTGGGTCGCGAAGGTCAGCGACTCCTTCAGGTCGGGCGGCGTCTCGGTGCCCTCGGAGTACCCGTTGGCCTCCGCGCCGGGCCCCAGCCAGCCGCGCCCGCCGACCTTCGCCTCGTAAGCCTGCTTCGCCTCGGCAGGCAGGGCGAAGAAACGGCGCGCGGCCTCCCGGACGGCCGTGCGCAGCTCCGCGTCGACCCCGTGCCCCGTGACGAGCAGGAAGCCGGCGGTCTGCAGGGCGGAGTCGACGGTCCGGGCGATGTCCTCGCGGGCCGTCGGGTCACCGTCCAGCCAGGGACGCAGATCGATGGTGGGGATGCGGGGCGTGAGCTCACTCACCGATGTCCTCATTCCACAGAGCCGGGTTGTCGTTGATGAAGTCGCGCATCAGCGCGACGCACTCCTCGTCGTCCAGCAGGACGATCTCCACACCGTGTTCGGCGAGCCAGTCGTGGCCGCCGTGGAAGGTGGCCGCCTCGCCGATCACGACCCGGGAGATACCGAACTGGCGGACCAGACCGGAGCAGTACCAGCAGGGTGACAGGGTCGTCACCATGGTGGTGCCCCGGTACGACCGCTGCCGGCCCGCCGCGCGGAAGGCGGCCGTCTCCGCGTGCATGGCGGGGTCGCCGTCCTGGACCCGCCGGTTGTGGCCGCGGCCGAGCAGTGCGCCGTCGGCGCCGTAGAGCGCGGCACCGATCGGGATGCCTCCCTCGGCGAGCCCGGCACGGGCCTCGGCGACGGCGGTGGCGAGCCAGGTACGGGCTTGCAGTTGATCCATGACGTCACTCTCCCGTGGCCGAAACACGAGGGCAACGTGCGGAAAGTACCCTCCGGGCAACCCCCGGCCGGACGAAATGTCAGCGGCCGTGCCCGTCCCCTGGAGGTCGCCGTGCCCGCACTCACCCTCCGCGAAGTCCTGGCCCTCGACCCCGTGCGGGCGGCCCGCCCCGAACTCCTCGCCGGGGAGGGCGCCCTGGACCGCCCCGTGCGCTGGGTGCACTCCAGCGAGGTCTACGAGGGCGCCAACTTCCTCGACGGGGGCGAACTGCTCCTCACCAACGGCTTCGGGCTGACCGACGCCGACGACGAGGTCCGCCGCCGGTACGTGCGGGAGCTGGCCGCGCGCGGTGCGGCCGGGCTCGCGGTGGAGGTCGGGCGCGCGCTGCCCGGCATGCCGCCCGAGGTGACCGACGAGGCCTGCCGGCTCGGCCTGCCGCTGCTCGCCCTGCACCGGGTGGTGCCCTTCGTGCGGATCACCGAGGCCGCCAACCGGGCGATCGTGGCCCGGGGCCTGTCCGGCCGCCGTACGGTCGTCCGGGCCTGGGGCGACGACCACGCGGCGGCGCTCCTCGCCGACCTGGCCGACGGGCAGGCCCTCAACCAGCCCGAGGTGGAGGCGCGGGCCGCCCTTGCGGGGTTCCACCCCGGCCCCGGCGCCCGGCTGCTCGGCGTCTCGCTGCACGGCAGCCGGGGCGTGGGCGCGGTGGACCGGGCGGTACGGGTGCTGGGCGGGGCCGGGGTGCTGCGGGCCGCGTTCCCCGGGGACGTCCTGGCCCTGCTCGCGGTGCCGGCCGCCGTCTCCGGCGACCCCGTGCGGGCCGTGCAGGAGGCGTTCCGGGGCACCGCCGAGACGGGGGCCACGGTCGCCGTCGGCCACGCGGTCGGCCCCGGCGGCTGGCTGCACTGGAGCGAGACGCTGCGCGCGGCCCGCACCACCCTCGAACTCGCGCTGACCGTGCCGCCCGCCGAACCGGCCGTGCCCGAGGGCCCGTCGGTGACCTCGGCCCGCGCCCTCGCCCTGGAGCGGGAGCTGACCCGGGGCGGGGTCGCCGCCAACCGCGACCGGCTCGCCGCGCTCGTCCAGCACACCCTCGGCCCGCTGCTGGCCTGGGAGGCGGCCCACCCCAGCGACCTGGTCCGCACCCTTGAGGTGCACCTGCGGCACGGCTGCTCCCCGACCCGCACGGCCGCCCTCCTGCACATCGGCCGCCAGTCCCTCTACCAGCGTCTGGAACGCATCGAGTCCCTCCTCGGCCTGGAGATCGACGACCCGGACCTGCTGGGCGAACTCCTGACGGCGGCCTGCGCGCACCGGGTGGTGCGGGGAACTGCGCGACCAGCCACGACGGCGCGGCAGCCGGCGGACGCCATGCCGCGGCACCTCCGGCGGAGCGCCTAGGCGCGGGGTTGCCGCCTCGCCCGGACGGCCCGCACCTGGTCGGGGTGGCAGCGGGTGCGCGCACCGCGGGCCGCACGCAGGCTGGGAGCGTGGGCGACGGGATCAGCGGCGAGGGCGATCGATGATCGTGACGGTGGTGTCGGTGCCGGACGGGGGCACCACGACGGTCTCCGTTCCGGAGGCACGCCGGCGGCTCGCCACGGACCCGTTCCTGCTCCTCGGCGTCGAACTGCCCGAGGAGGAGGACCCGGCCGAGGAGCCGGTGGTCCGGCAGCTAGGGCTGGACGACGAGGACCTCGAATGGTTCGCCCGGCCGGGCGGCTCCCCGCGGGCCGAGTTCCTGGGCGACACCGCCGGGTTCGTCGTGCCGGTGGTCCGGGCCGGCCAGGTCCACCATGTGCACGCCCTGGCCTCCGAGAGCTTCCTGGTGGTCGTCCACTGGGGCCGCCGGGCCGGCCTGGCGGGGGACATCAGGGCACTGGTGCGGCGGGAGCGGCCGCGCGACGCGGTGGCCGCGCTGTTCCTGCTGCTCCAGGAGGCGCTCTCGACGTTCCGGCGGGCCGCGGTGGAGGCGCTGCTCCAGGTGGAGGAGCTGGAGGACGACATGTTCGAGGCGCGCCGCCCCGAGCAGATCTACCGGCTGTCCCAGCTCCGCCGCCACTCCGCCGTCCTGCACCACGCGCTGCTGCCCTACCTCCAGGGGGTCGACGAGGTGATCACCCGCAGGATGCTGAGCCCCGACTTCCCGGTGGAACGGCAGCGGCTCGCCCAGGAGTTCCAGCGGGCGGCACGGCTGGTCCTCGCGGACATCGAGTCCCTCCAGGACGCCACCCGCCGGGCCTTCGCCAGCTACGGCTCCCTGGTCGCCGGCGAACAGAACGGCGTGATCAACCGGCTGGCGATCGTGTCGGTGATCTTCCTGCCGCTGTCGTTCCTCACCGGGTTCTTCGGCATGAACTTCGAGTTCCTGACCAACCGGCTGGAGACCCGCGACGAGTTCTGGCTGCTCGCCGTGGGTCTCCAGCTGGTCGCCGTGGTCGGTTCGCTGTTCCTGCTGCACCGGAGCCGGATCTGGCGCAGGCTCCGGGACGACGACTAGGCGCGCTGCTGGGTGGGGCCGCTTCGGGGGTCGTCGGCCGGGTGCGGGCCGGCGGGGGCCGGTCGCGCAGTTCCCCGCGCCCCGATGGGGCGCAGGACCGCGTACAGCAGGGCGCTGACCGCGAAGCCGACCACCGGGGTGATGTCGCCGAAGGACGGCCAGTGCTTCGGGACGTAGCCCACGTAGTCCTCCTGGTTGGAGAAGAGCGGGACGGAGACCGCGACGCCGGTCAGCAGCGAGGAGAGGCCGGGCCAGTTGGTGAAGGAGCGGTCGGCGAGGCGGGCCGAGAGTTCCTCGTCCGTCGCCGTACGGCCCTGGAGCCACCGCTCCACCAGGACGACTCCGAGCCAGGGCGCCACCCAGTAGGCGATGACCAGCAGGAACGCCTCGTAGGCCGCGCCCGCGTCGTCCAGCGAGGCCCAGGCGGCCGCCGTGCCGACGATGCCCGACACCACGACCAGGGCGCTGCGGCTCAGCCAGGTGGGGAGCTTCAGGCCGAAGGAGGCGATGGAGATCGCGCCGGAGTACACGTTGAGGGCGTTCGCCGAGATCCCGCCGAGCATGATGGCGAGCAGGACGAGGTCGCCGAGCCAGCCGGGGAGGTGGCCGGTGAAGGCGGCGGTCGGGGTGGCGTCCTTCGGGGCGATGATGGTGGCGGAGGCCGCGCCGATGACGGCGACGATCGAGACCGACACGAACAGGCCGACGGCCGGCCACAGGACGGTCTTCGCCCTGTTCGCGGTGCGCGGCAGGTAGCGCGAGTAGTCGGTGGCGTACGGGTTCCAGCCGGCCGCGTAGCCCCAGGCCGCGCTGAAGGCGAGCAGGAAGCCGCCGACGCCGCCGCCCGAGCCGCCCCCGCCGAGGTCCGCGTCCTTGAAGGTCCACACCCCGGCCAGCAGGAAGACCACCGCGAGCGCCGGGAACGCGTACTTCTCGAAGGTGTGCACGAAGTTGTGGCCGATGAAGCCGATGAGGATCTCGGCGACCACGACGAGGAGCAGGGAGGGCAGCGGGCGCAGGCCGGTCAGCGTGTTCAGGGCGAAGGCCGCGCTCACGCTGTTCACCGCGAACCAGCCGACGCCGGCGAGCAGGCCGTTGGCGGCGGAGGGCAGGATGTTGCCGAGGAAGCCGAAGGAGAAGCGGCCGATCACCATCTGCGGGACGCCGAACCGGGGCCCGTCCAGCGAGAGCACGCCCTGGGTGACCGCGCCGATCGCGGTGCCCAGCAGGATCGCGGCGGTCGCCGTCCAGAAGTCCAGGCCGAAGAAGAGGACCGCGATCACGCCGATGTAGACGGTCGCGAACTCGATGTTGGGGGACGCCCAGGTCCAGAGCAACTGGAGCGGGCTGCCGTGGCGTTCGGCGTCGGGGATCGGTTCCGAGCCCGCCGCCTCCACGGCGATGACCCGGTCGCCGTACTCGGGCGCGATGCTGGTGGTGGAACCGGCGGGAGCAGTCGTCATACGAGGTAAGTGTCGGGATCGCTCCCGGTGCGGCCCAGGGGCGCACTGTCCGCTTCGGGCGGCTCACCGGCGTACAACCTGCACGCATGCGAGGAGTTCCGCAGGCGTGCTGCCTCCGGAACTCCTCGGACGATACCCGCGGCGGGCGGGCTCGGGTCAGCCGTTGGTGCAGGTGTTGGCCGCCGCCGGGTTCAGCAGGCCGATGACGTCGATGCTGTCGCCGCACAGGTTCACCGGGATGTCGACCGGGACCTCGATGACGTTGCCCGACAGCACACCCGGGCTGTTGGACGCGGTACCGGTGGCCTCGGCGCCGTTGTCGGCGAACGCGGCGGTGGTGCCGCCGAGGGCGAGGGCCGCGGCGACGGCACCGGTGACGGCGAGAGAACGAATGCGCATGACGGTCTCCAAGGTGTCTGGATGTCGGAACGCGTCCATCACAACCGCCGGCCACCGGGCCCGCATGCGCTGCTGGTCCGATCGGCGCAACCGGTCCCGGACCCGGGGCCCGGGACCGGTGCGTAGGTCACGCGGCGAGGCGGTCCGCCAGCTCCTTCGCCTTGCTGGCCGCGTCCTGGAGGGCGCGGTCGCGGGAGGCCTCGTAGAGCGGCACGAGCTCGGCCATCGCCGGGTTCTGCGGGGCCATGGTCAGCTCGGGGACGATGAAGTCGACCTCCAGGCCGAGGCCTTCGCCGAGCAGCGCGGTCAGGTAGTTCTGGACGTACTCGAACGGCTCCCGCGGGGTGCCCGGGGCGTAGGAGCCGCCGCGGCTGGCGACGACGGTGACCGGCGTGCCCTTGGCGGAGGGGTTCTCGCCCATCGTGCGGTTGAACAGGACCACGTTGTCCAGCCACGCCTTCAGCGTCGACGGGATCGTGAAGTTGTACATCGGGGCGCCTATGAGCAGCGCGTCCGCCTGCTCCAGCTCCTCGATCAGCTGCACCCGGACCGCGAAGGCCGCCGCCTGCTCGGGGGTGTGGGTGCCGGGGTCGGCGAAACCGGCGGTGTGGGCGTCCGCGCTCAGGTGCGGTACCGGGTCCGCCGCCAGGTCGCGGTAGATCACCTTGCCGTCGGGGTGCTGCGCCAGCCAGGCCGTACGGAAGGCGTCGGTGACGGCACGGGAGGAGGAGGCCCCGCCGGGGAGGAGGGACGAGTCGATGTGCAGAAGCGTGGCCATGAGAGGTCTCCGGATACACGGGCCCGGGGCAGGGCCGCGGGGCTGAGAATTCGTACTCAGCTATAGATAACACAGGTACTTACTTTTTTTCATCCTCTTCCTTCGGGTGGGGCTGTACCCTGATGCCATGGCGGTGGAGCAGGTCCATGACCCGGAGGCGTGCAAAGGTGTCGACGACGGCATCACGCGCGTCTTCCAGGTGCTCGGCAAGCGCTGGAACGGCCCGATCCTGTCCGTCCTGATCGAACAGCCCACGCACTTCGCCACCCTGCGCCGCGCCATCCCCGGCATCAGCGAACGCATGCTCTCCGACCGCCTCGCCGAACTCGCCACGGCGGGACTCGTGGTCCGCGAGGTCGACGAGGGTCCGCCCCTGCGGGTCACCTACCGGCTCACCGCATCGGGCGCCGCGCTGGAGCCGTCGCTGCGGGAGCTGCGGGAGTGGGCGCGGGAGCACCTTCCCGACTCGCCCTGCTGACGACCGATCGTCCACGGGACGCTCGCCCAGGGCCCCCGGCGCAGGGCTGAGAACGGTGGATCCGTGCCAGGCCTGAGCAGGATCCGGCCCGCCGGCGGCCGGGCGCGCGGCGCCGCCGTGGCACAGTTCCGCCACCAGCCGCAGAGGCGTGGCCGGGGTGGCCGCGGCCTCGCCGGTGCGCCCCGCACGTCGCTCGGTCGCCGCGGTGTCCGCAAGGGCAGACCAGGGGGCAACTTGCGGTGCGGGGGCGGGAATCGGTCATCCGTCGTGCGTCCCGGTCCTATGCTGACCGGGTCTTCGGGAGTCAGCGGTGCGGGAGGGGTCGTGGCAGCTCTGGAGCCCGGCGATCCGCGTTCCGTCGGGGAGTACCAGCTGCTGAGGCGGCTCGGCGCGGGCGGTATGGGCCGGGTCTTCCTCGGCCGTTCCCCGGGCGGCCGGGCCGTTGCCGTGAAAGTGGTCCATGCCGAACTGGTCGCGGGACAGCCCGAGTTCAGGTCACGGTTCCGGCGTGAGGTGGAGGCCGCCCGCAAGGTGAGCGGTGCCTTCACCGCGCCCGTCGTGGACGCCGATCCGGACGCCCCGCTGCCCTGGCTGGTCACCAGCTACATCGCCGGACCCTCGCTCCAGGACGCGGTCGCCGAGCGGGGGCCGCTGCCCGCCGCCACCGTTCTCGATCTCGCCGCCGGGCTGGCCGAGGCGCTCACCTCCATCCACGCGGCCCAGCTGGTGCACCGGGACCTCAAGCCGTCGAACGTACTGCTCGCCGAGGACGGGCCGCGGGTCATCGACTTCGGTATCGCCCGGAGCGTGGAGTCCTCGGCCATCACGCAGGCGGGGCTCATGGTCGGCTCGCCAGGTTTCATGTCGCCGGAGCAGGTCGCGGGCAGCGAGGTGACCGGTGCGAGCGACGTGTTCTCGCTCGGCGCGGTGCTGGTGTTCGCGGCCACGGGCGGCAACCCCTTCGGCGCCGGGCCCACCCCGGCCCTGCTCTACCGCGTCGTCCACGACGCCCCCGACATCACCGCCGTCTCCGACCCGGCCCTCGCCTCCCTCGTCGCCGACTGCCTGGCCAAGGACCCGGCCCGCCGGCCCACTCCGCGCGAGATCCTGGCCCGGATCGGGCCGGCGGCCGACGCCACCGCCTTCCTCCCGAGACCCGCCGCCGACCCCAGGGCCGAACCCCGGGCCGACCTCACGCGCCCGGCGCCGCAGCCCGCCGCCGCGACCCGCCCGGTCACCCGGCTCGACCCGGCGCCGCAGCCGGTGCCGGTGCCGTACCGGCGGAACCCGGGCACCAGCCGCCGTACCCTGCTCGTCTCCGGGGGAGCGCTCGCCGTCGCCGCGATCGCGGCCGTACCGGTCGCGCACCTCGTCAACCGGGGCGGCGGCGACAAGTCCCCGCAGCACTCCGGCGGTTCCGTCTCCGTCTCCGTTCCCTCGCCGCTCGATGCCTGGCCGCTGGACGAGACGTCGGGCGCGGTCGCCGCCGACGACACCGGCCGCTTCGACGGCACGGCCACCGCGGTCGGCTGGGGGCGGGGCAAGGACGGGGCCGCGCTGTTCGACGGCGGCACCAGCCAGATCATGACGGCGGGGCCGGTGCTCCGGACCGCCGGGGGCCGTGGCTTCACCGTCTCGGCGTGGGTGGCCCTGAGCAGGGTGCCGTCGTCCTTCGCCACCGCCGTCAGCCAGGACGCCGGCGACGTCAGCGGCTTCTACCTCCAGTACTCGGCCGCCGAGAACCGCTGGGCCTTCGCCCGGCCCGACCTGCGCGCCCTGTCCTTCACCGTCCCGAAGCCGGACGTCTGGACCCACCTGGTCGGCGTCTACGAGGGCCTGCGCAACCAGCTCCTCCTGTACGTCGACGGCGTTCAGGAGGCCGGCATCAACGACGGCAACCCCGTCGCCGCGCTCGGCCCCCTGGTGATCGGCCGCGCCACCACCGGCGGCGTCCCCGTCGACTGGTTCCCCGGCTCGATCAAACAGGTCCAGGTGTTCCAGCGGGCACTGACGGCGGCACAGGTCAAGGCGCTTCTTTAGCGGTCCTGTTCGAATCGAATACCGTCAATCGGAGCAGCCGTTCTCCTGCTTGGCCACCGCCACGATCGGGACGTCAGCCCATTCAACGGGACGTGCGGACGTTCTGACAATCAGTCCGTCCGCGGATCCTCCGGTTTCAGGGACTTCAGGAACTCCGGGTTGTCGTCCGGGGCGACCCAGCGCTCGCGCGGCTGCCGGCTCTTGCCCGCCACCAGCCAGGCCACCGGGCCGACCAGGACCTCGCCGAAGAGCAGGATGACGAACACCCACGCCAGCTTCGGCAGGGCGCGGACCTCGTCCTCGGGAGTGTTCAGGCAGTCCACGAAGGCGTAGATCCACAGCGCGAGGACCAGCAAGTAGGGCAGATACCTGAGCATGGCGGCCAGACTACTGAAGTCGACGGCGTGATGTCGGTGCGGGAATGCGGTCGGGCCGGTGCCGTCAACGGATGTCAGTAGGCGTCAGTAGACGATGGACACGATCTGGCACGCGGCTTCGGCGAGCCGTCGGTCGCCGTGTACCTGGGCGCGGGACAGAGCCTCCGCGGGAGCGATGTTCCGCGTGGACAGCCGCCAGACGGTCTCGGTGTCCAGCAGGACGGCCGCGGTGGGCCGGCCGGCCGGCGGTTCGGCGAGCGACCACCGGTCCGCCGTTGCGGTCGCCGTCCAGCTGCCGCCGCCGGGGCCCTCGGCGGTCACCTGGAGCTGCGCCCCGACCGGTGCCGTCGTGCGGTGGAGCGTGTGGGGCAGGGCCCGCATGAAGGTGTCGAGAACCAGGGCCAGGGGACGCGGCTCCGGGTCGGTGGCGTGGCCGACGGCGTGCCGGATCTGCTGCCGGTGGGTCCAGTGCTCGGTGAACTCCCGGGCGATGTCCAGCCACGCCGGTGCGGGGTCGGCCCCGGCCCACGACACGCTCAGCTCGGCGACCGCGCCGAGGTCGGCCGCGGCGAACCGCCGGGCGAGCCGGGTGCCTGCCGCCGACAGGGCGTCGACGAGCGCAGCGGGGCTGTCGTCGGCGTGCAGATCGACCCACGCCTGGTTCATGCGGTGGATGAACGCCGCCAGGGTCTCGCCGTCGGCGAAGCCGTTCCGGTGGTCCTCGCCGAGGCGGCAGTGGTAGTCACCGAGGAGGTGGGCGGCGACGTCGTGCACCGTCCAGTGCCCGGCCGCCGGCCTGCTCCACTCGGAGGGCGTCAGGCCGCGCAGGGTGCCGAGCAGCGAATCGAGCTCCGGACCGAACAGCGCACGCGCGTCGATCGGGTGCCCCAGCCAGGAGACGCCGGACACCCCGGATACGTCGGACACGCCGTCGGACTCGGGACTCATCGCCACAGCCTGTCAGCCACGAGCCGTGGCCTGCCACCGAATACCACTGCCACTGCCACTGCCACTGCCACTGCCACTGCCACCGCCACCGCCACCGGGCGGCCGAGGACGCGGACCGGCGCCCGGGCATCATGGGTCTCCTCTGACGGCAGGGGACCGGGAGGGGAGTGGTGGGGGTGCGTGGGTGGTCGCGCAGGAGGTGGGTGGCGGGCGGGGTGGCCGTGGTGGGGCTGGGAGTCGGGGGCGGGCTGGTCGCCGGTGAGCTGGACTCGCCGGTGTTCGGGCTGGCGCAGGGGCCGTTCGCGGAGGATCCGGGGTGCGGGCGGCTGGCCGACCGGTACCCCGACCGGCTCGGGGGCGCCACGCGCGACCGGGTCACCTTCGCCGGGCTCGCGGTCTGGGGGCACGGCACGGTGGAACTGCGCTGCGGCGTGAACCCGCCGGGACCGACCACGGACGCCTGTGTCAGCGTGGACGGTGTCGACTGGGTGTGGCGGGAGGCGGCGGGGAACGGCCGCAAGATGCTGGTCACCTATGGCCGCAGCCCCGCCGTGGAGGTCTCGGTCGCCGGCTCCGTGGCGGGTCTGGACGCGGTGCTGGTGGACCTGAGCCGCCTGGTGGCGCCGATCCGGGAGGGCGCCGGATGCCTTGCCGCAGCGCCCCTGTAGGGGCGCGGGGAACGGCGCGGCAGGCCACGGATCGCCGGTAGTCGCCGGTGCACGGAACCACCCCGCCCCTCGGGCAGCGGACGGGTCACTCCGTGAGCAGGGGGCGGGTGATGGTGCGGATGTCGGACTGGGTCAGCGGGCTCAGGTAGGTCGCGGCGATCCTCCCCTGACGGTCGATGAAGAGGGTGTACGGCAGTGCCTGCGGGCGGTACCCCTTCGGCAGCCGGACGAGCTTGCGGCTGCCGGGGTCGTGCAGGCTCGGGTAGGACAGGGCGTGCTGCTCCTGGAACGCGCGCCCGCTGTCCCGCCGGGCGTCCGTGTCCACCCCGAGCACCTGGACCCCCTTGGCCGCCAGCTCCTTCTGCGCCCTGGACAGTTCGGGCGCCTCGGCGCGGCAGGGCCCGCACCAGGACGCCCACACGTTCAGGACGACGACCTTGCCCCGGTAGCCGGCGAGGCTGACCGCCCTGCCGTCGAGGCTGCCGCCGGCGAGATCGGGGGCCGCCTTCCGGTCGGCGGCCGGCACCCGGGTCAGCGGGGAGACGGGCGAGCCGCCGGCCTCCCGGGCCGGCGCACAGGCGGCGGCGAGCACGAGCAGCGGGGCGAGCAGGGCAGCGAGCAGCGGTAACCGGCGACGACGTCTCACGGCCGACGAGTATGCAGGGGGCGGTGACCGGGCCCGGACCCCGGGTGGCCGATACTGGGACACATGGCTTACGACGATCTTCGCTCCCTGCTCCGGGCACTGGAGCGCGAGGGAGACCTCAAGCGTGTCAAGGCCGAGGTCGACCCGTATCTGGAGGTCGGGGAGATCGTCGACCGGGTGCAGAAGGCCGGCGGACCCGCCCTGCTCTTCGAGAACGTGAAGGGGTCGAGCATGCCCCTCGCGATGAACGTGTTCGGCACCGACCGGCGGCTGCTGAAGGCCCTGGACCTGAAGTCGTACGGCGAGATCTCCGAGAAGATCGGCGGGCTGCTCCGCCCCGAGCTGCCGCACGGGTTCGTCGGTGTGCGCGAGGCGTTCGGGAAGCTCGGTGCGATGGCGCACGTGCCGCCGAAGAAGGTGAAGTCCGGGGACGCCCCGGTCCAGGAGACCGTCCTGACGGGCGACGACGTGGACCTCGACCAGCTGCCGGCGCTCTTCACCTGGCCGCAGGACGGGGGTTCCTTCTTCAACCTGGGGCTCACCCACACCAAGGACCCCGAGACCGGCATCCGGAACCTGGGCCTCTACCGGCTCCAGCGCCACGACAAGCGCACCATCGGCATGCACTGGCAGATCCACAAGGACAGCCGCAACCACTACCAGGTGGCGGCGCGCAAGGGGGAACGGCTCCCGGTCGCGATCGCCTTCGGCTGCCCGCCCGCCGTCACCTACGCCTCCACCGCCCCGCTCCCCGGCGACATCGACGAGTACCTCTTCGCCGGGTTCATCGCGGGCAAGCGCATCGAGATGGTCGACTGCAAGACCGTCCCGCTCCAGGTCCCGGCCAACGCCGAGGTCGTCCTGGAGGGCTGGCTGGAGCCGGGCGAGATGCTGCCCGAGGGCCCGTTCGGCGACCACACCGGCTTCTACACCCCGCAGGAGCCGTTCCCGGCGCTGACCATCGACTGCGTGACGATGCGCAAGCGCCCGCTGCTCCAGTCGATCGTCGTCGGCCGGCCCCCGACGGAGGACGGGCCGCTGGGCCGGGCCACGGAACGCTTCTTCCTCCCGCTCCTGAAGATCATCGTCCCGGACATCGTGGACTACCACCTCCCCGAGGCCGGCGGCTTCCACAACTGTGCGATCGTCTCGATCGACAAGAAGTACCCGAAGCACGCCCAGAAGGTCATGCACGCGATCTGGGGGGCGCACATGATGTCGCTCACCAAGCTGATCGTGGTCGTCGACTCCGACTGCGACGTCCACGACCTGCACGAGGTCGCCTGGCGGGCCCTCGGCAACACCGACTACGCGCGTGACCTGAGCATCGTCGAAGGCCCGGTCGACCACCTCGACCACGCCTCCTACCAGCAGTTCTGGGGCGGCAAGGCGGGCATCGACGCGACGAGGAAGTGGCCCGAGGAGGGTTACACCAGGGACGGGGGCTGGCCGGAGATGGTCCTGTCGGACCCGGATACGGCGGCGAAGGTCGACCGCCGCTGGAAGGAGTACGGCCTGTGAGCTCCGCCTCCGCAGCCCTCCCGCAGCCGGGACGGACGAAAGCCTTCCTGCGCCTGGTGATGATCGAGCACTCGGTCTTCGCCCTGCCCTTCGCGTACATCGCCGCGCTGACCGCGATGTTCGAGACGGACCGGAACATCCACTGGGGGCGGCTGCTCCTCGTCACTGTCTGCATGGTCGGCCTGCGCACCTTCGCGATGGCCGTCAACCGGATCATCGACCGCGAGATCGACGCCCGGAACCCGCGCACCGCCCAGCGCGAGCTGGTCACCGGCGCGATGAGCGTGAAGCACGCCTGGACCGGCGCGCTGATCGCGGTCGCGGTCTTCCTCGGCTCGGCCGCCCTGCTGAACCCGCTCTGCCTGGCCCTGGCCCCCGTCGCCGTGATCCCGATGGTGGTCTACCCCTACGGCAAGCGGTTCACGAACTTCCCCCAGGCCATCCTCGGCCTCGCCCAGGCCATGGGCCCGATCGGCGGCTGGCTGGCGATCACCGGCGAGTGGTCCTGGGACGCGGTGATCCTCGGTCTCGCCGTCGGCATCTGGATCGGCGGCTTCGACCTGATCTACGCCTGCCAGGACGTCGAGACCGACCGCGAGATCGGCGTCATGTCGGTCCCGGCCCGCTTCGGCATCCCGGCGGCGATCTGGGGCGCCCGGGTCTGCCACGCGGTGGTGACCGGCCTGTTCGTCTGGTACGCGGTCGTCACCGACGCCGGCGGGTTCTTCTGGCTGGGCCTGGTGATCGTCGCCGGCGCCTTCGCCTACGAGCACTCCATCGTCCGCCCGCACGACCTCTCCCGTCTGAACCGCGCCTTCTTCAGCGTCAACGGGTTCATCGGGATTGCCCTGTTCGTGTGTGCCTTGCTGGATCTCCTGGTTCGGGGTCTGACCGTCTGAATACGGTGCGGCCTACCATCGAGTGCAGGACCCCAGGGAGGCCACCGTGACCGTCTCGGACCTTGACCGCCTGCACTCGCAGCTCAGCCGGTTCGAGGACATGTTCCCCGGCTATCACATGGAGATTGTCGAGGGCAACATCGTGATGAGTCCGGTCAAGCCCCACCATGCCAAGACCATCCGCCTGGTGTGGAACGACCTTGCGGCACAACTCGGCTCGGAATGGGACTTCACCAGCGATGTCGCGTTCCCCTTCGACGAGGGGAACGAGTTCTGCCCCGACCTGGCCGTCATTCCGGCCTCCGAGACCGCGAAGAACGAGGGCGCATACTCCCCGGATCTCATCGAACTGGTCGTCGAAGTCGTCTCCCAGGGCAGCATCCGCCGCGACTATGAGGTCAAGCCCCGCTGGTATGCCTCCCGGGGCATCGCCAACTACCTCCTCTTCGACCCCCTCAAGGGGCACGTCGTCATGATGTGGAACCCCAGTGGTGAGGGCTATCAGGGGCGGGACACCATTCCGTACGGCCCCGAGCTGACCGTCGTCTCCTCGCTCGGCAAACTCACCCTGCCCACCTCGCACCTCCCCGTCGACCCGAAGGCCCCCCACCCGGCCTGAACCTCGCCCGGCGCGCCGGTACGCTCAAGATGTGAACGCAGGAGAATCGCAGCGCGTGCCTTGGATCGTGGGGGTGTCCGGGGCGTCCGGAACGCCGTATGCCGCTGCTGTGCTGCGTGCCCTGCTGGACGCGGGGGAGAGCGTCGACCTGGTGGTCAGCCGGGCCTCGCGGCTCACCCTGCTGGACGAGACCGGGATCTCCTTCCGGGACGCGCACTGGCGGGACGACCTGGGGGAATGGCTGGCACGCGGGGCCGACGGCAAGCCGGGGACCTTCCCGGTGGACCTCGAGCGGGTGCGGTACTGGAGCGCCGGGGACCTGGCCGCGGGGCCGTCCTCCGGGTCGTACCCGGCGAAGGGCATGCTGATCGTGCCGGCGTCCACCGCCGCCGTCGCCGGGGTCGCCCTCGGCCTCTCCAAGGACCTGCTCCAGCGGGCGGCCAGTGTCACCCTGAAGGAGCGCAGGCCGCTCGTCGTCGCCGTCCGCGAGACCCCGCTGAACGGCCAGACGCTGCGCCATCTGGTCACCCTGGACGACCTCGGGGCCGTCGTCGTCCCCACCTCCCCCGCCTTCTACGCGGGCGCGACCCACATCCAGGACCTGGTCGACTTCGTCGCCGGGCGGGTGCTGGACGCGGCAGGCGTCGGGCACCGGCTCTACCGCCGCTGGGAGGGGGACCTCGGCGGCGCCACAGGCAAGTAGCAGTACCCGGCACCACCTCTGCCCCCCCTCTCATCTACTTCGGGAACTTCAGCGGAAGGCTTCGATCGCATGGACGCCGTGGACAGGCAGCTCATCCAGGCCCTGAGGGAGAACGGCCGGGCCTCGTACGCGGAGCTGGGCCGCCTCGTCGGACTGTCGGGACCCAGCGTCACCGACCGCATCAACCGGCTGGAGGCGGCCGGGGTCATCACCGGCTACCGCGCCACCGTCAACGCGGCCTCGCTCGGCCTCGGCGTCATCGCCCTCATCGGCATCTCCCTCTCCGACGCGGCCGACCACGAGGACGTGGCGCAGCGGCTGCGGGACCTGCCGGAGATCGAGGACTGCTGGTTCATCGCCGGCGACGACTCCTTCATGCTCAAGGTGCGCTCCACCGACGTGGACGGCCTGGAGAAGACCATCCGGCGGCTGTCCGGGACGAAGGGCGTCTCCCGGACCCGTACCACGATCGTGCTGTCCACGAAGTGGGAGAACCGGGTCGGGGAACTTCCCGAAGAGGCGTAGAAGTACGGTGGTCGAAGTTGTCGGAGAGAGGTGTGGGCATGGACGTCGGGCTCAAGCGTGAGCTGGAGGAGAAGGTCAGGGCCGGTGAGCGGCTGACCCGCGAGGACGGCATCGCGCTGTACGAGTCGGACGACCTCGCCTGGCTCGGCGGCCTCGCCCACGAGGTGCGGACGCGGAAGAACGGTGACGTCGTCCACTTCAACGTCAACCGCCACCTCAACATGACGAACGTGTGCACCGCGTCCTGCGCGTACTGCTCGTTCCAGCGCAAGCCGGGCGAGAAGGACGCGTACACGATGCGCATCGAGGAGGCGGTGAAGCTCGCCAAGGCGATGGAGGGCGAGAACCTCACCGAGCTGCACATCGTCAACGGCCTGCACCCGAACCTGCCGTGGCGCTACTACCCGCGGTCGCTGCGCGAACTGAAGGCGGCCCTCCCGAACGTCTCGCTGAAGGCCTTCACCGCGACGGAGATCCACCACTTCGAGACGATCAGCGGGCTGTCGGCCTCCGAGATCCTCGACGAGCTGATCGACGCGGGTCTGGAGTCGCTGACCGGCGGCGGCGCGGAGATCTTCGACTGGGAGGTGCGCCAGCACATCGTGGACCACCGCACCCACTGGGAGGACTGGTCCCGGATCCACCGCCTGGCGCACGAGAAGGGCCTCAAGACGCCCTCCACGATGCTCTACGGCCACATCGAGGAGCCCCGCCACCGCGTCGACCACGTCCTGCGCCTGCGCGAACTGCAGGACGAGACGAACGGCTTCCAGGTCTTCATCCCGCTCCGCTACCAGCACGACTTCGTGGACATGAAGGACGGGAAGGTCAGGAACCGGCTCCAGGCCCGGACCCAGATGGCGACCGGCGCGGAGGCGCTGAAGACCTTCGCGGTCTCCCGTCTCCTCTTCGACAACGTCCCGCACGTCAAGGTCTTCTGGGTCATGCACGGCGTGCAGACGGCGCAGCTGGCGCTGCAGCACGGGGCCGACGACATGGACGGCTCGGTCGTCGAGTACAAGATCACCCACGACGCGGACAACTACGGCACGCCGAACAAGCTGACCCGCGAGGACCTGCTGGACCTCATCCGCGACGCGGGCTTCCGCCCGGTGGAGCGGAACACCCGCTACGAGATCATCCGCGAGTACGACGGCCCGGACCCGGCGCGCAGGGAGTCTCCGCAGCCGATGCGGGTGTGACGGGGGTCGCCGGGTGCGTTGTCGGCTGCGGGTGCGTGGGGGCTGATCGCGCAGTTCCCCGCGCACCTAAAAGCCAGAAGAAGGGGCGCACTGCAGCGCCCCTTCTTTTTAGAGGCGCGGGGAACTGCGCGACAAGCCCCCACCCGCCCGCAGTCGCGCACCGGCCGTAGCCCCCACGGCGAAAACGGCCCTACCCACCCCCCGCCGTAATAGATACGATCCCGCCATGCCCCTTACCTTCACCCTCGACCCCGCCATCACCCCCGCCCTCCGCGACGGCATCCTCGACCTGTGGACGGACGTGTCCAACGCCGGCGGCGCCGTCGGGTTCGTCGCCCCCGTGACGTCCGAGGAGATCCGGCCGGAGCTGGTGCGGCACTTCGTCGCGATGGCCGAGGGCCGCCACCGCCTCCTCGTCGGGCACGACGAGGCCGGCGAGGTCGCCGCCACCGCCTTCTTCTCCTTCAACACGCACCGGCTGATGACGCACTGGGTGTGGCTGTACACGGTGATGGTGCACCCCCGGCACCAGGGGCAGGGCTACGGGCGCGACCTCCTCGCGGCCGCCGCCGACGCCGCCCGCGGCTTCGACGGCATCGACGCCATACGGCTCAGCTGCCGCGGCGGCCTCGGCCTGGAGAACTTCTACGGCTCCTGCGGCTACAAGGAGGTCGGCCGGGTCCCGGCCGCGGTCCGCGTCGCCCCCGGCGACGACCGCGACGACATCACCATGCTGCTCCCGCTGACCTGACCCGCCCCGACCGACCCCGGTGAAAGATCGGCCCCACGGCGTGCTT
This sequence comes from Streptomyces sp. NPDC008092, assembly GCF_042957285.1. Taxonomy (NCBI): domain Bacteria; kingdom Bacillati; phylum Actinomycetota; class Actinomycetes; order Kitasatosporales; family Streptomycetaceae; genus Streptomyces; species Streptomyces sp. NPDC008092. The sequence goes on from NZ_JBIBHY010000003.1 coordinate 121,953, forward strand.
CACTGGACGGTGCCCCTTTTCGTCATCGGAAGACTGGATTGAGATGCTCCGCTACACGCTGATGCGCCTCGGTATCTTCGCGGGCTGCCTCCTCGTCGTCTGGGGCCTCGTCTACGCCGGCGCGTTCCCGCGTGGCTTCGGCGACTCCAACTTCCTGTGGGTCCTGCTGCTCTCCCTCGTCCTGTCGGCGCCGATCAGCTTCGTCGTGCTGCGCAAGGAGCGGGACCGGGCCTCGGTGCAGGTCGCGCAGCGGGTCGAGCGGATGCAGGCCAACATCGAGGCCAACCGCAGCCAGGAGGACGAGGCGGTCGACGCGGCGGACCAGGCCCGGACCAGCTCCTGAGCTCCTGAGCGACTCCCGCGTCCCCGGCCCCAACTAGGCTTTGACCCATGGGGACCGTCAAGACCAAGCGGATGCCGCGCGCGGTACGTGAGCAGCAGATGCTGGACGCCGCCGTGCGGACCTTCGGCCAGCGCGGCTACATGGCCGCGTCGATGGACGAGATCGCCGAACTCGCCGGTGTCTCCAAGCCGTTGGTGTACCTGTACCTCAACTCCAAGGACGACCTGTTCACGGCCTGCATCCGCCGTGAGGCGCGGGCCCTGACCGAGGCGGTCCGCACCGGCGTCGACCGCGAACTGCCCGCCGACCGGCAGCTCTGGGACGGCCTCGGGGCGTTCTTCACGTACACCGCCGAGCACCCCGACGGCTGGTCGGTGCTGCACCTCCAGGCCCGTACGCACGGCGAGCGGTTCGCCTCCGAGGTCGCGGCGATGCGCGAGGAGATCGTCGCGTTCGTGACCCAGCTCATCGTCGCCGCCGCCCGCGCCGCCCACCGTGATCCCGACCTGGGCGAGGGCGAGGTCGCGGGCCTCGCCGAGGCGCTGGTGGGCGCGGCCGAGTCGCTCGCGGCCTGGGCCAACGCCACGCCGGGAGTGACGGCACGTCAGGCGGCGGCGACCCTGATGAACTTCGCCTGGGCGGGGCTCGGCAACCTGATGGAAGGCCGGCCGTGGTCCCCGCCCTGACCCGTCCGGTCCGTCACACGGCACCCCAGCGGCGCAGCGCCGGCGCCAGCCGCTGGTGGCCCACCCGGTACAGCTTCTTGGCACCCCGCCCGGCGACCTTCCGGACGGCTTTCTCGACCCGCCCACGCCCCCCGGCGCCCGGCGCCACGGGCAGCGGGCGGCCCTGCTCGTCGAAGCCGTTGTTGCGGAGGATGCCGGCGAGGTAGGTGCCGGCGGTCTGCGGCGTGTAGTAGGGGCGCAGCGGCTGCAGCGGGCCGGCGGCGCGCAGCGCGGCGACGCGGTCCCGGGCCGCGGCGTACGGGTCGCTCTTGCCGATGCCCTGTGCCGCCGCCCACTCCGGGTCGGGCTGCGGCAGCGCGCCCGCGTCGATGTCGTCCCAGGAGGCGAGGCAGCCGGAGTGCACGAAGTAGTGGTTGCCGTGCGCCTCGCGGACGCCGAAGTCGGTGAGGATCGCGGTGGGTATCCGCCGGTGCATCGACTCCAGGGCGGCCGTCGAACTCACCGTGACCAGCAGGTCGGTGCGGTCCAGCACGTCGGCCATGTTGCCGTAGACCAGCTGGAGGTTCGCGGGCGCGGGTTCGGCGAGGGTCTCGACCAGTTCCTGGTACGGGTCGGACTCCACGTGGGTGGTCTGCTCGCCGGGCAGGCTGCGCAGCTTGACCAGGACGAGCCGCTCCGGGTGCAGGCGCGCGTGGCCGGCGGCGCGCTCCAGGAGCCGGAGCCGGGACGACCGGTCCTTGGGCACCGACGGCTGGGCCGCGAAGGTGACGGTGAAGGGCCGGTCGGCGGAGGGCCGGTAGGGGGCGCCGCCGAGGAAGGGCAGGGCGCACTCGACGACCGCGCCGGGGTCGACGCCGACGCTCGCGAGGACGGAGCGGAAACGGCGGGCGTCGTAACCGGAGTTGGCGAGCACCAGGTCCGTGCCGGCCCGGGTCATGAGGCCGTCGACCATCTTCTCGTAGACCACGCCGACGTACCCGCTGACCGTGACCGGCCGGTGCAGCCGGCCCTCCCAGGCCCGCCCCAGGCTGTGCACGAGCGCCAGGACCGTGCCGCCGAGGACCGCCAGCACGACGATGTCGGCCTTCGCCAGCTCCTCGTCGTCGGCCAGCGCGGCGGCCGGCACCGCACGCCGGCTGTCGGGCTCGATGCCGATCTCGGCGAGCTGCCGTTCGGTGGGCGTGGACCGGCCCCGCAGGAAGTACGCGTCCAGCGCACAGTCGGGGGCGAGCTGCCGGGCCACCGACGCCCCCCATTTCCAACGGGTGTCAGAGTCGGCGATTACTGCGACGCGTCTTGGAGGCATGCTCAGTGCCCTTCGTGCAATGGATCATAAGAGTGAGCTGAGGTTAAGGACGCATTCTGAGCGCAGCATGGGGGATTCCTTCACGAAGCCTTGGGCAGGCTGGGTGTTCCGTGTGAGAAACGCTTCGGGCGCGGCCGTGACCTGCGGATTCGCGACGGCCTGACAGGAGTTGCACAGAAAGCCGAAACACACTCTTTGTGCGGTGTTGGCAGATCAAAGGGCAACGTGCGGGCGCACGCTGCCCTCCACATGCACCCGGTCCTTACCGCGCAATTGAAAACGGCCGTCCGCGGCGGCGTATTCGACCGTGCCCGGCAGCAGCACCGGCGCCCGGAACTCGGCCCGTACGCCGGCCGCCGCCGGCACCCCGTGCGCGGCCAGGCACCGGGCCGCGGTCCACATGCCGTGCGCGATGGCCCGGCGGAAACCGAAGAGGCGGGCGGTGAGCGGGTACAGGTGAATGGGGTTGCGGTCCCCGGAGGCGGCCCCGTACCGCCGGCCGACGTCCCCGGCGAGCCGCCACTCCTCGACGACGGGCAGCGGGCGGCCGGGCTCGGCCCGGGCCGTCTCGCCGGAGTGCCGCGTGCGGTGCCGCGCCAGATACGTACTGCGCGACTCCCACAGGAGGTCCTCGCCGGCCCGCACCTCGGTCACGACGGTGGCCTCGGTGCCCCGCCGGTGCGGCCGCAGCTCCTCGACGTGGACGGCGATGTCGTACGTCCCGTCGCCCGGGAGCTCGGCATACCGCTCGATCTCGACGGAGGTGTGCACCAGCCCCAGCAGCGGCAGCGGAAACTCCCGCGCGCTCATCAGCCGCATGGCCAGCGGGAACCCGAGCACGTGCGGGTAGGTGATCGGCAGCCCGTCGTCACCGGTGGCGAACCCGCAGACGCGTTCGTAGGCGGCGAGCCTGTCTAGGTCGGGGCGGACGCCGGGGAGCACGAGTCGGGTGCGGGGGAAAGGGGCGTCGGCGCCCGGCTTCTTGAAGGGCGACCTCAGTGCGCCGAGGGCGAGCAGGGGGCCGAGAGAGGGGGTGCGGTCCAGGACGATCACAGAGTTTCCCTTTCGATGCCGGTGCCGGAAGTGCCCTGCTTCCAGGGGTGCGGGGAACTGCGCGACCAGCCCCCACACGCCCGCGCCCGCTCCATGACCGCCACGCCCCCACATATGGCCTGTTTCCTGACTCTGGAGTAAGGTTACCGTAGGTAAGCCTATGTCACAGCTGTCAAGTACCGGGAAACGGGCCGAACGTGAAGGACCCTCACGTAACCTCCGGGATTGCACAGGCCCGTCCCCGGACAACCCCCGAAAACCCACAACCCCGCCACAGCGGCCCCGTACGATCTCCAGCCTGAACCGCCGGTAACCCCTCCCGACCCCTTCCGGGGCCCGGTGCCGGTGAACGCCTCGGTGCGCGAGGCACGTACGTCATGCAGCAAGCAGTTCACCGCTGCACGCCCGAGGAGCCGCCCCGTGTCCACGTCGTCTTATCCGAACGCCGCCCCCGTCTCCTCCGGCGCGGCGATCCAGGCCACGGACTACGACGGGAACCCGATCCTGGTCGAGCCCCTCGTGCAGCGGCTGGACGGAGTGGTGCGGGAGGCGTACGTACCGCCGTTCGCGCCGCCGGTGCGGCACGGGTCGCTCGCCGACCTGCCGTTCGAGAACGCGGAGGCGGCGCCCGGTGCCGTGGTGCTCAGCCGCAAGTCGGCCGAGGGCGACGGCCGTTGGGAGCACGTGACGGCCGCCCAGTTCGCCGCGCAGGTGCTGGCGGTGGCGAAGGGCCTGATCGCCGAGGGGCTGCTGCCGGGCGACCGGATCGCGATCATGGCCCGGACGACGTACGAGTGGACGCTCCTCGACTTCGGCGCCTGGGCGGCCGGCCTGGTGACCGTGCCGGTCTACCCGACCTCCTCGGTCTTCCAGACCCGCTGGATCATGCACGACTCGGGCGCCGTCGCCCTGGTCACCGAGACCGCCGGGCAGGCCGCCGCGCTCGGCCCCGAACTCGACCGGCTGCCCGACCTCAGGCACCTGTGGGTGATGGAGAAGGGCCACGTGGACCGGCTCGCGGAGGCCGGCGCACAGGTGCCGGACGCCGAAGTGGGCGTACGGCGCGGCATGCTGGGCCCCGACACCCTCGCCACCCTGATCTACACCTCGGGCACCACCGGCCGCCCCAAGGGCTGCGCCCTCTCGCACGGCAACTTCTTCGCCGAGGTCGACAACGCGATCGAACTCCTCTACCCGATCTTCAAGGCGCGCAACGACGAGGAGGTCTCCATCCTCCTCTTCCTCCCCATGTCCCACGTCTTCGGCCGGATGGTGGCGATCGCCTGCGTCCGCGCCGGGGTCCGCCTCGGCCACGCCCCCAGCCTCAAGGCCGAGGACCTGCTCCCGGACCTCGCCGGGTTCAGGCCGACCTGCCTGCTCACCATCCCGTACATGCTGGAGAAGGTCTTCAACACCGCGCGCGCGAAGGCCGAGGCGGGCGGCCGGGTCTCCGCCTTCGACCGGGCCACCGGCGTCGCGCAGCGCTACGGGGAGGCGCTGGAGGCCAAGCAGACCGGCACCGGCAGCGGGCCCGGCCGCGCCCTGAAGACGGCCCGCTCCTTCTACGACCCGCTCGTCTACCGCCGGATCCGCACCGCCATGGGCGGCCGCGTCCGCCACATCATCTGCGGCGGCTCCCCGCTGGGCCGCCGCCTCGCCGCGTTCTACGCCGGGGCCGGCATCGAGATCTACGAGGGCTACGGCCTGACCGAGACCACGGCGGCCACCACCTGCACCCCGCCCCTCAAGCCCCGCCTCGGCACGGTGGGCTGGCCGATGCCCGGCACCAAGGTCAGGATCGCCGCCGACGGCGAGATCCTGGTCGCCGGCGACCACGTCCTGCGCGGCTACTGGGACCCGGCGGCCGGCGGTGTCGTCCCGGCCACCCGGGACGGCTGGCTGGCCACCGGCGACCTCGGCGAACTCGACGACGAGGGCTACCTCACCATCACCGGCCGCAAGAAGGAGATGCTGATCACGGCCGGCGGCAAGTCCGTCGCCCCCGCCCCGCTGGAGAACTGGCTGCGCTCGCACCCCCTCATCTCCCAGGTGATGCTGGTCGGCGACGGGCTGCCGTACGTCAGCGCCCTCATCACCCTCGACCGGGACGGCCTCACCCACTGGCGCCAGATGAACGGCAAGCACCCGGTCCCGCCGGAGCTCCTCATGGACGACGTCGAACTGCTGGCCGTCCTGCAGCGCGCCGTCGACGAGGCCAACAAACTCGTCTCCCGCCCCGAGTCCATCCGCCGCTTCGCCATGCTCCCGGTCGACTTCACCGAGGAGGCCGGGCATCTGACCCCGTCGATGAAGCTGCGCCGCGAGGCGGTCATGAAGGACTTCGCGACCGAGATCGAGGGCCTGTACGCGAAGTGACCGGCGGCCGTCGCGGAAGATGATCCGCGGCCGTCACGCGGAGTGGTCCGCCTCCGCGCCCGGTGATTTGCGTTAGTCCACCTGGCCTCACTGGTGCGATGAAATCACGGGACCCGCCCGGGTCCCGTGATTCCATCGCGCCAGGAGGTGCACCATGGTTGACGACCGGCAGCAGGAAACCCACCCCAGACCGGCCACCACCCGTCGCCGCGTCCTCGCCGCGGGTGCCGTGGCCCCCGTCCTCGCGGGCACGGCGACCACGCCCGCGCGCGCCCTCTCCCACGGACACCCGCGCACCCTGGTCGAACCCGAGCTGACCCAGCTCGCCGACTGGGCGGAGGTGACCAAGGCCCTGGGGCGGCCGGGCGACATGAAGCGGTACATGTACCACACCGGCCTGCCCCGCCGGGACCTCACGGTGGTCTCCCGGGGCGTGCGCATCGAGACCGCGCTGGCCCTCGGCACCCACACCGCCTTCGTCCGGTACAAGGACGGCAGCCATCTGCTGATGGGCGACGCCGTGGTCACCGAGCACGAGATGGACGGCTTCACCGACGCGCTCCTCGCGCACGGCATCGCCATCAACGCCGTACACAAGCACCTGCTCTTCCACCAGCCCGCTCTGTGGTGGCTGCACCTGCACGCCCACAGTCACGACCCGGTACCCATCGCCAGGGGGCTGCGCGCGGCTTTCGACCGCACCGCCACCCCGCCCGACCGGCCGGTCACCACCCCGAGGCTCGACCTGGACACCAAGGGCATCGACGACGCCTTCGGCAGCGCGGGCACCCAGGACGAGGGCACCTACAAAAGCGTCTGGGCGCGCGCGGAGCAGATCGTGGACGGCGACATGATCCTGCCGACCGGCCTCGGCTCGGTGACCACCATCAACTTCCAGCCGCTCGGCCGGGGAAGGGCCGCGGTCAACGGTGACTTCGTGATGACCGCCGACGAGGTCCAGCCGGTCCTGAAGCTCCTGCGCAAGGGCGGGGTCGGCATCGTCGAGCTCCACCACCACAACCTGATGGACGAGCCGCGCCTGTTTTTCCTCCACTACTGGGCGATCGGCGACGCCGTGCGGCTCGCGAAGGACCTGCGCGCCGCCGTCCACGCAACCAACGTCGTGCCGTTCCACTGAGCGGCCGACCGACGAAGGAGAAGAACGTGCAGGCGATCAACTGTCCCTTCGGATTCAGCGAGGCCCTCGACTTCGATCCGGACCTGGCCGGCTTCATGGAGCGCGAGTCCCTCGGTACCATCCGGCTGGCGTACGGCGACTCGGACGCCTGGCTGGTCACCAGATTCGAGTCGGTGCAGCAGGTGACCACGGACCCCCGGTTCAGCCGGGCGGCGATCATCGAGTACGACTATCCGCGCATGACGGCCGAGCCGATCGTCTCCCCGGAGTCGATCAACGTGATGGACCCGCCGTACAGCGGCCGGATCAGGCATCTGGCCACCCAGGCCTTCACCCCGCGCCAGGTGGACCGGATGCGGGGCCGGATCGGCCTCCTCACGGACCGGCTGCTGGACGAGATGGAAGACGCCGGCCAGCCGGCCGACCTTGTCCGGTACCTGTCCGACCCGCTTCCCCAGCACACGATCCTGGACCTGCTGGGTATCGACCGCGCCGAGTGGCCCCGGATGCAGGAGCAGGTCCAGCGGCTGCTGGTGGTCGGCGCGGGCAACCGGGACGTCGCACGCGCGGCCAAGGAGGACCTGACCGGCTACTTCACCGAGCTCGTCGCCGAACGCCGGAAAAACCCCGGTGCGGACATCATCAGCGTGCTCACCGAGGCACGGGACGGCACGGACCAGCTCGACGACCGGGAACTGGCAGTCCTGGCACTGACGTTCACGCTCAGCGGCCAGGACACGGCGACCTGCCAGATCAGCGACATCATGTATCTGCTGCTGACCCGCCCGGAGCTGGCGGAGTACGCCCGCGCGCACCGGAAGGACCTGACCGACTTCATCCACGAACTGCTCCGGTACATCCCCTTCCGCAAGGGCGTGGGCATTCCCCGGGTGGCACTGGAGGACGTCGAGATGGACGGGGTGGTCATCCGGCGCGGCGACTTCGTCCACGTCTCCTACCTGACGGCCAACCGGGACCGGGACCGCTATCCGGAGCCCGACCAGATCGTGCCCGACCGTCCCGTCGCTCCCCACATGACCTTCGGCTGGGGCGGCCACCGGTGCATCGCGGTGCCGTTGGCGATGGCCGAACTGGAGGTCGCCCTGGAACGCGTCCTGGACCGCTTCCCCACGCTCCGCCTGGCGGTGCGTCCGGAAGAGGTCCGCTGGGACACCGAGACCATCCGCAGGTTCCCACTGGAGCTGCCGGTGGCCTGGTAGACCCTGGGACCGGTCCTCGCAAACCGGTCCGTACGACATCGCCGCGCCCGCCGCTCCGAGTGGCGGGCGCGGCGATCTCATACTGGTCGGCGGCCCGCACTCCAACCAGGTGACCGCCGAGGTCGTGCAGGACTCCCGCTCACCTTCGGCTTCGGGCCGGCCGACGTGCACGGCGCGAACATCTACGACGCCTCGACGCGCGAGGTCATGCGGTGTGCCGTCGACGACAGGGACCAACTTCTTCGAAGCGACCTTCTCGGTCGGGACAGCAGACTCCAGGCTGCTCCCGGCCGGTGCGGGGTGACACGGCCGGGAACGTGACGCCGGGACGTGCGACGACCGTCCGCCGACCGGCATCACCACCACGGTCCAGAATGGCGCCATGGACATGGCGGAGAGGGAGCGCGGCACGGGGGCACGCACGTTCCTCACCTGTGCGGCCGAGGTGGCCAGGCTGGTCGGCGTCGAGTGCGAGTTCGACGACGACGTACCCGAACTGCGGCGCGGACGGCTCCTGGCCCACGCGGCGTGGAGGGAACTGCTCTCCCGGCCGAGCCTCCCCGAGGAACTGTTCGCCCCGCTGATGGCGGCAGCCGTGTACGACCCGGACGCCAGCCATTGCCGCTGGTACGTCGAACCGGCGCTCTACGTCTTCGGGCGCCGCCGGGTGCGCGCGGCACTCCTCGACTACCTGCGCACCGGCACGACCGCCGAACGCAAGGGCGCGAACCGGGCCTGGTACTGGGCCGGGATGCCGCTGCGTGCGAGCCGGTCCCCGGCGTACGGTCCCGAAGGCGTGCGCGACCCCGCGCTGGACGCGTCGGACGACCTGGTGCACGCCTGGCTGGAGGCGTCGGAGGAGAGGCCTTAGAGAGCGAGCTCCGCCCACACCGTCTTGCCGACGTCCCGCTCCGCGACCCCCCACGTCCGCGCCAGCAGCGACACCACCACCAGACCCCGTCCGCCCTCCGCCTCCGCGCCCGCCTCCCGCGCGAACCGCAACCGCCGGTCGTCCCGCGCGTCGCTCACCTCGATACGGAGGGTGTTGGCAGGGGCGAGCAGGACCAGCCGGACCTCGAAGTCCCGGCCGGGGACGCGACCGTGGGTGACCGCGTTCGCGGCGAGTTCCGCGGTGAGCTGCTGAGCCGTGTAGTTCAGGTCGCTGTCGTGTGGGTATCCCCAGGTGGCCAGCTGGTGGGCGACGAGCCGCCGGGCCAGCCGGGCGCCGCGCGGGGTGGCGCTCAGCCGCTGGACCAGTTCGGCGGTGGGGGTGGAGATTTCGGCGTTCACGTGACAGAGCGTGGTCGGTTCTCCGTACCCTGACCAGGGGCGATCGCGCGACTCACGGTAGCCGTACGGGTGTGTCGGGTGAGGAGTACGGGTCGTCGGCCGTGACCACGACTACGTGAAGGCGGAGGCGTACGTGACGGACGTACAGCAGGAGCGGAGGCCGGAGACACCGGCGGAGGCCGAGGGCACGACGGGCCTGTTCAGCGCGCTGGGCAAGCAGCTGAAGCTGCTGCGGGAGCGGAAGGGGCTCACCCAGAAGGAGTTCGGGGCGCTGGTGGGGTACGGGCCGGACGCGATCTCGGCGATGGAGAGGGGGGTGCGGGTTCCCCAGCCGGACATGCTGGTGAAGGCCGACGAGTTGCTGGAGGCCGGGGGGTTGTTGGTGGCGGCGGTGCCGGAGCTGAAGGAGGCGATGAAGAAGGCGCGGACCCGGCACCCCGAGTGGTATCGGAGTTACGCGGGGCTGGAGGCGGAGGCGGTCGAGCTGCACTTCTACGCCAACCAGGCCATGCCCGGCCTATTGCAGACCGAGAAGTATGCGTACGCCGTGTTCCGCCAAAGGCGCCCGTTCCTGAACGAGGAGACGATTGAACGGCGGGTCGCGGACCGGCTTTCGCGTCAGCAAGTCTTCGACCGCTGGCCGTCGCCTGCGGTGAGCTACGTACTCGAAGAGGTTCTTCTGGATCGGCCGATCGGTGGGCCAGCTGTCTTCACGGATCAGTTGCGGAATCTGCTGAGGGTCGGTGGTCTGCGTAACGTCGAGATCCAGGTGATGCCTACACGACGTGAGGAACACCCCAACCTGGACAGTGCGTTCAATCTCCTGGCCCCCAAAGGCCATGGCCAGGTGGCCTACACGGAGTCGCAAGGCCACCCCCAGCTCATCACGGACCCTGAGGAGGTCCGAAAGATCGCTGATCGCTATGGGATCATGCGCGCGTTGGCGCTCAACCCCATGGAGTCCCGCGCTCTCATTGAGCAGAAGCTGGAGGAGCTATGAGCAACGAGGACCTCGCTTGGTTCAAGTCCAGCTACAGCAGTGGCGAAGGCGGCGAATGCCTCGAAGCCGCCTACACCTGGCGCAAGTCGTCGTACAGCGACGGCGAAGGCGGCCAGTGCCTCGAAGTCGGTTACCCCTGGCGCAAGTCCAGCCACAGCGGCGGCGAGGGCGGCGACTGCCTCGAAGTCCGTGCTGCCCCCTCCGTCATTCACATCCGTGACTCGAAGTGTGGCGGCGCCTCCCACCTCACTCTCTCGCCCTCCTCCTGGTCGGCGTTTCTCAGAGAGGTCGCCGAGCCCGGCGCGGCTCTACCCCGCTGACAGCGGGGCGCCGCACGGCCCTTGACTTCCCAAGACCCTCGCGGGACCTTCCCTCCCCAATCCTCATGTTTGCGTCAGGTCTGGAGGGAACGGTCATGTCGGTGAGCGCGAGACCCACCCGGAGACAGGTGCTGGGCACCACGGCGGCGACGGGGCTCGCCCTCGCCGCCGGGGCGCACGGCGTGGCGGCCGGTGCCGATCTGCCGGTGCTCGGCACGTACGACGTCGTGGTCGTCGGCGCGGGGGCCGCCGGCATGACCGCCGCGCTCACCGCCGCCGCGCAGGGGCTCAGCTGCGTGGTGGTGGAGAAGGCGCCGACCTTCGGCGGCTCGGCGGCCCGGTCCGGCGCCGGGATCTGGATCCCCAACAACTCGGTCATCCTGGCCGCCGGGGTGCCCGACACCCCGGCCAAGGCCGCCGCCTACCTCGCCGCGGTGGTCGGCTCCGACGTCCCCGCCGCCCGGCAGCAGGCGTTCCTCGCGCACGGCCCGGCCATGCTGACGCAGGTCATGGCGGCCAGCCCGCTGCGCTTCCGCTGGATGGAGGGGTACAGCGACTACTACCCCGAACTGCCCGGCGGCCTCCCGAACGGCCGCTCCATCGAACCCGCCCAGTTCGACGGAAACCTGCTCGGCGCCGAACTGGCCCACCTGAACCCGCCGTATCTCCAGGTCCCGTCCGGGATGGTCGTGTTCAGCGCCGACTACAAGTGGCTGGCGCTGGCGGCCGTCAGCGTCAAGGGGGCCGCCGTCGCCACCCAGTGCCTGGCCCGCGGGACCCAGGCCGCGCTGCTCGGGCAGACTCCGCTCACCATGGGGCAGTCGCTGGCGGCGGGGCTGCGCAAGGGGCTGCTGGACGCGGGGGTGCCGGTGTGGCTGAACACCCCGCTGACCGGCCTCTACCAGGAGAGCGGGGTGGTGACCGGGGCGGTGGTGACCCAGGGCGGCACCGCCGGGCTGGTGCGGGCCCGGCGCGGGGTGGTCGTCGGGTCCGGCGGCTTCGAGCACAACGCGGCCATGCGGGCGCAGTACCAGCGGCAGCCGATCGGCACCGACTGGACCGTCGGCGCGAAGGAGAACACCGGGGACGGGATCCGGGCCGGGGCGGCGGCCGGCGGCGCGCTCGCGCTGATGGACGACGCCTGGTGGGGCCCGGCGATCCCGCTCCCCGGCGACCCGTACTTCTGCCTCGCCGAACGCACCCTCCCCGGCGGCCTGATGATCAACGCTGCGGGGCGCCGGTTCGTCAACGAGGCCGCGCCCTACAGCGACGTCGTCCACGTCATGTACGACCGCAACCCGACCGACCCCGACATCCCGGCGTGGCTGATCGTCGACCAGAACTACCGCAACCGGTACCTGTTCCGGGACGTGGCCCCGACTTTCGTGCTCCCTGACGCCTGGTACACCTCCGGCGCCGCGTTCAAGGCCTGGACCTGGGACGCCCTCGCCACCGCCGTCGGCGTCCCGGCCGCCGCCCTGCGCACCACCGTCGACCGCTTCAACTCCCTTGCGGTGAGCGGTAAGGACACCGACTTCAAGCGCGGCGACAGCGCCTACGACCACTACTACACGGACCCCTCCGTACTGCCCGACTCCTGCCTGGCCCCGCTGTGGCTGCCGCCGTTCTACGCCTTCCGGATCGTGCCGGGAGACCTGGGGACGAAGGGTGGCCTGGTGACCGACGCACGGGCGCGGGTGCTGCGCGGCGACGGGTCCGTGATCAACGGGCTCTACGCGGCCGGGAACGCGAGTGCCGCGGTGATGGGGCACAGCTATGCGGGCGCCGGGTCGACCATCGGCCCCGCGATGACGTTCGGGTACGTCGCGGCGATGGATCTGGCCGGGGCGCTCCCGGCGTGACCCGCTACCCGGCCACCGGTTCGGCTCCGGGGCGGCGGGCCGCCGGCAGGAAGGCCTGCGGGCTCGTCTCCCCGAGCGCCTCGTCCGGTTCGCGGACGGTTGTGGAGCGGAGGTCGAAGCCTGCGTCCCTCGGCAGGCCCGCCATCCGCTCCGGCCGCCGGGCCACGTCCCCCATCTGGAAGGCCGGCAGCAGATGCCCGCCCGGCTTCGGCACCCTCTCGAACCCCCGGAACAGCAGGGGCAGTCGGTCATCCGGTGCATGGATGGACGAGTACCGGCACGGCAACCCGTCCAACGCCCCGTCCGCCACCTCCAGCTCCAGCATCGAGCCCTGTACGAAGCGCCGTTCGGCCACCTCGCCGCCCGTTCCGACCAGTTCGGCGAGCACACCCAGCATGGCCTTTTCCGCGGGCCTGTCGGTGAATTCCGTGCGGAAGCGGTCGGCGTAGTCGTACGCGATCGCGTCGTAGAAGGTACGGGTGGCGGTGATGAAGTCGGCGGTCATGCCCGTGGCTCCTGGCGGCCGCCACTGACAACGCCCGCCCCGTCCCGCCCGGACTAGGCGACGCCCGTCGCCCGCAGCAGCGCCGTCACCGCCGCGGCCCCCAGGACCACGACCGCGAACGGCGCCCTGCGCCAGGCCAGTACGCCCGCCGCCAGCACCCCGGCCGGGCGGGCGAACCCCGCGAAGCCGCCGTTCTCGGTCAGCGCGCCGGTGGCCAGCAGGGCCACCAGGAGCACCACCGCCCCCGCCGACGCCAGCTCCTGGACCCGCGCCGGGATCTCCACCCGGCCGTGCAGTACCGGGCCCACCAGGCGGAAGGCGTACGTGCCGAGGGCCAGGGCCAGGATCAGGACCACGGTCGCGTTCATCGTCGTACCCCCGGAAGCCCCGGAAGCGCGAACAGGCCCAGGAGGGCGAGGAGGACCGGGATCCCGGCCGGGACGGCGGGGGCCGCCGCAAGGGCGAGCGCCGCGCCGAGCAGGGCCGCGCGCCGCACGTCCGGGTCCGCGCGGAGGGCGGGCAGCACCAGGGCGACCAGCACCGCCGGGAACGCCGCGTCCAGGCCGTAGCGGCCGGTGTCGCCGAGGGCACCGCCCGCGAGGGCGCCGGCCGCCACCCCCACGTTCCAGGCGGCGAACAGGCCGACCCCCGAAACCCAGAACGCGGCCCGGCGGCGGGCCGGGTCCGGCTGGGCCAGGGCGAAGGCGACCGTCTCGTCGGTGACCAGGTGGGCGCCGAGCAGGCGGCCGGCCAGGCCGGGGCCGAGCAGGTCGGCGACGGCGAGGCCGAAGGCCGCCGTGCGGGTGTTGAGGAGGAGACCGGTGGCCGCGGCCGCCAGCGGGCCGCCGCCGGCGAGCAGCACGCCGACCGCGCTGAACTGGGCCGACCCCGCGTAGACCACGAGGGACATCAGGACCGGGACCCACCCGGGCAGGCCGCCGGCGACGCTGACTGCGCCGAAGGAGACACCGACGATCCCGCCGGCCAGCCAGACGAGTGAACTGTCCCGGACCAGGGAGGCCGTCCCCCGCGGCCGGATCGCGCGTCGAGCGATCCGGGTTGTTCGGTTTGGCGAACGCATGTTCTTTACAGTGAACGAGTAGAGTGTGTTCGTCAAGGCGAACAATCGTACCGATGGAGCGAACGAACGAGATGTCCGAGGCAACCGGCCGGCCGGACCGGCTTCCCATGGAGTGGATCGCCGGGTCGCTGAAGCGTGAGCGGGCCCGGGCCGGGCTCTCCCTGTCCGAGCTGGCCAAACGGGCCGGCGTCGCGAAGTCCACGCTGTCCCAGCTGGAGGCCGGCGGCGGCAACCCGAGCGTGGAGACGCTGTGGTCGCTGGGGGTGGCGCTGGGCGTGCCGTTCAGCGCCCTGGTCGAGCCGCCGGTGTCCGGCGTTCAGGTGATCCGGGCGGGGGAGGGGCCCACGGTCGCGTCGGAGCGGGCCGACTTCGCCGCCACCCTGCTGTCCGCCTGCCCGCCCGGGGTCCGCCGGGACGTCTACCGCCTGCGGATGGAGCCGGGCGTGGCGCGGGAGTCCGAGCCGCACATTCCGGGAACCGTCGAGCATCTCGTCGTAAGCGGCGGGCGGGTTAAGGCGGGGCCACGGGGAGAAACCGTCGAATTGAACCCCGGGGATTATCTGACGTATCGCGGCGATGTTCCGCATGTGTACGAGGCGTTGGCGCCCGGCACCACGTTCGTGCTGGTGATGCAGCACGTGTAAGCGGGAGCGGAAAAGGCAGGAGCCCCGTCGCCTGACGGCGCGGGGCTCCTTGGGTACTGCACTCAGTCTGCGATCAGACTCGGTTCGTCTGGGATCAGACGGGGGTGACGTTCTCCGCCTGCGGACCCTTCGGGCCCTGCGTGACGTCGAAGCTCACCTGCTGGTTCTCCTCCAGGGAGCGGAACCCGCTGGCGTTGATCGCGGAGTAGTGAACGAAGACGTCGGGGCCGCCGCCTTCCTGGGCGATGAAACCAAAGCCCTTTTCGGCGTTGAACCACTTCACGGTTCCGGTAGCCATAAGCCCTCCTTGGGCCCAAAGGGTCGCCCTGCTCCAGAACCTGCAAGTGTGAAAACAAACTAAGTGCCGCACAACTGCATATGTCTGAAAACTACGAGAGCCCGCGGTTACATGCTCCGCAGGCTCTGTACTGCAAGGGAAACCAAACTGCAACTTGCGGCGAGCCTAGCATGTAGGCAGCCGAAAGCAACAGAGGCCAAGATCACGTCACCCGGACGTTTGAATGCCCCCGAGGGCGGGTTGACCGGAGGGACGGTCGGGACACCAGGGGTGGGGGCGGTCCCAGCACCGTACCCCATGGGGTCTAGTCTCGCGATGTGGACAATTCTCGCACCCGGCCGCGCGTCGGCCACATCCAGTTCCTGAACTGCCTGCCCCTGTACTGGGGGCTCGCGAGAACCGGCACCCTCCTCGACTTCGAGCTGACCAAGGACACCCCTGAGAAGCTCAGCGAGCAGCTGGTGCGCGGCGACCTCGACATCGGGCCCATCACCCTCGTCGAATTCCTGCGCAACGCCGACGACCTGGTCGCCTTCCCGGACATCGCCGTCGGCTGCGACGGCCCGGTGATGTCCTGCGTGATCGTCTCGCAGGCGCCGCTGGACCAGCTGGACGGCCGCCGGGTCGCCCTCGGCTCCACCTCGCGCACCTCGGTCCGCCTCGCCCAGCTGCTGCTCGCCGACCGTTACGGCGTCCAGCCCGACTACTACACCTGCCCGCCCGACCTCAGCCTGATGATGCAGGAGGCGGACGCCGCGGTGCTGATCGGCGACGCGGCCCTGCGCGCCAACCTGCTGGACGCCCCGCGCTTCGGCCTCCAGGTCCACGACCTCGGCGCCCTGTGGAAGGAGTGGACGGGCCTCCCGTTCGTCTTCGCGGTGTGGGCGGCGCGCCGGGACTACCTGGAGCGCGAACCGCACCTCACCCGCGAGGTGCACGGCGCCTTCCTCGACTCCCGCAACCTCTCCCTGGAGGAGGTCGCCAAGGTCGCCGAACAGGCCGCCCGCTGGGAGGCCTTCGACGAGGCGACCCTCGCCCAGTACTTCACCACCCTCGACTTCAGCTTCGGCGCGCCGCAGCTGGCGGCGGTGGCGGAGTTCGCCCGCCGGGTGGGCCCGACGACCGGGTTCGCGGCGGACGTGAAGGTCGACCTTCTCTCCCCGTGAGGGGACGCGCCCCAAAGGGGCGCTGGGGGTACCCCCGGCCGAAGGCTGGGGGAGGAACTGCGCGACCAGCCCCCACCGGCCCGCGGCAAAGGAACTGCCTGACCGCCGGAGCGAATAGGCTGCTGCCGAACTCTCTGGGGGTGAGGGCACATGCAGCCGCTCGCGGGCGACGAACCCACGGCCGTCGGGCCGTACCGGCTGCTCGGCCGGCTCGGCTCCGGCGGCATGGGCCGCGTCTATCTGGGCCGTTCGGCCGGCGGCCGCTCCGTCGCCGTCAAGATCGTGCACCCGCACTTCGCGCTGGACGAGGAGTTCCGCGCCCGCTTCCGCCGCGAGGTGCAGGCCGCCCGGCGGGTCGGCGGCGCCTGGACGGCCTCCGTCCTGGACGCCGACCCGGAGGCGGCCGTGCCCTGGGTCGCCACGGCCTACGCGGCCGGTCCCTCCCTGACGGCCGCCGTGACCGACGGCGGCCCGCTGCCCGCGCACACGGTACGGGCGCTCGGCGCCGGGCTGGCCGAGGCGCTCGCGGCGGTGCACGAACTGGGTCTCGTGCACCGGGACGTGAAGCCGTCGAACGTGCTCCTGACCCTCGACGGGCCGCTCCTCATCGACTTCGGCATCGCCCGCGCCACGGACGGCACGGCGTCGCTGACCTCGTCGGGGGTGTCGATCGGCTCGCCCGGCTACATGTCCCCGGAGCAGATCCTCGGCAAGGGCGCCACGGGCGCGGCGGACGTCTTCTCCCTCGGCGCGGTGCTGGCGTACGCGGTCAACGGGGCGCCGCCGTTCCCCGGGGACTCCTCGGCCGCGCTGCTCTACAAGGTCGTCCACGAGGAGCCCGAACTCGGCTCGCTGAGCGGCGAGTTGCGGGAGGTCGCCGAGGCGTGTCTCGCGAAGGAGGCGGCGCGGCGGCCCACCCCGGCGGAGGTGGCCCGGCGGCTGGCTCCGGAGGGGGCCGCACGGCTGGTGGCGGGCGGGTGGCTGCCGGGGGCGCTGGTGGAACGGGTCAGCCGGAGCGCGGTGGAGGTCCTGAACCTGGAGGTGGCGGAGGCCGCGGGGGTGGGGGCGCCGTCCGGGCCGGTGGAGTTCGGCACCCCGTCCGTGAGCGGGGAGTTCGGGCCGCCGCCGACGGTGCCGCCCGCGGTGCCGCCCGCGGGCCTGCCGGAGCCGCCGACGGCGGCGCCCGCGGTCGTACCCGGGCCGCCCGCGGTCGTGCCGGAGCCGCGGGACGCCGTGCCGCCGGCGCCCGGGAAGGTGTCCGTGAGCGTCGCCGCGACCGCCGTACCGGGAGAGAACGGGCGCGGGCGCCGGGTGAGCTGTACGGTCGCGCTCTCGGTGGCCGCGGCGCTGGCGGTGGTCACCGTCGGGGTGGGGTTCCTGGTGAAGCCGTTCCTCGGGTCCGGCAGCGACGGGCCGAGCAGTGACGCGGGAGCCGCCGCCAAGTCGCCGTCGGCGTCCGCGCCGTCGGCCTCCGGCGGCGGGAAGATCCCGGCCTCCTACCTCGGCACCTGGCAGGGCTCGGCCACCGCCCTGTCCGGCAACCTGCCCATCGGCACCTTCCGGGTCACCGTCGAACAGGCGGCGGTCGGCCAGGAGCTGGGGCGGCTGCGCCAGACCGACCAGCTGGGCGGCGTCTGCACGGACATCCTCACCCTCAGAGCGGTGACGGCCACCAGGCTCGTCGCCTCCTCGACCGGCGCCGAGGGCAACCACGACGGCTGCGACCCCGGCACGAACACCGTCTACCTGACCCCGAGCCACGGCGACCTGGTCTACACGTCGGACAGCTCGGCGGAGGGGAACCCGGTGGCGGTGATGTCGAAGGCGGGGGACTGAGACCCTCCCCGGCCCCCCGTCGTACGACTACTGCGGGGTCGTCACCGTGACGTGCTCCCCGCTGCCCAGGTGCAGCATGCCCTTGCCGGGCTGGACCGGCCCGCCCACCATGGCGCGGGTGGTCCGGATGCCGATCAGCTCGCCGGAGCCGGACTCCTGCGGGGAGAGCAGGATGCCCCGGCGGGCCTTCTTGGCGTCGACCTGCCAGCCCGAGAAGCCGTCGCAGATCTCGTCCTCGTCACCGGCGATGACGACAGCAAGGCCCTCCTCGGTGCCGCGCTCCACGATCCGCTTGAAGACGTCCTCGGCGTCGCAGTCGTCCAGCACCTCGGCGTCGTCGACCAGCACGACGACCGGCTCGGCCGGGGACGCCGACGACAGCACCTCCGTCAGCTCGTCCTCGTCCACGTCCCGGCCGGTGAAGACCTTCAGCACGCCTTCCCGGCCGTCCAGTTCACGCAGCGGTGACTGCCGGGGGGCGGCGACGACGATCCGCACGCCGTTGGCCAGGTAGGAGCGGGCGAAGCCCAACAGGGCCGTGGAACGGCCGGACTTGGCGGGCCCGCCGATCACGAACGCGGGCACGCCCTGCGCCAGGTCCGGTCCGAAGGCGGTGAGTTCGTCGCCGCCGACACCCACCAGGGCCCACAGCGGGGCGGCCGCCGCGGCCGGGGTGCGCATCGCCCACGCGTCCTCGAAGGAGATCCGGCCGGGCAGCACGTCCACCCGGAACGGCCGCCGGGAACGCTCCACCTGCGCGTCGCGGGCCTCGGCCGCCTCGCCGATCGCGACGATCGCCGCGTTCTGGCCCTGCCCGGTGGTGTCCGCGGAGAGCAGCGCGAACTGGGTCTCGGCGGCCGTCTCGCTGCGGAAGGCGCGGCCGGGCGGGATCTCCTCGGGAACCTTGCGGGAGTTGATGTCCAGCATCGAGAAGTCGGCGCGGTCGGCGAGCCGCAGACCGTACTTGTCCTCGGTGAGCGAGGAGATCCGGCCGGCCAGGATCTGCCGGTCGCCGGTGAGGACGAGATGGATGCCGACGCTCGCGCCCTCCCGCATCATCACCATGATCTGGTCGGTGAGGTCACCGTGGTTCAGCTCGCCGAGGGTCGGCAGCCAGCCCTCCCAGCGGTCCAGGAGCAGCACGATGTGCGGCAGCCGCTCCGCCTCCGGCACGGCCGCCCGCTGCTCCCCGATGTCCGCGAAGCCGCGGTCGGCGAGCAGCTCCTGACGGCGGTTCAGCTCGCCGGAGAGGCGGGCCATGAGCCGCTCCACCCGCTCGGTCTGGTTGCGGCCGACGACCGCGCCGCAGTGCGGCAGCCGGGTCAGCGCGTTCAGGGCGCCGTTGCCGCAGTCGATGCCGTACAGGTGCACGTCGGCACAGGAGTTGGTGCGGGCCAGCGAACCGGCGATGGTGCGCAGCACCTGGGACCGTCCGGTGCGCGGGGCACCGGCGATGATCAGATGCCCGAAGGTCGCGAAGTCGACGGCGACCGCGCGGCGGGCCTGGTCGGCGGGCAGGTCCTCGACGCCGTAGGCGGCGGCGGGCAGCGCGCCCTGCGCCTGCACGGCCGGTACGTCGTCGAGCAGCAGCATGTCGTCGAGGGCGGGCAGCCACGGCGAGTGCTGGGCCGGGATCCGCAGCGCGGTGTTGGCCTCGCGGACGGCGTCGACGAGCACCTTCAGGTCGGTGATCTCGTCGTCCTCCCTCGCCTCGGACTTCGGCTTGCGCAGCGCGGCCCGCCCCAGGTCCTGCCAGGACAGCGCCCCGGCCCAGGGCGCGAGCGTGGCCGGGTCCGCGGCACCGGGCCGCCGGCCTCCCACCCGTCCCGACTGGAAGGGGACCAGCGAGGCGTGCCCGAGCCGGACGTACGCCCGTCCCGGCGTGCTCTTCGCGATGTGCCCGGCGTCGGGCGCGTCGATGACGTCCGTCGACTCACCGGCGTCGGTCACGCGCAGCGCGATCCGCAGGTTGGTGTTGGCGCGGATCTCGGGCGACACGACGCCGGAGGGCCGCTGGGTGGCGAGCAGCAGGTGGATGCCGAGCGAACGCCCCCGCTGGGCGATGTTGACAAGTCCCGTGACGAAGTCGGGCAGATCGCGCACCATCGACGCGAACTCGTCGATGACGATGAGGAGTCGGGGGACGGGGGAGCGGGACGGATCCCTTCTCACCAGATCCTGGTAGTCCTCGATGTCCTTGGCGTCGGCGGCGGCGAGGATGTGCTCGCGCCGCTTCAGCTCCGCGCCCAGCGACTCCAGGGCCCGCTCCACGAGATGGGCGTCGAGGTCGGTGACCATGCCCACGGTGTGCGGCAGCTGCACGCAGTCCTTGAACGCCGAGCCGCCCTTGTAGTCGACGAGCACGAAGGTCATGTTCTCGGGCGTGTTGGCGACGGCCAGCGCGGCCACGATGGTCTGGAGCAGCTCGGACTTGCCGGAACCGGTGGTACCGGCGATGAGCCCGTGCGGCCCGTCCCGCCGCAGGTCGATGCCGAACGGGCCGTCGTACGACTCCCCGATGACGGCCATCGTGGACTGCCCGCCCATCCGCCAGCGCGCGGCGATCGCGTCCCGCGTGGGCGGTTCCAGCTGGAGCACGTCGAGCAGCCGGCTCGCGGCGGGCAGGGCCGAGTCCTCGCTCTCGCCGCTGATGTCGCGGAGCGGGGAGAGCGAGCGGGCGAGCCGTCCGCACCAGGCGGCGGAGACGAGGTCGGGCCGTACGTTCCGCTTGCGCAGCGCCCCGCTCTGCTCGACGCGCAGCCGCAACTCCAGGTCCTGCGGCGCCTGTTCGTCGCCACCGCCGCCGCTGCCGCTCTGCGGATGCCAGGCCTGGAAGGACGGAAAGCCGCCGACGGCCTGCTGAGCCACGGGCACCGCCTGAGCGGCCTCCGCACCGGCCCGCGGCTCGGCGACCACGACGCCCTGGCACTCCCCGGGCAGGAACCGCTCCTCCTCGTCGAGGCAGATGGAGCGGATGGCGACGCCCGGCCCCTCCTTCAGCAGCCGTACGACACCGGGCATGGACCGCAGCCGCCGCGACCCGTCCCACACGACGACGATGTCGGGGTCGGAGAACGCCGGGCCGTCCGTCTTGCTCCGCCCGCCCTTCTGCAGCGCCTTCTGCCGGCCGTCGAGGAGCTGGGTGAGCTCGCCGACGCGGGCGCCGACGGTCTCGGAGTCGGTGCCGATGAGGACGTTCACGTCCTGGCCGCCGGCCGGGCGGGAGTGCGGCAGCCAGCGCACCCAGTCCCACCGGTCACCGGCGGTGTTGTCGGTGAGGACGTAGAACTGCACGTCCATCGGGCTGTGCAGGACGGCGGTCTGGGCGACGGCCCAACGCCCCAGCGCATGTGCCGAATCGCCCGGCCCGGCGACCCCGATCACCCCGAGGTCGCGCAGCGACAGACCGACCGGGGCGTCCTCGATGTACCAGCGGACCTTGCGCTTGTGCTCGTCCTGCTCGGGGTCGTCGAGCTCGACCTCGGAGGGCACGCGCCCGGTGCCGAACCGGATCAGCAGATGGTCGGCGTCGGTACGCCGCCGCTCCCACAGCCGCGTCCGCGGCCCGGTGCCGTACGTCAGCACGGCCGCCGGATCCGGCACCGCGGCCCGCCGCTCGGACCGCTCCGCGACCAGCGCCTCCTGGGCCTCGTCCTCGATCCGCGCCTTGTGCTCCTTGTACTCCTTGAGCTGCTTGGCGTGGGACTTCCGGCCGTGCTTCTTGTCCATGAAGTAGTTGCCGAAGAGCATGACCGGGCTCATCACGGCCATGATCAGGTAATACCAGCGATGGAACATGAAGACGGAGACGACGGCGCCGACGAGCGGCAGCAGCGCCATCAGCCAGGGCAGCGGCCGGGCCTCGTAGTCGCCGGGCGGGTTCGGCAGCGAGAAGTGCGTCTGCCGGTCGGCGGGGCGCAGCCGCGGGGGCCGGTTGTAGTCGAGCCCGGCACCGTCGTCGGACCACTTGAGGGCGGCGTTGGGCGGGGCGTACCCGGTGATCTCGATGAGGGTGTTGCCGAGGGCGAGCTGGGCGCCGAGCGGCCAGTCACCGCCGCTCTCCGCCTCCTCCCCGTCCAGCCGCGCGCCGTCGGTGTGTATCGCGACTTTGCAGGTGCCGTCGATGGCGATGGTGAGGGTGGCGGCGCGGGCGGGCAGCTCCGGGTCCTCGACGCGGAGGTGGGAGGCGGGCCCGGACCCGATGTCGTACCGCCCGACCCCGAGCCGGTGCACGGCGCCGGCGGCGGGACCGCCCGCGACCCGGAACTCGACGATGCCGGTGGGCTCACCGAGCAGACACCCGGCGGGATCGTGGAGACTGACGACGACACCGTCGCGCAGCGGCGAGCCGACGACGGTGGCGGCCGGGTCGAGGGCGTACCCGTCGACGTAGGCGAGCGGCCCGGACACCCGGACGGCGGCGGCCTGTTGCCGGTGCGCGCCGATGGGTATGACCTGGGCACCGCCCTCGCCGGCGTCCGGATGCCCCCAACCGACCTGCCGGGCCAGCTCCGTTGCGACGTCTCCGACGGTCGACTCGGGATCCGCGTCGAGCACCACGTCGGCGGTGGCACCGCCGACCGGGTCGACAACGGTCAGACTCAGGCGCACGTTCCGTCCCCCAACACACCTAGAGCACCCAACACAACAGTGGAATTGACCTTAGCCGCCCAGCCTTTCCCGGGTGCAACGGGATGAGCACGGTTCACGATTCCACCGCACTGGGGCCGTGCGGTCGCACGCGTCACCCCCGTAGGATCTTTGCTCGTGCGGACGCGGCCATGACATGGCCACGGTCCGCACGGACAACGCCACGGGGGAAGGCCCTGAGGCCACACGAACGGGAGGGAGCCGTCATGGCCGGCAAGGACACAGATCTCACATATGCGGAGATGGAGAAGGTCGCGGGCGACCTGATCAAGGACATGCACGAGCTTGAGGACAAGATCAAGAACGTCGAGAAGCGCGTCTCCGCCCTGGTGGAGAACGGCTTCACCACCCAGAAGGCCTCGGGGGCGTACGACGACTCCATGAAGGACTTCACGAAGGGCGCGACGAAGACGATCCAGGGCCTGCATGGGCTGTCCGACTTCCTGAAGAAGGCCAAGGAAGCGTACGAGCAGCTGGACGACTCGCTGGCGAAGCAGGCCAAGGGCTAGTCGACCGGGCATCTCAGGATGTAACGAGTCACGTCGGTGCGATGGAGCGGTCGGCCATCGCACCGACGGGCTTTGCGCGGACGTTTCTTGAGCTTTCCCAACGGGGCAACGGGGGTAGTTGTGTCGGATCAGACGGCTGATCTCGCACGTATCAAGGAGAGCGCTCGCTCGCTTTCCAGGATCCACAAGGAGTTCGCCGACAACGCGAATCCGGCGAAGGGGCTGGGGGTGCCCGTCTTCGGCGAACAGGGTCTGGTCGACGTCTTCGACGACTTCGGAGACAACTGGCGAGTCCACCGCGGGCATCTGCTCGACGAACTGGAGAAACTCTCGAAGATCCTCACCGCCGCGGCGAAGGGCTACGAGGACATCGACCACCAACTCGCCGATGCCCTGCGCGGTACGGATGCCAAGCCGGCCGCGCCCACCGGAGGCGCGAAGTGACGCGGCCCCGGGCCGACGAATGGGCGGTGATCGGCGAGCCGGCCGATCCGGTGCCCGGCGACCCGGACGAGGTCGCCGCACTCGGCAGAGAGCTGCGCAAGACCGCCGAGTCCATCAAGAAGCAGGCCGCCGAGATCAAGGCGATGTCCTCGGTCGAGGCGTGGCAGAGCAAGGCGGCGGACGAATTCCGCCAGCAGGCCCAGGAGGCCGAGGGGAAACTGCGCAAGGCCTTCCAGCGCTACGATGCGGCGGCCGACGCACTGGGCGAGCGGGTCCTGGACGGTTCGTCCTCCACCGAGTACGCCTCGGAGCTCCACCGGGCGCAGCAGATGGCCGACAAGGCACTCCGCGACGCCCGGACCGCCGACGACGAGCACCGGGCGAGCGGCAGCGCCCTGGACAAGCTGCCCAAGGACACCCCGGACGACGATCCGGGCCGCAAGAAGCTGCAGAGCCGTCAGGAAGCGGCCGGTTCAGCGATGGAGAGGGCGAAGCGGGACCTGGAGGCGGCGAAGGACCTCCGCGACGCGGCAGCCAAACGAGCCCGCGACGCGATCCGTCACGCCATCGACCACGACGGTCTCAAGGACAGCAGGTGGGACAAGTTCAAGGGGTGGGTGCACGATCATGCGGGGGTGATCGAGTCGATCCTTGCGTGGAGCGGCTGGATCGCCACGATCTGCGGGACGCTGTCCTTGATGGTGGGGTGGATCCCGATCGTCGGCCAGGCGCTCGCCGGCATCCTGGGCAGCATCGCACTGCTCGCCACCCTGGTTTCGCTCGTGGGGCACGTCCTGCTGGCCCTGTCCGGCGACGGCAGCTGGTTCGACGTCGCTCTCGACGTCGTGGGCCTCGTCACGCTGGGCATCGGCCGCGGTGCCATCGCGGGGGCCAAGGGCGCGTCACTGGCCGCGAAAGTCTCCGCGAGAACCGCGGCAGGGCGGATGCTCAGGGGCGCCATCAGGGCGAAGCCCGGTTCGGCCGCCTATGACCGGGCGTTGAGCCAGACATGGCGGAAAGCCAACGAACTCAGCGGTGGTGCGCTGCGCGGCAAGGCCGGTGCCGAGGCCCTCGCCGGCGCACCGAAGGGATGGAACCCCGGAACCGCGCGGCTCCTGGACGCCTTCAGTCCCAAGTCGATCGGCAAGGAGACGTGGGAAGGCCTCAAGGGCGTCCAGGACCTCAAATGGAGCAACCTGCGGCAGCTGGGTGACGGTTCCACCTGGGCCGGAGCACGACCACGGCTCGGGGACAGCGGCATCGCCGGGCTGGAGAACAGCATGGGCCGGATCTCGGAGTCCTTGCGAGCCGACGATGCCGTGAAGGCGGCCAGCGGCGTGTTCAAGACGCAGACCCGGATCTGGGCGGGCTCGACCTTCGTCGCCTCGGCCACCGACCTCCTCGACAAGGGCGAGATCACGGGTTGGATCGGGGATCATGTCGGGATCAGTGGGCTGGACGACGGGGTCTGGTCGGCGACCGGAGTCAAGGACGCCACGACGACGAGCGATGGGTGAGCGGACAGTGAGGGCCGAGCAGCGGACGACGGAGGAGTTGCCGGGCAGGCAGAACGCCCTGGTGCGGCCCAGACGTATGCGCCCGCACAACGTCGATGTCGTACGCCGGGCTCGTCTCTACGCGGACGGAAGGACCCTCGTCGTACGTGACCGTCGCCTGAGGGAGCGCCGGTATCCGGTCGGTCCCGGAGGCATTCGGCGAGCCGTGTTCGTCCCGCCGCCGACCGACGTGTGGGAAACCGTCACCAAGCGGCCTGCCGAACGCTGGGGTGTGTTGCTCTTCCAGAACGAGGACGGACATGACGTCTTGTGCATCCCCCTCGCCGAATGGCTGCCGGAAGCCGAAGTCGTGGGGATCCTGGATCTGAAACCCGCGGAGTGCCTGGACCGGACCGGGCTGCGGGAGCTGGCCGCGGCTCTCGTTGTCCCGGTGGAGGAGAAGCCGCGTTCCAGGACCGGTAAAGGCGCGATGCCGGAACCGGGCAGCTCGGGGCAGGCTCCGGACCGCGCGGTTCATCGCGAACTGCCGCGCTGGCACGGCTGGATCAGAGGGTTCGGCTTCTTCGGCTGGCTCGTCGCGCTCGTCGTCGCCTTCGCGGGTGATGCCGACTGGTGTCTGCCGGTCGCCGCGGGCGCGCTGTTCGCGGTACCGGCAGCCGACTCCGTGGTGCGTGTCGGCGGGTGGTGGCGCAACCGACGGGACGCCGGCCGGTACTTCGCCGAGGCGGCGCTGATCACGCCCGAACCGGCGACAGGCGAGGGAGCCACGCCCAGATTTCGCCGCACGGCGTCCGTACGCGTGCTGCCCGGTGATGTGGTGCTGACCGACACCGTCGGTCGGGAGCGCTGGCTCGGACGCGACGGCGCGCACGGCGTCGCGCAGCTCGTACGCCTCGTGTCCCCGGGGGACCGGCAGCCGCTGGGCGTCGAGTTCAGGGATCGCAGCGGCCAGGCCCGGGCGCTGTTGCCATGGCGGCACTGGTTCGCCGGCCCGCAGGGCCGGAGTCGCTGGGAGGAAGCGGTCTCGGCGCTCTCGGTCAGCGCAGTGGACGAGGAGGTGCGAAACAGCAGACAGACCACGGGAGCCACGAAGCCCTGGTGGCATAGCCACCCCCTCGCCGCTGACGCCCGCGCGATGTCGCCTCTGCCGGCCAAGGACGCGCGCGCCGAGTCGAATTGGCACAGTTCGGTGATCGGCGGGAACGAGCTGCTGCTGGTTCCCTTCTTCAGCCTCGTGCTGCTCGCCGGACTCTTCGGTGACAGCCTCACAGCGCGCCTTGCCGGTCTGTTCTCCGCACTGACCATCGTGGCCGAATGGGGCCCGGCTGCGGCGAAGTCGCTGTTCAGCCGATTCCACTACGACAAGCCGAACGAGCATGCATGACGACACCGGCCGGACCGACCACCCCGGAGCCACTGTGACCGCGAACGCGGGCAGCACCCGCAATCCCGCATCCCCCGCCGATTACCGGCTGCTGCTGCCGGACGGCTGGTTCCGGGTACGGATCGACCCGGAGGGGCGCGAGGGCTCGGTCGACGCCCTGGTCGACCGTCAGTTCGCGGGGGTCGACAACGCACCCCACCTCAAGCGGCAACTGCGGGACGAGCTCCTGGCGCAGGCCACGGCGGCCTACGGGGACGGCGGAATCGAGCTGTACCTCAGTCTCCAGCAGGCGGGCCCCCTCACGATCCCCGCTTCCCTGCTGATCACGCTGCTTCGACCGGCGCCCGGCACAGCCCAGCTTGACCCGACCGAACTGGCCAGACGTCTCTCGGCCGACATGGCCGCCGAGGCCAGGGTCCTGGAGCTGACGGCGGGCACGGCGGTCCGCGTGCGCCGGACGACAGGGCAACCGGGCACCCCTGCTCCGGCCGGGGCTCCCGGAAGCGGCGACGAGGCGCTCCCCTCCGTCACCGTGGACTACCAACTACCGGTGCCGGGAACCACGGCGTACCTTCTGTTGACCTTCTCCACCCCACTCCTGCAGATCGCCGACGCCATGGTCGAGCTTTTCGACGCGGTGGCCGGCTCGCTCGCCTGGCTGGACGGTGACGACACCTATGAGTGACATCGAGACATGCGGCATCGTCTGCCCGACGGACTGGGTGCCACTCCCGCTCGATCCCTCGGACGACGTGAAGAAGTGGGCGAAGACCACCGCGGCGGAACTCGGCGAGCGGAGCCGTGCGGCGGGTTACGAGCTGGACAGCAGAGGCCTGCGGAAGGACCTGCGGGGCTGGGCCGAGGACAGCCGCAGCCGCGGTCCGCTGTACGGCTTCGCCTTCTATCCGGACGGGTTCGACACCGCCCTGGCCCTCCTGGAGGTCGAGGTCGTCCGGCCCGACGAGACGGTCCCCCGGCTGTCCCTCAAGTGGCTGGCGGAGACGTTCAGCACACACGAATTCGGTCCCCCGCAGATCTCACACCCCGAACTGCCTCTCGGCCCCGCCGTGCGCCTCCGCCAGAACTTCGCAGCGGCAGGCATGCCACGCGGCGGTCCCGGAGTGCTGCTGCAGACAGTCACGTACGGCGTCCTCCCGGAAGGCACTGACAACGCCGTCCTGCTCCAGGTCTCCTGGCCCGTGCCAGGCATCGACGAGGAGATGGAGGAAGCCGCGGACAGCATCGCGCGGACGTTGACGGTGGGGTTCTGAGGCGAGAGCGCCGATGGTCGTCGACCGACCGTCGACGACCACGCGACTGCACACGCGACTGTCCCGGCCCAGGCCGGCACTGCCGTGCCGACCGCCGGGTGCATTGTGAACGGCACGGCGAATTCCCGCATTCCTCGGGGCACACGCGTCCGATCAGCGAACGACCGCCTGGATTTCCTTGACGGTCACGTCCTGCGTGGTTCCGAAGGTGCCGTCGGGCAGGTCGTCTCCCGTGTCGCCGGTGCCCGTCCAGGAGATCTTCCACGTGATCGTCGCCCGGAGCTTGAAGACGCCGTCGCCGGAGGAGCGCAGGTACCTGATTCCGCAGGGCGGTGTCGTGCCCGCGTCTCCCTTGGCGTAGGGCTTGCCGATGGAACCGTCGGCGTTGAAGACGCACTCGCCGGAGGCGGGGAAGGTCTCGGCGTCCGTGGTGCCGGGTTCGAGCTTGAGGGAGACGGGCTTCGCGGTGGTCGTGGCCCGGACGGCGAAGCCGGGGACATCGAGGGCCGCCGTGGCCTGCACCTCACCGAAGACGGCCTTGTCGAGCCAGGCCCAGGTCGGCAGGTTCACCTTGGTGGTGCCTTCGGGCGCGAGGGTCACCTTCGTGTCGGGCAACTGCATGCGCTGGTACGCGAGGGCGGCGAGGATCTCCGGGGTGACGGCCTCTTCGTACCGGGCCGGCGGGGCGTCGCCGTTCTCGACCCAGAAGGGGAGGTCGTTGCACGAGCTCCGCTTGAGTATGTCGGGTTCATCCGGATTCTCGACCGCGGCCCAGAACATCCCCTCGCCGTCCTTGTCGACGTTGTAGTCCTTGTAGCCGGGGGTGTCGGTCCAGCCGTACCCGTCCTCGTAGTGCTGCTGCATCTCGCCGATCGCCGCGCCCGCGGTGCCGCCCATACCGGGCGTGTTCTTGGCGCTCTCGATCTGCTCGGACATCTTCTTCTTGAAGTCCTTCGCGCCGAGGTACGGGGCGTACCAGCACGGCGGCGGCGTCCAGTTGACGTCGGAGGACGTGACGTTTCCGGTGCTGCCGTCGTGGGTTACGGCGCCGGAGTACTGGATGCGGGCGGCGGCGTAGATGCCGGTGTCGTCCTTGCCGCCCTTCTCGTTCGTGCCGGCTCCATGGACGTTGCTCGAAGGTTCTGCCGAGTAGGCGGGTGCCGTGAGGGTGGTGACGCCGAGGGTCAGTGCCAGGGCGGCTACGCCGGCGCCGAGAGCCGCACGCCGTGGCATGTTCATCGGCACTTCGCTGCCTTCGCCTCGACGAACACCTTGGATGCCTGCCACAGGCCTTCGCTCGTGGGGAGCTTCACCATGATGATCTTGAAGTAGTCGTAGTCCGCGAGGCTGGGTTCGGTCTTCAAGACCTTCCCGTTCTTGACCTCTTTGCCGTAGAACTTGCTTGAGTCCACGCAGAAGTCGACCTCCACCGAGTTGCCGTTCGAGGCGGAGCGGGTGGTGGCCTGGTAATGACGTCGGGTGCCAGTGGCAGTCCAGCCGCCGTCGACCCTGTCGTTGATCTGCGTCTGTGCGTAGCTCAGCCCGTCGCCCGTGGAGTAGGCCGTTACGGCCGCGACCTTGGACGTGCGTTTGTAGACACCGTGGTAGATGGCGCGGACGTAGTTCGCCGCGTCCTCCATCGCCGCCGCCTCGTTCTTGTCCTTCGGCTTCTCCCAGTCGAAGACCAGGTTCACGTCCTTGGGCAGCGACACGTCCACGCCGTCCGGCTTGTCCGCTTCCGGTGCTCCCGAAGCCGATGCCGAAGCCGTCGGCGTCTTCGTGTCCTGGTCGGCGCCGGCGATCTTGGCGTTGTCGCCGGCCTTGTCGTCCCCGCTGCCGCAGGCGGTCAACAGCAGTGCCGCGGTTGCCGCGAGGGCGGCAGCGGCGGGCAAAGTACGGCGCTTCACAGTGAACTCCCCGTGAGACAAAAGTCCATTCAAGGGGTCCGACGCTATCGGGGAGGTTCTCGGTTTCGCCAGCGCGAACTTCCCTGTGAATGGTGATAATTCTGGGCGCATGGGGTGCTCGGGGGGTGTGAGGTGCGTCCTGATCACGCCTGGACGGAGGGCGGCCTCAGACGTGTTTGCATGCCCAAGTCCCAGGCGTCGTGGGGCGTGAGTTCCGCGCGTCAACAAGGTTGATCGGACGCGGGGGAGTGGTCTTCGGCGACGAGACCGTCGCCGCCGCCGTGATCGCCGGCCTCGTCCACCACGCCGAGGCCCACTCCCTCAAGGCCGATGGAGGGCCGGGCTGTCGGGAGTTGCTGTCCGTTGCGGTGACTGCCATCTGGCGTTCATGACCGTCCTGCCGCGCCGGTCGTCTGTTCTTCCTAGCGTCCGTGCCTGTGCGCACCACTGGCCTGCCGCAGTCCGCTGCCGTGTTCGAACCGCTGCTGTCCGGTCGGTGTTCGACTGCACCCGAAGACGCGAAAGGCCCTCGGAATGTCCGAAGAATCCAAGCAAACTCGAATCTCTCGACGTAACGCGCTCGGCCTGGTCGGCGCGACAGTGTCCGGCGCCGCCGCCGGGCCGCTGATCCTCGGCGCCGGAACCGCCGAGGCGGCTCCGGCGAGGTCGGAGGTCACCGGTCTCACCACCGGCTCGGCCACCACCCCCGTTCAGGGCCTGCACCTGACCTTCGGCGCCGACCCGCGGAGCCAGATGGTCGTCTCGTGGGTCACGGACGCGGCCGTCAAGAACCCGCGGGTCGTCTACGGCACGCTGAGCGGAGGCTTCGGCTCCACAGCGCACGCGACGACGAAGACCTACGTGGACGGCACCTCCGGGCGGACCGTCTGGGTCCATCACGCGCTGATCAGCAAGCTCAGGGCCGACACCGACTACCTGTACGCGGCCCAGCACGACGGCGCCACCCCCGACGCCGGCACCTTCCACACGGCGCCGTCCGGCAGAGCCCCGTTCACCTTCACCAGCTTCGGCGACCAGGGCACGCCCAGCGTGACGTGGAAGACCGCTGCGAACCCGGCCGACGCCTCGGGCCGGGACTTCGAGCCCAACGCCACGCCCGCCGCTGCCGACATCGTCACCGGCATCGAGAAGGTCGGCCCGCTGTTCCACCTCCTCAACGGTGACCTCTGCTACGCCAACACCGGGCCCGACCGCATCCGCGTCTGGCACGACTTCCTCACCAACAACAGCCGCTCGGCGCGATTCCGTCCGTGGATGCCGGCCGCGGGCAACCACGAGATCGAGCTGGGCAACGGCAAGATCGGTCTCGACGCGTACCAGACCTACTTCGAGCTGCCCTCGACCGAGACCCAGCCCGAACTCGACAACCTCTGGTACACCTTCACCGTCGGCTCGGTGAAGGTGATCTCCCTGCAGAACGACGACATCGCCCTGCAGGAGGGCGGCGACATCTACATCAACGGCTACTCCGGTGGCCGGCAGCTCGCCTGGCTGGAGAAGGAGCTCAAGTCGGCACGGGCTTCGAAGGACATCGACTGGATCGTCATCTGCATGCACCAGGTGATGATCAGCTCGGCGACCGCCGCGAACGGCCCCGACGTCGCGCTGCGTGCGGCGTACGGCCCGCTGTTCGACAAGTACGGCGTCGACCTGGTGGTCTGTGGCCACGAGCACGACTACGAGCGGTCGTTGGCGGTGCGTGGCGTCGTCCCCGGCAGCGTCACCCTGACGCCCAACCCGAGCCAGACCGCACTCGACGTGATCGAGAGCGAGCACGGCACGACGCACATGGTCCTCGGCGGTGGCGGCGTGTCCGGCATCACCAACAACAGCTTCACCACCGACGACGCCGACGGGCACGGGCATCACTCGGCGTACGTCCAGATGGAGCACGTCGGCAAGTTCAACTCGGTCAAGGAGAAGGAGACGGCGGTCTGGATCGGCGTCCGGGACGCCGAGCATCCGTACGGCTTCGCCGAGTTCGCCGTCGACCCGGGCCGTCACCCCGGTGACATGACCCGCATCCACGTCACCTACTACAACATCATCACGCCCACAGGTGAGCTGTCGGTCTTCGAGCAGTTCACGCTCCAGCGCCGTCGCAGCGACGGCGGCAACGGCCACCACTGACCCACCGCGACCAGCGGCAGTAGCCGTCGGTGCCTGGCCGGGACGACGTCCCGGCCAGCGTCATCCCCTGTTGCCCTCGGCCTTCGGCGCCGGCAGGCGCATGCCCCGGGACTCGGCGACGCGCAGCGCGTCGGTGAGGCATTCGGCGAGGCGGATGCCGGCGTAGCGGACCTCGGTGTACGGCGACATCGGGTCGTCCAGCACCTGGCGGGCGCTGACAAGGACGTCGGTGCCGGTGGCGAGCTGGGTGGCCTCCAGGTCGTCGGCGAAGCGGGAGAGGTAGCCGCCGTTGTCGTCCGTGACCAGGTAGCAGGGCTTGCCCTCGGGGGTGGGCCAGGGGAGGAGGCGGGGGGAGGTCGGGGTGCGGGCGTGGCTGTTCGCTTGTTCCATTACGCAGCCACCTCCGGCACGCCGATCACGTGCTGGTCGAGGTCGATCCCGAAGTCGGCGGCGAGCACGAGGGCGAGGCGGCGGCGCTGCTGGAGGGCGGCCTCGCGTTCGTGGGCGGTGAGGTAGGGACGGATGAGGGCGGAGTCGGTGCCGTCGAGGAGGGTGGCCAGGCCGTACGGCGATCGGTGGCCGGGGAGGTGCGAGGGCTCGGCGGTGAGGGGGCAGCGTACGAGGGTGAGGTGCAGGTGGGGGAACGGCGGACGGTGAGGGCGGCGGCGCCGTTTCCCGGTGCCGGGGGCCAAGAGGAGGCGCAGCCACTGGAGGGTGCGGGGGATAAGGTCGTGCATGTCGACGCTCCTTGTAAGCGTTGGCCGTGCCCCGGGAGGTCTAGCCACCTCGCCGGGGTCTGTCGTCTTCGACGCTACACCGGTATATAGCCCTCTGCATACAAGTGCAGAGGGATCCATACGATTGTGCAGGTCGCTACCGCTCTACGTTGGACATATGAGCGATACGGAAGAACCGATGACCCCGCTTGACCCCATGAGCGCCAGACCGCTCTACGTTCAGTTGGCCGACGTCATCGCAGGGAAGATCGCATCTGGAGATCTGGCGCCGGACAGGCCCATCCCCTCCGAAAACCATCTTGCCGACGAGTACGGCGTAGCGCGTCTCACCGCACGCCGTGCCGCACAGGAACTGCGCGAGCGCGGCCTGATCGTCACAGTGCGCGGCAAGGGATCCTTCGTCGTCGAACAGCCCAAGTCCGATGCACCCGAAGAGAGGGAACCGAACACCTGAGGAGTCTGCGAGTTCTCAGAACTCCGGCGTCGAATCCACCAGTCCGTGGGACTCAGTTCCCGAGAGTCGGTTCGTCGGCTCCGCCGTTTCCATGTCCTGCTGAGTCCGTGCCGTTTCCAAGGGCAGGGAATGACACCGTCTGTAGGATCGCCACTGTTCCGTCGCAGAACTCGTTCCAGTATTCGGTGGAAGCCGTGTGGAGCGTGAACACGGCAGTGTAGGGGCCCGTCGGGAACGGGACATGGACCTGGATCTGCCCCGTCAGGAGTTGTTTCTCCGTGTGATCGGCAGTGAGTTCCGGTGAGAGCGTCACCTCGCGCATGGTTACGCAGGAAACCGCTGGGCCGCAGGGGAGATCCATCCAACGTGCGTCGTGGCGCGGATCACGAGACAGGGCGACCAGGATCCCGTGTGCCGCAGTCTCCGGGTCCGCATGATCGGTTTCGACCGCTGCCACGGTGAAGGCGCACTGGACGACGCCTCCGTCTTCGGTGGAGAACAAGCCCAGGGCCGAGTACGAAAGGCCAGTGAGGGCCAGTTGCTCGGCCAGGGCCGCGTAATACGGGGCGGCCGGAGTCCACAGCGCTTCGTCGCCATGGGAGTAGAGATCCCGGACGAAGGTGTCGGACAGCGCGGCCCGCGCTTCGGGTTCGGCTGCAAGTGGGAGGGTGAAGAAGCTCTCGGGAACGTCGAACGTCAGCGGAGGGATATCTGCTTCGACGATTATGAGAGGCGTGGTCACTGGGTTTCCGCTTCCAATCCGGTTTAGAGGTCGCCCTCTTGGAACGGAACGTCTTCGCCGTTGACGCCCATCAGGGAGAAGTCACTGCTGATTCCGTAGTCGGGATCGATCGTGCTGGTCCTCAGATACTCGGCGAGGAAATGGCCGCTCGGCCGACGGCTGATCACGAGATCGCCGGGTCCCTTCTGGCGCTTCAGGAACTCCGCGACGGTCCCCTGTTGCCCTTGTGTGAGCGCATCGCCGGCCAGCAGTTCAGGACTGGTGGCCAGGGGGCGGGTGACATCGTCACGACAGTTTGTGTTCCAACCCGCGAGGCGACTCCATGATCCGTCGGTGAACACGAGTTTGAAGTCCACCTTGTACCGGCTGAACTTCATCCGCTTCACGGCGGTGATGTTGGACCGTTCGGTCTCCCACAGGACGTTGTCGTGGGGAGTGTTCTTGTCGTCCAGCAGTCCGAGGACGAGGACCCGCCGGGTCGTCACCACCAGATGGGTTCGATTCGTCTCGGGACGGCGCCCGGTGTCGAGCTGCCACGGGAGGGTACGGGCGAGCGTCCCGGGAGCCGCCCACATGACAGGGAAGTCCTCGACCTCGTTCTCCGGCTCCTCGGGCTGTCCGAGTCGGGAGACGTTTCCTGTGCTGCCGGACCCGGCCAGCGATTCAAGGACGCCGAGGGTCGCCACGAGCAGAGTACGAGCGCCGAACTTGCCTCCCTCACGCAGGCGGCTCTCGCTCTTGGTGCGGGCGGTGAATTCCGGACCTGCCGGCCAGCCCGGCAGCTCGCCCTGAATGTCCCGTCGCGTCGTGTCCCTGAACCAGCGCATCCCGGATACGGGTGTGGCGACGCCGGTGGCGAAACTCACTCCACAGCGCGCGAGAAGGGTCTCGTCGAGGTCAGGTTGCCATCTCGTCATGTTCTCGTGCCTCAATGTGCTGTGGCGGACTGCTGGAGGCTGTCACCCGGGTTGGCCGAGTCACCGCTGTGCAGGCCGATGCTGATGCCCTTGGGAAGCACCTTGCCTGCCACGTCGATCCCTCTGCCCAGTTTGCTCAACGGGTCGACCGTGAACTTCTCGCCCGCGAGCGCCAGACCTTTGGTACCGAGCCACTGACCTTGGTGATACCCCGCCTCGGCGAGCCCGGCGAGGCGGCTCATCGCACCGCTCTCATGGGACAGCAGTCCGAGGTCCTTCCCCGCACCGCCCAGGACGATTCTTCTGCCCAGCAGACCGATACCGCCCTCGACAGATTTTGCCATGTCGCCCGTTGCGATCACGTTGAAGGCGCGCTCGATGCCGGACACTTTGAAGCCGCTGCCGAATTCCGCGATCCTCTCGGCCGCGGCTGCCTTGCTGGCCACCTTGGCACCCTTCCCGAGGAGGCCGATACCCGGCAGCAGTCCCAGCGCGTCCGTGCCCATAGTGAGCCAACTGACGTCAGCACCGCTTGCCTTGGCGACCGAGTGCGCCAGCAATGCCATTCCACTGGTCAGAACGGCTGCTGCTCCGAAGATGGCGCCGAGAGGTTCGAAGGGCAGAGTGATGATGGCCAGCACGCCGAGGATCGCGGTGACGTCGCTGAGGATGTCGCCGATTTCCTTGATCAGGTCGGCATGTTCCTTGAGCCAGTCACCCGTGGCATCCCACGCGTTCGCGATCCCGTGCCCCAGCTTGTCCCAGAAGCCGGGCTCGTCGGGGGCGATGTCGCCGGCCTTGTCCAGTTCCTTGCCGACCTGGCGGGCGGCCGCCCGGTAGTCCTCCTCCAGCTCGTGGACCTTCTGGATCACGCCGTCCACCGCGCTGGACGCCTTGCCCAGGTCCATGCTGCCGTCGCTGCCAGCCTTGGCCTGGGCCTTCGCCTTGGCGTCGAGCCTTTCCCCGGCACTCTTCTCCAGCCGGTCCGCCCGGTCCTGGAAGTCCTGGAGTTCGCCTGCCCAGCGGTGCAGGGCGCGGGAGGCTTTGTCGAAGGAATCGTGGCTCTTGCGGATGAGCGGGGTGACGTCCTGGCCGATGTACTCGCTGAAAGCGATCGCGGTCTTGCCCTTCCAGGCACCGGTCTCGATGCGGTCCAGCTCGCCGAGCGCCGTACCCAGCTCGCCGGCCAGCTTGCCGAGCTGTTTGGCGAGGTCCCGGGTGTCTTCCACGCTCCCCGGCGTGGGATCCCAGCCTATGTGGGGGAAGGCAGGTCGTTGCCCAGCCACGTCACTTGCCCTTCTGCTGCGGAGCCTTCAGGGACTCGGCGAGGTCCAGGTCGAGCTTGTCGAAGCTCTCCCCGATCTTGTTGATCATCTTCACGGCGCCCTGGGTGTGCTTGCCGAGCTGCTTGATGCCGTAGCCCCAGTCGTCGGCGAAGTCCTGGACGTCTTCGACGAGTTGCTTCTCGCCGACGGCCGAGGCGTCCGCGCTGCGGAGCGTGCGGCGGGTGGTCTCCATGCGGTCGCTGATGGACGAGAAGGTCTTCTTCAGGTCCTGGAAGATCGTGTCTTCGAGGCGCAGGTCACTCATGTCGGATTCCGGTCTCCTGGAGTGGCCCCGAGCCGTAGCCCGGCGGGCCGCTCACGTCTGGTCAGCGGTTGACCGCCTGGATTTCCTTCACGGTCACGTTCTGCTCGTACGTCGACAGGCCGTCGGGCAGGCCCGGCTGCCGTGCGGGTCCGTCGGGGTCGGCCGAGTCCGTCCAGGTCACGTTCCAGGTGATCGACGCCACGAAGGGGTAGGTGCCGGTTCCGGACGAGCGTTGGTAGGTGACGTTGCAGGCTGCGTCCTTGCTGTCGACCGTGTAGCCATCGTTGCCCTTCACCAGGTCGTACGTGCAGCTCTGCGGATCGGCGTCCGACGTGCCCGCGTCGACCCTGAGGGCTACAGGGGTCGCGACGGTCGTCGCGGCCATCGCTACGCCCTTGTAATTGATGCTGGCGGTCG
Organism: Streptomyces sp. NPDC008092; assembly: GCF_042957285.1. NCBI lineage: Bacteria > Bacillati > Actinomycetota > Actinomycetes > Kitasatosporales > Streptomycetaceae > Streptomyces > Streptomyces sp. NPDC008092. Next base: position 158,767 of record NZ_JBIBHY010000003.1, read on the forward strand.
TCCAGACCCGGTCGAAGTTCCCCTCGAACTTAACCCGCGTACCGACGTTCACCTTGAGGTGGTTCGCACTCGGGTTCAGCACCACGGGTGGTTTCGGCAACTTGGTTGAGTTGTAGGCGAGTTCCGAGAGGATCTCCGGCGTCAGCTGGTTGGGGTCCGCCTTCGGCTGGGCGGGCGGGATCCAGATCTCCCAGTTGTCAGGGGTCACGGGACAGGCGTCGGTGTAGTTGTCATTGCGGAACTGCACCTGCCACCACAGACCCTTGTCGCCCTTGTGGTAGTCCTCGTCGGCGCGCTTCTTTGCGTAGCTCGCGGCCGGTTCCTGGGCGCCCTTGTACGAGGACTTGATGAAGTCCTCGTACTCGTCCGGCGTGTACATGGGCTCGTACCAGCAGACGGGGGGCTTCCAGTTGGCGTTCGAGGACGTGGCCCTCGACGTGGAGCTTCCGGAGCCGCCGGTCCTGCTCTGGTTGATCTGGATGTGGGCGCCGACGGACCCGTTGCCGGAGTTGCCACCCGACTTGCTCCCAGGGGCCCCGCCGGGGTCGGCGGGAGGCTGCCCACCGGTCCCGGTGTCATCACCTGTCTTGGGATCGCCGGCGTAGGCGGGGAATCCAGTCCCCAGCGTCACGACGAGGCCTGCGACCAAGGCGAACCGGACACCGGCCCGAACCGCGCCGGACTTCAGCCCTGGACGCACGCCGCGTCACCCTTCTTCCAGTTCTGCTGTGTGACCTGCCAGTCGCCCGCTGAGTCCCGAGCCGCCTGAAGGGTGTAGAGGACGAAATCCTTGTTGCTCGCCTTGGTACGCAGAACCTTGTTCGTCTTGATTTCCTTGCCGTATGCCTTGCTCTGGTCCTCGCAGTAGCGGGCCGCCGCAGTCTTGCCGTTCGCGACGTCGGTGACTTCGAAATCGTAGTAACGGTAGTGACCCGTGAGCGTGAGGCCCTGCTTCTTGAGGGTTGCAACACGCTGAGACCAATAGGTGAAGGCAGCTCCACCGAAGTAGCGGCTCATGTTGGTGGACTTGCCGTCCCCCTTGCCGAAAGCCTCGATATTGGCCTGGGTCGAGTAGGCCACGTCCCGCAGGATCGCGTCCTTCGTGACGTCTCCCGTCGGCTGCCGGTCCACCGTCACCGTGATGTCCGACGGGAACGCGAACGTCGGAGCGTTCTTGTCGGGCGAGGCGGAGGCAGAGGCTGAGGGCGACGCAGAACTCGACCCTCCTGCACCGGCCCCCGCGATCTTGTCGTTCTTGTCCTTGGAGCTGTCGTCCCCGCCTCCGCACGCCGTCAGCAGCAGAGCTGCGGTCGCGGCGAGCGCGGCGGCAACGGGCAAGGTGCGGCGCTTCACTGTGTACTCCCCCGTGAGAATGAAGTTCGGCAAGAGTGCAAACGGTATCTGTGGGATCCCGGGTTTCGCCACCGCGAACATCGCTGTAAATGTGATGGTTGAGGACATTCGGGGCGTCTCTGCAGGGCGAGGTGGCCTGTGGTGATGGCGTGACATTGCCTCGCCCGGGGCCGGCCGCACGGGCATCGTGAAGATTGCGCGGGCATGGAGTGGACGCCCGTACCGCTCGGTCGGGCGCCGCCCCCTCCTTTGGGCTCCCTTTGCGGTCCGTTGGTTGTAGCCCCGAAAACCCTCGACACACAGTGACCCTGGCCCTCTGCGTCTCGCGGGGCGGCCGGGTAGGCAGGTGTTCACGGGGGTAGTAGTGGCGGACCACGTCAGGGTGTCCACGACAGAGCTGCGGGAGATCAGCAGATCTGTCGCGAAGTTGAAGTCCAACTTTGAACATGCGAAGGATCTCGTCGACTCGTACGGGTCCGAGATCGGGTCCGGTGAGGTGGCCGATGCCCTCGGTGACTTCGCGGACGACTGGAAGAAGAAGCGGAAGCAGCTCTGCGACGGGCTGGAGTTTCTCGGGAAGACCGCGGGTGAGGCGGCGAAGGCCTACGACGGGGTCGATCAGCATCTCGCCGACGCGCTGGTCAGGGCTCAGCCGGGGGACAAGTGAGCGATCACGACTTCGCCGGTGTCGACTGGCAGACGGCCCGGTACGACGACCGGGAGTTCACGCCGGGGGATCCCTACGAGGTGGCCCGGCTCGGGAAGCGGATCTCCGACACCGCCAGGCTGATCGAGGAGCAGGCCGGCAAGCTGAACAACCTCGTCGACGGGAACGGGTGGGATTCGGACGCCGGGAAGGCGTTCACCACGAAGACCGGCGACACCGTCAAGCTGCTGAGCCGGTCGCATCAGCGGTATGCGGCGGCGGGGGCGGCGCTCGGGTCCTCCGTGCCGTACGAGCCCGTCGCCGACACCGTGCGGGAGAACTGGGCCACCGCTCTCAACCATGCGCAGAACCGTGTGCGTTCCGCGCTGAAGAAGGCTGCGGCTGCCGATGCCGACAGCAGTAACTATCAGGAGCAGATCGACCGGCATCCGTCCGCGGACGACAGCCATCCGGACAAGCAGAAGCTGAAGCGGCAGAAGGAGGCCTCGGACGGGGAGCTCGATGCCGCGAAGCGGGAGCTCCGGGCCGCGCTCGACTACCGGGACACGCAGGCCGGGTACGCCGCCAAGGCGATACGGGATGCCATCGACGGCGACGGGCTGAAGGATCCCAAGCATCACTGGTGGGACAACTGGAAGGACTGGGTCGCCGAGGTCGGGCACTGGGCGGGGGTGGCCGCGGCTGTTCTGGGCGTGCTGGCCCTCGCCCTCAGCTGGGTACCGGTCCTCGGTGAGGTGCTCGGTGCGCTGGCGCTCGTCGCCTCGGTCGTCGCCCTGGTCTGCGACACCGTTTCCGCGCTGGATGGCAAGGGCACCTGGCTGGACGTCGCCATCGACGCCATCGGCGTACTGTCCTTCGGCGCCGGGCGGGTTCTGGGGACGACGGCCAAGGAGGCGGCCATGGCCGCCCGGGGCGCCTCCGCGGTCAAGGACTTCCGGCTGGCCCAGGAGGTCGGGCTGAACCCGACGGCGGCCCGCGAACTCGCCGAGACGCTCAACGGGGTCAAACCCGGCGAGATCGGCAAGGCGCTGTCCGAAGGGCCCACGAAGCTCCTGCCGCGGATGCGCTCGGTGGTCAAGGAGTCGCTGAACCTCAAGGCGTACGCGACCGACATCCGCGATGCCCCCGCGGTGCACCGGGCGGCCAAGGCCTTCGCGAAATCGGCGCCCGAGCTGTCGAAGATCGCGGACTCCTCGTTCAAGAGCATGGCGGGGCAGGCCAAGGCCCTGTACTACGGCAGCCAGGTGCTGCCGCTCCTGGCGGGTTGGTCGAACCTGGCGCACACGCACTCCGGCGAGCCGTGGATCACCGGGCCGAACGTCCTCCGGGGCGCAAAGGAGATTCCGGGCATCGGGGCCGGCGGAACACCGTTCTACAACTGGCACTGGAGCACCAGCGGCTGACCCGTCGGCCGTCAGGATTCCCAGAGCGGAAAGAGCAAGGATCACGTGGCTAGTGAGGACGAGCGGTCCGTCGACGAGCTGTTCGCGGAACTGCCGGAGAAATGGCAGCGGTCGCTGGAAGAGGTGGGCCTGGGGCTGCCGGAGCTGCGCCGGATCGCGGCCGGACCGGACGGCATGCGACGAGTACGCACCATCCTCGCCGAGTTCTCCGAGGCCACCACCGACCCTCGGCCGGTACGGAGCGGGTGGGCCGGATACGGCGGCGGAACACCGGTATGGCCGTGGGTCCGGCTGCTTCTGGTGGCGGCCGCGTCGGTCGTCGTCTGCCTGCTATCCAGCCTGTTCATCGGCAAGGCGGCGGCGTTCGTCGGCCTGCTCCTCGGACTGCTGGTCATCTGGGTGGCCTTCAAGACCCGTGACTCGCGGGGGGCCTCCGTCGCCCGGTATGTCACCGCGGCCGCCTATCTCGTGCTGGTCCTGGTCGGTTCGTACTTCGCCAACGCCTGGTATCTGCAACTGCGCGGGGTGGAGCAGACGGTCACCATCGCCACGCCGACCCGTCAATGGACGCATGGGACCCGTGAGACGTACTGCAGGGTCCGGCTGCGGGACGGGTCCGTCCATGAAGTGGTCGACAACAAGGAGAACTGTGCCGACCGGGTCGGGCGGACGACGACAGCCGTCGTCGACCCTGCCGGTCACTATCAGCCCTCCCTCGGCACCAAGTCCGAGATCGGCGGTGTCCTTGAGGGGTACGTCTGCCTGGGCGCCGCCGTGGTGCTCGTGCTGGCACCGATGACGGTCGCGTTCATCGGACGGCGGAAGCGGTACGACCGGGCGACCGGGACGGCGATATGAACGCCGGGGCAGCTGATACGGCCACCGCACCCCCCTCCGACTACCGCCTCGCCGTTCCCGAGGGCTGGGAGCGGATCGTGCTCGATCCCGAGAGGTGGGCGCACCGTATCGACAAGGTGGTCAAGCGCGGACTACGGCGTACGAAGGCCGGTCCGCTGCTTGAGGCCGCGCTCGCGGAGCGGATGCGGGAGCAGGCCGAGGCGGCGCACGCCAACGGCGGTGTCGAGATGTACGTCATGAACCAGCTCCTCGGCCAGGTCCCGGTCTCCGCCGGCCTGGTGGTCACCTTGCTGCGGCCGGCTCCCGGCACCGAAGCCGGCGACCTGGGAGACATCGCCCGCTCCCTCGCCGTGCGCGCGACCGCCGAGGACGTCACCCTCGTCGACCTCCCCGCCGGCCCCGCCGTACGCCACCGCTACCTCCGCCGGCCCGCCGCCGACGACCCCGACGGCAACAAGCTCGCTGTCACGCACCTGGACATCTACCTCGCCGTCCCGAACAGCGACCAGCGGCTGTTGCTCTCCTTCTCGACGCCGATGGAGCCGCTGGCGGACGCCTTGGTCGGCCTCTTCGACGCCGTTGCCCGCACTCTGCAATGGATGGTCTGATGCCTGAGTTCGCCGCGTCCACCGTGCGTATGAAGGTGCCCGAGGACGCCATATCCCTGCCGGTGCGCGCTGCCGGCGTCGACCTGCGTGCCTGGGCGGAGGGAGCGGCCGCCGCGCGGCTCGTCGGCCCCGACGCCCCCGACCCCAAGCTCCTCACCGCCCTCACCGCAGAACTCCGCGAAGCCGCCGCCGACTCCCGCGAACGCGGACCCGTCACCGCGCTGTCGTACGTGCCGGAGCCGCGGCTCGGCGAGCTTGCCCGGATCGAGCTGTCGGCGCTGGTCGCCGACGAGACGTACCCGGCCGTGACCGTCGAGCTCCTCCAGCGCTACCTCGCCGCCCCCACCGCCGACTCCTACCGGCCGCCCGAGGCCGAGCTGCGTACCCTGCCCGCCGGGCCCGCGGTGCGCGTCCGGCACGCGTACGTCCGGGACGCCGGCCGGGACGGGCTGGGGACGGTGATGGAGACGTGCGCGTACGGCATCCGGGCCGACGAGACGTGGGGGCTGGTGCTGCTGACGTCCTGGCAGGCACTGGCCCACACGGACGCCCTGTGCGAGCTGACCGACGAACTGGCCCGGACCGTAAGGGTCACGACATAGCCGGAACGGTCGGCCGGGAAGGTCGGGCCAGATGGTCTCGGGCCGGAACGGTCAGGCCGCCGTCAGGTGACCGACCAGGGGCTCGCCCTCAAGGGACGTCAACCGGCACCAGGAGCCGTCCGTGAAGGTGATCCTGAAGTCCCGTCCGCCGACGCTGAACGGCCGTCGCTCGACCGTGGCGACCGCGCTCAGGTCCGTCTCCCAGAGGACTTCCTCCCAGGGTGCCCTGGGGTCCTGGAGCCCGCCGAGGACCAGCAGGCGGCGGTCGGTCAGGACCAGGTGCGTGGTGTCCGTGTCGGGGCGGCGGGCCGGGTCGAGTTCCCAGGGGAGGGTGCGGGCGATCGTGCCGGGGGCGGCCCACAGCACCGGGAAGTCCGTCTCCTCGTTCTCCGGGTCCTCGCTCCTGCCCAGCGAGCCGGAGCGGCCGGGGCCGCTGCCCGAGGGGACGTTGCCGTCGAAGACCACGGCCAGGGCGAGCACGCCGAGGACGAACACGGCCGCCAGCGCGCCCCGCACCACGGGGCCGGCCTTCGATCTGAGCCGGTAGGCCGGGCCTTTGGGCCAGTCCGGCAACTCGCCCTGTATGTCGTGCCGTTCGGTGTCACGGAACCAGCGCCGGCCCTTCACCCGGTCCGCCGCGCCGGTCGCGGAGGACACCGGGGCGCGCGCCACGAGCTTCTCGCCCTCCGGGGGTTGCCAGGAGTGGCGCTGCGGCACGGTCACGGTCTGCCATCCTCGCGGTCTTCGGGGCGGTCTTCGGGGCCGGTCATCAGGGCGGTCTTCAGGGCGGCGGTCCCGTGATCCTAGTCGGGGCGTCGTCCGGAACCGGCCGTCGTCGTGAGCACTTCGTGCAGGCCTCATGGGCGCACGGTGACGGTGCCGGGCGCGGGCCGGCCGCGAGCAGGGTGTGGTGGATTCACCGGCGCACACTGCGGCGCCCCTTGATGTGTCCAGAGTCCCAACCGGCGTACAGGTCACCGCCGTTGCAGATCGCAACGACGATTTCAGTGAGGTCAAGGAGTCCCGCCGCGCCTTGAGGGGCTTATGTGCGGCTGATACGGTGCGATCGCTTGACACCCACCCCGCGGTCGAGTATTTGGCCGGATCGGGGTGATTGGTGTGGAGTGTCTGCTTTCGCTGTGCCGGGAGGCGTGGTGACGAGCGTCGACAGGTTTCAGGGTTGTCGACAGGTTTTCAGAGTTCTTGACAGACACTGTCTTGGCTGTAACGGGGAGCGGTTGCGTGAAGATCCAAGAGCGTACGGGGGCGGGCGCCGGTCGTTCCGGCGGACCGGCTCAGCCTTCGGTCGGTGACCGGCTTCCCACCGCGCCTCGTGAGCGCAAGCCCGCGCTGGCCGCGCTCGCGGTCCTGCTGATCCTGCTCGGCGCGCTCGGCGCCACCACGCTCGTGCTGCAGGCCGGCGACCGGATCGAGGTCATCAAGGTGACCGCCACCATCCAGCCCGGCGAGGCCGTGACCACCGGCAACGTCACGTCCGTGCTGGTCGCGGCGGACGACAGCATCAACTACGTCAAGTGGTCCCAGCTCAGCACGCTGGAGACCTACAAGGCCAAGACGACCATCTACAAGGACACGGTCGTCATGGGGCAGATGTTCGGCAAGGAGAGCACCCTCCCGTCCGGCAAGGCCACCGTCGGCCTCTCCCTCAAGGAGGGCCAGTACCCGGTCGGGCTCAAGATGGGTGACGTCGTCGCCGCCTACCGTGTCAGCAGCAACGGCTCCTCGACCACCGGGGGTTCCTCCTCGTCGTCCTCCTCGTCGGGCGGCAGCGACTCCCCGATCGTCGGCCAGGCCAAGGTCAGCTACGTGCCGGACACGAAGGGCGGCGACAGCTCTCTCGTCAGCAGCACCAACCTCGCCGTCACGCTGACCGTCGACAGCGGCGACGCCGCCCCGCTGGCCCAGGCCGCCGCCACCGGCTCGGTCGCCCTGGTCCTTGTGTCCGGCGCATCCGGCAACGGCAACTAGAAGGCGGCCCCCACCCCATGGCGCTCATCGCAATCGCCGCCGACAAGGGTTCCCCCGGCGTCACCACCGCGGCCGTCGCGCTGGCCGCGGTCTGGCCGCGCCGGGTCCTGCTCGCCGAGGCCGACCCGGCCGGCGGCGACCTCGTCTACCGCAGCGCCGCCGCGCACGGCGGGCCGCTGAACCCGAACACCGGCATGCTGTCCATCGCCGCCACCGCGCGACGAGGACTCGTACCGGACCAACTCTGGGATCACGTACAGCCGTTGAGCGGCGGGCTCGAAGTGCTCGTCGGGCTCGGGATAGCCGAGCACGCGGCCGGGCTCGCCGGGCTGTGGCCCACCCTCGGGCACGCCTTCGCCTCGCTCGCCGACTCCCCGAACGCCCCGGCCGACGTCATCGCCGACTGCGGACGGATCAGCGGCGACACCCCGGCCGTGGAGATGTTCCCGCACGCGGCGCTCGTCCTGCTCGTCTCGCGGACCGAGCCCGAGGCGCTCGCCCGGGTCCGGGACCGGGCCGCCGCCCTCGCGCAGAAGCTGCACGGCGGTCCCCGCGGTGCCGCCGCCCTCGCCACCCCGCTGATCGGGGTGATCCTGGTCGCCGACCCGTCCGGCGCCGGCAAGCTGGTCAACCAGGTCAACGACATGCTCGTGCACGCCCAGACCGGCGCCCGCGTGGTCGGCACCATCGCCGACGACCCGGCCGGCGCCGACCAGTTGGCCGGCCGCAAGCGCGGGCGCCTCGACAAGTCCCTGCTCATCCGCTCGGCCCGCAAGGTCACCGCCGACCTCCACCAGCAGTACGGCGCCGCCTGGACCGTACCGACGTCCGTACCGCCGCAGGCACCCCATGCGGGGGCCGGCCGATGACCGCTGTCGACCACCAGCTGGTCAAGCGGTTCCGGCAGGACGCCGGCGACCGGATCGCCGAGCAGCGCCGGCAGGACCAGGCGTCCGGCGTGACGCCGATGTCCACCGAGGACGAACGGCAGTACGCCCGCGCGGTCATAGCCCAGATCCTGGAGGAGTACGCCCGCGCGGAGATCAACGCCGGGCGCACCCCGCTGGACGCGGAGACCGAGGAGCAGTACGCGGCCGCCGTGCACGCGGCGCTGTTCGGCGTGGGGCGGCTGCAGCCGCTGCTCGACGACCCGGACGTCGAGAACATCGACATCAACGGGTGCGACCAGGTCTTCGTCGGGTTCAGCGACGGGCGGGAGGCCGTCGGGGACCCCGTCGCGGAGACCGACGAGGAGCTCATCGAGCTGATCCAGGTGCTCGGCGCCTACTCCGGTCTGTCGTCGCGGCCCTTCGACTCCGCCAACCCGCAGCTCGACCTCCGGCTCCCCGACGGGTCCCGGCTCTCCGCCGTCATGGACGTCACCCGGCGGCCCGCGCTCTCCATCCGCCGCGCCCGCATGGGCAAGGTCTTCATCTCCGACCTGGTGGGGAACGGGACGCTGACGCCCGAGGTCGCGCACTTCATGGCCTGCGCCGTGCGTGCCCGCAAGAACATCATGATCGCGGGGGCGACCAACGCGGGCAAGACGACGCTGCTGCGGGCCCTCGCCAACGAGATCCCGCCGCACGAGCGCCTGATCACCGTCGAGCGGGCGCTGGAGCTCGGGCTCGACACCTTTCACGACCTGCACCCGAACGTCGTCGCGTTCGAGGAGCGGCTGCCCAACTCCGAGGGCCAGGGCTCCATTTCGATGGCCGAGCTGGTGCGCCGTTCGCTGCGCATGAACCCCTCCCGGGTCATCGTCGGCGAGGTCCTCGGCGACGAGATCGTCACCATGCTCAACGCCATGTCGCAGGGCAACGACGGGTCGCTGTCCACGATCCACGCGAACAGCTCCAGCGAAGTCTTCAACCGCATCTCGACCTACGCGCTCCAGGCCTCCGAGCGGCTGCCCATCGAGGCCAGCCAGATGCTGATCGCGGGCGCGGTGAACTTCGTCGTCTTCATCCAGCGGCGCAACAACTACCAGACCGGCGGCCGTCTCCAGCGCATGGTCACCTCGGTCCGCGAGGTCAACGGCGTCGACGGCCGGGTGCTGTCCAGCGAGGTGTTCGCGGAGGCGCACGACGGCCGGATCGTCCCGCACGCGCCCATAGCCTGCCTGGAGGACCTGATGGCCTACGGCTACCAGCCGCACGGGGCGTGGGGGTGACATGACATGAACCTGGATTCCCTGGGCTCCATGGGCGGGCTCTTCTCCACCCCGGTCCTCTACGCCCTCGGCTGCGGTGTCGCCGTCGGCGGCGGACTCGCCCTGCTGATCCTGGCGGTCCGCGGCCTGCCCGCCAAGCCCGACCACGAGAAGCAGAAGGCGAACGAACGGGCCGCCGAGCTCATCCGGTTCGCCGGCCGGCGCGGTTCGCTCGCCGCCATCATCGGGCTCGCGGTGCTGCTGCTGACCCGCTGGGCGGTGGCCGGCATCGCCGCCGGTGTCCTGGTCTTCTTCTGGGACAAGCTGTTCGGCGGCGCCGCCGAGGAGCGGGCCGCGATGAAGCGGGTGGAGGCCCTCGCCTCCTGGACCGAGTCGCTGCGCGACACCATCGCCGGCGCGGTCGGCCTGGAGCAGGCGATTCCGGCTTCGGCCCGCGCCGCCGCGCCCGTCCTCCGGCCTCATCTCGACGCCCTCGTCGACCGGTTGCGCGCCCGCACCCCGCTGCCCGACGCGCTCCAGCACCTCGCCGACGAGATCGACGACGCGTCCGCCGACATCACCGTGGCGGCGCTCATCCTCAACGCCCGCCTCCGCGGCCCCGGTCTGCGCCAGGTCCTCGGCGCGCTCGCCAAGTCGGCGCGCGAGGAGGTCGACATGCGCCAGCGCGTGATGGCCCAGCGGGCGTCCACCCGGCGCTCGGTGCAGATCGTCGTCGCCGTGTCGGTCGCGTTCGTCCTCGGCCTCGCCGTCTTCAACCGGGACTTCGTCGCGCCGTACGGCACCGCCGTCGGCCAGCTGGTCCTCGCCCTGGTCTGCGGGCTGTTCGCGCTCGGCTTCTGGTGGCTGCGCAAGCTGTCCACCATCGAGACCCCGGAACGGTTCCTGGTCCGCGACCAGTCCTCCGTGCAGTTCGTACGGCCGCCCCGCACCGCTCCCGGCCAGCCCGGCCAGCCCGGTGCGCCCGGTCATCCCGGCCAGCAACAGCTCCCCACCGAGGAAGGAGCCCGCCGGTGAACCTCACGATGCCGATCGTCGTCGGCGTGACCCTGGGGCTCGGCGTCTACGTCCTGATCCGCGCCCTGATGCCGTCCCGGCGCAGCGCGGTCGCCCAGGTCGCCCGGATCGACGCGATGCGGGCCCGCGGCGCGGCCTACGAGTCGGCCCGGCAGACGCAGGACACCGGCCGGTTCGGCACCCTGCGCGCCGAAGTCGGCGAGCGTGTCGCCGAGTTCTACCGGCAGCAGGGCTGGGAACAGCGCTCGCTCCGGGCCGACCTCGCCGTCCTGGACCGCAGCTGGGAGAAGTTCCTCGCGACCAAGGTGCTGCTCGCGGCCGCCGGCCTGATCTTCGGGCCGTTCCTGTTCGCCGTCGTCTACACCATGGGCTTCGGCCGCAACCCGGTCATCCCGGTCTGGCTGGCCCTGGCCTGCGCGGCCCTGTTCTTCTTCCTGCCCGACCTGGAGGTACGACGGGACGCGGCCGAGAAGCGCCGCGACCTCAGGCGGGTCATCGGGGCCTACCTCGACCTGGTGTCGATGAGCCTGGCCGGCGGCCGCGGCCTGCCCGAGGCCCTGATGGCGGCCGCGGAGGTCTCCGACGGCTGGGCCAACCAGCGCATCCGCAACGCCCTCGCCGATGCCCGGATCACCGGCGTCAGCCAGTGGCAGGCGCTGGGCGCGCTCGGCGAGGAACTCGGCGTGGAGGAGCTCAAGGACCTCTCCGCCTCCCTCGCCCTGGTCGCGGACGACGGCGCCAAGGTCCGTGAGTCCCTCGCCTCCCGCGCCGAGACCATGCGCCACCGCGAACTCGCCGAGATCGAGGGCAGCGCGGGCGAGAAGTCCCAGTCGATGCTCGTCGCCCAGCTGCTGCTGTGTGCCGGCTTCCTGGTTTTCCTGATCTTCCCGGCGGCGATGCGGGTGTTCCAGGTGTGAGCTGACCCGAGCTGGATCGAGAACCTTCGCCAACTGCTGTTTCGAGAGGACAAGTCATGATGAACGAGCGGAACTTCAGCACCGGGATCCCGGCGGTGGACTTCCTGGTCACCTTCTTCCAGGGCCGGGTGCAGCGCGCCCGCTCCGGCGAACTCGACCGCGGTGCCTCCGCCGTCGAGTGGGTCATCATCTCGGCGGTCGTCGTGGCCATCGTCGGCGTGGTGGCCGCCATCATCAGCAACGCGCTGCAGAGCGGTGCCACCAAGGTCGGCACCTGCATCTCGGGCGCGAGCGACAGCAAGACCTGCTGAGCGGGCGCACAGAGCGCACGACGGGGACGCAACGGGGATGACGGGGGTCTGTGTGGACGTGAACGGATGGCTGCGCCGCCGGGCCGCCGCCGCGCGCGGTGACTCGGGCATGACGGCGATCGAGTTCGTGTTTCTCACCCCCGTTCTCTTCTTCATGATCTTCGCGACGGTGCAGTTCGCGCTGTACTTCTTCGCCGACCACGTGGCCCAGGCGGCGGCCCAGGCCGGCGCGCGCAAGGCCCGCGCCACCGCCGACGCGGAGCCCGGCGCCTGGCGCGCCGAGGCCAAGGACGTGGTCGACTCCTACATCAGCCAGCTCGGCCCGCAGCTGGTCCTCTCGCCCGACGTGCAGATGCTCCAGCCGGAGCAGACCACGGTCGGCGTCGAGATCACGGCCCGTATCCCGACGGTGTTCCCGGGCCTGGACCTGACGGTGCACGCACGGTCGGCGGGACCGGTGGAGCGGTTCGTGGAGGATACGAACTAGATGTCCTCCATAAGGGAAAGAAGCGCGGACGACCGGGGGTTGTCGACCGTCGAGGTCGTCATCCTCGCCCCGGTGATGATCCTGTTCATTCTCGTCCTGGTCGCCTTCGGCCAGCTCGTCGACGGCCGCGGGGCGCTCGACGGCGCCGCGCGCGACGCGGCCCGCGCCGGTTCCATCCAGAAGGACCACGCCACGGCCATGTCGGAGGCCCGGAAGGCCGCCGACGCCGACCTGTCGGACGTCTGCTCGGGGCCGGTCTCCGTCGTCCAGACCAGCGCGGGCTTCGAGTCCGGCGGCATCTTCACGGTCGAGGTGAGCTGCCGGGTGCGGGGTCTGGCCATGCTGGGCCTGGACATCCCGACGACCCTGACCTCGACGTTCTCCTCGCCCCTCGACCCGTTCCGGAGGGCGGCATGAGCCTTGCGGTGCTGCGCAGCTGGTGGACCGCGCGCCGGCTCCGTCTCGACGACCGGGGCTCGGGCGCGGGCGCGGTCATCATCTTCGCCCTGGTCTTCCTCGCCCTGTCCGCGTTCGTCATCGACGGCGGCCTGTCCATCTCCAAGCGCGAACGGGCCGCCGACATCGCGGAGCAGGCGGCCCGTTACGCGGCCCAGGACATCGACCTGGACAAGCTGTACGAGAACCAGGGCGAGGCGCCGATCAACTTCCAGGACTGCGACGCCCGGGTGAAGACCTTCGCCCGCGAGATGGACATGTCCACCGCCGACGTCGCGGGCACCCACTGCGTCACCGCCGACGCCCAACAGGTGCAGGTCGAGGTCCAGTTGACGTACGAGCCGGTCTTCACGGGCATGTTCTACGGCGGCGCGATCGTGGTGCACGGCGAGGCGACGGCCGAGAACGAGGTCGGTTAGGCGCCGGGCGCTCCGCCGGGAGGGCCGCTATCCGCCGGTGTCCGTCTGCGGCGCCGTTGGGGCCGGTCGCGCCCACGCGGCGGCAGCCGCACATGCAATGCAGTCCCGCGCCCCTCCAGGGTGCTTGTGCCGGGGTGGGCAGTCGTCGTCGGGCGGGGTGACCGGTGTCGGGTCGGCCGGTGCCGGGTCGGTGACGGGCGGCGGGTCGGCGGGAGCCGGGTCCGCCGGGGGCGTGGGATCGGCGGGCGGTGTCGGTGCGGTGGGCGGCGTGGGTGCGGTCGGCGGTGCCGGGGGAGTGGGGGCCGCGGGCGGGGAGGGTGGCGCCGGCGGTGCGGGCGGAGTGCTGCTCCCGTCGCCGTCGTCCGGTGGGGTCTGACCGCCGGGATCCGCCGTCGAGCCGCCGTCACCGTTGTCGCCGCCGCTGTCCGACGGCGGCTGCGTGGTGGGCTCGGGCCCTGACGCGGCCGCGCCGTCCGTGCCGTCGTCGCCGGTGGCCTGCGGCCGTACCGTCTCCCCGCCGTGCTGACTTGGTGTCACCGTCGGCTGTGTGGCGGGCGCGTCCGTCGGGGTCGCCGGCCGGCCGGTCACCGGTACCTGCGCCACCGGCGCGTCGGCGACCGGTGTCCGCCGGGCGGGGACGGAGTCGGCCTGGCCGGGGCCGAGTATCAGCACCAGCGCGGCCGCACCGGCCGCCATCGCACCCGCCGCCGCGGCCACCACCGGCGCCTTCGTGCCGGCCACGCCGGTGGCCTGCCGTACGCCGTGCAGCAGTCCGCTCCCCGCTCCGCCGCCGCTCGCGTGGCCGGCCGCCGAGGCCCCGGCCGTGGTCAGGGAGAGCAGGAACCTGCCGGCCGTGCCGCCCACCGCGAACACCAGCAGGGCCGGGCCGACCAGGGCCGGGAGGCGGTCGTTGGCGCTCATCAGGGCGGCGAGCCGGGCCCGGCAGTCCGCGCAGGTGTCCACGTGGGCGAGCAGCCGGTCGGACTGACGCTCCGTCGCGGCGCCGCGCACGTAGGCCGGCATCCGGCTCCAGTGGACCTGGCATGCGGGGTCGTCCGGAGCCCCGGTCTGGGTGCGCAGGAACGCCTGCCGCATCCCCTCCCGGGCGCGGTGCAGCAGTACGGCGGTGGCGCCCTCCTTGGTGCCCAGCTGCGGCCCGATCTGCGCCAGCGGCTGGCCCTCGGCCTCGGCCAGCCAGAGGGCCTTGACCCAGCGTTCGGGCAGCTGGGCCAGGACGCGCACGACCAGGTCGACGGAGGAGACGCGCTCGGCGGGGTCCTCGCCGTGCCGGCCGGACTCGGGCTGCTCATCGTCCTGCGGGTCGCGGGGCGTCTCGTGCGCGGCACCGTTCGCGGCGTACGCGAGGTGCCGGACGGTCGTCGTCAGGTACGCCGACACGTTGTCGATCTCGTGCCCCTCGGCCAGCCGCCGCCAGACCCGGAAGTGCGCCTCGGCGACCAGGTCTTCGGCGACCCAGGCGTTGCGGGTGAGGGAGCGGGCGTACGCGACGAGCCGCGGCTGCTGTTCCTCGTAGATCCGGGCGTAGGCGGTGGTGCTGATCACTGCAGAGGAACCGTCGTGCATGGCGGAACGCTCCAGTTGCCGGGTCAGGGGCGGGAGAAGGTTTGTCAGCGTAGATGACGAAACTTTCAAGCAAAGTTTCAAGCGCATCAAGAAGTGATGCATGTCACTCAACTTCCTTGCGTTTCCCGCGTAATCAACCCGCGATCCGGCGCTCTCACTTGTACGACGGTCCACCACGCATCCCCGGAGACGCCCCGTGCCCATCACGCTTGAGCAGCCCACCGGCGCCCGCCTGCTCACCGCCGACGAGCAGGAGGTGGCGGTCCCCGCGACGCTCCGCTACACCTCGGCCGACCCGCAGGCCGTGCACTTCGTCTTCCCGCCGTGGATCTCCCTGGACGGCGAGGAGGTCGTCTGGACCTTCGCGCGGGCCCTGCTGGAGGAGGGGCTGGCGGGTCCGGCCGCGCTCGGCAACGTGCACGTACGCCCGTACGGCGACTCCCGCACGGTCGTCGAACTCCGCGCGGCGGAGGGTGTGGCCGCGATCACCTTCCCGACCTCCGCCCTCACCCGCTTCCTGCTGTCCGCGCTGCGGGTCGGCGGCTGACGGACTGTGTGGGGCGTGTGGAGGGGGCGTGCACGGGTCGGGTGGTGGCAACTCCGGCCAATGGGGAACCGGTTGGTGAAACCGGAGAATTCGGGCGGAGGTTGGTGGTTCCGCCCCTTCGACGGTGTCGGTGCCAGTCAATAGGATCGTCAAGGGGACCTCGGCTGGCTCGATGTGCCCCCGGCCCACTCCTTCCGCACACGACCCCGGGACACCCGCCATGGCGCGACGCAGCACATCAGG
This sequence comes from Streptomyces sp. NPDC008092, assembly GCF_042957285.1. Taxonomy (NCBI): domain Bacteria; kingdom Bacillati; phylum Actinomycetota; class Actinomycetes; order Kitasatosporales; family Streptomycetaceae; genus Streptomyces; species Streptomyces sp. NPDC008092. The sequence continues at coordinate 174,398 of NZ_JBIBHY010000003.1, forward strand.
CTCGACGGGAAGACCGACGGGCACCGGTCCGTCGGGTCCGCGGAACCGGACCCCGCAGCCGGTGCGGTTGCGTCGGCGTACGTTCGGGGACGTCGTCAAGGCGTTCCTCGCCTTCGTGGCGCTGCTGGTCCTCGTCGTCGGCGTCCCCGGCGCCCTCGCCGTGACGGTCGGCTGGCCCCTGCCGCGCAGCGCGCCCAGCATGGACTGGCTGTCGCAGCCGATCGACGTACAGACGTTCCTGAACGCGCTGACGGTCGTCGTCTGGCTGGCCTGGGCCCAGTTCACGGCCTGCGTGCTGGTGGAGGTCAAGGCCGCCGTCTCCGGGGTCGGCCTGCCCGGCCGGGTCCCCGGCGCCGGCCCGAGCCAGCTGCTCGCCCGTCAGCTGGTGGCCGCGCTGCTGCTGGTCGGCGCCACCGCCGCCAGCTTCACCCCGGGCCTCTCCCAGCTCGGCCACAGCCTGGAGGGCAACCAGAAGGGCACGGTGGCCACCGCCCAGGCGACCCCCGGCATCCTCGCCCAGCAGCAGGAGCAGGCGAAGAGCACCGCCGCCGCCCTCGCCGAGCAGGCCGGCCATGCGGCGGCCCAGGCCGAGCAGGGCGGCTCCACCGCCGCGCACGGGGCGACGAAGTACTACCGGATCCAGCCGCCCGAGGGCCGCCACCACGACTCCCTGTGGGAGATAGCGCAGCGCCACCTCGGCGACGGCCGCCGGTACAAGGAGATCTACGAGCTCAACAAGGACCGCATCCAGCCCGACGGCTCCCGGCTCTCCGAGGCCAGCCTCATCCGCCCCGGCTGGATCATGGAGATGCCCGGCGACGCGCACGGCGGCGAACTCGTCGAGAACCCCGACGCGCACGTCTCGCCGGAGGTCCGGCAGCAGATCGGCGACTACGCGCAGACCGGTGACCACGCCCAGCACCAGCAGCAGGCGCAGGGCGGCGGGCAGCACGCGGGCGGGGACGGGGCGACCGCCCAGATCACCGTGCCCGCGCAGCGCCAGGCCGGCGACACCACCGGCACCCCCGCCGCACACGGGACCTCTGCGGACTCCTCCGCCGCCGCCTCCTCCTCTTCCTCCTCTTCCTCGTCCTCCTCCTTCGGCCTGTCCGAGGCCCTGCTCGGCGCCCCCCTCCTCGCCGCCGGCCTGCTCGCCGCCCTCGGCCGTCGGCGCCGGCAGGCCCTGTGGCAGTCGGCGCTCGGCGCCGTCGGCGGCCGCCGCGGCATGGAGCCGCCGATCCCGGCCGGCGACGCCCAGGACGTCCAGGACGCGCTGCTGGTCGGCGCCGACCCGGAGGGCGTACGACTGCTCGACCGGTCGCTGCGCGGACTCGCCGCCGCCCTCACCGCCGAGTCCCGCTCCCTGCCCGTCGTCTACGCGGCCTGGCTCAGCCACGGCGACCTGCACCTGCAGCTCGCCCAGCCGGCCGGCAAGCCCCCGGCGCCCTGGCAGCTCGGCCAGGACCAGACGTTCTGGACGCTGTCCCGCGCGGACGCCGGGCGCTACGAGGACACCGACGCGGCGGCGCCGTACCCGGGTCTGGTCAGCCTCGGCACCATGGACGACTCGCGGCTGCTGCTCAACCTGGAGGCCGTGCCCGGCATCGTCTCGCTGAGCGGCCGGGAGGCCGACCGGGCCGCCGTGTTCGCCTCCGTCGCCGCCGAACTCGCCACCAACGGCTGGTCGGACCGCATGACCATCACCCTCGTCGGCTTCGGCGCCGACCTCACGCCGCTCGCCCCGAACCGGCTGCGCCATCTCGACGACGTGGAGGCGCTGTTCGAGACGATGGAGGCGGAGACCCGGCAGCGGCGCGGCGCGCTCGGCGCCGCCGACCACCACTCGGTCCTCACCGGCCGGACCGGGCCCGCCCAGCACACCCGCTGGGCGCCGAACCTCGTACTCCTCGCCACCCAGCCGTCCGCCGAGGACGCCGTGCGCCTCGCCGAACTCGCCGCCGACGCCGCCCGGCTCGGCATCGGCTACCTGGTCGGCAGCGAGCGCGACGACCTGCCCGGCGCCGCCTGGGCGATGGAGATCACCCCGGACGGCAGGCTCCTCGCTCCGCTGCTCGGCCTCGAACTCCAGGCCCAGCTGCTGCCCGCGGTCCAGCAGCGCGCGGTCGTCGAACTCTTCGTGGAGGCCGACCCGGAGCGCGACCCGGACGGGCCCACCACCACCCCGCCGTTCCTCGTCGACATCAGCGAACAGGGCCGTCCCGCGGTGTACGCGCGGCTCGTCGGGCCGTACGAGATCATCGGCCTGGACACCCCCGACGGGGACCGCAGCCCCCTCCTCCACGAGGCCCTCGCCCTCCTCCTCCTGCACCGCGAGGGCGTGCACCCGCGCGTGCTGTCGTCCGCGCTGTGGCCGCGGGGCGTGACGGAGGACGTCCGCGACGCCCTCCTGGAGCGGCTGCGCGGCTGGCTCGGCACCGACCCCGACGGCAGCCCCCGGCTGCGCGCGGACGCGGCCGGCCGCCTCACCCTCGCCAAGTCCGTCGTCTCCGACCTCGACGTGCTGCGCTCGCTCTACTACGAGGCCACCCAGGGCAAGGGCGTCGACAGCCGCGCGGTCCGCGGCCGGCTGCTCACCGACGCCCTCGTCCTGGTGCGCGGCCCGCTGCTCGCCGACCGCGCGGAGGGCCGCTACCGCTGGCTCACCCACGAGATCGTCGACGCCCAGCTCCCGCTGCTGGTCGCCGACATCGGCCTCGCGCTGTCCGCGTTCCACCTGGAGAAGGACCGCGCGGAGAAGGCGATCGAGGCGCTCGGCGCCGCCCTGAAGACGGCCCCGGCGGACGAGCGCCTCTGGAACGAGCTGCTGCGCGCCACGCACGCCACCGGCGACCCGGACCGGCTGCGCGCCCTCGCCGCCGACCTGATCGCCCGCAGCGGCGCGCGCGGCCTGCCCCCGCGCACCGAGGCCCTCCTCGACGAACTCCTCCCGACCTGGCGCGACGGCGCCGCCGCGACCGGATGACGACCGCGCTGGACCTCGCCGTCCCGGCCGCCGCAGCCCTCTGGGGCGCCGCGGCCGGTTCCCTGCTGCCCCGCGCCGCGTACCGTTTCTCGGCCCCGGCGGGGGAGGAGTGGCGAAAGGCGTGCCCCGCGGGCCACCCCGTCAGGGGCTGGCTGGGCCGCACCACCTGCGGCACCTGCGCGACCGCCTCCCCGATCCACGCACCCGCGCCCGCCCCCCACGACGAACCGGTGGCCGCCGACGGCGAGAACGCCCCACAGGGGCCACCCGCACCCGACGACGAAACTCGCACGGGTGGCGCGGGTGGGAACACCAAGACCGCAACCACCCACGCACCCGCACCCGCCCCCCTCGCCCTCGCCACCGCCCTCGTCTGCGCAGCGTTGGCCCTGGCCACCGGCACCCGCCCCGAACTCGCCGTCTGGCTGCTCCTGGCCCCCGTCGGCGTGCTGCTCGCGGTGGTCGACTTCCGGGTGCAGCGCCTCCCCGACCCCCTCACGCTCCCCCTCGCGGCCGCCGCCCTCGCCCTCCTCGGGGCGGCCGCCCTGCTCCCCGAGCACGCCGGTGACTGGCTCACCTCCCTCTACGCGGCCCTCGCCCTCGGCGGCGCGTACTTCGTCCTCTTCCTCGTCAACCCGGGCGGCATGGGCTTCGGCGACGTGAAGCTGGCCCTCGGCACGGGTGCCGTCCTCGGCTGGTACGGCTGGCCCACGGTGCTGCTCGGCACCTTCGCCGGGTTCCTGTTCGGTGCCCTGTACGGCGGCGCGCTCGTCGTCGCGCGGCGGGCCGGGCGCAGGACCGCGATCGCGTTCGGGCCGTTCCTGATCGCCGGCGCGTTCGCGGGACTGCTGGTGGGGGCGTACACGGCGTAGAACTCCGGTCGCCCGCAAGGGAGTTCGACCGCTCGCCCGGTGTGGTGATTGTGCCGCTCCGGTGCACGTGGCGATCCTGAGGCATGCCCGCGCCAGTCATGAACTGCGGGCGAGCCGCGATCGGCGCGAGCGGGGGAGAACCGCAGTGAGCGCAAGGAAGATCGAACAGGTCGTATCCCGGTACCACGCAGTCTTCGACGTGCCGAACCTGAAACTCGGCTACGGCCTGGACAGGAACCGCTATCTGGTCACCGGCGGCTCCCCGGACGGCCGGCTGCTGCGGCTGGGAGCGGACGGCAGCCGGCGCTTCGTCCGCGTCGGCGCCGCCGCGCTGGCCGTCACGGCCAGCGCGGCCGGGGTGATCGCCGTCGCGGAGCACCACTTCCAGCACCGGATCGTCTTCTACGACGCCGACTTCGACGTGCTCGGCCACTACGACGACTTCGCCGCCGACGACACCCTCGGCTACACCTCGCCCTCGGGCATCGAGGCGGCCGAGTCCGGCGCCTTCTACGCCCTCGACCAGCACCGGCGACGCGTCCTGCGGCTGAACCCCGACGCCACCCTGAGCCAGGAGATCCCCCTCACCGGGCTGCCGGACGCCGCCGTCTCGAACCAGGCGGCGGTCGGACTGCGGGTGGCGGAGAACGCCGACCGCATCTACACCGCGTGGTCCAAGGCGGGGAACGGCGCGTCCGGCATCCTCTGTGCCACCGATCTGCAGGGGCGGTTCCTCTGGTCCGACGAGGTCAAGGTCTCGGGCGGGCTCTACGGCGGCTTCGACGCGAACGGCGACGGCGAACTCCATGTGATCGTGAAGGGCAGGGGCAGGCAGGAACTGCGGGTCTACCAGCCCGGGAGCCCGGGGCAGACGCAGTGGACGGCGGGCACCATCGCGCTGCCCGACGACGGTCACGAGGTGCAGCACCTGCGGCTCCGCGACGACAAGTACCACGTCAAGCGGGACGACCCCGTCAGCCTGGTCGAGGTGTACGACGTCGCGACCGGCACCGCGCGCGACCGGGACCGGGTGCTCGCCGACGTCGAGCGGCTGAGCGTGCAGTACGACGCCGACGTGTGGACCGCCGGCACGGCCGTGCCCCTGACCGTCACCCACACCCCGGGCAGCTGGGCCGACCGGCCGCGCTTCCGGGTCTGGCTGCGCCCGCTCGGCCTGCCGGAGTTCACCGAACTCCCGCTGTCCGGCGGCACGGTGACCCCGCCCGCCGATGCCCGCGGGCTGTACCAGGTGCGGGTGTCGCCGGATGTCGGCGGGCGCGTCTGCGAGTACGTCCTGGACGGCATCGTCGAGATCCGCCCGGGCGGCACCGGGCAGGGCTCGCTGTCACTGATGAGCTGCCGCATCGTCAAGGACGCCGACGGCAGGGACAGGCGGGTCGACCTCAACCGCCTCCACTACGGGCGCGGCGAGGCCGTCACCGTCGAGATCGAGGCCCGGGTGGCCCCGGGGGTGCCGCTGCCGGCCGCCGTACGGGTGGTGCTGACGCGAGCGGGAGCGGAGGTCCGGGTCTGGGAGAACCTCCCCCTGAACGCCGCCGGCGTCGGCCGGCTGGTCATCGGCCCCGCGCTCACCGCGGCCCTGGAGCCCGGACGGTACGTCGTCGACGCCGGTGCGCCGGCCGGTTTCGCCGTCGCCCCGCAGTACCTGGAGATCGGGCCGGGACTGGCCGGCAGGCCCGACTTCCATCTCACCCTCTACTCCGACATCTACGCCCCCAACCACGCCTGCTTCCCCATCGACCCCCGCGAGGTCGCCAAGGACCCGGCCACCGCCAGGCTGCCGCGCTTCGCGGACCTGCCGGACCTGGTCCAGGCCCACCTGGCCAGGGTGCGGACGCTCGGTCTCAACCTCGCCGTCGACCGGCTCGGCGTGAACTGGGGCCGCACCTTCGCGGCCGACTCCGCGGCCGACGGAGAGATCGTCGACCGGCTGCGGAAGTCACCGGCCGCGGTCCACTGGCAGAAGGCCGTCTTCGAGGACGTGGGCCGCCGGACCATCGCGGGCTACGGCGCGTACGGCATCGAGGAACAGGCGGTGCTGCTCTACAACGACGCCTACCTGCCGTTGGAGTGGCCGAAGAACTTCGAGAACCGCGACCTGGCCGAACTGGCGGACGACATCAGGACCACCACCGGCCTGCTCGCCGCGTACGCCGCCTTCCGCGGCTGGACCTGGGGCGCCAACTGGTGGAACGGCCCGGTGGGCGTGGTCGCCGCGGAGAGCGAGACGGAGCGCACGGAGTACAACGACCGGCTGAAGGCCATCGCCGCCGGCGATCCCGCCTGGGCGCCCGTGCTCGACACCGTGACCGACCGCTCGATCAACCTGAAACCGGCCGCGGCGAAGGCGTTCCGCAAGGCGCTCGACGACGTGGCCCCCGGCCTGACCACCGCCCTGACCCCGCCCTACCGGCAGCCCCAGACCGTGCCCCCGGTGCTGTTCGCCCAGGCCGACGAGGTCGACCTGCACTACCAGGGCGAGCAGATCCAGGTGATGCTGGCCACCGCCCACATGGTCGACTTCTACCGGCGGCCCGGCAGACCGGCCTGGGGCCACCCGGAGCTGACCAACGACGACGGCACCGGCGGGATGATCCTGCCGACGCTCTTCCAGCAGGTGCTGCGCGGCCCGAACGGCACCGGCATGGTCCCCGACGAGGGCGTCCGCCAGGTCGAGCCGGTCGCCGCCTACGCGGAACGCACCGGCGGCAGCGGCTGGCGGCGCGGCGAGCCGCGCTCCGGAGGGGCGGGCAAGACCTCGGTCCAGCGCGCCGCGTTCGACCTGATCGCCCGCCTCGCCCCGACCGTCGCGGGCGCCCGGTCGGCCGACCGGATCGCGATCGTCGTCTCCACCCGGATGCTGCGCCTGGAGACCTACGAGGGCGGCTGGTTCGCCGGCCTCTACTTCGCCGGCCTCTACGACGCCTACAACGCCTGCCTCTACGCCCACCGCCCCGCGTCCTTCGTCTTCACCGAGGACATCGCCGAGGACGCGACCGCCGACGTCCTGCGCGGCTACCAGGCCGTCCTGCTCGTGGGCCAGAAGGTGGACCTGGATCCGCGCCTGGACGAGGCCCTGCAGGCGGTGCGGGCGAACGTGTACGCCGACGACACCTGCCACCCCAAGTACCGCACCGCCTTCCGCCCGCTCGGCTTCGGGTTCGACCAGGTCGACATCGCGCGGGAACCCGCCTGGCAGGGCGACGACACCTCCTACTACCGGCTGCGCCGAGCCTTCCTCGCGCAGGGCGCCGCCGTCGCCGGGGCGCTGGCCGCCGTCCCGCCGGTCGCCGAGTGCGACAACCCCGAGGTGCTGCTCAGCGAGCGGACGGCCAGGGACGTCACGTACATCTGGGCCGTCAACAACACCATGCCCGACTGGGAGCCGGAGACCGCCTGGCGGGTGGGGCTGCTCTGCGCCCAACGGCTGCCCGTGCAGGCACGGTTGAAGGTGAGGCTGCCCGCGCTGCACCACGTCGTCGACGTGCTCACCGGCACAACGGTCTCGCTCCTCGACGGCGTCTTCACGGCGGACCTGCGGACCGTACCGGCCCGGCTCTACGCGATCGTCCCGCTGCTGCACGGCCCGCTGCCGTCGGCCTCGGAGGACGGGTTCGGGCCGCACGTCCGGGACCTCGCGGTCTCCGCGGACGGCCGTACCGCCGCCCTCAACACCTTCAACTGGGACCACAACCTCTACGGCCTCGACCTCGTCACCGGCCGCACCCGCTGGCGGCAGCGGGTCGGCCACCACTTCGCCTACGCCCCCACCGCCCGCCCCGACGGCTTCGCCGTCCAGGGCTTCGACCTCGGCTCCGCCGAGGGCTACCACCTCTACGAACTGGACTCCGCCGGACGGGCACAGCGCCGGTACGCCCTGTTCGGCCTGCCCAAGAAGGCCACCGACTGGTCCAAGAGCGAGTGGGGTTACGACTACGGGCTGAACAACTTCGCGGTGGCGCCCGGCGGTTCGTGGACCGCCTCCTGCGGCGACCTGGGCCTCGCGGTGTGGGACGAGGAGGGGCGCGAGAAGTGGACGCACCCCTGGTGGACGGAGAACCGGCGCACCCCGCTGCGTCTCCTCGCCCTCGACGACGACACCCTGATCACCTTCGCCGACGACACCGTCACCGGCCTCTCGGCGGCGGACGGCCGCACCCTGTGGACCTTCGCCACCACCGCGAGCGGGAACCTCGGCGGGGCCTTCGGCGCCGCGACCGTCAGCAGCGACCGGCGTACGGCCGTGCTCGCGTCCGAGGCCGACGGCGGCCGGGTGTTCGTGATCCGGGACGGCGCCCTGGCCCACACCCTGCCCACCGCGGCAAGCGAACTGTCCCTCTCCGCCGACGGCTCCTTCCTCGTAGCCACCACCGGCAACCAGCTCCGGGCCTTCGACACCGGGGGCGGGCTGCTGTGGACGTACACCGGGGACGACTTCCTGCGCCGCCCGCGCGTCTCGCCCGACGGCACCCGGATCGCCGTGGGCAGCGAGCTGGGCACCCTGTCCGTACTCGACCGCGACGGGGCCCTGCTGACCGAGACCGACCTGCGCGCCCTCCCGGTGCCGGCCTGGCTGCCGGACGGCGATCTGCTGGTGGCCACCTGGATGGGCACGGTCATCCGCTACCGCGCCGACCTCAAGGAGCGCTGGCGGACCCGGCTGGCCCCCGAGGAGACGGACATCCGGCCGAAGCTGCGGGCCCCGGACCCGGTGCCGGTGGTGCGGGCGGACTGGGGCAACGCACGGTCCGAGGCCTACCCGCTGACGCCCAACCTGCTGGTGCAGACGTACGCCTATCTCGGGATGCAGACGGTCGACCCGGTTCGTGGCATGACCCAGGACCCGGACGAGCTCTTCGGCCTCCTCACCGACGGCAGCGCCGATCCGCCCGCCCGGCCGTGGCTGAACCGGACGCTCCTGAACGGCATGGGAGCCACCGGCTCGGACCACCGCTTCCTCCTCACGGTGGACACCTTCCGCTACCAGCTGGAGCTGACCGGCGTCACGATCGCCGAGGACCCCGCGCACCCCGAGTCCTGGCTGCGGGACGTCCTGCTCCAGTGGTGGGACGCCCGGGCCGGCGCCTGGCGGGACGGTCCGATGCTCCTCTCCGACCAGGCCCTGCACAGCCACGCCGTCGAGCCGCCGCTGCACTCCGGACGCTTCCGGTTCGTCACGACCGGCGGCTCCACCTGGCCGGCGGGCAATCTGCGGCTCGGCGAACTCGTCCTCCACGGCAGGGTCCTCGGCCCCTCCCACCGGGACGTGGTGGAGAACAACGCCCTCGCCGTCCTCTTCGACGACCGCGTGGACGACGTGGAGGACCTCCTGCTCGACGGCCCGCACGTGGTGGACATCCAGGAGGGCGGCGCGTACTCCGGCCACCGGTGCCTGCGGGTGCCCGTGGCGCTGCCGGACGCCCAGTACCCCATCCGGCACGGCCGCTTCTTCCTGGACACGATGCACGACTGGAACTTCGAGATCGTGGAGCACCCGGGCGCCCCGGCCCAGTACCGGTACCTCCAGTTCGCCTGGAAGGCGCTCGGCCCCGGGACCACCGGGATCGGCCTGCGGCTGGGGCCCGGCGGCAGCCCGGAGGCGGACGGCTCCGACCAGTACTTCGCCGTGAACGCCGGGATCTCGCGGTTCGGGTCCCCCGACACCGTGCTGACCCAGATCACGGTCCCGGCCGACGAGTTCCCGGCCGACGGCTGGCGGACCGTCCGCGTGGACCTGTGGGCGGCGAGCACCGGCAGGCTGAAGAAGATCACCCAGCTCGGTGTGCGCACGGACGGCGGCGGCGCCCTCTTCGACCAGATCGTGCTCGGCCGTACCGAGGCCGACCTGCCGGAGCGGCTGGCGTAGGCTGGCTGCGTCCGTCCACGACCCCTGCCGAAGGGAAAGCCCTGGTGACCGAGAAGGCCGACCTCCAGTCTGTCCTCGACCGTGCCGCGGCGGGCGGACGCATCACGCCCGAGGAGGCGCTCGACCTCTACCGCGACGCCCCGCTGCACGCGCTGGGCGCCGCCGCCGACGCCGTACGCCGCCGCCGTTACGCCGGTACCGAGCACATCGCGACGTACATCATCGAGCGGAACATCAACTACACGAACGTGTGCGTCACCGCGTGCAAGTTCTGCGCCTTCTACGCGGCCCCCAAGGACACCGCCAAGGGCTGGACCCGCGACCTCGACGACATCCTGCGCCGCTGCGCGGAGACGGTCGAACTGGGCGGCACCCAGATCATGTTCCAGGGCGGCCACCACCCCGACTACGGCGTCGAGTACTACGAGAAGCACTTCAAGGCGATCAAGGACGCGTTCCCGCAGCTGGTGATCCACTCGCTGGGAGCCTCCGAGGTCGAGCACATGGCCCGGATCTCCGGCGTCTCCGTCGAGGAGGCCATCACCCGCATCCACGAGGCCGGTCTGGACTCCTTCGCCGGTGCCGGCGCGGAACTGCTCCCCGAGCGCCCCCGCAAGGCCATCGCGCCCCTCAAGGAGTCCGGCGAGCGCTGGCTGGAGATCATGGAGACGGCCCACAAGCTGGGCGTCGAGTCCACCTCGACCATGCTCATGGGCACCGGCGAGACCAACGCCGAGCGCATCGAGCACCTGCGCATGATCCGGGACGTCCAGGACCGTACGGGCGGCTTCCGGGCCTTCATCCCGTACACCTACCAGCCCGAGAACAACCACCTGAAGGGCCGCACCCAGGCCACGCTCTTCGAGTACCTGCGGATGATCGCCATCGCCCGCCTCTTCATGGACAACGTCGCCCACATCCAGGGCTCCTGGCTGACCACCGGCAAGGAGGTCGGCCAGCTCTCGCTCCACTACGGCGCGGACGACCTCGGCTCGATCATGCTGGAGGAGAACGTCGTCTCCTCCGCCGGCGCCAAGCACCGCTCCAACCGCCTGGAGATCATCGACCTGATCCGCAAGGCGGGCCGCGTCCCGGCGCAGCGCGCCACGACGTACGAGCACCTCGTCGTCCACGACGACCCGGCGAACGACCCGGTCGACGAGCGGGTGATGTCCCACATCTCCTCGACGGCGATCGAGGGCGGGACGGCGCACCCCGAGCTGAAGCTGCTCAGCGCCAACTGACCCGGTTGTGTTGACGATTCACGCGGCGGACGAGATCCGCCACGACTGGGACGGTGCCGCCCTCAAGGACGGCGCCGTCGTCGTCGAGGGCGACCGGATCACCGCCGTGGGGGCGCGGGCGGACCTGCTGGCGCGCTTCCCGGGCGCCCGGGTGCGGAACTGGCCGGGAGTACTCGGTCCGGCGCGCGTCCACGAACACGCGCTCCCGGACGCTCCGACGCCGCGGGAACGCGTACATGCGGTGCTGAAGTCGGGTGCGACAGCCGTCCTCGACCGGCACACCGACTCCCCGGAACTCCGAGCCGCGGCCGCCCGCAACGACGTCCTCGTACTGCCCCACGCGCCTCGACCCCACCTCACCGAAACCACCAGGGCCGACCTGGCGGTGTTCGACGAGGCGGGGGAGTGCATCGCCACGGTGTGCGCGGGGCGCCTTGTCCACAGACGGCGCTAGTCCGACTTGCTTTTTTTGGGGGCGCGGGGAACTGCGCGACCAGCCCCCACCCACCCGCAGACAACACTCAACCGGCGAACGCCTCCCCGAACGCCCCCGAACTCTGAGTCACCCCACTGCAATCCGTCGCGGCGTCGTCCTGCGAAGCAGCCCCGCTCTCACACTGCACATCCCGGAACGTCGACCACATCGACACCCACGCGACCCCCTCCTCCTCCGCGAACGCCCGCACCTCCTTCGCGTCGGACAGCGTGAACGTCTCCCCGTCCACGTCGTTCACCCCGATCATCGAGGTCAGCGCCATCCCGCCCCACGCCCCCGCGTCCGACAGCCCGAACACCTTCTTCAGCTGCGTGTGCGTGGCCTTCGCCGAGGTGACCGCGTAGTCGCCCATGTCCCCGTCGTACGACTCGCCGTAGTTCATGGTCATGATGTCGACCGTCGAGACCTGCACGTCGTACTTGTTGGCCGACTCCAGCAGCGCGAGGCCGTCGGAGTCGAGCCCCGACGGCATCACCGGCAGGGTGAAGGAGACCTCCAGGTCCGGCCGTTCCTTCTGGAGCACCGCGATCGCCGCCGACCGCAGGGCGACCGAGCCGGAGTCGGCCAGCGTGTCGCCCTCGATGTCGAAGTCGGCCTGCGTGGAGCCGGCGGCGTCCAGCGCGGCACCGTACGCGGCGGCGAGCTTCGTCGCGCTGGAGCACGTCGTCGCCAGCTCCTTCCCGGAGGCCCCGCCGAAGGAGACCCGGACCGTCGCCCCGTCCTCCTTCAGCTTGGAGATCCGCGACTTCACGGCCGAACTGCCCATGGCCTCCGTCCCGTTCCAGGCCGGCGTGCAGCTGCTGCCGCTGGCGATCACGAAGGCCAGGTTGTACGTCGAGGGTGATCCGGCGCCGTCCGTGTCGGCGGCCTCCGTCGCGCTGACGTAGGGCGCGTACGACGTGCCGGACCCGTCCGAGCCGCCGGCGGTCTCGGTCGCGGAGGCGGACGCCTTCTGCGACGGTGCGGGTGCCGCGTCCGACGTGCCGTCGGAGCCCGAGGAGCACCCCGTGACTGCCATGGCAAACAGGCAGGTAAGCCCGGCAGCCGGCCTGAGGAAACTCCGCATTAAGATGCACCCGCTCTCGTGATTTGTGTCTCAGGCTCGAAACAAAGCCTGATTCCAAAGGAAAACGTCTCACACGGTCATGGTGTTCAACGGTTCGATCAATACATAGGAATCTCACGGAACGAAGGGTGCGAAGAGGGTGAAAGGTGCAGCTCAAAAGGGATGTTCAGGTGGTTTCCCATCCTCGTTCGCCACCGCAGGTGTTCACAGAATCTCTCAGTGAAAAGACAGGTTAAGGGGTTTCTCATGGGCACTTCACAAGAACCCCGAAGTCGATCACATAAAGACTCCCTAATATCCGTGGAATGCAATCCGAGCCTGCCATCGAAAGCCGCGCCGCGGGGCGTGGTCGCCGCCGCAAACAAGGCAACGGGTCTGCCGAGGGGCCCGTCTTCGTCGACACCTCCGGGCGCCGCTCCAAGGTGCTGCGGCGCGTCGGCCTCCTCCTCGGCGTCGTCTGCCTCGCCTACACGGGAGTGCTCGGCGCCGCCTTCATGGGCTGGGGAACCTCGCTCACCCCGGACTCGCTGATCCCCGACTTCGCGCGCGCCGGCAACGCCCCCGGCGGCGAGCGCCCGCAGGGCGGCATCGGCCGCCAGGCCGGCCTGCCCAGCGACCGCCCGTCGTCGCTGCCCTCGGTCACCGCCACCCCGTCCGCCTCCGCATCCGCCACCGCCGACTGACCGGGAACGCAGGCCTCTCCCCATGACTACTCCGACGTCCGCACGCGGCCGCAGGCGCGCCCCCACCCGCATCGAGCGGGCGGCGGGCAGGGCCGCGGCGCTGCAGAAACCACGTGTCATCCTCGCCCTGCTGCTCCTGCTGGCGCTGACCTGCGTGATGCTGCTCGACGGCTATCTGCGCGCAGAGGTCGGCGGCGACCAGCGGGTGCGCACCGGCGCCAGCTCCAGCAAGGTGCCGGACAAGGTCCTCGACGGCGGCCCGATCCTCACCTTCCGGGGTGGCCGGGCGACGACCGTCTCGGTCCCCTCCAAGACCATCGCCCTCACCTTCGACGACGGCCCGAACCCGACCTACACCCCGCAGGTCCTCAAGATCCTCGAGCAGTACGACGTGCCCGCCACGTTCTTCCTGGTCGGCTCGATGGTGTCGCGCTACCCGAGCATCGTGAAGACGATGGTCCAGCAGGGCAACGAGGTCGGCATCCACACGTTCACGCACGTCGACCTGTCGTACCAGAGCGACGCCCGGGTCAACCGCGAGATGCAGCAGACCCAGCTCGCACTGGCGGGCGCGGCCGGCATCACCACGACCCTCTTCCGCGCGCCGTACTCCTCGGAGACGGACGCCATCGACAACTACAGCTGGCCGGTCTACGAGAAGCTCGGCAACGAGGGCTACACCAGCGTCTTCGTCGACACCGACAGCGACGACTGGAAGAAGCCGGGCGTCTCGAAGATCATCAAGTGGGCCACGCCGAGCGGCACCAAGGGTGCGGCGGTCCTCTTCCACGACGCCGGCGGCGAGCGGTCCCAGACGATCAAGGCGCTGCCGCAGTACATCAAGAAGATGAAGGCGAAGGGCTACACCTTCACCACCGTCAGCGGTGTCATGGAGAAGCGGAACGCCGCCGGCCGGCAGGCCGCCTCCGCGAGCACCGGCTCCACCGGCCAGACCACCACCACCGGGGTCACCGAGGCCGGCGTCACCGGAGCCGGCACCGGCACCGGAGCCGGCACCGGCACCGGCACCGGTTCCGGTTCCGGCTCCCAGCCCGGCAGCGGCACCGCCCCGAACGGTGAGGGCGGCACCGCCCCCAGCACCGGTTCCGGCACCGGCGCCGCCACCGTCTCCCGCCTCCAGGCCGCCCACCGCACGGCCACCGGCATGACCCTCTACGAGGGCAAGGCCCTCATCGTGGCGGTAGCGATAGCCGAGTGGGCCCTCCCCGTCCTCTCCGGCCTGCTGTTCGTCGTCGGCGTCGCGGTCATGGGCCGCTTCGGGATGATGCTGCTCATCGCCCGCCGCCACTACCGGCTGCGCAACAAACGCCGCTTCAGCTGGGGGGCGACGGTCACCAGACCGGTGAGCGTGATCGTCCCGGCGTACAACGAGAAGGAGTGCATCGCCAACACCCTGGAGTCGCTGGCGCAGAGCACCCACCCGATCGAGGTCATCGTCGTCGACGACGGCTCCACGGACGGCACCTCGGAGATCGCCCGCGCCGCCGCCGACAAGCTCGGCATGCCCAACGTCCGCGTCATCCGCCAGGAGAACGCCGGCAAGCCGGCCGCCCTCAACAACGGCGTCCGCAACGCCAGTTACGACATCGTGGTGATGATGGACGGCGACACCGTCTTCGAGCCGGACACGGTACGGCAGCTCGTGCAGCCGTTCGCCGACCCCGAGGTCGGCGCGGTCGCCGGCAACGCCAAGGTCGGCAACCGCAACACGATCATCGGCGCCTGGCAGCACATCGAGTACGTGATGGGCTTCAACCTCGACCGGCGCATGTACGACCTGCTGCGCTGCATGCCCACCATCCCCGGCGCGATCGGCGCCTTCCGCCGCGAGGCGGTCCTGGAGGTCGGCGGCATGAGCGAGGACACCCTCGCCGAGGACACCGACATCACCATCGCCATGCACCGCGCGGGCTGGCGGGTCGTCTATCAGGAGCACGCCAAGGCCTGGACGGAGGCGCCCGGTTCGCTGAAGCAGCTGTGGTCCCAGCGCTACCGCTGGTCCTACGGCACCATGCAGGCCCTGTGGAAGCACCGCAAGTCCCTGACGGACAAGGGTCCTTCCGGCCGCTTCGGCCGCGTCGGCATGCCCCTGGTCGTCCTCTTCCAGATCGTCACCCCGGTCTTCGCCCCGCTCATCGACGTCTTCACGGTCTACTCGATGATCTTCGTCGACTTCGAGGCGGCCCTGCTGGCCTGGCTCGCCGTCCTCGGCATCCAACTGGCCTGCGCGGCCTACGCGTTCCGCCTCGACAGGGAGAAGTACCGCTACCTCGCGATGATGCCGCTGCAGCAGCTGGCCTACCGTCAGATGATGTACCTCGTCCTCATCCACTCCTGCATCACCGCCCTCACCGGCGGCCGCCTGCGCTGGCAGAAACTCAAGCGCACCGGCGAGGTCGGCACCCCGGCGGGGGTGAGCGGCTGATGACCTGGGACCAGCAGAACCCGTACCAGCAGCACTACAACGGCTACGACCACGGCCCCTACGCAGGCCAGCAGCAGTACGCCCAGCAGCCGTACCCCCAGCAACAGCAGTACCCCGACTACGGCTACGCCCCGGCACCGGACCAGACGGCCCCTCTGCCCCTGGTGGAGCCGGAACCGCAACCGGAGCCACAACCGGAGCCGCAGCCGACTGCTGCCACCGCCACCTCCACCGCTGTGGGCAATCGTTCCGCAGGGCGATGGGGGTCCCCCCGCTCGAGCGAAGCCGAGAGTGGGGGAGGGTGGGCACAGCCCACAGCGCCGGGCACCGAAACAACCGACGCCCAGGAGTCCGACCCCGACGCTCAGCCCAAGAAGCCCGCACGTGACCGTTACTTCGACACCCTCCGCGCCGTCGCCCTCATAAGGGTCGTCACCTACCACACCTTCGGCTGGGCCTGGTGCGGCATGGTGTTCCCCTCCATGGGCATCATGTTCGGCCTCGCCGGCACCCTCATGGCGAAGTCCCTGGAGCGCCCGGCGCTCAAGGTGGTCAAGAGCCGGCTCCGCCGCCTCCTCCCACCCTTCTGGTTCTGGGGCTTCTTCGTCGTCCTGGCGATGCTGATCCACGACTGGATGCCGGGCTGGCAGATCGTCTACTGGATCGTGCCGCTCGGCGACCCGCCGGGCAACGCGTGGGGCGAGCAGGCCTGGGAGATCCTCTGGTACCTGCGCACCTACCTCTGGTTCGTCCTCCTCTCCCCGGCCCTGCTGTGGATCTTCCGCAAGGCCCCGGTCCCGGTACTCCTCGCGTCGCTGGCCCCGATCCTGGTCCTGAACTTCGTCTGGTCCGGCCCCGACAACCGCTTCGGCAGCGCCCTGTGGGACCTCTCGACGTACCTCTTCTGCTGGATCCTCGGCTTCGCGCACCGCGACGGCGTGCTCCAGCGGATGAAGCCGGCCCTGGTGGTCGTCGGCTCGCTCGCCGCCGTCGGCTACGGCGGCTGGTACGCCTTCTCGCACCAGGCCGACTTCGGCACCTACGACCTGGACGAGAACCCCCTCGCGCAGGCCTTCTGGTCGGCCGGGTTCGTGATGCTGCTGATGTGGGCGAAGGCCTACTTCAAGATCGACTTCGCCTGGCTGACCCGCTACAGGAAGCTCGACCGGACGGTCACGATCTTCAACGCCCGCGCGGTGACGATCTACCTCTGGCACGAGATCGCCCTGGTCCTCGCGGTCCCGCTGATCGACCAGATGTGGAACGTGCCCGCGTTCGAGAAATGGCTCCCGCTCGACAGCCAGTGGTTCATGTTCGGCGTCGGCTGGATCCTGATCGCGGTGTTCGTCGTGGCGTGCGGCTGGGTGGAGGACGTGGCCGCGAAGAAGAAGCCGAAGCTTCTCCCCTGAGGGCGTGCTGCAAGAATGGCGAGCGTGACCCGCGCTTCCCTGAACAAGCAGCCGCACGAAGTCGCCTCGATGTTCGACGACGTGGCGGAACGGTACGACCTGACCAACGACGTCCTGTCGCTGGGCCAGGACCGGCAGTGGCGGAAGGAGGTCGCCAAGGCGGTCGACGCGCGCCCCGCGCAGAAGATCCTGGACCTGGCGGCCGGCACGGGCACCTCCTCCCAGCCGTTCGTCAGGGCCGGCGCCTACGTCGTGCCCTGCGACTTCTCCCTGGGCATGCTCCAGGTCGGCAAGCGCCGCAACGCCTGGATGCCCTTCACCGCAGGGGACGCCACCCGGCTGCCGTTCGGGGACGACACCTTCGACGCCGTGACGATCTCCTTCGGGCTGCGCAACGTCCAGGACACCGACGCGGCCCTGCGCGAGATGTACCGGGTGACACGGCCCGGCGGCCGGGTCGTGATCTGCGAGTTCTCGCACCCGACCTGGGCGCCCTTCCGGACCGTCTACACCGAGTACCTGATGCGGGCCCTGCCGCCGGTCGCCCGCGCGGTCTCCTCCAACCCGGACGCCTACGTCTACCTCGCCGAGTCCATCCGCGCCTGGCCCGACCAGCCCGCGCTGGCCGGCCGGCTGCGTGCGGCGGGCTGGTCGAAGGTGGCCTGGCGCAACCTCACCGGCGGGATCGTCGCCCTGCACCGGGGCTTCAAGGAGGTCTGAGCCCCGGCGGCGGACTCACAGGCTGCTCACCTCGAAGGTGTTGTCCCCGGGCTGGTCCAGTTCCCGTTGCAGCCCGCCCGTGGGCGGCCGTGGGATGCGTGGCTCGCGCACGCCCCCGCCGCCCTCCCCCTCGCCGAAGTCGAACCACACGTACACCATCGAGTCCCGCGGCACCTCGGCACCGGGCTGCGGGAACTGGCGTACGACGTAGTCGACGACCGTGAGGTGGAAGTCCGGCCGGTCCGGCGCGTTGAGGAACAGGCCCCGCGACCGGGCGGTCTCGCGCGCGTCCACGGCCATCAGTCCGACCAGCCGCGGCACGCGCACTTCGGGTGTTTTGGGTGTTATATGCACAGATGTCACCCCCAGCGGTACTGGAAGGGTAACCCGTGGCACATGGCGCCCGGAAGCTCCAGGTGTCTTTCTGTAATAGATCGTCACTCTCTGTAGTCGTGATCGCCGTCGCCCCGCAGGTCGAGCCGGAAGCAGAGCGCCTCCTCCGGGAGCCGCGGGTGCGGGAAGGTCTCGGCCAGTTCCATCCCGAGGCGCCGGGTGACCGCGACCGACCGCTCGTTCCCCGGCCGCACCATCGCGATCACCTCCGGTACGCCGGCCGCCCGCAGCCGCTCCAGCGTCATCAGCGCCGCCGCGGTCGCGTACCCCTGGCCCCAGTACTCCCGCCCGAGCCGCCAGCCGATCTCGATCTCCCCCCTGGGGCCCCACTCCTGCGGCCACGGCTGGGCGCCGGTGAATCCGATGACCTGGCCGGCCTCGTCGGTCATCGTCCACAGGCAGAAGCCGAGCTCCGCGTCGTGCCGGCGCTGGCGGGCGGTGAGCTCCTCGTAGACGGACAGCTCGGCGGACCTGCCGCCGTGGAACTCCATGACCTCCGGGTCGTCGAAGACCCGGTGCCAGGCGAACGCGTCCTCGTGCGTGGGTACACGCAGCCGTACCGCGGGGAGAGCTCGGTTCACAGGGACAGCCCTTCAGCAGGGTGATCAGTACCGCTGAATAGACTGCCCATGTCCAGTGCCGGTCGGCACGCGATTTCGAGCCTTGGGGAGACCCCGCCGTGACCGAGCCCCTCTCCGAAAACACCGCCGATGTCATCGTCGTCGGCGCGGGGCCAGCCGGCTCCACGACGGCCTACCACCTCGCCAAGTCCGGCCTCGACGTCCTCCTGTTGGAGAAGACCGAGTTCCCGCGCGAGAAGGTGTGCGGCGACGGACTCACCCCGCGCGCCGTGAAACAGCTGGTCGCCATGGGCATCGACATCTCCGAGGAGGCCGGCTGGCTGCGCAACAAGGGACTGCGCATCATCGGCGGCGGCACCCGCCTCCAGCTCGACTGGCCGGATCTCGCCTCCTTCCCCGACTACGGCCTGGTCCGCAAACGCGACGACTTCGACGAACAGCTCGCCCGGCAGGCGCAGAAGGCGGGCGCCCGCCTCTTCGAGCGCTGCAACGTCGGCGCCCCGATCGTCGACGACCGCACCGGCCGGATCACCGGCGTGCACGCCAAGCTCGGCGAGGAGAAGCGCGAAGTCACCTTCCATGCCCCGCTCGTCGTCGCCGCCGACGGCAACTCCACCCGCCTCTCCCTCGCGATGGGCCTGCACCGCCGCGAGGACCGCCCGATGGGCGTGGCCGTCCGGACCTACTTCACCTCCCC
The DNA here is from genome assembly GCF_042957285.1 of Streptomyces sp. NPDC008092. Lineage (NCBI taxonomy): Bacteria > Bacillati > Actinomycetota > Actinomycetes > Kitasatosporales > Streptomycetaceae > Streptomyces > Streptomyces sp. NPDC008092. Next base: position 193,875 of record NZ_JBIBHY010000003.1, read on the forward strand.
CCGTCACGAGGACGACTACCTGGAGTCCTGGCTGGAACTCTGGGACCGCCGCGGCCCCCAGGACCGCCTGCTGCCCGGCTACGGCTGGATCTTCGGCATGGGCGACGGCACCTCCAACGTGGGTCTCGGCGTCCTGAACACCTCCGACTCCTTCAAGGAACTGGACTGGCGCGAGGTCCTCAAGGCCTGGTGCGCCTCCATGCCCGAGGACTGGGGCTACACCCCCGAGAACATGACCGGCCCGATCCGCGGCGCCGCCCTCCCCATGGCCTTCAACCGCCAGCCCCACTACACGCGCGGCCTGCTCCTCGTCGGCGACGCCGGCGGCCTGGTGAACCCCTTCAACGGCGAGGGCATCGCCTACGCCATGGAGTCCGGCCAGATCGCCGCCGACGTCATCGTCCAGGCCCACGCGCGGGCCACCCCCAGCGGGCGCGAGCTGGCCCTGCAGCGCTACCCGCGCGTCCTCAAGGACACCTACGGCGGCTACTACACGCTGGGCCGCGCCTTCGTGAAGCTCATCGGCAACCCGAAGGTCATGCAGATCGCCGCCCAGCGCGGCCTGACCCATCCGCTGCTGATGAAGTTCACCCTGAAGCTCCTGGCGAACCTCACCGACCCGACCGGCGGTGACGCGATGGACCGCATCATCAACGGCCTGAGCAAGGTGGCCCCGAAGGCCTGACCGTTCCTAGGCGCCGATCGCCTCGATGTTGGCGGCCCGGCGGGCGTAGACGTCCTCCCGCCGGTCCGCCACCTGCCGCAGCGCTTCCTTCCGCTCCCGCTTGGAGAGCCGGTCGAGATACACGCGCCCGTTCACATGGTCGGTCTCGTGTGCCAGGCAGCGGGCGAAATACCCTGTTCCTTCGAGGGTGAGCGGATTGCCGTCCTTGTCCTGACCGTGCGCGACCGCCCGGTCCGGCCGCAGCACGTCCATCGTGGCACCCGGCACCGACAGGCATCCCTCGCTGTCGTCGAGCAGCCGTCGCCCGGCCGGGTCGGCCGCCTCCAGTACGGGGTTGACGATGTGCCCGACATGTCGGACACCCTCGTCGTCGGGGCAGTCGTACACGAACAGCCGCAGATCGACCCCGACCTGGTTCGCCGCGAGGCCGGCTCCGTCGGCGATGTACATGGTGAGGAACATGTCGTCGATGAGCGCGGCGAGGTCGGGGCCGAACTCGGTGACGTCCCGGCACGGCTTGTGCAGGACGCCCTCGCCGGTCTCGGTGATCCGGCGCACCGAACCGCGCCGGGCCTCGGGGGCGTGCCGGGGGTAGTGGTCCATGGGGCTTCCCTGGACGAAGACGCGTGGCATCGCGGTGTCTCCTTCTCGGATCTCGGGGCCGCCGCTGTCTGCGAGCGGCCTGCACCGAGCATCCCAGGAGTCACCGGATCGCGGGCGGGCCTGTGGAAAACCCTCCCGAGGGCCTCCGGCCTGTGGACAACCGGGCGGGAAGGCGGCCAGGCGGGAAGGCGGCCGGTGTAGGGGCGATCCGGGCCGGGGCGGGCACGCCGGAAGGGCCGCTGCCCCCGAGCGGCTGCGGCCCTACCGTGCTTGTGCGATGCCTGAGTTGTCCTTGTTGCCCGGGTTGTTGCCCAGGCGGTCAGAGCACCCGCACCGCGCCGGTCGGCGGGTCGTACGACAGCGGGTGCTCACCGACGCCGCTGGAGGGGTTCTGTGCGCCGACGAACATGCCGTCGCCGACGTACACCGCCACGTGGTACGCGCTGCCGGCGCTGCCCCAGTAGAGGATGTCGCCGGGCTGGAGGTTGCTCAGCGAGACCTGGGTGCCCTGCGTCGACTGGTCCTGGGAGACGCGCGGCAGGCTGACGCCGACCGACTTGAAGGCGGCCTGGACGAGACCCGAGCAGTCCCACGAGTTGGGGCCCGTGCCGCCGGAGACGTAGGCGTCACCGATCTGGGCCTTCACGAAGGCGACCACAGCGGCGGCCGAACCGGTCGCCGTGGAGGTGCTCGTGGAGCTGCTGGAGCTCGTGGTGGCGCTCAGGGTGGTCCGCTCGGCGCTGCGCGAGGCGGCGCGCTCTGCGGCGGCCTTGCGGGCCTCCTCGGCCTTCTTCTTCTTGGCCGCGGCCTTCTGCTTCGCCTCGGCAAGGTCCGCCTTTGCCTGCTTCGCGGCATTTGCGGCGGCCTCGTTGCGCTCGGCCTGGAGGGTGTAGTTCGCCGCGGCCTGCTGCGTGGCGTCGGCGGACTGGGCCACCTGGGTGGCCAGATCGGCCGTCAGGGTGGGCAGTTCGAGCGTCTGCGTCACGGGTTCGGCGGCGCTCGCCGAGGCCGCGCCCGCCGCTGCCATGCCGAGGACGCCACTGGCAACTCCGGCACGCACGGCGATGTTTGTCGTCGCGCTGCGGCGGGGCTTCCGGTGGCTGCGTATGTGAGCGGTGTGGGACATGGGAACAACTGGTACCAGGGGCTCCTTCATATCTTCAAGAAACGTGTGCTGCGCCACAGTTGCTCAATCAAGACGGCGAATCCCTCGAATGTCTTTCTTTATTGACGCCGTAACGGACATTGCGGACGCTCGCGATCAAGCCTGTGATCACGCTCTTTCGCTGTTACGTCCGAATTGCCCGCGACGTACCACCGGTTCGGATGGTTGGCCAAGCCCCGTTCTCAGACGCCTCTCATGGATGTGGCGGAGGTCACGGAACGGTTACCGGTGGGGGTGCGTCTCGCGCGTCCCGGGTTCGTGAACGCGTGCACGCGTCCACACCGTGGCCCGCACCTCCCTCTGATGTGTGAATGCGGTCCTCTATCAAGGCACCCCGTCCATCGCGAATTTGCATGCAACGGAACCCTCTTGATATAGAGACGCCCGCCCGGCACCCCCTCCCGTCTGCAAGGACGGTCGAAATTGTCACTTCTGGTGATCAGCTGAACGCTTCGTGTGTGAAGATCACTACTCATCCGACTTCATGATCGATCGTCAGGTGGTGGAGATCACAAAGCTTGTGCAATACCCCGTGTCGCAGATCACAGAGCGGCGGGCATAAGATGCGAGGCAGTTGGGCTTGTGACCTGCTTCACATGTTCGCGATCTTCGCCCGGGACGCGCGGGGTTCGCGGGACGGATGAGGCAGGTGGGGAGCCCGATCCGAACCGCCACCAGTCAGTGCCGACTGAGAGGAGCGAGGAGCGGTGAACGCCTATGCGCCCATCCTCGTACTGGGAGCCCTCGGGGCAGGCTTTGCGATCTTCTCCGTGGTCATGGCCACGCTGATCGGTCCGAAGCGGTACAACCGCGCCAAGCTCGAAGCCTACGAGTGCGGTATCGAGCCGACCCCCACGCCGGCCGGCGGCGGGCGTTTCCCGATCAAGTACTACCTGACGGCGATGCTCTTCATCGTCTTCGACATCGAGATCGTCTTCCTCTACCCCTGGGCCGTCACCTTCGACGCCCTGGGTGTTTTCGGGCTCGTGGAGATGCTGCTCTTCGTGCTCACCGTCTTCGTCGCCTACGCGTACGTGTGGCGGCGCGGCGGCCTGGAATGGGACTGAGGGGTCTTTGGACATGGGACTCGAAGAAAAGCTGCCGAGCGGATTCCTGCTGACGACCGTCGAGCAGGCCGCGGGCTGGGTGCGCAAGGCGTCCGTCTTCCCCGCCACCTTCGGCCTCGCCTGCTGCGCCATCGAGATGATGACCACCGGCGCCGGCCGCTACGACCTGGCCCGCTTCGGCATGGAGGTCTTCCGCGGCTCACCCCGCCAGGCCGACCTCATGATCGTCGCCGGCCGGGTCAGCCAGAAGATGGCGCCGGTGCTCAGGCAGGTCTACGACCAGATGCCCAACCCCAAGTGGGTGATCTCCATGGGCGTCTGTGCGTCCTCGGGCGGCATGTTCAACAACTACGCGATCGTCCAGGGCGTCGACCACATCGTCCCCGTCGACATCTACCTGCCCGGCTGCCCGCCGCGCCCCGAGATGCTGATGGACGCGATCCTCAAGCTCCACCAGAAGATCCAGACCTCCAAGCTCGGCGTCAACGCGAAGGAAGCGGCCCGGGAGGCGGAGGAGGCGGCGCTGAAGGCCCTGCCCACGATCGAGATGAAGGGGCTGCTGCGGTGAGCGACGCGAACGGCCACAACGGGGTCAATCCCGAGAAGGACCTGGCCGCCGACAACCTCCCGGGCCAGCGCGGCCAGGGCGGTGAGGAGATCCGCGTCCAGCGCGGCATGTTCGGCGCGAACAACGGCGGCGACACCTCCGGCTACGGCGGCCTGGTCCGCTCGGTCCGGCTCCCGGGACCGGCGACCCGCCCCTACGGCGGCTGGTTCGACGAGGTCGCCGACGAGCTGGAGGGCGCGCTGGAGGAGCAGGGCCTGCTCCCGGACAACGCCATCGAGAAGACGGTCGTCGACCGCGGCGAGCTCACCTTCCACATCGAACGCGAGCACCTGCCGCGCGTCGCCCGCACCCTGCGCGACGACCCCGCCCTGCGCTTCGAGCTGTGCACCGGCGTCAGCGGCGTCCACTACCTGCACGACAAGGGCCGCGAGCTGCACGCCGTCTACCACCTGCGCTCGATCACCCACAACCGGCTGATCCGCCTGGAGGTCAGCGCCCCGGACGCCGACCCGCACATCCCGTCCCTGGTCCCGGTCTATCCGACCAACGACTGGCACGAGCGCGAGACCTACGACTTCTTCGGGATCGTCTTCGACGGTCACCCGGCCCTGACGCGGATCATGATGCCGGACGACTGGCAGGGCCATCCGCAGCGCAAGGACTACCCCCTCGGCGGCATCCCCGTCGAGTACAAGGGCGCCCAGATCCCGGCTCCGGACCAGCGGAGGTCGTACTCATGAGCACGCAGCACGCAACTCCGCGGGAGACCACCGAGGGCACCGTATATACGGTCACCGGCGGCGACTGGGACGAGATCGTCCAGTCCGCGGCCCGCGCCGACGACGAACGCATCGTCGTCAACATGGGTCCCCAGCATCCGTCCACCCATGGGGTGCTCCGCCTCATCCTGGAGATCGACGGCGAGACGGTCACCGAGGCCCGCTGCGGCATCGGCTACCTCCACACGGGCATCGAGAAGAACCTCGAGTTCCGCACGTGGACGCAGGGCACCACGTTCGTGACGCGCATGGACTACCTGACGTCCTTCTTCAACGAGACCGCCTACTGCCTCGCCGTCGAGAAGCTCCTCGGCATCGAGGACCAGATCACCGAGCGCGCCGAGATCGTCCGGGTGCTCCTGATGGAGCTCAACCGGCTCTCCTCCCACCTGGTGTGCATCGCCACCGGCGGCATGGAACTCGGCGCCACCACGATCATGATCTACGGCTTCCGTGATCGTGAAATGATTCTCGATCTCTACGAGCTGATCACCGGCCTGCGGATGAACCACGCGTACATCCGCCCCGGCGGCCTCGCCCAGGACCTGCCGCCCGGCGCGGTCGACCAGATCCGCGAGTTCGTGAAGAAGATGCGCAAGAACCTCCCGGAGTACGACAAGCTCGCCACCGGGAACCCCATCTTCAAGGCCCGCATGCAGGACATCGGCTACCTCGACCTGGCCGGCTGCATGGCCCTCGGCGCCACCGGCCCGATCCTGCGCTCCGCAGGCCTGCCGCACGACCTGCGCAAGGCCCAGCCGTACTGCGGCTACGAGACGTACGACTTCGAGATCCCGACCGCCGACACCTGCGACGCCTACGGCCGCTTCCTGGTCCGCCTGGAGGAGATGCGCCAGTCGCTCGGGATCGTCGAGCAGTGCCTGGACCGGCTCCAGCCCGGACCGGTCATGGTCGCCGACAAGAAGATCGCCTGGCCCGCCCAGCTCGCCCTCGGGCCGGACGGACTCGGCAACTCCCTCGACCACATCAAGAAGATCATGGGCACCTCCATGGAGGCCCTGATCCACCACTTCAAGCTGGTCACCGAGGGCTTCCGGGTCCCGCCCGGCCAGGCCTACGCGGCCGTCGAGTCACCCAAGGGCGAACTCGGCGTGCACGCCGTGTCCGACGGCGGCACCCGCCCCTACCGGGTCCACTTCCGCGACCCGTCCTTCACCAACCTGCAGGCCATGGCGGCGATGTGCGAGGGCGGCCAGGTCGCCGACGTCATCGTCGCCGTGGCGTCCATCGACCCCGTGATGGGAGGCGTCGACCGGTGACCACCTCTTCCTCGGAGCGCGGTATCAGCCTGGGCATGCCCGAGCTGCCCGCGCCCGCCTACCCGGACGACGTCCGGGCCCGCCTGGAGGCGGACGCGCGCGAGATCATCGCCCGCTACCCCGACTCCCGGTCCGCCCTGCTGCCGCTGCTGCACCTCGTACAGGCGGAGGAGGGCCACGTCACGCGCACCGGGATGCAGTTCTGCGCGGACGTCCTGGAGCTGACCACCGCCGAGGTCACCGCCGTCGCCACCTTCTACACCATGTACCGGCGCAAGCCGTCCGGCGACTACCAGGTCGGCGTCTGCACCAACACCCTGTGCGCGGTCATGGGCGGTGACGCGATCTTCGAGACCCTGCAGGAGCACCTCGGTGTCGGCAACGGCGGGACCACCGGCGACGGCAAGGTCACCCTGGAGCACATCGAGTGCAACGCGGCCTGCGACTTCGCCCCGGTCGTGATGGTCAACTGGGAGTTCTTCGACAACCAGACCCCGGCCAGCGCCAAGCGCCTGGTCGACGACCTGCGCGCGGGCCGCGACGTCGAGCCCACCCGCGGCGCCCGGCTCTGCACCTTCAAGGAGACCGCGCGGATCCTGGCCGGCTTCCCGGACGAGCGGCACGGTGCCGTCGAGGAGAGCGGCAGCGCAGGCCCCGCCTCACTGGTGGGCCTGCGCCTGGCCAAGGGCGAGACCGCGCGCGTGGTCCATCCGCGCGCCCAGGGAACCCAGGAAGCGCCGTCCGCAGAGGAGGGGGAGTGATGACGGTGGCACCCGACCTGAAGGACACCAGTCCCGAGAAGCTGCTGGCACCCGTGCTGTCGGCCTTCTGGGACGAGGACCGGTCCTGGAGCCTGGACGTCTACCGCAGGCACGACGGGTACGAGGGGCTCCGCAAGGCGCTCGCCATGTCGCCGGACGACCTGATCGCCTACGTCAAGGAGTCCGGACTGCGCGGCCGCGGCGGCGCGGGATTCCCCACCGGGATGAAGTGGCAGTTCATTCCGCAGGGAGACGGCAAACCGCACTATCTAGTTGTCAATGCCGACGAATCGGAACCCGGGACCTGCAAGGACATCCCGCTCCTCTTCGCCAACCCGCACAGCCTCATCGAGGGCATCGTGATCGCGTGCTACGCCATCCGGTCGTCGCATGCCTTCATCTACCTGCGGGGTGAGGTCGTCCCCGTCCTGCGGCGGCTGCACGAGGCCGTGCGCGAGGCCTACGCGGCCGGCTACCTCGGCGAGAACATCCTCGGCAGCGGACTCGACCTCACCCTCACCGTGCACGCCGGCGCCGGCGCGTACATCTGCGGCGAGGAGACCGCGCTGCTCGACTCGCTCGAAGGCCGCCGCGGTCAACCGCGGCTGCGTCCCCCCTTCCCTGCCGTCGAAGGGCTCTACGCCTGCCCGACTGTTGTGAACAACGTTGAGTCCATCGCCTCGGTTCCCGCCATCCTCCACAAGGGCAAGGAATGGTTCAGGTCGATGGGGAGCGAGAAGTCGCCCGGCTTCACGCTGTACTCCCTCAGCGGCCATGTGGCGAGCCCCGGCCAGTACGAGGCACCGCTCGGCATCACCCTGCGCCAGCTCCTCGACATGAGCGGCGGGATGCGCCCCGGCCACCGCCTGAAGTTCTGGACGCCCGGCGGCTCCTCGACCCCCATGTTCACCGACGAGCACCTCGACGTCCCTCTGGACTACGAAGGAGTGGGGGCCGCGGGTTCCATGCTCGGCACGAAAGCACTCCAGTGCTTCGACGAGACCACCTGCGTCGTCCGTGCCGTCACCCGCTGGACCGAGTTCTACGCCCACGAGTCCTGCGGCAAGTGCACCCCCTGCCGCGAAGGCACCTACTGGCTGGTGCAGTTGCTGCGCGACATCGAGGACGGCAAGGGCGTGATGTCCGACCTCGACAAGCTCAACGACATCGCCGACAACATCAACGGCAAGTCGTTCTGCGCCCTCGGCGACGGCGCGGCGTCCCCCATCTTCTCCTCGCTGAAGTACTTCCGCGAGGAGTACGAACAGCACATCACGGGCCGGGGCTGCCCCTTCGACCCGGCCAAGTCGACGGCCTGGGCGGACCGCCCGGAGGTGAACGCATGACCGTGACCACGAGTTCCCCCTCCTCGGGGGGAACGGCGGCGGTCCCGCCGCAGGACCTCGTCACGCTGACGATCGACGGCATCGAGATCAGCGTGCCCAAGGGCACCCTGGTCATCCGCGCCGCCGAACAGCTCGGCGTCGAGATCCCGCGCTTCTGCGACCACCCCCTGCTCGACCCGGTCGGCGCCTGCCGCCAGTGCATCGTCGAGGTCGAGGGCCAGCGCAAGCCCATGGCCTCCTGCACGATCACCTGTACGGACGGGATGGTGGTGAAGACTCACCTCACCTCGCCCGTGGCCGAGAAGGCCCAGCACGGGGTGATGGAGCTGCTGCTCATCAACCACCCGCTGGACTGCCCGGTCTGCGACAAGGGCGGCGAGTGCCCGCTGCAGAACCAGGCGATGTCGCACGGCAACGCCGAGTCCCGCTTCGAGGGCCGCAAGCGCACCTACGAGAAGCCGGTCCCGATCTCCACCCAGGTGCTCCTGGACCGCGAGCGGTGCGTGCTGTGCGCGCGCTGCACCCGGTTCTCCGACCAGGTCGCCGGCGACCCGATGATCGAACTCCTGGAGCGCGGCGCGCTGCAGCAGGTCGGCACCGGCGAGGGCGACCCGTTCGAGTCGTACTTCTCCGGGAACACCATCCAGATCTGCCCGGTGGGCGCGCTGACCTCGGCGGCGTATCGCTTCCGCTCCCGGCCCTTCGACCTGATCTCCTCGCCGTCCGTGTGCGAGCACTGCTCGGGCGGCTGCGCCACCCGTACCGACCACCGGCGCGGCAAGGTCATGCGGCGGCTCGCCGCCAATGACCCCGAGGTCAACGAGGAGTGGATCTGCGACAAGGGGCGCTTCGCGTTCCGGTACACCCAGCAGAAGGACCGGCTGGAGACCCCGCTGGTCCGCAACGCCCAGGGCGTCCTCGAACCCGCCTCCTGGCCGGAGGCCCTGGACGCGGCCGCGCAGGGACTCGCCGCCGCCCGCTCCCGGGCCGGCGTCCTCACCGGCGGCCGGCTCACCGTCGAGGACGCCTACGCGTACAGCAAGTTCGCGCGCGTGGCCCTCGACACCAACGACATCGACTTCCGCGCGCGCGTGCACACCAGCGAGGAAGCCGACTTCCTGGCCGCACGGGTGGCGGGACGCGGCCGCGACCTGGACGGTACGGGCGTCACGTACACCTCCGTGGAGAAGGCGCCCGCCGTCCTCCTGGTCGGGTTCGAGTCGGAGGAGGAGGCGCCCGGCGTCTTCCTGCGGCTGCGCAAGGCCTGGCGCAAGCACAAGCAGCAGGTGTTCTCCCTCGCCACGTACGCCACGCGCGGTCTGGAGAAGGCGGGCGGCACGCTGCTGCCGGCCGCTCCCGGCACCGAGACCGAGTGGCTGGACGCCCTGGCGAGCGGCGTCGGCCTGGAGGAGTCCGGTGCCCGGGCCGCCGAGGCGCTGCGCTCCGACGGCGCGGTGATCGTCGTAGGGGAGCGGCTGGCATCGGTCGCCGGCGGACTCACCGCCGCCGTACGGGCCGCCACCGCCACCGGCGCCCAGCTGGTGTGGATCCCGCGCCGGGCCGGTGAGCGCGGCGCGGTCGAGGCGGGCGCGCTGCCGTCGCTGCTGCCGGGCGGCCGCCCGGCCACCGACCCGCGCGCGCGTGAGGAGGTCGCCGCCGCCTGGGGCGTCGCCGAACTCCCGCTCCGCTACGGCCGTGACACCGGCCAGATCGTCGAGGCCGCCGCCCGCGGCGAACTCTCCGCCCTGCTGGTCGCCGGCGTCGAGGTCGCCGACCTGCCCGACCCCACGCGCGCGCGTGCGGCACTCGAAGCCGTCGGCTTCCTGGTCTCGCTGGAGCTGCGGCCCAGCGAGGTCACCGAGCACGCCGACGTCGTCCTGCCGGTCGCCGCGGTCGCCGAGAAGGCCGGCACCTTCCTCAACTGGGAAGGCAGGGCGCGTCTCTTCGAGGCCGCGCTCAAGCCCGAGCAGATGACCCGGCCGCTGCCGCCCACCGACGCGCGCGTGCTGCAGATGCTCGCCGACGCCATGGACGTCCACCTGGGCCTGCCCGACCTGCGCACCACGCGGGCGGAACTGGACCGGCTCGGCGCCTGGGACGGGGCGAAGGCCTCCGACCCGCTGGAGACGGCCGTATCGCTGCCCAGGCCCGCCGCCGGGGAGGCCGTGCTCGCCGGGCACCGGCTCCTCCTCGACCAGGGCGTCCTCCAGGACGGCGACGACGCACTGGCCGGCACCCGGCACGCCGCCCACGCGCGCGTGTCCGCGGCGACCGCCGCCGAGGCGGGCGTCGAGAACGGCGGCCTCATCGCCGTCACCGCGGGCAACGGCACCGTCGAACTCCCGCTCCGGATCACCGAGATGCCCGACCGCGTGGTCTGGCTCCCGCTGAACTCGGCCGGCGGCGGCGTCGCCTCCGACACCGGGGCGCTGCCCGGCTCCCTCGTCCGCATCGGCCCGGCGGCCACCGCCGGCGAGGCCCCCAAGGAGGTGGAGGCATGAGCCCGTACTTCGCCGCTGAAGACCTCTCCATGTTCGGCCGCGACCCGTGGTGGCTGGTCGTCATCAAGGCGGTCTTCTGCTTCGCCTTCCTGATGGTGACCGTGCTGATCTCCATCGTCATGGAGCGCAAGGTCGTCGCCTGGATGCAGCTGCGCATCGGCCCCAACCGGCACGGCCCCTGGGGCATGCTCCAGTCGCTCGCCGACGGCATCAAGCTGATGCTCAAGGAAGACGTCGTCGTCAAACGCGCCGACAAGGTCGTCTACATCCTCGCGCCGATCGTCGCGGCCATCCCGGCGTTCATGGCCATCGCGGTCATCCCGTTCGGCCCGGCCGACAACGAGATCTCCATCTTCGGCCACCGCACCACGATGCAGCTCACCGACCTGCCGATCGCGATGCTCTACATCCTCGCGGTCGCCTCCGTCGGCATCTACGGCATCGTCCTCGCCGGCTGGAGCTCCGGCTCCACCTACCCGCTCCTCGGCGGCCTGCGTTCCTGCGCCCAGATGATCTCCTACGAGATCGCCATGGGCGCCGCGTTCGCCTCCGTGTTCCTGTACTCCGGGTCGATGTCGACGTCCACGATCGTCGACCAGCAGCAGGGCCGCTGGTACATCCTGCTGCTGCCGGTCTCGTTCATCATCTACGTCGTCACGATGATCGGCGAGACCAACCGGGCCCCCTTCGACATGCCCGAGTCCGAGGGCGACCTGGTCGGCGGCTTCAACACCGAGTACTCGTCGATCAAGTTCGCGATGTTCATGCTCGCCGAGTACGTCAACATGGTGACCGTCTCGGCCGTGTCGACCACCCTGTTCCTCGGCGGCTGGCGGGCCCCCTGGCCGATCAGCACCGTCTGGGCGGGCGCCAACCACGGCTGGTGGCCGATGCTCTGGTTCGTCGCCAAGGTCGTCCTGCTGCTGTTCGGCTTCGTCTGGGTGCGCGGCACGCTCCCGCGGGTGCGCTACGACCAGCTGATGAAGCTCGGCTGGAAGGTCCTCATCCCGGTCTCCGTCGTCTGGCTGATGCTCGTCGCGACCGTCCGGACCCTGCGCAACCAGAACTACGACTTCGCCGACATCGCCCTCTACGTCGGCGGCGGGGTCCTCGCCCTGCTGCTCCTGTCCTTCGTCGTCGACATCTTCCGCGACAAGGGCAAGGAGGCCGCGCAGCCGACCGCCGAACCGGTCGCGTTCGACCCGATGGCGGGCGGCTTCCCCGTACCGCCGCTGCCCGGACAGGAACTGCCGCCGGTGCCCCGCCGCACTCCCCGCCGGGAGCGGGAGCTGATTGTCAGTGGCGGGACGGACACTGTCAGTGACGGACCTACGGATGGAAAGGAGGCGTCCGATGGCTGAGGAGCCCAAGGAGACCAAGCCCGGTTTCCAGAACCCCGTGGCCGGCTTCGGCGTGACCTTCAAGGCCATGTTCAAGAAGCGGCTGACCGAGCAGTACCCGGAGCAGGCGAAGACCACGGCCCCGCGGTTCCACGGACGGCACCAGCTCAACCGCCATCCGGACGGCCTGGAGAAGTGCGTCGGCTGCGAACTGTGCGCCTGGGCCTGCCCCGCCGACGCCATCTACGTGGAGGGCGCCGACAACACCGACGAGGAGCGCTACTCGCCGGGCGAGCGCTACGGCCGCGTCTACCAGATCAACTACGCCCGCTGCATCCTGTGCGGTCTGTGCATCGAGGCGTGCCCCACGCGCGCGCTGACGATGACCAACGAGTTCGAACTGGCCGACAGCAGCCGCGCCAACCTCATCTACACCAAGGAGCAGCTGCTCGCCGGTCTCGAAGAGGGCATGGTCGACACCCCGCACGCGATCTTCCCGGGGACCGACGAACAGGACTACTACCGGGGCCTGGTGACCGAGGCCGCCCCGGGGACCGTGCAGCAGGTCGCCGTCTCCAAGGGTGAGAAGCCCGAGGAGCAGGAGCGGGAGGTGGACGCATGAGCCCGCAGCTCGCCGCCTACACCACCTCCACCGGCGAGGCCTTCCAGTTCTGGGTCCTCGGCACCGTCGCGGTGATCGGCGCCCTGTCCACCGTCTTCATGAAGAAGGCCGTGCACAGCGCGCTGTCGCTCGCCGGCACCATGATCGTCCTGGCGGTGTTCTACCTCGCCAACGGCGCCTACTTCCTCGGAATCGTGCAGATCGTCGTCTACACCGGCGCGATCATGATGCTGTTCCTCTTCGTGGTGATGCTGGTCGGCGTGACCGCCGCCGACTCGCTGAAGGAGACCATCAAGGGCCAGCGCTGGCTGGCCCTTCTCTGCGGGGTCGGCTTCGGCGTCCTGCTCTTCGCGGGCATCGCCAACGCCTCCCTGAAGAACTTCGAGGGCACCGGCCAGGCCAACGCCAACGGCAACGTGGAGGGCCTCGCCGCCCTCATCTTCACCAAGTACGTCTTCGCCTTCGAAATCACCGGCGCCCTGCTCATCACCGCCGCCATCGGCGCCATGGTGCTCACCCACCGGGAGCGCACCGAGCGCGCGAAGACCCAGCGCGAGCAGTCCGAGCAGCGCGTCCGCGACGGCAAGCACCTGCCGCCGCTGCCCGCCCCCGGCGTCTACGCCCGGCACAACGCCGTGGACATCGCCGGCCTGCTCCCCGACGGCACCCCGTCCGAGCTCACCGTCAGCAAGACGCTCCGCGACCGCGGCCAGGTCCGTGACGTCTCCGCGGAGGCATTGGGCGACCTGCGGGCCCTGGAACAGCGCTCCGAGGAACGGCTGGAGCGGACCCCGGTCGAGCCCGCGCACCTGGGGCGCAGCGAGGAGGCGTCGAAGTGAACCCCGTCTACTACCTCTACCTCGCCGCCCTGTTGTTCACGATCGGCGCCACCGGTGTGCTGATCAGACGGAACGCGATCGTCGTCTTCATGTGCATCGAGCTCATGCTGAACGCCTGCAACCTCGCGTTCGTCGTCTTCTCCCGGATGCACGGCAATCTCGACGGCCAGATCATCGCCTTCTTCACGATGGTCGTCGCCGCCGCGGAGGTCGTGGTCGGGCTCGCGATCATCGTGTCGCTGTTCCGTACCCGCCACTCGGCCTCGGTCGACGACGCCAGCCTGATGAAGCTGTAGGGGGTCGCTGAATCGTGGAGAACCTGATTGCGCTGCTGATCGCGGCGCCCCTGCTCGGAGCGGCCGTCCTGCTCGTCGGCGGCCGGCGCCTGGACGCCGTAGGACACTGGATCGGCACGATCCTCTCGACGACGTCCTTCGTGTTCGGCGTCATCCTCTTCGCCGACCTGCTCGGCAGGAACCCCGAACACCGCACCCTGATGCAGCACCTGTTCACCTGGGTCCCGGTGGCCGGGTTCCAGGCGGACGTCACCTTCCGCCTCGACCAGCTGTCGATGACGTTCGTCCTGCTGATCACCGGCGTCGGCTCGCTCATCCACCTGTACTCGGTCGGGTACATGGAGCACGACGAGCGCCGCCGCCGCTTCTTCGGCTACCTCAACCTGTTCCTCGCGGCGATGCTGCTGCTCGTCCTCGCCGACAACTACCTGCTGCTGTACGTCGGCTGGGAGGGCGTCGGCCTCGCCTCGTACCTGCTGATCGGCTTCTGGCAGCACAAGCCCAGCGCGGCGACGGCGGCCAAGAAGGCCTTCATCGTCAACCGCGTCGGCGACATGGGCCTGTCGATCGCGATCATGCTGATGTTCACGACGTTCGGCACGTTCGCCTTCGGCCCGGTCCTCAGCCACGCCACCGACGCCTCCGAGGGCAGGCTCACCGCGATCGGCCTGATGCTGCTGCTCGCCGCCTGCGGCAAGTCCGCCCAGGTGCCGCTGCAGTCCTGGCTCGGGGACGCCATGGAGGGCCCGACCCCGGTCTCGGCCCTCATCCACGCGGCGACCATGGTGACCGCGGGCGTGTACCTGATCGTCCGCTCCGGCGCGATCTTCAACGCGGCCCCGGACGCCCAGCTCGTCGTCACCGTCGTCGGCGCCGTCACCCTCCTCTTCGGTGCGATCGTCGGTTGCGCGAAGGACGACATCAAGAAGGCCCTCGCCGGTTCGACCATGTCGCAGATCGGCTACATGGTGCTCGCCGCCGGCCTCGGCCCGATCGGCTACGTCTTCGCGATCATGCACCTGGTGACGCACGGCTTCTTCAAGGCCGGACTGTTCCTCGGCGCCGGTTCCGTCATGCACGGCATGAACGACGAGGTCGACATGCGCAAGTACGGCGGCCTGCGTAAGTACATGCCGGTCACCTTCATCACCTTCGGCCTCGGCTACCTCGCCATCATCGGCTTCCCGGGCCTGTCCGGCTTCTTCTCCAAGGACAAGATCATCGAGGCGGCGTTCGCCAAGGGCGGCACCGAGGGCTGGATCCTCGGCACCTGCGCACTGGTCGGCGCGGCCATCACCGCCTTCTACATGACGCGCGTGATGCTGATGACGTTCTTCGGCGAGAAGCGCTGGCAGCCCGACGAGCACGGCCACGAGCCGCACCCGCACGAGTCCCCGAAGGTCATGACGATCCCGATGATCGTCCTGGCGGTCGGCTCGGTCTTCGCCGGCGGATTCTTCAGCATCGGCGACCGCTTCCTGCACTGGCTGGAGCCGATCACCGGCCACAGCGAGGGCGACTCCCCGATCAGCGCGGGCGTCGTCACCGGCGCCACCATGGTCTGCCTCATCATCGGCGTCGGCATCGCCTACCTCCAGTACGGCCGCCGCCCCGTCCCCGCCGTCGCCCCGCGCGGCTCGCTGCTCACCCGCGCGGCCCGCCGCGACCTCCTCCAGGACGACTTCAACCACGTCGTCCTGGTCCGCGGCGGCGAACACCTCACCCGCTCCCTTGTATATGTCGACCACACCCTGGTCGACGGCGTCGTCAACGGCACGGCGGCGGGCTTCGGCGGGCTCTCCGGCCGGCTGCGCAAGCTGCAGAACGGCTACGCGCGCTCGTACGCGGTCTCGATGTTCGGCGGCGCTGCCCTCCTGGTCGCCGCGACCCTGCTGATGAGGGCGGTCTGATACCGATGTCCTTTCCTCTGCTGACAGCGACGGCGGTCCTCCCGGCCGTCGGCGCGGTCGCCACGGCAGCCGTACCGGCCGCCCGGCGCACCGCCGCCAAATGGCTCGCGCTGCTGGTCTCGCTCGCCACGCTCGTCCTGGCGATCGTCGTCATGGTCCGCTTCGATCCCGGCGGCGCCCGCTACCAGCTCACCGAGTCCCACGCCTGGATCGCGGACTTCGGGGTCCGCTACGAACTGGGCGTCGACGGCATCGCGGTCGTCCTGATCGCCCTGACCGCCCTGCTGATGCCCTTCATCATCCTGGCCGGCTGGAACGACGCGGACCCGCTGGAGACCGGCAGCAAGCGGTGGCGGCCCACCCAGGGCTTCTTCGCCCTGATCCTGGCCGTCGAGGCGATGGTGGTCATCTCCTTCGAGGCCACCGACGTCTTCCTCTTCTACATCTTCTTCGAAGCCATGCTCATCCCGATGTACTTCCTCATCGGTGGCTTCGGGGACCGCGCCCACGCGCAGGGCGAGGAAGCGGCGTCCACGCAACGGTCGTACGCCGCCGTGAAGTTCCTCCTCTACAACCTGGTCGGCGGCCTGATCATGCTGGCCGCGGTGATCGGCCTGTACACGGTCGCCGGGAACTTCTCGCTCGCCGAGATCGCGCAGGCCCGCGCCAACGGCACGCTGCACATGGCGACCAGCACCGAACGCTGGCTGTTCCTCGGCTTCTTCTTCGCCTTCGCGGTGAAGGCGCCGCTGTGGCCGCTGCACACCTGGCTGCCCAACGCCATGCAGGAGTCCACCGCCCCCGTCGCCGTCCTCATCACCGCGGTCGTCGACAAGGTGGGCACGTTCGCGATGCTCCGCTTCTGCCTCCAGCTCTTCCCGGAGGCGTCGAAGTGGGCGACGCCCACCATCCTGGTCCTCGCCCTGATCAGCATCATCTACGGCGCCCTGCTCGCCGTCGGACAGCGCGACATCAAGCGGCTGGTCGCCTACGCGTCCATCTCCCACTTCGGGTTCATCATCATGGGCATCTTCGCGATGACCAGCCAGGGCCAGTCCGGCGCCACCCTCTACATGGTCAACCACGGCATCTCCACCGCCGCGCTGATGCTGGTCGCCGGCTTCCTGATCTCCCGGCGCGGCTCCCGGCTCATCGCCGACTACGGCGGCGTGCAGAAGGTCGCCCCGGTGCTCGCCGGCACCTTCCTGATCGGCGGCCTGGCCACCCTGTCGCTGCCCGGACTCGCGCCCTTCGTGAGCGAGTTCCTGGTCCTGGTCGGCACGTTCACGCGCTACCCGGCCATCGGGATCATCGCCACCTTCGGCATCGTCCTCGCCGCGCTCTACACCCTCGTCCTCTACCAGCGGACGATGACGGGCCCGGTGAAACCGGCGGTCTCCGCGATGCCCGACCTGAAGGCGCGCGAACTCCTCGTGGTGGCCCCGCTGATCGTCCTACTGATCTTCCTGGGCGTCTATCCGAAGCCCGTCACGGACATCGTCAACCCGGCGGTCAAGCAGACCATGTCGGACGTACACAAGACCGACCCGAAGCCCGCAGTGGAGGCGGCCAAGTGAGCGCAGCAGCCGTCCACAGCCTGTGGACAACCGCAGCCGAGCCGATCTCGAAGATCCCGGCGCCGAAGATCGAGTACGGGCAGCTGTCGCCCACCCTGATCGTCGTCGGCGCGGCGATCGTCGGGGTGCTGGTCGAGGCGTTCGTCCCGCGCAAGTCCCGTTACTACGCCCAGGTGTTCGTCTCCGCGGTGGCCCTGTGCGCGGCCTTCGCGGCGGTCGTCGCCCTGGCCGCCGACGGTTACGGCACCACCAAGGCGCACATCGCCGCCATGGGCGCCATCGCCGTCGACGGACCCTCCCTGTTCCTCCAGGGCACGATCCTGCTCGCCGGCCTCGTCGGCCTGTTCACCTTCGCCGAACGCCGCCTGGACCCCGAGGTGCACGGCAACCGCGTCGACTCCTTCGCCGCGCAGGCCGCCGCGGTCCCCGGCAGCGACACCGAGAAGGCGGCCGTCAAGGCCGGCTTCACCACCACCGAGGTCTTCCCGCTCCTGCTCTTCGCCGTCGCCGGCATGCTGGTGTTCCCCTCGGCCAACGACCTGCTGACGCTCTTCGTGGCCCTGGAGGTCTTCTCCCTCCCGCTCTACCTGCTGTGCGCCCTGGCCCGCCGCAAGCGCCTCATGTCGCAGGAAGCCGCCGTCAAGTACTTCCTGCTCGGCGCCTTCGCCTCCGCGTTCACCCTGTTCGGCATCGCCCTGCTCTACGGCTACGCCGGCTCGGTGTCGTACGCCACCATCGCCCAGGTCGTCGACGGCACCGTCACCAGCGTCGACCCGGCCCTCGCCGACACCATGGGCAACGACGCGCTGCTCCTGATCGGCGCCGCGATGGTCGTCATGGGTCTGCTCTTCAAGGTCGGCGCCGTCCCCTTCCACATGTGGACGCCGGACGTCTACCAGGGCGCGCCCACCCCGGTGACCGGCTTCATGGCGGCCGCCACCAAGGTCGCCGCGTTCGGCGCGCTGCTGCGTCTGCTGTACGTGGTCCTGCCGGGCATGCGCTGGGACTGGCGGCCGGTCATGTGGGGCGTCGCGATCATCACCATGCTGGGCGGCGCGATCGTCGCGATCACCCAGACCGACATCAAGCGGCTCCTCGCCTACTCGTCGATCGCGCACGCCGGATTCATCCTCGCCGGTGTCATCGCGACGTCGAAGGACGGCGTGTCGTCGGTCCTCTTCTACCTGGCGGCCTACTCCTTCGTGACCATCGGCGCCTTCGCCGTGGTCACCCTGGTGCGGGACGCGGGCGGCGAGGCCACCCACCTGTCCAAGTGGGCCGGGCTCGGCCGCCGCTCGCCACTCGTGGCGGCCGTCTTCGCCGTCTTCCTGCTGGCCTTCGCGGGCATCCCGCTGACCTCAGGCTTCGCCGGAAAGTTCGCCGTGTTCAAGGCGGCGGCCGAGGGCGGGGCGGTCCCGCTGGTCGTGATCGGTGTGATCTCGTCCGCGATCGCCGCGTTCTTCTACATCCGCGTGATCGTGCTGATGTTCTTCAGCGAGCCGAGGCCCGAGGGGCCCACGGTCGCCGTGCCGTCACCGCTCACCATGGCGGCGATCGGCCTCGGCGTCGCGGTCACCCTGGTGCTCGGTGTCGCACCGCAGTACTTCCTGAACCTGGCGAGCCAGGCCGGAGTATTCGTGCGCTGAAGCGTCCCGCACACCCCGGGCCCCGGCTCCCGCACAGGAGCCGGGGCCCACGCGCGTGTGCGCCCCGGGGCTACGGGCACGCCACCGTGGGATTCCACGGCGCGAGCAGGCCGCTCGGGTTGTCCTTCCAGATCCACGCGCGCAACGTGTACACCGGCCCCGGGACACCGGGAACCGTCGTCGCCGGCTGGAACTGCTGTCCGAACAACGTCGGCGCGGTGGTGCCGCTGCCCGCCGGCACGATCCACTCCACCGCGACCAGGGCGCGGTTGCCGTCGGCGTCGGCCTCGTAGAGGAGACCCGCGGGCTCGGCCGGGTCCAGACTGCCGACGTCGGCGAGCTTGACGTAGTGGTAGCCCGCGCCGCCCTGGGCGGTCCGGTCGCAGGCGTCGGACCGGGTATGACCGTCCGTGATCGCGAACGGCTCGTACTGGTAGTCCGCCGTCGCCGTGTACGTCGGGGTCAGATCCGTCCACACGAACGGGTCGGGATCGGGGACGGGAGCCGCGTCGGCGGGCACCGCGGCCAGGGCGAACGGCACGGCCAGCGCCAGAGCGGCGCCGGCGGTGCGGGACCTGAGAGACATCCTGATGCTCCTTGGGGCGGAAGAGGCCCGCGAACGCGACGCCTCCGTACGGCACGGGCCTCCCCGGTCCCGCCCGTGCAGCATGGCCCGCACCGCTTCCGGGCCGCCACGCGAAGACCGCCAAAGGACTGAGGGCACCGCCGGACGGGGGAACCCCCACAGCCGCGCCCGCTCCCCGGCGGAAAGACCCCGTACCGGTGCCCCTCCCGGGCGGGCAGCCTGTGGATAACTCCGGCGTTGTCGGTCCGGACCCCTATCGTGGTGGCAGTGGTCGACGGACGACGTACGGGGGACACGACGATGGGCGGGACGGGCGGGACCGACGAGATGCCAGGGACGACCGAGACGCCGGGTGCGCCGCAGGCGCAGGGACCGGCGGACAGCGAGGCACTGGCCACGCTGCACCGGGTCTTCGGGTACGACGCCTTCCGGGGCGAGCAGCAGGCGATCATCGATCATGTGGTGGCGGGCGGCGACGCCGTCGTCCTGATGCCCACCGGCGGCGGAAAATCACTGTGCTACCAGATTCCCGCCCTGGTCAGACCAGGTACGGGCGTGGTGGTCTCACCGCTCATCGCCCTCATGCAGGACCAGGTGGACGCGCTGCGCGCTCTCGGCGTCAACGCCGGGTTCATCAACTCGACCCAGGACTTCGACGAGCGGCGCGTGGTCGAGGCCCAGTTCCTCGCGGGCGAGCTCGACCTGCTCTACCTCGCCCCCGAGCGGCTCCGCCTGGACTCCACCCTCGACCTGCTCGGCCGCGGCAAGATCGCCGTCTTCGCCATCGACGAGGCGCACTGCGTCTCCCAGTGGGGCCACGACTTCCGCCCCGACTACCTCGCCCTCTCCCTCCTCGGCGAGCGCTGGCCCGACGTCCCGCGCCTCGCGCTCACGGCCACCGCCACCCACGCCACCCACCAGGAGATCACCCAGCGGCTGCACATGCCGACGGCCCGGCACTTCGTGGCCAGCTTCGACCGGCCCAACATCCAGTACCGGATCGTCCCCAAGGCCGACCCCAAGAAGCAGCTGCTCGCCTTCCTCCGCCAGGAGCACGAGGGCGACGCGGGCATCGTCTACTGCCTCTCCCGCAAGTCCGTCGAATCCACCGCCGAGTTCCTCACCCGCAACGGCGTCGACGCCGTGCCCTACCACGCCGGCCTCGACGCGGGCACCCGCGCCGCCCACCAGTCCCGCTTCCTGCGCGAGGACGGTCTGGTCGTGGTCGCCACCATCGCCTTCGGCATGGGCATCGACAAACCCGACGTCCGCTTCGTCGCCCACCTCGACCTGCCCAAGTCCGTCGAGGGCTACTACCAGGAGACCGGCCGCGCGGGCCGTGACAGCCTGCCCTCCACCGCCTGGATGGCCTACGGCCTCAACGACGTCATACAGCAGCGCAAACTCATCCAGTCCGGCGAGGGCGACGAGGCCTTCCGCCGCCGCGCCCAGGCCCACCTCGACTCCATGCTCGCCCTGTGCGAGACCGCCCAGTGCCGCCGCGGGCAGCTCCTCAACTACTTCGGCCAGGACCCCGACGCCGCGGGCTGCGGCAACTGCGACACCTGTCTCACCCCGCCCGAGACCTGGGACGGCACCGTCGCCGCCCAGAAGGTCCTCTCCACCGTCGTACGGCTCCAGCGCGAACGCGGGCAGAAGTTCGGTGCCGTCCAGATCGTCGACATCCTGCTCGGCAAGCGCACGGCCAAGGTCATCCAGTTCGACCACGACCAGCTGTCCGTCTTCGGTATCGGCACCGACCTCGACGAAGGCGAATGGCGCGGCGTCGTCCGCCAGCTGCTCGCCCAGGGGCTGCTCGCGGTCGAGGGCGAGTACGGCACCCTGGTGCTCACCGAGGCCAGCGGGACGGTACTGCGCCGGGAACGCGACGTCCCGCTGCGGAAGGAGCCGAAGAAGCCGGCGGTCGCACGGGCGTCCGGGAGCTCCGGTTCCGCCGGGTCCTCCGGCAAGGGCAAGGCCAAGGCCGCCGTGGCCGAGCTGCCCGAGGAGCTGCTCCCCGCCTTCGAGGCCCTGCGCGCCTGGCGCGCCGAGCAGGCCCGCGAACAGGGCGTACCCGCCTACGTGATCTTCCACGACGCCACCCTGCGGGAGATCGTCAGCCGGTGGCCCGAGTCCGTCGCCGAACTCGCCACCATCGGCGGGGTCGGCGAGAAGAAGCTCATGACGTACGGAGAGGGCGTCCTCGGGGCGCTGGCCGCCCTGAAGACGCCGCCCGCCCCGGCCTCCGCCGCACCGGGGACCGGGGAGGAGGACCACTGGCCCGAGATGGACGCGGAGCCGGAACCGGAGGACTGGGTATAGGACCCGCGGCGCCGGTACGGCGGCGCGGGAGCCGCCTCGGCCCCCTCGCCGCCCCGGCCCTTGCTCCGGCACTTCGGCACAGCCGCGGATCCGCGTCCGCGGACGGCTAGGCACCCATGGACGCGCGGGCCTGTTCGACCCACCCCGAGACCGCCTTGGCGCCGCAGCCCTGGGCGACCGTCTGTGCCTCGTCGAGGTGCCGGAGTGCCAGCGGCCGGTTGCCGGTCTCGGCCGCGAGGTAGGCGAGGGCCACCAGACCTGCCGCTTCCCCGGGCCTGAAGCCGATCTCCCGGCGCAGCGCCACCGACTCGGTGAGCTTCTTGCGGGCCCGGTCGAAGTCGCCCGCGTCCTTGTCGACGAAGCCGAGATGGCGAACCGCGTAGGACATCGTCCGCCGGTCGTCGACGGACTTCGCCAGCGCGTACGACTGTTCGAAGTACGGTCTGCCGGTGGTGCCCTCGCCCTTCACCACCTGGTGCCAGCAGCCGATCCAGAACAACGCGTCCGCCTCACCCGACGCGTCCTCCAGCCGGCGGTACAACTCTGCCGCGCGCTCGAAGAACGCCACTTCCCCGCTGTCCTCCTCGCGGCTGTCGAGGAAGCGCACGTGCAGTACCTTGCCCCGTGCCATCGAAAGCCGTGCCTCGACCGCGTCCAGTACGTCGTCGGAGCGGTCCGGCGCGGACGCGTCCCCGCCGAACATCGCCGCTTCGAAAAGCTCTTCCGCCTGCACGACCCAGTCCTGCTCCTGCATCCGCAGCCCCCGCTCTTCCCGTCTCCCCGTCGGACGACGACAGCGCCGAGGCTAACCCCGCGCAGGCCGGTGGCGCTCGCTCTAGCCGAGTGCCGTCAGCCCCGGTGCGAACGCGATCAGGAGCGGCAGCAGGGGGACCAGGGCGGCCACCGTCGTCGTCAGGGCCCGCTGGCGGCGCAGCAGCCGTGGCGGCGGTTCCAGCAGGCGGTCGACCCGCTCGCCCAGCAGCCGGCGGCTCGACGCGCAGGACAGGACACCGCGGTGCTGGTTCAGCTCGATCAGGGCCAGTGCGGTGGTGAGGTGGCCGCAGCGGCGGGACGCCGTGTCGTCCGCGGCGAGTTCGACGAGCCGGTGGGTCTGGTCGCAGAAGTGGGAGAAGAGCGGCACGCGCGGGAAACCCGTGGCCAGGGCGCTGGACAGGTGGAGCAGCCAGTCGTGATGGGCGCGGGCGTGCCCCCGTTCGTGGGTGAGTACGGCGTCGAGCTGGTGGTCGGTGAGGCGGTGCAGCGCCCCCGTCGTCACGACCAGCTGCGGTGGATGGCCCGGCATCCACCACGCGTCCGGGTACTCGTCCTCCAGCACCAGCATCGGGCCGCGCGCCGCGGGCAGCCCCGCCGGCAGTTCGGGCGCCCGCTCCCGCAGGTGCGCCCGGGTCCGGTCGCGGCGGCGCCGGGCCTCGACCAGTTCGCGCGCCAGCATCGCCGTCGTCCACGCGGCCCCGGAGGCCAGCAGCACCGTGAGGGCGACCGCCCACAGGGGCGCGACGGAGAGGTCGTACGCGGCGGTGACCGCCGGCGGAGCCGGGGCGAACACCCGGTCGCGCACGGTGTGGAAGACGGCGGCCGCGCCCAGGGTCAGCGCGGCCAGGCAGCACATCAGCACGGTGGCGACCAGGCACTGCCACACCCACAGCGCGACCACCGGTTCCCGCTCCGGCCACAGGGACCGCACCAGGGCACGCGGTGCGGGCACGGCGGCCGCCAGGGCGACGACGGTCAGCAGGAGCAGGCAGACGGTCATGCCGGGGCTCCGTTTCCTGATCGGAGATGTGCGCGGGTGATCGGTGGTGCGGGGTGATACGCCGTTGCGTGACCTGGTGCGGGCGCCGGCGCGGCACGCGATGCGTGCGCCGACGCCCCGCACGGTGCGCGTGCGGGCGCATCGCATGGTGCGTGTCCCGTCAGTATGACGGTGCCGGGCGCCCCGAGTCAGGTGACGACGACGATCCGGGCGCGCCCCTCCGTCCCAGGGCCGGGCGCCCTCGTCACCCCGTCACGACCCGCCCGCTGACCTCCCCGAGCCCCACCCGGCTGCCGCCCGGCCCCGGAGCCCATGCCGACATCGTCACCACGTCGCCGTCCTCCAGGTACGTCCGCTTCCCGTCCGGGAGTTCGAGCGGATCGCGTCCGTTCCAGGTCAGCTCCAGCAGCGACCCGCGCTGCCCGGGCTCCGCGCCGCTCACCGTGCCGGAGCCGTACAGGTCGCCGGTGCGCAGGGAGGCTCCGTTGACCGTCATGTGGGCGAGCTGCTGGGCGGCGGTCCAGTACATGGTGGCGAACGGCGGCTCGGACACCGTCTCCCCGTTGATCGCGATCGAGATCCGCAGGTCGTAACCGGCGGGCTCCTCCGTGGCGTCGTCGAGGTACGGCAGCAGCGGATGCGTCCGCCGCGGCGGGGCGATCCGCGCGTCCTCCAGCGCGTCCAGCGGGGTGATCCACGCCGAGACCGAGGTGGCGAACGACTTGCCGAGGAACGGGCCGAGCGGAACGTACTCCCAGGCCTGGATGTCCCGCGCGGACCAGTCGTTCAGCAGGCAGAGCCCGAACACGTGCTCCCTGAAGTCGCCCAGCGCCACCGGCCTGCCCTGCTGCGACGGCGTGCCGACGACGAAGCCGACCTCGGCCTCGATGTCCAGCCGTACCGAGGGGCCGAACGACGGTGCCGGGTCCGCGGGTGCCTTCCGCTGTCCCGAGGGCCGTACGACGTCCGTCCCGGAGACCACGACCGTGCCCGCGCGGCCGTGGTAACCGATGGGCAGGTGCTTCCAGTTGGGGGTGAGCGGTTCGGCGGCGTCGGGGCGGAAGATGCGGCCGGCGTTCCGGGCGTGGTTCTCGGAGGCGTAGAAGTCGACGTAGTCGGCGACCTCGAAGGGGAGGTGCAGGGTCACCTCGGGCAGCGGGTGCAGGAGGGGCGCGAGCGTCTCGCGGTGCGCGGGCACGGTCACCCAGGCGGTCAGGGCGCGCCGTACGTCCGACCAGGTGGTGCGGCCGGCGGCCAGCAGCGGGTTGAGGGTCGGCCGGGCGAGCAGGGAGGCGTACGGGGAGCCGAGGGCGAGGGCCGCGGCGCCGGCGTCGAGGACGTGGTCGCCGAGGCGGACGCCGACCCTCCGTTCCGTGCCCTCGGAGGTCGAGAACACGCCATACGGAAGGTTGTTCGGGCCGAAGGGATCACCCTCGGGGACCTCGAAGGGGGGCAAGGGGGGCATGGGGTGACTGCCTCGCTCTCATCCGTGCCGCGCGGGGCCGGCCATGTGGCGACGTCGCTATGGCGTTCCGCGGCATTCCATGTGGTCGCGCCACACGTTACGGGTGAGTTGGCTGTCGTGACAGTGTCTAAAGAGTTCGCAATGTCCTAATAGGCCTTGTCGGAGGGGGCAATTCCGGCTTAGCGTCCTTTGGGGGACACGGACGGGGTGGATCCGGTCCGTAGAGGGGGACACGTGGGGGGACCCGTGGCCAGGAATGCCGTCAGCGTGCCGTTCGAGGCGGACCGCGACGTGCCGGGCCTGATCGTCAAGTTCGGCGACTATCCGCTGCATCACGGCGGGGTCGGCGCGATTCGCAGCCTGGGCCGCCTGGGCGTTCCGATGTACGCGATAACAGAGGACGCGTACACACCGGCGGCTTCGTCCCGTTATCTCAAACGGGCGTTCGTATGGCCGACAACGGGCGCCGAGGAACCGGACCATCTCGTCGAGGGACTGCTGCGCATCGGCCGCCGCATCGGCCGTCCGACCGTGCTGATCCCCACCGACGAGGAGGCCGCCGTCCTGATCGCCGAGCACCAGGACGCGCTCGGCGACCGCTTCCTCTTCCCGCGCGTGGACCCCGGACTGCCCCGCCGGCTGGCGAGCAAACAGGGCCTGCACGAACTGTGCGTGGAGCACGGCATCCCGAGCCCGGCGGCCTCCTTCCCGGACTCGTACGACGAGATCGTCGACTTCGCGGAGAAGGCCCGCTTCCCGATCGTCGCCAAGAACCGTGAGGCGTTCGTCCGGCGCAAGCAGCCCGCCGTCAACGGAACGACGCGGATCGCCACCCGGGAGGGGCTGCTCACCCTCGCCCGTGACTGGGGCACCCATCCGGGTGTCATCCTCCAGGAGTACCTCCCGCGGGAGGAGGCCGAGGACTGGATCGTGCACGCCTACTTCGACGCCGACTCGAGTCCGCGCGCCCTGTTCACCGGGGTCAAGGTCCGCTCCTGGCCGCCGCACGCCGGCATGACCGCGAACGCGTACGTCGTCGACAACCCGGAACTCGCCGACCTCGCCGCGCGTTTCATCAAGCAGATCGGCTTCACCGGCGTCATCGATCTCGACCTGCGCTTCGACCGGCGGGACGGGCAGTACAAACTGCTCGACTTCAACCCGCGCATGGGCGCCCAGTTCCGGCTCTTCGAGAGCGAGTCCGGGGTGGACGTCGTCCGCGCCATGCACCTGGACCTGACCGGGCGCCGCGTTCCGGAGGGGGAACAGCGGGCCGGCCACCGGTACGTCGTGGAGAACATCGACCTGCCCGCCCTCCTCGCCTACCGCCGCAGCGGCTACACGACGCCGCACGCGCCGAAGCGGCCGAGCGGGACCGAGCTGGCCTGGCTGGCGGGCGACGACCCGCTGCCGTTCGTCACGATGCTCGCCCGCTTCGTGCGTCCGGGTGCGAAGCACCTCTACCAGCTGTGGCGCACCAACCGCCGCGGCTCCGGCGCCGCCACGAAGTAGTCACCACGTTCCTGGGGGAGGGACTACGTGATCGAACCGGTAGCAGTCATCGGTGCCGGGCCCTTCGGCCTGTCCACCGCCGCCCATCTGCGGGCGCGCGGCATCCCCGTCCGGGTCTTCGGCGACCCCATGGTCAGCTGGCGCGACCACATGCCGGCCGGGATGATCCTGAAGTCCACCCCGGCCGCCTCCAGCCTGGACTGCCCGCAGCACGGGCACACCCTCGCCGACTACTGCGACGCCGTGGGCACCCGCCGCCTGGTGACCGACGAGGACGTCATCCCGGTGGAGACCTTCATCGGCTACGGCGAGTGGTTCCAGCGGAAACTGGTGCCCCGGCTGGAGCGGGTACGGGTGGTCTCCGTGAACCGGCACACGGCAGACCGGCACACGGCGGAGCGGCACGAGGCGGACCGGCGCGATGCGCAAGGCTCGGCGGGGTTCGGACTTGAGCTGGACTCGGGGGAGTCGTTCACCGCCCGTGCGGTCGTCGTCGCCACCGGACTGTCCGGGCTCGCCCGCCTCCCCGCGGAGCTCGCCCGGGCGGGCGCCGACGGACCCGCGGGGCCGGTCTCGCACAGCTCCCAGCACCACGACCTGACCCGTTTCTCCGGCAAGGAACTGATCGTCGTAGGTGCTGGGCAGTCCGCGCTGGAGACGGCCGCCCTCGCCGCGGAGGCCGGCGCCCGGGTGCGGGTGGTCTCGCGGGGGCACGGCAGGGTCGCCTTCGGCGCCCCGCCCTGGGACCAGCCGAAGCTGCGCCCGGAGTCGCCGTTCGGCCGTGCCTGGTCCCTGTGGGCTCTCAGCTACTACCCGCACCCCTACCGCTACCTCCCGGCGCAGACCCGCCACTACCTGGTGCGCCGGGTGCTCGGCCCGCTCGGCGCCTGGTGGCTGCGCGACCGCTTCGAGGGCAAGGTCGAGGTCCGCGAGGTCGCCGCCGTGACCGGTGCCGACACCTCCGGCGGCGCGCCGGTCCTCACCGTCCGCACCCACGACGGCGGCACCGACCGACTCACCGCCGACCACGTCATAGCCGCCACCGGCTACCGCGTGGACACCGCCGCGATGGACTTCCTCGGCTCCGGGCTGCGCACCCGTGTCGCCGTCACGCGCGGCGCCCCCAGACTCGGCGCCGGGTACGTCTCCTCCGTACCCGGCCTGTACTTCACGGGCCTCCCGGCGGCGGCGTCGTACGGTCCCGTGATGCGGTTCGTGTGCGGCACGGAGTTCGCCTCACCGCGCCTGGCCGCCCACCTGGCGGCGGCCCACGCCTGACACCGCGGAGACCGACCGGCACCCGGCCCCGAGGACCACCACCGGCAGCGGCCGCCCGGGGATCTTCTCGGTCCGACCGCCGTCGTGTGGATCCCGGGCCGGCCGGGTTCCCGCGCCGGCGGAGTCCAGCCCCAACAACCCGCGCGTGCCGTCCAGTTCGGCGGCATCGCCGCCCCCGTCGAACCAGAGTCCGAGCCGTCGGCCCTCCTCGGCTGCAGCGCACCGTCGGCCGGGCCCTCGATGCCGTTGCCGAGCGTCCTGGAAAACGTAACGCCCGCCACTGACAACGGCCCCATCACGGAGGCGGCGGGCGCCACTTGAGGTCCAAACGCCCAGTGAGTCCCAGGGCCGGGCTGTCCGTATTCTCTGATCATGGCCGCACCCTCCCCGTACTCACTGATCGCCACCGACCTGGACGGCTCGCTGCTGCGCGGCGACGACACCCTCTCGGAACGGTCGCTCGCCGCGCTCGCGCGGGCGGCCCGGGCCGGTGCCCGGCACCTCGTGGTGACCGGCCGGCCGGCCCCGAGAGTGCGCCCGCTCCTCGACGACCTCGGCTGCACGGGACTCGCGGTCTGCGGCCAGGGCGCGCAGGTGTACGACGCCGGCGCGGACCGGCTGCTGTGGTCGGTCACCCTGGACCGGGAGCTGGCGGAGACCGCGCTCGGCAAGATCGAGGCCGAGGTCGGCCAGGTGTACGCGGCGGTCGACCAGGACGGCGTGGACGGGCTCACGCTCATCGAGCCGGGCTACCTGATGCCCCATCCCACGCTGCCCGCGCTGCGCGTCGCCCGGCGCGACGACCTGTGGTGCGCGCCCATCAGCAAGGTGCTGCTGCGCCACCACGCCCTGTCCGACGACGAACTGGCGACGACCGCCCGCTCGGTGGTCGGATCGCTGGCGACGGTCACGATGTCGGGGCCGGGGACCGTGGAACTGCAGCCGTGCGGGGTGACCAAGGCGACCGGGCTCGCGCTGGCCGCCGAACGGCTGGGGCTGAGCCCGGGACAGGCCATCGCCTTCGGCGACATGCCCAACGACATCCCGATGTTCGAGTGGGCGGCCCATGGGGTGGCGATGGCCAACGCCCACCCCGAACTCAAGGCGCTGGCCGACGAGATCACCACGTCGAACGAGGACGACGGCATCGCCGTCGTCCTCGAAAGACTCTTCGACTGACGCGGGGCGTCGGCCGGGTCAGTACGCGCCGTTGACGTTGTCGATCGAGCCGTACCGTGCGGCGGCGTAGTTGCAGGCGGCGGTGATGTTCGCGACCGGGTCGTAGATGTCGAACGACGTGCCGTCCACGTGGTAGGCCTTGAACGTCGGGTCGATGACCTGGAGCAGGCCCTTGGACGGGATGCCCTTGGCCGCGTTGGAGTCCCAGAGGTTGATGGCCCGCGGGTTGCCGGAGGACTCGCGCATCAGGTTGCGGTAGATGCCGTTGTAGGTGCCCGGGATGCTCTTCTCCCGCATGATCGCGAGCGACTCGCGGATCCAGCCGTCGAGGTTGTTCGGGTACCCGGCAAGGGTGGTCGAGGCCGTCGTGGTGGTGGACCCGGCGGCGGAGGCGGTGGTCGCCCCGATCAGCGGGAGGGCGAGAACGGCGGCGCCGGTTCCGGCGACGACAAGCGTGCGGAGGACGCGGTTACGGCGGGGACGGCGGTGCTGGGCGGCAGCAGGCATGGCGAAGTTCCTCTCCGTCGCCTGCGAGGTGAGCTGTCGGGTTCGGGCCCGGGGAGTGCCCGGCCGCACCGCCCGAAGGCGATGCGACTTCACCCCTAGCCGTTCCGGAACGACGTCTGTGCTGTGACGTCGGCCGCCCGGTCCGGCGACTTACCTGGGTCCCCCGCTCCTGCCGTGCGAATGAACTCGTCGATGGGTCACTACGGGCGGCGGCAGGATTCGGCGTCCGCCCGGCGAGCCGGAACGTATGCGAGAGCACATGTCCGAAACAAGAGCCTGATTCATACAACGTGCGGATTGACCTTGATCTGTGCCGTATGGGGTGCTTGATCCTTTGCGGTTGCCAACCCTCAACTGGCCCGCAGGGAAAGGGAAGGAAGGGTCGCCTAACAGCCTTTGTGGCAACCGGGCCGACGTGACCTACTTCACGAAACCGCAATAACGCCAAATCGGGCATAAGGGGCTGGTGGAATCCGTCTTTTTCCTGGTTCGG
This sequence comes from Streptomyces sp. NPDC008092, assembly GCF_042957285.1. NCBI lineage: Bacteria > Bacillati > Actinomycetota > Actinomycetes > Kitasatosporales > Streptomycetaceae > Streptomyces > Streptomyces sp. NPDC008092. Next base: position 223,976 of record NZ_JBIBHY010000003.1, read on the forward strand.
CGGAATACCGACCCGCTCGCATTAGTTGCAATTGCGCTCTCGGTTGTCCTGATGTGGATGATTTTTGCTATTAGTCCGAATTGCGGGAGTGGGTGCGCCTCGATGGCGGTCCCGCTCGCTCGAACGAGTGCCTCTGTCGTGCGCGCGTGCCGCCGGTCGGGCTCAACGGCAAGGTCGAGGCGGCTGGTTGACGGGTCCGGGTGCCGGGGGTGCGCCGAGGGTCGTTGTGTGCACGTGATTCTCGTCACTTCGGGAGGGGTGGGTCGGGGGAAGCGGGCCGGGGAGCGGGGATCGCCGGTCCGGGTGTCCACCGTGAGGACGGAACCTCCCCTGTGGTGCGAGTCGTTGACATGGCGGCAGCCCGGGCGGGGATGCCGGTCGGGGGGTATGGGTCCAGGAGGCGCAGGCCGGGGGCGGAGGCCGAGGGGTGCAGGCCGATCGATCGCGGAGGTCGTCCTGCGTGGTCCCGTGGAGGAAGGGGGTGCGGATGGGTGCGGGGTGCCGCCGTTCGTGCATCGTGTGCCCCCGCCGGCTTGGACGGGCGGTGGAAGGGGTACGCCCGGGCGGGTGGCGTCACCCGGGATCCGGACCCGGCGCGGAGCCCGATGCGGGACACGACCCGGGCCCCGGTTCGGGACAACTGTGGGCACTTCCTGTTAAGTCAGTGGATGTCAGGTCGTATCGGCTGATCAAAAACATAACGGTCGTGATCCGATAGCGCCCGGGGTGTAACCGTGGGCGCTATCGGTGATCGAAACCTGACCGGATACGCTGACTTGAGTGATGGCAGCGACCTATCGACAAACCGTGTAATCGCCAGTAGACACCAGCAGACAGGAGACCCCTCGTGACCGTCGTCGGGCCGTTCGGGCTGAGCGTGCGGGACCAGGCTCTGGAAGCCGATGTCCAGGCCGGATTGACGGCTGTCGAGGAGGGCTTGCTAGAAGCCACCAAGAGCGAGGTCCCGTTCATCACGGAGGCCGCGCAGCACCTCGTCCGGGCCGGCGGGAAGCGGTTCCGCCCGCTGCTGGTGATGCTCGCCGCGCAGTTCGGCGACCCGTACGCGCCCGGTGTCGTGCCGTCGGCCGTCGTCGTCGAGCTCACCCACCTGGCCACGCTGTACCACGACGACGTCATGGACGAGGCCGCCGTGCGGCGCGGTGTCGACAGCGCCAACACCCGCTGGGGCAACTCGCTCGCCGTCCTCACCGGCGACTTCCTCTTCGCCCGCGCCTCCCAGATCCTCGCCGACCTCGGCCCCGAGGCGGTCCGGGTCCAGGCCCTCGCGTTCGAGCGGCTGGTGACCGGTCAGATCCTTGAGACGGCAGGCCCGTCGGACGGTCGTGACCCGGTCGAGCACTACCTCGACGTGCTCAGCGGCAAGACCGGCTCGCTGGTCGCGGTCTCCTGCCGCTTCGGCGCCATGCTCTCCGGTGCCGACGAGACGGTCGTCGACGTCCTCACCCAGTACGGCGAACGGCTCGGTGTCGCCTTCCAGCTCGCCGACGACGTCCTGGACATCGCCTCCGACTCCCAGGAGTCCGGGAAGACCCCGGGGACGGACCTCCGCGAGGGCGTCCCCACGCTTCCGGTGCTGCGGCTGCGGGAGCGGGCGGCCCGGCTGGGGCTGGCCGAGGACATCGCCCTGTGCGAGCTGCTGGACTCCGACCTCACGGACGACGCGCGGCACGCGGAGGCGCTGACGGCGCTGCGGGCGCATCCGGCGCTGGAGCTGGCCCGCCGGGACGCGGTCCGGTATGCGGAGGAGGCGCGGGCCGCGCTGGCTCCGCTTCCGGAGTGCGACCCGAAGGCCGCGCTGGTGGAGCTGTGCGACGCGGTGGTGCACCGAGCCGGATAGTCCGATATGTGACCCAGGTCACATAATTGGACTGAGTCCAATCCAGGACGCGTTCCGTACTCCTACCCAGAAGCCGACGCAGGGGGCGTCGGCTGACACAGGGGGAGAAAACGGAATCATGGTCATCGACGCAACGCGCCGCAAGAGCCTCGTCGCCGCCGCCATCACCGTCACCGCTCTCGGCCTCACCGCCGTCCCGGCATCGGCCGCCACCAGCCACGGCTCCACCGCCGGTCACGGCTCCACCGCCTCCGTCGTCCTCGCCGCCAGCCTGCGCGGCGCCAACGAGGTGCCCGTCGCCGGTGGACCCGCCGTCGGGGACAAGGACGGTGCGGCGCTGGAGTTCATCCAGGTCAAGGGGGACGAGGTGACCGTCGCCGTGACCTGGCGCGGTACCGGCAGGCCCACCGACCTGCACATCCACCAGGGCGCCAAGGGCACCAACGGCGGCGTCAAAATCGACTTCGGGAAGCTGCTGAAGAAGGCCAAGGGCCACAGCGTCACCGGCAGCGTCAAGGTCACCGACAAGGCCCTGCTCAAGCAGCTCACCACCGACCCCGGGGCCTTCTACGCCAACCTGCACACCGCCGAGTTCCCCGGCGGAGCCCTCCGCGGCCAGCTGCACGCCGTCACCACCGTCTCCGGCCTCAAGGGCGGCTTCCAGGCCTCCGTCGTCACCGGCAGGCAGATCTACGAGTGCAAGCCTGCCGACGGCGGCGGCTACGCCTTCGCCCAGCGCGATGTCAGCGCCAAGCTCGGCGGCGGTATCCGCCACTCCTTCGTCGCACCGAACTCCGGTACCCCGCAGTGGGTCGCACCCGACGGCACCGCGGTCACCGGAGCCGTCCTGACCAAGACGGCGAACGGCACCGGCAACATCCCCGAACTGGACCTCAAGACCACCCGGTCCGGCAAGAAGCACGGGCTGCTCGCCCACACCGGCGAGATCCTGCGCCTGAACACCGTCGGCGGCGTCGCCCCGGCCGGCTCCTGCACCCCGGGCGCCGTCGTCGGCGTCCCCTACCGGGCGGACTACGTGTTCGTGCAGCACTGAGCCGACACGGCACGTGACAGGAGGCGCCTTCGCCGCACGACCCCTACGGGTCACGGGAGGCGCCTCCACCCTTGTGTCATACCGCAGGTGTACGCGGAGTTGGCTCCGTGGGCTGACGACTGACCGCCCTCGATTTGGTGAGATGGAAACCACGGAAATCACCACCACTCACCGATTCGGGTGAGAATGGCGGCTCAGGGTGGGACACGTGCGAGGACGGCCGCCGCCGACGACGGAGGTAAGGCACACATGGCACCGTACGAATCCGACGACAGCACGGGGGCCGCGCAGGCGGACGACGAGCTGCGCGCCGAGTTGCGCGCCGAGCGGCGGCGCAAGGCCGCACGATATGTCGTCCCGGTCGCGGTGGTAGGCGTGGCCGCGGCCACCATCGGCCTGGTCCCGGCGCTCGCCGACTCCGGCGACCCCGACCTGCCGAAGATCACCGCGCAGGAACTCATCGACAAGATCGCCAAGTCGGACGTGCAGCAGCTGTCCGGCACCGTGAAGATCAGCACCGACCTCGGCCTGCCCGACCTCGGCGGTCTGGAGAGCGGCCTGCTGTCGGGCGCGACGCAGGGCGGCGGCGACGGCTCGTCGGCCGACCCGACGAGCAAGCTCACCGAGCTGGCCTCCGGCACGCACACCCTGCGGGTGGCCGCCGACGGCCCCGAGAAGCAGAAGGTGTCGGTGCTGGAGAGCGGCGCCGAGTACAGCCTCATCCACAACGGCACCGACGTGTGGGGCTACGACAGCAAGTCCAACGAGGTCTACCACTCCACCGCCGCCGACTCCGGCAAGGCCGAGCAGCACGAAACCCCCGCCACGCCCAAGGACTTCGCCGACGAGGTCCTCAAGTCGGTCGACGACACCACGTCGGTGACGGTGGACGGCACCGCCCAGGTGGCCGGCCGGGACGCCTACCGGCTCGTCATCAAGCCCAAGCAGTCCGGTACGACGGTCGGCGCGATCAGCATCGCGGTGGACGCCAGGACCGGTACCCCGCTGAAGTTCACGCTCACCCCGTCGAGCGGCGGCGCGGCCGTGATCGACGCCGGCTACACCCAGGTCAGCTTCGCGAAGCCGGCCGCCTCCACCTTCGACTTCACCCCGCCCAAGGGCGCCAAGGTCACCGAGGGCGACAAGGCCGGCAAGGACACCGGGACCGACGGGTGGGACAAGGGAGGCAAGGCCTCCGAGACGCCCGGCCACGGCTCCGCCAAGGGCCTCGACAAGTCCGGTTTCGACGTCCTCGGCAAGGGCTGGAACTCCATAGCCGTCCTTGACACCGGCAGCAAGGGCGGGCTGCCCACCGGCTCCGGCTCCGCCGCCGGCGGCGACCTGAGCGGCTTCCTCGGCTCGCTCGGAGACCCCGTCTCCGGCAAGTTCGGCAAGGGCACCGTCTTCTCCACCCGGCTGATCAACGCCCTGATCACGGACGACGGGAAGGTGTACGTCGGCGCCGTCGACAAGGCCGCGCTGGTGAAGGCCGCCGACGCGGGGTAGCAGAGAGGGCGGCGCGGGTGCGGTCAGCACCCTCTGCCGCACGACGAATCGAGGGAGCCGATGGACCGACCGTCCGCCGCGGAGCGGGAGCCGGAGGACCCGGGGAACTCCGGGCACCCCGGGGACCCGGGGGACGACGCGCCGGTGGCCGCGGGTGTCATCGACACCCGCGGCCTCACCAAGCGCTACCGCGGCGGACAGCTCGCCGTGGACGGTCTCGACCTGACCGTCCCCGCGGGCAGCGTCTTCGGCTTCCTCGGCCCGAACGGCTCCGGCAAGACCACCACCATCCGCATGCTGATGGGCCTGATCGCCCCCACCTCGGGCACGGCCCGCGTCCTCGGCCACCCGATGCCGCGCGCCTCCCGTGTCGTACTGCCGCAGGTCGGCGCCCTCATCGAGGGCCCGGCGCTGTACGGCTTCCTCTCCGGCCGCGACAACCTGCTCCGGTACGACGCCGCCGACCCGGCCGCCGACCCCCGCACCCGGCGCGCCCGCGTCGAGGCCGCGCTGGAGAGGGTGGGCCTCGCGGCCGCCGCGGCGAAGAAGGCGAAGGCCTACTCCCTCGGCATGAAGCAGCGCCTGGGCCTGGCCGCCGCGCTGCTCCAGCCCCGCAGGCTGCTGGTCCTGGATGAGCCGACCAACGGCCTCGACCCGCAGGGCATGCGGGAGATCCGCACCCTGGTGCGGGAGCTGGCCGGGGACGGCACCACCGTCTTCCTCTCCTCCCACCTCCTCGACGAGATCGAGCAGGTCTGCAGCCACGCGGCCGTGATGGCGCAGGGCCGGCTGATCGCCCAGGGCGCGGTGGCCGACCTGGTGGCCGGGGCCCGCGGCCGGCTCGTGGTGACCACCCCGGACCCCGCGGAGGCGGCCCGGGTGCTCAAGGAGCAGGGCGTCGCGGACGTCGTCGTCGCCGAGGACCGGGTGACCGGCGAGCCGCCCGAGCGCGACCTCGCCGAGGTGAACGCGGCGCTCGTCACGGCGGGCGTCCGGGTCCGCGGCTTCACCGTGGAACGGGCCTCCCTGGAGGACGCGTTCGTGGCACTGACCGGAGAGGGCTTCGATGTCGCGGGCTGACCTGGCCGTCCCGGACACAGCGGCCGCACGGCCGAACCCGCTGTGGAGCCTCGGCCTGTTGCGCAGCGAACTCGTCACCACGTTCCGCCGCTGGCGCACCCTCGCCCTGCTGGGCGTACTGGCGGCGGTGCCGATCCTCGTCGGGGTCGCCGTCCGGATCGAGACGCGGGGCGGCGGGGAGGTCGGCCGAGGCGGCGGCGCGGGCCCGGCGTTCATCGCCCAGGTCACCAACAACGGACTGTTCCTGGTGTTCACGGCACTGGCCGCGACCCTCCCGTTCTTCCTGCCGATGGCCGTCGGAGTGGTCGCCGGGGACGCGGTCGCGGGCGAGGCCGACGCCGGCACCCTGCGCTATCTGCTGGTCGCCCCGGCGGGCCGCACCCGCCTCCTGCTGGCCAAGTACGCGACGACGATGGCCTTCTGCCTGGTCGCGACCCTGGTCGTGGCGGCCTCCGCGCTCGCCGTCGGTGCACTCCTCTTCCCGCTCGGCGACCTGACGACGATCTCGGGCACCCGGATCTCCTTTGCCGACGGCCTCGGCCGCGCCCTGCTGATCGCCCTGGTGGTCGCCGTGTCCCTGGCCGGCCTCGCCGCCCTCGGCCTGTTCGTGTCCACCCTGACCAACAGCGGCATCGCGGCCATGGCGACGACCGTGGGCCTGCTCATCACGGTCCAGATCCTCGACCAGATACCCCAGCTGCACGCGCTGCAGCCGTACTTCTTCTCCCACTACTGGCTGTCCTTCGCCGACCTGATGCGCGACCCCGTCTACTGGGACGACCTGGTCAAGAACCTGGAGCTGCAGGCCCTGTACACGGCGGTGTTCGGATCGGCGGCCTGGGCGCGGTTCACGACGAGGGACATCACGGCCTAGCGGGGCCCGCAGGGTCCTGGTCCGGCCGGGGCCCGCCGGGCGCTCCTTCCTGGTGCGAGGCTGTGACGTCGCGGTGACGCGCGAGTCGTGCCGGGCGGAGACACTGGATCGTACGCACGAGTACGACCTGGGTACGACCGGATGGTGACGCCGGGGGAATGAGGGCCGATGTCCCGACTCAGCCGCGAGGAGAAGCGGGAAGTCCAGCACGAGGGGCGCCTGGTACCGGTCGACGTCCGGGTGGCGGGCGCGGCCGCGTCCGTGGACGGCGTACCGCTGTTCCCGGGTCCGGGTGAGGAACCCCAGCAGGCGGTCCTCAACCACCTCCAGCGCCTCGCCCGCGCCGCCGGCCGGCCGGTCCTCGCCACCGTCCACGACACCCGCATCGGCTATGTGGTCCCCCTCCAGGTGAACCTGGACGGCTCCAGCAGCTTCACCGGCGACCCGGTGCGCCTGGCCCAACCGGCGGCCGAAACGGCGGAACAGCCCGCGCGGAACGCATCCGGGCCGAACGCATCCGCGCCGCAGCCATCCACTCCGACGGAAACGGCATCGACGGAACAGGCACCGAAGGAACAGGCACCGAAGGAACCGGCACCGAAGGAACCCGCGCAGGCCGTGGTGCCCGCGTTCCCGCAGCAGGCGTTGCGGCCGTTGCGGGCGGTGCCGCAACCGCCCGCCGCCCCGCCGGCACCGCCGGTGCCGCCGACACCGCCCGTCCCGCCGGCCGTGGTCCCGCCCCTGCCGCCCGCTCCGGGCACCGTGCGGCCGCCCACCGGCGTCTTCGGCCCGCCGCCCGTGATGAGCCCTCCGGCTCCTGCTCCTGCCTCTGCTCCGGCCGCTGAGACGGCCTCCGCCCCCGCCCCCGAAGCGCCGCCGGCCGACCGGAACCCGGACCCCGACCCCCGTGCCACCCCCACCCCCGCCCGCGGCTTCGACGCGGTCGCCGAGGGCGTGCTCGGGGACGAGCCCGTGACGCTGACGGCGGAAGGGGCCGCGCTGCTCACCGAGCCGGTGGCGCGGATCAACGAGGCCGTCCGGACGGGCCGTATCGAAGCGGCGGCCGAGCTCGCGGAGCGCACCGTCGCCAAGGCCGCCGCGGTCCTCGGCGAGGACCACACCGAGGTCCTGCACCTGGGCGAGCTGACGGCGTACATCTCCTACCTGGCGGGCGACCCGGTGCGGGCCTTCCACCTCTCCCTCGACCTGGCCCGGCAGCGCCGGCACGCGCGGGACGGCGAGGCGGCCTACGGGAACGTGCGGAGCGCGGCGACCGCCTGGCGCGCGGTGCGCGACCCCGAGCACGGGCTGCGCCTGGGCCGCGAGCTGATCGACCTGTGGGCGCAGCTCGCCGCCGAGGAGGGCCCGGCGGCCGACGACGCCGAGGACCTGGAGTCGGCCCGCGCCCGGATGGCCCGCCTCACGGAACGCGCCCGTCGCGCGGCCGGGAACGCCTGAGCGTCGCCGCCGTCGTCACTGCACGCAGAACTCGTTGCCCTCCGGATCGGCCATCACGGTCCACGCCCCGGAGGGTTCGGAGACATGCCGCACCACGGCCGCGCCCAGCGCCTCCAGGCGCGCCACCTCGTCCGCCCGCCGCCCCTCCCCGGCGTGCAGGTCGATGTGGAGCCTGTTCTTGCCGGACTTCGCCTCCGGCACCCGCTGGAACAGCAGCCGCCGTCCCAGCCCCGTCCCGCGCTCCTCGTCGTACGGGTCGTCCGGGTGCCGTACGGCGATCAGGTCACGGAAGGCGGCCCGGCCGTGGTACTCCAGGGTCGCCGCGCCCGGCAGCGCGCCCAGCTCCAGCAGCCGGGCCACGAACGCGCTGTTGTCCTCGGCCACGTAGTGCAGCGCGGCGGCCCAGAAGTCGGCCTGCGCGTGCGGGTCACGGGCGTCGACGACGAGCTTCCAGTGCAGGGGTGCGGGCGTCTGCGTCATGCCGCCCACTTATAGCCGACGGCTCCGACAGTCACACCTGACTTGCGGGAGTCTCCGCGACCGGGGCGGCCGGCCGTGGTACCGGCGCCGCCGCGAGCGCCTGCGCGGCCCGGCGGGCGGTGCGCAGCGCGTCCCAGGTGAGCAGGGCGAGGGCGAGCCAGACCAGGGCGAAGCCGGCCCAGCGCTCAGCGGGCATGGCCTCGTGGAAGTAGAGGATGCCGAGCAGGAACTGGAAGACCGGTGCCAGGTACTGCAGCAGGCCGAGCGTGGAGAGCGGCACGCGGATCGCGGCGGCGCCGAAGCAGACCAGCGGGACGGCGGTGACGATGCCGGTGGAGGCCAGCAGGGCCGCGTGCCCGGCGCCGTCGTTGACGAAGCTCGACTTGCCGTGGCCGACCAGCCACAGCAGATAGCCGAGCGCCGGCAGGAACTGGATCGCGGTCTCCGCCGCGAGCGACTCGATGCCGCCGAGGTTGACCTTCTTCTTGACGAGTCCGTAGGTGGCGAAGGAGAAGGCGAGGACGAGGGAGATCCACGGCGGCTGCCCGTAACCGACGGCCAGCACGACGACGGCGGCGAATCCGACGCCCACCGCCGCCCACTGCGCCGGCCGCAGCCGTTCCTTCAGCAGCAGCACGCCCATGGCGATGGTCACCAGGGGGTTGATGAAGTAGCCGAGGGACGCCTCGACCACGTGCCCGGCGTTCACGGCCCAGATGTAGACGCCCCAGTTGACGGTGATCACGGCGGCGGCGACCGTCACCAGGGCCAGCCGGCGCGGCTGCCGCAGCAGCTCGCCCGCCCAGGCCCAGCGCCGTACGAAGACGAGTGCGACGGCGACGAAGACGAGGGACCACACCATCCGGTGGGCCAGGATCTCCACCGACCCGGCGGGCTTCAGCAGCGGCCAGAACAGGGGGACCAGCCCCCACATCCCGTAGGCCGCGAAGCCGTTCACCAGTCCTGTCCGCCGCTCACCCTTCGATATGTCGGCCACCGGCCCTCCTCACGCCCAGTTTCTTCAGCACACCGGGACGAAGGTAGCGCCGAGCACCCCGGTCTGTCATGGCCGTATCGGCATACGGTCATGACAGACCGGGGTGGGTCGTCTCTTCCGGGTCTACTTGAGCGCGGCGGTGATCGCCTCCGAGATCGGGGAGGTCGGGCGGCCGGCCAGACGGGAGAGGTCGCCGGAGTCGACGACCAGCTCGCCCTTGGCGATCGACGCATCGACGTCGACCAGGATCGCGGCGAACATCTCCGGCACGCCCGCGCCGGTGAGGATGCCCTGGAGTACCTCGCCGGGCACGGAGTTGTAGGCGATCTCCTTGCCGGTCTGCTTCGTGAGCTCGGCCGCGTACTCGGCGAAGCTCCAGGCGACGTCGCCGCCCAGCTCGTACGTCTGGTTCTCGTGGCCCTCGCCGGTCAGCACGGCCACCGCGGCGGCCGCGTAGTCGGCGCGGGAGGCCGAGGAGACCCGGCCCTCGCCGGCGGCCGTGACGACGGCGTCGTGCGCGAGGACCGGGGCGAGGTTCTCGGTGTAGTTCTCGTGGTACCAGCCGTTGCGCAGCAGGGTGTACGGCAGGCCGGAGGCGAGCAGCACCTCCTCGGTGGCCCGGTGGTCGTCCACCAGCGAGGCGTGCAGGCTGCCCGGGGCGCTGGTGTACGCCAGCAGGGCCACGCCGGCCGCCTTGGCGGCGTCGATGACGACCTTGTGCTGGGCGGGGCGGCCCTTGTCGAACTCGTTGCCGGAGATCAGCAGCACCTTGTCGCCGGCGGCGAAGAGACCGTCGAAGGTCTCGGGGGTGTTGTAGTCCGCGACGGCGATCGTCACGCCCGCGGCGGCGAAGTCGGCGGCCTTGGCCTCGTCGCGCACGACGGCGGTGATCTGCTCGGCCGGGACCTTCTCCAGCAGCTGCGTCACGACGTGACGGCCGAGGTGTCCGGTGGCTCCGGTGACAACGATGCTCATGGTGTGCGATCTCCTTGTGGGGTTCCGATGCCACTAACCCTAGGAGGAGCGCTAACCAGAAGAAAGTACCCACTTTGAAGTAAGGTACTGGCATGCCCGTAAGTGCCGCCGAAGCCGAAGCCGAAGCCGAAACCCAAGCCGAAGCCGAAACCCAAGCCGAAGCCAAAGCCAAAGCCAAAGCTGAAGTCGAAGCCAAGATCGAAGCCGCGCCGAAGGCCGGGACGTACGTCGTCGGTGTGGAGATGTGCCCGTACCGCCTGGTCCTGGAGCACGTCACCAGCCGCTGGGGCGTCCTGGTCCTGATCCAGCTCCTCGACCGCCCGCACCGCTTCAGCGAGCTGCGCCGGGCGATCGGCCGGGTCAGCGAGAAGATGCTCACCCAGACCCTGCAGACCCTGGAACGCGACGGCCTCGTCCACCGCGACGCCAAGCCCGTCATCCCGCCCCGCGTCGACTACTCCCTCACCGACCTCGGCCGCGAGGCCGCCCAGCAGGTGCGGGACCTGGCCCTGTGGACCGAGCGGCGGATGGCGGACGTGGAGCGCGCCCGGACGGCGTACGACGACGCGAAGCGCGCCTGAGGCCGCTGCCCCCCGGGAACACGAGTGGGGCCCGGACGCACCGTCCGGGCCCCGCTCACCGTTTTCCCGTCCTGCGGACTCCCCGGGTCAGCCCACGACCGTCCAGGTGTCCCCGCCGGCCAGCAGCCCCGCGAGGTCGCCCTTGCCGTGCTGCTCGACCGCGGTGTCCAGCTGCTCGGACATCTGCACGTCGTAGACGGGCCGTTCCACCGAGCGGAAGACACCGAGTGGCGTGTGGTGCAGGGTGTCGGGGTCGGCGAGGCGGGAGAGGGCGAACGCCGTGGTCGGGGAGGGGGAGTGGGCGTCGTGGACGAGGACCTCGGCTTCGTTGTCCGCGGTCACGTCGATGACTTTCAGGTCGCCGGTGAGCCGGTCCCGTACGACGCCGCGCGCGCCGTCCGTGCCGAAGCGGATGGGCTTGCCGTGCTCCAGGCGGATCACCGCCTCGTCGGCCGACTGCTGGTCCTTGAGCGCGTCGAAGGCGCCGTCGTTGAAGATGTTGCAGTTCTGGTAGATCTCGATGAGGGCGGTGCCCGGGTGGGCGGCGGCGGCGCGCAGTACTTCGGTGAGGTGTTTGCGGTCGGAGTCGATGGTGCGGGCGACGAAGGACGCCTCCGCGCCGATCGCGAGGGACACGGGGTTGAAGGGGGCGTCCAGTGAGCCCATCGGCGTCGATTTGGTGATCTTGCCGACTTCGGAGGTGGGGGAGTACTGGCCCTTCGTCAACCCGTAGATGCGGTTGTTGAAGAGGAGGATCTTGAGGTTGACGTTGCGGCGGAGGGCGTGGATGAGGTGGTTGCCGCCGATGGAGAGGGCGTCGCCGTCGCCGGTGACCACCCATACCGACAGGTCCCGTCGGCTGGTGGCCAGCCCGGTGGCGATGGCGGGGGCGCGGCCGTGGATGGAGTGCATGCCGTAGGTGTTCATGTAGTACGGGAAGCGGGAGGAGCAGCCGATGCCCGAGACGAAGACGATGTTCTCCTTCGCCAGTCCCAGCTCCGGCATGAACCCCTGCACGGCCGCGAGGATCGCGTAGTCACCGCAGCCCGGGCACCAGCGCACCTCCTGGTCCGACTTGAAGTCCTTCATGGACTGCTTGGCCTCGGCCTTGGGGACGAGCTGCAGCAGTCCGTCGGCGGCGTCGGTCACGGCGTCAGTCATGGATGGCCTCCTTGAGCGCAGTGGCGAGCTGCTCGGCCTTGAACGGCATGCCGTTGACCTGGTTGTACGAATGCGCGTCCACCAGGTACTTCGCCCGGATGAGGGTGGCGAGCTGGCCGAGGTTCATCTCGGGGATCACCACCTTGTCGTAGCCCTTGAGCACCGCACCGAGATTCTTCGGGAACGGGTTGAGATGCCGCAGGTGCGCCTGTGCGATCGGCTCGCCGGCCGCCCGCAGCCGCCGCACCGCCGCCGTGATCGGCCCGTACGTCGACCCCCAGCCCAGTACCAGGGTGCGGGCGCCGTCCGGGTCGTCGACCTCGATGTCGGGGACGACGATGCCGTCGATCTTGGCCTGCCGGGTGCGGACCATGAAGTCGTGGTTGGCGGGGTCGTAGGAGATGTTGCCCGTGCCGTCCTGCTTCTCGATGCCGCCGATGCGGTGCTCCAGCCCCGGTGTCCCGGGAACGGCCCAGGGGCGGGCCAGGGTCTGCGGATCCCGTTTGTACGGCCAGAAGACCTCGGTGCCGTCGTCGAGGGTGTGGTTCGGGCCGCTCGCGAACTGCACCCGCAGGTCGGGCAGTTCCTCCAGCTCCGGGATCCGCCAGGGCTCGCTGCCGTTGGCCAGGTAGCCGTCGGAGAGCAGCATGACCGGCGTCCGGTAGGTCAGCGCGATCCGGGCCGCCTCCAGAGCCGCGTCGAAGCAGTCGGCCGGCGTCCGCGGGGCGACGACCGGGACCGGTGCCTCGCCGTTGCGGCCGAACATCGCCTGCAGCAGGTCGGCCTGCTCGGTCTTGGTCGGCAGCCCGGTGGACGGCCCGCCCCGCTGGATGTCGACCACCAGCAGCGGAAGCTCCAGCGAGACCGCGAGCCCGACCGTCTCCGCCTTCAGGGCGACACCCGGACCGGACGTCGTCGTCACCGCCAGCGAGCCGCCGAACGCCGCCCCCAGGGCCGCGCCGATGCCGGCGATCTCGTCCTCGGCCTGGAAGGTGCGCACGCCGAAGTTCTTGTGCTTGGACAGCTCGTGCAGGATGTCGGAGGCCGGGGTGATCGGGTACGACCCGAGGAACAGCGGCAGATCCGCCTGCCGGCTCGCGGTGACCAGGCCGTAGGCCAGGGCCAGGTTCCCCGAGATGTTCCGGTACGTGCCGACCGGGAACGCGGTCGTCGCGGGGGCGATCTCGTAGGAGACGGCGAAGTCCTCGGTGGTCTCGCCGAAGTTCCAGCCCGCGCGGAACGCCGCCAGGTTGGCCTTCATGACCTCGGGCTTGCGGGCGAACTTCTGCTGGAGGAACCTCTCCGTGCCCTCGGTGGGCCGGTGGTACATCCATGACAAGAGGCCGAGCGCGAACATGTTCTTGCTGCGCTCGGCCTCCTTGCGGCTGAGGTCGAATTCCTTGAGTGCCTCCACGGTCAGCGTGGTCAGCGGCACCGGGTGGAGGCTGTAGCCGTCGAGCGACCCGTCCTCCAGGGGCGAGGCGTCGTAGCCGACCTTCTGCATCGCCCGTTTGGTGAACTCGTCCGTGTTGACGATGATCTCCGCACCGCGCGGCAGATCCCCGATGTTCGCCTTCAGCGCGGCCGGGTTCATCGCGACCAGCACGTTCGGCGCGTCACCCGGGGTGAGGATGTCGTGGTCGGCGAAGTGCAACTGGAACGACGAGACCCCCGGCAGAGTGCCTGCGGGGGCCCGGATCTCGGCGGGGAAGTTCGGCAGGGTCGACAGATCATTGCCGAAGGACGCTGTCTCCGACGTGAACCGGTCACCGGTGAGCTGCATACCGTCACCCGAGTCCCCCGCGAACCGGATGATCACCCGATCGAGGCGCCGGACGGCCTTCACACCGCCCGGCCTGCGCTGCTCTCCCACGACGGTTCCGTCGGCCTGTTCCGTTGTCCTGCTGACCTGGCTGGTCACTGAACTGGACCTCCTTCGAGGCGGCTGTCCGGGCGTGGCCGTCCCACGGACCATCCCGTAATCAACCCTACGTCGGTTAGGGTCGCCTTCCCGTGCCCGCTCGCATGCTGGACGGAGTTCTGAGACGACCTGTCGCCCTGACTTGTCACGATTTTCCCTCGCCCTGGCCGCCTTCCGGTGCCGACACGGTGCCGTCGGCCCGTCAGGAGTTCAGATACGTCAGAACGGCCAGAACGCGCCGGTGGTCACCGTCGCTCTGGGAGAGCCCCAGCTTGAGGAAGATGTTGCTGACGTGCTTCTCGACGGCCCCGTCGCTCACGACCAGCTGCCGGGCGATCGCCGAGTTCGTCCGCCCCTCGGCCATCAGCCCCAGCACCTCCCGCTCCCGCGGGGTGAGGCCCGCAAGGACGTCCTGCTTACGACTGCGGCCCAGCAACTGGGCGACGACCTCCGGATCGAGCGCCGTACCGCCCTCGGCGACCCGCACCACGGCGTCCACGAACTCCCGCACCTCGGCGACCCGGTCCTTCAGCAGATACCCCACGCCCCGGCTGGATCCGGCCAGCAGTTCGGTGGCGTAGCGCTCCTCCACGTACTGCGACAGCACCAGCACCCCGAGCCCCGGATGCGCCTTCCGCAGCTGTACGGCGGCCCGCACGCCCTCGTCCGTGTGTGTCGGCGGCATCCGCACATCCGCGACGACGACGTCCGGCAGCGCATCCTGCGCGTCCAGGTCGGCGATGGTCTTGACCAGCGCCTCCGCGTCCCCGACACCTGCGACGACGTCATGCCCCCGGTCGGTCAACAGCCGGGTCAGCCCCTCTCGGAGCAGCACGGAATCCTCGGCGATGACCACCCGCACCCTGTCCTCCACGATCTCCCGGCCCCCCACACCCCGTCCGGCGTACATGCCTGCCCTGTCGGAAAGTCCAGCATTCCAGCATTCGGATCGGAGTGCGTGCGGGTAAGGAGAGGAGACGAACCAAATCAGACCGTGGGGCCACGTTCTCGGTCGGCCTGGACCCCCACTGTCCAGCCCGTCCGGCGTTCGAGGGCGAGGGTCGGCCGGCACCACGACTCAGCCCGTCCGGCGTCCGAGGACGAGAGCCGACCGGCACCACGACTCAGCCCGTAAGGCGTTCGAGTACGAGGACTGGCCGACACGACAACTCAGCCCGTCCGGCGTTTGAGGACGAGGCCGTTCAGGCCGATGCGGGGGTCCGGGGGCGGCAGCCCCCGAACAGCGCGGCGGTCGCGACCGGGAGGTCGAAGGGGGCGCACCCCCTTCAGGACGGGACGGGTAGGGGCGGCGGGGGCGAGAAAAACCCGCCCTCAGCCCCGCCAGGGCAGCTCCGCCGTCACCCGCGTGGGCCCGCCCACCGGCGAGTCCACCACCAGAATCCCGTCGACCGCGTCCAGCCGCTCGGCCAGCCCCGCCAGCCCCGACCCCCTCGCCGTGTCCGCACCCCCCACCCCGTCGTCCACGACCTGCAGCATCAACCGGTCCTCACTCCGCCACACATCCACCGCCGCCGCACTCGCCCGCGCATGCTTGCTGACGTTCTGCAGCAACTCGGACACCGTGAAATACGCGATCCCCTCGATCGCCGCCGCCGGCCGCTCCGCCAGATCGACCTCCACCCGCACCGGCACCGTGCACCGCGAGGCCACCGACGACAGCGCCGCATCCAGCCCCCGGTCGGTCAGCACGGCCGGATGGATCCCGCGGGCCAGGTCCCGCAACTCCTGCAGCGCGGTCTTCACCTCACCGTGCGCCTCGTCCACCATCCGCGCCGCGACCTGCGGATCCTCCCGCAGCTTCTCCTTCGCCAGCCCCAGATCCATGGCCAGCGCCACCAGCCGCGCCTGCGCCCCGTCGTGCAGGTCCCGCTCGATCCGCCGCAGATCGGCGGCGGCCGTGTCCACCACGATCCCCCGGTCCGACTCCAGCTCCACCACCCGCGACGCCAGCTTCGACGGCCCCAGCAGCCCGTTCACCATCACCCGGTCCACCAGCGTCAGCGCCCGGACGATCCACGGCGTCGCCAGTGTGAACAGCAGCCCCACCAGCGCGGTCACGGTGATCTCGAACGGGTTGTCGAGGTAGACGCTGTGGTGAGCGTCGCCGTACAGCTGGAGCCCGCCCTGCCCGGCCCACATCGGGAACACCCAGAACCACAGCGGATACGTCAGCAGGGCCCATCCGTACGCCCAGAAGTTGAGGGCGACGACGAAGGAGAACATCGACCAGGGGAACTGCAGGACCGCGTACAGCAGGTGACGCCAGGACGTGCCGCTCTTCAGCACCGCGCCGACCCAGGCGAAGAACCCCGGCTTGCGCATCCGCAGCGGCTCCGGGTCGGCCACCTCCAGCTTCAGCAGCCCACGCGCGCGTGCCCGTTCCAGCGCCCCGAAGCCGCGGCATCCGGCGAGGGCCACCGCCAGCAGCGGGATCCCGATGAAGGTCACCACCAGACCGACCCCGAGGGACAGCATCGTCACGGTCCACACGAACAGCGTGACGCCGACCGGCAGGCCCAGCAGGACATAGCCGAACTCACGCCAGCTGCGCGCCTCGAACGGTGCCCGCAGCACCGCCGGCACCCGATGCCGGCGCTCGCCGTACGGCTCGTAGCCGTATCCGGGGTCCTGCCCGTACCCGTACTGGTGTCCGTACTCCGTGGCCATCGGTGCCGTCCCGTCCTCTCCCAGTCTCATCGGCCCTGTCCTGCCGTATCTCCACCCTGCTCTGTCGCAGGTCGGGTGACCATGGAGTCCGTCGGCGTCTTGAACGGGGGGTTTTCCCCACCCCCCGGCGCTGGCCTACGCCCGGTCGCGCCAGGGCAGCTCGGCGGTGACCGTCGTGGGCCCGCCGGCCGGTGAGTCGACGACGAACAGGCCGTCGACCGCGCCCAGCCGGTCCGCGAGCCCGCGCATCCCGGAGCCGCCGTCCAGGCTCGCCCCGCCGTGCCCGTCGTCCCGTACCTGGATCAGCAGCCGGTCGTCGGCCCGCCACACCTCCACCGAGGCGGTACGCGCCCCGCTGTGCTTGCTGATGTTCTGCAGCAGCTCGGAGACGGTGAAGTAGGCGATGCCCTCGATCGCGGGCGCCGGTCTGGACGGCAGGTCGGCGGTCACCTGGACCGGCACCGTGCAGCGCGAGGCCACCGACGACAGCGCCGCGTCCAGCCCCCGGTCGGTCAGCACCGCCGGATGGATGCCCCGGGCGAGATCCCTGAGCTCCTGCAACGCCAGCTTCACCTCACCGTGCGCCTCCGCGACCATCGCGGCGGCGGCGTCGGGATCCTCCAGCAGCTTCTCCTTCGCCAGACCGAGCCCCATCGCCAGACTGACGAGCCGGGCCTGCGCGCCGTCGTGCAGGTCCCGCTCGATGCGCCGCAGGTCGGCGGCGGCCGTGTCGACGACCACTCCGCGGTCCGACTCCAGTTCGGCGATACGGCGCTCCAGCTCGTCGGAGGGCGACAGCAGGCCGCGCACCATCGCCCGGTCCACGTTGGCCAGCCCGCGCGCGACGAACGGCAGCACCGGCCACAGCACGAACAGCGAGACCAGCGTGACGCAGAAGGTGAGGACGCCCCACGGCAGCCGGATGAAGTCGTACAGCAGCGTCCGCCAGCCCACCGGGTCCTTCAACGTCAACCACAGCCGCCCGGTGCCCGCACCGCGTCTGCTCCACGGCAGCGGGGTCGGCTCCTCCACCCGCACCCCGAGCAGCGCACGCGCGCGTGCCCGCTCCAGCTTCCCCAGCTGCCGGGCGCCCAGCAGAGTCGCGGCGAGCAGGGGTATGCCGATCACCGTCAGTGTCAGCACACCGCTCACCCACACCGTCGTGACGACGTAGACGAAGCCGAACAGCGACATCGGCAGGTTCAGCAGGAGATGTGCGATCTCCTTCCAGGTGTGACCGTCGAACGCGAAGCGCACGGGCGGCAGCCGGTCAGGGTCCTCCCCGTCGTCGGCGATGCTGGGGGATCGGGGTGCTGGTGCGGTCATATGCGCCAGCGTGCCGTGTGCCGTGGCACGACGCCATGGAGTTCCCCGCCCGAGCCGCCCTGGGGAAAACCCCACCAGCCGGCCCCGGTCTCCTGTCCCACCGTGCCCCACCGCGTGACGACCTGCTTACCGTGTCTTTATCAGGGCCTAGACTCCCGTGCGTACAGATCGTCGAATCAAGAGTTGACTGAGGTCACGGCACCGGGCCAGGTCGGGCCTGTGGTCTGTCGAGGGAGCGAGGGACGGACGATGCGGGAGACGGTGGGCGGTGAACCGACCGCGGTCGTCGCCGCGGACTACTTCGCGTCCTACTCGGTCGTGGGACTGCTGACACTGGTCGGCGTGCTCTTCGTCGCCGTCGCCTTCGGCGCCGGCCGGCTGCTGCGCCCGGTGGTCCCCACGCCCGAGAAACTCCTCACCTACGAGTGCGGTGTCGACCCTGTCGGCGAGGGCTGGGCCCACACCCAGGTCCGCTACTACGTCTACGCCTTCCTCTACGTCATCTTCGCCGTCGACTCGATCTTCCTGTTCCCCTGGGCGACGGTCTTCGCCGCCCCCGGCTACGGCGCCACGACGCTCGTGGAGATGTTCATCTTCCTCGGCTTCCTCGCCGTCGGCCTGCTGTACGCATACAAGAAGGGCGTCCTGACATGGACGTGACGCCGGAGCCCGTGCTCCTGCCGGAACCGAAGCGGCTGGGCGCGCTCGCCCGCCTCGCCCCCGAGCCGATGAAGGTCGTCCTCAACTGGGGCCGCCGCTACTCGCTCTGGGTCTTCAACTTCGGCCTCGCCTGCTGCGCGATCGAGTTCATCGCCGCGTCGATGGCCCGCCACGACTTCATCCGCCTCGGCGTGATCCCCTTCGCGCCGGGCCCCCGCCAGGCCGACCTGATGGTGGTCTCGGGCACGGTCACGGACAAGATGGCCCCGGCGGTCAAGCGCCTGTACGAGCAGATGCCCGAACCGAAGTACGTCATCTCCTTCGGCGCCTGCTCGAACTGCGGCGGCCCCTACTGGGACTCCTACTCCGTCACCAAGGGCGTCGACCAGATCATCCCCGTCGACGTCTACGTCCCCGGCTGCCCGCCGCGCCCCGAGGCGCTCCTGCAGGGCATCCTCAAACTCCAGGAGAAGATCGCCGCGGAGTCCCTGGGCGAGCGCTACGGCACCCCCCGCCCGTCCGCCGCGGCCCTCCAGAGCGGCCTGGTCCGTCCGCCCACCCCCAGCGGCGCCGAGGACGAAGGGGACGCGCCATGACGGCCCCGGCCGGCTGGCTGCCGGCCCCCGTCGAGGAACTCTTCGGCACGGACGCCACGGCCGACGAGTCCTACGACGTCCTCACGGTCGACGTCCCTCCCTCCTCCTGGCTCGCCGCCCTGGAGATCGCCCGTACGACGCTCTCCTGCACCTACTTCGACTGGCTGAGCGCGGTCGACGAACCCGGCACCGGCTTCCGCGTCTCCGCCCACGTCGTCGCCCTCGCCCCGGTCCGCCGCCTGCTCCTGCGCACGACCGTCCCGCACACCGCCCCCGAACTCCCGTCCGCCGTCGGCGTCTACGCGGGCGCACGCTGGCACGAACGCGAGACCCACGAGATGTTCGGCGTCCGCTTCACCGGCCACCCCGGCCTGGCCCACCTCCTCCTCCCGGAGAACTTCGAAGGCCACCCCCTCCGCAAGGACTTCGTGCTCGCCGCCCGCGTCGCCAAGGCCTGGCCCGGCGCCAAGGAACCGGGCGAGTCCGACCACGGCGGCCCCAAGCGCCGCCAGATGCTTCCCCCGGGCGTCCCCGACCCGAACGAGTGGGGCCCCCTCAAGGGCCAGCTCCCGGCCGCCCCCGCCCGCCCGGCCCGCACCGCCGCAAGCCGCCCAGCCGGCGACCGCCCGTCCCGTCCGCCCCGCACCGCCGAAGACCGCCCGGCGCGCCGCTCACGCACGGCCGCGGACGGCTCGGCGAGCCAGGCGACCGAGCCGACGGCGGCGGCCGAGGCGACCGGGGCTGCCGGGGCTGCCGGGGCCACTGCGGCGGCCGAGGCGACCGCGGCGTCGGGTGCGTCAGGCGCGCCTGGGCCGACGGCCGCCCCGCGCAGGGCACGGACCGCGGGCGAGGGGTCCGCCTCGCAGCGGACAGCCTCCGGCACGCAGGACGCGTCCGCCGAGAGGACCGCCGAGGAGGCCGCTCAGAAGACCGCCGAGGAGGCCGCCGAAGAGGTCGTTGTCGTTGCGGAAGGCACCGGTGCAGAGGGGGCCGCTCCGGCGGCGGGGCCGTCGGCTGCGCCACGAGGGCCACGCCGGTCGCGTACCGCCTCGGGCGGCTCCGCCTCCCAGCGTGCGCAGGAGACCGAAGCGCCGGCGGTACCCGCCACCCCGGCCCGCCCCGCAGCCCCCCGCAGCTCGGACGCGCCGTGGCACCACGCCCGTCCGGCCTTCGACGAACCGGAGGCCGGGAAGCCACGCGGGACGCCGGCCGACCCGGCGGAGGGAACCGGGACCGGGACCGAGAGCGGGGCCGCGGCCAGGGCCGAGGAGCCGGTGCTCGCGGAGCCCGCTGTGGAGCCGGTGGCGGAGTCGACCCCCGCCGCGCCGAAGGCGACCCCCGCCGCGCCGAAAGAGCCCGAGCCGGACCCCGCCGAGCCCGACGCACCCGAGGATTCCGCCCCCGAACACCCCGCCCCCCACGACGACCCCCCAGGAGGCCCGCAGTGAACGACGCTCTGGACGTCGCCCTGCGACTCCTCGTCGTGTTCGTCGTCTTCCTCACCTTCCCCCTGATCGTCGGTCAGACCGAGCACAAGGTGATGGCCCATATGCAGGGCCGTCTCGGTCCGATGTACGCCGGTGGCTTCCACGGCTGGGCCCAGCTGATCGCCGACGGCGTGAAGTTCGCGCAGAAGGAGGACGTGGTCCCGGCCGGCGCGGACCGCCGTGTCTTCCAGCTGGCCCCCGCGGTGGCCCTCCTCCCGTATCTGCTCGTGCTGCTCGCCATCCCGATCGGCCCCGGCGAGGGCGCGGTCGGCCAGGTCCTGGACGCGGGCGTGTTCTTCGTGCTGGCCGTGATGGGCGTCGGCGTCCTCGGCTCGCTCATGGCCGGCTGGGCCAGCGCCAACAAGTTCTCCCTCCTCGGTGGTCTGCGCACCGCCGCTCAGCTCCTCGCCTACGAACTCCCGATGCTGCTCGCCGCCGCCTCCGTGGCGATGGCGGCCGGTACCGTCTCGCTGCCGGGCATCGTCGGCTCCTTCCACTGGTGGTGGCTGCCCTGGCAGATCACCGGAGGCCTGGTCTTCTTCGTCGCCGGCCTCGCGGAACTCCAGCGGCCCCCGTTCGACATGCCCGTCGCCGACTCGGAGATCATCTTCGGCGCGTACACCGAGTACACCGGCCTGCGCTTCGCCCTGTTCCTGCTCGCCGAGTACGCCGGGATCGTCGTCCTGTGCGGCCTGACCACCGTCCTCTTCCTGGGCGGCTGGCACGGCCCGTGGGGTGCCGACGGCCTCGGCTGGCTGTGGACCCTCCTGAAGACGGCGCTCCTCGCCTTCGTCGTGATCTGGCTCCGCGTGACCTACCCCCGGCTGCGCGAGGACCAGTTGCAGAAGTTCTCCTGGACCCTCCTCGTCCCCCTTTCTCTCGCCCAGATCGCCCTCACCGGCATCGTCAAGGTGGTGATCTCCTAGTGGCCCCCATCCCTGGCTCGGGCCTGGCCAAGGGCCTGGCCGTCACCCTGCGCACGATGACCCGGAAGTCGGTCACCGAGCAGTACCCGGACGCCCTTCCCGACCTCCCGCCCCGCACCCGGGGTGTGATCGGGCTGTTCGAGGAGAACTGCACGGTCTGCATGCTCTGCGCCCGTGAGTGCCCCGACTGGTGCATCTACATCGACTCCCACAAGGAGACCGTCCCGGCGGCGGCCCCGGGCGGCCGTGAACGCAGCCGCAACGTCCTGGACCGCTTCGCCATCGACTTCTCCCTGTGCATGTACTGCGGTATCTGCATCGAGGTCTGTCCTTTCGACGCCCTGTTCTGGTCCCCGGAGTTCGAGTACGCCGAGACCGACATTCGCGAACTCACCCACGAGCGCGACAAGCTCCGCGAGTGGATGTGGACGGTCCCGGCCCCGCCCGCCCTCGACCCCGGTGCGGAGGAGCCGAAGGAGATCGCCGCCGCCCGCAAGTCCGCCGAGAAGCTCGCTGCCGCCGAGGCCGCCGCTGCCGCCGAGGCCGCCGAGGCCGAGCGGGCCACCGGACAGGCTGAGCTGGGGGAGGGGGAGGAGTGAGCCCGCTCGCCCAAGCGCCGCACGGCTTCCTGTCCCCGACCGGTGTGGAGATCGCCTTCCTTCTCGTCGGCCTGGTCACCTTCGGCGCAGCCCTCGTCACGGTGACCACCCGTCAGCTGGTGCACGCCGCTCTGTGGCTGGTGGTCGCCCTCGGCGGGCTCGCCGTCGAATACCTGCTGCTCACCGCCGAGTTCATCGCCTGGGTGCAGGTCCTCATCTACGTGGGTTCCGTTGTCGTCCTCCTCCTCTTCGGTCTGATGCTCACCAGGGCCCCGATCGGCCGCTCCCCGGACGCCGACTCCGGAAACCGCTGGATCGCGCTGGCCGTCGCCGTGGCCGCCGCGGCCGCTCTGGTCTGGGTGGTCGTGGACGCCTTCCGCACCACCTGGATCGACCTGGGCGGCGCCGCCGCCGGCTCGACGAAGGTCACCGGCGCGAGCCTCTTCCAGAACTGGGTCCTGCCCTTCGAGGCCCTCTCCGTCCTCCTCCTGGCCGCCCTGGTCGGCGCGATCGTCCTGTCCCGGAAGGCGAAGGCGGATTCGGCCCCGCCCCCTGTGAACGGCCGGGCCGTCACGCAGAGTTCCCCTTCCGTCACAGGATCCGGGATTCACCCGATCGAGCAGGAAGGCGCCCGCTGATGCACCTCGCCTATCCCGCCGTCCTCTCCGCTCTCCTCTTCTGCACCGGCCTGTACGGCGTCCTCGCCCGCCGCAACGCGATCCTGGTCCTGATGTCGGTCGAGCTGATGCTCAACGCCGTCAACCTCAACCTCGTCGCCTTCGACGTCTGGCTGAGCAAGGCCGCCCGGGACACCCTGCACTCCGGCCAGGCCCTGACCCTGTTCACCATCGCCATCGCCGCCGCCGAGATCGGCATCGGCCTGGCGATCGTCCTCGCCGTCTACCGCAACCGCGGCACCTCCGACATCGACCGGCTCCGCGACACCGCCGAGGGCCACGAGGACGGCACGCCCCCGGACGAGGCGGCCGACGAGAAGGCTGAGGCCACCGCGTGACCACGACCACCCTCGCCGTCCTCGTCCCCCTCCTGCCCTTCCTCGGCGCCGCCGCCGGCCTGCTCCTCGGCCGCACCGCTCCCGGTTTCGTCCGCCCGCTCGCGGTCCTGCCGACGCTCGCCGCGCTGGCCCTGGCCTGCACGGTCGCCGCCGACCAGGGCGGCGGCCAGGCCCTGGACGCCCACACCGAGCTCACCCCGACCGGCTCGGTCCCCATCGAACTCGCCCTGCACATCGACGGCTTCGCCGCCCTCGTCGCCGTCCTGGTCGCCTTCGTCGCCACCTGCGTGCAGATCTACTCGACCGGCTACCTCCGCGGCGACCCGCGCTACCCCTCGTACGCCGCCCTCGTCTCCCTGTTCACCTCCGCGATGCTGCTGGTCGTCTACTCCGGCGACCTGATCGTGCTGCTGGTCGGCTGGGAAGTCATGGGCATCTGCTCCTACTTCCTGGTCGGTCACTACTGGGAGACCCCCGAGGCACGCGCCGCCTCCATGAAGGCCTTCCTCGTCACCAAGCTCGGCGACGTGCCGTTCCTGATCGGCCTGTTCGCGCTGGCCACCGACGCCGGGTCGTTCCGTGTCACCACCGTCCTCGACACCGTCGCCAACGGCGGGCTGCACCATCCCACCCTGGTCGGGCTGCTGCTCCTGTGCGGAGTGGCCGGCAAGTCCGCGCAGTTCCCGCTGCACACCTGGCTCCCCGACGCGATGGCCGGCCCGACCCCGGTCTCCGCGCTGATCCACGCCGCGACGATGGTCGCCGCCGGTGTCTACTTCGTCGCCCGTCTCCTCCCGGTCTTCGAGGCCAGTGCGGCCGTGATGGTCGTCCTCGCCGTCATGAGTGCCGTCACGATGGCCGGTTCGGCCCTCGCCGCGCTCGCCCAGGACGACATCAAGCGTGTCCTCGCCTACTCGACGATCGGCCAGCTCGGCTACATGACCGGTGCCCTCGCCGTCGGCGACCGCGGAGCCGCCGTCTTCCACCTCCTGTCCCACGGCGCCTTCAAGGCGCTGCTGTTCCTCGCGGCCGGCGTGATCATCCATGCCGCGGGCACCAACTCGCTGGCCGTCATGTCCCGCACCTCCGGCCTGCGCGACCGCGTCCCGGACGCCTACTGGACGATGACCGTGGCCCTGCTCGCGCTCGCCGCGATCCCTCCCTTCAGCGGCTTCTTCTCCAAGGAGTCCGTCCTCGGAGCCGCCGAGCACGCGACGACCGGTCACGCCGAACACGTCCCCGACAGCGCCGGCTGGATCGTCCTGATCGCGGGCCTGGCCACCGCCCTGCTCACCGCCGCCTACGCGACCCGGCTGTGGCTGCTCACCTTCCGGGGCCGGGGAGCCGAGGCCGAGGACCACGGGCGGCAACCGCGGTCCATGACCGTGGTCCTGTGGGTTCTGGCCGTCCCGTCCCTCGCCTTCGGCGGGTTCGCCTACCGCTCGCTGCCCGGCTGGTTCGACGGCCGCGCCCTCACCCCGACCCTCACCACGTCGGTCCTCGGCACCGGCCTCGCCCTGGTCGGCGGACTCGTCACCTACGGCGCCTGGCAGCGCACCAGGACGCTGGCCGCCCGGGTCCCCCTCGGGGCGGTCGTCACCCATCCCGAGGCCGAACCCGGACTCGTCGAGGCCGAGGCCATCGCCGCCCACAAGCAGGTGTTCGGCGACGTGGCCTACGCACCCGACCCGGCGGACCCGGGCCGGCTGCTGCTCGGCCCGCTGCACCGGCACGCGGCCGAGGGCTTCCACCTGGACGCCGTCTACGACGCGCTGTTCGTCCGCCCGGTGCTGGCCGCCGCGAGCCTCGTCCAGTTCCTCGACCGCGAGGTCGTCGACACCTACGTCCGCGGGGCGGGAGCCCTGCCCCGCCTGCTCGGCGCCGCCGTACGGCGCGCCCAGACCGGCAACGTCCAGACCTATGTGAGCGCGCTGCTCGCCGGCACCGTCGTCCTGGCGGTCGCCGTCCTCCTCGTCGCCACGGGAGCGTGAGCAGGCGTGATCGATATCAGCGAGTCCGTGATGCAAGTCCTTCTGGCACTGATCGTCGTCGGCCCGCTTCTCGGCGCCGTCGCCGCCCTGCTGCCGGCCCCGCCCGGGCTGAAGGGGAAGTCGCCCGAGCAGGCCGTGCTCCGCCACGGCGTGACCGTGACCGGCGCGATCCTCATCGCCGCGATCGTCCTCGCGCTCGGCTTCGACCACGACCACCCGTCGAGGATGCAGGCCACGACCGACATCAGCTGGATCCCCGCACTCGACGTGCGCATCCACCTCGGCATCGACGGCATCTCCCTCCCCCTCGTGGTCCTGACCGCGCTGCTGACCTTCCTCTGCGCGCTCTACTCGTACTTCAACCCGCCCGCGGGCCCGTCCGGCCCTTCCCCGAAGGCCTTCGTCGCCCTGCTGCTCGTTTTGGAGTCCGGCACCCTCGCGAGCTTCGCCGTCCTCGACCTGCTGCTGTTCTTCCTCGCCTTCGAGACGGTGCTCATCCCGATGTACTTCCTCATCGCCCGCTGGGGCGGCGCGGGACGGACCCGGGCCGCCTGGAAGTTCATCCTCTTCACCCTGCTCGGGTCCGTCGTCATGCTGCTCGGCCTGCTCCTGATCGGAATCAAGGCGGGCACCTTCGACATGGTGGCACTCGCCACTGACAACGGCCGGTCGCTGACCACATCCGTGCAGGTCATCGCCGTTCTGGCGATCGGGATCGGGCTCGCGGTCAAGACCCCGATGTGGCCCCTGCACAGCTGGCTGCCGGACGCCCACACCTCCGCGCCGACCGTCGGCTCGGTACTGCTGGCCGGGGTCCTGCTGAAGATGGGCACGTACGGGTTCGTCCGGATCCTGCTGCCGGTCGCGCCGGACGGATTCCGCATCTTCGCGCCGTACCTTGCCGCGTTCGCCGTCGTCGGGATCATCTACGGGTCCCTGGCCTGCCTGAACCTGGCCAAGCGTGGCGCACGGGGCGACCTCAAGCGGCTGATCGCCTACTCGTCCGTCGGCCACATGGGCTTCGTCCTGCTCGGCATCGCCACCATGACCCCGACCGGCGTCAACGGCGCCCTCTTCGCCAACATCGCCCACGGCCTCATCACCGGCCTGCTGTTCTTCCTGGTCGGCGGCCTGAAGGACCGCACCGGCACCACCGACCTGGACACCCTGGCCGAGGAGACGGGTGCCGCGCTGTACGGCAAGGCACCGCGTCTCGGCGGACTGCTCGCGTTCGCCGCCGTCGCCTCGCTCGGGCTGCCCGGCCTCGCGGGGTTCTGGGGCGAGATGCTGGCCCTGTTCGGCGCCTTCGAGCCCGCCGCCGGCCTCAGCCGCCCGGCCTTCCTGACCTTCATGGGGATCGCCGCCTTCGGCACCCTCCTGACGGCCGCGTACATGCTGGCCGTGGTCCGCCGCGTCTGCATGGGCGCCGTACCGCAGGACATGCCGAAACTCGCCGACGTCCGCACCTACGAGTTCGCGGCCTGGACCCCGCTCGTCGCCCTCACCGTCGTCGCCGGACTCTGGCCGAAGGCCCTGCTCGGTCTGACCGACCCGGCCGTGCAGCAGCTCCTCGCAGGAGGCACCCGATGAGCGCCCTGGCCCAGCCACTGGCCGCGAACCTCGTCCAGTCCGTCGACTGGCTGGCCATCGCCCCGCCCACCCTCACCGCGGTCGTCGGCCTGGCCGTCCTGGTCGCCGACCTGTTCGTACCCGAGGCCAGGAAGCCGCTCCTCGGCTGGATCTCGGTCGCCGGACTCGCCGCGGCCGCCCTCCTGCTGCTCCCGCTCCTCGACCACGACCGCAGCACCTTCTGCCTGACCGGCACCACGCGCGCGTGCAGCTACACGGCCGACCGGTTCACCCTGGTCGTGCAGTTCCTCGTCCTCGGCGGCGCCCTGCTCACGGCCCTGCTGTCCGTGACCGCCCTCAAGGACGGCAGCCGCCGCTACCCCCAGGGCGAGTTCTGGTTCCTGCTGCTCTCCTCGGCCGCCGGCGCCGCCCTGCTCCCCGCCTCCCGCGACCTCGCCACCCTGATCGTCGCTCTGGAGGTCGCCTCCCTGCCCGCCTTCGCCCTCGTCGGCATCCGGCACGGCGACAAGAGGTCCTCCGAAGCGGCCCTGAAGTTCTTCCTGTCCTCGGTGACCGCGACCGCCGTCAGCCTCATGGGCGTCAGCTTCGTGTACGCCACCACCGGCAGCCTCTACCTCACCCAGGTCGCCGACCGGATCCAGCACGTCGACGGACAGCTGCACACCCTCGCCCAGACGGGTGTCGTCCTCACCCTCGTGGGTTTCGCCTTCAAGACGGCCGCCGTCCCGTTCCACTTCTGGGTACCCGACACCTACGTGGGAGCCCCGCTCCCGATCGCCGCCTACCTGTCGGTCGTCGGCAAGGCCGTCGGCTTCTCGGGCCTGATCCTGGTCACCGTCGTCGCCTTCCCGTCCTACGCCGACGTCTGGGGACCCGCGCTCGCCGCCCTGGCCGCGCTCACCATGACCGTCGGCAACGTGGCGGCCCTGCGCCAGCAGGCCACGCGCGCGTACAGCGCGGTACGGCTGCTCGCCTGGTCCTCGGTGGGCCAGGCCGGATATCTGCTGGTGCCGATCGCCGCCGCCGGATACACCGAGGACGCCCGGAAGGCCGTCGGCTCCACCGTCGCCTACGCCCTCATGTACGCCGCCGTGAACCTCGGCGCCTTCGCCGTGGCCGCCGCCGTCGCCCGTACCCGGCGGCTCAACCGGATCTCCGACTACCGGGGCCTGTACGCCAGGAACCCGCTCACCGCGCTGCTCCTCGCGTTCTTCCTGCTGTGCCTCGCCGGCCTCCCGCCCGGCATCATCGGCCTGTTCGCCAAGGTCACCGTCTTCTCGGCGGCCGTCGACGCCGGCCTCGGCTGGCTCGCCGTCGTCATGGCCGTCAACGTCGTGATGGCCCTCTACTACTACCTCCAGTGGACGGCCCTCCTGTTCCGCGCCCCCGAGGGCGAGCCGGTCAGGCACCGCCTTCCCGCCCCGCTCACGGCCGCTCTCGCCCTCACCGGCACCCTCGGCGTCGTCCTCTCCGGCGCTCCGCAGCTGGTACTCCGCTTCGCCGCCACCGGCCTGTTCTGACGGCCCCCACGCGCGCGTGCGAACCGTCACGCGCGCCCGGGTGCTGCCCTCACCCGGACGGCTCACCCCGCACACAGCGGACACAAGGGAACTAGTGGCCGTCGCCTGGCGTTGACCAGTGCGGGAGGGTCCACTGGACGTGACACCACGACACCGGTGGCATCGCAGATCGGAAGGCAGCACCGCAGGCAAAGGGTTCCCCTGCCGCACGACTTGGAGGGCGTACCGTGCACCGCCGGCACAACGGGCTCAGGACCGCAGTTCTCCTCGGGGGACTGTCGGCACTCATCATCGTCATCGGCAGCTTCTTCGGCCGAACGGGTCTGATCGTCGCGGTCCTCGTCGCCCTCGGCACGAACGCGTACGCGTACTGGAACAGCGACAAGCTGGCGCTACGCGCGATGCGCGCGCGCCCCGTGAGCGAGTTCGAGGCCCCGGCCCTGTACCGGATGGTCCGCGACCTCTCCACCCAGGCCCGCCAGCCCATGCCCCGCCTGTACATCTCCCCGACGGAGGCGCCGAACGCGTTCGCCACGGGCCGCAACCCGCGCAACGCGGCCGTGTGCTGCACGGAGGGCATCCTGCGCATCCTGGACGAGCGGGAACTGCGCGGGGTCATCGGCCACGAGCTCAGCCACGTCTACAACCGCGACATCCTCATCTCGTCGGTCGCCGGTGCCCTCGCTTCGGTGATCATGTTCCTGGTCAACTTCGCCTGGCTGATCCCGGTCGGCCGTTCGGACGACGACGACGGCCCCGGCTTCCTCGGCCTGCTGCTGATCATGATCCTGGGCCCGCTCGCCGCCAGCCTCATCCAGCTCGCCATCAGCCGCTCCCGCGAGTACGAGGCGGACGCCTCCGGTGCCCAGCTCACCGGCGACCCGCTCGCCCTCGCCAGCGCCCTGCGCAAGCTGGACGCCGGCACCAAGCAGCTCCCGCTGCCTCCCGAGCCCCGGATCGAGACCGCGAGCCACATGATGATCGCGAACCCCTTCCGCCCGGGCCAGGGACTGTCCAAGATGTTCTCGACGCACCCGCCCATGGCGGAACGGATCGCCCGGCTAGAGAAGATGGCAGGTCGCCCGCAGTGAAGACCATCCTGAACATCATTTGGCTCGTCCTGAGCGGCTTCTGGCTGTTCCTCGGCTACCTGCTGGCCGGGGTGATCCTCTGCATCACGATCATCGGCATCCCGTTCGGCATAGCGGCGTTCCGTATCGGCGTCTACGCCCTGTGGCCCTTCGGGTACACGACCGTGGAGCGCCGCGACGCGGGTGCCCCGTCCTGCGTCGGCAACGTCCTGTGGCTGGTCCTCGCGGGCTGGTGGCTGGCGCTCGCCCACATCGTCACGGGCATCGCGATGTGTCTGACGATCATCGGCATCCCGTTCGGCATCGCCAACTTCAAGCTGATCCCGGTCTCCCTGCTGCCGCTCGGACGCGAGATCGTCCCCACGGACCAGCCGTTCGCGACCCGCTGACCGCACGTCATCCGACCCGCCCCGGCGCCTCCGGCCGCAGGAGTTGTCCACAGGCCGGAGCGAGGGCCGGTCGGCGGCGGGAGGTTGTCCACAGGCCGGCGCGATTGTCGGTGGCGGCCTGCATCATGAAGCCATGACCGAGATCGAGCAGTTGCTGACACGGGTGACCGTACAGGCCCGCAACTCCCGCCCGTGGGGCTGGCCTTCGCTCCCCGCGCCGGTCGACGCCGCCACGCTCGACCGCGCCGGTCAGGCCCTGGGGTTCCCGCTCCCGCCCCTCCTCGCCGCGCTCTACGAGCGGGTGGGCGACGGCGGTTTCGGCCCGTCGTACGGGCTGCTGCCGCTGCTCGACTCCGCGCCCTCGGGGGAACCGGCCGCCGTCGCCCAGTACCTCACCAACCGCGAGTACGGCCGCAAGAACCCGGACTGGCCCTGGCCGGAGGGCGTCCTGCCGATATCCCACTGGGGCTGCGGCATGTACGCGTGCGTGGACTGCCGGAGCCCGCAGTCCACGGTCCTGCTCTACGAGCCCAACGCCGACGACGCCGACGGCGCCTGGTTCGTGGACGCGCCCAGCCTCACCGACTGGCTGCACGTCTGGCTGGAGGGCAGAGGCTGGTACGAGGAGACCGACGAGGGCACGGACCTGGCGCCCTGGGCACACTTCCGGCCCCGCACGGCCCCGGAGCAGGCCTTCTGAGAGACGGCGCCACCCGCCGAGAGACGAGAGACGAGAGACGGAGTCTCCCGAACGCGGCAGCGTCGCCGCCGCAGGCCGCAGCGCGCAGTCTCCGTGGCAGGCCGCGTCGCGCAGCCGCCGTCGCAGGCCACAGCCCGCGGGCACTGTCGCCGTCGCCGTGGCGGCCACCGTGGCTACCGGGCCGCCACCCACCGTGGCTACCGGGCCGCCACCCACCGTCGCACGGCGTACGCCGCCGCACCCACCGCCAGTACGGCCGCCCCCGCGGCCACCGAGACCACCGGCAGTGCGAAGGCGAGGATCACGCACCCCAGCAGTCCCGCCACCGGCACCACCCGCGCCCGGGGCGCCGGATCCAGCGTCCACGCCGAGGCGTTGGCCACCGCGTAGTACGCCAGCACACCGAAGGAGGAGAAACCGATGGCGCCCCGGACGTCCGCGGTCGCCGCCACCACGGCGACCACCGCGCCGACGGCCAGTTCCGCGCGGTGCGGGACCTGGAAACGCGGGTGCACGGCGGCCAGCGCCGGAGGCAGATGACCGTCGCGGGCCATGGCAAGCGTCGTCCGCGACACCCCCAGGATCAGCGCCAGCAGCGAGCCGAGCGCGGCCACCGCGGCCCCCACCCGCACCACGGGCACCAGTCCCGGCACCCCGGCCGCCCGCACCGCGTCGGCAAGCGGCGCGGCCGCCCGCCCGAGCCCGTCCGTGCCCAGCACGGAGACCACGGCCACCGCCACGCACGCGTACACCACCAGCGTGATCCCCAGGGCCAGCGGGATCGCACGCGGAATGGTGTGTGCCGGGTCCCGCACCTCCTCGCCGAGGGTCGCGATCCGCGCGTACCCGGCGAACGCGAAGAACAGCAGGCCCGAAGCCTGGAGCAGCCCGCCCACGCCCGCCGACAGCCCGATGTCCAGCCGCCCCGCGTCCGCCGTCCCGGACGTCAGGCACACGACCACCACGGAAGCGAGGACCGCCAGGACCACGGCCACGATCACCCGTGTCAGCCAGGCCGACTTCTGGATGCCGCCGTAGTTCACGGCGGTCAGCGCCACCACGGCGGCGACCGCCACCGCGTGCGCCTGCCCCGGCCAGACGTAGGTGCCCACGGTGAGCGCCATCGCGGCGCAGGACGCCGTCTTGCCGACGATGAACGCCCAGCCCGCGAGGTACCCCCAGAAGGCGCCGAGCCGCTCCCGTCCGTACACGTAGGTGCCGCCCGACTGCGGGTACCGGGCGGCCAGGCGCGCCGAGGACATGGCGTTGCAGTAGGCGACCAGCGCGGCGACGGCCAGTGCGGGAAGCAGCCCCGACCCGGCGGCGCGGGCCGCGGGGCCCAGGGCGGAGAACACGCCGGCCCCGACCATCGAGCCCAGGCCGACGATCACGGCGTCGCGCACGCCCAGCGTGCGTCGCAGACCGGAAGGAGGAGAGGAAGCCACGCGGCGCACCCTACTGATCACTGCAACCGTGCGGTATCGGCCAGGCGTCCTCGTCATCGACAAGGAACGAACACACGCGCGACGGACAGATGCGGATGGCTCGGACGGCTCGGACGACCCGTCCGGCACGACCTGTCCGGCACAGCCGGCCCGGACCGAAATCACAGGGCCGGAACAGTGCGAACACAGCGCGGAAGGGCAGGTTCAGGTCATGGGCATCATCAGCTGGATCATCCTGGGACTGTTGGCCGGCGCCATAGCCAAGGTCCTGCTGCCGGGACGCGACCCGGGCGGCTTCATCGGCACGACCCTCATCGGCATCGTGGGCGCGTTCCTGGGCGGCTGGATATCGGCCCGCTGGCTGGACCACCCGATCACCAGGAACTTCTACGACGGCGCGACCTGGGTGGCGGCGATCGGCGGCTCGCTGGTCCTGCTGATCGCCTACCGCATCCTGTTCGGCAACTCGCGCGACTGACCACCCTCGGCCGGAGCCGACGTACGAGAAGGGCGGGCACGACGCGGTGCCCGCCCTTCTCGTACTTCGACGGCGCTGACTACCGGTAGTTCACGAACTGGAGCGCGAAGTCGAAGTCCTGGCCCTTCAGGAGCGCGATCACGGCCTGGAGGTCGTCGCGGCTCTTGGAGCTGACACGCAGTTCGTCGCCCTGGACCTGGGCCTTCACGCCCTTGGGACCCTCGTCGCGGATGATCTTCGCGACCTTCTTCGCGTTCTCCTGGGAGATGCCCTCCTCGATCGACGCGAAGATCTTGTACTCCTTGCCGGAGAGCTGCGGCTCACCCGCGTCCAGCGCCTTCAGCGAGATGCCGCGCTTGATCAGCTTCGACTGGAAGACGTCGAGGATCGCCTTGACCCGTTCCTCGGAGTTCGCCTGCATCAGGATCTTCTCGCCGGACCAGGAGATCGAGGCGTCCACGCCCTTGAAGTCGTAGCGCTGCGAGACCTCCTTGGCGGCCTGGTTGAGGGCGTTGTCGACCTCCTGCCGCTCGACCTTCGAGACGATGTCGAAACTGGAGTCGGCCATGTCCTGTGGCTCCTTGTATCGGGGGGTGTGACGGAATGCGTTGCGGCACGCGACGGCGGCCGCCGAGCCCGGGGTGGGGACCGGGCCGTATCCGCACCAGCCTAGCCATCCCGGGTCCCGTGGGCGGCGATCAATCGGGTGGCGGAGCACCCCTGTGGATCGGGTATTGTTTACGTCGTTGCCAGGGAGCACCGCCGAAAAGCGGTTCGAGCTGGTGGCAAAACCCCGGCGGTGTGCCCGAGCGGCCAAAGGGAGCAGACTGTAAATCTGCCGGCTCAGCCTTCCCAGGTTCGAATCCTGGCGCCGCCACACGGGAACGAAGGGCCCGTGACCTGCGATCAAGCAGGTCACGGGCCCTTCGTCGTGTACCCGGGCGTACGCCTTGGTGCGGAAGGAGCCCGTGGACGCGGAGGCGAGCCGTGATGAAGATCATGGGGGGCGGTGCGTCGGTGAGGCGGCCGGGCCGCGGTCCGTCGCGGATGCCCTGTCCCGGGGCACACTGAACACATGTCCTCCCGACGCAGAACCTGCCCGGTGTGCCGCCGTGAAATCGCCGTCGTGGCAGGCCGTTTCGCGCGGCACGACCCGCCCGGGGCGCGCGAGGCCGGGGAACTGGTCTCCTGCTCGGGCTCACGGCAGCAGGCCCTGATCGGGGCCGTGGAGCCCTCGTTGGACGGCTACGTCCTGCCGGAGTTCCCCGGGCAGCTGCCGCTGTTCTGAGAACTCAGTTCCCGGCCACCGACTTCACGGCCACCGTGACCGGCGTCGACCCGCCGATCAGCTCCAGGGTCAGGCCCGCCGTCGCCGAGGTGTCCACCAACTCCGCCAGTACGGCGGCCACGTCGTCGCGCGTGACCGCGCCCCGGCCCGTGTGCGCCTCCAGCCGCACCAGACCCGTGCCCGGCGCGTCCGTCAGCGCACCGGGCCGCAGGACCGTCCAGTCCAGGGCATTCAGCCGGGTCACATAAGCGTCGGCCTCGCCCTTGGCCCGCAGATACACGTCGAACACGTCGTCGCCCCGGTGCGCCGGATCCGCGCCCATCGAGGAGACGACCACGAAACGGCGTACGCCCGCGCGCACGGCCGCGTCCGCGAACAGCACCGCCGCACCCTTGTCCACCGTCTCCTTGCGCGCCGTGCCGCTGCCCGGACCCGCGCCCGCCGCGAACACCGCCGCGTCCGCCCCCTGCAGGAGCGCCGCGACCTCCTCCACCGACGCCGACTCCAGGTCCAGCAGCACCGGTTCGGCACCGGCCGCCCGCAGGTCGTCGCCCTGCTCGGCCCTCCGGATGATCCCCGCGACCTCGTCCCCACGCGCGGAGAGCAGCCGCTCCAGCCGCAGCGCGATCTGACCATGACCACCAGCGATGACAATGCGCATGTTTCAGACCGTACGCCCGAAGCCCCGCATCCGCTGCACGACTTCATGCGCCCCACGCGCCCGGGTGGTTCCGGCCGGCGCACCGGACCGGCTGCAGCGCGCTGTGGTAACCCCCTGCTCCGTGCCGCGCGCTCCCGCGCCCCGGCCCGCGCCTCGGGCGCCCGCGCTCCCGGGTCCCTCAGGACAACTCCCCGCGCCCCTGCCGCGGCAGCCCCAGTTCAGCTGCCACCGCCGAGTTGCAGTACTCGCGGACCGCGCTCGTGCGTGCCACCACGCGCCCCCGGTGCACCACGATCCGGCTGTACGCGAGGGAGAGCGCGCCGGCCAGGTGGTCGCCGCGGACGGCGAGGAGTTCGGCGGGGAAGCCGGCCTCCACGCGGACCTCGGGCAGGCCGAGGGCGGCGCGGGAGACGGTGCTCACGGCGTCGTAGGCGTCCTCGGGACGCAGGCCGTGCCGGGAGGCCAGCAGGTAGGCGGCCTCCAGGGGGTCGCCGCGGCCGACGGGGTTCGACAGGTCGCGCAGGGCGCCGCTGCCGGCGGCGATCCGCACACCGGCCGCGCGCAGCAGCCGTACCGGAGCCGTGCCGCGGCGGTCCACGGAGCCGCAGCCGCCCTGGGGCAGGCACACCACCGTGATGCCGGCCGCGGCGAGCTGGTCCGCGACCCGCCCGGCCACCTCGGCGGGCAGGCGCGCGAGTCCGGCGCACGGGCCGAGGACCACGCCGGGGCGCAGGCCGGCGGCCATCGCCGCGAGCCTGGCCAGCCTGGCCGGGTCGGTGGCGTCGGTGTGCAGGTCGACCGGGCAACCGTGTTCGGAGGCCACCTCCAGGACCGCCTCCGCGTAGCCCGTGGGGTCCGGGTCCAGGTCGGGACAGCCGCCCACCACGGAGGCGCCCATCTTCGCGGCGTCCCGCAGTATGGCGAGTCCGTCGGCGCCGGCGATCCCGGTGAGCACGCGCGGCATCGCGACCGCCGTGAGCTCCGCGAGCCCGCGCAGCGAGCGGCGCGCCTGGAGGACGGCGGCAAGGGCGCCCAGCCCCTGGACGTCGCCCACGCGCACGTGCGCGCGTACCGCCGTCGCACCGTGCCCGAGCTGCAGCAGGGCCGCCTCGGTGGCGCGGCGCTGGACGTCCTCGGGTTCGTACGAGACGGGGCCGTCGTGTTCGGCGGAGAGCGCGGTGTCGCCGTGCGCGTGCGGTTCGGCCGGGGCGGGGAGGAGGAGGTAGCCGGTCAGGTCCACGCGCGTGCCGCCCGAGCGGGCCGGGCCGGGCGCCAGGCTGCCGGCCGTACCCACCGCCTCGATGCGTCCGCAGCCCAGCCGTACGTCCACGGTCCGGCCGTCGGTGAGCCGTGCCCCGCACAGCAGGAGTGCTGCGGGGTCGGGCTGGCCCGAGGAACCCTGCGGGTTGGACGACGACGAGGGCGGCTGCGGCTGGCTGTCGGGCATCGCGCTCCATGAGGGTCGGTCCAGGCATTGGACTCAAGATCACGCAGAGTGAGTCGAGCCTAGGGTGGCGAGCCGCGCGGGGCGGGGAGGAGCGCAATAGTCGTACCGGAGCCGTCGGACCTGCGGGGAACGGTTCGGTACGCGCGCGTGGGGAGTGCCGGAAGGGGCCCGGGAGGCCGTCGTGAGCCGTGCGGAAGGGGCCGGGAAGGGCGGCGGGAAACGGATTTGGGCGAACGGCAGCCAAGCGTGTAATGTCTTCATCGCTCGCCCCAATAGCTCAGTCGGCAGAGCGTCTCCATGGTAAGGAGAAGGTCTACGGTTCGATTCCGTATTGGGGCTCTGGTGTGAGAGGTTCCCGTCGCGAGACGGGAGCCGATCTCATCAAAGCGGTGTAGCTCAGTCGGTAGAGCAAGCGGCTCATAATCGCTGTGTCACCGGTTCAAGTCCGGTCACCGCTACTGACGGTAGCCGATTGCGGGGTCGGTCCTTCGATCGGCTACTCTTCTATGCGTTAAACCATCCCATCCGTTCGTCAAGGAGCACTCACGTGGCTGCCACCGACGTCCGCCCGAAGATCACGCTGGCCTGCGTGGAGTGCAAGGAGCGGAACTACATCACCAAGAAGAACCGGCGTAACAACCCGGACCGTCTTGAGATGAAGAAGCACTGCCCGCGTTGCAACGCGCACACCGCGCACCGCGAGACGCGATAACAACAGGCTCGTCCGTGAGGCCGTCCCCATCCGGGGGCGGCCTCACGGCGTTTCGGGGGACGGCTTTCCCGCTAGTTTGTGGGGCATCACAGCAGACATCAGGAGGTGCCGGGCCAATGGCGCTCGACCAGTCCTTCGTGGGACGGACCTACCCACCCACCGAGCCCTACGAGGTGGGCCGGGAGAAGATCCGTGAGTTCGCCGAGGCGGTGGGCGACGCCAACCCGGTGTACACGGACCCGGAGGCCGCCAAGGCGCTCGGCTATTCCGATGTGATCGCCCCGCCGACCTTTGTCTTCTCGATCACCTTCCGCGCGGCCGGACAGGTCGTCGAGGATCCGCAGCTCGGCCTGGACTACAGCCGGGTGGTGCACGGCGACCAGAAGTTCGCCTACCGGCGCCCGGTGCGTGCCGGCGACCGGCTGAGCGTCACCTCCACCATCGAGGCCATCAAGTCCCTCGCGGGCAACGACGTGATCGACATCCGCGGTGACGTCCGCGACGAGGCGGGCGAACTCGTGGTGAGCGCCCTGACCAAGCTGGTGGCCCGCGCGGCGGACGAAGAAGGCGGGGCGTGAGGATCCGATGACGTCGAAGATCGCGTACGAGGACGTCGAGGTCGGCACCGAACTGCCGGCGCAGACCTTCCCCGTGACCCGCGCCACGCTGGTGCGGTACGCGGGTGCCTCCGGGGACTTCAACCCGATCCACTGGAACGAGAAGTTCGCCAAGGAGGTCGGACTGCCGGACGTCATCGCGCACGGCATGTTCACCATGGCCGAGGCGATCCGTGTGGTGACCGACTGGGTCGGTGACCCGGGTGCGGTGGTCGACTACGGCGTCCGCTTCACCAAGCCCGTCGTCGTCCCGAACGACGACCAGGGCGCCCTGGTCGAGGTCAGCGGCAAGGTCGCGGCCAAGCTCGACGACAACACCGTGCGCGTCGACCTGACGGCGACGAGCGCCGGCCAGAAGGTCCTGGGCATGTCGCGTGCGGTCGTGCGGCTGGGCTGAGCCCGGCGACTCGGTAAGGGGTGCCCTCAGTGCGGGGCGCCCCTTACGCGTACAGGGCGCGCCCCTTGTACGCGCGCTGCCCGCCCCGCAGGAGGAGGCCGGCCCCTCTTGACTTAGTTAGTGATTGAGTACTAACTTTCTCGCATGGTCAGGATGAGCGCAGAGGAGCGGCGCGAGAGCGTCATCCGCGCGGCGATCGCGGAGTTCGCGCAGAGGGGCTACTACGGCACCTCCACCGAGGCGATCGCCAAGCGGGTCGGGGTCTCGCAGCCCTACCTCTTCCGGCTCTTCCCGGGCAAGAAGGCGATCTTCGCCGTCGCCTCGCAGCGCTGTATCGACGAGATGTGCGAGCTCTTCGAGAGCGTGGCCGCGGGGCTGCGCAGCGAAGAGGCCCTCAAGGCCATGGGTGACGCGTATGTGCGGCTCATCCAGGAGCGGCCGGAGCGGCTGCAGATGCAGATGCAGACGTACATCGCCGTCGCGGCCGCCGAGGCGGAGGGCGAGCACGAGTTCGGTGAGCTCGTGCGGGCCGGCTGGGGGCGGCTGTGGGACACCGTCCACCTGATCCTGGGGGCGGACGTCGACCGCACCACGGCCTTCCTGGCCAAAGGGATGCTCATCAACACCTATGCGGCCATGGGGTTTCCGCCCGAGCACCGGGTCTGGCAGGGGATGTACCCGGATGCCGGAGCCACGGGGCGGCTGGAGAAGTGCAGCGACGGGTGACGGGCGGTCCGCCGTTCCCGGTCCGGGCCCTTTTTCATGGGTCAGAAAATTAGTGACTAATAACTAATCAAACTGAGCACGCTCTGGGGGAGCGATGTCACAAGAGAACGCACGTCGCGGGGGCGCCGGATGGGCGCTCGTCATCACCAGCGTCGCCGGATTCATGGCGGCCCTGGACAACCTCGTCGTCACCACCGCCCTGCCCTCGATCCGCAAGGACCTCGGCGGAGCCCTGGACGACCTCGAATGGACCGTGAGCGCCTACACGCTCACCTTCGCCGTCCTGCTGATGTTCGGCGCCGCCCTCGGTGACCGCTTCGGCCGGCGCCGGCTCTTCCTCGCCGGGCTCACCGTCTTCACCGGCGCCTCCGCCGCCGCGGCCATGGCACCCGGCATCGACTCCCTGATCGCCGCCCGCGCGGTGCAGGGCGTCGGCGCGGCGATCATGATGCCGCTCACCCTCACCCTGCTGACGGCCGCCGTGCCCGAGGCCAGGCGCGGGATGGCGTACGGCATCTGGGGCGCCGTCAACGGGCTCGCGGTCGCCTCCGGGCCGCTCATCGGCGGCAGCCTCACCGAACACGTGTCCTGGCACTGGATCTTCTGGCTGAACGTCCCGCTCGGCCTGGCCCTGCTGCCGCTCGCCCGCCTCCGCCTCGCCGAGTCGCACGGCACCGGCGCCCCGCTCGACATCCCCGGCACCCTGCTCGCCAGCGGCGGCCTCTTCGGGATCGTCTACGGCCTGGTGCGCGGCCCCGCCGACGGCTGGACCAGCCCGCTCGTGCTCACCGGGCTGTTCGCGGGCGGCGCCCTGCTCGCCGGCTTCGTCCTGCACGGCAGCCGCGCCAGGAACCCCATGCTCCCGATGCGGCTCTTCCGGTCCCGCGCGTTCTCCGGGATCAACGCGGCCAGCCTGCTGATGTTCCTCGGGATGTTCGGATCGATCTTCCTGCTCAGCCAGTACATGCAGGGCGTGCTCGGCTACTCGCCCACCGAGGCGGGCCTCAGGATGCTGCCCTGGACCGGCATGCCGATGATCGTCGCGCCGATCGCGGGCATCCTGTCCGACCGCATGGGCGGCCGCCCGGTCGTCGCCGCCGGACTCTTCCTGCAGGCCGCCGGGCTCGGCTACCTGGCCTACGTCGTCACCGCCGACGCCTCCTACGCCGCCCAGCTGCCCGGCCTGATCGTCAGCGGCATCGGCATGGCCCTGTACTTCGCCCCGGCCGCCAACCTGGTGATGTCCGCCGTACGCCCGCAGGAACAGGGCATCGCCTCCGGCGCCAACAACGCGCTGCGCGAGGTCGGCGGCGCGCTCGGCGTCGCGGTCATGTCGTCCATCTTCTCCGCCCAGGGCGGCTACCAGAGCGCCCAGAGCTTCGTGGACGGACTGAAGCCCGCCCTCTACACCGGCTCGGCCGTGGTGGTCCTCGCCGGGATCGCCGCCCTGGCCATCCCCGGCCGGCGGCGCGCCGCACGGCTGGTGGCCGAGGGGGAGCCGGCCCCGGCGCTGGAGACCGTCGGCGGCTGACGACGGCTGACGGCACGCGCGCGTGGGGCCCCGTTTCCGACGGACGGGGCCCCACGCGCGCGTGCGGCTCGTGGCGGCGGGAGTGTCGGTGGCGTCTCGTAGTCTTGGGCGCGTGCAGGAACTCCACGACGCCCCCCTCGCCCCCCTCACCACCTTCCGGCTCGGCGGCCCCGCCACCCGGCTGGTCACCGCGACCACCGACGCCGAGGTGATCGCCGCCGTCCGCGCGGCCGACGACAGCGGGACCCCGCTGCTGGTCATCGGCGGCGGCTCGAACCTGGTCATCGGCGACAAGGGCTTCGACGGCACCGCCCTGCGCATCGCCACCACCGGCTTCGAACTGCGCGGTACGACGCTGGAGCTGGCGGCCGGCGAGGTGTGGACCGACGCGGTCGCCCGCACCGTCGAGGCCGGCCTCGCGGGCATCGAGTGCCTCGCCGGGATTCCGGGGTCCGCGGGCGCCACGCCCATCCAGAACGTGGGGGCGTACGGTCAGGAGGTCTCCTCGACCGTCACCGAGGTCGTCGCGTACGACCGGCGGTCCGGCGAGACGGTGACGCTGGCCAACGAGGAGTGCGCGTTCTCGTACCGGCACAGCCGCTTCAAGGCCGACCCCGAGCGGTACGTCGTGCTGCGCGTCCGGTTCGGACTGGAGGACGCGGGCGGGCTGTCGGCGCCGGTGCGGTACGCGGAGGCCGCGCGGGCGCTCGGGGCGGAGCCGGGCGACCGGGTGCCGCTCGCCCGGGCCCGCGAGGTCGTGCTCAAGCTGCGTGCCGGGAAGGGGATGGTGCTGGATCCCGAGGACCACGACACCTGGTCGGCGGGGTCCTTCTTCACCAACCCGATCCTCACGGACGGGCAGTTCGCCGCCTTCCACGCGCGCGTGCGCGAGCGCCTGGGCGATGCCGCCGAGCCGCCCGCCTACCCCGCCGGAGACGGGCGTACCAAGACCTCGGCGGCCTGGCTGATCGACAAGGCCGGGTTCACCAAGGGGTACGGCAGCGGCGCGGCCCGGATCTCCACGAAGCACACGCTGGCGCTGACCAACCGGGGCGGGGCCACCACCGAGGAGCTGCTGGAGCTGGCGCGGGAGGTCGTCGCCGGGGTCCGGGAGGCCTTCGGCGTGACCCTGGTCAACGAACCGGTGACCGTCGGCGTGAGCCTGTAGGGCCGCACCGGCCGCGGGCCGGCGGCTCAGTACGCCACGCCCACCCCCTGCTTCACCGTCCCCGCGTCCTCGGTCATCGACAGCATCGCGTGCGCCACGTCCGCCCGCGCGATGAAGCGGCCCCTGGGCGGGAAGCCGCCCACCACCGTGCGGTAGGTACCGGTCAGCGGCTTGTCCTGCAGGCGCGGCGGGCGTACGGAGGTCCAGTCGGTGCCGCTGCGGGACAGTTCGGCCTCCATCTCGCGCAGGTCGTCGTAGACCGGCCTGAGGAGGGTGGAGACCAGACCGCGCATGGTGCGGTCCAGGAGACCGTCGTCCGGTTCCGGACCCACCGGCGCGGCGCTGACCACCACCAGCCGACGTACGGCCTCCGCCTCCATGGCGGCCAGGACCGTGCGGGTCAGCCGGGCGGCGACGCCGGCGTCTGCCCGACGGCGCGGGCCCAGGCCGGAAAGGACCGCGTTCCGGCCGGTCAGCGCCGGGCGGATCACCTCGGGGTCGGTGAGGTCCGCGCGGACCACCTCCAGGCCCGTGCCGGTCACGGTCAGCCGGGCGGGGTCGCGGACGACCGCCGTGACCCGGTGGCCGGACGCCAGCGCCTGACGGACGAGCTCCCGGCCGATCCCGCCGGTCGCGCCGAACACAGTGAGATTCATGACTGCTCCCGTTCCAGCACAGCAAGAGTGAGGCGTGAGTGAGGGGAGGCAGTGGTGGGTGAGTATTCACTCACCACTGCCTCCCCCTAGGGTGGGTAAGTATTCACTCACCAGTCAAGGCCCTTCGGGGAAGTCCCTCGAAGCCGCTGGAAGGGGCATGTGATCCTTGGGTGCCATGGAGCAGAAACCGGCCCGCGTCCGCATCCTCGACGCCGCTCACGAGCTGATGCGCACCGTCGGGCTCGCCCGCGCCACCACCAAGGAGATCGCCAGGGCGGCCGGCTGCTCCGAGGCGGCCCTCTACAAGTACTTCCCCAGCAAGGAAGAGCTGTTCGTGCACGTGCTCACCGAGCGGCTGCCGCGGCTTCTCCCGCTCCTCGGCGAACTCACCCTCGAACCCGGCCGGGGCAGCCTGGAGGACAACCTCACCCGGATCGCCCGCCAGGCCGCCCTCTTCTACGAGGCGAGCTTCCCGATCACCGCCTCCCTCTACGCCGAGCAGCAGCTCAAGCGGAAGCTCGACGACAAGCTGCGCACCATCGGCGCGGGACCGCACGTGCCGATGCGAGCCCTCGACGCCTACCTGCGCGCCGAGCAGGCGGTGGGCAGGATCCGGCCCGGCGCCGACACCGCCGCGGCCGCCTCCCTGCTCCTCGGCGCCTGTGTCCAGCGCGTCTTCGCCTACGAGGCGACCCCGACCGGCGAGCGCCCGCCGGTCGACACGTTCGCCGCCGGCATCGCCCGCACCCTGCTGGGCGGGCTCTCCGGTGCCGAGGAGCCCGCCCGGCCTGCCGCCGGGGCGTGAGGGGGAATCAGGACACCGGGGCGACCAGCCAGGCGTCGATGTCCGCGAGGAGCCCGGCCTTCACGTCCTCCGGTGCCGCCGACCCCCGGACCGACTGACGGGCCAGTTCGGCCAGTTCGGCGTCGGAGAAGGCGTGGTGCACGCGCGCGATGTCGTACTGCGCGGCCAGCCGGGAGCCGAACAGCAGCGGGTCGTCGGCACCCAGGGCCAGCGGGACGCCGGCCTCGAAGAGGGTGCGCAGCGGGACGTCCTCGGGCTTCTCGTAGACGCCCAGGGCCACGTTGGAGGCCGGGCACACCTCGCAGGTGATCTCCCGGTCCGCCAGCCGCTTGAGCAGCCTCGGGTCCTCCGCCGCCCGCACCCCGTGCCCGATCCGGGAGGCGTGCAGGTCGTCCAGGCAGTCCCGCACCGACGCCGGGCCGGTCAGCTCGCCGCCGTGCGGGGCCGCCAGCAGGCCGCCCTCGCGCGCGATGTGGAACGCCCGGTCGAAGTCCCGCGCCATGCCCCGCCGCTCGTCGTTGGACAGCCCGAAGCCGACCACGCCCCGGTCCGCGTACCGCACGGCGAGCCGGGCCAGCGTGCGCGCGTCCAGGGGATGCTTCATACGGTTCGCGGCCACCAGGACGCGCATGCCGAGGCCGGTCTCCCGGGAGGTCGTCTCGACCGCGTCCAGGATGATCTCCAGGGCCGGGATCAGACCGCCGAGGCGCGGGGCGTACGACGTCGGGTCCACCTGGATCTCCAGCCAGCGCGAGCCGTCCTTCAGATCCTCCTCGGCGGCCTCCCGGACCAGGCGCCGGATGTCCTCGGGCTCTCTCAGGCAGGAGCGCGCAGCGTCGTACAGCCGCTGGAAGCGGAACCAGCCCCGCTCGTCGGTGGCCCGCAGTCTCGGTGGTTCGCCGCTGGTCAGGGCTTCGGTCAGCGCCTCGGGGAGGCGCACGCCGTACTTGTCGGCCAGTTCCAGGACGGTTTCCGGCCGCATCGAACCGGTGAAGTGCAGATGCAGATGAGCTTTCGGCAGCTCAGTGACATCACGTACGTGCTCCATTCCAGGATCCTGCCGTACGCGGCTGCCGTACCGGTAGCGGATTCCCCGTTAGTGGCCTTGCTCGCACACGAGAACGCACCGGACCGGACACGGGAACGGGCCGTCTCCCCGGAAGGAGACGGCCCGTACGCGCGCGTGGAGCCCGTTTTCGCGGCGGACGTCAGTCCTTGGCCTCCGCCAGCAGCTTCTGCATCCGGCTCACGCCCTCGACGAGGTCCTCGTCACCCAGTGCGTACGACAGGCGCAGGTAACCGGGCGTGCCGAAGGCCTCGCCGGGGACGACCGCGACCTCGGCCTCCTCCAGGATCAGCGCGGCCAGCTCGACCGAGTCCTGCGGGCGCTTCCCGCGGATCTCCTTGCCGAGCAGCGCCTTGACCGACGGGTAGGCGTAGAAGGCGCCCTCCGGCTCGGGGCAGACCACGCCGTCGATCTCGTTGAGCATCCGCACGATCGTCTGGCGGCGCCGGTCGAAGGCCTCGCGCATCTCCGCCACGGCCGCCAGGTCGCCGGTGACGGCGGCCAGGGCGGCGACCTGCGCCACGTTGGAGACGTTGGACGTGGCGTGCGACTGGAGGTTGGTGGCCGCCTTGACGACGTCCTTGGGGCCGATGACCCAGCCGACCCGCCAGCCGGTCATGGCGTACGTCTTCGCCACGCCGTTGACCACGATGCACTTGTCGCGCAGCTCGGGCAGGATCGCCGGCAGCGAGGTGAACTTCGCGTCGCCGTAGACCAGGTGCTCGTAGATCTCGTCCGTGAGCACCCACAGGCCGTGCTCCACGGCCCAGCGGCCGATCGCCTCGGTCTCGGCCTCGCTGTAGACCGCGCCGGTCGGGTTCGACGGGGAGACGAAGAGCACCACCTTCGTCTTCTCGGTGCGGGCCGCCTCCAACTGCTCCACGGAGACCCGGTAGCCGGTGGTCTCGTCCGCGACGA
This sequence comes from Streptomyces sp. NPDC008092, assembly GCF_042957285.1. Lineage (NCBI taxonomy): Bacteria > Bacillati > Actinomycetota > Actinomycetes > Kitasatosporales > Streptomycetaceae > Streptomyces > Streptomyces sp. NPDC008092. The sequence continues at coordinate 268,414 of NZ_JBIBHY010000003.1, forward strand.
CCTCGACCGGGACACCGCCGGCCAGGCGGATGGACTCCGGGTACGTCGTCCAGTAGGGCGCGGGGACGATGACCTCGTCGCCCGGGTCGAGGATCGCGGCGAAGGCCTCGTAGATGGCCTGCTTGCCGCCGTTGGTGACCAGGACCTGGGAGGCGTCGACCTCGTAGCCGGAGTCGCGCAGCGTCTTCGCGGCGATCGCGGTCTTCAGCTCGGGCAGGCCGCCGGCCGGGGTGTAGCGGTGGTACTTCGGGTTCTTGCAGGCCTCGATGGCGGCCTCGACGATGTAGTCCGGCGTCGGGAAGTCGGGCTCACCGGCGCCGAAGCCGATCACCGGACGCCCGGCGGCCTTGAGGGCCTTGGCCTTGGCGTCCACGGCGAGGGTGGCGGACTCGGAGATCGCGCCGACTCGGGCGGAGACCCGGCGCTCGGTGGGAGGGGTTGCAGCGCTCATGGGGCCCATCGTTTCAGACCGGAAACCTGCCCGGCACGCCGGTTTCACGGACTGAACAACTACGGGCCGAACCATGAACAAGCGTGCGGATCCGCCCCCGGGCCAGGACGATCTTCCGTACGGTCGGCCCGGACTGCCGCTTTCTGTTCGACGCGGCGCCGCGGACCACGTACACTCTCCACTCGTTGGCCTCCAGCGGCCGTGCGTGAGCGGGTGCACACCGAGCACCCGGTCGGATGCGGTACGTTGGGGACACAGCAAAGGGTCGTAGCTCAATTGGTAGAGCACCGGTCTCCAAAACCGGCGGTTGGGGGTTCAAGTCCCTCCGGCCCTGCTACACACACCGCCAGGATGTGTGCGCATGTACGTACAAGCATTGCACCGCCGTGCGGCTCCAGAAACCGGGCGCGGCACGGCCATGACCCGGGACCAGGTGAGGACGAATGACGGACGCCGTGGGCTCCATCGACACGCCTGATGCCGATGAGGTGCAGGAGTCCAAGAAGAAGGGCCGCAAGGGCGGCAAGCGTGCCAAGAAGGGCCCGCTGAAGCGCCTTGCCACCTTCTACCGCCAGATCATCGCGGAACTCCGCAAGGTCGTCTGGCCGACTCGAAACCAGCTGACGTCGTACACCACCGTGGTGATCTTCTTCGTCGCCATCATGATCGCTCTGGTGACCGTGATTGACTATGGACTCAACCACGCGGCCAAGTACGTCTTCGGCTGAGCACAGAGCGAAGGGCGCCGTGGTACCGGCGCCCGTTTTCGCATGTTCCACCCCTATGTATCCAGGAAGAAGCAGCCATCGTGTCTGACCCGAACCTGAACGACGCCGTCGAGGCCGTCGAGCCCGAAGAGGCCGTCGAAGACGAGCTGGACATCGTCGAGGGCGCGGACGAGCAGGACGAGTTCGAGGCTGCCGAGGCCGAACTGGGGGAGCCGGCCGAGGAGGCCGCGGTCCACGTCGAGGACGAGGACGTGGTGGAGGACGAGGACGCCGACGAGACCGAAGAGGTCGAGGAGGCTCTTGAGGAAGAGCCCGCCGAGCCGGTCGACCCCGTCCAGGCGCTGCGCGAGGAGCTTCGCGTGCTCCCCGGCGAGTGGTACGTCATCCACACCTACGCCGGCTACGAGAACCGCGTGAAGACCAACCTGGAGCAGCGCGCCGTCTCGCTGAACGTCGAGGACTACATCTTCCAGGCCGAGGTGCCGCAGGAAGAGGTCGTCCAGATCAAGAACGGCGACCGCAAGACCATCAAGCAGAACAAGCTGCCCGGTTACGTGCTGGTCCGCATGGACCTCACCAACGAGTCCTGGGGTGTCGTCCGCAACACCCCCGGCGTCACCGGCTTCGTCGGCAACGCGTACGACCCCTACCCGCTGACCCTGGACGAGATCGTCAAGATGCTCGCGCCGGAGGCCGAGGAGAAGGCGGCGCGCGAGGCGGCGGAGGCCGAGGGCAAGCCGGTGCCGCAGCGCAAGGTCGAGGTCCAGGTGCTGGACTTCGAGGTGGGCGACTCGGTGACGGTGACCGACGGTCCGTTCGCCACGCTGCAGGCGACGATCAACGAGATCAACCCGGACTCCAAGAAGGTCAAGGGTCTGGTGGAGATCTTCGGGCGGGAGACGCCGGTGGAGCTTTCGTTCGACCAGATCCAGAAGAACTGAGGTAGCACCTCGGCTGCGGGACGGTGGGGGCTGGTCGCGCAGTTCTCCGCGCCCCTTCGGGGGCGCCCCAGCTGGACGTCCGTGTCAGGTCAGGCGCCTTTTCCCGGCTCCTGACCTGCTCGGTTTTTGGCCGCGCATCTATACCCGTTATCGTTGTGCGGTATGCCTGCGTTCGGGTTGGTCCCCTCGCGCAGGCAGGACCCGAAATGAAAGGACCCGGAGAGCTATGCCTCCCAAGAAGAAGAAGGTCACGGGGCTCATCAAGCTCCAGATCAACGCCGGTGCGGCGAACCCGGCCCCGCCGGTCGGTCCCGCGCTCGGCCAGCACGGCGTCAACATCATGGAGTTCTGCAAGGCCTACAACGCCGCGACCGAGTCGCAGCGCGGTTGGGTCATCCCGGTGGAGATCACGGTCTACGAGGACCGCTCCTTCACCTTCGTGACCAAGACCCCGCCGGCCGCGAAGATGATCCTCAAGGCCGCTGGTGTCGAGAAGGGCTCCGGCGAGCCCCACAAGACCAAGGTCGCCAAGATCACCCAGGAGCAGGTCCGGGAGATCGCCCAGACCAAGCTTCCCGACCTGAACGCCAACGACCTGGACGCCGCGTCGAAGATCATCGCCGGCACCGCCCGCTCCATGGGCATCACGGTCGAGGGCTGAACCCCACCTTCGTAGAAACACCGTGGTAGGGCCTGCTCGGCCCGTACACCACGACTCCTTCGGAACACACAGGAGCAAGTTGTGAGCAAGCGCAGCAAGGCTCTCCGCGCTGCGGACGAGAAGATCGACCGGGAGAAGCTGTACGCCCCGCTCGAAGCCGTCCGTCTCGCCAAGGAGACCTCCACGACCAAGTTCGACGGCACCGTCGAGGTCGCCTTCCGCCTGGGTGTCGACCCGCGCAAGGCCGACCAGATGGTCCGTGGCACCGTGAACCTCCCGCACGGCACCGGCAAGACCGCCCGGGTCCTGGTCTTCGCGACCGGTGACCGTGCCGAGGCCGCGCGTGCCGCGGGCGCCGACATCGTCGGCGCCGACGAACTGATCGACGAGGTGGCGAAGGGCCGTCTGGACTTCGACGCCGTCGTCGCCACCCCGGACCTCATGGGCAAGGTCGGCCGCCTCGGCCGCGTCCTCGGCCCGCGTGGTCTGATGCCGAACCCGAAGACCGGCACCGTGACCCCGGACACCGCCAAGGCTGTGACCGAGATCAAGGGCGGCAAGATCGAGTTCCGCGTCGACAAGCACTCGAACCTGCACTTCATCATCGGCAAGACGTCCTTCGAGGACGACAAGCTGGTGGAGAACTACGGCGCGGCGCTGGAGGAGATCCTCCGTCTGAAGCCGTCCGCCGCCAAGGGCCGCTACATCAAGAAGGCCGCGGTCAGCACCACCATGGGCCCCGGCATCCCGGTCGACCCGAACCGCACCCGCAACCTCCTCACCGAGGAGGACCCGGCCGCCGTCTGAGCCCCGCGCTCGGTCCGGTAGCCGCGTCAGGGACGCGACACCATCAGGACGGGCCCCGCAACCTCCCGGTTGCGGGGCCCGTCCTGCTGTTTGAGCGACTCCCCGCGCGTTGTCGGTGCCCTGGGTTAGCGTCGGGGTACCGGACCGGGGTACGGGACCTTCATGGGGGTGGGCGGGATGAAGAGCAGGCGAGTGCGTCGTACGGCCGTCTCGATCGCGGTGGCGGCCGCGCTGACCGGGGTGGCCGCCTGCAGCTCCGCGGGGGGCTCGGCCGGCTCCGGGGGCTCCGGCAAGGAGGACCGGGCCGGTGCCCGTGCCGCGACCAGGGTCAGCCCGATCGCCGCGCTGCGCTCCGCGGAGCAGTCCACCGACAAGGCCGACTCGGCCCGGGTCCGCTCCACCACGACCATGGGCTCCCTGCTCTCCATGACGACGGACGGCAGCCTCTCCTGGGACGACGGCATCACCGGCACCGTCACCATCACCTACACCGGCGGCAGCACGGCCGAGCTGATGCGCAAACTCGGTACGACGTCGATGGAGGCCCGCTATCTGCCCGACGCGTACTACGCGAAGATGAGCGACACGTTCGCCGCGCAGACGGGCGGCAAGCACTGGATCCGGTACGGGTACGGCGACCTGGCCTCCGTCGCCGGCAGCTCGGGCGCCCTGCTCAAGGACCAGATGCAGAACACCACGCCCAACAAGTCGGTGCAGATGCTGCTGGCCTCCGGCGACGTGCGCAAGGTCGGCGAGGAGCAGGTCGACGGCCAGGCCACCACCCACTACGCGGGCACCGTGGACGTGGCCGACCTGGCCGGGCGGAGCAGCAGCCTCACGGCGGGCCAGCTGGCCGCCCTGAAGAAGCAGCTCACCCAGGCCGGCGTCAGCACCGAGACCGTCGACATCTGGGTCAACGGCCAGGACCTGCTGGTCAAGAAGACCGAGAAGGCCGCCACGGCGACCGGCACGATGACCCAGACCGCGCACTACAGCGACTACGGGGTGAAGGTCAGCGCGCAGAAGCCTCCGGCCGGGGACACCGAGGATTTCAAGGCGCTGCTCAAGGCGCAGGGCGGGACCGGGCTGACCTCCTGAGCCGTCGGGTTGCCGCCCCCCCGGGTAGGGCAGAGCGGCGGCTGTTCGGCTGACGGTCGGTGGGGGCTGGTCGCGCAGTTCCTCCCCCCGCCTTCGGCCGGGGGTACCCCCGGCGCCCCTTCAGAGGGCGCCGCCGGGGCCGATTTGCTCGACAGTGCCCGGGTCCCGTACTCTCCTACAGAAGCCAAAGACCGCTGGTCGTTGCCGTGTGCTCGCGAGAGCGTGCGGTGGCCGAAGGATCCGCTGAACCGCGGACGACCCGCGCAGGTGACTGTGGAAGTGCTCCCGGAGCCGCATGCGTCGCGCATGTGATTTCGGTCGAGCTACGCCCCGTGCGCCTGCGCCGGGGCGTTTCGTTTTCCCCAGCCCCTTCTGAGCGGTCCTCATCACCCGGAAGGAGGCCGACGCTCTATGGCAAGGCCCGACAAGGCTGCCGCGGTAGCCGAGCTGACGGAGCAGTTCCGCAGCTCGAACGCCGCCGTGCTGACCGAGTACCGGGGTCTCACCGTGGCGCAGCTCAAGACGCTGCGCCGCTCGCTCGGTGAGAACGCCCAGTACGCCGTGGTGAAGAACACGCTGACCAAGATTGCGGCCAACGAGGCCGGGATCACGACGCTCGACGACCTGTTCAACGGTCCGACGGCGGTCGCCTTCGTCACCGGTGACCCGGTGGAGTCGGCGAAGGGTCTTCGTGACTTCGCCAAGGACAACCCGAACCTCGTCATCAAGGGCGGTGTCCTTGACGGCAAGGCGCTGTCCGCCGACGAGATCAAGAAGCTTGCGGACCTTGAGTCCCGCGAGGTTCTGCTCGCCAAGCTGGCGGGCGCCCTGAAGGGCAAGCAGACGCAGGCTGCTCAGGTCTTCCAGGCGCTCCCGTCGAAGCTCGTCCGCACCGTGGACGCGCTTCGCGCCAAGCAGGACGAGCAGGGCGGTGCCGAGTAACTCGGCTCGCGAAATGACCGCCGCCTGAGGCTCGCCGTCCAAGGCGACCCGCCTGAGGAAGCGGTCGTAGCGGGCCGAACGTACGCCCGCCAGACATGTACATACGGCACCAGCCGAATTAGTGGAAGGAAAGCCATCGTGGCTCTCACCCAGGACGAACTGCTCGCCGAGTTCGAGACGATGACCCTGATCCAGCTCTCCGAGTTCGTGAAGGCGTTCGAGGAGAAGTTCGACGTCACCGCCGCCGCCGCGGTTGCCGTCGCGGGCCCGGCCGGTCCGGCCGCCGCCGCCCCGGTCGAGGAGGAGAAGGACGAGTTCGACGTCATCCTCACCGGTGCCGGCGACAAGAAGATCCAGGTCATCAAGGTCGTGCGTGAGCTGACCTCGCTCGGCCTGAAGGAGGCCAAGGACCTGGTGGACGGCGCCCCGAAGCCCGTCCTCGAGAAGGTCGCCAAGGACGCCGCCGAGAAGGCCGCCGAGTCCCTCAAGGGCGCCGGCGCCTCCGTCGAGGTCAAGTAACACCTCCGAGGTCGCGCAGACCTCTGTGCGCTGAAACACGTCCCTCGGGGCTGTAACGCGCGGACCGCGAAGAGCGATCATCCATCCGGGTGGTCGCTCTTCGGCGTTCCTGGGAGGCCGACCACGGTTGCCTTGCACCCGCCCCGGCGGGAGGTATGGTGATCTTCGTCGTGTCACCGGGCGCACCGGGTTTGCGCAGGGGGGCCTTGACGAACCGCACGCAGCGCGCAATTCTCAGGACGCGTCGCCAGAACGGTCCGAATCCGAGGCATGGATCGGCGACGAAGAGGGCAGTATCAACGTGCGTTGAGGGCAGGCATGACGCAGGCGTTGACGATGAAGAGGGTCTCAGAAAATGGGGACTGGACATCAGTGTGCCAAGTGGCTACACTGACCCTTTGCGCTGCCTGTTAGCCTTCCCCTGCCCGTCACCAGGGGTCTGCCCTCACCCGAATGCCGACGACCGAACCTCCTCTGAACTGGGGTTTCTGTCTCTGTGTCCGGGAAGGGACCGGGGAGCGCGTAGTGAGTCCGAGCCCTCGGAAGGACCCCCTCTTGGCCGCCTCGCGCACTGCCTCGAACGCGAATATGAACAACGGCGCCAGCACCGCCCCGCTGCGCATCTCTTTTGCAAAGATCAAGGAGCCTCTCGAGGTTCCCAACCTGCTCGCGCTGCAGACCGAGAGCTTTGACTGGCTGCTCGGGAACACCGCCTGGCAGAGTCGGGTCGAGGAGGCTCTGGAGTCAGGTCAGGACGTCCCCACCAAGTCCGGTCTGGAGGAGATCTTCGAGGAGATCTCCCCGATCGAGGACTTCTCCGGGTCGATGTCGCTGACGTTCCGCGACCACCGCTTCGAGCCGCCGAAGAACAGCATCGACGAGTGCAAGGAGCGCGACTTCACGTACGCCGCCCCGCTCTTCGTGACGGCCGAGTTCACCAACAACGAGACCGGTGAGATCAAGTCCCAGACGGTCTTCATGGGCGACTTCCCGCTCATGACGAACAAGGGCACCTTCGTCATCAACGGCACCGAGCGTGTCGTGGTGTCGCAGCTGGTCCGTTCGCCCGGTGTCTACTTCGACTCCTCCATCGACAAGACGTCCGACAAGGACATCTTCTCCGCCAAGATCATCCCCTCCCGGGGTGCCTGGCTGGAGATGGAGATCGACAAGCGCGACATGGTCGGTGTCCGTATCGACCGCAAGCGCAAGCAGTCCGTGACCGTCCTCCTGAAGGCGCTCGGCTGGACCACCGAGCAGATCCTCGAGGAGTTCGGCGAGTACGAGTCGATGCGCGCCACCCTGGAGAAGGACCACACCCAGGGCCAGGACGACGCGCTGCTCGACATCTACCGCAAGCTGCGTCCGGGCGAGCCCCCCACGCGCGAGGCCGCGCAGACGCTTCTGGAGAACCTGTACTTCAACCCGAAGCGCTACGACCTCGCCAAGGTCGGCCGCTACAAGGTCAACAAGAAGCTGGGCGCGGACGCCCCGCTGGACGCCGGTGTCCTGACCGTCGAGGACGTCATCTCGACGATCAAGTACCTGGTCAAGCTGCACGCGGGCGAGACCGAGACGGTCGGCGACAGCGGTGGCACGATCGTCGTCGAGACCGACGACATCGACCACTTCGGCAACCGTCGTCTGCGCAGCGTCGGCGAGCTCATCCAGAACCAGGTCCGTACCGGTCTGGCCCGTATGGAGCGCGTCGTCCGCGAGCGCATGACCACCCAGGACGTCGAGGCGATCACGCCGCAGACCCTGATCAACATCCGGCCGGTCGTCGCCTCCATCAAGGAGTTCTTCGGCACCAGCCAGCTGTCCCAGTTCATGGACCAGAACAACCCGCTGTCGGGTCTCACCCACAAGCGCCGTCTGTCGGCTCTTGGCCCGGGTGGTCTCTCCCGTGAGCGGGCCGGCTTCGAGGTCCGTGACGTGCACCCGTCGCACTACGGCCGCATGTGCCCGATCGAGACCCCCGAAGGCCCGAACATCGGCCTGATCGGCTCGCTCGCCTCCTACGGCCGGGTCAACGCGTTCGGTTTCGTCGAGACCCCGTACCGCAAGGTCGTCGACGGCCAGGTCACCGACGAGGTGGACTACCTGACCGCCGACGAGGAGGACCGCTTCGTCATCGCGCAGGCCAACGCCGGCCTCAACGACGACATGCGCTTCTCCGAGGCCCGCGTCCTGGTCCGCCGCCGTGGCGGCGAGGTCGACTACGTCGCCGGTGACGACGTGGACTACATGGACGTCTCGCCGCGCCAGATGGTGTCGGTCGCGACCGCCATGATCCCGTTCCTTGAGCACGACGACGCCAACCGTGCCCTCATGGGCGCGAACATGATGCGGCAGGCCGTGCCGCTCATCAAGAGCGAGTCCCCGCTCGTCGGCACCGGCATGGAGTACCGCTCCGCGGTCGACGCCGGCGACGTGGTCAAGGCCGAGAAGGCCGGTGTGGTCCAGGAGGTCTCCGCGGACTACATCACCACCGCCAACGACGACGGCACGTACATCACGTACCGCCTGGCCAAGTTCGCCCGCTCCAACCAGGGCACCTCGGTCAACCAGAAGGTCATCGTGCTGGAGGGCGACCGGATCGTCGAGGGCCAGGTCCTCGCCGACGGTCCCGCCACCGAGAACGGCGAGATGGCGCTCGGCAAGAACCTGCTCGTGGCGTTCATGCCGTGGGAGGGTCACAACTACGAGGACGCGATCATCCTGTCGCAGCGCCTCGTGCAGGACGACGTCCTCTCCTCGATCCACATCGAGGAGCACGAGGTCGACGCCCGTGACACCAAGCTCGGCCCCGAGGAGATCACCCGGGACATCCCGAACGTCTCCGAGGAGGTCCTCGCCGACCTCGACGAGCGCGGCATCATCCGCATCGGCGCCGAGGTCATCGCCGGTGACATCCTGGTCGGCAAGGTCACCCCGAAGGGCGAGACCGAGCTGACGCCGGAGGAGCGCCTGCTGCGCGCGATCTTCGGTGAGAAGGCCCGTGAGGTCCGCGACACCTCGCTGAAGGTGCCGCACGGTGAGACCGGCAAGGTCATCGGCGTGCGCGTCTTCGACCGCGAGGAGGGCGACGAGCTTCCCCCCGGTGTGAACCAGCTGGTGCGCGTCTACGTCGCGCAGAAGCGCAAGATCACCGACGGTGACAAGCTCGCCGGCCGGCACGGCAACAAGGGTGTCATCTCCAAGATCCTGCCGATCGAGGACATGCCGTTCCTGGAGGACGGCACCCCGGTCGACATCATCCTCAACCCGCTGGGTGTGCCGTCCCGAATGAACCCGGGACAGGTCCTGGAGATCCACCTCGGCTGGCTCGCCAGCCGCGGCTGGGACGTCTCCGGCCTCGCCGACGACTGGGCCCAGCGGCTCCAGGCCATCGGCGCCGACCAGGTCGCCCCGCGCACCAACGTCGCGACCCCGGTCTTCGACGGTGCCCGTGAGGACGAGCTGGCGGGTCTGCTGCAGCACACCATCCCGAACCGCGACGGCGACCGCCTGGTGCAGCCGACCGGCAAGGCGCGGCTGTTCGACGGCCGCTCCGGTGAGCCGTTCCCGGACCCGATCTCCATCGGCTACATGTACATCCTCAAGCTCCACCACCTGGTCGACGACAAGCTGCACGCCCGTTCGACCGGCCCGTACTCGATGATCACCCAGCAGCCGCTGGGTGGTAAGGCCCAGTTCGGTGGCCAGCGATTCGGTGAGATGGAGGTGTGGGCGCTGGAGGCTTACGGCGCCGCGTACGCCCTCCAGGAGCTGCTGACGATCAAGTCCGACGACGTCACCGGCCGCGTGAAGGTCTACGAGGCCATCGTCAAGGGCGAGAACATCCCCGAGCCCGGCATCCCCGAGTCCTTCAAGGTGCTCATCAAGGAGATGCAGTCGCTCTGCCTGAACGTGGAGGTGCTGTCCAGCGACGGTATGTCCATCGAGATGCGTGACACCGACGAGGACGTCTTCCGCGCGGCGGAGGAGCTCGGCATCGACCTGTCCCGGCGCGAGCCGAGCAGCGTCGAAGAGGTCTGACGGGAGTCCGGCGGGCCCTGAGCGATCAGGGCCCCGCCGACCCCCAGGCCCCCGTTTCAGACCAAAGACTCACAACCCTGAGAGGGATTGACGCATAGTGCTCGACGTCAACTTCTTCGACGAGCTCCGGATCGGCCTGGCCACCGCGGACGACATCCGTCAGTGGAGCCACGGCGAGGTCAAGAAGCCCGAGACGATCAACTACCGCACCCTCAAGCCGGAAAAGGACGGGCTCTTCTGCGAGAAGATCTTCGGCCCCACCCGGGACTGGGAGTGCTACTGCGGCAAGTACAAGCGTGTCCGCTTCAAGGGCATCATCTGTGAGCGCTGCGGCGTCGAGGTGACCCGCGCCAAGGTGCGCCGTGAGCGGATGGGCCACATCGAGCTGGCCGCGCCCGTCACGCACATCTGGTACTTCAAGGGTGTCCCGAGCCGGCTGGGCTACCTGCTCGACCTTGCTCCCAAGGACCTCGAGAAGGTCATCTACTTCGCGGCGTACATGATCACGTTCGTCGACGAGGAGCGCCGTACCCGCGACCTGCCCTCCCTGGAGGCGCACGTCTCCGTGGAGCGCCAGCAGGTCGAGAACCGCCGGGACGCCGACCTGGAGGCCCGTGCCAAGAAGCTGGAAAGCGACCTGGCCGAGCTGGAGGCCGAGGGCGCCAAGGCCGACGTGCGCCGCAAGGTGCGCGAGGGTGCCGAGCGTGAGATGAAGCAGCTGCGCGACCGTTCGCAGCGCGAGATCGACCGCCTGGACGAGGTCTGGACCCGCTTCAAGAACCTCAAGGTCCAGGACCTGGAGGGCGACGAGCTCCTCTACCGCGAGCTGCGTGACCGCTTCGGCACGTACTTCGACGGCTCGATGGGTGCCGCGGCGCTGCAGAAGCGCCTGGAGTCCTTCGACCTCGACGAGGAGGCCGAGAAGCTCCGCGAGATCATCCGCACCGGCAAGGGCCAGAAGAAGACCCGTGCGCTCAAGCGCCTGAAGGTCGTCTCCGCGTTCCTGCAGACCAGCAACAGCCCCAAGGGCATGGTGCTGGACTGCGTGCCGGTCATCCCGCCGGACCTCCGCCCGATGGTGCAGCTGGACGGTGGCCGCTTCGCGACCTCCGACCTGAACGACCTGTACCGCCGTGTGATCAACCGCAACAACCGCCTGAAGCGGCTTCTCGACCTCGGTGCGCCCGAGATCATCGTGAACAACGAGAAGCGCATGCTCCAGGAGGCCGTGGACGCCCTCTTCGACAACGGTCGTCGTGGTCGCCCGGTCACCGGTCCCGGCAACCGCCCGCTGAAGTCCCTGAGCGACATGCTCAAGGGCAAGCAGGGCCGCTTCCGTCAGAACCTGCTCGGCAAGCGAGTCGACTACTCGGCGCGTTCCGTCATCGTCGTCGGCCCGCAGCTGAAGCTGCACCAGTGCGGTCTGCCCAAGGCCATGGCGCTGGAGCTCTTCAAGCCGTTCGTGATGAAGCGCCTGGTCGACCTGAACCACGCGCAGAACATCAAGTCCGCCAAGCGCATGGTGGAGCGCGGCCGCACCGTCGTGTACGACGTCCTCGAAGAGGTCATCGCCGAGCACCCGGTGCTGCTGAACCGTGCGCCCACCCTGCACCGCCTCGGCATCCAGGCCTTCGAGCCGCAGCTGGTCGAGGGCAAGGCCATCCAGATCCACCCGCTCGTCTGCACCGCGTTCAACGCGGACTTCGACGGCGACCAGATGGCCGTGCACCTGCCGCTGTCCGCGGAGGCGCAGGCCGAGGCCCGCATCCTGATGCTGTCCTCGAACAACATCCTCAAGCCCGCCGACGGCCGTCCGGTGACGATGCCGACCCAGGACATGGTCCTCGGTCTGTTCTTCCTGACGACCGACAGCGAGATGCGCAACGTCAAGGGCGAGGGCCGTGCCTTCGGCTCGGCGGCCGAGGCGATCATGGCCTTCGACGCGGGCGAGCTCTCGCTCCAGTCGAAGATCGACATCCGCTTCCCGGTGGGCACCATCCCGCCGCGCGGCTGGACCCCGCCGGCCGCCGAAGAGGGCGAGCCGGAGTACCAGACCGGCGACAGCTTCCGGCTGCGGACCACGCTCGGCCGTGCGCTCTTCAACGAGCTGCTGCCCGAGGACTACCCGTTCGTCGACTACGAGGTCGGCAAGAAGCAGCTCTCCGAGATCGTCAACGACCTCGCCGAGCGGTACCCGAAGGTCATCGTGGCGGCGACGCTCGACAACCTGAAGGCGTCCGGCTTCTACTGGGCGACCCGTTCCGGTGTCACCGTCGCCATCTCCGACGTCGTCGTTCCCGAGGCGAAGAAGGCGATCGTCGCCGGGTACGAGGCCAAGGACGAGAAGGTCCAGAAGCAGTACGAGCGCGGTCTGATCACCAAGGACGAGCGCACGCAGGAGCTCATCCAGATCTGGACCCAGGCGACCAACGAGGTCGCCGAGGCGATGAACGAGAACTTCCCGAAGACCAACCCGATCTTCATGATGGTGAACTCGGGTGCACGAGGCAACATGATGCAGATGCGTCAGATCGCCGGTATGCGTGGTCTGGTGTCGAACGCCAAGAACGAGACGATCCCGCGTCCGATCAAGGCCTCCTTCCGTGAGGGCCTGTCGGTGCTGGAGTACTTCATCTCGACCCACGGTGCTCGAAAGGGTCTGGCGGACACCGCCCTGCGTACCGCCGACTCGGGTTACCTCACCCGTCGTCTGGTCGACGTCTCCCAGGACGTCATCATCCGCGAGGAGGACTGCGGCACCGAGCGCGGCCTCAAGCTGCACATCGCGGAGGTCGGCGCGGACGGCGTGCTGCGCAAGGCGGACAACGTCGAGACCAGCGTGTACGCACGTGCGCTGGCCGAGGACATCGTCGTCGACGGCGTGGTGCTGGCCCCGGCCAACACCGACCTCGGTGACGTCCTCATCGACGAACTGGTCGCCCGTGGCGTCTCCGAGGTCAAGACCCGCTCGGTCCTGACCTGCGAGTCCGCCGTCGGCACCTGCGCCATGTGCTACGGCCGTTCGCTGGCCACCGGCAAGCTGGTCGACATCGGTGAGGCGGTCGGCATCATCGCCGCCCAGTCCATCGGTGAGCCCGGTACCCAGCTGACGATGCGTACCTTCCACACCGGTGGTGTGGCCGGTGACGACATCACCCAGGGTCTGCCGCGTGTCGTCGAGCTCTTCGAGGCCCGTACCCCGAAGGGTGTCGCCCCGATCTCCGAGGCCCAGGGCCGCGTGCGGATCGAGGAGACCGAGAAGACCAAGAAGATCGTCGTCACCCCGGACGACGGCAGCGACGAGATGGCCTACCCCATCTCGAAGCGCGCCCGTCTCCTGGTCAGCGAGGGCGAGCACGTCGAGGTGGGCCAGAAGCTCACCGTGGGTGCCACCAACCCGCACGACGTGCTGCGCATCCTGGGTCAGCGTGCCGTCCAGGTCCACCTGGTCGGCGAGGTCCAGAAGGTGTACAACTCGCAGGGTGTGTCGATCCACGACAAGCACATCGAGATCATCATCCGGCAGATGCTGCGCCGCGTGACGATCATCGAGTCCGGCGACGCCGAGCTGCTGCCCGGCGAGCTGGTCGAGCGCTCGAAGTTCGAGCACGAGAACCGTCGTGTGGTCCAGGAGGGCGGTCACCCGGCTTCGGGTCGTCCGCAGCTCATGGGTATCACCAAGGCCTCGCTGGCGACGGAGTCCTGGCTGTCGGCCGCCTCCTTCCAGGAGACGACCCGAGTCCTGACGGACGCGGCGATCAACGCCAAGTCCGACAGCCTCATCGGCCTCAAGGAGAACGTCATCATCGGTAAGCTCATCCCGGCCGGTACGGGTCTGTCCCGCTACCGCAACATCCGGGTCGAGCCGACCGAGGAGGCCAAGGCCGCGATGTACTCGGCCGTCGGCTACGACGACATCGACTACTCGCCGTTCGGCACCGGCTCCGGCCAGGCCGTCCCGCTGGAGGACTACGACTACGGTCCGTACAACCAGTAGTAGTTGGTTCTGAAGGGCGGTCACCCCGTTGCGTACGGGGTGACCGCCCTTCGGCGTCCGGTCAGCGTGCGGAGATCTCCAGTGCCGTGACGACCACCGCCGCCACGGCGGCCAGCGCGCCGACGCTCGCCAGCGGCCAGCGGGTCCGCTCCAGGGCGTCCAGCCGCTTTTCGTGGTCGGCGAGCTGCCGGTCGGTCTGGTCGCTGCGCTGGACCAGCAGCGCGAGCGAGCCGTCGACCCGGGCGAACCCGGCCTCCAGCGTGCCCCGCAGCCGCTCCAGTTCCAGGGCGACGGTGATCGGGTCGTTCGGATCAGCGTCGGTCATCGGCACCTCCCGTCCGCAGCCACGAGGGCAGCAGCGCCTGTACGGCGGGTACGGCCATCACCCGGGTGACCGCGGCGGCGACGGCGAGCGCGCCGGCGGCCCAGGGCAGGGTGTCCGGGATGCCGGCGGCGTCGACGACCGCCGGCAGCAGGACGCACAGGCCGACAGCGGTCTGTACGACGGTACGGAGGGTGTGCTTGGCGGCCTCGGACATCGTGAACCTCGTTTCTCCGAAGGGCTGTCAGCCGCTGTACGGGACCTTGAGCGCGGCCCAGGACTTCGCCCCCGGCCAGCCGTCGGCCGAGGAGCCGGTGTAGCCGAGCCGGCGCTGCCACCTGGCGTACGAGGCCCGGTCGGCGTCCGTCCACTGCGGGCCGGGGCCGGACGTGTAGGCCGAGCAGCCGCTGGCGACCAGCCGCTTGCCCATCGCGGTGACGATCGCCGACCTCGGCTTCTTCCGGAACCACTCGGCGCCGGGGAAGGGCTGGTAGGCGGGCGTGCCGGGCGAGGTCCCCGTCTGCAGCCGGGCGGCGACCCGGCCGCGGAAGTCGGCCATCGCGAAGCCCTTGGGGTCGATCTTGGTGTTCGTCCACTCCTTGTGACCGATCACCGACCGGGCGCTCCAGCCGTGCGCCCGGCACAGCGCGGCCGACGCCCGGACCATGGCGTCCAGCTGGATGTCGGGCCAGGGGTCCTTGCCGTCGCCGAGGTTGACGCACTCGAAGCCGTAGAAGTGGACGTTGCCGTCGGTGTCGTTCCGGTCCGGAGCCGGCAGCGCGGCGCTCTCGGCGACGACGGCGGCCAGGACGTCGCCGTCGCCGCTGCCGGCGTGGTTGGCGCGGCCGTTGCCGACGAGGTGGACCGTGCCGTCCTTGGCGATGACGCCGTGGCAGAGCGGGCCGGGCAGGTCGGAGCGGCCGTTGAAGCACATGCTGACCGAGGTGCTGGTGCCGGAGGTGACGGTGTGGTGGATGATCACGCCGTTCACCGGGCCCCAGGCGCCGTGCCCGGCCCTGTTGTGGGTGCGCCAGCCGTCGTGCTCGACGACGGTGACGCCTTCGGCGCGCAGGGCGGCGACGAGGGCGTCGGCGGAGAGGGGTGTGGCCATGGGATGCCTTCCGGGATGGGGACGGGCAGATGGGGGCGGGCAAATGGGGGCGGGCATGAAAAAGCCCCGGCCGGAATCGGCTCGGGGCGGGGTGGGTGGGGCCGGGCGGGGGCCGGGCGTGCGGGCGCGGGCTCGGCGGCGGGCCGGGCCGGATCGGGACGGAGGGCTACTCCTCCGGCGAGGCGGGGTCCGGCGTCGTCTCCGGCGCGGAGGCCACCGGCAGCGGGACCTCCTCGGTGGGAGCGGAGGTGTCGGTGCCGTCCCCCTCCCCGGGGTCCGCCGGTTCCTCCGCCGGCGGTTCGGTGACGGCCTCGGTGACCTCCGTGGGCGTCGCCGTCCTGGGTTCCGGTGCCAGGTAGTCGGCCAGCCCGGCCGCGACCGCGGCGGCCAGCTGGGCGAGCTGCTCGTCGTCGAGGGTGACGGCGACGGGATCGGCGGCCGTCTCAGACATACGCGGACTCCATGATCTCGGCCCAGGTCCAGCCCGGGGCGGTGAGTGCGGACAGGGTCGGGAAGGCGGCGGCGACCGAGGCGTACGTGGACAGGGTCACCGTGGGCGGGGCGGCGGGGGCGTCGGGGGTCAGCCCGCTGTCGGCGGGCGTGCCGTTCGGCTCGGTACCGCGCAGGGTCAGGGTCTGCTGCACGCCGCCGTCGGCGGCCGCCGTCGTGCTGATGCCGATGACCCAGGCCAGCGTGTCCAGGAGGGTGCCGGAGGCGTCGGTCAGCCTGATCACGTCCCCCAGCTGGACCCGGGGGTCGTACAGCACCTCGACGTCCCCGATGACCGGCACCGGGTTCACCCCGGCGGTGTACAGCGCGTCGGCGATGGCCTGTGCGGAGGACAGCTCCTGGATCCAGTCGGTGTTGTCGCCGGTGTGCTCCTGGCGGCCGTAGAACCTCTCGCTGGCCGTGCCCGCCACGTAGGCGACGGCCGACCGGTCGACCGGATCTGCCTTCGGCTTCAGCGTCTCCAGATACACGGACGGCTTGCCGTCCTTCTTCGCCGTGTACAGGGCCTGCGAGGTGCGGTTGGAGAACCGGACCACCAGGTAGCCGTCCTCACGGCGGGTCAGGACGTCGACGGCTCCCTTGACCGCCGTGGTGCCGGCCGCGGTGGTGGCGAAGCGCACCTGGCTCCCGGCGGTGGTGACCGAGTCGTCGTCGGTGCTCGGCGGACCGATGTCGAACTCCTCGTCCGCCATGACGTACGACACCGTCAGCGTCCTGTTCGCGGGGACCGTCCGGACGACCGTGTCGGTGTACGTCGTGCCCGAGTCGACGCCGAAGTCCTCCCAGACCTTGGCCGGCTGGGCGACGTAGTTGCGGCAGGCGTCGATCTCCTCGGTGAGGGTGAGGGAGGCGATGTCGCGTACCGAGGTGAGGGTGAGGTCCGGGGTGGTCGGCGTGGTGGCGAAACGGGTGTGGTTGCGCCAGCGGAAGACGCCCCGTTCGTCGAACTCGGCGGTCGACACGGCGGCCTTGGCGATCTGCCCGACGACCTCCCACTGCGAACCGGACACCCGTGGCACCGAGTACAACGGCAGGATCGCGTCGTCCAGTTCGACGGCCTTCGTCCAGGTGCCCGACTGGTCGAAGACCGACGCCGAGGGCATGCCGGTGAGCCCGCTGGTGAGCTGGACGCCCTCCACGGCCAGGTCGGTGACGAGCTTCAGCTCGCGCAGCTCGGAGGCCGGCTGGATCCCGTAGTCGTTGGTGATCGTGTACAGCGACCCGATGAACACCGTCCCGTCCGGGCCGGTCAGCCGGGGCTGCACGGTCGGGTAGACGGTGGTGCCCGTGGTGACGGTGTCGATGAAGACCCCGATGTGCCAGACGCCCTTGAGCGTCTGCACGGAGGTGATGTCGTTCCAGTTGGCGTTGAGGAAATCGCCGTCGGTGGTGCCCGAGCCGACCGTGAGCTGGCCGGTCGCGAAGTTCACCTGGAGCCGCAGGGTGCCGGTCGCGCCCCCGGTGCGGTCGAGCACGAGGTCCATGCGGACGGTGTCGCCCTCGCCGATCGCGGGATTGACCCACGCCTCGAGCAGCAGCCGGCTTCCGGGCACGGTGACCCGGGAGCGCGGGAACCAGCTCGCGGTGACGCCGGTCGTCAGCGGCAGCAGCGCCATCTCGTGCGGGGCCTGGTCCCGCGTCCAGGTGTACTGCTCCGCCTCGGGCAGGGTCTCCGGCTGGCCGTACGGCGTCGCGAAGCCGCCGTGCAGGGTGGCGTGGACGAGGGTGAGCGGCTGGCCCTCGGCGAAGTCCGGGTAGCGGGGCGGCGGGCTGGAGTACACGCCCGCCTGGCGCAGCAGCTCGTCCACGCACCAGGTCGCGGTGGCCACCGGACGGCCCAGGCGGAAACCGGCGTACGGCTTCGGCAGCAGCGCGGGGCCGCGCAGCCGCTCGGCGCCGTCCAGCGCGGTGAGCTGCACGGTGTCCGTGCCGGCCTGCGCGGACCGGGCACGGACGGTGCCCCGGAAGGCGGGCAGCGTGGCGCCGGCTCCGACCCCGCTCCGCTGCACGACCGACTGGCCCGGGCGGGCGATGTCCCCGGTGGCCCGGTCGGCCCAGGGGGCGTACAGGGTGGGCGCGGCGGTGCCGTTCGTGCCGGACACCTGGAGCTGGAGCTGGGCCGAGGACGACCCCGCGAAGGCCCGCATGGCGGGCGGCAGATCGGTGGCGTACGAGCGCTCCAGCTGCCAGGACTGCACCTGCGCGGAGACCTCCGTGCCGCCGAGCCGGGTGCTGTGGGCGGTCGTGCGCTCCCCGGCGGCGAGCGCGGCGGTCGTGGCGTCGTCAGCCTGCTGCACCGGACACCTCCACCAGGTCGAGACCGATGTTCCGGTACGGCAGCGGCCGGCCCGGGTTGTCGCTGTAGCCCGTGATCGCCAGTGGCGGGAGGCCGTCGCCGGGGACGCCGTCCTCGGCGGTGCCGCCGTAGGTGAGGCAGGCGCCGGCGAGGGAGTAGGTGCCGGCGACGCCGGGAGCGACGGTGGGGGTCGCGTAGACGGCCCCCGCGGGGGCGGTACCGGTGACGAGGGGCCCGTAGACGGTGGACGAGCTGAGGTAGGTGCCGTCCGCCTTCTTGTAGTCGATGCCGGTCTTGGCCGTGGTGCCGAGCGCGGCGATCGCGGTCGGGGCGCGGAAGGAGACGGTGAGACCCGGGGCGACGGGGAAGTTCCCGACGGTCGCGGTGCAGCGCCAGGCCACCGTGCTGGTGGTGTCGGCGGCGGTGAAGGTGAAGGATCCGGCGGCCGTCGTGCTCTCGGCGACGGTACCCGTGGAGGTGGTACGGAACCACTGGGCGAGCCCGGTGATGCCGGTGGCGCCGGACACGCCGAGGCCGAGGGCCTGGCCGGGGGTGAGGACGTTGCCGGCGGCCGGGTCGAAGACGTACACGGGACCGGAGCCGTCGACGCGGCGGGCGAGGCGGTCCAGGGCGCGGGCGTGGACCGGGGCGAGCAGGTCCCAGGACAGCTTGAGGCGGCGGACGGGTGCCTGGTTGCGGGTGACGGTGACCCGGCCGCCGAGCGACTTGAACTCGCTGACGCCGAGGTCGGCACTGCGGTCGAAGGACTTGGCGGCCTGGTCGATCTCGGTCATGGAGCCGGGGCGGCCGATCCAGAGGTTTCCCATGGGGACTCCTGAATGTTCCTGGCGGAGGACTGGCGGAGGACTGGACGAGGACTGGACGACGACTGGCGGAGGGCATGAAAAAGCCGACGGGGCGGCCGTCGGCGTGGGTGCGGGGAGTCCGGTCCGGTCAGCGGCGGGCGAGCTGGCGCTGGCCCAGGAACACCGCGCGGGCAATCTCCTGGGAGTCGACCTGGACGACGACCGGGCGTTCGGCGAGCTTCTCCACGGCCGCGGTGAGGGTGCGCAGGCCGCCGCCGTGGCCGAGCATGCGCTCCAGCTTGGACAGCGGGATGACGGCCTCGTTCTCACCGGCCTCGCCGAGCAGGGCGAGGGTGCCGCCGGTGCGGGCGGTGACGATGCCGCCGGTGGCGAGGTGGGGGACGGGGACGCTCAGGCGGGGGAAGCCGAAGGAACGGCCGCCGAACTTCGGGACCCAGTCGGGGATGCTGATGTGGATGCCGGCGAGCGCTCCGAGCAGGCCGTTCAGGGCGGTGGCGAGGCCGGTCATCGGGGCGAGCATGGCGTTGCCGAGTCCCCTGAGCAGCGGGCCGGCGTTCTTCACGAGGCTGCCGACCGCCGTGCCGATGTGCTTCATGGCGTACGAGACGCCCTTCTGCAGCAGGGCCGTGATCTTGTCCATGTTGATGAACTGGGCGATGAGCGGGGTCAGCAGCGTCATCACCAGGCCGAAGGGGTTCGCCGCCATGGCGAGGTTGAGCCCCTTCTGCGCGAGGGAGGCGCCCTTGACGCCCTTGCCGAGGCTGCCCATGGACTTGCCGCCGGTCTCGGCGTTCTTCGCGGCCCTGCCGACGGAGGTCTCCACGGCGTCGGCCTGGCTCTTGACGTTCTGCAGCTCGCCGTGAGCCCCCTTGGCGGCCGACTTCAGCTTGTCGAAGGACGACTTGAGCTTGTCGGTGCCGGTGCGGGCCTTGCCGAGCCCGCCGTCGGCACCGCCGGCCCCCGACTTGACCTTGTCGAGGCCGGAACCACCTTGGGCGGCGGTGGTCTTGAGCTTGGTGAGGGAGGTGCTGAGCTGGTCGGAGCCGGTCTTGACCTTGGTCATGGACGGGACGACCTGGCCGGCGTTGGTTCTGATCCTGTCGACGGCGGTGGAGGCACTGCCGGTCGCCTGGCGCAAGGTGCCCAGACTGCTCGACGCCTGGCCGAGGGCTGTCCGAAATCTGCCTACGCTGGCTGTCGTCTGGTTGAGCGATTCCTTGAGGCCCATTTTTCTGTCTCCGGTTCGTCAGGGGAACAGGGGGTGGTCATGTTTGGGTGACAGCGCCTTGCAGGGCTTCCTCGAACCTTTCCAGGGCCCTTGTCGCCTCGTCGAAGATCGCCTGTGGCTTTACCTTCTTCACATCCTCTTCAATTCTGGTTGCTTTCCTTTTGAGGTCGGTTACCTTTTCATGCAGTGCATTGACTTCGGCTTCGGCGCGGTCGTACGCCCGCTGCGCGTCTCGGTGGGCTTCCGCACTCTGGGCCAGCTCGGTGAAGTCAGCCGATGTGGAATTCGCGCGGCGACTGCTTGTTCTGGCTGATTCCAGTCGTGCGTTCGCCGCGGCGAGATCGGTCTTCGTTCTTTCTTTCGTGGCCTGCGCCGTCTCGAGGGCGCCTATCTTCTTTGCGAATTCGAGCTGTTTTCGGTCGAGCTGTGTCTGGTGGTGCTTGACCTCGTCCGCGAACTTGGTCGCGTAGATCTGCCGGCCGCGCCAGGAGATGCCCTTCTCGTCGACTTTCAGGAAGGTGTAGTCGAGCTTGACCAGGCCCGCTCCCGCGGAAAAGGCGGCGACACCGGCGAGTTCGGCCTTGAGAAGTGTCATGTCGTACTTGATGGCAGTTATCGAGCTGGAGAAGGTGTAAGCCTTCTCCTTCGCTCTTTCCCAGTCGTTCTTGCTGATCCAGGTGATAGCATCGACGATATCGCCCTCGTTGGCCATTTGACCTCCTTGGTCAGCCGTGAGACGGATGATGGGAATTCATGATGTCCGATGAAACGTCCTGGTATGTCCTCGTCGAAGAAGAGGCGATGGGTGACGAATTCCGTCTTTCCCGTGTCCTGCATGTGGAGGGGAATGCGGAGCGTGCCAGGGAAAAGGCGCTGGAGGTCGCGAAGGAGTATGACCCCTTCCGGGCGTTCAAGGGGCCGCGAACCACTTTCCGTATCGGCGCGGACTCGTTCATGACCGTCTTGACGCACGACGGTTGGCGAAATATGAGATTTCGCGTCACCGTGGCAGAACTCATCCATACGGAGGAGTATGTCGAACCTCCGGCACCGGACGAGGAAAAGGGTGGTCGGGGTATCTTCCGCAAACGAAAGTAGCCGTGAAGGGCGTTTTTCCGTGGTTTTGGCGGCCTGGCGCGGAGGTGTGCGTCGGAAATCGGCCCGCGTGGTGTTCGCCTTTCCCGGGGGTGCCCGCTATCCCCTGGAGAACGGAAAGGTGGCCGATATGGCGCGTCGGGCCGCCGTCCTGGGGGCGATTGTGGCCGATACCTCGGAGGTGGATGCCTGGGTCTACAACTCGCAGGCGCACCGGCTGCCGCCCCTCCGGCCGGCGGAGGCTTCAGGCTGGATCGAGGACTGGGCGTTGCTGCCGAAAGAGCCCCTCTTCACTCAGGACGCGGCTCCGGGCAACCTGCTCGCCCAACAGGCGGACACGTATGGTCTCGACCAGGATGGCGAGGACGTGGCCGCGGCGGTCCGCGACATCGCGCGGAGCGTCCCCCGGGGCGGTGTCCCCACCTTGGTGCTCTTCTATCTGTGGGCCGCGCGCAGCGACGGGCCGACTTCGGGCGACCGGCTGCACGAGGCGGCGGACGACAATGTGTTCTGGCAATTCCTCGGAGAAGACAGCCCCGGCAACACCGTGCAGACGCTTCTCGAAAGGCTGCCCGGCGAGGCGCCGCACATCAGGAACGTCCATGTCTGCACCGGGTGGGAGCAACTCAGGGACACACCTGACCATTTCTTCTTCCGCGGTGTCCTGAAACCCTTCGCGCGCCGGTGCAGGTCACGCCGGGCGGAGGTGGAGTAGCCGCCGGGTCAGTGCCGTTCGTCGTCCGGGTGCGGGCGGGCGGCCGATGGTCCGGAGTGCTGAGGAGGAAATGCGAGGACCGTGGCGTCGACGGGCGAGGGAGGACGGCGCGTTTTTGCCCGCGCCGCCTCCGCCCTGCGGCGCTCGTCGTGTTCGCCGCGGTCCCGCCAGCCCGCGCCGTATGCCTTGAACTCCCGCTGTTCGACTTCGGTACGGGTGGTGATCACGAGGTCCGGTGGCAGAGGGCGGCCCTTGAAGTGGGCGGCCACGGCCTGCCGCAGCTCCGCGGTCGCCGCGGTGTCGTCCTGTGCCGTGCTGTCGTCCCTCGCCATGAGGCCCCCATTCCTCTGCACCGCCCGAATCTCCGGAAACCATGACTCGAACATGTGAGCGATAGCCGTAGCAGGGTACTCCACGCACCTGTGTACGGGAGGGGAAAGCGGAGCCGGTTCAGGCCACTTCGTACGTACCGCCGATCCGGATGACGTTGCCGCTCACGTAGGTCGTGCCGAGCACGCCGCCGCTGCCGAGCTGGGTGGCGGTGGAGCTGGACGCGGAGGCCGGGCCCCAGATGGTGTACGCGGTCGCGCCGGTGGTCGCTCCGGGCTGGCACGAGATCAGGGCGCGGCCTCCGGCGACCGCCGCCACTCCCTGGAACTGCGGAAGCCCGCCCAGCGCGCCGGCCGTGACCGGAAGGCCGAAGCTGTAGTTGCCGCTGCCGTAGGTCGTCGCCGCGCCGAAGGTGACCAGCGTGGTGAAGTGGCAGACCTTGCCGACCACCGCGTACCTGCCGGTCAGCGTGCCGTCGCCGATGGACGGGTTGGTGGTGGTGGCCGTCCAGGTCGGGGTGTAGGCGTTCCAGGCGCCGAGCGCGATCCACGCCGAGCCCGTGTAGTAGCTGAGGGTGCCGGGCGTGGTCAGCCAGGCGACCATTCCGGCCACCGGAGTCGTGACGGTCGTGTCCCGGTCGGCGGCCGTCGAGTAGCGCAGGATCGTCCGGCTGTCGATGCCCTCGGCGAGGGACTGGAGGTGGAGGGGGAGGTTCGCGACGTCGGTGGGCTGCGGGTACGGGAGTTTGCCGAGCGGGGTGGTGAGGGTCATGGCGCATCACTCCTGTGCTGGGGATGCCGGGATACCGGCGGTCAGTTGAAGAACCGGGCCAGTTCGGCGGGGCCGGGGTTGTGGACCTCGGTGGCGGCGGCCTCGGGGCCGGGTTCCGGAGCGGCCTGCCCGGAGCCCGGCCGCGGGACCGGCCTCGGGTACTCCAGCGGCTCCGCGTCCTCGTCCCGGTTGACGGTGGCGAACATCCAGTTCGCCTCGGTGAGTTGGTCGACGGCGGCGGCGAGCAGATGGTCCGTGACCGACCAGTCGGCCGCCTCCCCGTGCACTTCGCGCAGGGTCGCGCTGTCGCGGGGCAGATACCTGACCAGTACCGCGAGCCGGCGGGAGGAGAGCCGGCCGCGGTGCCAGTCGAGCAGGTCCATGCCGTAGTGGCGGAGCAGGTCCGCCTCCAGCGCCTCGGCGTGCTCGTCGACGAACTCGCCGAGGCTCAGCCTTCCCCCAGGCCGAGCCCGGTCTCCTTGCCGTACGCCTCCAGGATGGCGGCGATGTCCTGCATGGTGACGTCGAGACGGTCGAAGCGGGTGAACTGGGCGTCGCCCAGCAGCACCTGCAGCAGGCCGTCCACGTCGTTGTCGTCGAGTTCCCGCAGGGCGCGGGCCGTCCTGCGGGTGAGTTCGGTCGGGAGGGTGAAGGTGTCGCCGTCGATGGTGAAGGACCAGGTCCGGCCGAGCGCCTCCTGGCGCTGGGCACGGGCGGCGCTGACGTCGAAGGACATGCGTCGACTCCTGTACAGAGGAAGGTGGTCGGCGCGGGCGGGCCGGGGTGGGGAGGCCCCGGCCCGCCCGCCGGGGAGGGGACCGGTCAGGAGACGGTCGAGTACGCCGGGTCCTTCATCAGGAAGGTCGCCAGCGGCTTGGTGTTGTCGACCGCCAGCGCGGTGAAGGTGACGCCGAGCTTGATGGAGGCGGTGCGGGTCAGCGACAGCTCCTCGGTCTCGGTGACCTGGCCCCGGGCGACGACGAAGCGGTACGTGACGTCGGTCCCGTCGGAGAACTCGATGCCGAGCGCCTTCTCGTTGAACTTCGGGTCGGCCGACAGGTCGTACTTGTAGATCCCGGAGTTGGCGGCGGTCTCGGCCACCGCGTCACCGCCCATGAAGAACGGCAGCGTGTCCTCGTTCAGCTGGAGCAGCTGGAACTTCACGGTCAGGTCGCGGTCCGAGTAGATGAACCGGGCCGGGGAGACCGACTGCCAGGTCTCGACCGGGTCGAGCTTGTCCTTCTTGGCCAGCTTGATGCCGTCCTGGGAGGTGTAGCCGAGGTCCTTCCAGCCGGCGGCCCACGCGGTGCTGACATCGGTCGGCGCGGTCGTGCCGACCGGGGCGACCAGGATGCGGCCGGTACCGGCGACGCGGATCTCGTTGGCGTTGCTGCCTGCCATGCGTAACTCCTTCTCGGTGGGTTGGTTGCTGCGTCGTTGCGACGCTGTGCCGTGCCTGGGCATGGCGAAGGCCCCGCCGTACGGTCTTGCCGGCGGGGCCTGTTCGGGGGAGCGGGCCGGTTGGGGGCCCGCAGGGAAAGGGCTTCGAACCGGCGGATCAGGCGGGGCGGATGTGCAGCCTCACCGTCGCGTAGTAGCGGTTCGCCGCCGAGCGGTTCCAGTCCGGCAGCCAGCGCGGACCGTCGGCCTCGACGACGTCCGTGACGTGCGCGGTGCCGTACGCGGTGCCGCGCAGGGTGAGGACGGCGGAACGGACGAGCAGGGCCAGGGTGTGCGCGGTGGTCTTGTCGGGGCCGTAGACCTCGAAGTCCACCAGCGGCTGGTCCAGGTGCTGGTCGTCGATCCAGGCCCCGCCGGCGCGGGAGACCAGGACGACCTGCTGGGTGCCGTCGAATCCACTCGGCGGGACGTTGTCCACGGTGGCGGCGGCGAGTTCGGTGCGGTCGGTCAGGAAGTCGACGACGAGGCGTTCGACATCGGGGAAGGTGACCGTCGGATCGGCCACGGGGTGACCTCCCTTCGCGGAGGGGTACCTGGTGTGTCGGTGGGGCTGCCCATGAGCGTGCGGCGGGCCGTTGTCCCGTCGTGGGCACAGCTCCGCCGCTGCACCAACTGTGACACGTTGCGAGCGCGCGCGCAACAAGTTGGGTGGCGGGGTGCCTGGCGGGCGTCCGCCGGGGGTCCGGGCGGATGCCTCGACTGCCGGCCGGCGGCGACCCGTTGAAGGGTGGCGGGAGGGGGGGGGCTGTGGCTGGCCGGGGCGGTCTTGTGGCGGTGGGTGGGGTCGGGCGAGGTGGTATCGGACGCGGCGGCGGCAGGTGAGGCGGGGTGAGGGGGCGGCGTGGTGCGCGTTCCTCGCGTGAGTGCCGAGTGCCGAGTTACGGGTTGTGGGTCAGTGGTGGCCGTGGCGGGCCTCCGTCAGTGCGTCCGTCCAGCCGGCCGCGTAGGCCATCGACTCGCGGGTGAGCAGTTCCTCGTACAGCCGGTCGAGCAGTGCCTCGCGGTCGGGCGCGGGGGAGTGCAGGAGGTGGGCGAGGCGGGTGTAGGTGTCGATCGGCTGGTGCGGGAAGTTGCTCGTGCCAGTCGCCATGTCGGCCTGCTTTCCGGTCTGTCCGCTGGGCTGGTGGTACGGGTGCGCACACCGGCGCGTTCGAGCGATTGTTCGAACTAGTGTACGAGTAATCCGGTGGTGTCGCTCCGTGTTTGCCGAAGTGGACTTATTTCACTCTCCGTTGTCGCCCGGTCTGGACCTGCGGTGATGTCGGAGTCCAGTGGATCTTGTGTCAGATCCGTGGAGTAGGATCCGGCCGTCCTTCCGTCGGTGAATCGAAAGTGAACGGTGTGGCCTTGCAACGGACCTGAGGGCCTGTCATGCGACGGTGGACGGCCACAGGGCGGCCGTCCTCGCGCGGGGGGCGCGACGGGGCAGGGACGAGAGCAAGGCCTATGGGGTGGACGGGGACGCGGACGCAGGCAACGCGCGGCATCGGCATGTGATCGATTGGCTCGAACAGGCCTCCGACCTGCCACATCTCATCGCTCGTGTCTCCGAGCTGGTCCTGAGCCTCGATTACGAGCCCCAGGACCTGGTGGTCCTTCCGCGCGCGGAACTCGACCGGCGCGAGATGGCCGCCTACAGCGCCGGCTGGGCCGATGTGGTCGACGAGCGGCTTCCGGCCGTGCGGCGGGCGTACGAGCAGCGGATCACCGCCGCCTATGTGCAGGGGCAGGAGGATGCCCGGTCCGGGCGGCGGCCGCGGCGCGCTCGACGGCCGGAGGGCGGGCGGGAGCGGGAGGACGGGGGCGAGGTCATTCCGCTGCCCTATGTCCAGTTCCTCCGGCCGCCGTCCGAATTGACGCGGGTAGAGCAGCGTGGGGAGCAGGAGCGGTCCGTCGCGGACGGGGCGCCGTGGGACGGCGGCGGCCACGCGGCCGCCGACCTCGACGGAATCGCTGACGCCGACACCGCCGACGACCGTACGGATGCCGGGCCCGGAGCCGACACCCTGCTGTCCGCGCGCGAGGTGCGCGAGAAGCGCGTGGTGCGGGCCGCCGCCGAACGGCGTTCGGTCGTACGGCGAAACGGGCGGCCCAGCGTGCCTCCGCTGAAGCGCGATGCTGCGGGCGGCGTCCGGGACAAGGGGCGTCGGGCCGACGGCGGTGGGGAGCGAGATCAGCAGGAGCCCGCCGACATCCCCGGTGCCCGGCTCTCCGACAAGGCGCGAGCCCTCGCGGAGGAGCTGGAGGAGCGGGCCTCCGGCCGACGCCGGGACGAGTGAGCGGACCGGCCGGTGTGCGGTACGGACGGCTCGGCCGAGGGGAGGGACCGGCTGCTGTGCGGCCGGCGGTGCCGCATCGTGGGCGGCCGGGTGCCGGGTGCCGGGTGGCGGTGGCGGCGCCTGGCCGGGTGGTGGTGGTTCCTGGCCCTCGTAGCCCTCGTAGCCCTCGTAGCCGCCGCAGCCGTCGTACGGGCCCTCGTGCAAGGGTTCGGCAAGCAGGGCGCGGGATTCGGCTCGGCCTCTTCGGGGCGGGACGTGCTGCGCCACCCCCGTGGAGAACACCCGTCGGCCCGCGGGCGTCCTCGATGGCGCGTCCGGCGATGGAGGGGGCAGCTCAGTCCGCGGTCGTCGTTGCCGCGTCCGCCAGGGGGCGGGGGTCCTTCTGGTCGTGCACGTCGTTCGGCAGGAACTGCTCCACGACGCGGACGAACATCTCCCGCCGGTCGGCCGGCACCCCCAGCAGGTCGGCCACCTCCTCCAGCGTGGGCCGGCGGGCGAACTCCGCGCTCGGTGCGGGCGCGGCCAGGTGGTCGTTCGGGTCGGCCAGTTCCTCGGCCGTCAGGCGGCCGGAGCGGATGAGCATCTCGCGGACCGGGACGCCCAGCACGCGGGCGAGCCGGCGCGTGGTCTCCAGGTCCGGCATGCTCTGGCGCTGCAACAGGCGGGTCACGGCGGCCCGGTGGACCCCCGCCTCGTCCGCTATCCGCGACTTGCCGCCGCCGCGCGGGCTGTCGATGTCGTACCCGCGGTCGCGCATCAGGTCTTCGACCCACGCGGCGAACGCGTCCAGATCCTGGCTGGTCATCTGAGGGCTCGCTTCCTTTAGAGGGCAGCAAGTTTAGCTTGCTTGCGCGCACGGAATTACGTGCTCTCGTGCAAGCACTGCGGAAAGTCTGTGCAATACGCGGGGATTTGGCGGTGGTTGGCGCCCGGATGAGGTCCGCACGGGGTCTGTGCGGGGTCTGCGCGAGGTCCGGATGGTGTCCGGGTGGCGTCCGGGTGGTGTCCGAGTGGTCACGATCCCTCCGTGATCTTCCGAAAGGGTCGCTGGCATATTTGTTGCGAGCGCGCGCGCAATCTGTAAGTCTGGACGGCGCTCGCCTCACACCAGCCCCACCGGAGCCACCTTGGGAGGCCCCATGTCCGTCATCGGCAGCTCATGCCCACCACCCGCCTGGCAGGCCGCGGCCGCCTGCGCCGGGCTTCCGCCCCGGGTGGTCTTCTCGAAGAAGGTGCAGGAGGCCGCCCCCGCGCTGCGGGCCTGCGCCCGCTGCCCGGTCCGGCGCGACTGCGAGGAGGCCGTCGCCCCCGCCGACAACTGGTTCGACGGTGTCTGCGGCGGCCGGCTGTGGCGCCGCGGTCGCCCCGTCGAGATCCCCGCCCGTCTCCTCCCGGCCATGCAGAGCCCGGTCGTCCAGGGCGCCCTGCGCCGCGGAGGCTCCGTTGCCTGACCGTCGTACGACCCCTGCAAAGCCGCCTTCCACCCCTGCACACCCGTTCGCCGAGGACCGCCCCGCCGACCACGCCGCCCTCTGGATCGGCCTGCTCCTCCAGCAGTTCCCCGAGCTGGCCGTCGAGCTGGCTCCCGGCCGCGGCGCCACCCCGGACCGCCGGCCCACGCCCGCCCCGCCCCCCGCGGACCTCGCCGACCGGCTCCGCGAGGAGCGCGCCGAGGCGCTGCTGCTCCAGCGGGCCCACGGACTCCTCGCCCCCGGTCACAGCGCCGCGCCGCTGCGGCTGCACATCTCGGACGCCATCCGCGACATCACCGACGGGGTCATGGAGCTGGAAGAGGCGGTACGCGACCGGCTCGGGCTGCCCCGCGTCCGCCGCGCCTCCGTGCCCGAGCGGCTGCGCCGGATCGGCGGCCTCCTCGACGGCATCGCCGCCGACCCCGTCCTCGCCGCCCACGTCCGGGACGAGACCCGCCGGATGGCCCGGCGCTGCGCCCGCGCCCTGGGCGACACCGAGACCGTCGTCCGCGTCTCCGGGCGCTGCCCCTGGTGCGACTCCGTCTCCCTGCGCGCCTTCCCCGACCGCGCCGCCGTCCTCTGCGTGAACCCCGCCTGCCGGTGCACGGACCCCGACTGCGGCTGCCACGACGACCCGGCCTACCGGCACACCTGGGACGAGGGGGAGTGGGGCCACCGATGAAGCAGCAGGGCCTGCCCACGCTCATCCCCGGCCCGCTCGCCGCCCGGGAGGCCGGCGTCGCCCCGGCGACCATCCGCAAGTGGGTCCAGCTGGGCCACCTCACGGCCGCCGGCAAGGCGGGCCGGGCCGCGCTCTTCCGCCTGGAGGACGTCTTCGCGGCGGAACGCGCGGCCGCCCGCCGCCCGTAGCGGACCCGGGCGGGGGCCACCCCGGCCCCCGCCCCTCGCGCCCCCGTCCCTCGCGTCGAGCCCCGCGCGCCCCGCCTCGCGTCCCTAGGGGATCCCCAACTCGAAGATCACGTAGTGCGCGTACCACCCCGATGCCACCGCGGCGGTGGAGAAGAACACGACGAGGGCCGGCCACCGCAACCGGCTCATCGCCGCCGCCGGCGCCAGCAGCAGCGGGAAGACGGGCAGCAGATAGCGCGGGGTGTTGCCGAACATCTGCTGGGTGCCGAGGATCGTCACGATCGAGGCGACGGTGTACGCCGTCAGCACCAGTGGCGGCCGCTTCCGCAGCAGGAGCGCGACGAGGAACGGCAGCGCCACCACCACCTGCACGGCGATGAGGTCGGGGACCGAGTAGGCGAAGAGGTAGTCGCCGTGCCCCACGGCCACGTTCCGCAGCACGTCCAGGGTGTAGGCGCCGAAGTCGAAGTAGTGCGCCCAGGCCTGGCGCTGGAGAGAGAAGTAGGCGCCCGGATCCCCCATCGACCAGCCGACCCAGGCGATGTAGGTGAGCAGGCCGAGGGGCGCGGCGACCGCCGCGTACAGCGGGGCCGCGACGCCCTGCTCGCGCCGGCTGTCCCGGCGTACCAGCGTCACTAGGGCGGCCAGGCCGACCGCGCCGATCAGCACGGCTGCCGTGGGCCGGCTCAGGCCGGACAGGAAGGCGAGCAGGCCCGCGGTCACCCAGCGGCGCTTCATCACCGCGTGGCAGGTCCACGCGGCGATCGCCACGAACAGGGACTCCGTGTAGACCGCCCACTCGACGCCGGCGGCGGGGGCCACGGCCCACAGGCCGGCCGCGAGGGTGCCGGCCCGGGCCCCGGCGAGCACCGAGACCACCGCGTAGATGCCGGCCGCCGCGACGAACGAGCACACCACCGAGACGAGGATCGCCGCCCCGTACAGGCCGAGGCCGGTGACTTCCGAGACGGCCCGGACCAGACCCGGGTACAGGGGGAAGAACGCGACCGAGTTCTGCTCGGCGCTGAACTGGCCGCCGGGGGCGAGGGGCCGGAGGGGCTCGGGGTGGTATCCCTTCTGCGCGACCTGGAGGTACCACCAGCCGTCCCAGGTGGACAGGACGTCCCACCAGTGGGCACCGCCGCCGAAGCGGGGGTCCTTGCTGCGGTAGTCGCCGGCGTACGTCAGCAGCCAGGCGAAGACGAGGAGGCCGGTGAGCTTGGCGGCGCCGTAGAGGGCGAGGGGCGGGAGATAGGGGCGGGCGGCCGGGGGGACGCGGAGTGCACGAGGCCGCGGCGCCGGCTCGGCGGTGGTCGCGGTGTTGCTCTGAGCTGCGCTCATGCGTGTGCTGCCCCCCAAAGAAGCGCGCCGTTCGCAGTGCCGCGAGTGGCCTTCGGGCGGCTGCGGGTCCGTCCTGGCTGGTCGCGCGGTTCCTGCCCCCCCCAACCTTCGGCTGGGGGTGTCCCCGGCGCCCCCGAAGGGGCACTGAGGAGCACTGAAGGAGCACTGAAGGAGCACTGAAGGCGACCGGCGATCAGAAGATCTGATCAGCGTCGCACAACTGTGAATCCGATCGGCGTCGGCTCGCGCCGCTCTCCGTTCGCGTGTCGTTCGTCTGCGTGGTATATCGGAGTCCGCCCTCAAAACCGCAGCTCACGGCCCCCGCAACCGGTCCCCGTCCTTTTGTTTTGACCGGAGTGATTGCGCTAGGTACGCTCAGACCTTGTGCCTGGGGTGTGCCCTGACCCTCGTGCGTGCCTTCAAACCGCACCGGAGTGACGAAGCGGCCACCGCGATCCGCGCCCCCTTCTGCCTTGCGGCAGGAGTCCGCGGAATCCGACACACCCGACCGCGTGGGTCGGCGATGTTCCAGGTTAGCTTCACCATTCGGCACACAGAAACCGGAGAAGTAGTGCCTACGATCCAGCAGCTGGTCCGTAAGGGCCGGCAGGACAAGGTCGAGAAGAACAAGACGCCCGCACTCGAGGGTTCGCCCCAGCGTCGCGGCGTCTGCACGCGTGTGTTCACGACCACCCCGAAGAAGCCGAACTCGGCCCTGCGTAAGGTCGCGCGTGTGCGTCTGACCAGCGGGATCGAGGTCACCGCTTACATTCCGGGTGAGGGACACAACCTGCAGGAGCACTCCATCGTGCTCGTGCGCGGCGGCCGTGTGAAGGACCTGCCGGGTGTTCGCTACAAGATCATCCGTGGCTCGCTCGACACCCAGGGTGTCAAGAACCGCAAGCAGGCCCGCAGCCGCTACGGCGCCAAGAAGGAGAAGTAAGAATGCCTCGTAAGGGCCCCGCCCCGAAGCGCCCGGTCATCATCGACCCGGTTTACGGCTCCCCTCTGGTGACCTCCCTGATCAACAAGGTGCTGCTGAACGGCAAGCGCTCCACCGCCGAGCGCATCGTCTACGGCGCCATGGAGGGTCTGCGTGAGAAGACGGGCAACGACCCGATCATCACGCTGAAGCGCGCGCTGGAGAACATCAAGCCGACCCTTGAGGTCAAGTCCCGCCGTGTCGGTGGTGCGACGTACCAGGTTCCGATCGAGGTCAAGCCCGGTCGCGCCAACACCCTCGCGCTGCGCTGGCTCGTCGGCTACTCCCGCGCCCGTCGCGAGAAGACCATGACCGAGCGTCTGCTCAACGAGCTTCTCGACGCTTCGAACGGCCTCGGTGCGGCCGTCAAGAAGCGCGAGGACACGCACAAGATGGCCGAGTCCAACAAGGCCTTCGCGCACTACCGCTGGTAGTCGCTACCCCCATCGAGACCGAGAGAAGACCGAAGCCTTATGGCTACCACTTCACTTGACCTGGCCAAGGTCCGCAACATCGGGATCATGGCCCACATCGACGCGGGCAAGACGACCACCACCGAGCGGATCCTGTTCTACACCGGTGTGTCGTACAAGATCGGTGAGGTCCACGACGGCGCTGCCACCATGGACTGGATGGAGCAGGAGCAGGAGCGTGGCATCACGATCACCTCTGCTGCCACCACCTGTCACTGGCCGCTGGAAGACGTCGACCACACCATCAACATCATCGACACCCCGGGCCACGTCGACTTCACCGTCGAGGTGGAGCGTTCGCTGCGCGTGCTCGACGGTGCCGTGACGGTGTTCGACGGCGTCGCCGGTGTCGAGCCGCAGTCCGAGACGGTGTGGCGTCAGGCGGACCGCTACGGCGTTCCGCGCATCTGCTTCGTCAACAAGCTCGACCGGACCGGTGCCGAGTTCCACCGCTGCGTGGACATGATCAAGGACCGTCTGGGCGCGCAGCCGATCGTCATGCAGCTCCCGATCGGTGCCGAGGCCGACTTCCAGGGCGTCGTGGACCTCGTCCGCATGAAGGCGCTCGTCTGGTCCGCCGAAGCCACCAAGGGCGAGATGTACGACGTCGTCGACATCCCGGCCACCCACACCGAGGCTGCCGAGGAGTACCGCGGCAAGCTTCTGGAGGCCGTGGCCGAGAACGACGAAGAGATCATGGAGCTGTACCTGGAGGGCGAGGAGCCCTCCGAGGAGCAGCTGTACGCCGCGATCCGTCGTATCACCATCGCGTCCGGCAAGTCCAAGGACATCACGGTCACCCCGGTGTTCTGCGGTACCGCGTTCAAGAACAAGGGCGTTCAGCCCCTGCTCGACGCGGTCGTGCGCTACCTCCCCTCCCCGCTTGACGTCGAGGCCATCGAGGGCCACGCCGTCAACAACCCGGAGGAGGTCGTCAAGCGCAAGCCGTCCGACGACGAGCCGCTGTCCGCGCTGGCGTTCAAGATCATGAGCGACCCGCACCTCGGCAAGCTCACCTTCGTCCGGGTCTACTCGGGCCGCCTGGAGTCCGGCACCGCCGTGCTGAACTCCGTCAAGGGCAAGAAGGAGCGCATCGGCAAGATCTACCGCATGCACGCGAACAAGCGTGAGGAGATCGAGTCGGTGGGCGCCGGCGACATCATCGCCGTCATGGGTCTGAAGCAGACCACGACCGGTGAGACGCTGTGCGACGACAAGCAGCCGGTGATCCTGGAGTCCATGGACTTCCCGGCCCCGGTCATCCAGGTCGCCATCGAGCCCAAGTCGAAGGGCGACCAGGAGAAGCTGGGCGTCGCGATCCAGCGCCTGGCCGAGGAGGACCCGTCCTTCCAGGTCCACTCGGACGAGGAGACCGGCCAGACCATCATCGGTGGCATGGGCGAGCTGCACCTTGAGGTGCTGGTCGACCGTATGCGCCGTGAGTTCAGGGTCGAGGCCAACGTCGGCAAGCCGCAGGTCGCCTACCGCGAGACGATCCGCAAGGCCGTCGAGCGCGTGGACTACACCCACAAGAAGCAGACCGGTGGTACCGGTCAGTTCGCCAAGGTGCAGATCGCGATCGAGCCCATCGAGAGCGGCGACGCCTCGTACGAGTTCGTGAACAAGGTGACCGGTGGCCGCATCCCGAAGGAGTACATCCCTTCGGTGGACGCCGGTGCGCAGGAGGCCATGCAGTTCGGCATCCTCGCCGGCTACGAGATGACGGGCGTCCGCGTCACCCTTCTCGACGGTGCCTACCACGAGGTCGACTCCTCCGAGCTCGCGTTCAAGATCGCCGGTTCGCAGGCCTTCAAGGAGGCCGCGCGCAAGGCGTCCCCCGTGCTCCTCGAACCGATGATGGCCGTCGAGGTCGTCACGCCCGAGGACTACATGGGTGACGTCATCGGCGACATCAACTCCCGCCGTGGCCAGATCCAGGCCATGGAGGAGCGGTCCGGTGCCCGCGTCGTGAAGGGCCTCGTGCCCCTCTCGGAGATGTTCGGTTACGTCGGAGACCTCCGCAGCAAGACGTCGGGTCGCGCAAGCTACTCGATGCAGTTCGACTCCTACGCCGAGGTTCCGCGGAACGTCGCCGAGGAGATCATCGCGAAGGCCAAGGGCGAGTAGGTACCGCGTTCCACGCGGCGCGCACAGACGCCTTAGGCTTGACCCCGGAGCCTCACGGGTCGTTCCTCCGCATTCGTGGCGGAACGACCCGGGGCCCGGGACCCAACAGCAAAGATCACCTGGCGCCGATCGAATCAAGGCGTACAGAACCACTCCACAGGAGGACCCCAGTGGCGAAGGCGAAGTTCGAGCGGACTAAGCCGCACGTCAACATCGGCACCATCGGTCACATCGACCACGGTAAGACGACCCTCACGGCCGCCATTACCAAGGTGCTGCACGACGCGTACCCGGACCTGAACGAGGCGACCGCGTTCGACAACATCGACAAGGCGCCCGAGGAGCGTCAGCGCGGTATCACCATCTCCATCGCGCACGTCGAGTACCAGACGGAGACCCGTCACTACGCGCACGTCGACTGCCCCGGTCACGCGGACTACATCAAGAACATGATCACGGGTGCCGCGCAGATGGACGGCGCGATCCTGGTCGTGGCCGCCACCGACGGCCCGATGCCGCAGACCAAGGAGCACGTGCTCCTGGCCCGCCAGGTCGGCGTTCCGTACATCGTCGTCGCCCTGAACAAGGCCGACATGGTGGACGACGAAGAGATCATGGAGCTCGTCGAGCTTGAGGTCCGTGAGCTCCTGTCCGAGTACGAGTTCCCGGGCGACGACCTGCCGGTCGTCAAGGTCTCCGCGCTGAAGGCGCTCGAGGGCGACCCCGAGTGGACCCAGTCCGTGCTCGACCTCATGACCGCCGTCGACGAGGCCATCCCGCAGCCCGAGCGTGACGTCGACAAGCCGTTCCTGATGCCGATCGAGGACGTCTTCACGATCACCGGTCGTGGCACCGTCGTCACCGGTCGTATCGAGCGTGGTGTCCTCAAGGTCAACGAGACCGTCGACATCATCGGCATCAAGACCGAGAAGACCACCACCACGGTCACCGGCATCGAGATGTTCCGCAAGCTGCTCGACGAGGGCCAGGCCGGTGAGAACGTCGGTCTGCTCCTCCGTGGCATCAAGCGCGAGGACGTCGAGCGCGGCCAGGTCATCATCAAGCCGGGCTCGGTCACCCCGCACACCGAGTTCGAGGCCCAGGCCTACATCCTGTCCAAGGACGAGGGTGGCCGCCACACGCCGTTCTTCAACAACTACCGTCCGCAGTTCTACTTCCGTACGACGGACGTGACCGGCGTCGTGACCCTCCCCGAGGGCACCGAGATGGTCATGCCGGGTGACAACACCGAGATGAAGGTGGAGCTCATCCAGCCCATCGCCATGGAAGAGGGCCTGAAGTTCGCCATCCGCGAGGGTGGCCGCACGGTCGGCGCCGGCCAGGTCACCAAGATCAACAAGTGATCTCGGCCCGCGAGGGCTGACCAGGCAGGTCTGAAGGGGCCCGTACGACTCCGGTCGTACGGGCCCCTTTTGCCGTCCCGGGCCGTCGCGCGGGGTTCGAAACTATTCGGCGCCCGCGCCCCCTGGTCCGCACGGGCCCCTCGCCCCACCATTTGTCATGCCGCTGAGCAAATTCGGTGACCGCATTCGGGTGGAGGGGTGGGCCATGTCTGTCAGCCGGAGGACTGTCCTGGGCGCGGTGGGCGCGGTGGGCGCGGTGGGCGCGGTGGGCGCGGTGGGCGCCGGAGTCGCCGCGGTGCCGGCGCTGTCGGCGGGGACCGCGTGGGCGGACGGGAGCGACGGCGGACCGCGGGTCACGGACCCGGGCGCGTACATCTCCTTCACCGGCGGCGCGTTCCCGCTCGTCGGCGCCCCCGTCGTGGTGAGCGCCGACGACCACCCCGGAGTCGTACGGGTGGCGGGCGACCTCCGCGACGACATCGAGCGGGTGACCGGGGTACGGCCGGCCGCGACGACCGCCCGCCGCGCGGTCCTCGTCGGCACGATCGGCCGCAGCCCGCTGATCGACGGCCTGGTGGCCTCCGGCAAGCTGGACGTGACGGGGGTCCGGGACCGCTGGGAGACCTCGCTCCAGACGGTGGTCGACCACCCGATGCCCGGCGTGGACCAGGCCTTCGTCATCGCGGGCAGCGACCCGCGCGGCACGATCTTCGGGGCGTACGACGTCTCGTACGGCATCGGCGTCTCACCCTGGTACTGGTGGGACGACGTGCCCCCGGTCCACCGCGACGAGGTCTGGGTGCTGCCCGGCCGCCACACCCAGGGCACCCCGGCGGTGAAGTACCGCGGCTTCTTCGTCAACGACGAGAACCCGGCGCTCGGCACCTGGGCGCCGGCGCACTTCGGCCCGGGCAAGGCCTCCGGCTATCCGGGCGGCTTCAACGCGGACTTCTACGCCCGCGTCTTCGAGGTGCTGCTGCGGCTGAAGGGCAACTACCTCTGGCCGGCCGTCTGGGGGCGGGCGTTCGCGGAGGACGACCCGGAGAACCACCGGCGGGCCGCCTTGTACGGCGTTGTCATGGGCACATCGCACGAGGCGCCGATGATGCGCGGGATCGAGGAATGGAACCGCCACGCGACGGGCGGCACCGACCCCTACGGCGGCACCGGTGAATGGTCCTACCTCCGCAACGCCGAGGCCGTCCGCGCCTACTGGCGGGCCGGCATCCAGCGCATGGTCGACCAGGGCTTCGAGGGCGTGGTCACCCTCGGCATGCGCGGCAACGGCGACACCGGCCTGCCCGACGGCGACGGCATCGAGCTGATGCGGGAGATCATTGCGGCGCAACGGCAGATCATCGAGGAGGTGACCGGGAGACCGGCCGCCGAGACCCCCCAGGTGTGGACCCTGTACAAGGAGGTCCAGCGCTACTGGGACCGTGGGCTACGGGCGCCCGACGACGTGACCGTGGTCCTGACGGACGACAACTGGGGCAACATCCGCAAGCACCCTTCCCCCGCGGAGCCGCGCGACGGCGGGTACGGCCTCTACTACCACTTCGACTACGTCGGAGCCGGCCGCAACTACAAGTGGGTCGACACCGCCAACCTCCGCAACGTCTGGGACCAGCTCCACCAGGCGCACGCCTACGGCAACCACGGCCTGTGGGTGGCCAACGTCGGCGACCTGAAGGGGAACGAACTCCCGACCGAGTTCTTCCTGAACTATGCCTGGAGTCCGGAGCGTTGGACCTTCGACCGGCTGGGGGAGTGGGAACGGCGGTACGCCCGCCAGAACTTCGGCGCCGCGACGGCCCCGGAGATCGCCGAACTGCTCGCCCGTTACGGCCGGTTGCAGGCGCGCCGCAAGCCGGAGCTGCTGAACCGCCGGATCACGCTGGCGGACGACGGCCAGGTCGTCTACGACGACCGGCAGACGCCCTTCTCCTTCGGCCACGGTGAGCTGGAGCGGGTGACGGCGGAGTGGCAGGAGCTGGGACGCCGCGCGACGCGGATCGCCCGGCGGCTCCCGGCGGCCGCCCAGGACGCGTGGTTCGAACTGGTCGGGTACGAGGTGACGGCCACCGCGAACCTGTACGCGCTGCGGGCCGCCGAGTTCACGAACCTGCTGTACGCACGGCAGGGCAGAGCCGCGACGAACACCCTCGCCACGCTGGCGGAGCAGGCCCTGGAACGGGACCTCGCCCTGGCCGACCGCTTCAACTCGCAGGTGGCGGGCGGCAAATGGCAGGGTTTCCAGACCCAGCCGCACATCGACTACGGGGACGTGGACCGGTACGGCCCCAACGCGCCCTGGCAGCAGCCGGAGAAGGACAACGTGGCACTGCCGGACGTCCTGTTCCCGGCCGTACGGCGGATCGAGGTGCCGGAGGCGGCGGGGCTGGGGGTGTCGGTGGATGCGGACGCTTCAGGGACTGGGACTGGGACTGGGACTGGGGCCCGAGCCGGAGCCGGAGTCGCGGCCGAGGGAGCCATGACCCTGCCGCCGTTCAGCCCGTACCAGACTCGTCCGCAGCAGTACGTGGAGATCTTCAACCGGGGTCGTACGCCGTTCGACTACCGGGTGTCGGCGTCGGTGCCGTGGCTGACGGTGGACCGTCCGCGGGGGCGGGTGGCGGAGCAGGTCAGAGTGGAAGTGCGGGTCGACTGGTCGCGGGCACCGGCCGGGCGGTCCGCCGGGTTCCTGACGGTCGGCGGGGCGGGGGAGTCGGTGACGGTCCGGTGTGTCGCGGAGCGGCCGTCGGCCCGTGGCCTGCGGGGGTTCGTGGAGGCGGGCGGCTATGTGGCGATCGACGCGGAGCACTACGACCGGGCGGTCGGGCAGTGGCGCCGGCTGGACGGGATCGGCCGCACCGGCGCGGGGATGACGGCGTGGCCGGTGACGGGCGGCTGGGGCGGCTCCTGGCCCCGCCTGGAGTACGAGGTGAGCCTGCTGTCGGCGGGCGAGGTGACGGTGTGGGCGTACCTGTCCCCGCGGAACCCGGCGCTGCCCACGGGCACCGGTCTGCACTACGCCCTGTCCCTCGACGACGAGGCGCCCCAGCAGGTCGACATCACGGCGGGCGCGGACGACGGCCTGCTCAACACGGTGTGGGCCCGCAACACCTCCGACCACGTCAACCGGACGGCGACCCGCCACACCCTGGCGTCCGCCGGGGTCCACCGCCTGACGTTCTGGTCGGTGGACCCCACGGTGGTGGTGCAGCGCCTGGTGCTCGACACGGGCGGGCTGACGCCGACGTATCTGGGGCCGCTGGAGAGCCGACGGATCTAGGAGGAGGGAGGGGAGGGGAGGCTGGGGGCCGGTGATCAGCGGGCGGACCGCAGCAGCTCCACGGCCCGGTCGAACGCCGAGTCGCGGTGGTGTGCGAACTCCTCGTCCGTGAAGACCGGTTCGCTGATCTGCGGCGGGATCCCGGTGCCGTCGAAGGTGCGGCCGGTCCGGGTCAGGTACTCCTCGTTGGGCAGCCAGACCGTCATGCCGTTGGGGAGGCTGCGGACCATGACGTCGGAGAAGACGCCCTGGGTCGCCTGCCCGATCCGGAGGGTCCGTCCCGGCCGGTCGATCAGGGCCTGGGTGAAGGTCTCGCCGGCGCTGACGGTGGAGCCGCCGGTGAGGAGGGCGACCGGGCCGGTGTAGCGGGGGCCGTGGAACGGCGTGACCGGGATCGGCTCGGGGCGGGTGTGCCTGGTCGGGTCGGCCGGGTCGTTGCGGGCGCGCTTGGCGTAGGCGACGTAGGGCGTGTCGGTGAGGCGTTCGGCGATGCGGATGCCGAGGGCGTCGGAGCCGCCGCCGTTGACACGGAGGTCGATGACCAGGCCGCGGAGGGCGCGGGTGCGGGCGGGGGTGAGGACGGTGTCGAGCGCCCGGTCGAGTTCGGCGAGCTGGGCGGTGTACGACGGGTCGTCACCGTCGTATCCGTCGAAGCGCGCGATCCGGAGGTAGCCCAGGCCCTGCTGCTTCAGGTCGGCGTACGTGATGAGGCCACCCGCGAAGTCCTGCCGACCGGTGGCCTGCGCGAGGTCGCGTTCGACGACGAACTTCTTCACCTTGTCGTCGAGTTCCTCGGTGGGGATCACGGTGCCCGGCCTCGCCACCCCGTAGTGCCGGTCGCCGTCCTGGACGAGGACGTGCGCGTCGTGCAGCGGGGTGATCATGCGGCTGAAGATGTCGAAGAGCTGGGCCCGGGTGGTGTTCCTGTGGACGAGGGGCCGGTAGCGGTCGCGTACGGCGTGCCAGTCGATGCCCTTGGCGGCGAAGAAGGGGTAGTTCTCCTCGAACGACTGCCAGAAGACGTCGAAGGCGGTGCGCGGGTCGGTCGGGGCCGGGCGGGTGCAGGCGGCGGGCAGGGAGCCGATCCGGCGCAGCTGCCGGTGCCCCACCGCGACGTCGACGCCGAACCGGGCGTGTTCCCCGTCCGGGGCGGGCCGCACGGTGAGCACGGCACCTTCGACGTCGTACGTCCCCGGTGCCGCGGCCGCCTTCGCGAAGTACCCCTTCAGGCAGCTGACGGCGGTCGTCTGGTACTCCTGCGCCCCTTGTCCGTCGATGGCGAGGACGGTCCCGTAGCCGTCCATGCGCCACAGCCCGGTGGCGGTGGCGGTGGCTGCGGTGGTGGCCGGTGCCGCCGCCGCGGCCGGTACGGCCAGGGCCAGGGCGAGGAGAGCTGCTGTGGTCCCGACGGCGTTGCGCACGATGGCGTCCTTCCCCCTGCACGTGAGTGACGTTTCCGTCCTTCACGGTGCCGGACGCCGAGGTGCCCCGACCATCCGGCAGACGGGTGGGCCGGGGGTGGGGACAGCCTCAGGCCTGCGGCGCGAAGAGCAGGTTGCGGGTGTGCGGCGGCCGGGGCTCGTACCAGGGGACCAGCGTGCCGTCGTGCTCGGCGATCCAGTGGACCTCGTAGCCGAGGGGCTCGAACTCGCCGACGAGGTCGTCGAGGGAGGCGTCGACCAGGGCCTCCATCACCAGGGTCGGCCGGTCCCGCTTCAGCACCTGCCGGGCGCCGTGGAGCACCGACATCTCGTGTCCCTCCACGTCGATCTTGACGAGGTCCAGCTTGGTCTCGGCGAACACCTCGTCGAGGGTGAGGAGCTTGATGCGCTTGTGCTGGGCGTCGGGGGCGGCGCCGCCTTCCAGGGTGGAGCCGGTGGAGAGCAGGTTCCCGGAGAAACGGACGCTGATGTCGGCCCAGCCGGGCTCGCTGGAGACGCCGGCCTGGTGGAGCTTGATGTTCTGGACGCCGTTGGAGCGGACGTTCACCGAGAGCCGGGCGTGGATCTGGTCGACCGGTTCGAAGGAGTGCACCTTCGCCTTCGGGTTGGCATGCGCGGCGATCATCGAGAAGTAGCCGACGTGGGCACCGACGTCCGCGATGGTCGAACTCCGAGCGGCCAGCCGCGACCAGGTGGCGAGCGTGCCGGGCTCGTAGCCGAACGTCCCGTTCCACAGGGTGTCCATGGCCACCGCATCGTCGTTCACGCAGAACATCACGAACGGCGGACAGTACGGCGACTCGATCTCCACGTAGCCCCGGTACGGGAACTTCTTGCGGTGCACGCGGATGATGTCCCCGGTGGCGACCGGCCTGACCGATGGCGCGTGGGCCAGCATGCGGGCGTTGGCGGCTTCGACCTCGGAAATACGCATTGGGCGATGGTAAAGCCAGGGTCAGAAAATGTCACAGGGTTTGGAAATGATCAGTGAAGGAAAATCACAGATTTCCGCGAGCGGTATTTCCGGAGTTCGTTCATTTCGAATAACCCGGAATTAACCCGTCCTTTTACTTGGGCTGCTCGAAGAGCTCGGCCGTGGTGGTGGCGGTGGCGGCACGGGTCAGCCAGGTGGTGAGGGTGTCGTGGTCGTCGCAGGCGGTGATGCGCTCGCGGGCTTCGTCGCTGACGTCGATGCCACGGCCACCGAGGACGACGAGGAGAGCTTCGGCGAGACCTTCGGAGAGCCCTTCGAAATGACCTTCGGCGCGCAGGGCCTGGGCCGTCTGGGACTGGAAGATGGAGAGGTCGACGGCCATGAGGTGCCTCCAGAGGTCCGCGGCCGGCGTCTTGCCCAGGCCTTGTTCGGTGAGCTCGATGTAGATGCTCGCGGTGTCTTCGTCGTCGGCCTGCAGGCCCTTCAGGGCGGCTGCCAGTGCTTTCAGTATGGCATCGGACTCCGGCGCGCGGCTGTGCAGCGCGGAGGACAGCACCGCGAGGGAGATGTCCTTGGCGGCTGCCTCCGGAGTGTCGATGACGGGCACGGTGTCCGGACCCAGGACGAGCGGGCGCAAGGTGAGGGTGGGCCACTGCGGGGGACCGAGGCTGACCTGCTGTGCCGCCCAGGCGGCCGCGTGCCTGTCCCGGCAGACGACCAGCAGTACGGCCGGCATTTTGTACTTGGCGTAGAGATACGCCAGGTAGTAGGCCCAACTGGCGGGCTTGTCGGCGTCCTGCCCTCCCTGGGCCTCCACGGCGAGCAGGAAGCTGCCGTCTTTCGCCGTGTCGAGGCGGAGGAGGGTGTCGACGCGGCGTTCCAGGGGACGGTTCTCCGTCAGGTCGGTCGGAAACGGTGATGCCGAGACCGGATCGCTGAACGAGACGCCGAGCGCCCGTACGGCCCGGGGGAAGAGCCCCGGATCCTGCTGGAAGATCCGGTGCATCGCTTCGTGCGGGGAGCTGACCATGAGGGGAATCGGGGCCTCTCGTCGTAGTCGTAGCGGTAGGGCCTGGGAGTGGGGTGGTCAGGCCGCTCTCTGCTGCGGCCGGTGGGTGCGGCAGTCCCGGCAGCGGCCGGGCTCTGCGGCGCGGAACGGGCGGTCGCAGCCGTCGCAGTCCTGGAAGGGGAGCGGACGCGGCGGGGCGGGCGGTGGTGGCGGTGGTAGGTACTCCGTGAGGCGGTGGGCCAGGAGACCTGCCGGGTGGCGGAGCGGCTCGGCCGGGAGGCAGGACGTCAGGGTGCGTCGTACGGCATCGGGTGAAGCCCCGCGTTCCAGCCAGGCGTCGACGGCCGGGGCGAGCCGTCGTACCTCGCGTTCGGGGAGGAGGAGGCGGGGGTCGTCGTGGTGGAGGCGGGAGAGGAGGGTGGTGGCCGTGTGCCGCGGATCGGGCGTGCCGCGCGTGGGTTCCGGCAGCGGCGGCTTCGGCGGGCGCGGCGGCGGTGCTGCCGGGGGCCGTGTCCGCTCCGGTCGGGGCGGCTGCGGAGGTGGGGGTGGCGGCGTAACCTCTTGTACCTCCTCCGCCCCCGTCGGCCGGTGGTACGACACCGTCCGCGAGACCACCCGGCCGTTCGGCAGCTGCTCGCGCGTCCGGTACAGGTAGCCGTGGGCCTCCAGTTCGCGCAGCGCCGCCGCGACCCGCACCTCACCCTCCGGGAAACGCGCGGTCAGCGACTTGATGTCGACGCGGGCGCCGGTCGGCAGCGACTGGATGTGGCCCGCGAGGCCGATCGCGGTGAGGGAGAGTTCGCGGTGCTGGAGGAGGCGGTTGTCGACCACCGTGTACCGCGTGGTGAGCCGGACGTTGACGTGGGTCACCCCGGAGGAGGGGTTCGGCCCGGGAACGGCTGACCGGGCGCGCGAGGGCGCGCTAGTGTGCTCTGCATCCATCGGGAAGGTTGTGCTTCCTAGGTGGTCAGGCCCTCGATCGGGATCGCTAGTCCCGGCCGGGGGCCGTCGTATGCGCGTGGCGGGTGACCGTGTGTTGCCCTGACCGTCACCCGGCGTCGTCGCGGCGAGCATATGCCGGGCAACCGGCACCAAATCCACCCCAGTTGGCGATGTTCACTCCGTAGGGTGACGGGCGGCGGCGGGGAGGAGGGTGGGGTTGGGGAGGGGGATTTCCCTGGATTTCTTTACTACTTGGCGTCGGGCGTCACCGCCTGGCGGCGGACC
The DNA here is from genome assembly GCF_042957285.1 of Streptomyces sp. NPDC008092. Classification (NCBI taxonomy): domain Bacteria; kingdom Bacillati; phylum Actinomycetota; class Actinomycetes; order Kitasatosporales; family Streptomycetaceae; genus Streptomyces; species Streptomyces sp. NPDC008092. The sequence goes on from NZ_JBIBHY010000003.1 coordinate 312,080, forward strand.
GCGTGACGGTCAGTTCGGCCCAGACGGTCTTGCGGGGGCGGGGCCCGAGGGAGACGCCCCAGCGGCCGGCGAGGGCCTCGACGATCACCAGTCCGCGGCCGTTCTCGTCCTCCGGTGAGGGGAGTTGCGGGCGGGGGTGACGCTCCTCGCAGGTGTCCGTCACCCCGGTGCGGACCGTGGTCCCGACGACGTACACCAGCAGCCGGAAGCCGCGGCCCGTCATCCGCCCGTGCGGCGCCGCGTTGGCCGCCAGTTCCGCGACGACGTGCGCGGCGTCCTCCGACGGCAGCCCCCACGACCGCAGTTGCCCGTTCGCCGGCAGCCGTGCCAGGCGGGCTCCTCTGCACGTGGGTGACAGCAGCACGCTGAAGGTGCGGATCGGACAGTCGAGGGGGGGTGGAGATTTCCTGATTCACGTCACTCAGCGTGGCCGCGCGTGCTTGCCGTATGCGTCGCCCGGCGTGCAGCGGGGACGAGATGGAGCGGTTCATCGCCGCGCGCGTGGCCCGTAAGGCCGTCTTCGAGCGGGACCCGGCGCCCGAACTCGGTTTCGTGCTGGAGGAATGGACGCTCCGGCGTCCGCTCGGCGGGCGGGTGGTGCTCCGTCCGCAGCTGGAACACCTGCTGGAGGCAGGGCAGTTGAGGAAGCTCAAGTATCAGATGATGCCGATGGATCGTGAGGAGCACGTGGGGCTGGCCGACGGAATCGAGGTGCTGAAGTCCGAGGTCGGCTCGGCGGTGGGGCGTTCACCGGCAGTGGCCAACGGCCGCCCGGTGTCCGATGCGAAGCAGCTCCGTATCCTCGAACTGCGGTACGGCATCGTGCGGGCGCAGGCGCTCACGCCGCGTGAGTCGACGGCCTTCATCGAACAACTGCTGGGGGAGACATGATGCGCACGACCACGGCCGAGGACGCCTCCGGTCTGACGTGTCTGACGTGGTTCAAGAGCAGTTACAGCAGATACAGCAGCTCCCACAGCAGCTCCTACAGCAGTGGCAGCGAAGGCGACTTCTGCGTCGAAGCCGCCACCACCCCCGCCACCGTCCACGGCCGCGACTCCAAGAACACCGCGACCCCGTTCCGCGGGCCCCACCTCACCTTCCCGCCCGCCACCTGGACGACCTTTCTCTCCCACGCGGCAGCCACCGGCGAGTGAGATACGCCCGCGAGCTGTTCGCTCCGCTCGGCGCGGTCGTGGCCGTGGGCGCGCTGAACGCCACCGGCACCTGGTCGTTCGCCGACGTGTCGGTGGGCGCGTTCCTGGCGGGCAGGCGGCAACAGTGGGACCGTCTCTTCGCCGCCGTCTGCTCGCTCTGTGCCTTCGACCGTGAGGAGGCCCAGGCGGTCGCCGACGAGACGGGCTACTTCCGCGACTACGACCTGTCCGCGCCGCTCCTCGTCCTCTGGTCCGCCGGGGTGACGGGGGCCGAGAGCCTCCACGATCCGTCGCCCTCGGCCGTGCACCGGATGTGCCGCATGGCGGCCGACCTCCAACTGGCCGAGTTCCTGGACATGTTGGTGGCGGTGGCCCTCGACGCCGGTACGGACGCGGCCACGGGCGCACCCCGGGTCACCGAGATCCTCGCCACCGCCTGCGACCTGGCGGACCCGACCGGGTACGTCACTCCGCACCACGTCCACCGCATGTGGAGAGTCGCCCGCCTGCCGTCGACGCTCCGCCCGAACTCACCCACGCCGGACCACGTCAAGGCAGGGTTCCGGTCGTACGACGGGATACTGGAGGAACTGCTCGGCGGCGCCCCGCCGGAGCGCGGCTACCGCTACGTCGGCCCTGCCGAACTCGCCGTCGCGGCAGGGCAGTCCGCGGCCACCGGAACCCTGATCGCGTCCGTGGCCGACTTCGAGTCGTGGGCCGGGCGGCAGTCACCGGCCGAGCTGGCCGAGCCGTTCACGTACGTCGTCGGCATCGACGGGCTGCTACGGCTGGCGCCCCGCCGCAGCGAGCACGTGGCCTGCGCCGGCGGAGCAGCCGTACTCGGTGCCGGGGAGATCACCTTCGTACGCGAGGCGGGGCGCCGGGTGGTGGGCGAGGTCAGCAACCAGTCGACGGGCTACTGCCCCGACGTCACGTCCTGGCCTGCGGTGGCCCGCGCACTGGACCGCATCCCGCTCGGCCGCCCCACCGCCTTCACCCACGAGATCGTGTTCCGTCGCTGCCCGGCCTGCGCGGAACACAACATCGTCCGGGAGGCCGACTTCGTCTGCGTCTTCTGCGGCGGTGAACTGCCCCAGGCGTGGAACATCGTGGCCGACACCGACCGATCAGGTCGCCCCTGAGACGTCGAAGCGGATCTCTGCCGCCGGAGCGACGGTGACCGACCGGCCCGCGTACTGGATGACCGAGAAGATCCCGTTGTGGTGGGCGACGATCTGCGCGGCCGTGGGCCGGGCGCCGGCCGGGCGTTCCATCGTGGTGTGGCCGTCGGCGACGAGGACGAGGTCGTAGCCGTGGGAGAGGGCGCTGCGGCTGGTGGAGTCGACGCAGTAGTCGGAGGCGTAGCCGGTGACGACGAGGCGGTGTGCGGCGAGTTCGGCCAGGACCTCGCCGAGCGCCGTGCCGAGGAAAGAGTCCGCGCTGTCCTTGTCGAGGACGACGTCCCCCGGCCGGGGCGTCAGCGTCGGATGGACTTCGAGCCACTCCGGGGGCACCTGGGCGAACTGCTGCCGCAGGTAGACGACCGGCACCCCCGCGGCGCGGGCCCGGTCGGCGAGTTCGGCGACCCTCCCGAGGCAGGCCTCGCCGTCGTGGGCGTCCTTCAACAGGGCACGCTGCATGTCGATGATGAGCAGTGCGGTGTCCGGCATGCCGTGAGTCTGTCCCCGTGGAACGCGGACTACTCCGCCTTGTTCCCGCCACCACCCTGTTGCTGCGGCTGCCCCTCCTGCCGTACCGCGTCCTTCGCCTTCTGCGCGAGGTCGTCGTCCAGCTTCTTGAACTCGCGGACCACGGTGTCGGACATGTCGGCGAGGGAGTCGATCTGCTTGGTGATGTCCTCGCGCCCGTCGTGCCAGTTGGACTCGAAGTCGTCGAGGGCGTCGTAGACCGTGCCGCTGCCGACGTCGTCCCTGTACGACTCGAACATCTTCTTGGTGTGGTTGAGGCGCTCCTTGATGGAGCGCAGCTTGCGGCCGTAGTCCTCAAGCTCGCTCAGCGGTATGGCGAGATCGCTCTTGCCGTTGCCCACGTGACCGTCCCCCGTTCGCGCGTCTCGTAGTCTGGGCCGCACCGTATATCAGATCATCGGGGGAGGGGTGGCGTACAGCATGGCCCGCTACATGGAGACGCTCACGATCGAGCGCGGCGGATTCCGGATCAAGGTGCCGGAGTCGTGGTGGGAGTTCGACGTGCGGCCGGAGTCGCGGGACGACTCGATCCGGCGGATGGTGAACGAGCGCGTCGCCCAGTACCCGGAGCTGGCCCAGTACCGCGACACGTACATCGCGTTCCTCCGCAAGTCCGCGGCCGACGCCTGGAAGTCGGGCGCGATGTACTGCGGCTGCATGGCGGAGAGCTTCGGCGGCGACACCCCGATCACCGGCTCGGTCACGGTGTCGCTGGTCGGCGGCCGCACCCGCGAGGGCGCGCCCCTCTCCAACGACCCGGCCGCCATCGCCGCCCAGCTCGCTCCCAAGGAGGCCCACCGGGAGGGCGACTCCTGGCGCAAGGTGACGACCGTCGACATCCCCGGCGTCGGCCCCGCCGCCCGCACCTACGGCGTCGAGGACATCCCGATCCCGGAGGACAGCCTGGGCCGCACGATCCGCGCGGTCCTGATGCAGACCTTCATCCCGGTCCCCGGCCAGGAGGGCAAGGTCGCCCTGGTCGCCGGCAGCAGCCAGGTCCTCGACCTCGCCGACTCCTTCTTCGACATCTTCGACGCGATCACGTCGACGTTCCGGTTCGCGGACTGACCCCGTGCGCTGGGAGACCGGCGAGGGACTGCTGGGGCTCGACGACCCCGCGGAGTGGGACGCCGCGTTCGAGCGCGGCGAGGACCGTCTCGGCACGGCGGTGATCGGGCTGGCGTTCCACTGCCCACTGGAGGAGGCGTCGCCCCGGATCGTCAGGATGACGGGGCTCCCGCACGGCCTCCAGCGGACGAACGCCTTCGTCGCGGCCGGGCACGCGGCACGGCTCAACGGGCGCCTGACCCCGGAACTCTTCGCGGCGTTGCGGGCCGAGGGCCTCGGCGGCGTCGCGGAGCACCCCATCAGGGACACCCTCACCTTCGTGCCGTTCCGGGACCTGCCGCCCTGGTTCAAGCGCCGGTGGGTGTATCTGACGGTGCGCGACAAGCTGGAGTACTGGTGGCTGCGCTCCGTGGACGCCATCGACGAAGGCCGGCGGATCCTGCGTGGCTGCCGCCACCGCTGAACGGACGGAGACACGTTGACGGCCGCACGAGAAGAGCTGCTGCGTCTTCGCACCGGATCCGGATCCTGACACCGTCCGCCGCCGACCGCGGGCGCGGCGCCCCGACCACTTGATGCCAGAAGGAGCACCTGGTCGAGAACCGAGGAATTTCTTGTCGAACTCGACGACCGGATGCTGGAGTTCTTCCAGGACATCGCCGAAGTACTCTGAGTCCGGCCGAAACGTGCGTCCCGCGCCACCGAAGCATTCACGCTTGTGGACCATCGGCCAAGGCCTCGGCCAAGTCACATGATGTCCGGTTTGTGGTCATGTGAGACCGGAGAGAGCACGCGGGTGGCGGATGTCGCGGGCGTTGTGTCGGAGAGCGCCGGCGACGTCCGGATGCTGGCGAGGCGCATGGCCCCGATGGCGAGGTTGCGCCGGCGCCAGCTCGCCACGGCCCGTCCGCAGCTGAGAGGCGTCCTCGGCGAATGTCGTGTCCCGACAACCAGTGGCAAGGAGGAGCTTACCGGTCCCCGCCACGCGGCCACCGTTGCCAGCGAGTGGGGATCCTCGCCCCTGGGCGCGATGGCGGGCGCGCGCGGGGAGGGTACGTCGGCGTCGCTCATACCCCCAATCTCGGGCGCCAACCGGCGGCTACAACGGCATACCCACCGGGGTCGGCTGGTGGTATTCGGCTAGCAGGGCAACGAGAACGGTGTTTGCATTGGAGTAACGGAGTGAGTTCGCCAGAACGTTGTGGCAATGCCGAGGGTTTCCGCCGGGCGAAGGGAGTCGTCCCATGGTCATGACCAAGGTAGACGTGCCGTGCAACTCTGAGATAATCAAAACCGGGACTACGAGGCTCGTCCCGGTCAACCAACCCCAATTCCCACTGGCCATGTCCATGCTGGAAATTGACGCGACCGCGCCTACGATGTGGAGTGGCGTCGATTTCGACGAGATCACGATGTACATCGACCTCCTGGAGCCCCAAGACGCCCAGCTCGTCGAAGTCGCGCAGGTCAATTACTTCTGGGGCACTCCCGACGGCTCGGGAGGCTGGACGGAAGCCCCTAACAGCCCGCTCCCGCCGACACGGAACCTTCGAATCCGAGCCAGGACGAAACATCTCGTGGTGAACGGCACCAACGGCATTTCGTTCCACGTGGGCATCCACTACCCCGAAGGTCAGGTAGGGGCCCCGTTGACGATGCACGTCCACACCACGGCGAAGCAAGTAGTCGCTGCGACGAGTGGTTGCGGCATCACGTTCAGTGAATTCAAGATCGACGACTCGGTGACCGGTCCGCTGGGCTGAACTCAGAGGCTTTCGCGCAAAGCCCTGCCGAGGGAATCATTCGGGCGGGTGCCGGGGTGGTGCCCGTACGCGGCATGCACGGTCAGGCCGCCGACGGCGAGGCGCGTGGCCCCGATGGCGAGGTTGCGCCGGCTCGCCATGGCCCATGGTGCGTCGCCAGTTCGCAGCTGAATTGCCCGGGCCGCGTCGCGAAGACTCTTGCCGTCCACCGCGATACCCCGCGGTCCGCGGCTCATTGGCTGCGGCTTTGCGGTTTACCGTGGCCGTTCAACCAGTAGCCGAGTGCCCGGTCGAGCGCATCGGCGTCAATGCGGGCGAGGATCCGGCGGATAGTTGCTTCGTTCGGCACGGGACAGAGCCCGGTCAGCGGATCGCATCGGCCGTCGAGGGCGGCGAGAACAGGCTCGGGCGCGGCGGCGGCCCACTCGCCGACCGCGACCAGCGAGGTTGCCCCGGTCAAGACCGCGGCCGCCACCAGCGCGAGGACGAATTCAAGTGTGTGTCGTATCCCGCGTGGGTGCCGAGGATCGGGGACCTGCGCCAGGCATGCGAGCAGGTACGGGTACTCGTCGGGATGGACGCGGCCTGGCTGCGGAGCTGGTCAAGGACAAGGGGGAATCGGAGAGGATGCAGGTGCAGGCACGGTCTTCCGTAGGGTTCATGGGAACTCGACACTCACATGATCTTGGAATTCGGTGCCGGCCTCGTTTCATCTTGTCCGCACCGCGTCGCAGGGACGCAGCGGTGCCGAACCGTCAGGCACCTGGGATAAGGCTGCCGTTGAAAGCTCTCGCCCACAGCAGGTGCAGCCACTCGTTGGCGTCGGGAGCGGGCTGGACAGTCAGCACCGGATTCGGGCCCGTCTCGATGAGGTGCAACAGCGTCCAGGCGACGCCGTAGCAATCATCCGGGCCGAAGCACCCGACCAAGGACCTGGCCTCTTCCGGTGTCACCGGTCTGGAAATCGCTGTGAGCTGCTTGCCCCGCCGGTCGATCTCCTCCGAGCTGGCGTCCCAATCGGGCAAAGGGCCGTCGGCGATGAACGCCTGCACTTCAGATCGCACCTCCGAATGATCAGCCGTTACCACCAGCCTGGCAAGGCTGACTGGCGAGCGCCGACCGGAGTTCCCTCAAATCGGACCCGCCCCACGGCCCAGCCCGCACGCCACCCTTCACCTCGAACGGCCGTTCCTTGTAAGTTCGCGTGTGCACAGGTTTGTTGACGGGGCGTACGCGACGGGGGTTGCGGGACTATGGCGGGGTACCGACCGGCGGACTGGCATCCACTCGACCTGGACAGGGACCCCACCCCCGGCGACCCGCAGCGCGTCCGTACCCTCGCCGCGCAGCTGCACGACTTCGCCGACGACGTCTCCGACGCGCTCCGCCTGGTCAAGGGCATGGCCGGCGAGGACACCCTCCTCCAATGGGCAGGCAAGTCGGCCGAGGTGTTCAAGGAGCAGTTCAAGGACGTCCCGAAGAACCTGAAGAAGCTGAAGAAGTCGTACGAGATGTGCGGCGATGCCCTCGCTGATTACTGGCCGAAGCTGGAGCGGGCGCAGGCGCTGGCCGACAAGGCTCTCGCGAAGGCGAAGGAGGCGCAGGCCGACCTGTCTTCCGCCAAGTCCCGTCTGTCGTCGGCGGATTCGTGGGTGACGCGGGCCGCGAAGGAAGCGGACAGGTACAAGGACGACCCCACCGGCAGCAAGTCGAGCGCCGACAAGCCGGACGAGGGGAAGGTCCGGGCCGCTGCCCGGGACGTGCAGAGTGCGAAGTCCGCGCACACGCAGGCGCAGTCGGACGTCACCACGGCCCAGAGCGCGCTGGACGCGGCGAAGAAGATGGCCGAGGACGCGCGGAAGATGCGCGACGACGCGGCGGGTGAGGCGAAGCGGAGGATCGACGAGGCCTCCGATGCCGGGATTCCGAACCGGCACTGGTGGCAGGACGTGGGGCACTGGTTCGAGGACAACTGGGACACCATCGTCACGGTCTGCAAGGTCGTCGTCGCGGTCGTCGGGATCATCGCGATGATCATCGGTGGGCCGATCCTCGGCGCGATCGTGCTGGTCGCCGCGCTCGTCGTGCTCGCGGACACGCTCTACAAGTACTCACAGGGCAGAGCATCTCTGTGGGACGTGGCGTTCGCGGCCCTGGACTGCATACCCGGCGGCAAGGGCATCACCTCCCTCGGCAAACTCGCCAAGGGGCTGCGCACTTTCGGGAAGACCGGGCTCAAGGGCATGGCGTTGGGGGTGAAGGGGTTCGGCAGAAGTCTCCGTGGACTCGGGCGGCCGATGAAGAAGCTCTTCACCTGCGGTGACCCGATCGACATGGCCACCGGGCAGATGGTCATGCATGAGACGGATGTCTCATTCGACGGAGCCCTGCCGCTGATTCTGGAGCGCAGCCACCGTACGGGCGTGGCCACCGGCAGACTCTTCGGCTCCACCTGGACCAGCACACTCGATCAACGGCTGCTGCTCGACTCCGCCGGCGTACGGTTCGTCTGCGCCGACGGCATGGTTCTGCACTACCCGATGCCCGACCCCGACGTCCCCGTCCTTCCCGTCGCGGGACCTCACTGGCCGCTGAGCATCGACGGGGCGGCCGGAAGCGCGTTCACGCTGGAGCAACGCGAGAGCGGCCGTACCCTCACCTTCCGGCCGCAGCCCGGCGCGGCCGCGGACGAGGTGCCGTTGTCCGTGATCAGCGACCGCAACGACAACACGATCACGCTGCGGTACGCGGACGGGCTGCCCGCCGAGATCGTCCATCACGGTGGTTACCGCATCGACGTGACCTGTGCGGAGGGGCGGATCACCGCCCTGGCGCTTGCCGGCCACCCCGACGGGCCGAGCCTCGCCCGTTACGGTTACGACCGGCACGGAGACCTCGTCGAGGTCCACGACCCCAACGGGCTTCCCCTGAAACTCGCCTACGACGCCGACCACAGGGTCACCGGCTGGGAGGACCGCAACGGCGCGTGGTACCGGTACTCGTACGATTCCGCCGGGCGGTGTGTCACCGTGCGCGGCATCGACGGAATCCTCGACTACACCTTCGAGTACGACGAGGAGTCGCACCGGACGGTCGCCGTCGACTCGCTCGGAAACGTCACGCGGTACCAGTTCAACGACGTCTATCAGATGGTCGCCGAGACCAACCCGCTGGGCCACACCGTCAAACACGAGTGGAGCAGTCGCGACCAGATGCTGTCCCGCACGGACGCTCTGGGACGCACCATGACCATGGACTGGGATCATGCCGGACGTCTCGTCGCCGTCCGGCTGCCCAACGGGCGCGCCTCCACAGCCCGGTACGACGACCTCGGGCTGCCCGTCGAGATCACGGACTACGACGGCACGGCAATCCACCAGGAGTGGGACGCGCGGGGCAACTGCCTGTCCCTGACGGAAGCCGGCGGAGGGACCACCCGCTTCACGCGCGACTCGACGGGGGCCGTGGTCTCGATGACGGACGCCCTGGGCGCGGTGACCCGGTTCGAGAACAACGCGGCAGGCCTGCCCGTACGGGTGACCGATCCGCTCGGCGCGCAGACCCTGCTGCGCTACGACACCCTCGGACACAACACGGAGATCGTCGACCCGCTGGGCAGGACCACCCGCCAGACCTGGACCGTCGAAGGCCGTCGCACCTCACGGACCACCCCGGACGGGGCCCGCGAGACCTGGAGCCACGACGCGGAGGGCAACCGCACGGCCCACAGCGACGGACTGGGCCGGATCACCCGGTTTGAATACGGCGGGTTCGACATGCTCTCCGCGCGCATCACTCCGGACGGCTCGCGATACGCCTTCCGCTACGACAGCGAACTGCGTCTCACCCAGGTCATCAACCCCGACGGCCGCACCTGGGACTACACCTTCGACGCGGCCGGCAACCTCCTGAGCGAGTCCGACTTCGACGGCCGTACCGTCGGCTACGCGTACGACGCGGCGGGACAACTCGTCGGTCGCACCAATGCCATGGGCCAGACCGTCCGATTCTCCTACGACTCGGTGGGCAATCAGACCGAGAAGACGGTGGACGGCCTGGTCACCGTCTACCGACACGACGAGGCGAGTCGGCTCACCGGCGCCGCCGGACCGGTCAGCAGCCTCGCACTGCGCTACGACAGCGCGGGCAACATCGTCGGCGAGGCCGTGGACGGACGTGAACTCACCACGGACTACGACGCCCTCCACCGTCCCGTGCGGCGCGCCACCCCGGCCGGCGTCGTGACGACGTACTCCTACGACCCGGCCGGCAACCGGATCGCCCTGAGCACCGAGGGCCATGTCCTGACCTGTGCCTACGACGCCGTGGGCCGGGAGACCGCGCGTCGGCTCGACAGCGACTGCGAGCTCTCCTTCGGCTGGAACACGGGCGACCGTCTCGCGGAGCAGAGCCTGACGCGCCGCGGATCCGCCGATTCGGCGCTGCACCGCTCCTACGCATACGCGGCCGACGGCAACCTGACCGCCGTGCAGGACCGGCTCCGCGGCCGGAGGTCCTTCAGCCTGGACCCGATGGGCCGGGTGACCTCGGTCCAGGCCGAGAGCTGGACCGAGGCCTACGCGTACGACGCGGTCGGCGGCATCACACGAGCCGACTGGCCGGATCCGCAGCCCGAATCGGAGGCCCGCGGCGACCGGGCCCATTCGGGCGGGCGGGTGATCCGGGCCGGCTCCCTCCACTACGAGTACGACGCCGCGGGCAGGGTGGTCCTGCGGCGCAGGACTCGCCTGTCCCGAAAACCTGACCTGTGGCGTTACGACTGGGACGCCGAGGACCGGCTCGTTGCCTGCACCACACCGGACGGCACCCGCTGGCGCTACCTGTACGACGCGCTCGGCCGTCGGGTCGCAAAGCTCCGGCTGGGACCGGACGGGCAGACCCCGGTCGAGGAGACCCGCTTCGTGTGGGACGGTCCGCACCTGGTGGAACAGACCACCCGGACGCCGGACGACGAGACGACGCTCACCTGGGAGCGCGACGACATGAAGCCCCTGACCCAGTCGGAACTCCGCAGGCCGGATGCGCTGCCCCAGGGTGAGGTGGACCGGCGTTTCTACGCCATCGTCTCGGATGTGGTCGGCACCCCGACGGAGATGGTGGACCACGACGGGCAAACCGCCTGGCGGGCACAGGCCACACTCTGGGGACTCACCCGCACCGAAGCCGCCGCAGGAACCGGTACCCCCTTGCGGTTCCCGGGCCAGTACGAGGACCCCGAGACAGGTCTGTACTACAACTACTTCAGGCACTACGACCCGGCCACCGGGGTGTACATCAGCCCGGACCCACTGGGCACGGACGCCGGCCCTCGGCCGCACGGCTACGTGGTGAACCCGCTGACCTGGGTGGACTACCTGGGACTGAAATCCTGCTCCCAGATTCTGCGGGAGAACATGGTCAGGGAGGGCCGGCTCGTCAACCCGGGGCAGGCGGCTGCCCACATCGTCCCCTCGGGCTTCAACCGCTCGGGCGGGCCCGGGATGAGGGCTCTCCTCTCGAAATACAAGGTCGACGTCAACGACGCGGCCAACGGCATCGCGCTCGGCCACCCCCGGCCGCACAACTTCACCCACACCGACCGGTTCCTGGGCCGCCTCGACGTCCACCTCCACAACGTGGTGGCCGACCGTGTCGCGCGCGGATTCGGGGACCGTGCCATCCGTACCGTTCTGCGCCGGGAGCTGCGCAGCGTCGGACGGCAGATCGAGGGCGAGCTGGCAGGTGTCACGCACACCGTGCCGAGCACCGCCTACTGGACGGCATAAGGATGACTCCATGACCTCTGACCCGACTCCGGCACCGAACCCCTCGGTCCCTTCGGCCGTGTACCGCCTCCTGGCCGGCACGGGGAACCTGAGGACGCTGCGCTTGGGCGATTCGCTGATCGATCTCAAGCGCCGGCAGTTCCAGGGACCGAAGGTCGCCCTGCCGGACTCGTTCGAGGCCGAGTGGACCGGTGACCCCAAGGCACGCAAGGCCGACTTCGCCTCCGACTACCCGGGCGCGCCGATGCTGAGCCGAGCACTGGTCGACAGGGTCGGGCGGGAGCGGCTGGAACAGGCCGGTCGGCTGGTTCCCGTCCGCACACCGGGCCCGGAGCCCGACGACTACGCTCTGTACGTGGTGGAGCCTCTCGTGGACTGCGTGGACACCCGCAGGTCGGCCCAGCCGAAGAAGGCCACCGGAGAGATGCGGAAGATGGTCTTCCGACCGGAGGCGGTGCCGGTCGGGTTGCCGGCGTTCCGGGTTCCGCAGTTTCCCGTCGCGGTGTGCTGGAACGGCTGGATGCGTGATCTGCTCGACGAGGTCCTCGGAGGCGATCTGGAGGCCCGTCTGCTGTGGTCGTCGGAGCCGTCGGCCGCGCCGCACCCCGATCCCTGGGGATTCTGACCCCCACCGCCAAGCTCCGCCCCCACACCTCCACCCGAGCCTGTGTTTGACCTCTGCCCCCCTGGGGGTATCCTCTCCGCCCCCCGATTGGCCAGCCCCCCGGCCCGTATGGCAGACTGTCGGAGTTGCTCGGTCGAGTGTTGATGCTGCGCGCCTCCCGCCGGGAGGACCGGAAGCGAGTCCCACAGTACTCGTCGCCCTAACTGCCTGCGGGCAGCACTGGGGCGGACGTACGGGAATCTTTCGGGAAGTGGAGTGCGGCACCGACCAGGCACCCGGTGGGCCTTCCGCCCTCGGCTTGCGGTTCCGGAAGGGCCGTGCTTTCCCTGCAGGGATGTTCGAACAAGGGGCATCTGTGTCGGTGAGAGCGCGACACACCCGACCGCGTGGGTCGGAGAAGAAGCAGTCACCGGGTTCCAGAGCGTGCAAAGACAGGACTACTGAGTAGCCATGGCGGGACAGAAGATCCGCATCCGGCTCAAGGCCTACGACCACGAGGTCATCGACTCCTCGGCGAAGAAGATCGTCGAGACGGTGACCCGCACTGGTGCGTCGGTCGCGGGCCCGGTGCCGCTGCCCACTGAGAAGAACGTGTACTGCGTCATCAAGTCGCCGCACAAGTACAAGGACTCGCGCGAGCACTTCGAGATGCGCACCCACAAGCGCCTGATCGACATCCTCGACCCGACGCCGAAGACCGTTGACTCCCTGATGCGACTCGACCTCCCGGCCGGTGTCGACATCGAGATCAAGCTCTGAGGCCGGTGATCTGAGAATGGCTAAGCAGATCAAGGGCATCCTGGGCGAGAAGCTCGGCATGACGCAGGTGTGGGACGAGAACAACCGTGTTGTTCCGGTCACCGTCGTCAAGGCCGGCCCCAACGTCGTCACCCAGGTCCGTACCAACGACGTCGACGGCTACGAGTCGGTCCAGATCGCCTTCGGCGAGATCGACCCGCGCAAGGTGAACAAGCCCCTCAAGGGCCACTTCGCGAAGGCCGACGTCACCCCCCGCCGTCACCTTGTCGAGATCCGTACGGCCGACGCCTCCGAGTACACCCTCGGTCAGGAAGTCACCGCCGAGGTCTTCGAGGCCGGCGTGAAGGTCGACGTCACCGGCAAGAGCAAGGGCAAGGGCTTCGCCGGTGTCATGAAGCGTCACAACTTCAAGGGCCTCGGCGCCGGTCACGGCACCCAGCGCAAGCACCGCTCGCCCGGTTCCATCGGTGGCTGCGCCACCCCGGGCCGCGTGTTCAAGGGCCTCCGCATGGCGGGTCGCATGGGCAACGAGCGTGTCACCACCCAGAACCTGACCGTCCACGCCGTTGACGCGGAGAAGGGTCTGCTGCTCATCAAGGGCGCGGTTCCCGGTCCGAACGGCGGCCTCGTCCTGGTCCGCACCGCGGCCAAGGGGGCCTGAGGTACCGATGAGCACTGTTGACATCCTTTCGCCTGCGGGCGAGAAGACCGGCACCGTCGAGCTCCCCGCGGAGATCTTCGGCGTGGAGAACATCAGCATCCCGCTGATTCACCAGGTCGTCGTCGCGCAGAACGCCGCTGCCCGTCAGGGCACGCACAAGACCAAGACCCGCGGTGAAGTCCGTGGTGGCGGCAAGAAGCCGTACCGCCAGAAGGGCACCGGCCGCGCCCGTCAGGGTTCGACCCGTGCGCCGCAGTTCGCCGGCGGTGGCGTCGTCCACGGCCCGCAGCCGCGTGACTACTCGCAGCGGACCCCGAAGAAGATGAAGGCCGCGGCCCTGCGCCACGCCCTCACCGACCGGGCCCGCCACAACCGCATCCACGTCGTCACCGGCGTGATCGAGGGCGAGACCCCCAGCACCAAGGCCGCTCGCACGCTGTTCGGCAAGATCTCGGAGCGCAAGAACCTGCTCCTGGTCGTCGACCGCGCCGACGAGGCCGCGTGGCTCTCCGCCCGCAACCTGCCCCAGGTCCACATCCTGGAGCCGGGCCAGCTGAACACGTACGACGTGATCGTCTCGGACGACGTGGTCTTCACCCAGGCCGCTCTCGAGTCCTTCGTCGCCGGCCCGAAGGCCAACGACACCGAAGGGACCGAGGTCTGATGGCCATCCGTCACCCGAGCATCGCCTCGAAGGCCGCCAAGGCGGCCAAGGCCGCGCGCGTCGCCAAGGCGCGCCGCCACGAGGCCGAGGGCAAGAACACCGTCGAGACGCCGATCAGCAAGTCGTACACGGACCCCCGTGACGTGCTGCTGAAGCCGGTCGTCTCGGAGAAGAGCTACGCGCTCCTGGACGAGAACAAGTACACGTTCGTCGTCGCCCCGGGCGCCAACAAGACCCAGATCAAGCAGGCCGTCCAGGCGGTCTTCTCGGTCAAGGTCACCGGGGTCAACACCCTCAACCGCCAGGGCAAGCGCAAGCGCACCAAGACCGGGTTCGGTCAGCGCGCGGGCTCCAAGCGCGCGATCGTGACCCTCGCCGAGGGCGACCGTATCGACATCTTCGGCGGTCCGACCGCGTAAGCGGGTCGGATCGTCCGATATCGGACGAGGACTGAGAAATGGGAATCCGCAAGTACAAGCCGACTACGCCGGGCCGTCGTGGCGCCAGCGTCGCCGACTTCGTCGAGGTCACGCGGTCCACGCCGGAGAAGTCGCTGGTCCGCCCGCTGCACAGCAAGGGCGGCCGTAACAACGCCGGTCGTGTGACCGTTCGCCACCAGGGTGGCGGACACAAGCGCGCCTACCGAGTGATCGACTTCCGTCGTCACGACAAGGACGGCGTGCCGGCGAAGGTCGCGCACATCGAGTACGACCCCAACCGCACCGCGCGCATCGCGCTGCTGCACTACGCGGACGGCGAGAAGCGCTACATCCTCGCCCCGCGCAACCTGCAGCAGGGCGACACCGTGGAGAACGGTCCCGGGGCCGACATCAAGCCGGGCAACAACCTGGCCCTCCGCAACATCCCGGTCGGTACCACGGTCCACGCGATCGAGCTCCGTCCCGGCGGTGGCGCCAAGTTCGCCCGTTCCGCGGGTGCCTCGGTGCAGCTGCTCGCCCGTGAGGGCGCCATGGCGACCCTCCGTATGCCGTCCGGCGAGATCCGCATGGTGGACGCGCGCTGCCGCGCCACCGTCGGTGAGGTCGGCAACGCCGAGCAGTCGAACATCAACTGGGGCAAGGCCGGCCGCAAGCGGTGGCTGGGCGTCCGCCCGACCGTCCGTGGTGTCGTCATGAACCCGGTCGACCACCCGCACGGTGGTGGTGAGGGCCGGACGTCCGGTGGTCGTCACCCCGTGTCCCCGTGGGGCAAGAAGGAAGGTCGTACTCGTTCGCCCAAGAAGGCGTCGAACAAGTACATCGTCCGCCGCCGCAAGACGAACAAGAAGCGTTAAGGACTGGTTGAGATGCCTCGTAGCTTGAAGAAGGGGCCCTTCGTCGACGACCACCTGATCAAGAAGGTGGATGTCCAGAACGAAGCCGGCACCAAGAACGTCATCAAGACCTGGTCCCGTCGCTCGATGATCGTCCCGGCCATGCTCGGCCACACGATCGCGGTGCACAACGGCAAGACCCACATCCCGGTGTTCGTCACCGAGTCGATGGTCGGCCACAAGCTCGGCGAGTTCTCGCCGACCCGCACCTTCCGGGGCCACGTCAAGGACGACCGGAAGTCGAAGCGCCGCTAGCAGCGGATCGCATTCAGACACGTAAGTAACTGAGAGGGACAACCATGGAAGCCAGGGCCCAGGCGCGGTACATCCGCGTCACGCCCATGAAGGCCCGCCGCGTGGTGGACCTGATCCGTGGCATGGACGCCACGGAGGCTCAGGCTGTTCTGCGATTCGCTCCGCAGGCAGCCTCCGTGCCGGTCGGCAAGGTGCTCGACAGCGCCATCGCCAACGCCGCGCACAACTACGACCACACCGACGCCGACAGCCTCTTCATCTCCGAGGCGTACGTCGACGAGGGTCCGACCCTGAAGCGGTTCCGGCCGCGCGCCCAGGGCCGTGCCTACCGGATCCGCAAGCGGACCAGCCACATCACCGTGGTCGTCAGCAGCAAGGAAGGAACCCGGTAATGGGCCAGAAGGTAAACCCGCATGGGTTCCGGCTCGGTGTCACGACCGACTTCAAGTCGCGTTGGTACGCCGACAAGCTGTACAAGGACTACGTCAAGGAAGACGTCGCCATCCGTCGGATGATGACGTCCGGCATGGAGCGCGCCGGCATCTCCAAGGTCGAGATCGAGCGCACCCGTGACCGCGTCCGCGTGGACATCCACACCGCGCGTCCGGGCATCGTCATCGGCCGCCGCGGCGCCGAGGCCGACCGCATCCGCGGTGACCTGGAGAAGCTGACCGGCAAGCAGGTCCAGCTGAACATCCTTGAGGTCAAGAACCCGGAGACGGACGCTCAGCTGGTGGCCCAGGCCGTCGCCGAGCAGCTCTCCTCCCGCGTCTCCTTCCGCCGTGCCATGCGCAAGAGCATGCAGTCGGCGATGAAGGCCGGCGCCAAGGGCATCAAGATCCAGTGCGGTGGCCGCCTCGGCGGCGCCGAGATGTCCCGCTCGGAGTTCTACCGCGAGGGCCGCGTGCCCCTGCACACGCTCCGCGCGAACGTGGACTACGGCTTCTTCGAGGCCAAGACGACCTTCGGCCGCATCGGTGTGAAGGTCTGGATCTACAAGGGCGACGTCAAGAACATCGCCGAGGTCCGCGCCGAGAACGCCGCAGCCCGCGCCGGCAACCGCCCGGCCCGTGGCGGTGGCGCTGGTGACCGCCCGGCCCGTGGTGGCCGTGGTGGCGAGCGGCGCGGTCGCAAGCCGCAGCAGGCTCCCGCTGCCGAGGCCCCCCAGGCCGAGGCCGCTGCCGCTCCGGCTGCTGAGAGCACCGGAACGGAGGCCTGACCGACATGCTGATCCCCCGTAGGGTCAAGCACCGCAAGCAGCACCACCCGAAGCGTCGCGGTGAGGCCAAGGGCGGTACCACGGTCGCGTTCGGCGAGTACGGCATCCAGGCCCTCACGCCGGCGTACGTGACCAACCGCCAGATCGAGGCGGCCCGTATCGCGATGACCCGCCACATCAAGCGTGGCGGCAAGGTCTGGATCAACATCTACCCGGACCGCCCGCTGACGAAGAAGCCTGCCGAGACCCGCATGGGTTCCGGTAAGGGTTCTCCGGAGTGGTGGATCGCGAACGTGCACCCGGGCCGGGTCATGTTCGAGCTGTCCTACCCCAACGAGAAGATCGCCCGTGAGGCCCTGACTCGCGCAGCCCACAAGCTGCCGATGAAGTGCCGGATCGTCAAGCGCGAGGCAGGTGAAGCGTGATGTCGGCCGGTACCAAGGCGTCCGAGCTGCGCGAGCTGGGCAACGAGGAGCTTCTGGGCAAGCTCCGCGAGGCCAAGGAAGAGCTGTTCAACCTCCGCTTCCAGGCGGCGACGGGTCAGCTCGAGAACCACGGCCGTCTGAAGGCGGTCCGCAAGGACATCGCGCGGATCTACACCCTGATGCGCGAGCGTGAGCTGGGCATCGAAACGGTGGAGAGCGCCTGATGAGCGAGAGCAACGTGACTGAGAAGAACGAGACGCGGGACAGCTTCCGCAAGACCCGTGAGGGTCTCGTCGTCAGCGACAAGATGGACAAGACCGTCGTCGTCGCCGTCGAGGACCGCGTCAAGCACGCGCTGTACGGCAAGGTCATCCGCCGTACGAACAAGCTCAAGGCGCACGACGAGCAGAACGCCGCCGGCGTCGGCGACCGTGTCCTCCTCATGGAGACCCGGCCGCTGTCCGCCACGAAGCGGTGGCGCATCGTCGAGATCCTCGAGAAGGCCAAGTAATTCTCCTGCGGGGCATCCCTCGCAGGACAGTTCCGCCAGGCTCCGGGGGCCGTTCCTCTGAACGGCCCCCGGGGAACCGGCAGACAAACAGGAGATAGACGTGATCCAGCAGGAGTCGCGACTGCGTGTCGCCGACAACACTGGTGCGAAGGAGATCCTTTGCATCCGTGTGCTCGGTGGCTCCGGTCGCCGCTACGCGGGCATCGGTGACGTCATCGTCGCCACCGTCAAGGACGCGATCCCCGGCGGCAACGTGAAGAAGGGTGACGTCATCAAGGCGGTCATCGTTCGCACCGTCAAGGAGCGCCGCCGTCCGGACGGCTCGTACATCCGCTTCGACGAGAACGCCGCTGTCATTCTGAAGAACGACGGCGACCCTCGTGGCACCCGTATCTTCGGCCCGGTCGGCCGTGAGCTGCGCGAGAAGAAGTTCATGAAGATCATCTCGCTGGCTCCGGAGGTGCTGTAAGCATGAAGATCAAGAAGGGCGACCTGGTCCAGGTCATCACCGGTAAGGACAAGGGCAAGCAGGGCAAGGTCATCGCGGCCTACCCCCGCGAGGACCGTGTCCTGGTCGAGGGTGTCAACCGGGTCAAGAAGCACACCAAGGCCGGCCCGACCGCTCGCGGTTCGCAGGCCGGCGGCATCGTCACGACCGAGGCGCCCGTCCACGTCTCCAACGTCCAGCTGGTCGTTGAGAAGGACGGCAACAAGGTCGTCACGCGTGTCGGTTACCGCTTCGACGACGAAGGCAACAAGATCCGCGTTGCCAAGCGGACGGGTGAGGACATCTGATGGCTACCACCACTGCTCCGCGTCTGAAGCTGAAGTACCGCGAGGAGATCGCGGGCAAGATGCGTGACGAGTTCAAGTACGAGAACGTCATGCAGATCCCCGGCCTCGTCAAGATCGTGGTCAACATGGGTGTGGGCGACGCCGCCCGCGACTCCAAGCTGATCGAGGGCGCCATCCGCGACCTCACCACGATCACCGGCCAGAAGCCGCAGGTCACCAAGGCCCGCAAGTCCATCGCGCAGTTCAAGCTGCGTGAGGGCCAGCCGATCGGTGCCCACGTCACGCTCCGTGGCGACCGCATGTGGGAGTTCCTGGACCGCACCCTGTCGCTCGCGCTGCCGCGCATCCGCGACTTCCGTGGTCTGTCCCCCAAGCAGTTCGACGGCCGTGGCAACTACACCTTCGGTCTCACGGAGCAGGTCATGTTCCACGAGATCGACCAGGACAAGATCGACCGTACCCGGGGTATGGACATCACCGTGGTGACCACGGCGACCAACGACGCTGAGGGCCGCGCGCTCCTTCGTCACCTCGGCTTCCCGTTCAAGGAGGCGTGAGCGAGATGGCGAAGAAGGCTCTGATTGCCAAGGCTGCTCGCAAGCCCAAGTTCGGTGTGCGTGGCTACACGCGCTGCCAGCGCTGCGGCCGTCCGCACTCCGTGTACCGCAAGTTCGGCCTGTGCCGCGTGTGCCTTCGTGAGATGGCTCACCGTGGCGAGCTGCCGGGCGTGACCAAGAGCTCCTGGTAATCCCGCTTTTTAGGGATTCCGGAGGCTCTCGGTAAGCAATGGGCGTGTCAGGCGCCCACCCCTTCATGGCTTAGGCTTGGAGGGTTGGGCGCCTGACAGTCGCCCGTACGACTTACTACGCCGTAGGTCCACCGCGCCGCACCCGTCCCGTCTCGGATCGGGGAGAGGGATGGCGCACCAGGAAACCCCGGCGAGAGAGGCCACAGGCCAATTCATGACCATGACTGATCCGATCGCAGACATGCTGACGCGTCTGCGGAACGCGAACTCGGCGTACCACGACTCCGTGACGATGCCGGCGTCCAAGATCAAGTCTCACATCGCGGAGATCCTCCAGCAGGAGGGCTTCATCACGGGCTGGAAGGTCGAGGACGCCGAGGTCGGCAAGAACCTCGTCCTGGACCTGAAGTTCGGTCCCAACCGTGAGCGCTCCATCGCGGGCATCAAGCGGATCTCCAAGCCCGGTCTCCGGGTGTACGCGAAGTCCACCTCCCTGCCGAAGGTGCTGGGCGGCCTCGGCGTGGCGATCATCTCCACGTCGCACGGGCTCCTCACCGACAAGCAGGCCGGCAAGAAGGGCGTAGGCGGGGAAGTCCTCGCCTACGTCTGGTAGCAGAAGGGAACGGAGGAAACAGCTATGTCGCGTATCGGCAAGCTCCCCATCGCGGTTCCCGCCGGCGTGGACGTCACCATCGACGGCCGCACGGTGCAGGTCAAGGGCCCCAAGGGCGAGCTGACCCACACCATCGTGGCTCCGATCGACATCGCCAAGGGCGAGGACGGCACTCTCGCGGTGACCCGCCCCAACGACGAGCGTCAGAGCAAGGCCCTGCACGGCCTGTCCCGCACGCTGGTGGCGAACATGATCACCGGCGTGACCCAGGGTTACGTGAAGAAGCTCGAAATCAGCGGTGTCGGTTACCGCGTGACCGCCAAGGGCTCGAACCTCGAATTCGCGCTCGGTTACAGCCACCCGATCCTGGTCGAGGCCCCCGAGGGCATCACCTTCAAGGTCGAGGCTCCGACCCGTTTCTCGGTCGAGGGCATCGACAAGCAGAAGGTCGGCGAGGTCGCGGCCAACATCCGCAAGCTGCGCAAGCCCGACCCGTACAAGGCCAAGGGCGTCAAGTACGAGGGCGAAGTCATCCGCCGCAAGGTCGGAAAGGCGGGTAAGTAAGCCATGGCATACGGGCAGAAGATCCTCAAGGGCGACGCCTACAAGCGCGCCGCGATCAAGCGCCGTCACATCCGGATCCGCAAGCGGATCGCCGGTACGGCGGAGCGTCCCCGTCTGGTCGTGACCCGCTCCAACCGCCACATCGTGGCGCAGGTGATCGACGACCTGAAGGGCCACACCCTGGCCTCCGCGTCCACCCTGGACGCGTCGGTCCGTGGTGGCGAGGGCGACAAGTCCGCGCAGGCCAAGCAGGTCGGCGCCCTGGTCGCCGAGCGTGCCAAGGCCGCCGGTGTCGAGGCCGTGGTGTTCGACCGTGGTGGCAACCAGTACGCCGGGCGCATCGCCGCCCTGGCGGACGCCGCCCGCGAGGCCGGGCTCAAGTTCTGAGCCGCTTGTAGCTAGCGGAAAGAGAGAGGTAATCCAATGGCTGGACCCCAGCGCCGCGGCAGCGGTGCCGGTGGCGGCGAGCGGCGGGACCGGAAGGGCCGTGACGGCGGCGCTGCTGCCGCCGAGAAGACCGCGTACGTTGAGCGCGTCGTCGCGATCAACCGCGTCGCCAAGGTTGTGAAGGGTGGTCGTCGCTTCAGCTTCACCGCGCTGGTCGTGGTGGGCGACGGTGACGGCACCGTGGGTGTCGGTTACGGCAAGGCCAAGGAGGTGCCGGCCGCCATCGCCAAGGGCGTTGAGGAGGCCAAGAAGCACTTCTTCAAGGTCCCGCGTATCCAGGGCACCATCCCGCACCCGATCCAGGGTGAGAAGGCTGCCGGCGTCGTTCTCCTCAAGCCGGCCTCGCCGGGTACCGGTGTTATCGCCGGTGGTCCCGTGCGTGCCGTCCTGGAGTGCGCCGGTATCCACGACGTGCTGTCGAAGTCGCTCGGCTCCGACAACGCGATCAACATCGTGCACGCGACCGTGGAGGCCCTGAAGGGCCTGCAGCGTCCCGAGGAGATCGCGGCCCGCCGCGGTCTGCCGCTTGAGGACGTCGCCCCCGCGGCTCTGCTTCGTGCGCGTGCGGGAGCGGGTGCGTAATGGCTCGCCTCAAGGTCACGCAGACGAAGTCGTACATCGGCAGCAAGCAGAACCACCGTGACACTCTGCGGTCGCTTGGTCTCAAGGGGATCAACACCGTGGTCGTCAAGGAGGACCGCCCCGAGTTCCGCGGCATGGTGCACACCGTCCGCCACCTCGTGACGGTCGAGGAGGTCGACTGATCATGGCGGAGAACAACCCGCTCAAGATCCACAACCTCCGTCCGGCCCCCGGCGCCAAGACCGCCAAGACCCGTGTCGGTCGTGGTGAGGCGTCGAAGGGTAAGACGGCCGGTCGTGGTACCAAGGGTACGAAGGCCCGTTACCAGGTTCCGGAGCGCTTCGAGGGTGGCCAGATGCCCCTCCACATGCGTCTTCCGAAGCTGAAGGGCTTCAAGAACCCGTTCAAGACCGAGTTCCAGGTCGTGAACCTCGACAAGCTGGCCGCGCTGTACCCGGAGGGTGGCGAGGTCACCGTCGAGGGTCTCGTCGCCAAGGGTGCCGTTCGCAAGAACAGCCTCGTCAAGGTCCTCGGCCAGGGTGAGGTCTCCGTGGCGCTGCAGGTGACGGTCGACGCCGTCTCCGGCTCCGCCAAGGAGAAGATCACCGCCGCCGGCGGCACCGTCACCGAGCTCGTCTGATCGTTTCGGACGTCTCGATGACGTAAGCGAATCCCGACCGGGGATACCTCACAATGGGGTATCCCCGGTTGGTCGTTCCTAGGGGGGCAGTGCGGCCGGTAAGGTGGCCAGCACTGTTCTTTTTCCCATTCGTCGAACCTCAAGACCGTCACCCTTGACGCACTTGCGCGGGGGTCGCAGGAGGCACCGTGCTCACCGCGTTCGCCCGGGCGTTCAGGACGCCCGACCTGCGCAAGAAGCTGCTCTTCACGCTGGGCATCATCGTGGTCTACCGGGTCGGTACGCACATCCCGATCCCGGGTGTGAACTACACGTCTGTGCAGCAGTGCGTGAAGGAGGCCTCTGGCAACCAGGGGCTCTTCGGCATGATCAACATGTTCAGCGGCGGCGCCCTGCTGCAGATCACGATCTTCGCGCTGGGCATCATGCCGTACATCACGGCCAGCATCATCCTTCAGCTGCTCACCGTGGTGATCCCGCGCCTGGAAGCCCTGAAGAAGGAGGGGCAGGCCGGTACGACGAAGATCACGCAGTACACCCGGTACCTGACCGTGGCCCTCGCCATCCTCCAGGGCACCGGTCTCGTCGCCACCGCCCGCAGCGGCGCGCTCTTCAACGGCTGCTCGGTCGCGTCCAGCATCGTCCCGGACCAGTCGATCTTCACGACGATCACGATGGTCGTCTGCATGACCGCCGGTACGGCCGTCGTGATGTGGCTCGGCGAGCTGATCACCGACCGCGGCATCGGCAACGGCATGTCGATCCTGATGTTCATCTCGATCGCCGCGACCTTCCCGTCCGCGCTGTGGGCCATCAAGAAGCAGGGCACCCTGGCCGACGGCTGGATCGAGTTCGGCGCGGTCATCGCGATCGGCCTGATCATGGTCGGGCTCGTCGTCTTCGTCGAGCAGGCCCAGCGCCGCATCCCGGTGCAGTACGCGAAGCGCATGATCGGCCGTCGTTCCTACGGTGGTACGTCCACGTACATCCCGCTCAAGGTGAACCAGGCGGGTGTGATTCCGGTCATCTTCGCCTCGTCGCTGCTGTACATCCCGGCCCTCGTGGCGCAGTTCGCGGGCGGCAACTCGGGCTGGAAGAGCTGGATCGAGCAGAACCTGACCAAGCAGGGCGACAGCCCCACGTACATCACCATGTACTTCCTGCTCATTGTTTTCTTCGCGTTCTTCTACGTGGCGATCTCCTTCAACCCCGAGGAAGTCGCCGACAACATGAAGAAGTATGGTGGCTTCATCCCGGGCATCCGGGCTGGCCGACCGACCGCTGAGTACCTGTCGTACGTGCTCAACCGGATCACCTGGCCGGGTTCGCTGTATTTGGGGCTGATCGCTCTCGTACCGACAGTGGCGTTGGTCGGCTTCGGGGCGAGCCAGAACTTCCCGTTCGGCGGGACCAGCATCCTCATCATCGTGGGTGTCGGTCTCGAGACGGTGAAGCAGATCGAGAGCCAGCTCCAGCAGCGCAATTACGAAGGGTTCCTCCGCTGATGCGTATCGTCCTCGTCGGGCCGCCGGGTGCCGGTAAGGGAACGCAGGCCGTCCGCCTCGCCGAGATGCTGGCCGTTCCGCACATCTCCACGGGCGACCTGTTCCGCGCCAACATCAGTCAGCAGACCGATCTCGGCAAGCTCGCCAAGTCCTACATGGACGCCGGTGACCTCGTACCCGACGAGGTCACCATCGCCATGGCCAAGGACCGCATGGAGCAGCCGGACGCGGCGAACGGCTTCCTGCTGGACGGCTTCCCGCGCAACGTCTCGCAGGCCGAGGCGCTGGACCAGCTGCTGAGCGACGAGGACATCGTGCTGGACGCCGTCCTGGACCTGGAGGTCCCGGAGGCCGAGGTCGTCAAGCGGATCGCCGGCCGGCGCGTCTGCCGCAACGACTCCTCGCACGTCTTCCACGTGACGTACAGCCCGCCGAAGCAGGAGGGCGTCTGCGACATCTGCGGCGGCGAGCTCTACCAGCGTGACGACGACTCCGAGGACACCGTCCGCACCCGGCTGGAGGTCTACCACACGCAGACCGAGCCGATCATCGACTACTACAAGGCGCAGGGGCTGGTCGTGACGATCTCCTCGCTGGGCCCGGTGGACGAGATCACGCAGCGGGCGCTGGAGGCGCTGAAGCGCGAGAAGGCCGAGAACAACTAGATCGCGGTTCTTCCGGCCGCGGCGCCCTCCCCCCCGGACCAGGTCCGGGGACCCCAGGGTGCCGCGGCCGTACTGTTGTACAGGTAACCCAGTCGACGTGAGTGACGGAGAGCGCAGGCCGCCCATGGTGCAGATCAAGACCCCCGAGCAGATCGCCAAGATGCGGGCGGCGGGCCTGGTCGTGGCCGCGATCCACGCGGCGACCCACGAGGCCGCGGTGCCCGGCGCCACCACCAGGGACCTGGACGAGGTCGCCCGCAAGGTGCTCGCCGAGCACGGCGCCAAGCCGAACTTCCTCGGCTACGGCGGCTTCCCCGCCACGATCTGCACCTCGGTCAACGAGGTCGTGGTCCACGGCATCCCCTCCGACGAGGTCGTCCTGAAGGACGGCGACATCATCTCCGTCGACGCGGGGGCGATCGTCGACGGCTGGCACGGTGACGCCGCCTACACCGCCTTCGTGGGCTCGGGTCACGCTCCGGAGCTGGTCGAGCTGTCCCGGGTGACCGAGGAGTCGATGTGGGCCGGCATCGCGGCCGTCAGGCAGGGCAACCGCCTGGTCGACGTCTCCCGGGCCATCGAGACCTACATCCGCCGCCAGCCGAAGCCCGGCGGCGGCCGCTACGGCATCATCGAGGACTACGGCGGCCACGGCATCGGCACCGAGATGCACATGGACCCGCACCTGCTGAACTACGTCGACCGCCGCCGCGGCAAGGGCCCCAGGCTGGTCACCGGCTTCTGCCTCGCGATCGAGCCCATGGTCTCCCTCGGCACGCCCAGGACCGAGGTCCTGGAGGACGACTGGACGGTCATCACGACGGACGGCACCTGGTCCTCGCACTGGGAGCACTCCGTCGCCCTGACGGAGGAGGGCCCGCTGGTGCTGACGGCTCCCGACGGGGGCCGGGCGAAGCTGGCGGAGCACG
Organism: Streptomyces sp. NPDC008092; assembly: GCF_042957285.1. Taxonomy (NCBI): domain Bacteria; kingdom Bacillati; phylum Actinomycetota; class Actinomycetes; order Kitasatosporales; family Streptomycetaceae; genus Streptomyces; species Streptomyces sp. NPDC008092. The sequence goes on from NZ_JBIBHY010000003.1 coordinate 337,503, forward strand.
GGATCACGGCGGCGCCCGACCCGCTGGCCTGAGGATCGCAAAGAGATCACAAAGCCCCCCTGGGAATCGATCCTCTGTTCGACCTTTGAGGATAAGATCATTGCCGACCGGCAGGGGGGCGGTCACGCGGTGCTGTGCACGGCACTGCGCCCGCTTCCCTGTCATGCACATGATGAAAGGGAAAACGGTGGGTTCCACTCTGAAGCGAACGGTCGGCATCCTCGCGGGAGCGGCCGCTCTGGCCATCACGACCGGCACCGCGCCCGCGTTCGCGTCCGCGGCCGGGTGTCACGGCGGTGCCTGTGTCCGGGTCGACGGCTCCGGCCTCAAGGTCAACTGGATCCAGGCCTACTCGGGCGACGAGACCTTCCACGGCAAGTTCAAGATCTACGCCGAGAAGATGGGGTACGTGAAGTACTCGCCGCTGACGACGTACTACAACAACGGCAACCACTTCACCTACTTCCGGGTTCCGATCAACGCGAACTGGAAGGACGGCACCGACATCTGCGTCCAGGCGCTCCTGGACGGCACGCACGATGACGGCACCGCCTGCGAGACCGTCGAGAAGTAAGCGGCAAGCAGCGAGAAACACGCAGTAACGAGCGGTCGGGGGAACGACCGCTCGTCCGCCCCGTCCGTCGCGCATAACCAGCCGACGGGCGGGGCATTGTCATGGGCAGGTGCGGAGGACGAGTGAGTTCGTCTTTTTCTGGGTGCTGACGTAGACTGACTCGTCGGCTCTCGTGCACCCGCATGTCCGCATGCCCCTCGGGAGTCGATCAAGGTAGTCGATTCGAAGGGCGAAGCGTGGCCAAGAAGCAAGGTGCCATCGAGATCGAGGGCACTGTCGTCGAGTCTCTTCCGAACGCCATGTTCAAGGTCGAGCTCCAGAACGGCCACCAGGTCCTGGCACACATCAGCGGCAAGATGCGTATGCACTACATCCGCATCCTCCCTGACGACCGGGTCGTGGTGGAGCTGTCTCCGTACGACCTGACGCGTGGCCGGATCGTCTACCGATACAAGTAGATCTTGCCCACGTCCCGCGCGAGCGGGGCCGCCGGCAACTGACCCGGAGAACCTCAATCCCATGAAGGTCAAGCCGAGCGTCAAGAAGATCTGCGACAAGTGCAGGGTGATCCGCCGTCACGGTCGGGTCATGGTCATCTGCGAGAACCCGCGCCACAAGCAGCGCCAGGGCTGACGCACGACCGATCCCTCTGCATCCATCGCAGAGATTCGCGCGACGCAAGCTGAATATGTTCATACGCAGAATCCAGGTGCCACGGCGCCTGACACCCCCGGTTCGGAGGCCGGGGACCCAGTACGTACCTGATACGGCGGCTGGGGACCGGTTCTGCGGAAGACCTCCGAAGATCACCAGGAGCCATTGAATGGCACGCGTTTCCGGTGTTGACATCCCGCGCGAAAAGCGCGTGGAGGTCGCGCTCACCTACGTGTTCGGCATCGGCCGGACACTCTCGCAGCAGACGCTGGCCGAGACCGGCATCGACCCGAACACCCGCGTTCGCGACCTGACCGAAGAGCAGCTGGTCGCCATCCGCGAGTACGTCGACAACAACATCAAGACCGAGGGTGACCTCCGTCGCGAGATCCAGGCCGACATCCGCCGCAAGGTCGAGATCGGCTGCTACCAGGGTCTGCGTCACCGTCGCGGTCTGCCCGTCCGCGGTCAGCGCACCAGCACCAACGCCCGCACCCGCAAGGGTCCGCGTCGCGCCATCGCCGGCAAGAAGAAGCCGGGCAAGAAGTAGTCCGCAGCGGACAACGCTTCATCAGCGGTCTTCGCTGTAGGACCGACCACCTCCCCGTAGGAGTTACTAGATGCCCCCCAAGGGTCGTCAGGGCGCTGCCAAGAAGGTGCGCCGCAAGGAAAAGAAGAACGTCGCTCACGGCCACGCGCACATCAAGAGCACGTTCAACAACACGATCGTCTCCATCACGGACCCGTCCGGCAACGTGATCTCCTGGGCCTCCGCCGGCCACGTCGGCTTCAAGGGCTCCCGGAAGTCCACGCCGTTCGCCGCGCAGATGGCCGCCGAGTCGGCTGCCCGCCGCGCCCAGGAGCACGGCATGCGCAAGGTCGACGTGTTCGTGAAGGGCCCGGGTTCCGGTCGTGAGACCGCGATCCGCTCCCTGCAGGCCACGGGTCTCGAGGTCGGCTCCATCCAGGACGTCACCCCGACCCCGCACAACGGCTGCCGTCCGCCGAAGCGTCGTCGCGTCTGACCTCGCTTCGCAGGGTTTGCTCGGGCGGTACGGCTCCGTAAGGGTCGTGCCGCCCGTACCCTTGCAGTACCCGCACTCTCACGGGTGCGGCTCCGTCGGGCGTCAAATAGCGGGCGTCCACGAAAGAAGGATCTGATCCACACATGCTGATCGCTCAGCGTCCCTCGTTGACCGAAGAGGTCGTCGACGAGTTCCGGTCCCGGTTCGTGATCGAGCCGCTGGAGCCGGGCTTCGGCTACACCCTCGGCAACTCTCTCCGCCGTACCCTCCTGTCCTCGATTCCCGGCGCGGCTGTCACGTCGATCCGGATCGACGGCGTGCTGCACGAGTTCACCACCGTGCCGGGCGTCAAGGAGGACGTCACCGACCTGATCCTCAACATCAAGCAGCTGGTCGTCTCCTCGGAGCACGACGAGCCGGTCGTGATGTACCTGCGCAAGCAGGGTCCGGGTCTGGTCACCGCCGCCGACATCGCGCCTCCGGCCGGTGTCGAGGTGCACAACCCCGACCTGGTCCTCGCCACGCTCAACGGCAAGGGCAAGCTGGAGATGGAGCTGACGGTCGAGCGTGGCCGCGGTTACGTCTCCGCCGTGCAGAACAAGCAGGTGGGCCAGGAGATCGGCCGTATCCCGGTCGACTCCATCTACAGCCCTGTGCTGAAGGTCACGTACAAGGTCGAGGCGACCCGTGTCGAGCAGCGCACCGACTTCGACAAGCTGATCGTCGACGTCGAGACGAAGCAGGCGATGCGTCCCCGTGACGCCATGGCCTCGGCCGGCAAGACCCTGGTCGAGCTGTTCGGTCTCGCCCGCGAGCTGAACATCGACGCCGAGGGCATCGACATGGGCCCGTCCCCGACGGACGCCGCCCTCGCCGCCGACCTGGCGCTGCCGATCGAGGAGCTGGAGCTCACGGTCCGCTCCTACAACTGCCTCAAGCGCGAAGGCATCCACTCCGTGGGTGAGCTGGTGGCGCGCTCCGAGGCGGACCTGCTGGACATCCGCAACTTCGGTGCGAAGTCCATCGACGAGGTCAAGGCGAAGCTGGCCGGCATGGGCCTGGCCCTGAAGGACAGCCCGCCCGGATTCGACCCGACCGCTGCGGCTGACGCCTTCGGGGCCGATGACGACGTGGACGCTGGGTTCGTGGAGACTGAGCAGTATTAAGAGTTCGGGCCTTCCGGTCCGTACTCGGGTGCGGGTGCGCTGTGGCTTGTCGCGCAGTTCCCCGTGCCCCTTCCGGTCGGGCCCCTTCGGGGCCTCGACCGGATCTCCGACAGACAACCGTCTGCTCGGATACTGACCCCGGTACCTGACACGGCCAGGGCAGACACACAGGAGAAGAACCATGCCGAAGCCCACCAAGGGTGCCCGTCTGGGCGGCAGTGCCGCGCACGAGAAGCTGCTCCTCGCGAACCTCGCGAAGTCGCTCTTCGAGCACGGCCGTATCACCACCACCGAGGCGAAGGCCCGCCGCCTGCGCCCGTACGCCGAGCGTCTGGTCACCAAGGCGAAGAAGGGCGACCTTCACAACCGCCGTCAGGTGCTCCAGGTCATCACGGACAAGAGCATCGTGCACACGCTCTTCACCGAGATCGGCCCGCGGTACGAGAACCGTCCCGGTGGCTACACCCGCATCACCAAGATCGGTAACCGCCGTGGCGACAACGCGCCCATGGCTGTCATCGAGCTGGTCGAGGCGCTGACGGTTGCCCAGCAGGCGACCGGTGAGGCCGAGGCCGCGACGAAGCGTGCGGTCAAGGAGGCCGAGGAGACCAAGGCTGCCGAGACCGTCGAGGTCGAGGACGCCAAGGTCGACGTGACCAAGGCCGACGAGGCCGAGGACGCTGCCGAGGAGTCGAAGGACGCGTAAGCGTTCTGCCGGGGACTGCCGGCCGGCGGCTGCGGCGCCGTAGTGGCTGGTCGCGCAGTTCCCCGCGCCCCTGACGGGGCGCATGAGTGGGCCTGTTCCTTTCACGGGACGGGCCCACTTTTCTTTACCTGAGAGGATTCTTCCGTGAGTGACGACGTTCAGCCCGGCCATGTGCGCATCCGTCTCGACCTGTCCTACGACGGCGCCCACTTCCACGGCTGGGCCAAGCAGGCCGGCGGGAAGCGGACCGTGCAGGGGGAGATCGAGGACGCGCTGCGGACGGTGACGCGGTCGGGGGAGACGAGGTACGAGCTGACCGTCGCCGGGCGGACCGACGCCGGGGTGCACGCCCGCGGCCAGGTGGCGCATGTCGATCTGCCCGGGGAACTGTGGGCCGAGCAGGGGGAGAAGCTGCTGAAGCGGCTGGCCGGGCGGCTGCCGAAGGACGTGCGGGTGTGGTCGCTGGCGGAGGCCCCCGACGGTTTCAACGCCCGGTTCTCCGCGATCTGGCGCCGGTACGCGTACCGGGTCACCGACCACCCCGGGGGAGTCGACCCGCTGCTGCGCAACCACGTCCTGTGGCACGACTGGCCGCTGGACGTGGACGCGATGAACGAGGCGGCCGGCCGGCTGCTGGGGGAGCACGACTTCGCCGCGTACTGCAAGCGCCGGGAGGGGGCCACGACCATCCGGACGCTCCAGGAGCTGAGCCTTCGGCGGGGGACCGACGGGATCGTCACGGCCACCGTGCGGGCCGACGCCTTCTGCCACAACATGGTGCGGTCCCTGATCGGCGCGCTGCTGTTCGTCGGGGACGGCCACCGCGGGCCGGAGTGGCCGGGGAAGGTGCTGGCCGCCGGGGTCAGGGACTCGGCCGTACACGTCGTACGGCCGCACGGGCTGACCCTGGAGGAGGTCGGCTATCCGGCGGACGAGCTGCTGGCCGCGCGGAACAAGGAGGCGCGGAACAAGCGGTCGTTGCCCGGGTGCGGCGGATGCTGAGCGGGAGTCCCGCCCTGGGCCGGCGGCCGGGGGCGGGACCCGTGCTCACTGCCTGACGGTGAAGTACTGCCAGGCGCCCCAGGTGCTGAGGTTGGTGTTGTCCCTGCTGCTCCGCACGTACTCCGCGGCGATGCGGAACCTGCTGTCGACGGAGTTGGTCAGGGACATCCTGTGGCGGCCGGCGCTGGCCGAACTCAGGGCCGCGCAGGGAGTGGTGGTCTGCGTGTGCCAGGCGCCGCTGTAGTAGCGCTGCACGCGGAAGAGGATGCACTGGCCGGCCTTGCCGGGTGTGACCGTGACGTCCAGCTGCTCCTTGGCGGTGTGGTGGTACACCCGGTAGAGAGTGCTGCCGTAGTGCGTGTTCGTGTAGTAGCCGGACAGTTTCTCCGAGACGCGCACATGGGACTGCACACTGCGGGCGACGGTCTTCGGGGCGTACCGGTAGTCGCCGGCGAACACCGCGCTGAACGTGGTGTTGCGGGCGAGCTTGTAGGACCCGGTCAGATTGCCGTGGCCGTCCACCGTCCCCGACTTCACCAGGACCGACGTGCCGCCGAACGGCTGGGCGTAGATCGCCACCGTGCGCTTGTCGTACGTCGCGCCGAGGTGCGCGGTGACCTTCGCGGTCTGACCGTACGAGTAGGTCGCGTGGTCGGTGGCGATGGTCAGGGAGGTCGGGACCCGGGAGACCTGGACGGTGGCGCTGGTGCTCCCCTGCTTGTGCGAGACGTCGCCGCCGTAGGTCACCCGGTAGGTGTTGGCGCCGCCGATCTGCGGGGTGTCCGGGAACGTGAACGAACCGTCCGCGGCGACCTTCGCGTCGGCGAGTGCGGTGCCGGAGGTGTGGGCGAGGTCGGTCTTCGTGACCTTGACGACCCCACCGGTGGCGAAGGGTGAGCCGGAGAGCCTGCCGGACACGGTCAGTTTCTGCGCGCGGGTGGCCGTGGCCGGGGCCGTCAGACTGACCGAGGTGGCCAGCTTGGACACCTGGACGAGGGCTGTCGTGCTCGCCGTCCCGTGTGTCGTGTCCCCCGCGTAGCTCGCGGCGTAGGTGTAGGTGCCCTCCGCGGGCGGGGTGTCGGTGAAGGTGAAGGAGCCGTCCGCCGCCGTCGTCACGTCGGGCAGCGCTGTGCCGTTCCGCGTGATGTGCGCGACCTGGCCCGCGGGAAGCGCCGCGGACGAGGTCAGGGTGCCGGAGACGGTCAGCGGCCGGCCCGGGACGCCCGTGCCCGGCGCGGTGAGGTGGAGCGAGACGGCCGCCGCCGCCCCTTCACTGACGACCGGTCCGCTCACCGTCTGCACGTCGGAGCTGTCGGCGTTGGCGCCGGAGAAGGCGAGGAGCGCGGTGGATGTCAGTGCCGGTGTCGTGTCCACCACCTGGGTTCCGTCGACCCATACGTACAGATGGCCGGTGGCCACCTGGACGTCGACCTGGTGGGTGCCCTGGCGCAGGGAGGTACCGAGCGGGACCACCGACTGGTAGTCGATCGTCGACGAGCCGGCCGAACTGCGGCCGACACCCGCGAAGTTCTGTGCCTTCAGCGTGTTGTTCCAGCCGGTGCCGAGCGTGACCACCGTGCCGGGCCGTCCCGCGATGCCGAGGCCGTCACCGGTACCGCCCAGTGCCGAGGCGGAGTTCTGGGCCGGGTCGAGGAGGGCGAGCGTCATGCCCTTCCCGCCGGTGCCGGGGCCGAACTTCGCGGTGAAGGTGGCCCGCAGGCCGTCGGTGCGCAAGGGCTTGGTGTACACCGCCGAGCCCGCCTTGTTGCTGGTGGCCGGGGTCAACTGGACGCCGTCGCCGGACGGCACCGCCGAGCCGTTGGTCTGCCAGAGTCCGTCGGCGGTCGAGGTGGTCGTGGCGGTGCCGGTACCGGTGCCCTTGACCTGCACGTACATGGCGCCCTGGGCGGTGCCGTCCGCGTCGGTCCCGGTGCCGGTGACCTCGTAGGAGGCGCTCAGATCGGCGGCCGAACGCGGAGTGAACGTCACGCTCTGCACCGCGGTCTGCTCGGGACCGATGACCAGGCCCTCCGACAGCTGTACCGGGCTGTTGAAGTCACCGGTCGGTGCCTTGGCCTTGGTCACCGTCACCGGGATGTTGCCGGTGTTGGTGATGGTGAACGACAGCGACTTCGAGCTGCCGATCGGGACCTGGCCGAAGTCCAGCGAACTCGTGGAGAACTGCAGGTGCCCCTGCCCCGTGACGGCCGTCGCGCCGACCGGCACGCTCAGCGTGTGGGTGGCACCCCCACCGCTGCTGCTGATCACGAGCGCGTCGCTGTCGACCTGGTCGCCGGCCGGCGTGTAGGTGACCGAGAGCACGAACGAACCGCCGGACGGTACGACCGTCCCCGTGCTCGGCAGCCCCGAGGCGGAGAAGGCGCCGCCGGGCGCGTCGACCGAGTCGACGGTCTCCGGTTCGGTGCCGGTGTTGGTGATCTGGAGGTTCAGCGTAGAGGTGCTGCCGGTGGGTACCTCGCCGAAGTCGAGGGAGCCGGGCGCCGCCCCGAAGCCGGGCCTGGTGCCGATGCCGTGGACGGCGAAGACCAGCTTCTGGCCGTCCGACAGGTTCGCGGTCAGTGTGCCGTTGACGCCGCCGGTGGTGGTGGGGGCGAAGCTGATCGGAACATCGAGGGTGGCGCCCGCCGCCAGCGCCGTGGGCTGCTCGGGGGTGGGTACGGCGGACGGCGCGACCGTGAACGGGCCGGAGGCCTTGAGCCCGGTGATGCCGACGTCCTGCGTGGCCGTCAGCGTCATCCGGGCGGAGCCGCTGTCGCCCACACCGACCTGGCCGAAGTCCAGCGAGGCCGCGGTCAGGGCGGTCCTGGCCGGGCTGCCGAAGCCGTAGAGCACACCGTCCCGGGTGCCGACGTACACCTTGCCGCTCTCGGCGGTCGGCGTGCTGAACTTCGTCGCGGTGCCGATCGGTGCCGACCACAGCAGCTGGAGGCGGCCGTTGCCGTCGGGGGTGGGGCTGTAGGCGCGCAGAGTGCCGTCGGCCCCGGAGGCGTTGGTGGCGGAGGTCATCCACACCAGGGCACTGGACGCGTCCGTGCCGTCGGACGTGACCAGGGGGGAGCCGCTGGTGTAGCCGAAGGTGTCCTGGCTCTGGCCGGTGAGGGTGAGGGTGGGTGTACCGCCGTTGCGCACGCCGTACTTGAGGGCGCGCAGCGGGCCCTGGTTGCCGACGACGTAGACGTAGCCGCCGTCGCCGCCCCAGAACGCGGGGTGTCCCCACATGCCCTGGTAGGGGCCGGACACGCTCACCGCGGCGTCGCCGCCCTGGGGCCCCTGGCCCATGCCGCCGAGGTTGTCGCGGTCGAGCAGGAACACCCGCCCGTCCTTGCCCTGCTGGACCAGGAGATGCGGGTGCTCGCTGGTGCCGAAGCCGTCCGGCAGCGCCATCGGGGCGCCCGAGGAGATGTCCTGGTCGTTGAGGTCCAGGGTGGCGGCGTTGCTGGGGCTGAAGAAGTCGGCCGTACCGAGGCTGTCGTCCGTGCCGACCTGGAGGCGTACGACGGACTCGGCCAGTGTTCCCTGCACGGTCCTGCCGGGGCCGGGCGCCGGGCTGATGCCGTTTCCGGTGCTGAAGAAGATGCGGCCGGAGCCGTCCGAGACCAGTCCGCCGCCCGCCTGCCAGATGCCGGCGCCGCCGACACCGGTCGCCGAGGCCCACATCGAGGTGATGCTGTGCCCGGTGGTGCTCACACCGACCACATAGCCGCGGTACGGCCATGCGTCGCAGTGGGCGCCGAAGCCCGCGTAGACGACGCCGTCCATCAGCAGCAGGCCGGGGCGCTGCTGCTCGTAGTAGGCGTCGAAGGTGGCGCTCGGGTCGTTGACGGGACTTCCGGCGATGGTGACCGGCCACCCGGAGCGCTCGGCTCCGGAAGCGGGGTCCACCGCGTGCATCAGCCACTTGGGGTGGCGGTGGGTGGCGGTGCCGTCGTCGACCTTGGTGGTGAAGTAGAGGGAGTCGGTGGACGGATCGTAGACCGGCGTCGCGGTCGCGCCGATGTCGGGCACGAGGTCCCCGCAGCCGATCGCCGAGGCCGGCCACGCCGGTCCGTAGTTCTTGCTCCACTCGATCGCGCCGGTGGTGCGGTCCAGGCCGTACAGGGTGTTGCTCTCGGTGACGGCGATCACCTGGTCGCCGAGCACCAGTGGCTGGGCGTATATCTGCCCGTCCAGTCTGGTGGCGAAGAGCCGGCCGAACGCGGAGGACTGGACGACCGCCGGGGAGAGCGAGGACTCGTCCTGATCCCAGTTGGTGCGCAGGTTGTCCACGCCCTGGGTGTTCTGGTCGGCCCGGGCCGAGGGCGCGACCAGGCCGATCGTCGTGCCGATCAGCGCCGCGGTGGCCACGGCCACGACGGAGACCAGCCAGGTGCGCCGCCGGTCGCGATGACGGCCACCGCGTGCGGGCATGAGAAACCCGGGCAAATCGGGACCCCCCTCGTGTTCGCACCCGGAGCGGTCACGGGTGCGGCACAAATGTGAAGACTAAGTGGTTGTTCTTATCACCGGTTGAGGTTTTTGGGCACCGTGGGGCGCGTTTCGCTTCGGCATCGTCAGCGGGAGCGGCGTGTTCGCGGGCCGTGTCCACGCGCGGACCGGATGTCGCCGGTGGTGTGACAAGAAGCGCACAATCAGGGGCAACTGCCCGGGTCGTCCCGATCTGAAACCTGTTGGTTACCCCACTCTTCAACAAAAAAAAGGTGCATAAAGTGACTTGTCGGGCGTTTGTCTCCGCGCTGCCCTTACGTCATTCACACCTCTCGGATAACCTTTCACATCTGGCCCCTTTGTTCGAAAGGGGTTCTTCTTTGGGGTGGGGAACACATCGGGCACATCGCCCGGAGGGTAGGAATGTCATCCATTGACTCTGCCCGCATGTCCGGAGTGACCGGTGCCGGGGGGCATCGATCTTCAAGGCGTGGAGGAAAGCGTGGTGCCGAGCAGGCGCCCCTGGGACTTCTGCCCGCGCCGCCGTCGCATGCGGAGAAGTATTCGTACGTCAAGAGGCGCCTGTGGGTGCTGACGCTCGCCTCGATCGTCAGCTTCGGGTGCCTGACCGTCAGCCAAGTGGCGCTGACCAAGGCCAGCCCACTGATGTGGATCTTCGCGCCGCCGCTGTTCTTCACCGTCGTCTACTACCTCGTGTCGCTGCGGGTCAACGGCTTCACGCGCGACTTCGACTTCGAGTACCACCAGCAGCTCGTCCGTGACTGGCGGCCCCGCGTCTACCCCAGCGTCGACGTCTTCCTGCCGGTGTGCGGCGAGCCCATCGAGGTGCTGCACAACACCTGGACCCATGTGCGCCAGCTGGCCGACCGCTACCCCGGCACCTGTGTGCCCTTCGTCCTCGACGACGGCGCGAGCCCCGAGCTCGCCGCCATGGCCCGGGACTTCGGCTTCCGCTACGGCACCCGCGAGAACCGTGGCTGGTTCAAGAAGGCGGGCAACCTGCACTACGGGTTCGGTCAGTCCGACGGCAAGTACATCCTGATCCTCGACGCCGACTTCACGCCGCGCTCCGACCTCCTGGAGGAGCTGCTGCCGTACATGGAGGCCGACGAACGCATCGGGATCGTGCAGTCCCCGCAGTACTTCCGGGTGCTGGACTCGCAGAACTGGATCGAGCGCGGGGCCGGTGCCGTGCAGGAGCTGTTCTACCGGTCCGTGCAGGTGTCCCGGCAGAACAGTGACGGCGCCATCTGCGTCGGCTCCTGTGCCATCTACCGGCGGGCCGCGCTGGACACCAACGGCGGCACGACCCTCATCGAGCACTCCGAGGACGTGCACACCGGGTTCGACCTGCGCGGGCTCGGCTGGGACCTGAAGTACGTGCCGGTCGCGCTGTCCACGGGCGTGTGCCCGGACACCGCCGGGGCCTTCTTCAACCAGCAGTACCGCTGGTGCTCCGGCTCGATGTCGCTGCTCGCCAGCAAGAAGTTCTGGGACGCGCCGATCGGTTTCTCCAGCCGGCTCTGCTACATGTCCGGCTTCTTCTACTACATCCACACGGCGCTCTTCACCTTCCTCGCGCCGCTCGTGCCCATCATGCTGCTGCTCACCAGCCCCGAGATGCTGCAGGTCAAGCACCTCGTCTGGGTGCTGCCCAGCATCGCCTACACCACCCTCGTCTTCCCGATGTGGCACAAGGCGCCGTACCGGCTGGAGGCATGGTCGGCACGGATGATGTACGGCTGGGCGCACGTCTTCGCCATCTGGGACATCCTGCGCAAGCAGCGCATGGGCTGGCAGCCGACCGGCTCCAAGGGCGCGAAGAAGAACAAGACCCGCCGGTTCTGGCTCGGCCTGTGGATCTGGAGCGGGGGCACCGCCGTGGTCTGGGTCGGCGCGGCCGTGTACCGGCTGTTCACCGGCTACCCGCCGGACTTCGCTCTCGTCCTGTCCTCCGGGCTGTTCTACGCGCTGGTCGTCGCGCGTGCGCTCATCCAGCCCAAGGAACACCCCTCAGCAGGTGAACCCGCATGATCCGCAAGACCGTCCTGCCGCTGTGCGCGGCGCTGATGTCCCTGGCGGCGGTCGCCGGCTGCGGCGTGCTCGGCGGTGACGACCCTGCCGCCGAGGCCGCGAAGGCACCGACCGCCGGGTCCTCGAAGGGATCCGAGGCGGAGCCGCCGTACGACGTGAAACCGCTGCTGCACCCCGACAAGGACTACTTCGGGGTGGCCCTGAACGGCGCGCCCAGCTCGATGAAGCCGGTGGACGCCTTCGCGAAGACCGTCGGCAAGAAGCCCAACCTGGTCGGCTCCTACTCGTCGTGGGGCGACGGCTTCAACGCCGTGGGCGCCCAGAACGTCTTCGGCGACGGCGGCATGCTGTACGTGTCGTGGGAGCCGTTCAAGCCCGGCCTCGGCAAGATCGCCGACGGCTCGCAGGACACGTACATCAAGAAGTACGCGGACAGCGTGCGCAAGACGAACGTGCCCGTCGCGATCAGCTTCGGCCACGAGATGAACGGCCAGTGGTACCCGTGGGGCACCAAGGACACCACCCCCGCGACCTTCGTGAAGGCGTGGCGGCACATCCACGACGTCTTCCAGGAGGTCGGCGCCACCAACGTCATCTGGGTGTGGAGCCCGAACGTCATCAACCCGGTCCCCTCCGTGAAGCTGAAGCCGTACTGGCCCGGTGACGCCTACGTCGACTGGGTCGGCATCGTCGGCTACTGGACGCAGACCGGCGCGCACACCTTCGACACCCTCTACGGCCCGACCCGCAGCCAGATCGACGCGTTCACCGACAAGCCGGTGCTGATCAGCGAGACCTCGTCCGAGCCCGGGGAGCGGCGGCGTGCCGACGTGCGCGCGCTGCTCGGAGGCGTGAAGCAGGACAAGAACGTCATCGGCTTCCTGTGGTTCAACATCCCCAAGCGGGCCGACTGGCGCATCCAGAGCAGCCCGCTCGCCCTGGCCGAGTTCAAGCGCCTCATGGCCGACGACGACTTCGGATTCGAGGTGCCGCGTTCATGACGACGCAGCAGGACGGCGGCTGGTCGGAGCGCGGACAGCAGCAGGACTGGCAGCAGCACTACCCGCCGTACGCCGAGCAGCAGCACCAGGTCCACGGCGAACAGCAGGCGTACGAGCAGCAGCAGGCGTACGGACAGCAGCAGGCCTACGGGCAGCAGCAGGCCTATGGTGATCAGCAGACCTACGGGCAGCAGCAGGCCTACGGTGATCAGCAGACCTACGGTGATCAGCGGGGTTACGGGCAGCAGCAGCCGTATGCCGGGCAGCCGTACATCCCGCAGCAGCCGACCGCCGCGCAACAGCACTACGCGCGTCCCTACACGGGCGGTTCCGACGCCGAGTACTACGTCCCCGAGTACACCGTCCTCGACCCCGAGCCGGAGCCGGAGCCCGAGCCGGGCTATGTGCTGCCCGAGGTCCCGGTGTCGGCCTGGTCGGTCGACAACAGCCGCTCGGCGTGGATCAGCCGGGGCGTCCTGCTCCTGATCCTGCTCGTGCAGGCGGGCCTGTCCTTCCGGCTCGACGGCAGCGCCTTCCCCCAGGAGGCGAAGTTCCTGACCTCCGACGGCGAGCTGTCGGGGCTGGTCTCCCAGCTCGGCCTCGGCGGGGCCCGGGCGCTGAGCCTGGCGTGGGCGCTGGGGGCCACGGCGCTGCTGTTCGGCGCCACCCGGCTGCTGTTCAACGCGCGAGCCGGTCTCGCGGCCGCCGCCATGTACTCCGTGCTGGAGTCGACCGCCTTCACCGGCCGTTACGCCTCCCTGCACTCCCTGTCCCTGTTCCTGCTCGCCGCCGCCCTGTGGCTGCTGGCCCGGACCCGGCAGGCCAGCCCCGCGGCCGTGCTGCTCGCGGCGCCCTTCGCGGCGCTCGCGCCGTTCGCCGCCTACTCGGCGGCCCTGTACCTGCCCACGCTGACCGTGCTCGCCGTGCTGACCGCCTACCGCTTCCGCGGCGCGGGAGCCTTCGCGCGGGGCGCCGTCTTCGCCGGGGCCACCGGCGCGCTGTGCTTCGCAGGCCTGCAGCTCGCCGGCACGCCGAGCGGCTGGAACGTGAAGGGCACCGACAGTGCCGTCACCCTGCTCAAGGAGAGCGCCGAGTGGGGCGGGGTCGTCCTGCTCGTCGCGGTGATCGGTGCCGCCGGTTTCGTCCGGCGGGCCCGGATGGGCGAGATGCCATGGGCCGAAGGCAGCGCACCGGGCGCGATCCGGCGCTCCCTGCTCGGTCTGACGATGTGCGCCACCGCCCTGCTCGCCCCGCTCTACCAGGCCTGGCTGGGCAACGGCAGCTCGCTGTACATCCACGTCGGCTTCGGACTGCTCTTCGCGGTGCCGATGGCCGGTCTCGGTGTCTCGCGGATGATGGGCGCCCACTTCAGGTACCCGCAGATCGGCATCATGATCTACGTCGCCGCCCTGGTCATCGGCATGGCACAGACCGGGGGGCTGTACCGGCCGCCGGACTCGGCCGCCATGATCGGCGCCCTGCGCGAGGTCGTGGACACCAAGGGCGAGTACCTGACGGACGACCCCGAGATCTCCGCCTACTACCTCCGGGCGCAGACGAAGCCGGCCCAGTGGCACCAGGCCGAGCGCGGCGCGGCTCTCGCGGCCGAGGTGAAGAAGGGCTCCTACGACGCGATCGTGCTGCGGGCCGCCTCCGTTCCCGAGGCGCTGCGCGGCACCGCGGACTACCGGCTGCTGGCCGTGCTGCGGCCCTCCGACAAGGACGGCGGACAGGAGCCGTACCGGATCTGGGTGAAGCGATGACTGCGTACACACCATCGGTCGACGAGACCGCCGCCCAGGAACCCGGGGAGGGCACGTCCGCCGAGCACCGGAGGTCCGCCGACGGTGCCGGCCGGGGCTCGGCGTGGCTCGCCTTCGTGCTGCCCGCTCTGGTCGCCGCCGCCTGTGCGGTGCCGGGGCTCGGCGGGCGCCAGCTGTGGCGCGACGAGCACGCCACCTGGTGGGCGTCCACGATCTCGTGGCACGACCTCGGACGGCTGATCGGCAGCATCGACGTCGTGATCGCGCCGTACTACGCGGTGATGCATCTGTGGATCGACGTCGCCGGGGACTCGGCGGCGATGCTGCGGCTGCCGGAGGCGCTGGCCATGGCGGTCTCGGCCGGTCTGGTCGGGCTGCTGGGGCGCCGGATGTTCGCGGTGCGCACCGGGGTGCTGGCCGGGCTGCTGTTCGCGGTGGTGCCGATGATCACCCGGTACGGCCAGGAGGCCCGGCCCTACGCCTTCGCGACGATGTTCGCGCTGCTGGCCACCCTGTGGCTGATCCGGGCGCTGGACAGGCCGAGCCTGCGCAACTGGACGCTGTACGCGCTCGCGATCGCGGCCACGGGGTTCAGCCACCTGGTGGCCATGGCGGTGCTCGCCGGTCACGTGTGGCTCGTCTTCCTGGCCAGGAAGCGGGGCGACCGCATCGCCCACTACGCCTTCGCCGGCGCGGCCATGCTGGGACTGTCCATCACCTTCCCGATGGTGGCGCAGGGCACCGGGCAGAGTGGCCAGATCGCCTGGAACGTCACCACGACCCAGGACCTGACCCGGCTCCCGGAAACCCTGTTCGGGTCGTGGGTCACCGGGGGAGCGGTGATGGCCCTCGGCGTGGTCGGCCTGCTGGTGGCCGGGCGGTACTCGGTGCTGCTCGCCGCCTGGGCGGTCCTGCCGCCGGTGCTCACCTTCGTGACCGCCAACCAGCTGCACCTCTTCCTGCCGCGGTACCTGCTGTTCACCATCCCGGCCTGGACGCTGCTGGTGGCCGCCGCGCTCACCCGGCTCGTCGGCAGGCTCGACCCCGACGCCCGCCGGGGGACCGGCGCGCGGGTGCTGAGCGGGCTGCTGGTCGCGGTCGTGGCGGCCGGGTACGCCTTCGTGGCGTGGCCGGCGATCGGCGATGCCAAGAAGGACCTGCCGACGGAACCGGACTTCCGGGGCGCGGCGAACACCGTCGCGGCGGGCGAGCGCCCGGGCGACGGGATGATCTTCAACGGCGGGATGTCGGAGCGCCGGGCCATGGCGTACGAGCTGCGGGACCGCAAGGCCCCCGAGGACGTGCTCATGGAGTACACCCCGCAGCAGAACGGGTCCTACGGCGCCACCGAGTGCCGCAAGCCGGCGAGCTGTCTCAAGGGCACCGACCGGCTGTGGCTGGTCTCCACCGTCAGCGACGGGCGCCCGCTGCTCACCGGCATGAACGAGAAGACCGCGGCGGCGATCGAGAAGTCCTTCAAGGCCGGTCGCACGGTGAAGCTGAACCATGTGGTGGTGCAGGTTCTTGAGCGCAAGTAGCGGCCGGCACGGAGTTGTGAAGGAGGCCGCCGGATGCGGCTCACAGTCATAGGCACCGGCTACCTGGGTGCCACCCACGCCGCCTGCATGGCGGAGCTCGGGCACGAGGTGCTCGGGGTCGACGTGGACCCGGACAAGGTGGCCGCGCTGCGGGCCGGCCGGGTGCCGTTCCACGAGCCGGGGCTGCCCGGGCTGATCGCGAAGCACACCGCGAGCGGTCGGCTGCGGTTCACCACCGACTACGCGGAGGCCGGGGCCTTCGGCGAGGTGCACTTCGTGTGCGTCGGCACCCCGCAGCGGCCCGGCTCCGAGGGCGCGGACCTGACCTACGTCGACGCGGCCTTCGCGGCGATCGCCGGGCACGCGGCGCCGGGGGCGCTGCTCGTCGGCAAGTCGACCGTGCCGGTCGGCACGGCCGAGCGGCTGGCCGCCGCCTTCGACGCGGAGATCGCCTGGAACCCGGAGTTCCTGCGGGAGGGGTTCGCCGTCGAGGACACGCTGCGGCCCGACCGGCTGGTGTTCGGGGTCCGGTCCGCGCGTGCTGAATCGATTCTGCGGGCGGTGTACGAGCCCGTCCTGGACCTCGGCACCCCGCTGGTCGTCGCCGACTTCCCGACCGCCGAGCTGGTCAAGACGGCCGCCAACGCCTTCCTCGCCACCAAGATCTCCTTCATCAACGCGATGGCCGAGGTCTGCGAGGCGGCCGGCGGCGACGTCGGCGTCCTCGCCGAGGCGATCGGGTACGACGACCGGATCGGCCGGAAGTTCCTGCGCGCCGGCGTCGGCTTCGGCGGCGGCTGCCTGCCCAAGGACATCCGCGCCTTCGCGCACCGCGCCGACGAACTGGGCGTCTCGCTCGCCTTCCTGCGCGAGGTGGACGCGATCAACATGCGCCGCCGTGACAAGGTTGTCGACCTGGCCCGGGAGCTGTGCGGGGGCACGGTCCTCGGGGCCCGCGTCGCGGTGCTCGGCGCCGCCTTCAAGCCGGACTCGGACGACATCCGGGACTCGCCCGCGCTCAACGTGGCCGCCCGGCTGCGCCTGGACGGCGCCGACGTCACGGTCTACGACCCCGAGGCGCTCGACAACGCCCGCAAGGCGTTCCCGCTCCTCGGCTACGCACTGTCGGCCGAGGAGGCGCTGCGCGGCGCCGACCTCGTGCTGCATCTGACGGAGTGGCCGCAGTTCCGGGAGATCGACCCGGAGCACGCCGCCACGCTGGTCGCCCGGCCACTGGTCGTGGACGGGCGGGGGGTGCTCGACGCGGACCGCTGGACCGCGGCGGGCTGGCACTTCCGGGCGCTGGGCAGACCCGCGCCCGCTGTACAGAGGCCCGTCGCGGGCCTCCACGGGGAGGGAAAGAGAACACCATGACGGAGCTCGACAGACACGCCGGCACCCCGGTCACCGTGGTGATGCCGACCTACAACGAGGCGGCGAACCTGCCCCGGATGGCGGAGCTGGTCCTCGGCCTGCCGGTCGACGGGCTGCATCTGAAGATCGTCGACGACTCCAGCCCGGACGGCACCGGGCGGATCGCCGAGGAGCTCGCCGAGAAGTACAACGCCGACCGGCCCGCCGGGCGGCCCCGCATGAGCGTGCTGCACCGGACCGAGAAGGACGGCCTCGGGCGTGCCTACGTCGCCGGCATGTCCGCGGCGCTGGCGGAGGGCGCCGCGTACGTCGTCCAGATGGACGCCGACGGCAGCCACCCCGCCGAGGCGGTCGTGCGGATGCTCGACGCGGCCCTGACCGAGGGGGCGGGCCTGGTCGTCGGCAGCCGGTACGTGGCCGGCGGCTCGCTGGACGAGGAGTGGGGCAGGCACCGCGTGCTGCTCTCCCGGTTCGCCAACCGCTACGCGCGGACCGTGCTCGGCACCGAGATCCGGGACATCACCGCCGGGTTCAACCTGTGGTCGGCGCAGACCCTGCACGACGTGGACCTGCGGACCCTGGACAGCGCGGGCTACAGCTTCCAGGTGGAGCTGAAGTTCAAGGCCGTCCGGGCCGGGCACCGCGCCGTGGAGATCCCGATCCGCTTCGAGGAGCGGACCGAGGGCGAGTCCAAGATGAACCTCGCGACCCAGATCGAGTCCGCGGTGATGCCGCTGCGGCTGCGGCTGCGCCACCGGCAGAGCCGAACGGGACGGTGAGCGGGCGGCACGCGCTCCCCTCGCGGTGGGGGAGCCTGTACCGCGAGATCGCGAAGTTCGGGCTGGTGGGGCTCACCGGGTTCGTGGTGAACCTGGCGGTCTTCAACCTGATCAGGGCCGCCGTCCACTGGCAGCCGGTGCGTGCGAGCGTCGTCGCGACGGCCTGTGCCGTGCTGGGCAACTACGTGGGCCTGCGCTACTTCGCCTACCGGGACCAGGACCGGGACGACGGCGGCGGCCGGAAGGAGCTGGGTCTCTCTTCCTCTTCTTCAGCGCCGTCGGCCTGGTCATCGAGAACGGGGTGCTCTACGCGACCACCTACGGGCTGGGCTGGCAGAGCACGCTCTCCTACAACATCAGCAAGTTCCTGGGCATCGGCATCGCCACCCTGTTCCGCTTCTGGTCCTACCGCACGTGGGTCTTCAGGACCGTCGAGGGCACCCCGCCGCGCACGGTCGCGCGCGGCGGGCCCCAGGAACCCGTGCTCCAGGCCTCCTGGGAGCGGAGCTGACCGGACGTGTCCGGGATCACTGGCCGACGTCGGCAGCCGCCGACGCCTGGGCCTCGCCGCGGCGGTGGATCTGGCGGAAGGTGAACTCCGCCAGGTCGTCGCCGGCCTGGAAGACCTTGGTGTCCTTGGTCGTGACGTCCTTGCCGTTCACGAAGCCCGCGGTGGTGAAGTAGGCGTAGCGGCCGTACGAGTTGGTCGTCGTACGGCAGACGCCGGAGTCGCAGAAGGCCTTCACGCCGGAGCCGGCCAGGGCGGTCACGAAGCCCTTCTTGTCGGCCTCGGTCTTGGCCTTGCTCGCCTGTGCCTCGGTGTTGAACACCGCCACACCGACCGTGACCGCGACACCGTCCTTGGAGTAGGTGACCCGCAGCAGGCGGGTGCAGCCGTCCTTGTTCAGGACGGCCGGGAGGGTGCCCTTGGCGGCCGTGGCGCACTTCGTGGTGTCGGCCGTGGCGCCCTTCTTGTAGACCGTCCCGCCCATGGTCAGCTGGGTGCCCGGGAAGAGCGTCGCGGCGCTCAGCGGTGCCGTGTCCTTCTGCACGCTGGCTATGAACTCCTGCGGGTCCAGCGGCGGCGGCGCGGTGGTCGGTGCGAAGGACGGCACCGCGGCGGCCGTGTCGCTGGGCAGCGAACCGCTGGCCGGCAGGTTGGTGGGCGTGCCGGAGGCCTTGTTGTCGCCGTTCGCGGACACCACGGCCATCGCGACGGCGGTGCCGATCGCCAGCGTGGCGACCACGCCACCGCCGATGAACAGCACGCGACGCCGTTTGTTCCGCGTCTCCGACGCCTCGGCGAGCGACGCCCAGTCCGGGGTCTGGCCGGCGCCGCTGCCCCAGGGCTGCTGAGACTGCGGTTTCCACGGATCCCACTGGGACTGAGGTCCCCCCTGCCCATAACTCATGGGGCGCATCTTAGACGGGGGCAGGGGGGTACCGGTGCGACTGTACGAACGGAGACAGGGGACCTTTGGGGGCAGGACGGCGCATCCCGGTACGGCCGTGCGCCGAGGATTTCCGCTGCGGTCGACGACGGCTCGCCCCGATGTCCCCGGGAGCTCGTTTTGACCCTTGCGGGGCCACCCCGGTACGCTAGCTCTTCGTTGTGTATTGGCCCGCTCATTCTCACGGGAGTGGCCTCTACCTAGGTTCCCTGGAGCAGTTACCAGTGGGCGGCATACGGGCAGCGTCCCCGGCATTGTCGTCCCCAGCTGCACGATCGCTTCAGTGATGCCATGTGTCAGCACCCATCCACTGAAGAAGAAGGCTGCGAAGTGCGTACGTACAGCCCCAAGCCCGGCGATGTGACTCGCCAGTGGCACGTCATTGACGCTCAGGACGTCGTCCTGGGCCGTCTCGCCACCACCGCCGCGTCCCTTCTCCGCGGCAAGCACAAGCCGATCTACGCGCCCCACGTCGACACCGGTGACTTCGTCATCATCATCAACGCCGACAAGGTGCACCTGTCCGGCAACAAGCGGACCCAGAAGATGGCGTACCGCCACTCCGGCTACCCGGGTGGTCTGCGCTCCGTCCGCTACGACGAGCTGCTGGACAAGAACCCCGAGAAGGCCATCGAGAAGGCCGTCAAGGGCATGCTCCCCAAGAACACACTGGGCCGTCAGATGCTCTCGAAGCTGAAGGTCTACAAGGGTGACGTGCACCCCCACGCTGCGCAGCAGCCGGTGCCGTTCGAGATCACCCAGGTCGCGCAGTAGTTCCGGCCACCCCCTAAGACTGAAGAGAATCTGAGGAGCATCGTGGCCGAGACCACTGCCGAGCAGCCGCTCGAAGAGCTTGACATCGACAGCTACACCACGGAGTCGGACGTCCCCGTCGAGGGCGAGTACACCTCCGAGTCCCTCGCGTCCCGCTTCGGCGACCCGCAGCCGGCCGCCGGCCTGGGCCGTCGCAAGAACGCCATCGCCCGCGTCCGGATCGTCCCGGGCACCGGCAAGTGGAAGATCAACGGCCGCACCCTTGAGGACTACTTCCCCAACAAGGTGCACCAGCAGGAAGTCAACGAGCCCTTCAAGGTGCTCGAACTCGAAGGCCGTTACGACGTCGTCGCCCGCATCGCGGGTGGCGGTGTCTCCGGTCAGGCCGGTGCGCTCCGTCTCGGTGTCGCCCGCGCGCTGAACGAGGCCGACGTCGACAACAACCGCGGCCCGCTCAAGAAGGCCGGCTTCCTCAAGCGCGACGACCGTGCGGTCGAGCGCAAGAAGGCCGGTCTGAAGAAGGCCCGCAAGGCCCCGCAGTACAGCAAGCGCTAATCACCAGCTGCCTGCACGTACTCCGAACGCCCCGGCGGCACGCCACATGTGCCGTCGGGGCGTTCGTTTATCCCGGCCAAGGGCGTATAACGACACAAGATGCTCAAAGGCCGGTGTGATCGCATGACTAAGCGCCTGCCATCATTTCCTGGCAGCAAGGACGCTTCTTCAGGAGGACAAGTGGGACGACTCTTCGGCACGGACGGCGTGCGCGGTGTCGCCAACGCGGACCTGACCGCCGAGATGGCGCTCGGCCTGTCCGTCGCGGCGGCGCACGTGCTGGCCGAGGCGGGCACGTTCGAGGGCCACCGGCCGACGGCGGTCGTCGGACGGGATCCGCGCGCGTCCGGGGAGTTCCTGGAGGCCGCCACGGTCGCGGGCCTGGCCAGCGCGGGCGTCGACGTCCTGAGCGTGGGTGTCCTCCCGACGCCGGCCGTCGCCTTCCTGACCGGCGCGCTCGGCGCCGACCTCGGTGTCATGCTCTCCGCCAGCCACAATGCCATGCCCGACAACGGCATCAAGTTCCTCGCCCGTGGCGGGCACAAGCTCGACGACGAGCTGGAGGAGAAGATCGAGGCCGTGTACGAGTCCCACCGGCACGGCGAGCCGTGGGAGCGGCCGACCGGCTCGGGCGTGGGGCGGGTGCGGCCGTACGACGAGGGCTTCGAGCAGTATGTCGGTCACCTCCTGTCGGTCCTGCCCAACCGGCTCGACGGACTGAAGATCGTCCTGGACGAGGCGCACGGCGCGGCCGCGGGGGTCTCGCCGGAGGCGTTCCGCCGGGCCGGTGCCGAGATCATCACCATCGGCGCGGAGCCGGACGGGCTGAACATCAACGACGGCTGCGGGTCGACCCACCTCGGCAAGCTCAAGGCCGCGGTCGTCGAGCACGGGGCGGACTTCGGCATCGCGCACGACGGGGACGCGGACCGCTGCCTGGCCGTCGACCACACCGGCGAGGAGGTCGACGGCGACCAGATCATGGCCGTACTCGCCCTCGCCATGCGGGAGCGCGGTGAGCTGCGCGCCGACACCGTCGTGGCCACCGTCATGTCCAACCTCGGCTTCAAGCTGGCGCTGGAGCGGGAGGGGCTGCACCTGGTGCAGACCGCGGTCGGCGACCGGTACGTGCTGGAGGAGATGAAGGAGCACGGCTACGCCCTCGGCGGCGAGCAGTCCGGCCACGTCATCATCCTGGACCACGCGACGACCGGCGACGGCACGCTGACCGGGCTGCTGCTGGCGGCGCGGGTCGCCGAGACCGGGCGGTCGCTGCGGGAGCTGGCGGGTGTGATGGAGCGGCTGCCGCAGGTGCTGATCAATGTGCCCGACGTGGACAGGACGCGGGTGCGGACCTCGGCCGACCTCGCTGCCGCCGTCGCCGAGGCGGAGCGGGAGCTGGGGGAGACGGGCCGGGTCCTGCTTCGTCCCTCGGGGACCGAGCCGCTGGTGCGGGTGATGGTCGAGGCTGCTGATATCGAGCAGGCGCGGTCGGTGGCGGGGCGGTTGGCGGACGCCGTGAAATCGGCTTTGGGATAACGCTGTTCCGGGTTCGGGGCGGGGGTTCTGCGGAGAGCGGGCCGCAGGTCGGCCGTGGCTGGCCGCGCAGTTCCTCCCCCAGCCTTCGGCCGGGGGTACCCCCAGCGCCCCTAAAGGGGCGTTGATACTCGGGTCGGCTTTCTCCAGAGCCATTTCTGGGTCAGCAGTGTCGCCGTGCCCGCCAGGATGATTCCGAGCAGGTTCAGCAGTAGCTGTTCCGTCGAACCCCATGCCTGCCGGTACTCCGTGAAGGCGAAGGCCACTGCCGCGTTCGCGGCTGCCGGGACCGTGGTCACCGAGATGGCCACGCCCACGAGGGCACCGGACTTCGCCGAGGTCAGGGAGAGTATGCCGGCGATGCCGGCCAGCACCGCGACCACGAACGAGAAGGCGTCGGGGCGGTAGATGAAGTTGGTGTTCGGGCGTTCCGCCTCCAACTGCACCTTGGTGAACAGGCCGAGGCCGTCCATGAGGTAGGTGAACCCGACCGTCACCAGCATCGCCACCGCGAAGCCGACGAGGAGTGCGGTCAGGGAGCGGAGCGCCAGGCGGGGGTGGCGCTGCACGAGTGCCGTGCAGATGCCGGCCAGCGGGCCGAACTCCGGGCCCACCGCCATCGCCCCCACGATCAGGATCGCGTTGTCCAGGACGACACCGCAGGCCGCGATCATCGTGGCCAGCGTGATGAAGGCGACGTAGGTGACCGACAGCGTCGACTCCTCGTGGGTCGCCTCGGTCAGCCCCTCCCACAGCACCGCGTCCGCGCCCTCGCCCGGGGCCTCCGCCTCGGCCTTGTCGGCACGGCGGGAGAGGCTCAGGTCGATGTCCTCTACGGCGATCGAGCCGGTGCGGTCGAGGTCCAACGCCCGCAGCCCGCTGATGAGTTCGTCACCGGCCTCGCGGGCCACGTCGCACATCACGACGTCCCCGGCCGGGTTGCGGGCGGCGCCCGGCAGCACGACCAGGTGCGTGGTGCCCACGGTCGTCTCGATCAGCCGGACCACGTCGTCGGTCAGTCCGGCCGGGGTGATCAGGCGCAGATGCAGCATGACGCCTTTTTAACAGGCCTGCCTGAACATACGCTCTAGAGCTTGCGGAGCCGCAGCCGCTGCACCTTGTGGTCGGGGCCCTTGCGGACGACGAGGGTGGCGCGGCCGCGGGTCGGGGCGATGTTCTCCACCAGGTTGGGCTTGTTGATGGTGCGCCAGAGGCCGCGGGCGTAGTCGACGGCCTCGTCCTCGGAGACCTGGGTGTACTTCCTGAAGTACGAGTCCGGGTTCTGGAAGGCGGTCGCGCGCAGCTTGCGGAACCGGTTGAGGTACCAGCGCTCGATGTCCTCGGTGCTCGCGTCGACGTACACGCTGAAGTCGAAGTAGTCGGCGAGACCGACCCGGGTGCGGCCGTCCTGGCCGGGGAGGGCGGGCTGGAGGACGTTGAGGCCCTCGACGATGAGGATGTCGGGGCGGCGGACGGTGAGCTTCCGGTCCGGGACGATGTCGTAGATGAGGTGGGAGTAGACGGGCGCGGTGACCTCGTCCTTGCCGGCCTTGATGTCGGCGACGAAGCGGGTCAGGGCCCGGCGGTCGTACGACTCGGGGAAGCCCTTGCGCGACATCAGGCCGCGGGCTTCGAGCTCCCTGGTCGGCAGCAGGAAGCCGTCCGTGGTGACCAGCTCGACGCGGGGGTGCTCGGGCCAGCGGGAGAGCAGGGCCTGCAGGAGCCGGGCGACGGTGGACTTCCCCACGGCCACCGAGCCGGCGACACCTATGACGAACGGGGTGCCGGACTGGGAGCCCTGCTCGCCCAGGAAGGTGTTCAGGGCGCCGCGCAGGCCGTCCGTGGCACCGACGTACAGGTTGAGCAGGCGCGACAGCGGGAGGTAGATGTCCCGCACCTCGTCGAGGTCGATGACGTCACCGAGACCGCGCAGCTTCTCGACCTCCTCGGCGGTGAGCGGCAGCGGCGTCTTGTCGCGCAGCGCGCTCCACTCGGAGCGGGTGAGGTCGACGTAGGGAGTCGCCTCCGGCCTGTGCCGGTGGGCGCTCCGGGGCATCGGGGAGACCGGAGAGATCACATTCCATTGTTAACGGAGTTTGAACGGGGTGGGAGGTGGGGTCGGTCACGTGGGGTTCCGACCATGCGAAGGACGACCCTGCCGCCCGGTGGTCCGGTGTCCGCCGGCACGGATCATGCCGCGTAGTGGCGGGATAATTTCCGATTCCGGGCACGCTGAGCCGTGTTCGGGCACGGGTCGGCACTTAGGCTGCCGCTCATGTGCGGAATCGTGGGATACGTGGGGGCGCAGTCTGCGCTCGATGTGGTGGTCGCCGGGCTCAAGCGACTGGAGTACCGGGGGTACGACTCGGCGGGCGTCGCGGTGCTCGCGGACGGCGGGCTGGCCTCGGCGAAGAAGGCCGGGAAGCTCGTGAACCTGGAGAAGGAGCTGACGGAGCGGCCGCTGCCGACGGGTGCCACCGGCCTCGGGCACACCCGCTGGGCCACCCACGGCGGGCCGACGGACGCCAACGCGCATCCGCACCTCGACAACGCCGGCCGGGTCGCCGTCGTCCACAACGGGATCATCGAGAACTTCGCCGCGCTGCGGGGGGAGTTGGCCGAGCGGGGCCACGACCTGGCCTCCGAGACGGACACCGAGGTGGTCGCGCACCTGCTCGCCGAGGAGTTCTCCGGCACCGCCGACCTCGCCGAGGCGATGCGGCTGGTGTGCCGGCGCCTGGAGGGCGCGTTCACGCTGGTCGCGGTGCATGCCGACGATCCGGACGTGGTCGTGGGGGCGCGCCGGAACTCCCCGCTCGTGGTGGGCGTCGGAGAGGGCGAGGCCTTCCTCGCCTCGGACGTCGCCGCGTTCATCGCCCACACGCGGTCGGCGATCGAGCTGGGCCAGGACCAGGTGGTGGAGCTGCGCCGGGACGGCGTGCGGGTGACGGGCTTCGACGGCGCCCCGGCGGACGTCCGCTCGTACCACGTCGACTGGGACGCGTCGGCGGCGGAGAAGGGGGGTTACGACTACTTCATGCTCAAGGAGATCGCCGAGCAGCCCAAGGCGGTCGCCGACACCCTCCTGGGCCGCATCGACGCGAACGGCTCGCTGACCCTGGACGAGGTCCGGATCGGCGCCGCCGAGCTCCGGGAGGTCGACAAGGTCGTCATCGTCGCCTGCGGTACGGCCTTCCACGCCGGCCTGATCGCCAAGTACGCCATCGAGCACTGGACGCGCATCCCGTGCGAGGTCGAGCTGGCCAGCGAGTTCCGCTACCGGGACCCGATCCTGGACCACCGCTCGCTGGTCATCGCCATCTCCCAGTCCGGCGAGACCATGGACACCCTGATGGCCCTCCGGCACGCCCGCGAGCAGGGCTCCAAGGTCCTCGCCATCTGCAACACCAACGGCTCGACGATCCCGCGCGAGTCGGACGCGGTGCTGTACACGCACGCCGGGCCGGAGGTCGCGGTCGCCTCCACGAAGGCGTTCCTGACCCAGCTGGTGGCCTGCTACCTGGTGGCGCTCTACCTCGGCCAGGTGCGGGGCACCAAGTGGGGCGACGAGATCAGCGCGGTGATCCGGGACCTCTCGCACATCTCCGGCGAGGTCGAGCGGGTCCTGGAGACCATGGAGCCGGTGCGGGCGCTGGCCCGGTCGCTGGCGGACAAGAAGACCGTGCTGTTCCTCGGCAGGCACGTCGGCTACCCGGTCGCCCTCGAAGGCGCCCTGAAGCTCAAGGAGCTGGCGTACATGCACGCCGAGGGCTTCGCGGCGGGCGAGCTGAAGCACGGGCCGATCGCGCTGATCGAGGAGGACCTGCCGGTGGTGGTCGTGGTCCCGTCCCCGCGCGGCCGCTCGGTGCTGCACGACAAGATCGTGTCCAACATCCAGGAGATCCGGGCCCGGGGCGCCCGCACCATCGTGATCGCGGAGGAGGGCGACGAGGCGGTCGTCCCGTACGCCGACCACCTGATCCGGATCCCCGCCACCCCGACCCTGCTCCAGCCGCTGGTCGCGACGGTCCCGCTGCAGGTCTTCGCCTGCGAACTGGCCACCGCCCGGGGCAACGAGGTGGACCAGCCGAGGAACCTCGCCAAGTCGGTGACGGTGGAGTAGAGGAGAGGGCGGGAGAGCGGGCCCGGCCCGACGGGGGCGGGCCCGGTGGGGGTCACAGCCGGGTGGCCGTGCGGACCAGGGCGGCGAGGGCCAGCGAGCGGCTGTGCGCGGGCCAGGCGATGTGGGTGACCACGGGTGGCGCGTCGGTCAGCGGGACGGCGGCGTGCTCGGCCCACAGCCAGGCGCGGGCCGAGTCGGGCAGGACGGTCACGGTGCGCCCGAGGGCGATCAGCTGGGCCAGCTGCGTCTGGTCGTGGATCTCCGGGCCGGGGCCGGGCGGGTACGTGCCGTGCCGGGGCCAGCGGGCCAGCGGCAGGCCGGGGATGTCGGCGACGTCGGCCAGGGAGAGCGTCCGGTGCGCGGCGAGGGGGTGACCGGCGGGCAGGACGGCGATCTGCCCCTCGGTCGTCAGCTCCTCGCTGTCGAACCCGGCGAGGGAGTTGAACGGCGCGTGCATGAGCGCCACGTCCGCGCGGCCGTCGCGCAGCATGCCCTCCTGCTCGCACATGCCGGTCGGCAGCACCTCGATCCCGGCGGCGCCGGGCTCGGCCGCGTAGGCGTCGAGGAGCTTGTGCAGCAGCTCGTGGGACGCGCCGGCCTTCACCGCCAGCACCAGGCGGTCCCGGGGGCCGCCCGGGCGGTCGGCGCCACCGGCACGGCGGGCGCGGCGGACGGCGGCGGTGGTCGCGTCGAGGGCAGCGCGGCCCTCGTGCAGCAGCACCTCTCCGGCGCCGGTCAGGGCGACACCGCGGCGGTTGCGCTCCAGCAGACGGACACCGAGGCGCCGTTCCAGCTGCTGGACCGCCCGGGACAGCGGGGGCTGCGCCATGCCGAGGCGCTCGGCGGCGCGGCCGAAGTGCAGCTCCTCGGCGACGGCCAGGAAGTACCTCAGCTCGCGGGTCTCCACGGTGTCCATCGCCACAGCGTACGTCGGTGATACCCGACGGGTATGACAGGGCACTGCGGCGGTATTGGATGCGCGGCGGCTCCGCGCGTGACCATCGACGGCATGGACAACACACCCTCCGCAGCACTGCCCGGCGGCACCTGGAACCTGGGCGATCTGACCGTCACCCGTCTCGGCTACGGCGCCATGCAGCTCGCCGGCCCCGGGGTCATGGGCCCGCCCGCCGACCGTGACGGCGCACTCGCCGTCCTGCGCGAGGCCGTCGCCCGCGGGATCACCCACATCGACACCGCCGGCGCGTACGGACCGCGCGTCACCAACCGGCTGATCCACGAGGCGCTGCACCCCTACCCCGCACCGCTGCACATCGTGACCAAGGTCGGCGCGGTCCGCGACGAGCAGGGCGACTGGATCCCCGCCCGGCGGCCGGAGGACCTGCGCAGCGCCGTCCGGGAGAACCTCGACGACCTCGGCCTCGACGCGCTCGACGTGGTCAACCTCCGGCTCGGCGACGCCCAGGGGTTCCGGCCCGGCTCGCTCGCCGAGCCCTTCGAGGCGCTCGCCGAACTCCGGCAGCAGGGCCTCGTCCGGCACCTCGGAGTGAGCAACGTGACGCCCGAACAGGTCGCCGAGGCGCAGACGATCGCGCCGGTCGTGTGCGTGCAGAACATGTACAACCTCGCCCACCGCCACGACGACGAGCTGATCGACGACCTCGCCGCCCAGGGCATCGCCTACGTGCCCTTCTTCCCGCTCGGCGGCTTCACCCCGCTGCAGTCCACGGCACTGTCCGCCGTCGCCGCCCGGCTGGACGCGACGCCGATGTCGGTCGCCCTGGCCTGGCTGCTGCGCCGGTCGCCGAACATCCTGCTCATTCCCGGCACCTCCTCGGTGGCGCACCTGCGCGAGAACATCACGGGCGCGGGCCTCGCGCTCTCCGACGAGGACCTCGTGGAGTTGGAGAAGATCGGCCGCTGAGCGCCCGGTAAGGGGCGCTGGGGGTACCCCCGGCCGAAGGCTGGGGGAGGAACCGCGCGACCAGCCACGACGGCGCCGCAGTCGGCATTCGGCAGATCGTGGCACTTCCCGCGGAGCGTTCAGCGGGCACTTGCGGGGCGCAGCCCGGCCGTGCCGGTTTGACGGGTCGTAAGGTGCTTCGGTGAGCATCATCGGAGTGGGTATCGACGTCGCCGAGATCGACCGGTTCCGGGAGTCGCTGGAGCGGACTCCCGGGCTGGCCGGGCGCCTCTTCGTCGAGCGGGAGCTGTATCTGCCGAGCGGGGAGCGGCGGGGCGTCGCCTCGCTCGCGGCGCGGTTCGCGGCCAAGGAGGCGCTGGCCAAGGCGCTCGGCGCGCCGCCGGGGCTGCTCTGGACGGACGCGGAGGTCGTCGTCGAGGACAACGGGCGGCCACGGCTCCAGGTGCAGGGGAGCGTGGCCGCCTGCGCGGCGGAACTCGGCGTGCGGTCCTGGCATGTGTCGCTCAGTCACGACGCCGGTGTGGCGTCGGCGGTGGTGGTCGCCGAGGGGTGACACGGGCGGGGCGGGCGGATGCGCGTCCCGCCGGTTCCGGGGGAGACTCGGGGCATGCGGACTGCTTACAGCGTGGAGACGGTACGGGCGGCCGAGCGGGAGCTGATGGCGCGGCTGCCGGAAGGGGCGCTGATGCAGCGGGCCGCCGCCGGGCTGGCCGCCGCCTGCGCCGAGTTGCTCGGGCGGGTGTACGGCAGCCGGGTGGTCCTGCTGGTCGGCAGCGGGGACAACGGCGGGGACGCGCTCTACGCCGGGGCGCGGCTGGCGCGGCGAGGGGCCGGAGTCGCGGCGGTACTGCTCGCGCCGGAACGTACGCATGAGGGCGGGCTGGCGGCGCTGCGCCGGGCCGGGGGGACCGTGGTACGCGACGGTGGCGCCGAGGAGTTGATCCTGCGGGCCGACCTCGTCGTCGACGGGATCGTCGGGATCGGCGGGAAGGGCGGGCTGCGGCCCGGGGCGGCGGAACTGGTGGCGGTCGTGGAGCGGTCCCGGGCCGCCGTCGTCGCCGTGGACCTGCCGAGCGGGGTGGAGGCGGACACCGGTGAGGTACGGGGGGCGGCCGTACGGGCGGACCTGACCGTGACCTTCGGGACGCACAAGCCGGGACTGCTGGTCGATCCGGCGCGGGAGTACGCCGGTTCGGTACGGCTGGTCGACATCGGCCTCGAACTTCCCGCGGCGGCCGAACTGGAGGCGCTGCAGGACGTGGACGTGGCGCGGCTGCTGCCGGAGCCGTCGGCGGAGAGCGACAAGTACCGGCGCGGGGTGGTGGGCATCGTCGCCGGGTCGGCGCGCTATCCGGGGGCGGCCGTGCTGGCCGTCGCGGGGGCGTTGCGGGGCGGGGCCGGGGCCGTGCGGTACGTCGGGCCGGCCAGGGACGAGGTGCTGGCCCGGTTCCCCGAGACGCTGGTGTCGGACGGGGGGCCGCGGAAGGCCGGGCGGGTGCAGGCCTGGGTGGCCGGACCGGGGGTCGGGGACGACGCCGACGCCGTCGCCGAGGCGCTGCAGGCGGACGTGCCGGTGCTGGTCGACGCGGACGGGCTGCGGCACGCCGACCGGGACGCGGTGCGCGGTCGTACGGCGCCGACCCTGATGACGCCGCACGCCGGGGAGGCGGCGGCTCTGCTGGGGGTACGGCGGGAGGAGGTCGAGGCCGGGCGGCTCGCGGCGGTGCGGGAGCTGGCGGCGGCCTATCGGGCCACCGTGCTGCTGAAGGGGTCGACGACGCTGGTGGCGGAGGCGGGGGGAGGGGCCCCGGTCCGGGTGAACGCGACGGGGACGCCGTGGCTCGCCACCGCCGGGAGCGGGGATGTGCTGTCGGGGCTGGCGGGGTCGTTGCTGGCGGCGGGGCTTTCCGGGAGGGACGCGGGGAGTGTGGCGGCGTATCTGCACGGGCTCGCGGGGCGGTTCGCGGCGGAGGGGGCGCCGACGGTTGCGCATGCGGTGGCGGCGGAGTTGCCGTCGGCCTGGCGGGGGGTCTACCCACCCGCCCGCCCGACTCGGTAGGCCACGACCGCACCGACACGGGGCTCCGCCCCGGACCCCGTGGGCATGCGGGTCGGGTGCGGGTGGGCGGGGGCTGGCCGCGCAGTTCCCCGCGCCCCTGACGGGGCGCTGCCGCGCCACCCGACGGGATGCTGCCGCGCCACCTGACGGGGCGCTGCCGTGTGTTCCCTGACGGGGCGTTGCCGTGTGTTCCCTGGCGGGGCGTTGTCGCGTGCCCTCTGGCGGGGCGTTGTCGCGCGCCCCCTGGCGGGGCGTTGTCGCGCGCCCCCTGGCGGGACGCTGCCGCGCGCGCCCTGGCGGGACGCTGCCCCGCCCCCCTGCCAGGGGTCCTGCATCCCCCGGGTGACCTCCCCGCGCGGCTTCCCGGAATCCTGGTCTCTGCGGGGTTGTCTGATCGCATGATTAGTGGACGAATCGTGTGCAAGCGGGGCGGGCTTGGGCGGGGTGTCGCGGGAAGTCTCGTTGCTGCCGTGGCTGTTCTTTCGCTCGGGGCCGGGACCGGGGTCGCGGACGGTGCCGTGCCCGAACCGGGGGCCGCCGTCCCCGAGTCGGAGCTGGTGCCGGGGGTCGCGCCGGGGCCCTCGCAGCCCTGGCAGATCGACACCCCCGACCAGATGCTGGCGCCCAAGGTGTACACGCCCAGCGTCAAGGAGGACGCCGTCGAGCCGAAGGCGGCGGCGCCGGGGACGTACGACCTCATCGAGTACGTGCCGCTCAGCGATGCCGTCGCCAAGGTGAGCTGCTCGAAGCTGACCGGGCCCTACCAGAAGCAGATCGAGCAGTGGCTGAAGCTGAAGGCGGACGGGAAGCAGTCGTCCGCCGACTGCAAGGCCATCCAGAAGTTCCAGAAGCAGTACAAGATCAAGCCGGCGATCGGGTTCGCGGGGCCCGTGACCTGGTACCAGATGATGCTCCTGTCGGCGCGGAAGAACCCGAACGCCGGCAAGAACTGCCCCGTGAAGTCGTACCGGGTCGCCTGTGTCGACCTCAACCGGCAGGTCACCTGGGTGCAGAAGGCCGGCAAGGTGGTCTACGGGCCCGTGCAGATGCGGAGCGGGCGGAAGGGGTACGCGACCCGGGCGGGATGGCACACCGTCTACTGGCGGCACAAGAACCACTGGTCGACCCTGTACAACTCGCCCATGCCGTACGCCCAGTTCTTCGACGGCGGACAGGCCTTCCACGCCGTCTACGGCTCCATCTACACCACCGTCGGCTCCTGGGGCTGCGTGAACCTCAAGCTCGGCGACGCGAAGAAGCTGTGGAGCGTGCTCAAGAAGGGCGACAAGGTGTACGTGTGGGGCCACCGGACCGGCACCTGAGCCCGGTACCAGGGGCTGTGCCGAAGGGCTGTCCGAGGCCTCTGAGACACTGGGGGCGCGATGAGTGATACACCGACTGCGCTGACTGCACCGACCGCACCCCTGCGCGCCCGCGCCGAGATCGACCTGGCCGCCCTGCGGGCCAATGCGCGGACCCTGCGTGCCCTCGCGCCGGACGCGGCCCTGATGGCCGTGGTGAAGTCCGACGCGTACGGCCACGGGGCCCTGCGGTGTGCCCGCGCGGCCGTCGAGGCGGGCGCGAGCTGGCTCGGTACGGCCACCCCGGAGGAGGCCCTGGCGCTGCGCGCGGACCCGGGGCTGCCCGCGGACGTGCGGATCATGTGCTGGCTGTGGACCCCGGGCGGGCCCTGGCGGGAGGCCGTCGAGGCCGACCTCGACGTGTCGGTGAGCGACATGTGGGCCCTGCGGGAGGTGACCGGGGCGGCCGGGCAGGCCGGTCGTCCCGCGCGCGTGCAGCTCAAGGCCGACACCGGGCTCGGGCGCAACGGCTGTCAGCCCGCCGACTGGCCCGAGCTGGTCCGCGAGGCGCTGCGCGCCGAGGCGGCGGGGCTGGTCCGGATCACCGGGCTGTGGTCGCACTTCGCCTGCGCCGACGAGCCCGGCCATCCCTCCATCGCCGCCCAGCTCACCCTCTTCCGCGAGCTGCTCGGGTACGCGGAGGAGCAGGGCGTCCGCCCCGAGGTGCGGCACATCGCCAACTCGCCGGCCACCCTCACCCTCCCCGAGACCCACTTCGACCTCGTCCGCACGGGCATCGCGCTCTACGGCCTCTCGCCCAGCCCCGAGCTGGGCAGCGCGGCCGACTTCGGCCTGCGCCCCGTGATGACGCTGTCCGCCTCCCTCGCCCTGGTGAAGCACGTACCGGGCGGGCACGGGGTCAGTTATGGCCACCACTACGTCACGCCCGGCGAGACCACCCTCGGACTCGTCCCCGTCGGCTACGCGGACGGCATCCCGCGGCACGCCTCCGGCACCGGGCCCGTGCTGGTCGGCGGCAAGTGGCGGACGGCCGCCGGGCGGATCGCCATGGACCAGTTCGTCGTGGACCTCGGTGGCGACGAGCCGGAGGTCGGCGCGGAGGCGGTGCTCTTCGGACCCGGCGACCGGGGCGAGCCCACCGCCGAGGACTGGGCCCAGGCCGCGGGCACGATTGCATACGAAATCGTCACCCGCATCGGAACCCGGGTTCCCCGCGTCTATGTGAATGAGCAACCGGCTGGGCAAGAACCAGGGGACGGCGCCTGACCCTCGGGGTTCGGCGACGGCACGACCCGGTTACACCTGTATCAACGGCAACAACAGCAACATGCGTCACGTCAGCATCACCCGTGTCACCTAGGCAGCGAACTGCAGTACGGCGAAGAGGAGCGGTACGTGAGCGAGAGCAGTGCGGAGGCCGTAGCGGAAGCCGCCGCGGCGGCCGTCGTCGCCTCGGCCACGGGGGCGGCCTCCGGCAGCTGGCGCAAGGTGACGGGCGTCGCCGGAGCCGCCATAGGAGTGCTCGCCGCCGGGGCGGCCGCCGGGGTCGCCGTGGAGCGGATGACCGTCGGCCGCGGCATGCGCCGCAAGGCCCGGCTGGCGCTGGACTCGGCGGGCCCGTACGGCACCCTGCGCGGCACCCCCGGCAAGGCGTACGCCGACGACGGCACCGAGCTCTACTACGAGGTCGACGAGGTGGTGCCCGACCCCGGCCCCGCCGTCTCGCCGCGCCGCCGCCGGCTCTTCGGCCGCAAGGCGCCCGCGCCCGTCACCGTCGTCTTCAGCCACGGCTACTGCCTCAACCAGGACTCCTGGCACTTCCAGCGGGCGGCCCTGCGCGGGGTCGTGCGTACCGTGCACTGGGACCAGCGCAGCCACGGCCGTTCCGGGCGGGGCGTCGCCCAGCACGAGGACGGGGTGGAGCTCACCATCGACCAGCTGGGCCGGGACCTGAAGGCGGTCCTGGACGCGGCCGTGCCGGAGGGGCCGATCGTGCTGGTCGGGCACTCCATGGGCGGCATGACGGTGATGGCGCTGGCCGCGCAGTATCCCGAGCTGATCCGGGAGCGGGTGGTCGCCACCGCCTTCGTCGGTACGTCGGCCGGGCGGCTCGGCGAGGTCAACTTCGGGCTGCCGATCGCCGGCGTCAACGTGGTGCGCCGGGTGCTGCCCGGGGTGCTGAAGGCGCTCGGCACGCAGGCCGCGCTGGTGGAGAAGGGGCGGCGGGTCACCGCCGATCTCTTCGCCGGGATCATCAAGCGGTACTCGTTCGCGTCCAAGGACGTCGATCCGGCGGTGGAGCGGTTCGCGGAGCGGATGATCGAGTCGACGCCGATCGACGTGGTCGCCGAGTTCTACCCGGCCTTCACCGACCACGACAAGACGGCCGCGCTCGCCTACTTCCAGAACCTGCCGGTGCTGGTGCTGGCCGGGGTGCAGGACCTCGTCACGCCCAGCGAGCACAGCGAGGTCATCGCCGACCTGCTGCCCGACGCCGAACTGGTGCTCGTCGCCGACGCCGGGCACCTGGTCATGCTGGAACACCCGGAAGTGGTCACCGACCGCCTTGCCGACCTGCTCACCCGCGCGGGTGCCGTGCCGGCAGGGGCTACGGTAAGTGGCTATGGAAGCACCAGCAGCACGGCACAGCCAGGCTGAGACCGAGTTGATCGTCACCTCCCCCGAGCAGATGGGGGAGCTGGGCCGCCGACTGGCGAAGTTGCTGCGCGCCGGTGACCTCGTGATGCTCAGCGGGGAGCTCGGCGCGGGCAAGACGACGCTGACCCGGGGACTGGGCGAGGGGCTCGGGGTGCGCGGGGCGGTCACGTCGCCGACGTTCGTCATCGCCCGCGTGCATCCGTCCCTGGGAGGCGGCCCGCCGCTCGTCCACGTGGACGCGTACCGCCTGGGCGGCGGGCTCGACGAGATGGAGGACCTGGACCTCGACGTCTCGCTGCCCGAGTCCGTGATCGTCGTGGAGTGGGGCGAGGGCAAGGTCGAGGAGCTGACCGACGACCGGCTCATGGTCCGGATCCACCGGGCGGTCGGCGACACCACCGACGAGGTACGGCACGTGACCCTGACGGGGCTGGGGGAACGGTGGGACGGGGTGGACCTGGGGGTGCTGGCGGCCTGAGGACCGTGTGAACGTTCCGACAAGGCGTCGGCAAGATATTGCGCCGGACGTATCGGGCGTGGTCACATGGTACCCAGTCCGTAGTTAGGTCTACCTAACTACGTCCGCCCCCGCACCTCAGGAGGCGCCCGTGTCCGTGTCCCAGTCCGAGGAGCGGCGACCGGCTGCGGTCGCCGTGGCCCCAGGCGTCTCCATGAGTGAGCTGCTGGCATCCTGCGCGGCGGCCGACGCGGTGTCCCGGCCGCCGAGAGCGCCGGCAGCGCCCCGAAGGGGCGCGGGAAACTGCGCGACCAGCCACGACGGCGCGGCAGTCGGCGCAGTGCAGCACCTTCCGCGGAGCGCTTGAGCGGGTTCGGCCGCGCGCCCCCAGACGGCGGCTGCGCCGCCGAGCAGGGGGCGCGTCAGCGGATCACGACCACCTTCACGCCGATCGTCGCGAAGTTCCACATCGCGTAGCCGTCCGGGCGGGTCTCGCGGATGCCGCCGGTCTTCACCGTCGGGTCGGGCGGCGCGGCGGCGCGCTGTGCGGTGACCGCGCTGAAGCCGATCGCCGAGCCGTCCTTCGTGGTGGTGAAGCGGACCACGTGCTCGATGGGGAGGCCGTCCGTGCCCGTGACCGCCTTCGAGCGGGACGTCACCCAGTAGGCGCCGAGGGGCGGGTCGATGGTGCCGGGGTTCACCTTGAAGGTGCGCTCGACGCGGCCCCGCTCGTTGACGAGCCAGACCCGGTCGTCGTCCACCGAGTACACCACCCGTTCACCCGTGCCGGAGGTGTTCGGCAGGGCGGTGGGATGGCGGTGGTCCCGGGGCGCCTTCGCGCCCGGCGCTCCGGGCGCGGGGCTCGCCGACGACCGGCTGCCGAGGCCGGGGGGAACGGTGGCCGAGGCCTGGTAGGCGAGGAAGCCGACCGCCCCGACGGCCGCCGCGGTGAGGCCTGCCACGACTCCCGAGCTGGTCCCTGCCACGTGCGCCACCTCTGCCTGCCGTAGAGCCTCGCGGAGAGCCCCGGGGGGAGTCTCACCGTATATGTCGTACTTCGTACAGACGGTAGCAGTCAGTGACCGTCCGACCCGGCCGGGCGTGCTCGCGGCGTCGGAGCCGTAGGCTGTTCGCGTGCTCTTGCTCGCTCTGGATACCGCCACCCCCGCCGTGACCGTCGCCCTGCACGACGGTACGGCCGTCATCGCCTCGTCGAGCCAGGTGGACGCGCGCCGGCACGGCGAGCTGCTGCTGCCGGCCGTCGACCGCGTCCTCGCCGAGGCGGGGGTCAAGCTGGACGCCGTCACCGAGATCGTCACCGGCATCGGTCCCGGCCCCTACACCGGCCTGCGGGTCGGTCTGATGACCGCGGACACCTTCGGGCTCGCGCTCGGCGTGCCCGTCCACGGCCTGTGCACGCTCGACGGACTCGCCTACGCCTCCGACATCGAGAAGGGCCCGTTCGTCGTCGCGACCGACGCCCGCCGCAAGGAGGTCTACTGGGCGGTGTACGAGGACTCGCGCACCCGGCTCACGGAGCCCGCCGTCGACCGGCCCGCGGACATCGCCGGGCAGGTGGCCGGGCTGCCCGCGGTCGGCGCCGGGGCGCTGCTCTACCCCGACACCTTCCCCGTCGCGCACGAGCCCGAGCACGTCTCCGCCGCGGCCCTGGCGTCGCTCGCCGCCGAGAAGCTGGCCGCGGGCGAGGAACTGCCCGCGCCCCGCCCGCTCTACCTGCGCCGGCCGGACGCCGAGGTGCCCAAGAACTACAAGGTGGTCACCCCGAAGTGACCGCACAGTTGCGCGAGATGCGCTGGTGGGACATCGACCCGGTCCTGGAGCTGGAGAAGGACCTGTTCCCCGAGGACGCCTGGTCGCGGGGGATGTTCTGGTCCGAACTGGCACACGCGAGGGGACCCGGGGCGACCCGGCGGTACCTGGTGGCCCTGGAGGACGACCGGATCGTCGGGTACGGGGGGCTCGCCGCCCAGGGTGCCGCGCCCGACGACAGCGGCTCCGCCGCGGTCGGCGACATCCAGACCATCGCCGTACGCCGTGACCAGTGGGGCACCGGCCTCGGTGGGGAACTGCTCACCGAACTGCTGCGGGCCGCGACCGCCTTCGAGTGCGCCGAGGTCATGCTGGAGTGCCGGGTCGACAACATCCGCGCCCAGAAGCTGTACGAGCGGTTCGGCTTCGAGCCCATCGGGTTCAGACGCGGCTACTACCAGCCGGGGAACGTGGACGCCCTGGTGATGCGCCTGACCACCGGGCAGCCCGGCACCGGCTCCGCCTCCGGGCCCACCTCCGAACAAGGAACCGAGATCAATGGCTGACGAACCCCTGGTTCTGGGGATCGAGACCTCCTGCGACGAGACCGGCGTCGGCATCGTCCGCGGCACCACCCTCCTCGCCGACGCCGTCGCCTCCTCCGTCGACGAGCACGCCCGCTTCGGCGGGGTCGTCCCGGAGGTCGCCTCCCGCGCCCACCTCGAAGCGATGGTCCCGACCATCGAGCGGGCCCTGAAGGACGCCGGGGTGAGCGCCAGGGACCTCGACGGCATCGCGGTCACGGCGGGTCCCGGCCTGGCCGGCGCGCTGCTGGTCGGCGTCTCGGCGGCGAAGGCGTACGCCTACGCGCTCGGCAAGCCGCTCTACGGCGTCAACCATCTCGCCTCCCACATCTGCGTCGACCAGCTGGAACACGGCCCGCTGCCGGAGCCGACGATGGCCCTGCTGGTCTCCGGCGGCCACTCCTCGCTGCTGCTCTCCTCGGACATCACCTCCGACGTACGGCCGCTCGGCGCGACCATCGACGACGCGGCCGGCGAGGCCTTCGACAAGATCGCCCGCGTGCTGAACCTCGGTTTCCCCGGCGGCCCGGTCATCGACCGGTACGCGAAGGAGGGCGACCCCGCGGCGATCGCCTTCCCGCGCGGCCTCACCGGCCCCCGCGACCCGGTGTACGACTTCTCCTTCTCCGGTCTCAAGACGGCGGTGGCCCGCTGGATCGAGGCCAAGCGGGCGGCCGGCGAGGAGGTCCCGGTCCGCGACGTGTCCGCCTCCTTCCAGGAGGCGGTCGTCGACGTCCTGACCCGCAAGGCCGTCCGGGCCTGCCGCGACGAGGGCGTCGACCACCTGATGATCGGCGGCGGGGTCGCCGCCAACTCCCGGCTGCGCGCCCTCGCGGCGGAGCGCTGCGAGGCGGCCGGCATCCGGCTCCGGGTGCCGCGCATGAAGCTGTGCACGGACAACGGCGCGATGGTGGCCGCGCTCGGCGCGGAGATGGTCGCCCGCAACCGGACCCCGTCCGACTGGGACCTCTCGGCGGACAGCTCCCTGCCGGTGACCGACCCGCACGTCCCCGGCACCCACCACCACGACCACGTGCACGAGGTCAGCAAGGAGAACCTCTACTCGTGACGGTCGCGTTGATGTGGGAGGCGCGGGCGGTGCCGGACCGCGGCGGGGAGTTGCTGGCCTGGGCCCGGCAACAGGCCCTCACCGGGGCCCCGTTGCGCCGCGAGACCTTCCGGGCACCGCAGGACCGGGTGCTGGTGATCACCTGGTGGGATTCGTCGTACGACGACCCGGACCTGCCCGAACTCGCGGACCCGCCGCAGGAGTTGGTGGGCCGTCCGGTGCACCGGTGGCGGTTCGAGTCGGTGGCGGCGGACTAGTCCTCCACGGTGCTCCGGCCTGCGGCGGATCAGCTGTCACCCCGTATGGTCCGCGCCGACCGGAGCCACGGACTTCATGGGCCGGCGAACGTCGCGGTCACTCGGCGTCGAGCTGGTGGGCGCCCCAGACGTAGCTTTCGGGCAGCAGGTCGGTGATGGGGACGGAGCGGACGCGGTCGCCCTCGCCGACGATGACTTCGATGGCGGGGAAGTAGTCGAGAAGGGCCTGACGGCAGCGACCGCACGGGGGAACGACCCCTCGGTCGCGGTCGCCGACGGCGACGATCGTGTCCAGCTCGTAGGCGCCCTGGGCGGCTGCCGCGCCGATGACGACCAGCTCGGCGCAGGGTCCTCCCGTGAAGTGGTAGGCGTTCAGCGCGGTGACGATCCGGCCGTCCCGGGCGCGGGCCGCGGCTGCCATCGTGTGGTTGTCGCCTCGGCAGCGGGTGCGCGCCACGTGCGCCGCGGCCCGGATGAGTTCGTGGTCGACGTCGTGGGTCTGTGCCGTCATCTCTCCGCCTTCGTCGGGTGTCAGGCGACGTTGGCCCGGGTGACGACGGTGCGCAAGCGAATAAAGGTTCCCCGGAGCCGGGTCGGGTGCGGCACTAGTTCTCGAAGTCCGTCCGCTTCGGCCAGATCTGGAGGGCCTGCGCGTCGGTCATCACGGGCGGACGCGGCGCCGGATCCTGCGGGCCCGCCGGGTCCTGGGCCAGGCCGAAGCCGGCCAGCAGCAGTTCCGCGTAGCGGCGCCAGGCGTCGGGGGCGACGTCCTCGGTGCGGTCGGCGACCGTACCGATCATGAGGAGGAACGCGTACACGTCGGCGGAGGCGAAGTCCCCGCGTACGGCGCCGGCCGCCACCGCCCGTTCGGCCAGGCCGTCGACATGGCGCCCCAGGTCGTCCCGCATCCGGGCGATCGGCTCCGCCGCGACGTCCGCGTGGGCGAGGATGACCTCCAGCGCCCTGTCCTGCGCCCGCCGGCGCGCCGCCTCCAGCAGGTAGTGGCGCAGCGCCCGCCCCGGATCGGGCTGCTCCGCGGCCGCCGCCGCGACCTCCAGGAACGTGGTGAACCGCTCCGTGAACAGCGCGTCCACCAGTGTCTGCAGGTCCGGGAAGCGGCGGTAGACCGTGCCGACCCCGACGCCCGCCTCGTGGGCGATCTCGTTGAGGGTGGCGACGGCCCCCCGCTCGGCGAACATGCGCTCGGCCGTCTCCATGATCAGCCGACGGTTCCGTTCGGCGTCGGCGCGGAGCGGGCGTTGCGTGGTATCCGGGGTCACGCCAAGACATTCTCCACGACGGCGGACCGGCGGAACTGCCTGGCCAGGACCAGCCCACCGGTCACGGCGCTCCACAGCAGCCAGGAGTAGACCCCGCCGCGCTCGAACGCACCGGCCGCGCCCGTGGAGACGCCCGTGAGGAGCTCGCTCAGCAGGCCGAGGGACCCGACCGCGACGCTGAAGACGCGGTACGGCTTCGGCAGACCGAGGCGCCGCCCCAGGCTCCGGGACGCCCCCGTCATGATCGCCAGCGTGTTCGCGCACAGGATGCCGATCCCGGCGCCCACGACGTGGAGGACCAGGGTGTAGTCCGCGCCCTCCGAGGAGCCGTGGAAGAGCGCGACCATCACGAATCCGACGGCGTGCGCGACCGCCAGCGAGGTGACGACGCGCCGCGCCCGCCCCTCGACGAGCGGCAGCGCCACCAGCAGCACCCCGGCCGCGAACAGGATCCCCTGGAGCGCGAACGACGTGTTCATCAGCGTGTGCGACGGCGAGCAGATGTCGCGCCCCTGGAAGTCCGTGCCGCAGTCGGGCACGCCGAGGTCGCTGATGTAGTTCCGGGCGTAGCTGTAGGGCGGATCGTTCCAGGCCGCCGCGGCGACGCCCTCGGCGATCACCCACTGCAACGCGTTCACGATCAGGATGACGGCTCCCACGGGAAGCCACTTGCTGCGCGACATCGGCACTCCTCATGTCCTCATGCCCTCGGACGACGGCTGCGCAGCCACCGTAACACTAACCGGATGCTTTTATCCGCTTACGCGATACGGCTGCGCACGGCCGCCGGTGCCCGTCACGCTGAGTGCATGAGCGGTGGCGTTGAGGTGAACGGTGAGCCCGAGTCGTCGGACAGCATGAAGACCTTCGGGGCGTTCGTGCAGGGGCTGCGGGAGCATGCGGGGCTGAGCCGGGAGGAGTTCGGGGCGAGGGTCCACATGTCCAAGCACTCGGTGGCTTCGATCGAGCTGGGGAGGAGGCTGGCGGACCAGAGCTTCGTGGATGCGGCGGAGGGGGTGCTGGGGAACACCGGCGCGTTGCGGAAGGCCTTCGGGAGGGTGGCACGGCAGCCGGGGTTCGCGGTGTGGTTCCGGAAGTGGGCGGACCTGGAGCGGCAGGCGGTCAGCCTTGATACGTACGAGTGCAGGCTGGTGCCCGGACTGCTCCAACCCGAGCCCTATGTCCGTGCGGTGTATGAGAATGCGCTTCCGCCGCCTACCGATGAGGAGGTGAAGGAGAAAGCCGCCCGCCGTGTGGAGCGTCAACAGCTCCTTCGGGACCAGCCCAGCACGGCGTTCAGCTTCATCGTCGAGGAGAGCATCTTGCGCCGGGGGCTTGGCGGTCCTGAGGTGACGCGGGCAGTACTTGAACAGATGCTGGAGTACGCGGGCCTACGGAATGTGGATCTCCAGGTGATGCCGGCGGAATGCCGTCAACACGCCAGCCTTGCAGGCCCCATGCGGCTCTTGGAGACCCCCGAAGGACGACGGGTTGCTTACCTTGAGGGGCACATGAGCGGCTGGCTGATCACGGAGCCGAAAGACGTGATCATGCTCTGCCAGCGCTATGCGAGACTGCGTTCGCAGGCCCTGACCCCCGGGGACTCCGTGACCTTGTTGGAGCAACTGCGAGGAGCCTTATGACCATCGCCGAACTCACCTGGTTCAAGTCCACCTACAGCACCGATCAGGATGACGACTGCATAGAGGTCGCCTTGGCCTGGCGCAAATCCACCCACAGTACCGACCAGGGCGATAGCTGCATAGAAGTAGCCGCCACCCCCGCCACCATCCACATCCGCGACTCCAAGGACCGCGGCCGCCCCCACCTCGCCCTCGCGCCCGCCGCCTGGGCCCCCTTCGTCGCGCACGCGGCGGACGCGGTCTGACGGTCAGTTCAACTCGGTCTCGCAGCGCAGGACCCGGTCCGGGCCCAACCGGCGGACCGGGCCGGTCAGTTGGAGGCGGGTCACCGCCCGTACCTCCGCGCTCGACGCCGCCAGCCGCAGTTCCAGGGCCCCCGGCTCCACCACCCGCGCCCCCTCCCGGTCCGTGAACGCCGAGAGGTCCGCGTGGAAGTGGAAGGTCAGGCTTCGGGATTCGCCGGGGGCGAGATCCACGCGCCGGTAGCCGACGAGGCGGACGTCCGGGCGGGTCACCGAGGCCACCGGGTCGTGCAGGTACAGCTGGACCACCTCCGCACCCGCCCGGTCGCCCGTGTTGCGGACGGTCACCGTCACGTCGTACGTGCCGTCCGTGCCGATCTCGGCCGTGTCCGGTGAGACGAGGTCCCACGCGAACGTCGTGTACGAGCGGCCGTGGCCGAAGGCGTACAGCGGGGTCGGGTCCAGGTTGCTGACCTCGCCCGCGAGGCCCAGCGGGGGCTGGAGGTAGGTCCAGGGCTGGCCGCCCGGCACGCGCGGGACGCTGACCGGGAGGCGGCCCGACGGGTTGACGCGGCCCGACAGCACGCCCGCCACCGCCGGGCCGCCCTCCTCGCCGGGGAAGAACGCCTGCACCACCGCGCCGAGCCGGCCGTGCCAGCGGCCCAGTGCGTAGGGGCGCCCGGTGAGGAGGACGAGGACCACCGGGACGCCCGTCGTGAGCAGCGCGTCCAGCAGGCCGGCCTGGACGCCGGGCAGGTCGAGGTCCGTGACGTCGCAGCCCTCGCCCGACGTGCCGCGGCCGAAGAGGCCCGCGCGGTCGCCGAGGACCGCCACGCACACGTCCGCCTCCGCGGCACGCGCCACCGCCTCCTCGAAGCCCGCGGTGTCGGGGTCGGAGACGTCGCAGCCCTCGGCGAACGTCACCTTCGCGTCCGGGAGTTCGGCGCGCAGCGACTCCAGCACCGTGGGGATGGCGATGCCCAGGTCCACCTCGGGGTGGTGGGTCAGGACATGGGACGGGAAGGAGTAGCAGCCGAGCATGGCGAGGGCGTCGGCGGCGCGCGGGCCGACCACCGCGATGCGGGTGTCGGGGGCGAGGGGGAGGGTGCCGTCCGGGTTGTCGAGGAGGACCACGGACTCCTCGGCCAGCCGGCGGGCGAGCGCGCGGTTCGCCGTCGAGTCGAGGTCGACCGGGCCGCCCTGCTCGGGCTCCGGGGTCCAGTCCTCGTCCAGCATCCCCAGCTCGCACTTCTGGAGCAGGACCCGGCGGGCCGCCCGGTCGACGAGGGATTCCGGGATCGTGCCCTCCCGGACCGCCGCCACCAGCGGGCGGCCGTAGCACTTCAGGGTCGGGAGTTCGACGTCGATGCCGGCGGCGAGGGCGAGGCGGGCCGCTTCCGCTTCCGTGCCCGCCACGCGGTGGAGGGTCTGGAGGAAGCCGATGCCGAAGTAGTCGGCGACGACCGTGCCGTCGAAGTCCCAGTCGTCGCGGAGGAGTTCGGTCAGGAGGCGGGGGTCGGCCGAGGCTGGGACGCCGTCCGTCTCGTTGTAGGCCGCCATCACCGAGCGGGCCCCGCCCTCGCGGAGCGCCATCTCGAAGGGGAGGAGGGTGACGTCCGCGAACTCCCGGATCCCCGCCCGGACCGGGGCCAGGTTGCGGGCGCCGACGGAGGAGGCGTACCCGGCGAAGTGCTTGAGGGTGGCGATCACTCCGGCCGACTCCAGGCCCCGGACGTACGCGGAGCCGATGGTGCCGACCAGGTACGGGTCCTCGCCGATCGTCTCCTCGACCCGTCCCCAGCGCGGGTCGCGGACCACGTCCAGGACGGGGGCCAGGCCTTGATGGACGCCGACCGAGCGGAGGTCGTGGCCGATGCGCCGGCCCAGCTCCTCGACCAGCGGCGGGTCGAAGGCGGCGCCCCAGGCGAGGGGGACCGGGTAGGCCGTCGCCTGCCAGGCGGTGAAGCCGGCCAGGCACTCCTCGTGGGCGATCGCCGGGATGCCGAAGCGGCCGGCCTCGGTGATC
Organism: Streptomyces sp. NPDC008092; assembly: GCF_042957285.1. Lineage (NCBI taxonomy): Bacteria > Bacillati > Actinomycetota > Actinomycetes > Kitasatosporales > Streptomycetaceae > Streptomyces > Streptomyces sp. NPDC008092. The sequence goes on from NZ_JBIBHY010000003.1 coordinate 381,277, forward strand.
CGGCGCTGGGCGCGGGCCAGCGCCCGCGCGCCCAGCACCGGGTCCACCGGGGCGGTGCCGAAGGAACGGGTCAGCTGGCCGAGGCCGAGGGTGATCAGCTCGTCCCAGTCGTAGTCGGCGCTCATCTCGCGTTGCAGCGGGGCGACCCCGTCGCCGTCCGTGGCGGCGCCCACCCACACCCCGTACAGCTGGGCGGTCTTCTCCTCAAGCGTCATCCGGGCGAGCAGGTCGTCGACGCGGGTGGCGGCGGGCAGTGCGGGGTCGCGCCAAGGAGCGGTGGTCATGAAACTCCCGTCTCTGTTCTCTGCGGGTTCTCTCTGCGAACGCCGCTACGAATGTTTCGTACCACTCACCGAATGTTCCGGGAACCTATGGCGTGCGCAGGTCTTCGTCAAGGGGGAGCGCGGGGATACGATCGCGGGCATGACGCCTTCGAAGCCCACAGAAACGCAGACGGCGACGCTCGCCGAAATCGCCCGTGAGGCCGGCGTGTCCGCTCCGACTGTTTCGAAGGTCCTGAACGGGCGTGCCGACGTCGCCCCGGCGACCCGCACCCGGGTCGAGGAGCTGCTGCGCGCCTACGGCTACCGGCGGCGCCGCGCCGAGGCCTCCCGGTCGCCGCTGATCGACCTGGTCTTCCACGAGCTGGAGAGCGCCTGGGCGATGGAGGTCATCAGGGGAGTCGAGAACGTGGCCCGGGATGCCGGGCTGAGTGTGGTGCTGAGCGAGTCCGCGGGGCGGCTCACCCCGGGGCGGACCTGGGCGGACCAGGTGGCGGCGCGGCGGCCGCACGGGGTGGTGCTGGTGCTGTCGGGGCTCGACGAGTCGCAGCGGGCGCTGCTGCTGAGCCGGTCCATTCCGTTCGTGGTGATGGACCCGGCGGGGGACCCGGGGCCGGACGTGCCGTCGATCGGGGCGACGAACTGGCAGGGCGGGCTGGCCGCCACCCGGCACCTGGTCGAGCTGGGGCATCGCCGCATCGGGGCGATCAGCGGGCCGTCCCGGATGATGTGCAGCCGGGCCCGGGTGGACGGCTACCGGGCCGCGCTGGAGACCGCCGGGCTGCCCGTCGACCCGGCCCTGATCAAGGCGGGCGACTTCCACCACGACGCCGGCTACCGGCTCGGCCTGGAGCTGCTGCGCATGCCCGACCGGCCGACCGCGGTCTTCACCGGCAACGACCTCCAGGCGCTCGGGCTCTACGAGGCCGCGCGCGAACTGGGGCTGCGCATCCCGGAGGACGTGAGCATCGTCGGGTTCGACGACCTGCCGCTGGCCCGCTGGGTGGGGCCGCCGCTGACGACCGTACGGCAGCCGCTGACCGAGATGGCCGAGGCGGCGGCGCGGCTGGTGCTGGAGATGGGGCGGGCGGAGGAGGCGACGACCGCGACCCGGGTGGAGCTGGCGACCAGCCTGGTGGTGCGGTCGAGCACGGCGGCGCCCGCGGCCGCGTGAGGCGGGCTTGGCCGGAAGTTGACGTATTGACGGGTGGTGCGGTCGCCTCCACACTCCTCCGAAGTCAATCGGTTGCACAACCGAAACTTTCGGAGGCTACCCGCATGAGAACCTCCAGAACCTCCAGGTCTTTCAGGAACCTGTTACGGGCCGGGCTGGCCGGCCTGGTCGCGGGCGTCGGACTGTTCGCCGTCGGCACCGCCCCCGCGCACGCCGCCGACACCCCGCTGCGCGACCTCGCCGCCGCGAAGGGCAAGGTCATCGGCACCGCGGTGACCGGCTCCAAGCTCACCGGCACCTACGGCGACCTGGCCGGCGGCCAGTTCAGCTCGCTGACCCCGGGCAACGCCATGAAGTGGGGGACCGTCGAGCCCACCCAGGGCAGCTTCAACTGGACCGAGGCCGACCAGATCGTCGCCTTCGCCCAGGCCCACAACCAGCAGGTGCGCGGCCACACCCTGGTCTGGCACAGCCAGAACCCGAGCTGGCTGACGAACGGCACCTGGACCCCGGCCCAGCTGAGCAGCCTGCTGCAGAACCACATCAGCACCGAGGTCGGCCGCTACAAGGGGAAGATCGCGGCCTGGGACGTCGTCAACGAACCCTTCAACGAGGACGGCACCTACCGCTCGACGCTCTGGTACAACGGCCTCGGCTCCGACTACATCGCCAACGCCCTGACCTGGGCACATGCGGCCGACCCCGCCGCCAAGCTGTACATCAACGACTACAACGTCGAGGGCGTCAACGCGAAGAGCACCGCCCTGTACAACCTGGTCAAGTCGCTCAAGGCGGCCGGCGTCCCGATCGACGGGGTCGGGCTGCAGGCCCATCTCGTCCTCGGCCAGGTGCCGGCCACCCTCCAGCAGAACATCCAGCGCTTCGCCGACCTGGGCGTCGACGTGGCCATCACCGAGCTGGACATCCGGATGGCGCTGCCCTCCGACAGCACCAAACTCGCCCAGCAGAAGGCCGACTTCAAGTCGGTGGTGGCCGCGTGCGTGGCGGTGAGCCGCTGCGTCAACGTCACCGTGTGGGGCTTCACCGACTCCGACTCCTGGGTGGACAGCACGTTCCCGGGGTACGGCGCGGCGACCCCGTACGACGCGAACTACGCGCCGAAACCGGCGTACTACGGGATCTCGGAGGCGCTCGGCGGGACCACGACCACCCCGCCGCCGACCGGTGCCTGCACCGCCGCCTACAGCGTGAGCAGCCAGTGGAACACCGGGTTCACCGGCCAGGTGACCATCTCCTGCTCGGGCGCCTCGCTCTCCTCCTGGAACGTGAGCTGGACGTACGGCGCCGGGCAGCAGATCACCCAGGCCTGGAACGCCACCTGCACCCAGTCCGGCGCGGCCGTCTCCTGCGCCAACGCTTCCTACAACGGGGCGGTGGCGGACGGGAGTTCGGTCTCCTTCGGGTTCAACGCGTCCTGGAGCGGGAGCAATCCGGTGCCCGCGGTCACCCTGGGCTGAAGCCCGGGTGAGAAGGGTGAGATTTTCCGAAGAAAACCTCTTCGCGGCGCTCGCGCTAACAGTCCCCTAATAATTCGGACTTACGTTCCTGCCTTGTGACGGGACACGAGGAGCAAGGCGGCGCGGGCAGACGGGTGGGCCGGCGGTCGAGAGCGCTGAAGATCGTCGGCCTCACCCTGGCGGGGGTCATGACGCTCGGCATCGCCGGCGCGGGGTGGGTCTACTGGCACCTCAACGACAACATCAAGAGCGTCGACATCAACAGCGCGCTCGGGGACGACCGCCCGCCCAAGGCGGTGACGACGCCGACGGCCGCCGCGTCCGCGTCCGCCTCCCCGACCCCGCTGCCCACCGGCTCGGTGAACATCCTGGTACTGGGCTCGGACTCGCGCAGCGGCAAGGAGAACAAGAAGCTGGGCGGCGGCAGCAGCTCGGGCGCCCGCTCCGACACCGCGATGGTCGTCCACGTCGACGCCGGCCGCACGTCCGCCACGATCGTCAGCATTCCGCGCGACACCCTGGTCACCCGGCCCTCCTGCCCGCTCTCCTCCGGCGGCTCGACGTCCGTCGCCTACAACGCGATGTTCAACAGCGCCTACTCGGTGGGCGGGGCGGTGTGCGCGGTCAAGACGGTCGAGTCGATCACCGGCGTCCGCATGGACCACTACCTGGAGATCGACTTCTCGGGCTTCGCGAAGCTGGTGGACGCGCTCGGCGGGGTGACCGTGACCACCGACCAGGACATCGACGACGACGACAGCCACCTGCACCTGAGGAAGGGCACCCACCACCTCGACGGCACCCAGGCCTTGGCGCTCGCCCGCACCCGGCACGGCATAGGCGACGGCAGCGACCTGGGCCGGATAGGCCTGCAGCAGAAACTGGTGAAGGCCCTGCTGGACCGGATGGCCTCCATCAGCCTGCTGACCAACCCGGCCAAGCTCTACGAGGTCGCCGACGCGGTCACCTCCAGCCTCACCACCGACACCGGCCTGGACTCGCTCAGCGAGCTGATGCGGCTCGGGCAGAGCCTGAAGGGGCTGACCTCCGACCACACGAAGACGGTGATGATGCCGGTGGTGACCGCGCCCTCCGACCCCAACCGGGTGATCGCGAAGGAGCCGGCGGCGAGCGAGCTGTGGGACTCGCTGAAGTAGGCCCTCCGCGGCGGCCGGAAAAAAACTCCGGGGAGTTCCGGTGCGCGTGTCGATCCGGGGGCGGGCCGTTCGACGCAAGGGTGAGATGCGGGGAGAGACCCCGCACCGCACCGGAACACCAGGAGCCACCATGCCCCGTTACCTGTCGCTCGTGAAGATCGACGAGAACACCGCCCCCGCCGAAGGCCCCAGCCAGGAGCTGATGCAGCGGATGGGCGAGCTGATCGAGGAGATCACCAAGGCCGGCGTGATGCTGGACACCGCGGGCCTCACGCCGACCGCCCAGGGCACCCGGGTGCACTGGGAGGGCGGGAAGATCTCCGTCACCGACGGACCGTTCACCGAGGCCAAGGAGGTCGTCGGCGGGTACGCGATCATGCAGTGCAAGGACAAGGCCGAGGCCCTGGAGTGGACCAAGCGGTTCCTCAAGGTGCACGAGGAGTTCTGGACCGTGACCTGCGAGGTCCGGGAGATCGCGGAGGGCTGATCCTCCTGGCGTCCGCCCTGCGGTGGGTGTTGCATGGGGGGCTGTGAGCACACAGCCCCCCGCCGAGCCCGACGCGTCCGCCCCCGCGGGCGGCCAGGCCGACGCATCTGCTCCCGCGGGCGCCGAGGCCGATCCCCGCCACGCCATCGAGACCGTCTTCCGGCTCGAATCGCCCCGGGTGATCGCCGGCGTCGCCCGGATCGTCCGGGACGTCGGCATCGCGGAGGAACTGGCGCAGGACGCGCTCGTCGCCGCCCTGGAGCAGTGGCCCCGGGACGGTGTGCCCGACAACCCGGGCGCCTGGCTCATGACCACCGCCCGGCACCGCGCCGTCGACCTGGTCCGGCGCCGGGAGAACTACGCCCGCAAGCTCGCGGAGATCGGCCGCAGCACGGAGACGACGGCCCCGCCCGAGGAGCCCGCCGACCCGGACGACATCGACGACGACCTGCTCCGCCTCGTCTTCACCACCTGCCACCCGGTGCTCTCGCCCGAGGCCCGCACGGCCCTCACCCTGCGCCTCCTCGGCGGCCTGACCACGGCCGAGATCGCCCGCGCCTTCCTGGTGCCCGAGCCGACGGTCGCCCAGCGCATCGTCCGCGCCAAGCGCACCCTCGCGACGCGGAACATCGCCTTCGAGGTGCCGTACGGCCCCGACCGCGAGGCCCGGCTCGGCTCGGTCCTGGACGTCATCTACCTGATCTACAACGAGGGGTACGCGGCCACGGCGGGCGACGACTGGCTGCGCCCGTCGCTCTGCGAGGACGCGCTGCGGCTGGCCCGGGTGCTTTCGGGGCTGATGCCGAAGGAACCGGAGGTGCACGCCCTCACTTCCCTCCTGGAGTTCCAGTCCTCCCGTACGGCCGCCCGCACCGGCCCCGACGGCGAACCGGTCCTCCTCCGGGACCAGAACCGCCGCCGCTGGAACCGGATGCTCGTCGCCCGCGGTATCCGGGCCCTGGCCCGCGCGGACGCCACGGCGACCGGCGCCCCCGGGCCGTACGCCCTGCAGGCGGCCATCGCGGCCTGCCACGCGCACGCCTACACCTACGAGGAGACCGACTGGACGGCCATCGCCACCCTCTACGGGCTGCTGGCCGCCCGGTCCCCGTCCCCCGTCGTCGAGCTGAACCGCGCGGTGGCCGTGTCGATGGCCGAGGGCCCGGCGGCCGCCCTGGCGATCGTCGACCCGCTGACCGCCGAACCCGCCCTCAGCGACTACCACCTGCTGCCGAGCGTCCGCGGCGACCTACTGGCCCGCCTCGGGCGGACCGCCGAGGCCCGCGCGGAGTTCGAGCGGGCGACGGCCCTGGCACGCAACGAGCGGGAACGGGAGCTGCTGCTGCGGCGGGCGCGAGAGCTCTGAGCGCCCCGAAGGGGCGCGGGGAACTGCGCGACCAGCCACGACGGCGCGGCAGCCGCTCGACAACACATCGCGGCACATCGCGGCGTAGCCGGCGGAGCGCTCAGGGACGCGCCGGGCGGCCCAGCAGCATGGTCGGGGCCCCCGCCACCCGGGTCAGGAACACGGTCGCCGCGTTCGGTCCCTGCGGCTTGACCTTTCTGCGCAGTTCCTCGGGCTCCACCGCGGAGCCGCGCTTCTTCACGGTCAGGTTCCCGACCTCGCGCTCCCGCAGCAGCGCCTTCAGCCTCTTCACGTTGAAGGGGAGTTCGTCGGTGATCTCGTACGCCGTCGCGTGGTCGGTGGCCCGGAGCGTGTCGGCCGTGATGTACGCGATCGTCGGGTCGACCAGGCCGCCGGACAGCTCCTCGGCCGCCTCGGCGACCAGGTGGGCGCGGATGACGGCGCCGTCCGGCTCGTACAGGTAACGGCCGACCGGCCGCACGGCGGGGTCGGGCAGGCCGCGGCCGAGCAGGGTGCGCGGGCCGGGCAGGAGGGTGGCGCGGACGGCCCCCGGGGTACCGGTGCCGAACCAGAGGACGGCTTCCTTCACGTCGCCGTGGTCCGAGATCCACTCCGCCTCGGCGGCCGCCGGGACCGCCTCGTGCGGGATGCCGGGTGCGATCTTCAGCGCGGCCACCCGGGCGGTCGAGGCGGTCGCCACCGCCCAGGACAGCGGCGGTGAGTAGGCCTCCGGGTCGAAGATGCGGCCGCGGCCGCCGCGCCGGGCCGGGTCGACGAAGACGGCGTCGTGGCCGGCCGTGTCCACCTCCTGGACGTCCGCCTCCCGGACCTCGATCAGGCCGGCGAGCCCGAGCGCCTCGGCGTTCGCCCGGGCGGCGGCCGCGGTCACCGGGTCCCGGTCCACGGCGAGGACGCGGATCCCCGCCCGCGCCAGCGCGATCGCGTCGCCCCCGATCCCGCAGCACAGGTCGGCGACGGAGGCGACCCCCAGCGCCCTCATCCGCTCCGCCCGGTACGCGGCGACACTCGCCCGCGTCGACTGCTCGACCCCGTTCGGCGTGAAGAACATGCGGTCCGCGTCCGCCTCCCCGAACTTCGCCGCCGCCCGCTGCCGCAGCCGGGCCTGGGCCAGCGCCGCCGACACCAGCTCGGCGGGGTGCTCGCGGCGCAGCCGGGTGGCCACGGCGAGTTCGTCGGCGGGCGCGGTGCCGCGCACCTCGTCGAGGAGGGCGTGGCCCTCGGAGGTGAGGAGGGTGAGGAGGGGGGAGAGGAGGTCGTTCACCGGGTCATTGTCGGCCAGTCGGTGGATGGTTCGCCTCCGGCCGCGGTGTCTGCCGGGGTTACGGGGAAGGGGCTGGAAAGATCCGACGCCATGCGAGCAGTCGTACAAAATGACAAAAATAGGGTGGCTTTGGCCATGGCCGCCCTCACCGCCGCAGCTGCCGTCGCCGTCGTCTCCGGCTGTGCCGGACCGGGGGACGAGGCCGGGGTCCGTCCCGCCGCGGGCCAGCAGGCCCATCGGGCCGCCGCCGCCCCCGACGACCACGCCGCCCTGGTCGCCGCCGCCCGGCGCTGGGGACTGGACGCGGTCCCGCTGCGGCCCCCGGCGCCGCCGAAGTACAGGCCGAGGATCACCGCTCGCGACGGCTTCGAGGTGGACGGCCAGGTGGAGGACGACCTGCCCCCGGTCTTCACCACCGTCCCGACCAGGAAGAAGATCGTCTTCCTCACCATCGACGACGGCTCCGAGAAGGACCCGGACTTCCTGCGGATGATGAGCGAGCTGCACATCCCCTACACCGCGTTCCTCAGCAACTACCTGGTCAAGGACGACTACGGCTACTTCCGCCGGATGCAGGCCGAGGGCCACACCGTCAACAACCACACCCTCACCCACCCCTACATGCCCGGTCTGACCTACGACGAGCAGAAGCACGAGATCTGCGGCATGCAGGACATCATGAAGAGGCAGTTCGGCAAGGCGCCGACCGTCTTCCGGCCGCCCTACGGCAACTACAACGGCGACACCCTGCGCGCCGCCAAGGCCTGCGGCATCAAGTACGCGCCGATCTGGGACGAGGAGGTCTTCGTCGACCACTGGGAGTACCGCGAGTGGGACCGCTCGCTGCACCCCGGTGACATCGTCCTCACGCACTTCCGGGGCCGGAACGACTGGGACGGCACCATGGTCGACGACATGCGCCGCTTCCTGAACAAGGTCACCCGCGACGGCTACGCGGTGGCGCGCCTGGAGGACTACCTGTGAGCCGACCGAGGGCGACGGCCGCCGTCCTGGCCGCCGCCCTCGTCCTGTCCGCGTGCACGATGTCCGCCTGCGCGCCGTCCGTCGACCCCATCGAACGGCTCGGCCGGAAGGCGGCCGACCGGGTGCACCCGCACGGCCCGTCCGGCGAGCCGACGTACCGCCGGTGGGGCCTGACCGAGCCCCTCGCCCCGGCGCCCCGCCCGCCGCTCCGCCCGCTGTCCTTCCCCACCGCCCTGCCCCCGGTCGTCGACCACGTACCCACCTCCGACCGGGTGGTCTTCCTGACCTACGACGACGGCGCCGAGAAGGACCCCCGCTTCGTCGACATGGTCCGCGAACTGCGGCTTCCGGTGAGCATGTTCCTCACCGACAGCGTGGTCGGCCCCGGCTACGGCCACTTCGCCCGCCTCCAGTCGGTCGGCGCGAGCGTCGAGAACCACACCCTCGACCACCCGGCCATGCCCGGCCTGCCGTACGCCGGCCAGCGCGCCGAGATCTGCGGCCAGCAGGAGAAGCTGAAGTCCCGCTTCGGCATCCGGCCCCGCCTCTTCCGCCCGCCCTACGGCACCTACGACACCACCACCCTGCGCGCCGCGGACGACTGCGGAGTCGCCGCGGTGGTCCTGTGGCGGGCGGCGACGACCCCCGACGGCATCACCTACCGGACCGGCGACAAACAGCTCCGCCCCGGCGACATCATCCTGGTGGGCCCCGACGAGGCCCTCGGCCCGACCCTCAGGGAGCGCACCGCCCGGCTGCTGCGCCGGGTACAGGCGGGCGGGCTGACGGTGGGCCGCCTTGAGGACTACCTCTAGCGACTCGGACCGCTCGATCCTCCCGCTTCAATCGTCAAGTCATGTCAAGTCGCTCACGGTGCTTCATGCCGGGAAATACAGGCGCGACCATCAATGTTGACTTGAATATTCACGTCAATGGGTCCTTGTGTGGAGCTGGAGGCACGGCATGGGCGCACTACTGGTACCCGGCGTCGAGGTGCGGCGCGGTGACGCGCGGCTCGCGAGCCGGCTGTCCTGGCTCGACTCGAAGCACTCGTTCTCCCTCGGCACCCGCCGGCCCGACCCGGCCAACACGCACCACGGGGTGCTGCTGGTCCACAACGAGGACCTGGTGCAGCCGGGCACGGGCTTCGAGACCCACCCGCACCGGGACATGGAGATCGTCACCTGGGTGCTCCGGGGCTCGCTGGTCCACCAGGACTCCGGCGGTCACTCCGGCGTGATCTACCCGGGCCTGGCCCAGCGGATGAGCGCCGGCACCGGCATCCTGCACTCGGAGAAGAACGACTCCTACCGGGCCGCGGGCCGGCCGCCCGCCGACCCCGTGCACTTCGTCCAGATGTGGGTCGTCCCCGACGAGGCCGGCGTCACCCCGGGCTACGAACAGCTGGAGATCGACGCCGAGCTGCTCTCCGGCGGGCTGGTCACGGTGGCGTCCGGCATGGACCGGCACAAGGACGCGAGCGCCATCCGGATCCGGAACCGGCACGCCGCGCTGTACGCGGCCCGGCTGCGCCCCGGCGGGCGGGTGATCCTTCCCGAGGCCCCGTACCTGCACCTGTTCGTCGCCCGCGGCGCGGTGGACCTGGAGGGCGTCGGAGCGCTCGGCGAGGGGGACGCCGTGCGCTTCACGGCCACCGGCGGGCACCGGGTGGCAGCCTCGGAACCGGCCGAGATCCTGGTCTGGGAGATGCACGCCGCCGTCGCCCTGTGACGCCCGAAGGGGCCGATTCCGGCGCCGCGCCGCTCGCAATTGGCACTCCGCTTGACCGAGTGCTAATCGCGGTCATAGTCTCGGCTCTGGCACTCGGCAGATGAGAGTGCCAACAACGCGACGGGCAGGTCCGGCACCCGCGACGACGGATCGACCTGGTCGCCACCTCAGACAGTTAACCCCGTGAGATCTCCGAAGGGGGAGGTCGGATCGTGACGACCGCCAGCTCCAAGGTTGCCATCAAGCCGCTTGAGGACCGCATCGTGGTCCAGCCGCTCGACGCCGAGCAGACCACGGCCTCCGGCCTGGTCATCCCGGACACCGCGAAGGAGAAGCCCCAGGAGGGCGCCGTCCTCGCCGTGGGCCCGGGCCGTTTCGAGAACGGCGAGCGCCTGCCGCTCGACGTCAAGGTCGGCGACGTCGTGCTCTACAGCAAGTACGGCGGCACCGAGGTGAAGTACAACGGCGACGAGTACCTCGTCCTCTCGGCTCGCGACGTGCTCGCGATCATCGAGAAGTAAGCCTGCGACTTACACCTCAAGCACTCTGCTTGAAGCTGCGCCCCTGGCCCCCGCGATCCTCCAAGAAGCCGGGCGCCAGGGGCGCAGTCTTGTTCACCCGAGAATTCCGAGAGGGCATCCGCTGCCATGGCGAAGATCCTGAAGTTCGACGAGGACGCCCGTCGCGCCCTTGAGCGCGGCGTCAACAAGCTTGCCGACACGGTGAAGGTGACGATCGGCCCCAAGGGCCGCAACGTCGTCATCGACAAGAAGTTCGGCGCCCCCACCATCACCAACGACGGCGTCACGATCGCCCGCGAGGTCGAGATCGAGGACCCGTACGAGAACCTCGGCGCGCAGCTGGTGAAGGAGGTGGCGACCAAGACCAACGACATCGCGGGTGACGGTACGACCACCGCCACCGTGCTGGCCCAGGCGCTCGTCCGCGAGGGCCTCAAGAACGTCGCCGCCGGTGCCTCCCCGGCCGCCCTGAAGAAGGGCATCGACGCGGCCGTCGCCGCCGTCTCCGAGGACCTTCTCGCCACCGCCCGCCCGATCGACGACAAGGCCGACATCGCCGCCGTCGCCGCGCTGTCCGCCCAGGACACGCAGGTCGGCGAGCTCATCGCCGAGGCCATGGACAAGGTCGGCAAGGACGGTGTCATCACCGTCGAGGAGTCCAACACCTTCGGTCTGGAGCTGGACTTCACCGAGGGCATGGCCTTCGACAAGGGCTACCTGTCGCCGTACTTCGTGACGGACCAGGAGCGCATGGAAGCCGTCCTGGAGGACCCCTACATCCTCATCAACCAGGGCAAGGTCTCCTCCATCGCGGACCTGCTGCCGCTGCTCGAGAAGATCATCCAGTCCAACGCCTCGAAGCCGCTGCTGATCATCGCCGAGGACGTCGACGGCGAGGCCCTGTCGACCCTGGTCGTCAACAAGATCCGCGGCACCTTCAACGCGGTCGCGGTCAAGGCCCCCGGCTTCGGCGACCGCCGCAAGGCGATGCTGGAGGACCTGGCGATCCTCACCGGCGCCACGGTCGTCTCCGAGGAGGTCGGCCTCAAGCTCGACCAGGTCGGCCTGGACGTGCTCGGCTCCGCCCGCCGCGTCACCGTCACCAAGGACGACACCACGGTCGTCGACGGCGCCGGTGACTCCGGTGCGGTCACCGGCCGCGTCGCCCAGATCAAGGCCGAGATCGAGAACACCGACTCCGACTGGGACCGCGAGAAGCTCCAGGAGCGCCTCGCGAAGCTGGCCGGCGGCGTGTGCGTGATCAAGGTCGGCGCCGCCACCGAGGTGGAGCTGAAGGAGAAGAAGCACCGTCTGGAGGACGCCATCTCCGCGACCCGCGCCGCGGTCGAGGAGGGCATCGTCTCCGGTGGCGGCTCCGCGCTCGTCCACGCCGCGAAGGTGCTGGAGGACGGTCTCGGCAAGACGGGCGACGAGGCGACCGGTGTGGCCGTCGTCCGCCGCGCCGTCGTCGAGCCGCTGCGCTGGATCGCCGAGAACGCCGGCCTGGAGGGCTACGTCATCACCTCCAAGGTCGCCGAGCTGGAGAAGGGCCAGGGCTTCAACGCCGCCACCGGCGAGTACGGCGACCTGGTCAAGGCCGGCGTCATCGACCCGGTCAAGGTCACCCGCTCCGCCCTGGAGAACGCCGCCTCCATCGCCTCCCTGCTCCTGACGACCGAGACCCTGGTCGTCGAGAAGAAGGAAGAGGAAGAGGCCGCCGCCGCGGGCCACTCGCACGGCCACTCGCACTGAGGCAACAGTCTCTGAGGAAGCCCCCGTTCCCGGTCGTCCGCCGGGAACGGGGGCTTCGCCCCTCGCGGGTACTTCGATGGTCGGCCTAGTTCTCCAGCGCGTCCAGCGCACCCAGCTGCGCCAGCAGTCCCATCCGGTCGTACTGCAGCCAGCCCTCGGCCAGCTTCCCGTCCGCGTCGAAGCGGTGGACCGTCGTCCCGGCCATGGTGGCCTGCCGACCGGTGTTCGGGACCCCCATGAACGGCCCCTGCTACACCCCCGTCCACAGCCACCTGGTGCACACCCGGTCGCCCTGGGCGATCTGGTCCTCGACGCGGAACGTGAAGTCGAAGGCCCCCCGCCACATCTCCAGCTTGCGCCGCATCGCGTCCATGCCGATGGTGTCCTGGCCCTCGACCGGATCGTGGTCGTGGTAGTCCTCGGTGATGAGGCCGTCCAGCGGAGCCAGCGGGCCGGCCGCGGCGATCGTCTCGAAGAACCGCCGCGCGGTGCCGGCGTACAGCCCCTCGTCCCGCACCACGTCGAGATCGGTGAACGTCGGCGTCCCCTCGCAGAGCGCGAGCAGCTCGTGGAAGATCCTGTCGGTCTCCGGAAGGTGCGAGTTCCGCATCGCCTCCTCGTACGACGGGAACTCCACGATCTCCACGACGTGCTCGGCGTCGGTACGGTCCTTGCCGACCAGCGTGTGCGTCGCCGTCCGCTTCCCCTTGGTCTGCTCGACCCACCTGTCCATCAGCCGGTCCATCTCGTCGAACCGCCTGGTCCTGCACTCGATGAGCTGCACGAACGTCATGACACCGCCTCCGGCCCCCCTGCGGGCGCGACCGAACGACACCAACGTCTCACCGGCCCCGTCCCGGTGTGTTCCGGTCTGTCCGGTGCGTCCCGGCCGGCTCCCTACTGCGGCCCGTACTTGCGGCCCGTCTTCGCGCTGATGCCGCCCACCAGCCCGCGGGGCGCCATCTTCGCCAGGCCCGTGAGCACCTTGTAGCGGGGATCCGGGACCGACAGCGTCTTCCCGCGCGCGAGGTCGGCCAGCGCCGCCGCGACCAGTTTGTCGGCGTCCAGCCACATCCAGCCCGGGATGTTGTCCGTGCCCATCCCGGCCCGCTGGTGGAACTCCGTACGGACGAACCCCGGCGCCAGCGCCATCAGCCGCACCCCGCTGCCCGCGAGGTCGCGCGCCGCGCCCTGGGTGAACTGCACGACCCACGCCTTGGAGGCGCCGTACGTCCCGCGCGGCACGAACGCCGCCACCGACGCCACGTTCACGACACCGCCGCGGCCGCGCTCGCGCATCGCCTCGGCCGCCGCCGAGGTCAGCCGCAGCACCGCCTCGCAGTGCACCTTGAGCATGCGCAGCTCGTCGGCCATCGAGACGTCCAGATAACGGCCCTTGTTGCCGAAGCCGGCGTTGTTGACCAGCAGGTCGACGGGGTTGCGGCGGTCGCCGAGCCGGGCGGCGACCGACTCGATGCCGGCGTCCTCGGCGAGGTCGGCGGTGAGCACCTCCGCCTCGATGCCGTGCCGGTCGTGCAGCTCGGTCGCCTGCTCGTGCAGCCGCTTGGTGTCCCGGGCCACCAGGACGAGGTTGTGCCCGTCGGCCGCCAGCCGCCGCGCGAACGCGGCACCGATCCCCGCGGTCGATCCCGTAATCAGAGCCGTTGTCATGGGCCAAGGGTAGTTACCCGGACGGACGCCGTCCGCTGTGCGCACCGGCTCTCCCTAAGGGTGAAGCGCCGGTGAACGGCCTGCGCGTGACAGCCGTTCAGTCCCTTGTTGCCGCCGACTGTGCCGCCACGTACTTCCGGGCCTGCGCCAGCGCCTCCGGGTGCAGGGCCGCGCCCGCCGCGAGCAGCCGGGGCAGCAGCTCCCGCTCGGTGGTGGTCGCGCGGAACTCCATCGCCGCCGTCACCCCGTGCTCCGGCAGGTGGATGATCTCGATGGGGTCGCCGGCCCGGATCTCACCCGGTTCGATCACCCGGAGGTAGGCACCGCTGGCACCCTTCCGCGTGAATCTCTTCACCCATCCCCGCTCGCCCAGATGGCCCTGGAAAGTACGGCACGGGATGCGCCCGGAGGTGACCTCCAGTACGACCTCGGAACCGATCCGCCAGCGCTCGCCGATCAGCGCCTCCGACACGTTCAGCCCGTTTGTCGTGAGGTTCTCACCGAAACAGCCGTTCGGCAGCGGGCGGCCCAGCTCCTTCTCCCAGTCGTCGAGGTCCTCGCGCGCGAACGCGTACACCGCCTGGTCGTCGCCGCCGTGGTGGCGCAGCTCGCAGACCGCGTCGCCGGCAAGACCGCTGCCCGCGATCCCCTTCGGCCCGGGCGCCGCCACCCGCACCGGCCCGTCCACCGGCCGCTTGTCGATGCCGGTGACGCCGTCCGCCTGGTCCGTGTGCGGGGACGGCGTCGGACGGCCGAGGTTCACCGAGAGAAGCTCCATGCTCCGACGGTACGGGACCACTCTCAAAGCGTCGACGCGTTTTCGGGCGCTGTATCCAAGTCCGTCTTATGCTCAGGGGGTGATCGAAGCACGTCATCTCCGTGTCCTGCGCGCCGTCGCCACCACCGGGTCCTTCTCGGCGGCGGGGCGCGAACTGGGCTGCACCCAGCCCGCCGTCAGCCAGCAGATGAAGGCCCTGGAGACCTCCGTCGGCACCCCGCTGCTGGTCCGCAACGGCCGCGAGATGCGCCTGACCCAGGCCGGCGAGGCCCTGGTCCGGCACGCCTCCGGGATCCTCGCCGGGCTCACCGCCGCCGAGGAGGAGGTCGCCGCGATCGCCGGGCTGCGCGCGGGCCGGGTCCGCCTGGTCTCCTTCCCGAGCGGCAGCTCCACCCTGGTCCCGACCGCCCTCGCCGCGCTGCGCGCCGCCCACCCCGGCACCCGGGTCTCCCTGGAGGAGGCCGAGCCGCCGAAGTCCGTGGAGCTGCTGCGCACGGGGGACTGCGACATCGCGCTCGCCTTCCGCTACGAGGGCGCGGCGGACGCCGAGGAGTGGGACGACCTGGTGGTGCGGCCGCTGCTCACGGACCGGCTCGTCGGCCTGGTGCCGGAGCGGCACCGGCTGGCCCGGGCGGAGTCGGTCGCCCTCGGGGAACTCGCCGACGAGCCCTGGATCGCGGGCTGCCCGCGCTGCCGGGGACAGCTCGTCCAGGCCTGCGAGAGCGCGGGCTTCACGCCCCGCATCGATTTCGCCACCGACGACTACCCGGCCGTGGTCGGCCTGGTCGGCGCGGGTCTGGGTGTCGCGGTGCTGCCCGGTCTCGCGGTCGAGTCGGTACGGCCGAGAGGCGTGCGCACGGTGGTGCTCGAACCCGCGGTACGGCGGGAGATCGTCGCCCTCACCCTGCCCGACCTGGCACAGGTACCGGCAGTGGCGGCGACGCTGGAACAGCTCGGCCGGGCGGCCCGGCAGGCGTAGCGGCCCACGGGCCGGTCCGCCGGCCCCCCTTGCGGACCGATGGGGCACAGGCGCGGGCACGGCGCCGGCACCGGCGCAGCCCGGCGAGGGCACACGCGTGCGTGCCCGGTCGTCGGCAGATTCTCAGCGAATTGTCAACGGATTGCAGAAACGTTCTTTCATGTGTCGGAGGCGGAACTGCCGCTGGTCGTCGACGCCGACACCAGCCTGTTGCGCGCCCGCCCCATGAGCTCTTCGCGCTCGTCCTCGGTCAGGCCGCCCCACACGCCGTACGGCTCGCGGACCGCCAGCGCGTGCGCCGCGCACTCCGCGCGGACCGGGCACCTCATGCAGACCTCCTTGGCCGAGTTCTCACGGGCACTCCGAGCCGCCCCGCGCTCGCCCTCGGGATGGAAGAAGAGCGAGCTGTCGACCCCACGGCAGGCAGCCAGGAGCTGCCAGTCCCACAGGTCCGCGTTCGGTCCGGGAAGGCGGGAGAAATCTGCCATTACGTGACCCCTTGTAGCCGTTCTGGGCGGATACGGTGCCAACGACCGTACATCTCCGGTCTAGAGAGATGAAAATATGACTCATTGGCAATCTAGCCCCAGACACCGTGAAACGGGAAGAAAAAGGTCTAAATGGGGCATTGGTTGTGATGAAAAGTTGAGGGTCTGACGTCCATGTCTGCACCGTGTCCGCACCCTCACGTAGAGTGCCGAAGACGGCATGCAGCCCCGTAACTCTTTCGAGTGACCGTCGTTGAGAGTGCGGTGGCGGTTGAAGCAACAAGCGCTCGGGCAGGCGTCCGAGACGTTCGACCGCACAGGTGACGATTCCGTACCAGCCTGGAGGCTCAAGGTGACGCGCATCAGCTGCGGAGGGCGGTCATGACATCCGTCCTCGTCTGCGACGACTCCCCGCTTGCCCGAGAGGCGCTGCGCCGCGCGGTGGCGACCGTGCCCGGCGTCGAGCGCGTGACGACGGCGGCCAACGGCGAGGAAGTCCTCCGCCGCTGGGGCGCCGACCGATCCGACCTGATCCTGATGGACGTGCGCATGCCCGGACTGGGCGGCGTCGAGACCGTGCGCCGGCTGCTGTCCGCCGACCCCGGCGCGCGCATCATCATGCTCACGGTCGCCGAGGACCTGGACGGCGTGGCCCTGGCCGTCGCCGCCGGCGCTCGCGGCTACCTGCACAAGGACGCCTCGCGCGCCGAACTGCGGGCCACCGTGACCCAGGCCCTCGCCGACCCGACCTGGCGGCTGGCGCCCCGCCGCCTCCGCTCGGCCGAGATGGGCGCCGCGCCCACCCTCACCGCGCGCGAGATCCAGGTCCTGGAGGGCATGAGCCACGGCCGCTCCAACGCCGAGATCGGCCGCGAGCTGTTCCTCTCCGAGGACACCGTGAAGACCCACGCCCGGCGGCTGTTCAAGAAGCTCGGAGCCTCCGACCGCGCCCACGCGGTGGCCCTCGGCTTCCGCTGGGGACTGGTCCGATAGCACGACGGTGAGCTGCGCCGCAGCGGGACAGCGGACCGACCGGACGCCCCCGCCTACCCCACGGTGGGCGGGGTCTGCAAGACGGAGCGCCTCGGGCCCGCTGCTCGTTTCGGCGCGGATGCCGCATCCTTGAGGTGTGGAGTCTCTCGGGGACGAGTCGTTCGAGCGGAAGGGGAGGGCGCAGGAGATGAGTTCCGGCGCACCTGCTCATAACGCTTCGGTGCACAACGAAGGACGCGATGCCACGCCGCCGACGGCAGCAGGGCACCATGGACCGATGCGCGACGACGAGGCGGTCACTGCCGTAGGGACGATCGGCGCTCTCGTCCATCGCGCCGTGGACGGGGACGAGCAGGCCACGCACGACCTGCTCGCCCATGTTCACCCCCTCGCACTGCGCTACTGCCGTACCCGCCTGTCCCGCCTCCCGGGCGACGCCCGCCACTTCGTCGAGGACCTCGCCCAGGAAGTCTGCGTGGCGGTCCTGCTGGCCCTGCCCCGCTACCGCGACACCGGCCGCCCCTTCGAGGCCTTCGTCTTCGCGATCGCCTCCCACAAGGTCGCCGACCTGCAGCGCGCCGCGATGCGCCACCCGGGCTCCACGGCCGTCCCCTCGGACGAGATGCCGGAACGCCCCGACGACTCCCTCGGCCCCGAGGAGCGCGCACTGCTCAGCAGCGACGCCGAGTGGGCCAAGAAACTCCTGGCCAACCTCCCGGAGAACCAGCGCGAGCTGCTCCTGCTCCGCATCGCCGTGGGTCTCACGGCCGAGGAGACCGGCCAGATGTTGGGAATGTCACCGGGTGCGGTGCGAGTCGCCCAGCACCGGGCCCTGAGCCGGCTGCGGGCGCTCGCGGAGCAGTAGGCGGAGCCCTTGTCCGCCTTGCGGCGGCCTTCCCCCCGGCCCGATCCCGGGTCCCCGATGAACAGGCGTGTGCCCGTTCCCGTACGAACATACGAAGCCTGGAGCTGAGTCGTACCGTGGAATTTGGGAGCCGTGCTTCCCGTTAGCATGGACATCCGCACCGATCAAGGCCATTTGGGGAAGGTGTCATGACCACCAACGTCGACGGAGTGCCCGACAAATTCGCCACCCTCGGGCTGACCTACGACGACGTGCTGCTGCTGCCGGGAGCCTCCGAGGTCCTCCCGAACGCGGTCGACACCTCGTCCCGCATCTCTCGCAACGTCCGGGTCAACATCCCGCTGCTCTCCGCGGCGATGGACAAGGTGACCGAGTCCCGCATGGCGATCGCGATGGCCCGGCTGGGCGGCGTCGGCGTGCTCCACCGCAACCTCTCCGTGGAGGACCAGGTCAACCAGGTCGACCTGGTGAAGCGGTCCGAGTCCGGCATGGTCACCGACCCGATCACGGTGCACCCGGACGCGACCCTCGCCGAGGCCGACGCGCTGTGCGCGAAGTTCCGGATCAGCGGCGTCCCGGTCACCGACCCCGACCGCAAGCTGCTCGGCATCGTCACCAACCGCGACATGGCCTTCGAGAGCGACCGCACCCGCCGGGTCCACGAGGTCATGACGCCGATGCCGCTGGTCACCGGCAAGGTCGGCATCTCCGGCCCCGAGGCCATGCAGCTGCTGCGCAAGCACAAGATCGAGAAGCTGCCCCTGGTCGACGACCAGGGCGTCCTCAAGGGCCTGATCACGGTCAAGGACTTCGTCAAGGCCGAGAAGTACCCGAACGCGGCCAAGGACTCCGAGGGCCGCCTGCTCGTCGGTGCCGCCGTGGGCGCGAGCCCCGAGGCCCTGGAGCGGGCCCAGGCGCTCGCCGAGGCCGGCGTGGACTTCCTGGTCGTCGACACCTCGCACGGCCACAACAGCAACGCCCTGAGCTGGATGGCGAAGATCAAGTCGAGCGTCGGCGTCGACGTGATCGGCGGCAACGTCGCCACCCGCGACGGCGCGCAGGCCCTGATCGACGCCGGCGTCGACGGCATCAAGGTCGGCGTGGGCCCCGGCTCGATCTGCACCACCCGCGTGGTCGCCGGCATCGGCGTCCCGCAGGTCACCGCCATCTACGAGGCGTCCCTCGCCGCCCGCCCGGCCGGCATCCCGCTCATCGGCGACGGCGGCCTGCAGTACTCCGGCGACATCGGCAAGGCGCTGGCGGCCGGTGCCGACACGGTGATGCTGGGCTCCCTCCTCGCGGGCTGCGAGGAGTCCCCGGGCGAGCTGCTCTTCATCAACGGCAAGCAGTTCAAGTCGTACCGCGGCATGGGCTCGCTCGGCGCCATGCAGTCGCGCGGCCAGGGCAAGTCGTACTCGAAGGACCGCTACTTCCAGGCCGAGGTCTCCTCCGACGACAAGCTCGTCCCCGAGGGCGTCGAGGGCCAGGTGCCCTACCGCGGCCCGCTGGCCAACGTGCTGCACCAGCTCGTCGGCGGCCTGCGCCAGACCATGGGCTACGTGGGCGCGGCCACGGTCGACGAGATGGAGTCCAAGGGCCGCTTCGTGCGGATCACCGCCGCGGGTCTCAAGGAGAGCCACCCGCACGACATCCAGATGACGGTCGAGGCGCCGAACTACAGCCGCAGCAAGTAGTCGCAAGCAGTCACCACGGCCTTTCCAGGGCGGTCCCGGACACACCGGGGCCGCCCTTGCCGTGCCCGTCGGCGATACTGGTAGACGCTGAAACGCAGAGGGAAAGGCCACAGACGTGACTGAGATCGAGATCGGGCGCGGCAAGCGCGGCCGCCGGGCGTACGCCTTCGACGACATCGCCGTCGTCCCCAGCCGCCGTACGCGGGACCCGAAGGAGGTCTCGATCGCCTGGCAGATCGACGCCTACCGCTTCGAGCTGCCGTTCCTGGCCGCCCCCATGGACTCGGTCGTCTCCCCGGCCACCGCGATCCGCATCGGCGAGCTCGGCGGCCTCGGCGTCCTCAACCTCGAAGGCCTCTGGACCCGGTACGAGGACCCGCAGCCCCTCCTCGACGAGATCGTCGGGCTGGACGCCGACACCGCCACCCGCCGCCTCCAGGAGATCTACTCCGCCCCCATCAAGGAGGAGCTGATCGGCGCGCGCATCAAGGAGGTGCGCGACTCCGGCGTGGTCACGGCGGCCGCGCTCTCCCCGCAGCGCACCGCGCAGTTCTCCAAGGCGGTGGTGGACGCGGGCGTCGACATCTTCGTCATCCGCGGTACGACGGTCTCCGCGGAGCACGTCTCGTCCTCGCACGAGCCGCTGAACCTGAAGCAGTTCATCTACGAGCTGGACGTCCCGGTGATCGTCGGCGGCTGCGCCACGTACACGGCGGCCCTGCACCTGATGCGCACGGGCGCGGCCGGTGTCCTGGTCGGCTTCGGCGGCGGCGCCGCCCACACCACGCGCAACGTGCTCGGCATCCAGGTCCCGATGGCCACCGCCGTCGCCGACGTGGCCGCCGCCCGCCGCGACTACATGGACGAGTCCGGCGGCCGCTACGTCCACGTCATCGCCGACGGCGGTGTCGGCTGGTCCGGCGACCTCCCCAAGGCGATCGCCTGCGGCGCCGACTCGGTGATGATGGGCTCCCCGCTGGCCCGCGCGACCGACGGACCCGGCAAGGGCCACCACTGGGGCATGGAGGCCGTCAACGAGGAGCTCCCGCGCGGCAAGAAGGTCGACCTCGGCACGGTCGGCACCCTTGAGGAGATCCTCACCGGCCCGTCCCACACCCCCGACGGCTCGATGAACCTCTTCGGCGCCCTGCGCCGCGCCATGGCCACCACCGGCTACAGCGAGCTGAAGGAGTTCCAGCGCGTCGAGGTGACGGTGGCGGACTCGCAGCACAAGCGGTAGGCGGCAGCCGCCGTACGGCGGCCGGAGGGCCGGTCACCCCGGGCGGGCGACCGGCCCTTTCGCATGCCCAAGTGCGCTGGTGGGGGCGCGTGTTGAGGGGAAGGGGCGTGCGGTTGCGCTCGGGACGAACGTGGGCTGGATGGGCGTAGGGGGGGCGGTAGTGTCCCTGATCGGCGACCCGTTCTCCGGGGCGCCCCCTTCCAAGGAGATGGTTCCGGACCCCGGCCCTCGGGGCCCGGCCCGAGTGCCAGACGGACCGCCTACCGGGTCTATGGGCGGCATCGCGCGCCCCTTCATCCCCGCGCGCCCGTCGGCGAGCCGCCTGTCGCGGGCGCCGGGCCCGTTCAGAGCCGGTGTGCCGCCCCCGTCGGGGTCGCCCCGCGCGTGTCCAGCAGCAACTGGGCCTTCACCGACAGGCCCTGCAGGTCGTACGTGCGGTGCTGCTGGACCAGGATCGTCAGGTCGGCGTCGGCGGCGGCCTCGTAGAGGGAGTCGGCGCGCGGCACCGGGCGGTCCAGGACGCTCCAGGACGCGATGTGCGGGTCGTGGTAGCTGACCGAGGCGCCCAGCTCCATGAAGCGCATCGCGATCTCCTGGGCGGGGCTGTTCTGCTGGTCGGCGAGGTCGGCCTTGTAGGTGACCCCGAGCAGCAGCACGCGCGCGCCGCGCGCCGACTTCCCGTGCTCGTTGAGGAGGGCGGCGGCGCGCTGCACGACGTACCCCGGCATCCGGCTGTTGACCTGCTGGGCCAGTTCCACCATGCGCAGACCGCGGCTCGCGCGGCCGGACAGGTCCTGGGCGACGCCGTGGCCGCCGACCCCGGGGCCCGGGCGGAAGGCCTGGAAGCCGAACGGCTTGGTCTCCGCGCAGCGGATGACGTCCCAGAGGTCGACGCCCAGGTCGTGGCAGAGGACGGCCATCTCGTTG
Source organism: Streptomyces sp. NPDC008092 (assembly GCF_042957285.1). Taxonomy (NCBI): domain Bacteria; kingdom Bacillati; phylum Actinomycetota; class Actinomycetes; order Kitasatosporales; family Streptomycetaceae; genus Streptomyces; species Streptomyces sp. NPDC008092. Next base: position 403,125 of record NZ_JBIBHY010000003.1, read on the forward strand.
ACGAGGGCGATGTTGACGTGCCGGAAGTTGGTCTCCAGCAGCTGCACGGTCTCGGCCTCGCGCGGACCACGCGCGCGTACCACCTTGTCGGTGAGCCGTCCGTAGAACGTGGCGGCCGACTCCGTGCACGCGGGCGTGAGGCCGCCGATGACCTTCGGCGTGTTGGCCGGCGTGAAGTCCCGGTTGCCGGGATTCACCCGACTGGGCGAGTAGGCGAGATGGAAGTCGCGGCCCGCGCGCAGGCCCGAGCCCTTCTCCAGCAGCGGCCGCAGGAAGTCCTCCGTCGTCCCCGGATGGACCGGGGACTCCAGGATCACCGTCGTGTGCGGACGCAGCCGCTCGGCCAGCGTGCCCGCGGCGGCCTCCACCTGGCCCAGGTCGAGCCCGCCGTCGGCGCCGCGCGGGGTCGGCGCGCAGATCACGGCGGTACGCACCCGCCCCAGTTGCGCCGGGTCCTCGACCACCCGGAAGCCCTTCGCGAGCATCCGGCGCAGCTCGGCGGGGCTCAGCGAACCCGCCTCGGGGCCGGTGGCGTAGCCGATCGTGGAGACGCCGGCGGTCACGGCGGCCTGGGCGAGGGGCAGGCCGTAGGGACCGAGTCCGATGACGGCGAGGTCTGCGGGCATGGAGTGGGCCGTCCTTCCCAGTAACCGAAGCGGGACAGGTGCGCAAGCCCTGTGGACAGGATGAGCGAGGCGCACGGTCAGACTAGGAGTAAATATGACCGTTATGCGGGATTGTGTTGATGTGTCTTCCGTGGGTTCGGTGACCGTTGTCCACAGGCTGGGGGTGAGTGGTGGCTGAAGCCGGGCAACCCGGTCAGACTTTGGGCAGGGGCCACGCCCGCCGGGGGCGCGGCCCACGTGCCCGATGACCGACAGGTGACGACCGGCGAGCGACGTGCTCGGCGGTCGGCGCGCCCGACGCTCGACGGCGACCGGTGACCGGTGACCGGTGATCCGCGGCCGGCTACGGCCGATGGCGAGCGATGGACCGACGGCGAGCGATGGCCGCGTGGCGGCAGAGCGGGAGGCAGCGGTGAGGACAGCGACACTGGGGCCGGAGCAGCGTGCGGAGTCCCTGGCGGCCATGGCCGAGCGCGAGCTGGACGTGCTGGTGGTGGGCGGTGGAGTGGTCGGCGCGGGTACCGCGCTGGACGCGGTCACCCGGGGCCTGAACACCGGCATCGTCGAGGCCCGCGACTGGGCCTCCGGCACCTCCAGCAGGTCCAGCAAGCTGATCCACGGCGGCCTGCGTTACCTGGAGATGCTCGACTTCGCCCTGGTCCGCGAGGCCCTCAAGGAGCGCGGTCTCCTCCTGGAGCGCCTCGCCCCGCACCTGGTCAAGCCGGTGCCCTTCCTCTACCCGCTCCAGCACGAGGGCTGGGAGCGCCTGTACGCCGGCTCGGGCGTCGCGCTCTACGACGCGATGTCGATGGCCGGCGGGCACGGCCGGGGCCTGCCCGTGCACCGGCACCTGACCCGCCGTCACGCACTGCGGATCGCACCCGCGCTGCGCAAGGACGCCCTGGTCGGCGCCATCCAGTACTACGACGCCCAGATGGACGACGCCCGCTATGTGGCGACCCTGGTGCGCACGGCGGTGTCCTACGGTGCGAAGGCGGCCAACCGCGCGCGGGTGACCGGATTCCTGCGCGAGGGCGAGCGGGTCGTCGGGGCCCGGGTGCAGGACGTGGAGAGCGGCGGTGAGTACGAGATCCGCGCCCAGCAGGTCGTCAACGCGACCGGGGTGTGGACCGACGACACGCAGGCGATGGTCGGCGAGCGCGGTCAGTTCCACGTCCGCGCGTCCAAGGGCATCCACCTGGTCGTCCCCAGGGACCGCATCCACTCCACCACCGGCCTGATCCTGCGCACCGAGAAGTCGGTCCTGTTCGTCATCCCCTGGGGCCGGCACTGGATCATCGGTACGACCGACACCGACTGGGATCTGGACAAGGCCCACCCGGCCGCCTCCAGCGCCGACATCGACTACCTCCTCAACCACGTCAACTCGGTGCTCGCGGTGCCGCTGTCGCGCGACGACGTGCAGGGCGTCTACGCCGGTCTGCGTCCGCTGCTGGCGGGCGAGTCCGACGCCACCAGCAAGCTGTCGCGCGAGCACACGGTCGCGCATCCGGTGCCGGGGCTCGTGGTCGTCGCGGGCGGCAAGTACACGACGTACCGGGTGATGGCCAAGGACGCCGTCGACGAGGCGGTGCACGGGCTCGACATGCGGGTCGCGGAGTGTGTCACCGAGGACATCCCGCTGCTCGGCGCGGAGGGCTACCGGGCGATGTGGAACGCCCGGGCCAGGATCGCCGCCCGCACCGGCCTGCACGTGGTCCGTGTCGAGCACCTGCTCAACCGGTACGGCTCGATGGCGGAGGAGGTCCTCGACCTCATCGCCGCCGACCCCGGCCTGGGGGAGCCGCTGTCGGCCGCCGACGACTACCTGCGCGCCGAGGTCGTCTACGCGGCCTCCCACGAGGGCGCCCGCCACCTCGACGACGTCCTGACCCGCCGCACCCGCATCTCCATCGAGACCTTCGACCGCGGCACCCGCAGCGCCCGCGAGGCCGCCGAACTCATGGCGCCCGTCCTCGGCTGGGACAAGGACCAGATCGAGCGCGAGGTCGAGCACTACGAGAAGCGGGTCGAGGCGGAACGCGAATCCCAACTCCAGCCGGACGACCAGACAGCGGACGCGGCAAGGCTGGGGGCGCCGGACATCGTGCCGCGGTAGTTCCTTGGGGGGCTCCGGGCTCCGGGCTCCGGGCTCCGGGCTCGGGGCTCGGGGTTCCGGTGCGGTGCGGTGCGCCGGGGCGACCTGTGGGCCGGGTGCCGGGTGCCGGGTGCCGCCTGAGTCACCCGTGCCACCCGCCCCGCCTGCCCCGCCCGCGCCACTCGACCGTCCGGCATCACCCGATCGAGCGACCCGGCATCGGGATCTCCCGCCGAACCCGGGCCGTTCTACCCATTGCGAGGGCAGAACTCGGCCGCGAGCAGTGCGGGTTCGAGGTCCGGGTCTGCGATCGACGTCGTGTTCACACGGAACGTGAGGACATGCCGGCCGCCGATCGAGGCAGCGCTCCGCACGTAGCTGCCCGCGATCCGGCCGTTGTGCCCCCACACCGTGGTCCCGCACGGCAGCTTCACAGGAAAGATCCCCAGGCCGTACGCGCCGTGTGCGGCACGGGTGTCGAGCATCTCGCGCAGCCGGCGCGGGGGCAGCAGCTCGCCGTCCAGCAGCGCCGCGTAGAAGCGGTCCAGGTCGTCGAGCGTGGTCACCAGCTCGCCCGCCGCGCCGGCCACGCGCGGGTCGAGTTCGGTGACGTCGGAGCCGTCGGTCGCATAGGCGCGGCCGTGCGGAGAGGGCAGCGTGGTGCGGGCGCCGGGGAAGGACGTGCCCGTCAGGCGGAGGGGGGTGATGATGCGGCGCCGGACCTCGGTGGCGTACGAGTGACCGGTGACCTGGCGGATGACCATGCCGAGCACGACGTAGTCGGTGCTGGAGTACGCGTAGTGACCCAGCCGGGTCGACGGGAGGGCGAGCGAGACGCGGACGGCCTGAAGCGGGGTCAGGGGCACGGCCCCCCGGGTGACCGTGGTGAAGTCGGCTAGCCCGCTGGTGTGGCTGAGCAGGGCCCGCAGGGTGATTCTCCGCCCGTCGACGCCGTGTCCGCGCAGCAGTCCCGGCAGGTACCGCTCCACGCGGTCGGACAGGGAGAGCCGGTGTTCCGCGGCCAGTTGCAGGACGACGGTGGCGATGAAGGTCTTCGTGATGCTGCCGGCGCGGAAGTGGTCGGCACGGGCGATGTCCTGGCCGGCGGCCGCATAGCGGACGTCGTCGCCGTCGTGGTCCAGGAGCGCGGCGGCGGGTGCTCCGCCTTTGGTGACGAACTGTGACAGGAGGGGGTCCGTGGACTCCGCCGAGGAGGCGGAACCGGCCATCAGCGGGGCGAACAGCAGGGCGAGAGAGACCGGTATGGCCAGCAGTGTCCGAAGCGACGGCATCAGGGTTCCTCCCTTCCCGGGGCTCATCATCCCGCCCGTGTGACGCCCTCGTCACGGGGGGTTCCGGTCGGTGGGCCCCGATGCGCGATCAGGGGGCCCCTGGGCGTTGGGCACTTGTCGGGTGAGGGACAATGGAGGCTCTGTCAGGGCGGGTTGCATGAGGGGACGCATGTCGGAGGCGGAGCGGGCGGGGACTTCTCGTCAGGAGACTCGTCAGGACAAGAGTGAGCGTCTTCTCGCCGGGCGGTACCGGCTGGGAGGAGTGCTCGGCCGCGGCGGCATGGGCACGGTGTGGCGGGCCGAGGACGAGACCCTCGGCCGCACGGTGGCCGTCAAGGAGCTGCGGTTCCCGTCGAACATCGACGAGGAGGAGAAGCGGCGCCTGATCACGCGCACCCTGCGCGAGGCCAAGGCGATCGCCCGGATCCGCAACAACAGCGCGGTGACGGTCTTCGACGTGGTCGAGGAGGACGACCGGCCCTGGATCGTGATGGAGCTGGTCGAGGGCAAGTCGCTGGCCGAGGTCATCCGGGAGGACGGCCTGCTGGAGCCGAAGCGGGCGGCCGAGGTCGGGCTGGCGATCCTGGACGTGCTGCGGTCGGCGCACCGCGAGGGCATCCTGCACCGGGACGTGAAGCCGTCCAACGTGCTGATCTCGGAGAGCGACGGCCGGGTCGTGCTCACCGACTTCGGCATCGCGCAGGTCGAGGGCGACCCGTCCATCACCTCCACCGGCATGCTCGTCGGCGCCCCCTCCTACATCTCCCCGGAGCGGGCCCGTGGTCACAAGCCCGGCCCGGCGGCCGACCTGTGGTCGCTCGGCGGCCTGCTGTACGCGGCGGTCGAGGGCGCACCGCCGTACGACAAGGGGTCGGCGATCGCGACCCTGACGGCGGTGATGACCGAGCAGCTGGAGGAGCCCAAGAACGCGGGACCGCTGAAGGACGTCATCTACGGGCTGCTCACCAAGGATCCGGCCAAGCGGCTGGACGACGCGGGCGCGCGGGCGATGCTCGACGCGGTCATCAACGCGCCGGAGGAGGTCCCCGCGGACGCCACCCGGGTCGTACCGCTGCCTCCGCAGCCCGAGGCGCCGCAGGAGGAGAAGGGCGCCGGGGCCAAGCGGGGCGAGGAGGCCGGGGAGAAGCTGCGCGGGGCGCTGCGGTCGGTGCGGAAGGCCGCGGGAGCGGCGAGTGCCGCGGCCGCGACCCGGACGAAGAGCGCCGGCGCCGCCACCGGGGCCGGCGCGGGCACGGCGGCGGGTGCCTCCTCGGCGCCGGCCTCGGCACCGGTCGTTTCCGGTTCGGCCTCGGGGCCGGTCGGGGGTGCGCGTCCGGCCGCCGGTGGCGGGTCCGGTGCCGTTCCCGCCTCGGGTGCGGCCAAGCCCGCAGCCGGCAAGGCGAGTTCGGGGTGGCCCGTGATGCCGCCGCCGGATCTGGACCTGGCGCCCCGGCCCGTGCCCAAGGCACCGCTCACCGACGTGGTGCCGAGGCGCACCCTGGTGATCATCGCCGTGGTGGTGGTGCTCGCGGTGCTCGGTACCGTGCTCGCCATCGTGCTGAACGGCGGCGACGGGGACAGCAAGGGGAGCGGCAAGAGCGGCGGTTCCAAGGCGGTGGCGTCCGCGGGGGCGAGCGCGAGCAGCGGGTCCGGGTCCGGTTCCGGTTCGACGTCCGGTTCCGGGGACTCCACCAAGCAGGACACGAGCGGCGGCACGCGGACGGACGGGGACGCCTCGGCGGCCGACACCTCCGGGAGCGACGACTCGGACGGGTCCGGCGACGACGCGTCCTCGGCGTCGAACTCCAGTGGCAGCGGCAGCGACAGTGGCAGCGCGCCGGTGGTGCAGACGTACAAGGGCGGCCAGGGGTACTCGATCGGGCTGCCCAAGGGCTGGAAGTTCCAGACCAGCAGTTCCGCCGGGGACCGGTTCACCGGGCCCGACGGGCAGAAGCTGCTGATCGCCTGGACGAGCACGCCCAAGGACGACCCGGTGGCGGACTGGGAGAACCAGGAGCGCTACATGGTGCGCTCCCAGTACCAGAAGATACGCATAGCCCAGGTGAGCTACCGCAGTTGGAACACGGCCGACTGGGAGTTCACCTACGTGGACGGCGGCACCGAGTACCGGACCATCGACCGGGGTTTCGTCGTCAGCTCCAAGCAGGGGTACGCGCTGATGTACACCGCGAAGGCCGACGACTGGAGCAGTGAGCTGCGCAAGGACACCTGGAAGACGCTGACGGCGTCGTTCCAGCCCAAGTGACAAATTCGCATCCCCACAATGCAACTTGCCTCCGGCACGTATCGTGAGTGGTTGCGGACCGTACGCATCCAGGTATGCATACAGAACGGGCCGCGAAACGAACGGATTTGACCAGCCGGGCGGCCGGGGGAGGCAACGTGGACGACTACGCGGGTCGGGTGCTCGCCGACCGTTACCGCCTGCCGCTGCCCCCCTCCGACGAGTACGAACACACCGAGACCCGGGCCTTCGACACCTACAGCGGGCAGGAGGTGTTCGTCCGTCAGGTGCCGTTGCCGGAGGTCGTCGAGGCCGAGGTGCTGGACGCCGAGGGGTTGCCGGCGGGTTTCACTGCGCGTGACCGTGGCGCGCGGCGGCCGGCGTCGGCGCGCACCGCGACACGCCGGCCCAGCGACCCGGTGGTACGGCGCGCCGTCGAGGCCGCGCAGGCCGCCGCCCGGATCCCCGACCATCCCCGGCTCGACCAGGTCTTCGACGTGTTCGCCGAGGGCGGTTCGCTCTGGATCGTCAGCGAGTCGGTCGCCGCGCGGTCGCTGGCCGCGGTGCTCGCGGAGCAGCCGCTGAGCCCGTACCGGGCGGCGGAGGTCGCCTCCGACGTGCTGATGGCGCTGCGGGTGCTGCACGCCCACGGCTGGGTGCACCGCAACATCACCGCCCGCACGGTCCTCGTCTGCGACGACGGCCGGGTGATGCTGACCGGCCTCGCGGTCGGGGCGGCGGAGGAGGCGCTGTGCGGGTACGACCCGGTGCCGGCGCAGGAAGGCGAGGGCGGCGAGGGCGGCGCGGAGACCGACGGGAGGCGGTGGGTCGGGGAGGCGGAAGGTTCCGCCACGCCCGGCGGTCCGCCGGGTCTGTCAGGTCCGCCCCGTCAGTCGGGCCCGTCCGGTCCGAACGTTTCGCCCGGCTCGGGTGTTTCGGGCGGTTCCGGCGGCTCAGGTGCCGTCGCCGTCGGAGGCATCGGGAGCGTTGGTGGTGCGTCCGGTGGTACGGGCGGCGCGCAGCAGGCGCCCGGCGCGCCGGAGACCGATCCCGAGGCCGCTCGGCGTGCCGCGATCCAGGCGCGGGCCGCCGGCGGGCTGCCGGGGGCCGGTCCGGACGAGGGCCCTGGCGGCACCGGTACGGGCGGCACCGGTACGGGTGCCGTGGAGCGGCGGGCGCTGGAGACCGGCTCGGACATCCGGGCCGCCCGGGCCGGCGCGATCGCCGCGTACCGGGCGGGAGCCAGGGCCGCCGCCCGGGTCCAGGAGGCCCAGCAGAACGGGCGTGCCGCGCTGCCCGGTGCCCGGCCGCCGGCCGAGGGCGGCACCGCGGCGCCGGTGCCGCAGCCGCCGTACGGCCCGGGACACGCCAACGGGGCGGCCCAGCAGCCGTATGCCAACGGGGCGGCCCAGCAGCCGTATGCCAACGGCGGGGCGCAGCCGCCGTATGCGAACGGGCAGGCGCAGGAGCCGGGCGGGGAGCAGCGGGCCGCCGACGGCATGCCGCCCGGCCGGATAGCGGACCCGTACGGGGTGCGCGGCGCGCCGTCGCCCTGGCACGGCGCCGCACCCCGCTCCCGCCCCGGCACGCCCCCGGCGGTGGCCCCCGGCCACGAACGCACCGCGCTCCCGTCCGCCGGACCCGGCGCGGTCCCTCCCGGGACCGGGACTGGCACCGGCACCGGCACCGGCGCGATCCCTCCCGGGGCCGGTGTCGAGTTCCGAGGCGCCCAGGGGCAGCCGCACGCCGTCGTGCCCGCGCAGGGTGCCGGAGCCGGTGCCGCCCGCTGGGGTGAGTCCGGCGCCACGGTCCCCGGACGGCGGGGGCCCGGCACCGCGCTGGCCGCCGAGCGGGCGCGGCAGGTGCGGATGACCGTCGTGGGGCCGGTGACCGAGCGCTGGGCGCCGGAGCAGGCCGTTCCGGTGCACGAGAACTGGCAGCTGGCGGCGCCCATCGGCCCGGCCACCGACCTGTGGGCGCTCGGCGCGCTGCTGTTCCGGTCGGTGCAGGGACACGCGCCGTATCCGGAGGAGTCGACGGCCGAGCTGGTGCAGCTGGTGTGCGCGGAGCCGCCCGCGTTCGCGGAGGAGTGCGGGTCGCTCAGGCCGGTCGTGGAGTCGTTGCTGCGTCAGGACCCCACCGAGCGGCTGGACTTCGAGGAGCTGCGCGGCTGGCTGCGCTCGCTGGTGCGGTCCGCGCCGGAGCCGGACGCCGGTACGCATGTCGTCGCCGCCCCGCCCGCCGACCCCAGGCGGCTGCCGATCGTCCGGCGCCGCGGGGAGCTGGTGCGCAGGCGCAGGGCCGGGCTCCCGGCGACGCACGGCCGGCACAAGCGGGCCCGGGAGGAGGCCGGGTCCCCGCGCAAGCTCGGCCGCACCCTGCTTCTGCTGGTCCTGCTCCTGCTGGCCGCGGCGGTCGCCTACGCCATGCTGTTCCTGCCGAAGAAGGACACCGGGGACCAGGGCGCGGGGACCGGCGACCGGACCGGCGCGGCCGGCCAGGCGAGTTCCGCACCGAGCCGGAGCCAGACGTCCGCTCCGGCACCGACGCCGACCCCCACGTCGCCCCCGTCCACCGAGACGCAGACCACCGCCGGTTCGACGGGCGGCTCGACCGTCGCCGACGGGTTCACCCTGCGCGACGACCCGAACGGCTTCCGGATCGCCGTCGCCAAGGGCTGGAGCCGGTCCCCGAAGAACAGCAGCGGCCAGGTGATCTACTCGCACGGGAAGTTCGAGCTGATCGTGGTGGCGGGACGGGACAGCGCGGCGGCCTACGGCAGCGACCCGATGACGTACCAGCGGGACAGGGAACCGGAGCTGCAGCCGTACCGGGACTCCAGCTGGGCCACCGCCGGGGGGCTGCGGACCATCACGGTGGGTCAGCAGGTGTCGGCCGAGGGGCAGTTCACCTGGACGGACAGCCAGGAGGGCGACCTGTTCGTGCGCAACATGGTCTTCCTGATCAACGGGAGGTACCACATCGTGCAGGTGCGCGGCCCCGAGTCCGACCGGGACGAGGTGACCACGCTGTACGAGCAGGCGTCGGCGACGTACAAGTACACGGGCTAGGACGCGGGCCGGGACACGGGCCAGGAAGCGGGCTGAGGCGCGCGCTGAGACGCGGACGCGGCCGTACACGTACCAGTGGGCGGGCCGGGTGGAAGTCAACGCGTCCCCGGGGCGGTCGGTTCCCGTGCCGGTGCGGGGATTTCGTTCACATCCGGTGACGAAAGCGAGAACCGTCACAGTGCTGTCTCCGTGGGACCCCACTTGTTCCCTGACCGAGGGGCGGTCCTTAGTCTGACCCTGACAAGAGCATTGCGGGGCAACGTGAATCAGATGCAGGGCCTGCTCATCGCGGGCCGCTACCGGCTGGCCGACATCATCGGCAGCGGCGGCATGGGCCGGGTGTGGCGCGCCCATGACGAAGTGCTGCACCGGGCGGTCGCCATCAAGGAGTTGACGGCCGCGCTCTACGTCTCCGAGGGCGACCAGGCCATCCTGCTGGCCCGTACCCGGGCGGAGGCCCGGGCCGCGGCGCGCATCAACCACTCCGCCGTCGTCACCGTCCACGACGTACTCGAACACGACGGCCGCCCGTGGATCGTCATGGAGCTGGTCGAGGGCCACTCGCTGGCCGACGCGGTCAAGGAGCAGGGGCGCATCGAGCCGCGGGAGGCCGCGCGGATCGGGCTGTGGGTGCTGCGCGCGCTGCGCGCCGCGCACAGCGCCGGGGTGCTGCACCGGGACGTCAAGCCCGGCAACGTGCTGATCGGCCGGGACGGCCGGGTGCTCCTCACCGACTTCGGCATCGCGCAGATCGAGGGCGACACGACGATCACCCGTACCGGGGAAGTGGTCGGATCAGTCGACTACCTCGCGCCGGAGCGCGTGCGCGGGCACGACCCGGGGCCGTCCTCCGACCTGTGGGCGCTGGGCGCGACGCTGTACACGGCGGTGGAGGGGCGTTCGCCGTTCCGCCGCACCTCGCCGCTGACCACCATGCAGGCGGTCGTCGAGGACGAGGCCGCGGAGCCGCGTGCCGCGGGCCCGCTGGAGCCGGTCATCACGGCCCTGCTCCGCAAGGAACCGGCCGAGCGGCCGAGCCCCGAGGAGACCGAGCAGATGCTCGCCGAGGCGGCGGAGGGCCGGCGGCCGAGCGCGGCCCAGGCGTACGTGCCGACGCAGTCGCAGCTCAGCGGCGGCGGCATCGGCAGCGACGGGGGGACGCGGCTGGACTCCGGTGGCGCGTACGAGAGTTTCCAGGAGGGCGCGGGCCACGCGGGCTCGCACGGCAGCAACGCGTACGGCAGTAACTCCTACGGCGGCAACGCGTACAGCAGCAACTCCTACGGGAGTTCTCACGGGGGCTCCTACGAGGGGCAGCGGCCCCCCGGTGGTTCCCTGAGCGCGCCGACGACCGTCGGTCCGCCGTCCGCGCCCGTCTCCGGCCGGTCCGGCCGGCGCCGGCTGCGGACGCTCGCGTTCGTCGTCGCCGTGGCCGCGCTGCTCGGCGGTGGCGCGGCCGTGGCCCTGCAGAAGTGGGACTCCGGGCAGCGGGACGGCAGCGGCAGCGTGGCCTCGCCGGCCACCTCGGGCCCGTCCTCCTCGCAGAGCGCGACCACGGCCCCGGACGGCGCCGTTCCCGCCGACTGGCAGGCCGTGCACGACCCGCTCGGCTTCGGCCTCTCCCTGCCCAAGGGGTGGCAGCGCAAGGTCTTCGGCATCGACGGCGACCTCAAGCAGGTCGACTACACGCCCGACGGCGGCAAGCACTTCGTGCGCATCGCGATCGACAGCTCGCCGGACTTCTCCAACGCGCTCGCGCACCAGCAGGACCTGGAGCAGCAGTTGCAGAAGCTGGTCGACTACAAGCGCGTGACCATGAAGCAGAACCTGTACCGGGACCGGGACGGGGCGCTGTGGGAGTACACCTGGACGGCGCTGGCGAAGGACGGGGCGAACGTGGCCGGGCCCCGGCGGGCGGTCGAGGAGACGTACTACTCACGGGCGGGCGTCGAGTACGCGATCTACATGTCGTCGCCGGCGGCGGACTGGTCGACGGCCGCCCAGCAGTTCAAGTGGGTGCTGCAGAGCTGGCAGGAGCCGGGGTCGTCCGGCTGACGCGGCCGTGCGCCCCGGCGCGCCCCGGAAAGCGGCGCCGCGGCCGGGCGTCTTGGCTTGTCACCGTCCGGAAGGTTCGGGTCCGGTGCGGCATCATGGGGCCATGGGGACCGACGGGGACGCCGTCCGTCTGATCGCGGGGCGTTATCGCCTGCAAGCGCGGCTCGGGCGGGGCGGAATGGGTGTCGTATGGCGTGCGACCGACCAGTTACTGGGGCGGCAGGTCGCCGTCAAGGAGCTCACCGTCGACGACTCCCTCTCGGACGACGACGCCCGGCTGCGCCGCGAACGCACCCTGCGTGAGGCCCAGGCCGTCGCCCAGTTGCACCACCCGCACATCATCGTCGTGCACGACGTGGTCGAGGACGGCGGACGGCCGTACATCGTCATGGAGTTGATCGAGGGCGGTTCGCTGGCCGACCGGATCTCGCGGAGCGGGCCGGTGGACGTCGGCGAGGCCGCGCGGATCGGGATCGCGCTGCTGAGCGCGGTGCGGGCGGCGCACGGGGCCGGGGTGCTGCACCGGGACATCAAGCCGGCGAACGTGCTCGTGGAGGCCGCCACCGGGCGTGTCGTGCTCACCGACTTCGGGATCGCCCAGGTCGCGGGTGCCACCACGCTCACCGAGACCGGATCCTTCGTCGGCTCGCCCGAGTACACCGCGCCCGAGCGGATGTCCGGCGGCCGGTCCGGCCCGGCGTCCGACCTGTGGTCGCTGGGGGCGCTGCTGTGCGCGGCGCTCAGCGGCGAGTCGCCGTTCCGGCGCGACTCGCTCGGCGGGATCCTGCACGCCGTGGTCTCCGACGAGATCCGGCCACCGGCCCAGGCCGAGCCGCTGCTGCCGGTCGTACGGGGGCTGCTGGAGCGGGATCCCGAGCGCCGGCTGGGCGCGGCGGAGGCCGAGCTGATGCTGCGCGGGTTCCTGGAGACGGGGGCCGTGACCGGCGCCGGCGGTGCGGTGCGGAGTGCGGGCGTCGCGTCGTACACGCCGACCCAGCGGGACGTTCCGTGGCCGCCGTCCCCGGAACCGGCGGTGCCGCCCCGGCCGTCCACCCGCGGGGTGCTGGTCGCCGCGCTGCTGGTCGCCGCGATGGCCGGGGCGGGCGTGTCGGCGGCCACGCTGCTGTTCCACGGGGACGGGGGCGGCACCACCCCGGGCCCCGGAGGCACGACGGCCGTCTCCGCGTCGCATCCGGCGACCCCTTCGGCCACCCCGTCCCCCTCGGCCACGGCCACCACCCCGACCCCCTCCTCGACCGGCTCGCCGCCCCCCACCGCCCACTCCCGCACCGCACCCTCCGGCTACCGCCTCGCGCAGGACCCGGCCGGCTTCTCCCTCGCCGTACCGGAGGGTTTCACCCGCGACCCGCAGGGCGAGCGCGTCTTCTACCTGTCGCGGGGGCAGACCTTCCGGCTCGGCATCAAGGTGTCCGAGACGCAGACCGGCGGACCGGGAGGGGCGATGCGGCGCGCGGCGGCCGAGGGGCCGAGCACGAACCCCGGCTACCACGACGGCCGGGTCACCGACACCACGCACTCCGGACACCCCGCCGCGTTCTGGGAGTTCACCTGGAAGGGCTTCAGCGCGACGGAGGGACCGCGGCACACCTACGACCTCTGCTGGGAGGAGGGCGGGCTGCTGTACGACGTGTGGGTGTCGGCGCCGGTCGGGAAGGTGCGGGAGGCGCGGGAGTACTTCGACGTCGCCGTCGACACGTTCACGGCGGGCTGACGCGCCGGCCGGCCCGGATTCCCGGTGTGCCCCGAGCCCTGCCCACCCCGCCGGTATTCGGCAACCGGGAAAGGAAAACCGGGAAACGGAATCCGGGAAAAGGAATCCTGGACGGGGAATCCGGGACGGGGGGTCCGGGAAAGAAAAACGTAGGGCGGGGAAAGCGGCGGCTATTCCCGCTCGCCTGCCGGGGCGGTGCGATCAATTGGCCCGGCGTCCCTCGGCGGGGGATTTCGGTGGAAGAGGTCCCGATTGACTCGCCGGCCCGAAACAGCTTCTGGTCATGAACGTATCACGACCATCTCCGAGTAGTCATGTGAATATTCGGTGAAGTACCGGTCAGTCACCCTGGTCAGGGGCCCGTGACGCGCCCTTTTTGTTCTCGTTCGACACTCCGGGCCCCCTTCTTCTTCGTTGCGGCGCATAAGGCAAAGATGGTCACACTCTGTGTGGTTGCTGTGTGCATCTTGTTTCTCGACCGGCCTTGACGATTTTTATTTGGCTCGTATTTAGTCTGCTCTTACGTCATTCATAGGGTGGTCTTACCTGGGCCCGCCCGGCGGGAAAACAAGGGGTGGAGTGTGCGTACGCGTACACATCTGGCAGGGAAACTGGCCGCCGTGGCCGGTCTTCTCCTGGCCGCGACGGGGGGCGTGACGCTGACCTCGCCGCAGGCGGCCGCTGCCACATGCACGGCGGGGACGGCGAGCGACTTCAACGGCGACGGTGTCCAGGACACGGTGATCGCCGACCCGGGCGCCACGGTGAACGGGGCCAAGCGGGCCGGTCTCGTACGGGTGGTGCTGGGCGGCGGCAAGGGCGTCTCGGAGATCTCGCAGGCGACCAGCGGCATGGACGCGACGCCCGAGGCCGGCGACGGCTTCGGCACGTCCTACGCCGCCTACGACGCCGACGGCGACGGCTGCAGCGACCTGGTGGTCGGCGCGCCCTACGAGGACGTCGTCAGGGACGGCACGAACCTCGTCGACGCCGGGGCGATCTACGTCATCCACGGCACGCCCACCGGCATCGGGACGGGCTCGGCGATCCAGGGCTACAGCCAGAACGGGTTCGACACCGCCACCACCACCGAGGCGTACGACTGGTTCGGCTACGCCCTCAAGGCGGGCACGACCGCGAGCGGAACGCCGTACCTGGTCATCGGCGTCCCCGGTGAGGGCGTCACCTTCGGCGGCACGACCTATGCCGACGCCGGCTGCATCGAGTACGTGCAGGGCAGCACCAAGGTCTCCGTGAACCAGAACTCCACCGGCGTGCCCGGCGATCCCGAGGTGAACGACCGCTTCGGCTACTCGCTCACCGGGACCAACCGCTACTTCGCGGTCGGCACCCCGGGCGAGGCCATCGGGGACGAGGAGTTCGCCGGCGGGGTCGCGGTGTTCAGCCACACGCTCGCGAGCGGCCTGCCCACCCCGCTCCTGGGGCTGTCGCAGGACAGCGACGGGATCGGCGGCGCGTCGGAGGCGGGCGACCGCTTCGGCTTCTCGGTCTCGATGACCGGCTACCGGCCCAGCGACCAGACGTACAACTCCGACGTGCTGCTGGCCGTCGGCGTTCCCGGTGAGGACATCGGCACCACGCCGGACGCGGGCGGGGTCACGGTGGTCCGCATCCAGCCGTCCGGCGCGTACACGCAGGTCGCGGCGTTCGACAACAGCGTCGCGGACGTCGAGGGCGACGCGGTCGCCGGTGACGCCATGGGCCAGCGCGTGGTGATCGCCAACACCGACACCAGTGTCGTGACCACCTCGGCCGTCGTCCGGCTGGCCGTCGGCGAGCCCGGCAAGGACACCTCGACGGTCAGGGACGCGGGCGCCGTGCACGTCTTCCGGCCGCTCGACACCGCCCTCGGCGCCAACGACAAGGAACTCTTCCGCGGTTCGGGACTGCCCGGCACCGCGACCGCCCGGGACTACACCGGCCTCGCGCTCGTGGGCGGCAGCGTCAACCTCTACGTGGGCGTGCCCTACAGCAAGGAGCCGGCCACCTCGAAGGGCGTCGCGTACGTCATGCCGTGGTCCGACATCGACGGCACCACCAGCACCGGGACCACCGTCCACGTGCCCGGATCGGGCGGTCTGCCCGACGCCGGCTCGACGTTCGGGGTGATCGGGTGAACGGCCGGCACAGGAGCGGAGAGCACCGCACCATGAAGTTCCGCAGCATGAAGTTCCGCACCATGAAGTTCCGCAGCATCAAGATCCGCACCATCAAGATCCGCAGGAGACCCGGACGCCGGCCCCTCGTCGCGGCCGCCGCCGTGGCGGCCCTGCTGACGACCGCGCTGAGCGCCGTCCCCGCACCGGCCGCCGAGCAGACGCAGGCCGGCCGGAGCCGGAGCGCGAGCACAGCCGACGGCAGCGACTCGTCGCTCTCCCCGAACGCCGCCCGGACCAGGGCGAAGAAGTCCGGCCGGCCCGTCGAGATCCAGAGCCTGCGCGACGAACGCAGCACCACCGTCGCCAACCCGGACGGCACGTTCACCGTCAGCGAGTACGTCCAGCCCGTCCGCACCCGCGTCGACGGCGAGTGGACGGACATCGACACCACGCTGGTCCGCCGGAAGAACGGGACCCTCGCCCCGAAGGCGGCGCTGACCGCCATGTCCTTCTCCGGCGGCGGCGACACGACCTTCGCCGAGATCGAGAAGGACGGGCGCTCCGTCTCCCTCGACTGGCCCGACAAGCTGCCCGAGCCGAAGGTCGACGGCTCGACCGCCACGTACCCGGACGTGCTGGACGGTGTCGACCTCAAGGTCACCGCGAGCGCCGAGGGCTTCTCCCACGTGCTGGTCGTCAAGAACGCGAAGGCCGCGGCCGACCCGGAGCTGGCGAAGCTGCGCCTTCCGCTCGACACCTCCTCGGTGCGGCTGACGGAGACCGGCGACGGCGGGCTGACCGCCACCGACACCGGCTCGGGCGGCGCGGTCTTCGAGGCGCCGCAGCCGGTGATGTGGGACTCCAGCCACGCGGCGCAGGGCGACACCCCCGCCGCCGACGAGAACACCCAGACGCCCCCCGAGGGCGCCCGGGTGGCCGGCGTCGGCGTGGACGTCTCCGCGGGCGCGATGACGCTCACCCCCGACACGGACCTGCTCACCGACGCCGGCACCGTCTACCCGGTCTACATCGACCCGGTCATCAAGACCGCCACCAACACGGGCTGGACCATGGTGTCCTCGCACTACTCGGGCACCTCCTTCTGGAAGTTCGACGACGACGAAGGGGTCGGCCTGTGCCCGTCCGACGTGTCGGTCCGGTGCAGCAGCTCGACGGACGTGAAGCGGCAGTTCTTCGCGATCCCGACGGGCACCTTCGCCGGCAAGGACATCGTCAGCGCCGAGTTCGCGGTGACGCAGGTGTTCACCTACAGCTCCAGCGCCCGTGAGGTGCAGCTCGCCCGGGTCAACAGCACCGGCGCGAGCGCGATCAGCTCGCAGACCGACTGGGACAACCAGCCGGCCTCCAAGGCCACGCTCGGCACCGACTCCTCCACGGCCAACGCCGGTACGTGCACCTCGAAGAACCAGAACGTCCGCTTCGACGTGAAGAGCACCATCCAGACCGCGTCCGACAAGAGCTGGGACACCACCACGTTCCGCCTCAAGGCGGCCAGTGAGTCGGACACCTCCTACTGGAAGCGCTTCTGCGGCAACGCGCACCTCGAAGTGACCTACAACCGGCCGCCGGCCGAGCCCGACCAGGACGACCTGCAGATGAAGCCGGGCGGCACCTGCGAGTACGGCAGCGCCACCGAGCACTACGTGACCGAGGCACCGCGGGTCTCCGCCGTGATCCGCGACTACGACCACGGCGACAACGGCTCCAACTCCGAGACGCTCCAGGCCCAGTTCAAGGTCTGGTGGACCGACGCCGGCGGCGGCACCGTCACGCACTACGCGACGACCGCCCAGAAGACCACGGTGGACTCCAGCTGGAGCGACCAGACCGGTGTGGCCACGTTCTTCTACACCATCGGCAGCGATCTCTCGGGTGACGGGGAAGCCGGGTTCAGCATCCCGGCGAACACCACCGTCGCCTGGGCGGTCCGCGGCTACGACCAGGTGTCGTACGGCGCCTGGTCCACCGACGGCGACCAGACCCGCTGCGAGTTCATCTACGACACCAGCAAGCCCAAGTCGGCCACGATCACCTCGGCCCAGTACCCCGACGACGAGGCCTGGCACACGGGCGTCGGCGACTACGGCGACTTCACCATGGACTCGCCGTCGACGGACGTGACGAAGTACACGTACTACTTCACGGGCCCGCAGGCCGACAGCGCGAAGAAGACCGTGAACGCCGAGTCCACCGGCGGTCCTGCGACCGTCCGCTGGATGCCGCCCGGCGAGGGCCCGTACGTCCTGCACGTGACCGCGGTCGACGGCGCCGGCAATCCGCAGAAGACGCCGACCGTGCACGTCTTCCTCGTCAGCGACGGCCGTGCGCCCGTCGCCGCCTGGACCCTCGGTGACGCCAAGGGCGCCACGAAGGCGGCCGGGAGCAGCAGCACCCCCGCCGCGACCCCCGGTTCCGGAGTGGCCTTCGGCGCCGCGGGCCCGCTCGGCTCCACCGACACCGCCGCCTCCTTCGACGGCACCGAGAACGCCTACCTCGACTCGGGCACCGCCTCCGTCGACACCGGCAGGTCCTTCTCGGTGAGCGCCTGGGTGATGCTGCCGACGCTGCCCACCCAGAACATGACCGTCGTCAGCCAGGACGGCACCGCCCAGCCCGGCTTCGAGCTCGGCTACGACAAGGACAGCGCCTCCTGGACCTTCCGCATCCCGGTCAGCGACATGGAGTCGCTGGGCACCTGGAAGGTCTCCGGCGCGACGGCCGTCGTGGGCAGCTGGACGCACCTGATCGGCGTGTACGACGCCGAGCTCGGCAAGATGATGCTCTACGTCAACGGCGTCCTCGTCGCCGACGACGTGCAGGCCCGGCACACCGTGTGGAACGCCACCGGCGCCGTGCAGATCGGCCGCCGGCTCGACCTGGACGGCTACATCAACAACCTCAAGGGCAGCGTCGCGGACGTCAAGCTGCACGACCGGGTCATCCCGCCCACCGAGGGCCAGGAGCTCGGCGGCATCCAGCCGCACCAGCTGGCCTACTGGCAGCTGGACGAGGCCGCGAACGGCGTCTCCCCGGAGATCGCCGGCGGCACCGGTCTGACCCTCGGCGGCGGCGCGTCCGTCTACACGCCGGACGAGTCCTGCGACCCCGAGGCCGACCCGGACTGCGTCCCGCCGGCCGCCCCGCTGTGGGGCGACGGGCACCTGGCGCTGGACGGCGTCAGCGGCTACGCCACCCGCGCGGCGGCCGGCCCGCTCACCGCCCAGGACAGCTTCACCCTGACGGCCCGGGCCCGGCTGGCCGCGGCGAACCCGGCGACCGACGAGACGGTGCTGTCGCTCTCCGGCGCCAACGGCACCGCGATCAGGGTCAGGTACTCGGCGGCCGACGCCCGCTGGCAGCTGGTCGTGACCGACGCGGACACCTCCGCACCGGTCACCGTCACCGAACTGGACAAGGGCGACGCCCCGAGCTCCGCGGGCGACGGCGACCACCTCGCCCTCGTCTACAACGCGGTCTTCGGAGACGTGCTCCTGTACGTCAACGGGGTCGCCGTGGTCGACGCCTCCTGGGACAACACCTGGGACTTCAGCACGACCAGCCTCCAGATCGGCCGGGCGCTGACCGGGGCGTCGGCGGGCGAGTACTTCTCCGGCGCCGTGGACGAGGTGCGGATGTACCAGGGTCCGCTGGACGCCTCGCTGGTGGCGCTGGTCGCCGGCCTGCCGGGCGGCTCCAGCATCGACGAGACCCCGGCATAACCGTCCCCCTGCGTGGGCGGGCGGCTCGACTGCGAGCCGCCCGCCCTTCTCGGCATGCGTGCCGTTCCCTCACATCCCTCACCCACATCCCTCAACCACATCCCTCAACCACATCCCTTAACCGACAGGAGAGTTGATGTCCTCGCCTCCCTGGTTCCGGTCGGTACGACCGGCCTGGCGAAGCGGTCGCAGAAGGGCCGCGGTGGTCCTCGGACTGGCGCTGTCCATAGGGCTGCTCCCGCAGTACGCGCCCGCGGCCACCGCCTCCGACAGCGGTGTCACCCGGCCCAGCACACAGACCGACCTCGACCAGCCGGTGCGCGGCAAGAACGCCACGGCGAAGGTCCTCAAGAAGACCGACCAGGCCAGGAAGGCCGCGGTCAGGAAGACCTCCAGAGCGCACTGGCCCGAGGCGGGCAGCGCGCAGGTCGACCTGTCCGGCAGGGCGGTCCGGGCCAAGGGCCTGCCGCTGACCGCCGAGGCGGCCGGCGGCACCAGGGGCGCCGACTCCGTCCGGCTCACCGTCCTCGGCCGCAAGGCCACCGAGGCGGCCGGCGTGGACGGCGTGCTGTTCACCGTCGCCCGCGCCGACGGCGCCACCACCGCGGGCCCGGCCCGGGTCAGCCTGGACTACGCGGACTTCGCCGACGCCTTCGGCGGCTCCTACAGCTCCCGGCTCCGGCTGGCCACCTATCCGGCGTGCGTGCTGACGACCCCGCAGAAGAGGGCCTGCTCGACGCCGACCTACCTGAAGACGGCGAACGACCCGGCGAAGCAGACCCTGACCGCGACCGTGCAGGCGGCCGCCGACACCTCGGGACCCTCCGCCCAGCTCCTCGAAGCGGACGCGGCCACGTCCTCGGCGACGGTCGTCGCGGCCACCGCGAGCAGCGGCGGCGACGGCGGCGACTACAAGGCGACCAGCCTCGCGCAGTCCTCGCAGTGGGGCGTCGACACCAGCTCGGGCGCGTTCACCTGGTCGTACCCGATGAACGTCCCGCCGGTCCCCGGCGGCATGCAGCCGACCGTCGGCCTCAGCTACAACTCCCAGTCCATCGACGGGCAGACGGCCGCCACCAACAACCAGGGTTCCTGGATCGGCCAGGGCTTCTCCTACGACCCCGGTTACATCGAGCGCAGCTACAAGGCGTGCGCCGACGACGGCCACGACGACACCAACGGCGACGAGTGCTGGGCGTTCGACAACGCCACGCTGTCGCTGACGGGCGGCAGCTCGGGCCGGCTGGTCAAGGACGACAAGACCGGCGCGTGGCGGATCAGCTCCGACGACAACTCCAAGGTCGAGCACCTGACCGGCGCCGTCAACGGCGACGACGACGGCGAGTACTGGAAGATCACGACCGGCGACGGCACCCAGTACTACTTCGGCCTCAACCACCTCACCGGCTACGCGAGCGGCAACGAGGAGACCAACTCCACCTGGACCGTCCCGGTCTACGGCGACGACTCCGGCGAGCCCTGCTACAAGTCCACGTTCGCCGACGCCTACTGCACCCAGGCCTGGCGCTGGAACCTCGACTACGTCGTCGACCCGCACGGCAACGCCATGTCGTACTTCTACGGCACGGAGACGAACTACTACACGCAGGGCCTGAAGACCACCGAGAACGGCAAGGCCTACATCCGCGGCGGCTACCTCAAGCGCATCGACTACGGCCAGCGCGACGGTTCGGCGTACTCCGCCAAGCCCGCCGCCCAGGTCGTCTTCACCACCGCGGAGCGCTGCGTCGGCTCGCTGACCGACTGCTCCGCCGACGCCCTCAAGGACTCCACGGCCGCCGACTGGCCGGACGTCCCCTGGGACCAGAACTGCGCGTCGGGCACCAAGTGCCCCGGCCAGAACTCGCCGACCTTCTGGACCCGCAAGAAGCTCACGAAGATCACCACCCAGATCCGTACCGGTGACTCGACGTACACCCCGGTGGACGTCTGGAGCCTCACCCACGACTTCACCGACAACGGCGACGGCTCGAAGTCGCTGTGGCTGAGCAAGATCGACCACCTCGGCAAGGTCGGCTCCGACGCCTCGGTCCCGTCCGTCCAGCTGTACGGCACCCAGCTGCCCAACCGCGTCGACGAGACCGGCGACAACATCCAGCCCTTCTACCGCTTCCGCCTCTCCGGGGTGCAGAACGAGTCGGGCGGCGTGCTCAGCGTCAACTACGCCGACAACCAGTGCACGACGGGCAACGTCCCGGCGGAGGACTCCTCCGTCAAGCGCTGCTTCCCGGTGAAGTGGAGCCCGCCGGGCGCCACCGACCCGATCACGGACTGGTTCCACAAGTACGTGGTCGCCTCCGTCGTCCAGACCGACCTCACCGGCGGCAACGCCGACCAGGTCACCTCGTACACCTACCTGGGCGACGCGGGCTGGCGGAAGACCCCGGCCGACGGCATCTCCAAGTCCGAGGACCTCACCTGGAGCGACTGGCGCGGTTACGGCAGGGTCCGGGTCGTCACCTCGGACGGCACCAACTCCGCCGCCAACACCCGCACCGAGCACGTCTTCTTCCGCGGTCTCGACGGCGACGTCGACAAGAACGGCACCACCCGCTCCGCGACCGTCACCGACTCCAACGGCGTCTCCTACGACGACTCCGACTGGAAGGCCGGCCAGGAGCTGGAGACGCTCACCTACAACGGCGACGACATCACCGAGAAGTCGGTGACGGTGCCGTGGACCGCGGTGACGGCGACGGAGACCCGGGACTGGGCGACCTACAAGGCCCGTTACGTGGCGACCGGTTCGGCCGACACCTACACCGCGCTCGCGGTGGGCGGCTGGCGGCACACCAGGTCGACCACGACCTACGACGACGCGACCGGCCGCGAGAAGACGGTCGACGACGACGGCGAGGTCGGCGTCGCCGACAACCAGTGCACCCGCACCGAGTACGCGGACAGCGCGAGCGCGCACATCTACACGATGGTCTCGCGGGTCGAGAAGGTCGGCGTCGACTGCGCGTCCACTCCCGACCGTTCCAAGGACGTCATCTCCGACGACCTGACCTACTACGACGGTTCGACGACGCTGGGCGCCGCCCCCACCAAGGGCGACCCCACGACGACCAAGCGCCTGACCGCCCACGACGGCACGACGGCCACGTACCAGACGACCGCCGTGACGACGTACGACGCCTACGGCCGCCCGCTGGTGGTGAAGGACGCGGAGACGGCGTCGTCGTCGACCCAGTACACGTCCTCCACCGCCTACACGGACACCTACGGCCTGGCGACCAAGGCGACGGTCACCAACATCGACGGCTGGACGACGACCACGGAGTACGCCCCCGCGTGGGGGCAGCCGACCGCCAAGACCGACCAGAACGGCCTGCGCACCGACCTCGCCTACGACGGCCTCGGCCGCCTGGTCTCGGTCTGGCTGCAGGACCGCCCGAAGGCGAACAGCTTCACCCCGTCCATCAAGTACGAGTACCTGATCCGCGGCGCCGACGGCCCGGCCGCCGTGCACACCCAGAAGATCGAGAACGACGGTACGTCGTACGGCAGCGAGTGGTCGCTGTACGACGGCTGGCTGCGGCCCCGCCAGGACCAGACCGAGGGCGAGGGCGGCCGCATGGTCGCCGACACCCTGTACGACGGCTCCGGCCGCGTGGTGAAGGTCAACGACACCTACTTCGCCTCGGGTTCACCGTCCTCGACGCTCTTCGACCCGGTCGACGCCGACCTGGACGCGACGACCGTCACCCAGTACGACGGCGCCGGCCGCACCACGGCGTCGGTCTTCAAGGTCGGCGGCACGGAGAAGTACCGCACCTCGTACGCCTACGGCGGCGACCGCGTCACGACCACCCCGCCGCAGGGCGGCGTGAAGACGACGGTGGTGCAGGACGGCCGGGACAACACCACGACCCGGATCCAGTACCCGGCGGACGGCGACGCGGTCACCACGTCGTACGGCTACGACGACGCGGGCCGGCTGACCGGCGTCACCGACGACAAGGGCAACGACTGGACGTACACCTACGACCAGCTGGGCCGCAAGAAGACGGCGGTCGACCCCGACACCGGCTCGTCCTCGTACACGTACGACACACTGGACCGCCAGACCTCGGTCACGGTGAACGGCGACAAGACGTCGACGCTCTACGACGAACTGGGCCGGGCCGTCTCCACCTGGCAGGGCGAGGCGACGACCGGCACGAAGCTGTCCGTCACCAAGTACGACACGGTCTACAAGGGCGAGCTGTACGGCGTCTACACCTACAAGGACGGCGCGGTCTACTCGTCGGTGACCTATCCGACCCTCGACCCCGACAACGACTACGCACCCGTCTCGACCAAGTACTTCCTCTCCAAGACGGCCGAGCCGCAGCTGGGCGGGACGTACGAGTTCACGGCCCAGTACAACGACGACGGCACCCTGCAGAGCCAGGGCCTGCCGGCGGCGGGCGACCTGTCCGCCGAGGCGGTCGGGTACGTCTACGACGGCCTCCAGCGCCCGACCGGCCTCAACACCTCCCTGGGCGGCCTGAGTTACGTCACGGACGCGTCGTACTCGCCGACGTCGAACCTGGAACAGCTGGAGCTGTACGCGGGTGAGTCGACGGCGAAGAAGACGTGGATCACCAACAGCTACGAGGCGGGCACCGACCGCCTGACCAACTCGCGGGTGGACGTCCAGGGCGCGTCGAGCGTCGCCTACGACGCCGACTACACCTACGACAAGGCCGGCGACATCCTCTCCATCGCCGACACCCCGACCGGCGGCACGAGCGACGTCCAGTGCTTCTCGTACGACGGCCTGGGCCGCGTCTCGTCCGCGTGGACGTCGTCGGTGGCGTCGAACGGCGCGAAGGGCACGGGCTCGACGGACGCGTCCTGCGCGTCGGGAGCGTCCACGTCGACGGTGGGCGGAGTCTCGCCCTACTGGACGGACTACGGCTACGACACGATCGGCAACCGCACGACCGAGGTGCGCCACGGCCTGAACGGTACGGCGACGTCGAGCCGCACGTACAAGTACGGCGAGACGGGCTCCGGCCCCAACGGTGCCGCCTCCGGCGCGCACACGGTCTCGTCGGTGACGGAGAAGACGGACGCGACCAGCACCACGCCCGCGGTCACCTCCCAGAACTCCTACACCTACGACGCGTCGGGCAACACGAAGACCCGTGTCCTGGACGGCGACACCCAGTCGCTGGTCTGGGACAAGCAGGGCGAGCTGACGACGGTCACGAACGCCGACAACTCGGTGACGACGTACAAGTACGACGCGTCGGGCTCCCGCATCCTCCGGGACACGCCGACGGAGAAGACGTTCTACCTCCCCGGCACCGAACTCCACTACGACAAGTCGACCGCCAAGGTCACGGCGACCCGCTACTACACCTTCGCCGGCACCACGGTCGCGATGCGGGAGGCGGGCGGCGTCCACTTCCTCGCCTCCGACGACCAGGGCACGGCCGAGGTGGCGGTCGACGCCAAGACGGGTTCGACCACCCGCCGCCGCATGGACGCGTTCGGCAACGTCCGAGACGACTCCACGTCCTCGTCCACGGGCTGGGTGAACGACAAGGGATTCGTCGGCGGCACCGTCCAGAAGTCCACGGGCCTGACGACACTCGGCGCCCGCGAGTACGACTCCGACACCGGCCGCTTCATCTCGGCGGACCCGGTGGTCGACTACACCGACCCGCAGCAGATCAACGGCTACGCGTACGCCAACAACAGCCCGGTCTCCAACAGCGACGCGTCGGGCCTGCGCCTCGCCGACTGCGTCGGCGGCTGGAACGAGTGCGGCCCCGGCCCCTCCACCCACCGCGGCGCGGTCGACACCCGCGACAACGGCGGCTCGGGCAGCACGGGCAGCGGTACGACCTACACCCCGGCCCAGGCGAAGGCGGACGACGCCAGAGCGAAGGAGGACTCCGCCAAGCAGCGCGCGATCGCGGTCGCCAAGGAACTCGGCAAGATCGCGATGGACGAACTGGGCATCACCGACGCCCTCGACTGCTTCACCACCGGCAACCTGGGCGCCTGCGGCAACACGGCCCTCAACGTGGTCGGCTCCTTCCTCGGCGGCGGCCCCCTGGCCAAGCTGGCCAAGAAGTACCTCTTCCGCTGGGACAAGGCCGCAGCCCTCGGCAAACGCATCTACGGCCTGGGCAAGGACCTGCTGAAGTCCTTCAAGGACTGGCGCAAGAGCAGGAAGGAGGCGGACCGGCTGGCGGAGGCCGCCGAAGCGTGTGTGGTCAGCAAGCCCAACAGCTTCACCCCCGATACCAGGGTGCTGATGGCGGACGGCACGTCCAAGGCCATCAGGGACGTGAAGATCGGCGACGAGGTCCTGGCCACCGATCCGGAGACGGGGAAGACCAAGCCGGAAGAGGTCACGGCCGAGATCAAGGGCGTCGGCCTCAAGCACCTTGTCAAGGTCACCGTCGACGTCGACGGGAAGAAGGGCACCAAGACCGCCTCGGTCACCGCGACCGACGCCCACCCCTTCTGGGTGCCGGAGCTGGGCGAGTGGATCGATGCCACCGACCTGCACTCGGGCGAGTGGCTGACCACCGGTTCGGGAACCCGCGTCCAGATCACCGAGGTGAGGCGCTGGACGGCCCTGACGGCGACCGTTCACAACCTCACCGTCGGTGAACTGCACACGTACTATGTGCTGGCAGGCAGGACGCCGGTACTCGTTCACAATTGCACTACACCTCGGGGTTTTCCCGACCGGGAGCTTCCGCGGAATCCCCGGACCGGTGAGCCGGCTCCCGACCCGGCGGCCGCCGGGTATCCACACACGCAACTCGGCGTGAAGGGCAGTAGGCGCAATCCCCCGTACGCTCAGGCCCGAGAGTTCGACGCGGACGGCAGACCCGTCAGGGACGTCGACTTCACTGATCACGGGCGGCCGCAGAACCATGACAATCCGCACCAGCATCGCTGGAACGAGAACCCGACGGGCGGCACCCGAAGCCGCGGCGGCGCCGAGCCATTGGACTGGGGTGACGAATGAGTGAAGTCGTTGAATTCCGGATGCATGACGCCGAAGGCGGAGTGATCGGTCTCGACAGCCTGCTTGCCCTGGTCCCGGACAACGAGTGGGTATGGTCGGTGCTCGACTTCGACGGGATCGGGCAGGGGCCGGCCGGTCTCGGATACGCGGAATTCCGACAGCGGACAGCCGCCTCGTCGCAGGGGTATGTCATGTCGTGGGCTCAGGTCCGGGAATTCGCGACCGGTGTCCGCCAGTTCTTCGATCTGCAACTCGTAGCAGCAAGAGAGCGTCGTCTGCTTGACCGGGAACGGTTCGCTGCGGGCGATTTCGCAGGATGTCCCCTGGTCCTGACTGCGAGCGACAGCACCTGGTGGACGGTGGAGATCGACGCCGATACCGAAGGGGCATCTGTTCTCGCGGCAGGTCTCCGAGCGCGCTACGGAGCCGAGAACAGATAGAAGGCGGCGAACACAAGTAGTCGCCGAGGCAGACCTGAAGCCCCGCCAGGTGCGTCCTGGCGGGGCTTCTGCATGGGGTGGGAGCGGTGTCGTCGGCAACGTCAACGGACGAGCGCGGTGCCGGAGTCGGAGCCGGCATCCGGTGCGGCCGTGTCTCTGACCGCGCCGCTTCGACAACCGCATGGTGCGCAAGGTACTCATGTGCCATGAGTGAAGACGGCGAACTGCCGGTCGAGGGACGGCTGATCGGTGGGCGTTACCGGCTCGCCGGGCGTATCGGTTCCGGGCCGGCCGGGACCGTGTGGCGGGCCCGGGACGAGCAGGGCGGGCGGGACGTCGCGGTCAAGGAGCCACGCCTGAACGGAGAGCCGGACGGCGAGGAACGGCAGCGCGCCGCGCATCGTCTGCTGCACGAGGCTCGCGCCGCCGCCCGCGTCGACCATCCCGCCGCCGTCGCCATCCACGACGTACTCCTCGAAGACGAACTTCCCTGGGTCGTCATGGAGTTGGTGGAAGGGGAGACGCTGCACTCCGCCCTCGCCGCCCGGGGACCGCTGCCGCCCGCCGAGGCCGCCCGGATCGGGCTCGCCGTGCTCGGCGCCCTGCACGCCGCGCACTGCGTCGGCATCGTCCACCGCGACCTCAAGCCGTCCAACGTCCTCCTCGCGGCGGACGGCGACCGTGTCGTCGTCACCGACTTCGGGATCGGCGGGGGACAGGGGTGCGGTCCTTTTGACGCCCCGGAGTGCGGGGCCGGGCGCGGGGCGGGTCCCGCCTCCGACCTGTGGTCCCTCGGCGCGCTGCTCCGCGCGGCCACCGACGGCGTGCAAGGCCCCCTCGGGCCGCTGCTCGACCGGCTCCTCGCCCCGGAACCGGAGTCCCGGCCGACGGCGCAGGAGGCCGCCGAGGCGCTCGCCGAAGCCGCCGGAGCGCCCCTTCCGCCGTGGGTGACCGAACCCGCCGCCGCCCCGCCCCCGGCCCTGGTTCCCACGCCGCCCCCGGCCCCCGAACCCCGCCGCCTCACCCCCCTCACCGCCCTCGGCCTCCTCCTCGCCAAAAAACCGGAACGCGGCTGATCGTCCGCACCCGAGCGCGCCCGGGGGCGCTGATCAGCGCGTTCTCTGCCAGTGATCACTGGCGGTGTGTGTGCGGTCGGTGAAACCGGGTTACCCACGGGTACCCAAAGGCCCCGCGCCGGAATACCCTGCGGCTCATGACGGACTCGCAGGCCCCGGCCCACGCACCGGCCCCCACCGGCACGAACCCGCTCGCCCCCGCCCCCGCAGGGGCCCGAACCGCCGCCGACGTGGTCACGCCCGAGCTGGTCGCCCAGCTCACCAAGGGCGTCTCCGGCTCCGGACGCACGGCCAACCACACGCCGTTCACCGGCGAGAAGCTGGCCGACCTGCCCGAGTCCACCCCCGAGGACGTGGCCAAGGCCTTCGACGCGGCCCGCGCCGCGCAGGCCGTGTGGGCGAAGGTGCCGGTCCGGCAGCGCGCCGCGGTCCTGCTCCGCTTCCACGACCTGATCCTGGCCCGTCAGGCCGAGGTCCTCGACCTCATCCAGCTGGAGACCGGCAAGGCCCGCCTGCACGCCCACGAGGAGGTGCAGGCCGTCGCGGTCGCCGCCCGGCACTACGGCCGCAAGGCCCCCGCCTACCTCCGCCCCAAGCGGCACGCGGGCGCCATGCCCACCCTCACCAAGGTGACCGAGCTGCGGCACCCGCGCGGCGTGGTGGGCCAGATCGCCCCCTGGAACTACCCGCTCGAACTCTCCGTCGGCGACGCCCTCCCCGCCTTCGCCGCGGGCAACGCGGTCGTCATGAAGCCGGACACCGAGACCTGCCTGACCGCCCTGTGGGCCCGCGACCTCCTCATCGAGGCGGGGCTGCCCGCCGACGTCTTCCAGGTCGTGCTCGGCGAGGGCCCGGTCGTCGGCCCCGAGGTCGTCCGGCACGCCGACTACGTCTCCTTCACCGGCTCCACCCGCACCGGACGCGAGGTCGCCCAGGGCGCGGCCGCCCGCCTGGTCGGCGTCTCCCTCGAACTCGGCGGCAAGAACGCCATGCTGGTCCTCGACGACGCCGACATCGAGAAGGCGGCCGCCGGCGCGGTCCGCGCCTGCTTCTCCTCGGCCGGCCAGCTCTGCATCTCCATCGAGCGGCTCTACGTCCACGAGTCGATCGCCGACGCCTTCGTCGACCGCTTCGCCGCCCGCACCAAGGCCATGCGCCTCGGCAGGTCCCTCGCCTACGGCGCCGACATGGGCTCCCTGGTCGGGGAACGGCAGCTGGAGACCGTCACCCGGCACGTCGACGAGGCCGTCGAGAAGGGCGCGACCGTCGTCGCCGGAGGCACCGCCCGCCCGGACATCGGCCCCTACTTCTACGAGCCCACCATCCTCGACGGCGTCGAGGACGCGATGGCCGTCTGCACGGAGGAGACCTTCGGACCGGTCGTCTCCATCTACCGCTTCAAGACCGAGGACGAGGCCGTCGAGCACGCCAACGGCACGCCCTACGGCCTCAACTCGTCCGTCTGGACGAAGAACGGCAGCCGGGGCCGGGCGGTCGCCGCCCGCCTGCGCACCGGCACCGTGAACGTCAACGAGGGCTACGCCCCCGCCTACGGCAGCGTCCAGTCCCCGATGGGCGGCATGAAGGACTCGGGCCTGGGCCGCCGGCACGGCTCGGAGGGCATCCTCAAGTACACGGAGGCCCAGACGGTCGCCCAGCAGCGCCTGCTGCCGATGGCCCCCTCGCTGGGGATGGACGACGAGAAGTACGCCCAGTTCATGAGCACCAGCCTGAAGGTGATGAAGGCACTGGGGCTGCGTTGACGCGCCCTTGAGGGGCGCGAGGAACTGCGCGAGCAACCACGAACTACCCGCACGTACGCTCAAAGAGGAGAAATCGTGCCCCAGGATGCCTACGACTACGACGTCATCGTCGTCGGCTCAGGATTCGGCGGTTCCGTCACCGCCCTGCGCCTGACAGAGAAGGGCTACACCGTAGGCGTCCTGGAAGCCGGCCGCCGCTTCACCCGCGAAACCCTCCCCAAGAACTCCTGGGACATCAGGAACTACCTCTGGGCCCCGCAGCTCGGCTGCTACGGCATCCAGCGCATCCACCTCCTCGGCAACGTCATGGTCCTGGCCGGCGCGGGCGTCGGCGGCGGCTCGCTCAACTACGCCAACACCCTCTACGTCCCGCCGAAGCCCTTCTTCGACGACCCCCAGTGGCGTGACATCACCGACTGGCAGGACGAGCTGAAGCCGTACTACAACCAGGCGCAGCGCATGCTCGGCGTACGGCTCAACCCGACGATGACCCCGTCCGACGTCCACCTGAAGGCGGCGGCGCAGAGGATGGGCGTCGGCGACACCTTCCACCTCGCCCCGGTCGGCGTCTTCTTCGGCGACGGCAAGGACGCCGACGGCGCGGCGAAGGCGGCGCCCGGCGACCGGGCCGACGACCCCTACTTCGGCGGCGCGGGCCCGGCCCGCAACGCCTGCACCGAGTGCGGCGAGTGCATGACCGGCTGCCGGCACGGCGCGAAGAACACCCTCAACGAGAACTACCTCCACCTCGCCGAGCGGGCCGGCGCGGCCGTGCACCCCATGACCACGGTCGTCTCCGTCACCGACGACTCCCGGGGCGGCTACGCGATCGCGACCCTCCCCACCGACGACCGGAAGGCGAAGGGCCGCGTCTTCACGGCCCGCCGGGTCGTCATCGCCGCCGGCACCTACGGCACCCAGACCCTCCTGCACCGCATGAAGGCCGGCGGGCAGCTGCCGTACCTCTCCGACCGCCTCGGCGACCTCACCCGCACCAACTCCGAGGCCCTGGTCGGCGCCCAGACCGACGACCGGCGCTACCGCAGGGCGCACGGCACCCCGAAGGCCGACTTCACCAGGGGCGTCGCGATCACCTCGTCCATCCATCCGGACGAGAACACGCACATCGAGCCGGTCCGCTACGGCAAGGGCTCCAACGCGATGGGCGGCCTGTCCATCCTCCAGGTGCCGTACGCGGAGGGCTCCTCCCGCGTACTCGGCTGGCTGGCGAACGCGGCCCGCCACCCCCTCCTCGTGCTGCGCTCGCTCTCCAACCGGCGCTGGTCGGAGCGGACCATCATCGGCCTGGTGATGCAGTCGCTGGACAACTCCCTGACGACGTACCTGAAGCCGGACGGCGTCGGCAAGGGCCTGCTCACCGCCCGCCAGGGCCACGGCGCCCCCAACCCCAAGCAGATCAGGGCCGCTTCGGAGGCGGCCACCGTGCTCGCCGAGGAGATCAACGGCTTCGCGGGCAGCAACGTCGGCGAGCTGATGGGCACCCCGCTCACCGCCCACTTCCTCGGCGGCTGCCCGATCGGCGACTCGCGCGAGACCGGGGTCATCGACCCGTACCACCGGCTCTACGGCCACCCGGGCATCTCGGTCGTGGACGGCGCCGCCGTCTCCGCGAACCTCGGCGTGAACCCGTCCCTCACCATCACCGCGCAGGCCGAGCGCGCGATGTCGTACTGGCCCAACAAGGGCGAGGCCGACCCGCGGCCGCGGCAGGGCGAGCCGTACCGGCGCCTGCGGGCGGTCGAGCCGCACCGCCCGGCGGTCCCGGCCGACGCCTTCGGCGCGCTGCGGCTGCCGTTCCTCGGGATGCCGGCCGTACCGCCGAAGAAGTAGGCCGCGGGAAGCAGCCGGACACCGAAGAGGGACCTGTGCCCCCCTCCGAGCCCAGGTCCCTCTTCGATCGGTGCGCGGCCGCCGGCGTACGGCGGTCCGCGCGACCTCGCCTATGTGTCCGCGCCGGTCCTCCGCCGCCGTACCAGGACCAGCGCACCGGCGCCGACCACCACGGCGACTCCGCCGACCAGGCCGATGACCGGGAGCGCCGAGCCGGCGCCCGTGTCGGCGAGCCTGCCGGTCGGCAGGCCGGAGACGCCGCCCTGCGGCTTGTGCACGGAGTCCTTGCCGCCGCCGTCGCCCGGCGTGGCCGTACCCGGCTCGGGGTTGGACGAGCCGGCCTCGAGGACCGTGAAGTCGTACTGGGTCCAGCCCTCGGCGAGGCAGTCCTGGTCCCCGACCTTGTCGAGGTAGGCGCCGGAGCCGAAGGAGTAGGCGTCACCGGCGGGCGCCCCGGCGTCGACGGAGACCCGCAGGCCGACCGACCTGCTCGCGCCCGACTTCAGTTCCGGCACGTGGAAGAAGTAGTCGCCGGCCCAGTCGGCGCTGCCGATCCGGTCCCAGGAGCCGGTGTCGGGGTTCTTGAACTCCAGGTCGACGTACGGGCTGAGGTACTTCGACGCGTCGCTCGCGTAGTTCTCGGTCTCGGCGTAGAAGGAGACGCCCTCGACGTCCGCCGCGGAGTCGTTCGTCACGACCAGCTCGAAGCCGTGGAAGCCGTCGCCCGCGACGATCCTGCCGGGCAGGCCCTTGATGCCGGCGGACAGCTTGGCGTCGGCGAAGTTCTCGTCGAGGTCCTCGCAGTACGGCACGTCCGGGTTGGTCGGGTCCCCGCTGGGCTCGGCCGACCCGGAGGGCCCGGCGGAGGAGGACGCGGGCGCCGACGGCGCGTCCTGCGCGAACGCGACGACCGGTGCGGACAGCAGGGCGAACGGAGCGACGACGGCCGCGACCGCTGCCGCGGCCATGATCCGGCGAAGCTCCATGAGGACCCCTGTACATCTGCTGCGGTGGACGGATGTCACCGCTGATTCCCGGTTACGCAGATGTGACCGGTGAGTCCTGTGAATGGTTGCCTCCGCATTCACGGAACCTACATGTGATGTGGGTCACTTGTTCTGTGGGGCGTCGAGTGGCATGGACACAGCCGATTCCAAGGCTATTCTCGCCCCCGTCGAACGGCCGAGCGAGAGAGTGTCATGTCTGACAGACGGTCCGAAGAATCGTCGGGGGGCGAGCCGTCGTCCTCCATATCCGACGAGGTGTGGGAGCAGTTTCTCCAGGACACCGAAAGGGACATCCGCAAGTCCGCCCCCAAGGAGCCCTCCGCCCGGGCCCGTGAGGTGACCGAGCGGCTCAAGAGGCAGAAGGCGGAGCCCGAGGGATGGCGGACCGGGCCTGCCTGGCAGGAGAGGAACGGGCGGGCGGCCCGGCGCCGCAGGGTCTGGGCGGTCGTCGGCGTTCCGCTGGCGATCGCCGTGGCCGTCGTGGCGATGCGGCCGTCCCTCCTCCCCGGCGACCCCTTCGGCTCGTCCTCGGGCACGGACACCGCCACCGCGCCCCTGCCCGACGAGACCACCACCCCGACCGCCCCGCCCTCCGCGGTCGCACCCGACACCCCCACCCTCGCCCACCCGTTCGCCGGCTCCCCGGCGCTGCGCTGGGCCGACGGCGCGGCCGGCATCGTGCTGCCGAAGGCCACCGCGCTCGGCGCGATCCCGAAGGACCGCGTCGAACTGGCGCTCCAGCAGACCCGGAAGCTGCTCGTGGACGCCAACCTGAACCCGGCCGTCGTGGCCGGCGGCACCCCCGAGGCGGCCCTCTCGGTGCTCGACCCCAAGCAGCCCGGCGTGCTCGACAACCTCAGGACCTCGCTGCGCAGCCCCAGCAAGACCCACAACCCGCTCTTCCTCGTCAGCCGCTTCGACCCGAAGGACGTGAAGCAGGCCGGGAAGATCGTCAAGGTGCGCGGCCGGATCACCTTCGCGAAGGGCAAGTACCAGGGCGTGGCCGTGCACGCCGACTACACCTTCGTCTACCCGGTCGTCCGTGCCGACGGCTCCACCGAGGTCACCCGCACGATCGTGCGCCGCGTCATCGACGCCGAACTCCCCGACCCCACGCGGTACCAGGTCACCTCCGGCCGCCTGACCCTCCTCCGCTACGACGAGGACGCCGGCAACTCGACCTGCGGCATCGACGACGGCTATCTGCACCCGCAGTTCCCGTCCCAGGCCCTGGCGCAGGACCCGACCGGGAGCGCCACTGCGAGCGGACCGCCCGTCGACCCGTACGACCGCAGCCGCGACATCGGCAAGGAGGAGGCCTGCAGCAAGGTGAGCCGTACGTAGCTTCGTGCGGCCGTACGTCAGCTTGACGTGCAGGCATAGCTTGACGTGCAGGCATGCGCAGGCCTGCGCCGGGCAGGCGAAGGGCCCCGCGGGACGGAGCCGCGGGGCCCTTCTTTCGTCAGCACCGACGTCAGGGCAGCGTCGGTGCCTGGGAGCGGCGCCGGGGGGGTTGCGCCGCTGGTATCTGCGCCCTGTGCCACCGTCCGTGCCCCGGGTCGGCGCCCCGGCGCACTCGGGGCGCACGGCAGGTCTCGACCATTGGCGGACGGTCGGCACACGGCAATTCCGTTGCCTGAAACGGGACTTGGGAGCTCCGAAGGCCTTGGGGGCCTTCTACGCATCGTGCTGGATGTACGCGGCCTCCGCAACCGTTTGACCCAGCCCTTGTGCATTTTTGCAATTTTCCGCCGGTCGGCCCCGGGCGTCCCCGGAGCCGGCCGTCTCTTGGGTGACCGGGCTGCTGTCCCCTGCCGTCCGGTCACTTGACTGGAGCGAGGTCCCACGGCGCACGGCACGTTCCGTACGCCTCATCGCCCCAGCGAAGCCACGCGTGGTTCTTTCGGGCCCGCCCCTGGCTGACGCGGACACCCCACCAACGAAGCGGTCCGCGGGCCGGTCACGCGCCGTACGGGTGAGAAGGGCCCGAACTCAGATCCGCCCGACTCAGATGCGACCACGGCACAGCTCCAGGAGCGTCATGGCCAGGGCGGTGCCGGGCCTGCCGAGCGCCGTGCTGTAGTGGCCGAGGATCTCCATCTCCCGGGAGAGGTTCACCCGGCGGCCGCCGGAGGCGATCCGGGCCTCCTGGACGACGGCGGAGACGGCCATCCGTTCCTGGATCAGACCGATGATCCGGTCGTCGAGCGCGTCGATGCGCTCCCGCGCACCGGTGATCACCTCGGCGGCCTCGTGGGTACGGGCACCGGTCACGTCGATCGCGTTCACGGGGTTCACGGGGGGCTCCTCGTCTGTCCTTGCCGGAAGGGGTGCGATGCGGTGCCCCGGAGCGACCGGGTCCGGAGAAACAGCAGGCGCCCCGGACCTTGTCGGCCCGGGGCGCCTGGGGAAGTCGCTCGTCAGTTGCTCAAGCGGCACGACCATGGCAGCCGGTGGGCCGGTTGCCATAGGTAAAGAGGAAGGTCGTCTGCGTGAGCATGGGGGCGAGTATGCCACAGCACTGCGGCGAGGTGTCCCGCGCCCACCCCGTTAGAATCGGTAACCACAGACCCCCGCCCGACCGCCGGAAGGCACCCCGTGTCATCAGCGACTCCCGCTGCCGCCGCTCCCGACACCGTCCTGGTCGTCGACTTCGGCGCGCAGTACGCCCAGCTCATCGCCCGCCGCGTCCGCGAGGCCCGGGTCTACAGCGAGATCGTGCCCAGCACCATGCCGGTCGCCGAGATGCTCGCCAAGAACCCGGCGGCGATCATCCTCTCCGGCGGCCCCTCGTCCGTGTACGAGGAGGGCGCCCCCCGCCTGGACCGCGAGCTCTTCGAGGCCGGCGTCCCGGTCTTCGGCATGTGCTACGGCTTCCAGCTGATGGCGCAGGTCCTCGGCGGCACCGTCGACAACACCGGCGCCCGCGAGTACGGCCGTACCGACCTGCACGTCTCCAAGGCGGCCTCCACCCTGTTCGAGGGCACCCCCGCCGAGCAGCACGTGTGGATGTCGCACGGCGACGCCTGCTCCGCCGCCCCCGAGGGCTTCACCGTCAGCGCGTCCACGGACGTCGTCCCGGTCGCCGCCTTCGAGAACGACGAGCGGAAGCTCTACGGCGTCCAGTACCACCCCGAGGTCATGCACTCCACGCACGGCCAGCAGGTCCTGGAGCACTTCCTGTACCGCGGTGCGGGCCTCAAGCCCACCTGGACCACCGGCAACGTCATCGACGAGCAGGTCGCCGCGATCCGCGAGCAGGTCGGCGACAGGCGTGCCATCTGCGGCCTGTCCGGCGGCGTCGACTCCGCCGTGGCCGCGGCCCTCGTCGCCCGGGCCATCGGTGACCAGCTGACCTGCGTCTACGTCGACCACGGTCTGATGCGCAAGGGCGAGACCGAGCAGGTCGAGAAGGACTTCGTGGCCGCGACCGGCGTCAAGCTGGTCGTCGTCGACGCGGAGGCCCGCTTCCTCGACGCGCTGGCCGGTGTCTCGGACCCCGAGCAGAAGCGGAAGATCATCGGCCGCGAGTTCATCCGGGTCTTCGAGCAGGCCCAGGCCGAGATCATCGCCGACGCAGGACCGGCCGTGGAGTTCCTGGTCCAGGGCACCCTCTACCCGGACGTCGTCGAGTCCGGCGGCGGCACCGGCACCGCGAACATCAAGTCCCACCACAACGTCGGCGGCCTCCCCGAGGACCTGGAGTTCCAGCTCATCGAGCCGCTCCGCAAGCTCTTCAAGGACGAGGTCCGGATGGTCGGCCAGGAGCTCGGCCTGCCGGAGGAGATCGTCCAGCGCCAGCCGTTCCCGGGTCCCGGCCTCGGCATCCGGATCGTCGGCGAGGTGACGAAGGAGCGTCTCGACCTGCTCCGCGACGCCGACGCGATCGCCCGCGAGGAGCTGACCGCGGCCGGCCTGGACCGCGACATCTGGCAGTGCCCGGTGGTCCTGCTCGCGGACGTCCGCAGCGTCGGCGTCCAGGGCGACGGCCGCACCTACGGCCACCCGATCGTGCTGCGCCCGGTCTCCTCCGAGGACGCCATGACGGCCGACTGGTCCCGCCTGCCGTACGAGGTCCTCGCGAAGATCTCCACCCGGATCACCAACGAGGTCCGTGACGTCAACCGGGTCGTCCTCGACGTCACCTCGAAGCCGCCGGGCACCATCGAGTGGGAGTAGGACCCTGAGGAAGAGGTGGTGCGGCTCCGGCGGCGCCACCTCTTCGGCATGTCCCGTACGAGCCGCGGTGCCGTCGATTCCCGACAACTTCTGTCGCGATCTGCTCGCGCGCGTCATCTTTACAGAACAGCTCTGTTTTCCTGCGCTGACCGGCGGTAACTTCCGGCCGTAACACAAACCCAGTGCTGGAGGACCTATGCACGGGCCGACCCCGCCCCTTCCACTGCCCACCGACCAGCTCCAGTTCGCGATGCCGCCGATGTACGACTCGCTCGACGACGAGCGCCGGCATCGCAAGGAGCGGCTCGCCGGAGCGCTGCGGATCTTCGGCCGGGCCGGACTGGAGGACGGTGTCTCCGGGCACATCACCGCCCGCGACCCCGAGTACTCGAACTGCTTCTGGGTCAACCCGTTCGGCATGCCGTTCAAGCACGTCACCGTCGGCGACCTGGTCCTCGCCAACCAGGACGGCCAGGTGATCGAGGGCCGCTACCACGTCAACCAGGCAGCCTTCACCGTCCACGTCCAGGTGCACGCGGCCCGCCCCGACGTCGTCGCCGTCGCCCACTGCCACTCCGTGCACGGCCGCGCCCTGTCCGCCCTCGGCGACCTGCTCGACCCGATCAGCCAGGAGAGCTGCGCCTTCTACGAGGACCACGCCCTCTACGACTCCTACACCGGCGTCGCCGTAGACGCCGAGGAGGGCCGCCGTATCGCCGCCGCCCTCGGCTCCCGCAAGGCGCTGGTGCTGCGCAACCACGGGCTGCTGACCGTCGGCGACTCGGTGGACGCGGCCGCCTGGTGGTTCCTCTCCATGGAGAAGTCCGCGCAGGTCCAGCTGACCGCGAAGGCGGCCGGCCGGCCGCTGCTCATCGACCACAAGCTCGCCGTCGCCACCCGGGAACAGCTCGGCGGCGACCTGGTGGCCTGGATCAACTACCAGCCCCTGTGGCAGGACATCAGCCGCAGCGAACCGGATCTGCTGAGCTAGGCGCTTCGCAAGGCGCTCCGCTGGAAGGGCCGTGGTCTGTCGTCTCTCGTCTGCGGCGCCGTCGTGGCTGGTCGCGCAGTTCTCCGCGCCCCTTACGGGGCGCTGTCGGACCGTTGGCTCAGAAGCTCCGCAGTACGGCTGCCTTCGTCAGGGCGAATTCCTCGTCCGTGAGGACCCCGTCGCGGTGCAGCTCGCCCAGCTCCCGGAGTCTGCGCAGCAGGACGTCGTGGTGGTCGGCGGACTGGCGTGGCACGGTCGCCGGAGGGCGGTCCCGGTCGGTGTACTCCGCGCCCGGGCGGGTCGACGGATGCGGCAGCCGGGCCGTTACCGCCGCCGCGACCAGCGCCGTCAGCAGGTCGCGGCGGACGCTGCCCCACAGGTCGAGGGCGTACGGGTCGCGCTCGGCCGGCAGCTTCGAGAACACCGTCTCCCGGGTCACGAACCGCAGGAAGCCGTCCTCGTAGCCGGAGTTGGGCAGCCACTCCACCTGCACGAGATCGCCGACGCCGATGATCCGGGGCCCGGTGGCCCGCTTGACCCGGTCGGAGGTGTCGGCCCAGTCGATGCGCACCTGGGTACCGTCGAACGACACCGTGCCGTCCGAGGACCGCACCGACACCGGCACCGGTGGCCCGGGCAGTAGATACGTCCGGGCCGGCTCCTTCGGGACCTGGTCCAGCAGCAGCGACTGCCGGATCTCCGCCACCACGTACTCGGCCACCCCCGACCGGTCCCCGTCCACCGCCAGCCGGTACGGATCCGCCGCCTCCGGCAACCGCCCGCCCGTCGCCTGCAGCAACGGGTCCGCACCCTCGCGCAGCCGCATCCTCAGCCGCCCCCGCCTGCGCTCCGGCTCGTACACCACCCCCGCCACGGCCTCCAGAGGTACCGAGATCTCCCCGTAGGTCTGCCGGAACAGCGGCACGGACCGGTGACGTCCCGGCGTGATCCGGACCGTGCTGCCGTCGAAGGCCCAGGTCCCGTCCCGCTGGATGATCTCGGCCATGGGGAAATTCTCGCAGCCGGGTCAACACGTCTGCCGTATCTTCACTCGTCGTGACCGGCCCGCTGACCGCGAACGGCGTGGCGTAGGGCACAATTCGCTCTCGACACAAGGGAGTTGCGCGACGCTGTTCGGCCCCGGGGAGGGCCCTGCGCGTCGTGCCCCGGGCGTGGGGAAGGCGGGCGTCG
Organism: Streptomyces sp. NPDC008092; assembly: GCF_042957285.1. Classification (NCBI taxonomy): domain Bacteria; kingdom Bacillati; phylum Actinomycetota; class Actinomycetes; order Kitasatosporales; family Streptomycetaceae; genus Streptomyces; species Streptomyces sp. NPDC008092. The sequence continues at coordinate 441,605 of NZ_JBIBHY010000003.1, forward strand.
GGCGTGGCGGTGCAGGAGGCGAGGCAGGGCGCCCGATCGGGTGCCCACGGGGGCGGCTGCGCGTGCGGGGACTGTCCGCACGGGGCACGGGAGGGACACCGGCGGGCGGTCGCCGAATTCCTCCTCAAGCGGGAGGAGTTCGCGGCCGGGCAGGGGCTGCCCGCGGCGGTGGCCCACTCGGCCTCCGCCTCCCGGCAGTGGGTCTCCGAGGAACTCGCCCAGTCCGCCGGGGTGGTCGCCGAACGCGGCCGCGCCGAGGGCGAGGCCTGGCTCGCCCGCCTGTGGCTGCGCACCGCGTGCACCGTCTGGGCAGCCGTCGTGATCATGCTTCTCGCCCAGGCCCTCACCGCCGTCGGCGCGGGCTGGACCAGCGCCCGCACCGCCGGACTGCTCGCCGCCCTGGTCGTGGCCCTCGCCCTCACCGCCGCCTCCTGGTTCCACCGCTCGCGCGGCGGGGTGCTCGCCCCCCTCATCGGCGAGGACAACCGCATTTCCACCTCCCGCACCGTCGCCGCCTCCTGGGTCCTGTTCGTCGCCTACGCCGTCCTCGTGCTGGCCGGCCGACTGGCCGCCGCCTCCTCGCCCGCCGAGCGTGACGCCCTCATCGCCGGCCTCGACCTCGCCCGCGGTGCCGGCGCGGTGACCGTCCTCGCCGTGGTCTGCGGCATCGCCGTCCTGGTGCGCCGAGTGGTCGGCCTGCGCATCGCCGGCCAGCGCCTGCAGAAGGTACGCGCCCACCGTCCTCGCGCCGCCGACCTGCTCACCGACGACTCCGGCCGCGGCACCTTCGCCGACATCCAGTACGTCGTCATCAGCGCCGTCGCCCTGCTCTTCGCCGCCGTACGGCTCGCCCGCCGCCCCGACCAGCTCCCCGACCTGCCCTGGGGCCTCGCGACGGTGGTCCTGATCTCCGCCGCGACCTACCTGGCCGGCAAGTACGCCGAGGGCGGCCGCCCGGTGATCCTCTCCGTCGTCCGGGCCCGCGAGGCCGGTGACCTGGACGCCCCGATCCGCACGGGCGACGACATCGAGATCCGCGGTACCGGCTTCGTCCCGCCCGGCGCCCAGACCGCCGACCGCCTCTCCCGCATGGTGGTCCGCATCGGTGCCGTCAACGTCCACGTCCCCCTGGTCCCCGTCACCGGCGGCTTCAGCAACCCCACGGACCACGTCCTCACCGTCCCCGTCCCGGCCGACGTGGAACCCGGCTCCGTCGAGGTCCAGGTGGTGACGGCGGCCGGAGTGGCGACCAACCGGTGCGTGGTCGAGGTGACGGAGTGAGCGGCCCGGCCGAGGCCCCGGGTGCCCCTTCTTGCCCACCTTTCTCCACCCTCCCGGGTGTCTGAGTCCGGCCGAAATTCGGAAAAACGTCCGGGAGAGGGTTGAGCGCTCCGCGGTTGTCGTACGTATGGTCTGTTGAGGGGCCTGGGCACTGGCGGCGAGAGGCGGCTACTGGCGATGACTCACGGCATTCGTTCGGACACGCACACCCCCTATCTCGACGGCGACCGCGGACTGCGGGACACCGCCACCCGATACGCCCTCCTTCCCTTGCGGATCTTCCTGGGCGTCACCTTCATCTATGCCGGCCTGGACAAACTGACCGACAGCGCCTTCCTGAAGTCCGGCGGCTCCGGGTCCATCGGCGACACCATGCGCGCCGTCCGCGACTCCGCCGCGATCCCGGCCCTGATCGACCTGGCCCTGAAGAACCCCGTCGGCTTCGGCACCGCGATCGCCATCGGCGAACTCGCCGTCGGCCTCGGCACCCTCTTCGGCCTGCTGGCCCGGCTGGCCGCACTCGGCGGCGCACTGATCTCACTCAGCCTCTGGCTGACCATCAGCTGGGCCAACTCCCCGTACTACTACGGCAACGACCTCGCCTACCTGATGGCCTGGCTGCCCCTGGTCCTGGCCGGTGCCCCCTACCTCTCCCTGGACGCGATGCTCCGCGCCCGACGCCGACACCGCTCGGCACGGGCTTCGCTGGGCCTCTAGCCGGCCCCTGTTCCTAGCTCTCCGGTGTACCGCGGCGCCTGCGTATCGCCCGGGTCAGGCCCGCGGTCACCCCTGCCAGGAAGAGGCCGGCCACCATCAGGGGGATGACCGCGAACCACTCGGTGTCCCACCAGCCGCCCGCGTCACCGGCGTAGGCGATCCCCGCCGCCGTCAGGAAGACACCGACGATCAGCCGTCCGGGCTGGAACTCATGCCGCAGCACGGGTCACCTCCACCTGTCCCGCGCCGACCTGGAGGTCCAGGTCGAGCGTCCCCGCGTTCTTCGCGCCGCTCGCCGGCGGCAGGGTCACGTCCTTGTGCCTGCCCGGCTCCACGTCCACGTCCTTCTTGTCGTCACCGGGCAACTGGATGTCGCCCACCCCCACGTCGATGCTCATCCGCACGGTCACGTCCGCCGGCACGACGATCTTCAGCCGGCCCGCGCCCACCTCGGCCGACGTCGACACCGTCCGCCCCTGGGCGACGCGTATGTGCGACAGGTCCAGCGTGGCCACCCCCGTCCCGAGGTCGTACGCCGGCGACACCTCCGCGGCCGTGGCCGGGGTCCAGCTCGCCCGCGTCCAGTGGGTGCTGATGTCGGACGGCAGGGCCGTCGCGGCCGCCAGCAGGGCCGCCGTGAGCAGGGCCAGGAACAGCGAGCCGGCCCCCGTGCGTCCCAGGAACGAGCTGAGCGCCGTCCCCAGCCCGAACACGATCAGCGCGCAGGCCAGGCCGGTCTGGAGACTGGTGCCCAGCGGGTGCGTGTCCCAGGTCAGCCCCGTCCCCAGGATGCCCGCCACGAGAGCGCACAGGAAGATCCAGCCGCCGATCCAGCGCGGTCCACGCGGCTTCGGGGGCGGGCTCTGCCGGGCGCGGACGTCCTGGCCGTGGACCCACGGGGTGCTCAGCCGGAAGTCGAGCCCCGGGGCCTCCCGGCCGCGGACGTCGGCCGGACCCCACAGGTAGCCGGTGCCTCCGACATGCATGCCGTCCTTGACGATCGGGTCCCGCCACCACGAGGGGTAGGAGACCGGGACCGGCGGTGCCTGAGCCTCCGGCGGGGCGTCGGCGACGGCCTGCGCGGAGAGCGGGTCGGGGTCGGGGGCGCCGCGCCGCCGCGACCAGTACCCGGCGCCGGCCAGCAGCAGGGAGAGGACGACGGCGAACCCCAGCACCTGGGCGTTCTTGATCATCGTCAGCAGCACTCCGCAGCCGACCAGCGCGAACAGCACGGCCGTCAGGGCCTGCCCGTCGACCCGGCCGGTCAGCAGCTTGCGGACCTCGTTCTCCTCATCGTCCTCGTACGGCACGAAGAGCCACGCGAAGCCGTAGAAGAGCAGACCGATGCCGCCGGTCGCGGCCAGCACGGCCAGGGTGATGCGGAAGATCACCGGGTCCAGGTCGGTGTGGCGCCCGAGCCCCGCGCACACGCCCGCGATCATCTTGTGCCGGCGGTCGCGCCGGAACCGGGGGGAGGCCGCGTCGACGGCCGCTGCGCCCGTACCGGTGGCGTCGCCCCCCGTCCCGGCCGCCCCCGCCGCGGCGGGCGCGGCACCCGACGGCCCGGTGCCCGCTGCGGGCCGCGGGCCGGGGCCGGGTCCCGGACCCGTCGCGGCGTGCTCGTGATCAGTCATGAGTCAATGGTGACGGCCGTGCCGCCGCAACGGCAGTCGGGATGACCCTGGCCGAACCCTGAAATCTGCCCCGAGACCGGGCCGGGAAGCGTTCGAACGGCACCGCGGCGACGGAGGCCCGGGTCCCGGCCCGTCCCGGCCCCGGAGATCGGCGGCGGGGATTCCGGCCTGATCCCGCGAGATCGGCGGGAAAGGGGGTCCTGTGCCTGACTCCGGGAAGACGGCGGTGGAGATCCTGCGCCTGATGCCGGGAGATCGGCGGTGGAGATCCTGGCACTGTCCCGGGGAAGAACGGCGGCGGAGGGCCCGGTGTGTGCCGCCGGAAGCGGGCGGTGGGCGCGGGAAAACCGAAGATCAGGGGAGTCTCGGGGGTCGACCCTGATGCTCCGCAACTCCGGGCGTGTGAACATCGATGGCATGCCGGAAGCCGCAGCAGTGCCCCTCGAAGCCCCGCGGCCGCCGCGCAAGCTCTACCGCAGCAGCGACGGCCGCTGGCTCGGCGGAGTGGCGCGGGGCCTCGCCGGGCACCTCGGGCTGCCCGTCGTCTGGGTGCGGCTCGTCTTCGTCGGCCTGTTCATGGCCAACGGCCTCGGCGCGCTGCTGTACGCCGCGTTCTGGTTCTTCGTACCCCTCGGCGTCGGCGGGGTCGGCGGGCAGAAGCCGCCGTCCCTGGTCGCCACCGAGACCTCGGCGGACGGCCGCCGCAGACTCGTCGCCCGCAAACCGGACCGGGGCCAGATCGTCGCCCTGCTCCTCATGGTCATCGTGTCCATGGTCTTCGTGGGCAGCGTCAACCTGACCAGCGGCGCCAAGGCCTATCTGGTTCCCGCGGTCCTGGTCGCCGCCGGTGTCGCCCTGGTCTGGCGCCAGGCGGACAACGCCCGCCGGGCCCGCTGGGTCGAGGTCGGCAGCCGGCGCCGCACGCTCAGCCTGCTGCGCGCGGGCGTCGGTGTCCTGCTCGTCACCGCGGGCGTCTCGGGCGTCTTCGTCATGCAGGGCTCCGCCGCGCACATCGGAGCGGTGCTCCAGGCGGCCCTCGCCGTGCTCGTCGGCATCACGCTGCTCGCCGGCCCGTATCTCGTCCGGATGACCCAGGACCTCTCCGAGGAGCGGCTGATGCGCATCCGCGCCCAGGAGCGCGCCGAGGTCGCCGCCCACGTCCACGACTCCGTGCTGCACACCCTCACCCTGATCCAGCGCAACGCGGAGAACGCGGGCGAGGTGCGCCGCCTCGCCCGCGCCCAGGAGCGCGACCTGCGCACCTGGCTCTACAAGCCCGAGGGCACCGGCAAGGACGAGGCCGACGAACCCGCCACCCTCGCCGAGGCGGTGCGGCGCAACGCGGCGGAGGTGGAGGACAAGCACGGCGTCCCCATCGAGGTCGTCGTGGTCGGGGACTGCCCGCTCGACGAACGGACGGGCGCGCAGATGCAGGCCGCGCGCGAGGCGATGGTCAACGCGGCCAAGTACGGTGGCGAGGGCGGTGCCGTCCAGGTCTACGCCGAGGTCGAAGGGAAGACGGTCTTCGTGTCCGTCCGCGACCGGGGTCCCGGCTTCGACCTCGACTCGATACCCGCCGACCGCATGGGTGTCAGAGAATCGGTCATCGGCCGCATGGAGCGTCATGGCGGCACCGCACGGCTGCGGTCCGTGCCGGGCGGCGGCACGGAGGTCGAGCTGGAGATGGAGAGGGCGGAGAAGACGTCATGAGCGACGCGACCGAGGCGAACGGCCCGGCGGAGGGTGCGGAGAAGGCCGGGCGCCGGGTGCGTGTGGTCCTCGTCGACGACCACCGGATGTTCCGGACGGGCGTCCAGGCGGAGATCGGCCAGACCGAGCAGACCGGCGTCGAGGTGGTCGGCGAGGCCGCCGACGTCGACCAGGCGGTCTCGGTGATCACCGCGACCCGGCCCGAGGTGGTCCTCCTGGACGTGCACCTGCCGGGCGGCGGCGGGGTCGAAGTGCTGCGCCGGTGCGCCCCGTTGGCGGCGGACGCCGAGCGGCCGGTGCGCTTCCTCGCGCTGTCCGTGTCGGACGCGGCCGAGGACGTGATCGGCGTGATCCGGGGCGGCGCCCGCGGCTACGTCACCAAGACGATCACCGGCACCGACCTGGTCGACTCGATCTTCCGGGTCCAGGAGGGCGACGCGGTCTTCTCGCCCCGGCTCGCCGGGTTCGTCCTGGACGCCTTCGCCTCCACCGACGCCCCGCCGGTCGACGAGGACCTCGACCGCCTCACCCAGCGCGAGCGCGAGGTCCTGCGCCTCATCGCCCGCGGCTACGCCTACAAGGAGATCGCCAAGCAGCTGTTCATCTCCGTGAAGACGGTCGAGTCCCATGTGTCGGCGGTGCTGCGCAAGCTGCAGCTGTCGAACCGGCACGAGCTGACCCGCTGGGCGACGGCACGCCGCCTGGTCTGAGGCGACCCGGACGCCCCGTCACACGACCCGCGTCGCCCCCGCGAACGGCATCTCGTCGATCGGTGCGATCCGTACCGGCGCCGACGGGTTGGGCGCGTGGATCATCTCGCCGTTGCCGATGTAGATGCCGACGTGGCTGATGCCCGAGTAGAAGAACACCAGGTCGCCCGGCTGGAGCTCGGAGCGGGAGACGCGGCGGCCGGCGTCGATCTGGGCGTAGGTGGTGCGGGGGATGGAGACGCCGGCGGAGCGGTAGGCGGCCTGGGCGAGGCCCGAGCAGTCGAAGGCGTCGGGGCCGGTCGCGCCCCAGACGTAGGGGCTGCCGAGCTTCGAGTAGGCGTAGGCGACGGCGGCCGCGGCGCGGGAGTCGGTGGCGGCGACGCTGTCGGCGGTCAGGGGGGCGCGGGCGTCCGGCGCGGAGCGTGAGGCGCGTCCGGTGCCGTCGCCCGCCGCGACCGCGGACCGCTGCTGCGGGGAGAGCCGGTCCAGCAGCTGCCGCGCCTCGCCCAGCTTGCCGTTGATGGCGGTCTTCTCCCGCTTCAGCTCGGCCTGCCGGGACCGCAGCGACGTCAGCTCGACATGCGCCGCACCCCGCAACCGCTCGATCTCGCGCAGCTGTTGCCGTACCCGCGCCACCGCACCGGCCTGCCGGTCGCCGGCCCGCTCGGCGAAGGCCGCGTCGTCCAGGTACCGGTCGGGATCGCTGGACAGCGCCAGCTGCCAGGCCGGGTCGATGCCGCCGTCGCGGTACTGCGCGGCCGCTATGGAACCGAGCGCGTCCCGGGCGGAGTTGAACGTCTCCTGTGCGCGGGCGGTCTCGTCCTGCAGCGACTTCAGCTGCCGCTGGGCCGTGTCGGCCTTCTCCTTCGCTCCGTCGTACTTCTGGGTGGCCTCCTCGGCCTCCTGGTACAGCTGGTCCACCTTGGCCTTCACCTGCGCCGGTGTCAGTTGCGGCTCGGCGTTTCCGGTCCCTTCGAAGGCCGTCGCGGTGGCCGCGCCCGCCAGGGCGAGGGTGGCGGCCGTGCGGGCCGTGTTGCCGCTGAGCGAGCGCTGTCGGGGCTTGCGGTGCGCTGCCACCTGGACTGTCCCGTCCTTTCGTACGACCGCCGCGACCGCCGTCTCGCCCGCAGGCACGCCAGGGGGAGCGTCCGTACGGCCGCGAGGGGTGCGGATTGCGCGTCCGGCGGCGGCCCGCACAGGGGGAGTGGGCCGCCGCCGGGCTTTCTCGGCGGTGGTGCCCGACTGCCGCCCCTGGCCCGGGCGGCGGTGGGGAGTCGGTCACCTGGGGGAGGACGCTAGGCCCGGGTGTGTCGGCTCGGTAACGCGATGCACGGAATTGGCGTGACCGGATCGTTACCCGACGGTATGTGTACGGGATTCCGGTCCGGAGTCGTCGGCTTCTCGGGGTGGGATGACCGAAGCGGCGGTTCCGGGGCTGGTGGGAGACGCGGGCTGCTATGGGGTGCATATATGCGGGGCGGCGGGTGCCGAGGGAGGGGCCGGTGACCGGTGCCCCGTACGGCCCTGATTAGGCTCCGGGCCATGGACGTACTCATCCATCTCTTCGTCGGCCTGCACATCATCGGCATCGCCGCGCTCCTCGGCGGTTTCCTCACCCAGATGAAGGCGATGGGCCAGGGCACGGCCCGGTTCGTCCCCGGGATGCTGCACGGCGCGTTCACCATGCTCGCGACCGGCGTGATCCTGGTCGGCCTCAACGAGGCCGACGACCACCACGTCAACACCGTCAAGATCGGCGTGAAGCTCGCCCTGCTGATCGTGATCCTCGGGCTCGTCTACGTGAAACGGGACGACGAGAAGGTCGAGAAGGGCGCCTTCGGCCTGGTGGGCCTGCTCACCATGGTGAACATCTTCATCGCCGTCCTGTGGACCTGATCCCCGGCATCCTCACCGGGCCTTCCTGAGAGCGGCGCGGGCGCCCGCCGCCGCACCGGCCGCCACCGCCAGCCAGGCCGCCACCGTGACCCACACCAGCACCCGCCCCGGCCACTTCAGCCACGCGCCGCCGACGGCGGCCGCGACCGACAGCGTCGCCGTCGCCGTCATCCCCATCGGGAACACCGTCGCCCAGCGGCGCACGTCGTAACGCGGCCGGGGCCACGCCGCCTCCGCGGCCAGCAGGACGGCGTACCAGGCCAGGCTCAGGACCAGCAACGCCACCGTCACCACGCGCAGGACGCCCCGGTCGTCGTCGTTCCACAGGTACAGCCGCGCACTGTCGGCGGCCAGCAGCCGCGCCCCGGCCAGCGCGGAGATCGCGAGCCCGCCGCCCGCCACCCACTGGTCCCCGGGCCCCTGGGCGATCTGCCGCCACTCGAACCGGGGCACGGCGAGCCCGTACATCGCCAGCCCCAGCCAGAAGAGGACCAGCGAGAGGTGCGCGAGCCACGCCGTCGTCAGGGCCGCCGCCAGCGTCGCGCCCAGCACGGCCGACCCCTGTGTGGCCACGCAGGCGAGGAACACCGTTCCCGGCATCCTCGGCTTCCAGTGCCGCACGACGAGGACCAGCAACGGCGGCCACAGCGCCACCGACAGCGCCAGCAGGGCCTCGGCGAGGGGCTGCCACCCGAGCGCCGAGAACCGCGTCCCCAGCACCGTCGTCGCCGCCACGGCGGTGAGCGCGCCCGGTGTCCGCGCCTCCGCCGCCCACCGCCGGCGATCGAGCGCCAGCCGTGCGGCGAAGTCCGCGGCCAGTGCCGCCCACAGCGCGCAGGCCGCCGCCAGCGCCACCCGGGACACGGTCTCCGCGCCCGCCAGGTACAGCCCCTCCGACATGATGCCGGTGGCCATCACGGCGCCCCCGGCCCCGGCCGCAGGCGAACACCGCGCCCACCAGGCGCCGAGGGGTGAAATGCCGGACATGCCCCTGATGCTAGGGAGAGTCGGCCGCGGCAGGGGCGGGGCACGCGCGCGTACGGCCCGAAAAGCGTGCGGGCGACGGCGGGCGCCCCGTGGGATCAGGCCGGGCGCACCACGCTGTGGATGATCGACTCGCCGCCGTAGTAGATCGACTCCTCCCGGACGTACGCGCCGGGCTTCGGGGCGTGGATCATCATGCCGTTGCCGATGTAGATGCCGACGTGGCTGACGTCGTCGTAGAAGAAGACCAGGTCGCCGGGCTGGGCGTCGGAGAGGGGGACGGTGGTGCCGGCGTTCACCTGGTCGTAGGTGGTGCGCGGCAGGGAGACGCCCGCGGCCTTCCAGGCGGCCTGGGAGAGTCCTGAGCAGTCGTAGGAGCCGGGGCCGGTGGCGCCCCACACGTACGGCTTGCCGATCTGCGCGCGGGCGAAGGCGATCGCCTTGGCGGCCTTCGTGGCGTAGGTGGAGGAGCCGGAGCCGGAGGACGAGCCGCTCGACGTCGAGGACGAGGAGGACGACGACGCCTCCTGGTCGGCCGCCGCGGCCTGCTGCTTCGCCAGCTCCGCCGCCTTGCGGTCGGCCGCTTCCTGCTGCTGCTTCTCGATCGCCGCCAGCCGGGCCTTCTCCGCGGCCGTCAGCTGCGACAGCAGCTCCCGTGCGGAGGCCAGCTTCGTCTGCACGGTGGTCTTGGCCGTCTTGAGGTCGTCCTGCGTCTCGGTGAGCGTCTCGAGGCTCCGGGCGGCCTCCTGCCGCTTCTTCATGGTCGCGGACCGCTGGGTGACGTAGTCGTCGACCGCGCCCTTCTGGCGCGTGGTCAGGCGGCTCATCAGCTGGTCCTGGTCGAAGTAGTCCTGGGGACTGTCCGCGAGCAGGAAGGTCGCCGTGTCGGGAACGCTCGCCCCGGTCCGGTACTGGGCCGCCGCGAACGAACCCAGTTCCTCACGTGCCTCGTTGAGCCGGTCGGTGCGCCGGGCGACGTCGTCGAGCAGCGTGTCGACCTGCTTGCGCTGCTTGCCGGTCCGCTCCTTCGCCGCGTTGTACTTCTCGGTCGCCGACTCCGCCTGCCGGTAGAGGGCGTCGACCTTCTTCTCCACCTCCTCCAGGCTCGGCTTGCCGTCCTCGGAGGGCGCGGCCTCGGCCGTCTGGGAGAACAGGGCCATGGAGGTGAGTGCGGCGGTGGCCAGTGCGGGGGTGCGTATGCCTGCCGTGCGCGTTCCTGACGGCCGGGACTTGCGGTGCGACGCCAACGGGGGCGACTCCTTCCAGTGTTCCGCCTACCGAGTTAGCTGTCGGGTTCGGGCGGGTGGTTCGGAAGGGTTGCCCTACGGTCCGTTCCCCGGAGGGGAGTCGGGACCGATTCACCCCGGGATCGGTGTGGGTCCCCGGCTCCGGATGCGCGGTGGCGCCCCGGACTCGGCGGAGGCCGTGCGGCCCGGCGATGTTCGCCGGTGGGGGTCGTACGGCCTGCCCGGCACGCTAGCCAACTCGTGTGGTCTCTGTGAAGTTTGATGTGCGATATGCCCGATACATTTTCGTGACCTTGATGTTGGGAATTGTTCAGGCGGGGCGATCTGGGGTGCTATGGGCGACTTGCCCGAGGTGACAGGGAGGCTCGCGGTGGGCGTTCGCCGCTGCGTGACGCGCGTCGACCGGCCGTGACCGAGTGGTTCTGTTCGGTTACCCGGCCGAGTTTTCGGGGCGGCGGCCGGTTGTCGGTGGGGCGCCCTAGACTCGGAGAGCGATGAGCAGCCTCTTTGACGACAGCTTCCTGGCGAACCTCCAGGCCCCCCGCGGCCATGACGAGGAACCTCCGCCGCCGCCCGAGGACGAGCACGCTCCGGAGTCGATTCCGGACGATCTGTTCGGCGGGAAGTTCGACGTGCCCCCGGACCGGGACGCCTACTACCGCGACGGCGCCGCACGCCCGGCCCTGGACCCGGCCGCGCTCCTGGAGGGGCTGAACGACAACCAGCGGGCGGCCGTCGTGCATGCCGGCTCTCCGTTGCTCATCGTGGCCGGCGCCGGTTCCGGCAAGACGCGCGTGCTCACCCACCGCATCGCCCACCTCCTCGGCGCGCGCCAGGTGCACCCGGGCCAGATCCTCGCGATCACCTTCACCAACAAGGCCGCGGGTGAGATGAAGGAGCGCGTCGAGCACCTCGTGGGCCCGCGCGCCAACGCGATGTGGGTGATGACCTTCCACAGCGCGTGCGTGCGGATCCTGCGCCGGGAGAGCAAGAAGCTCGGCTTCACCTCCTCCTTCTCGATCTACGACGCGGCCGACTCCAAGCGCCTGATGGCCCTGGTCTGCCGCGACCTGGACCTCGACCCCAAGCGGTTCCCGCCGAAGTCGTTCAGCGCCCAGGTCAGCAACCTCAAGAACGAGCTGGTCGACGAGGAGGACTTCGCCGCCCGCGCGAGCGACGGCTTCGAGAAGACCCTCGCCCAGGCCTACGCCCTCTACCAGTCGCGGCTGCGCGAGGCGAACGCCCTCGACTTCGACGACCTGATCATGACGACGGTCAACCTGCTGCGCGCCTTCCCGGACGTCGCCGAGCACTACCGCCGCCGCTTCCGGCACGTCCTGGTCGACGAGTACCAGGACACCAACCACGCCCAGTACGCCCTCGTGCGCGAGCTGGTCGGCACCGGCGCGCGCGCCGACGGCACCGGCGCGCGCCCCGACGGCACCGGCACCCCGCCCGGCGAGCACGACCTGCCCCCCGCCGAGCTCTGCGTCGTCGGCGACGCCGACCAGTCGATCTACGCCTTCCGGGGCGCGACGATCCGCAACATCCTCCAGTTCGAGGAGGACTACCCGAACGCGACGACGATCCTCCTCGAACAGAACTACCGCTCCACGCAGACGATCCTGAGCGCCGCCAACGCGGTCATCGAGCGCAACGAGTCCCGCCGCCCGAAGAACCTGTGGACCAACGCGGGCGCGGGCGCGCAGATCACCGGCTACGTCGCCGACACCGAGCACGACGAGGCGCAGTTCGTCGCCGAGGAGATAGACCGTCTGACGGACGCGGGCGAGGCGAAGGCCGGTGATGTCGCCGTCTTCTACCGCACCAACGCGCAGTCCCGGGTCTTCGAGGAGATCTTCATCCGGGTCGGCCTGCCCTACAAGGTGGTCGGCGGCGTCCGCTTCTACGAGCGCAAGGAGGTCCGGGACGTCCTGGCCTACCTGCGGGTGCTGGCCAACCCGGAGGACTCCGTCCCGCTCCGGCGCATCCTCAACGTCCCGAAGCGCGGCATCGGCGACCGCGCGGAGGCGATGATCGACGCCCTCGCCCAGCGCGAGAAGATCAGCTTCCCGCAGGCGCTCAAGCGCGTCGACGAGGCGTACGGCATGGCCGCGCGGTCGACGAACGCGGTCAAGCGGTTCAACACGCTGATGGAGGACCTCCGTACGGTCGTGGAGTCCGGCGCCGGACCCGCCACGGTCCTGGAGGCGATCTACGAACGCACCGGATACCTGGCCGAGCTGCAGAACTCGACGGACCCGCAGGACGAGACCCGCATCGAGAACCTCCAGGAACTCGCCTCCGTGGCACTGGAGTTCGAGCAGGAGTCCGGCGAGGGCGAGCAGCAGGCGGGGCTCGCCGACTTCCTGGAGCGGGTGGCCCTGGTCGCCGACTCCGACCAGATCCCGGACGACGACGAGAACGGCGACGGCGTCATCACCCTGATGACCCTGCACACCGCCAAGGGCCTCGAATTCCCCGTGGTGTTCCTGACCGGCATGGAGGACGGCGTCTTCCCGCACATGCGCGCCCTCGGCCAGACCAAGGAGCTGGAGGAGGAGCGGCGGCTCGCCTACGTCGGCATCACGCGCGCGCGGGAGCGGCTGTACCTCACCCGGTCGGCGATGCGCAGCGCCTGGGGCCAGCCGTCGTACAATCCGCCCTCGCGCTTCCTGGAGGAGATCCCGGGCGCGTATCTGGAGTGGAAGCGGACCGGGGCGACGGCGCCGGTCTCCGCTGGGCCCGTCGCGGGTGTGGCGGCCTCGCTCTCCTCGACCCGCTCGCGCTCCTCGGCGTCGGGTGCGTCCGGCTTCGCCACCCGGCGGACCTCGGAGAAGCCGGTGGTCTCGGTGGCCGTCGGCGACCGGGTCACCCACGACCAGTTCGGCCTCGGCACGGTCGTCGCGGTGAAGGGCACGGGCGGCAACGCGGAGGCGACGATCGACTTCGGCGACGCCAAGCCGAAGCGGCTGCTGCTGCGGTACGCGCCGGTGGAGAAGCTGTAGTGGCGCAGGTGCCGTAGTTCCGGGCGGGCCCCGCTGCGGCGGGGCGCACCGGTATCGCCGGTACCGGCCGGGGTCAGGTCGGGTCGAGCCCGTGGCTGCGCAGCCACGGCAGCGGGTCTATGGCGGCGCCGCCGGCCGGACGCACCTCGAAGTGCAGGTGCGGGCCGGTCGAGTTGCCGGAGTTCCCGGAGTACGCGATCGGGTCGCCGGCCTTCACGGTCGTACCGGCGGCGACGCGGTACGACGAGAGGTGGCAGTACCACGTCTCCGTGCCGTCCTTCGCCGTCACGATCATCATGTTGCCGTAGGCGCTGTTCCACTTGGTGGAGACGACGCCGTCGGTCGCGGCCATCACCGTCGTGCCGTAGGAGACGGGGAAGTCGATGCCCGTGTGGACGGACATCCAGTTGACGCCGGCCTGGCCGAAGTAGGCGCTGAGCCCCCGCTGCGTGACCGGAAGCGCGTACTTCGGGCGCAGCCGCTCCTTGCGGGCCGCCTCCGCCGCCGCCTTCTTCTTCTCGGACTCCTGCTGGGCCTTGAGGTCGATGCGCTCCTGCGTCCGGCTGGCCCGGTCGGCGAAGTCGTCGGCGCCCGCAGAGAGCGTCCTCAGCTGGGCGTCCAGCTTGCTGTTGGCGGCGGACGGTTTCACCGACTGCGCGTCGGAGGCCGAGGCCGTGGTGTCCTTGCCGTCGTCGGTCAGGCCGTTGACGGAGGCGGCCGCGATCCCGGCGACCCCCATCACACACACGGAGGGCACGGCGACCGTCAGCAGCGCGGACCGCTTGGGAGGCGTACGGCGACGGGAACGCGCCCCCGCGCGGGAGCCGACGCGAGTCGCCGCCGGCGTGGCCGGGGTGACCTCTTCCTGGTCCTCCAGCAGTGGCGTTACTGCGGGCATCTCGCCGGTCGCGGACAACTCCGAGTCGTCCGGGGAGTCCGCCGAGGACTCCGCGAACCCGTCGTGCCCGCCGTACTCGCCGTAGTGCCCGTGCTCCGCCTGCTCCTCGAAGTCCCCGTACGGCTCGTGCTGCTGTGCGTGCTCGGGCTCGTGCTCGGGGACCTGCGCCGGGGTGCCGTCGGAGTTCCACTGCGTGGCGTCGTAGACGCCGGTGTCGAAGGCCTGGGTGCCCCACTCCCACTGCTGGGTCGCACCGGCCATGCCGGGCTGGTCGGGCTGCAGCCAGGCGCTCGCGTCCCACTGGCCGCTGGTGTCGGGGGCCGTGCCCTGTGCCGGGACGGTCCACGCGGTGCTGTCGTAGGCGCCGGAGTCGTAGGCGGCGTGGTGCTGGGCCGCGTACGGGTCGTAGTTCAGCGTCTGGCCGCCGGCGGTCTGCCACTGCGTGGTGTCGTACGCCCCGGTGGCCTGGGCCTGGCCCGGGAGGCTGCCGAAGAGCGGGTCGGTGTGGAACCCGGTGCCGGTGGCGGTGTGGTCGCCGTACGTGGTGAAGTCGCCGTACTGGGCTTCCTGGGTGCCGTACGGCGCGTAGTGCGCCGGATCGGCGTCGGAAGCCGGGGCCGGGGTGGTCATGGTCCCCGACGGGTGACGGTCGTTCACCAACTTCTCTTTCGCCTCGACAACAGGGGCTGCCAGAGCAGTGCGGCGACTGTACCCGGCGGTATGCGGGCGCGACAATCTTCAACAGGTTTCGCTGTTTCGGGAAACGGGCATTCGGCCGTGTTTCGGGGGACGACGGGCGCGGGTTTGGCCTTGTGTTCGATGAGCGTTCGAGGCGAGAGGCGGTCCCGGGCGGTCCTCGGCGGTCCCCGGCAGCCCCGAACGGGCCCTCCGGGGGCCCTCAGGCCACCGTCAGACCGCCCGCGGTCCGCTCTTCCGCGTGTGTTTCGTCGAGGGCCTGTCGTATACCGGTCGCGATCGCCGGGTGGACGGGCAGGGCGAGGTGGCCGATCCCGGTCACCCGCACGTTCGTCGCCATGAGGTCCGGGTGGTCGACGCGGGCCGTCTCCACCGGCTCCATCAGCGAGTCGAGGTCGCTCCAGAAGCTCACGAACCGGGTACGGCAGCCGGGTGCGGGCCGGGTCAGCTCCTCGATGACCGCGGAGCCGGGGCGCATCTGCCGCACGATCGGGTGCGCGTCCGCCAGCGGCGCCACCCGGGTACCGGAGTGCGGGGTGCCGAGCGTCACCAGCGTGCGGACGCGCAGGTCACCGCCGAGGCGCTGAACGTAGTAGCGCGCGATCAGCCCGCCCAGGCTGTGCCCGACGATGTCGACCCGGCCGCTGCCGGTGCGCTCGCAGATCTCCTCGATGTGCCGCCCGAGCAGTTCGGCGGCGGTGCGGATGTCGCAGGTCAGCGGCGAGTAGTTGAGCGATTCGACGCGCTGGCCGCCGTGCTGGGCGAGGGCGCGGCGGAGCAGGACGAAGACCGAGCGGTTGTCGATGAAGCCGTGCAGCAGCACGACCGGCGGGGCCGCCCGGACCGGCAGCCTGGCCGGGCCGTCGAGCTCCGCGGACGCTCCGGTGGGTCCGGGCGGTACGGGAGCGCGGCGCTCCGGGGTGAGGCCGGTCGGGTAGAGCAGCAGATGCCCGGCCAGGATCGCGGCCTCCAGGGCGGTCGACTTCAGGAGGGCCAGCGACAGGCCGGCGACCCTGCTCGGCAGGAAGCGGCGGCAGAACGGGAGGAGCGGCTCCAGCAGTACCTCGGTGACCTTCATCGGCCGGCCTCCTGTCGGCACGCCGAGGACAGCTCCGTCCCCCGTGTGCCCTCATGGGGAGACCGGGCGGAGGCGGCGGGGGCGGCGGGCTGCGACGACGTGCCGCGTCGCGTGTCCCTACCGTCCCCGCGGACCACGCTGCGGCTCCCTGACGTGTCCCGCTCTGTGTGATTTCCCCCTCTGTAACCTCCGCGAAACTGCCGGTTGCGGGATGCTGGAGATAACGTTCGTTCACTTGGGACGGGTGGCGGAACGCGCCGAATGTGCGGTACTTCTCGGTACGAATGGATGTTGGCGTGTTCGTTTCTTGGTCATGGAGGCAGTGATGGGTGTGGCAGCCGGTCCGATCCGTGTGGTCGTGGCCAAACCGGGGCTCGACGGCCACGACCGCGGGGCCAAGGTCATCGCGCGGGCGCTGCGCGACGGGGGCATGGAGGTCATCTACACCGGGCTCCACCAGACGCCGGAGCAGATCGTCGACACCGCCATCCAGGAGGACGCCGACGCCATCGGCCTCTCCATCCTCTCCGGCGCCCACAACACCCTCTTCGCCGCGGTCATCGACCTCCTCAAGGAGCGTGACGCCGAGGACATCCTCGTCTTCGGCGGCGGCATCATCCCCGAGGACGACATCGCCCCCCTCAAGGAGAAGGGCGTCGCCGCGATCTTCACGCCGGGGGCGACGACGGCGTCGATCGTGGAATGGGTGCGGGAGAACGTGCGGCAGCCGACCCAGGCGTAGGCCGCGTTCGCGGGGGCCGACTTCGGGTCGGGGGTGCGGGTCGTGTGTCGGCCGCGGGCCGGTGGGTGCCTGTCGCACAGTTCCCCGCGCCCCTGCCGGGGCGCCGTTGCTCGCCTTTCTCACGGGGCGCGGTCGTCGAGCTCCGCGAGCATCGCCGCCCGTAGCCTCAGCGTCGTCACCAGACGCTGGAACGCCTCCGCCCAGTAGTCGCCGGCGCCCGGTGACGCGTCCTCCCGTTCGTCCCGGACGGCGAGGAGCGCGTCCAGCCGGCCGGCTTCCGCGGGGTCAAGGCAGCGTTCGGCCAGGCCCATCACCCCGCTGAAGCTCCACGGGTAACTCCCGGCGTCCCGCGCGATGTCGAGGGCGTCCACCACGGACCGGCCGAGCGGCGCGGACCAGGGTACGGCGCACACGCCGAGCAGCTGGAACGCCTCCGACAGGCCGTGCGCCGCGATGAAGCCGGCCACCCAGCCGGCCCGCTCTCCGCCCTCCAGCGTGCCCAGCAGCTTGGCCCGCTCGGCCAGGGACACCGCGCCCGGACCGCCCGCCTCCGGTGCCGCCGGCACCCCGAGCAGCGCTCTCGCCCACTCGGCGTCCCGCTGCCGTACGGCGGCCCGGCACCAGGCCGCGTGCAGCTCGCCCTGCCAGCCGTCCGCCACCGCCAGCGCCACGATCTCCTGAGGGGTACGGCCGCCGAGCCGGGCCGGCCAGCCGGAGAGCGGGGCCGCCTCCACCAACTGTCCCAGCCACCACGACCGTTCACCGCGCCCGGTCGGCGGTTTGGCGACGACGCCGTCGCGCTCCATCCCCGGGTCGCACTCCGGCGGGGCCTCGACCGCGATCACGGGCCCGCTCCCCGTGTGGTCGACCGCCACGCACGCTCCGGCCCGTACCGCCATCCGTCCGGCGAGCGCCGAGCCGGGCAGCGCGGACAGCAGCTCGGCCGCCGTCGTCCGTACGTTACGACTGCGGTCCGACAGGGCCTGCTCCAGGAACGGCTCGTCCCCGGCGGCCAGCCCGGTGCGCAGCGAGTCGAGGAACATCAGCCGGTCCTCGGCCCGCTCCGTCGCCCAGGTCCCGGCCAGCAGCTCGCGCGCCGCCTCGGGCGAACGCGCCCGCAGCGCCGACAGCAGCGCGACCCGCTCGGCGAACAGCCCCTCCTGCCACAGCTGCCGGATCGCGTCGGCGTCCCCGGGGCCGGGCAGGGCCGCCCCGCCGCCCGGGGCCGCGCGCAGGGCGAACCGCCAGTCCTGGTTGAGCCGGGCCAGCCACAGCGCACGCGGTCCGGCGAAGGCCAGCGCGGCGGGCCGCAGGTCGGTACGGCCCCGGGCCGCGTCCAGCAGCGCGGGCAGCACCTGCGGGGGCGCGGCGAACCCGCGCGCGTTGGCCGCCGCGAGCCACTGCGGCAGCAGCTCCATCAGGTCGGGCGAAGTGCCGCGGCGGCCACCGGCCCCGGTGCCGGGGCGGTCGGACAGCAGCATCGCCAGTCTGCGTGCCGCGGCGGCCGGCAGCGCCGGGCGCGGGTCCCCGGGGGCCGGTTCGGGGCGGCGCGCGGCCGGTGCCGGACGCAGCCCGGCCCGCCGCCGTACGGTCGCCACCGCCGCCTCGTCCAGCAGGGCCGCCGGCGCCGCCCGGCCCGGCCCGCCGGTCGCGGGCGGCCGCCGGTCCGTGCCCAGCAGAGCCGTGGTGACGAGATCCTCCCAAGCGGTCACGGGGTTCCCCTTCCACGAGATGCAGGAGTGCTGCGAGTTCTGCGAGTGCTGCGAGTTCTGCGGGTTTTATGAGTGCTGCAAGTGCTGCAAGTGCTGCGGGTTCTACGGGTTCCGCGAGTTCTACGGGTTCCGTGGGTTCCGCGGGTTCCGCGGGTTCCGCGGGTTCCGTGGGTCGGTTCGGGCGCGGGGTGGTGGTGCCGGGCCGGTTCGGGTGTCGGCCGGGTCAGCACAGCGGCACCGCCTCGCCCGCTTCCTCCGGCCAGGCCGTCAGCGGGGTGAAGCCGCGGTGGCCGCACTCGCCGAAGACCGTGACCGGGGCGCCGCCCGACAGCGCGACCAGCCGCCACAGCCCCGGCCCGGACCGGGCGCCGGGAGTCAGGGGCAGCGCCGACTCCCCGTCGGCGTCCGCCAGTTGCCAGGAGTCACCGTCCGGTACCGGCACCACCCGGTCGAGGGTCACCGGCACCGAATCCAGCCACGGGTCGTCGCGCAGTGCCTCCCCGTATCGGGCCGCAGCCTGTGCCGTCGCCATGCCCGGCGGCCGTGTCGGCAGGGGCGCGGGCGCCGCGAACCGCTCGCCCAGCGCCGCCCGGTGCTGACCCGCGCCCGGATAGGCGGACAGCTCCGCGTCCAGGGCGAGCCCGACCGGCAGCGCCAGCTCGGGGGCGCGGCCGGCCGCGCCGTAGGAGAGGAGCAGTGCCGTCCGGCCGGATCCGGCGCCGTGCAGCCAGATCCGGCGGGTCGTCAGCTTCGGGTCCGCCGTGTCGTACTGGGCGAGGACCAGCCAGCGGTCGCGCACCGGCGGGCCGTCCGGCTGGGCGGGCAGGCCGATGCGGGAACGGACCGTGGCCGCGAGATTCGCCGGGAGCCGGTCGCGGCGCAGCCAGCCCTGGTCGAGGAGGTGCAGCAGCGCGCACTCCTCAAGGAGCCGCACCGGCCAGCCCGGACCGGAACCCGGTATCGCCCCCAACTCCCGCACCCGCGCAGCCAGTCCGGGAGCCTGGGCGTCGACCATGCGGGCCGCCGTCTCCTCCCACAGCCCGTACCCCGCCTGCTCGGCCGCGGCCAGGCCGCCGCGCAGCAGGTCGGACAGCCGCTGCTCCAGCTCCGTGGCGCCCGCCGTGACCCGCTCGGCCCGCTGCTCCGCCCGGCGCCGGGCCGCCTCGGGATCAGCGGCGGCCGGGGAACTCCCGGCGCCCGCCGGCCGTTTGTCCTCCGCACGCCTGCGTCTGCCGGCGATCCACTGCTCGGCCCAGTCCGGCGGCTGCTGCGTCGCGGGCACCGAGTCGTCCTCGCCCGCCCAGAGCAGGAGCAGTCCGAGGGCGTGCTTGCAGGGGAACTTCCGGCTCGGGCAACTGCACTTGTAGGCGGGCCCCGCCGGATCGGCGACGTCCACGATCGTCTGGTACGGCTTGCTGCCGCTGCCCTTGCACAGTCCCCATACCGTCCCCTCCTCGCAACTCCCGGCTCCGGACCACGGCCCCGCCGCTCCGAGCCTGCTTCCCGCTTTGCGTGACGCGGCGTCAGGCGCCAAGGCCAGCACCTGGTCCGCACTCCAGCGCACCCCCTGCTGAGTCATGCCATCGAAGGTAGATCCCGCCACTGACAATCGCCCCGGCGAGCGCGTCTGTGCAGGTCAGAGCGATTGTCAGTGGCGTGGTGCACGGTGGACACCAGATCCGAACCGGCCGAGCTGGAGGGGGCCTCAGCCATGACTGTGTCCGTGGAACCGACCGACCCGACGACCGTCGAGAGCGCGCTGCGACCGCACGCCGAGCACGCCTTCGCCGCCGAACTCGCGGCACTGGCCGCACAGGACGACCGGCCGCGCCCGGCCCGCTGGAAGCTGTCGCCGTGGGCGGTGGCCACCTACCTGCTGGGCGGCACGCTGCCGGACGGCACGGTGATCACACCGAAGTACATCGGCCCGCGCCGCATCGTCGAGGTCGCCGTCACCACCCTGGCCACCGACCGCGCCCTGCTCCTGCTCGGCGTGCCCGGCACCGCCAAGACCTGGGTCTCCGAGCACCTGGCCGCCGCCGTCAGCGGCGACTCGACCCTGCTGGTGCAGGGCACGGCCGGGACCCCGGAGGAGGCGATCCGCTACGGCTGGAACTACGCGCAGCTGCTCGCCCACGGCCCGAGCCGCGACGCCCTCGTGCCGAGCCCCGTCATGCGGGCCATGGCGGAGGGCATGACGGCCAGGGTCGAGGAGCTCACCCGGATCCCCGCCGACGTGCAGGACACGCTGATCACGATCCTGTCCGAGAAGACCCTGCCCATCCCCGAGCTGGGCCAGGAGGTGCAGGCGGTCCGCGGCTTCAACCTGATCGCCACGGCCAACGACCGCGACCGGGGTGTCAACGAGCTGTCCAGCGCCCTGCGCCGCCGCTTCAACACCGTGGTGCTGCCGCTGCCGGAGAGCCCGGAGGCCGAGGTCGACATCGTCGCGCGCCGCGTCGACCAGCTCGGCCGCTCCCTCGACCTGCCGGCCGTGCCCGACGGCATCGAGGAGATCCGCCGGGTCGTCACCGTCTTCCGCGAGCTGCGCGACGGTGTGACCACCGACGGCCGCACCAAGATCAAGTCGCCGAGCGGCACGCTCTCCACGGCCGAGGCGATCTCCGTCGTCACGGGCGGCCTCGCCCTGGCGGCCCACTTCGGGGACGGCGTGCTGCGGGCCGGAGACGTCGCCGCCGGCATCCTCGGGGCCGTCGTCCGCGACCCCGCCGCCGACCGGGTCGTCTGGCAGGAGTACCTGGAGACGGTCGTCCGCGAGCGGGACGGCTGGAAGGACTTCTACCGCGCCTGCCGCGAGGTGAGCGCGTGAGCGAGGACACGGCGTGGCGGCGGTCGCCCGGCCCCGGGCCGCTGCTGCTGGGGGTACGGCACCACGGTCCCGGCTCCGCCCGGGCGGTACGCGCCGCGCTGGACGCCGCCCGGCCGCGGGTCGTGCTGATCGAGGGGCCGCCGGAGGCCGACGCGCTGATCCCGCTGGCCGCCGACCCGGAGATGCGGCCGCCGGTCGCGCTCCTCGGGCACGCCGTGGACGAGCCCGGCCGCTCCGCGTTCTGGCCGCTGGCCGACTTCAGCCCCGAGTGGGTGGCCGTCCGCTGGGCCCTGGAGCACGAGGTCCCGGCCCGCTTCATCGACCTGCCGGCCACGCACACGCTGGCCTGGGAGAGCGAGGAGGGGACCGCGACCGCGACCGCGGCTCCCGACCCCGACCTCGACCCCAACCCCGACGGTGACGGTGACGGTGACGGGGCGGATGCCGGCACCGGAGACGCCGACGGGTCCGGCGCCGGGCGGCAGATCCGCGTCGACCCCCTCGCCGCCCTCGCCGAGGCCGCCGGTTACGACGATCCCGAGCGCTGGTGGGAGGACGTCGTCGAGCACCGGGGCGGGGCCGGGGAGCGGGACGTGTTCGCGCCGTTCGCCGCGGTGGCGGAGGCGATGGCGGCGCTGCGGGAGACGTACGGGGCTGGTGGCCGCGACCGGGATCCGGTGCGGGAGGCCCACATGCGGCTCCGGCTGCGCGCCGCGCAGCGGGAGTTCGGGGAGCGGGTCGCGGTGGTGTGCGGGGCGTGGCACGTGCCGGCGCTGCGCGCGAGGACCACCGTCGCCGCCGACCGGGAACTGCTGAAGGGGCTGCCCAAGGTCAGGACGGACATGACCTGGGTGCCGTGGACGAACCGCCGGCTGGCCCGGGCGAGCGGCTACGGCGCGGGCATCGACTCGCCCGGCTGGTACGGGCATCTGTTCCGCGCCCCGGACCGGCCGGTGGAGCGGTGGCTCACCAAGGTGGCCGGACTGCTCCGCGAGGAGGACCGGATCGTCTCCTCCGCCCATGTCATCGAGGCGGTACGGCTGGCCGAGACGCTGGCCGTGATGCGCGGCCGCCCGCTGCCCGGCCTCGGCGAGACGACCGACGCGGTGCGGGCGGTGCTCTGCGAGGGCTCGGACGTCCCGCTGGCGCTGGTGCACGACCGGCTGGTGGTCGGCGACGTGCTGGGGGAGGTGCCGGAGGCGGCGCCCGCGGTGCCGTTGCAGCGGGACCTGGCCCGGGAGCAGCGCCGGCTCAGGCTGAAGCCGGAGGCGCTGGAGCGGGAGCTGGAACTCGACCTGCGCAAGGACACCGACTCCGGGCGCAGTCGGCTGCTGCACCGGCTGCGACTGCTCGGCGTCGGGTGGGGGGAGCCGGCGCAGTCGCGGGGGAGCACCGGAACGTTCCGGGAGACGTGGCGGCTGCGCTGGGAGCCGGAGCTGTCGGTGCGGGTGGCCGAGGCCGGCGTGTGGGGGACGACCGTCGAAGGTGCGGCGACGGCCCGGGCCGAGGCCGACGCGGTGCACGCGGGCGCCCTCGCCGACGTCACCGGCCTCGCCGAGCACTGCCTGCTCGCCGGGCTGCCGGACGCCCTGCCGGTGGTGATGCGGGCGCTCGCCGACCGGGCCGCGCTGGACACGGACGTCGGCCATCTCGCCCAGGCGCTGCCGGCCCTGGTCCGCTCCCTGCGCTACGGCGACGTCCGGGGCACCGACACCCAGGCGCTCGCCGAGGTCGCCGCGGGCCTCGCCGAGCGGGTCTTCGTCGGGCTCCCGCCGGCCTGCACCGCCCTCGACGCGGACGCCGCCGACGAGATGCGCGGCCATGTGGACGCGGTGCACACGGCGGTGGGGCTGCTCGGGGAGACGGCGGCGCAGGCCGGTTCCGGCCACCCGGACCTGCGCCTTCGCTGGCGGGCCGTGCTGCGCACGCTCTCCGGGCGGGACACCGTGCCCGGGGTGCTGCGCGGGCGGGCCGTGCGGATCCTGCTGGACGAGGGTGAGCTGGGGCCACCGGAGGCGGCGCTCCTGATGGGGCTCGCGCTCTCGCCGGGAACCCCGCCGGCGGACGCGGCCGCCTGGATCGAGGGGTTCGTCGGCGGGAGCGGCGGGGGCGGGATGCTGCTGGTCCACGACGAGCGGCTGCTCGGCCTGGTCGACGCCTGGCTGACCGGGGTGCCGGCGGAGGCGTTCACGGACGTGCTGCCGCTGCTGCGCCGGACGTTCTCGGCGTACGAGCCGGGGGTGCGCCGGACGATCGGCGAACTGGTGCGCCGTGGCCCGGGGGAGCGGCTCCGGGGCGGAGCGGGACAGGCCGAGGGGACGCCGGGATTCGGCGCCGAGCCGGACACCGGGCGTGCCGACGCCGTACTGCCGGTGCTGCGCCTGCTGCTCGGCCTCGGCACCGGGGAAGACGCCGAGGAATCGGACAACGACCTTGTGGGGGCGGGGAGATGACCACGGACGTGACGGACGCGGACACCGGCACCGGCACTGGCGGCGGCACCGGCACCGGTGATCCCGCGCGGGAGCGGCTGCGGCGGTGGCGGCTGGTGCTCGGGGGCGAGGCCGCCGACGGGACCGGTTGCGCGCTGTCGGGGCGGGACGCGGCGATGGACGGGACGCTGGCCGCGCTGTACGGGAAGGGGGACAGACCGCAGTCGGGGCGGGAGCGTTCGGCCGGGCTGGGGGCGTCGGCGCCGTCGGTGGCGCGCTGGCTCGGGGACATCCGGACGTACTTCCCGTCCTCCGTCGTCCAGGTCATGCAGCGCGACGCCATCGACCGGCTCGGGCTGGCCTCGCTGCTGCTCGAACCGGAGATGCTGGAGGCGGTCGAGGCCGACGTGCACCTGGTCGGCACCCTGCTCTCGCTCAACAAGGCGATGCCGGAGACGACGAAGGAGACGGCCCGGGCGGTCGTGCGCAAGGTCGTCGAGGACCTGGAGAAGCGGCTGGCCACCCGCACCCGGGCCACCCTCACCGGCGCCCTGGACCGCAGCGCCCGCGTCAGCCGGCCGCGCCACCACGACATCGACTGGAACCGCACCATCGCGGCCAACCTCAAGCACTACCTGCCGGAGTACCGGACGATCGTGCCGGAGCGGCTGGTCGGGTACGGGCGGGCGTCGCAGTCGGTGAAGAAGGAGGTGGTGCTCTGCATCGACCAGTCCGGGTCGATGGCGGCCTCGGTGGTGTACGCCTCGGTGTTCGGGGCCGTGCTGGCGTCCATGCGGTCGATCGACACCCGGCTCGTCGTCTTCGACACCGCGGTGGTCGACCTCACCGACCAGCTGGACGACCCGGTGGACGTCCTGTTCGGCACCCAGCTCGGCGGCGGGACGGACATCAACCGGGCACTGGCGTACTGCCAGTCGCAGATCACCCGGCCGGCGGAGACCGTCGTCGTCCTCATCAGCGACCTCTACGAGGGCGGGATACGCAACGAGATGCTGAAGCGGGTCGCGGCGATGAAGGCGTCGGGGGTCCAGTTCGTGGCGCTGCTCGCGCTGTCGGACGAGGGCGCGCCGGCCTACGACCGGGAGCACGCGGCCGCGCTCGCGGCGCTGGGGGCACCGGCGTTCGCGTGCACGCCGGACCTCTTCCCCGAGGTGATGGCGGCGGCGATCGAGAAGCGGCCGATCCCGGTGCCGGACACCGTGTGACGCCCCGCCCGAAGGGTGACTTGTCGACTCGGCGGGGTCCGGCACCGGCCGTCAAAACGGACATGACTACCCATCGGTAACGGGGGGCTTGCGCAACCTCGGGAGTCCCGTGCAAGGATCGAAGTCTCCACCGGTCTTTCACCGGCCTTCACGCCGTTGGGCCCCTTCTGCCCTGTTCCGCCGCACGGATGGATCCTCCCCGTCTTGACCTCGCCAGCAGTTCTGCCCGGTGCCGTCGTACGCGTGGTGCGTACGGCGCTCGGACGGCGCGCGCTGCAACTGGCGCTGCTGGTCGGCGGAGTGCTCGCGCTCGGCTTCCTCTGCGGGCAGCAGGCACAGGCGGCCGAAGGGACGGCGCCGGCCTCCTCGCCGACGTCGGCGGTGACCCCGAAGCTCCCGCTGCGGGACGTGGTGACGCCCCGTCGGGCGCTGGAAGCGCGGAAGGCGGTCACCGGGGCGGTGCCGTTGGTGTCCGCTGCGACGGTGACGACGGCGACGACCGTGGCACCGGTGGTGGACGGCGTCCACGAAGTCGTCCGGTCGGTGACGGACAAGGTGACCACTCCCGTCACCACGGCCCTGACCGAGACGCTCGTCGAGACGGTACGGCAGGTGACGGAGCTGCCCGTCGTGCAGGTGCCGCAGCTCCCCGTCGTCTCCGAGCCGCCCGCCGAGCCGGCCCCGGCCCCGGCACCGGTGACACCGGCGCCCGGTGCCACGCACCCGCGGACGCCGGTCGCCCACGGCGCCGGGCACGACAAGCCCCGTACGGAATCGGCAGCAGAAACGGCACCGGGCGCCGACGCGTCGTACGGGCCGCGGATCACCGCCGTACCCTTCCCGTCGGCCGGGGCGACGCACGCCGGCGGCCACCACGTCCGTACCGCCCGGGCCGCCGACGGTCCCGCCCGCCCCGCGCCCGCCGGGGACCCGGACGGCGCGCTGGGCAAGTCGGCGGCGGACGGCGGCCCCTCCCGGCACGGTGACGCACACGCCGTGACCTTCGCCGACCGGGCGCCGCTCAGCCTCGCGCCCGGTGCCGCCGCGCGTGCCGACGCGGCCGGGACCCGGGACAGGTACCGGGACATCCCCCTCTTCCCCGGCTAGGACCGGCGACCACCTTCCCCGCCTCAGACCTGTCGCGCGGGGGCGGAACAGGTCTGCCCGCCCGCCCGGACCCTTGCGGATCCCCCTTCCGGACTCCGTGAGCACGCCTCGGTTCCCCTGCCGAGCGCTCCGGGCGGCGATGTCCCCAGCCGCGCTTCCGGTCGCACCGGAAGCTCTCCCGGCTCCGTACCGCGTGCGGAACGCACGCCGGAGCCCCGAAGGACTGACGCACGTATGAACGAGTACATCGGCCGTTCCATGGTCACAGCCGCCGGCGGGAGCTGGGCATGGGCGTTCGGCCGCCCCGCGGCGGCCGGCGCCGAAGAGCCGCCCGCCGTGTCGAGCCGGGCGGACCGGATCCGCGGCGCCCAGGCCATCCAGGGCGCCCGTGCGGCCCGCGCCGCGACCGCCACGGCCAGGGCGCAGGCCACCGCCCGGGCCCACGCCCAGGCCCTCCAGAGCCGCGCGGAGGCCATGCTCACGGACACCGCCCCCGGCCACGTCCCCTTCCCTTCGCCTTTCCCTTCGCCCTTCGCCCCGCCCCTCTCCTCCGCCTTTCCTCTCGGCGGTACCCCCTGACCCCGGAGGCCGGCCGCGGGGCGTAGGCCCGCGGCCGGCCGGCTCTCCACGACTCCGTGGGCGGTCCGGTACGGGCGGCCGAACGCCGTCGGTCCGTCCGGCAGGAATCCCACGGTCGGGGCGGCGCTCCCCCCTGGGGCGGGGTGCGGCCGCCCGCCCCGAGGACCGGAAGTCCTCGGGGCCTGAGGCCTCACCGGGCCAACCCCAGCCCGGTGAGGCCTCGCACTTCGCACGTGGGACGGCACGCCGTGCCACCGAAACCCGGGATACCCGGCATCATGTGACAGGTATCACCGCTCAGGTGTGACTCCCGATTTAGAGACCCCCAGCGAGCGGCGATAATCTGCGAGACGGACATGCCGCGCGCTCGGACACCGTGTGCGCCCCCCTTGTGACACACGCGGACGTCACGTTGCCCATCGCGGCACGCCCACGCATCCAACGAACCGCGAGATCACTGATAGGGACGGAAGCGCGTGGACCTGTTCGAGTACCAGGCGAGGGACCTCTTCGCCAAGCACGATGTACCGGTGCTGGCCGGTGAAGTCATCGACACGCCTGAGGCGGCGCGCGCGATCACCGAGCGGCTGGGCGGCAAGTCCGTCGTCAAGGCGCAGGTGAAGGTCGGTGGCCGCGGCAAGGCCGGTGGCGTCAAGCTGGCCGCCTCCGCGGACGAGGCCGTCGCCCGGGCGACGGACATTCTCGGCATGGACATCAAGGGCCACACGGTCCACAAGGTGATGATCGCCGAGACGGCCCCGGAGATCCTTGAGGAGTACTACGTCTCCTTCCTCCTCGACCGTGCCAACCGCACCTTCCTCTCCATCGCCTCCGTCGAGGGCGGCATGGAGATCGAGGAGGTGGCGGCCACCCGTCCGGACGCCGTCGCCCAGACCCCGATCAATCCGATCGACGGTGTGGACCTGGCCAAGGCCAAGGAGATCGTCGCCGCCGCGAAGTTCCCGGCCGAGGTCGCCGACAAGGTCGCCGACGTCCTGGTCACGCTGTGGGACACCTTCATCAAGGAGGACGCCCTCCTCGTCGAGGTGAACCCGCTCGCGAAGGTCGCCTCCGGTGACGTCATCGCCCTCGACGGCAAGGTGTCGCTGGACGACAACGCCGAGTTCCGCCACGCGGACTGGGCGGAGCTGCACGACAAGGCCGCGGCCAACCCGCTGGAGGCCGCCGCCAAGGAGAAGAACCTCAACTACGTCAAGCTCGACGGTGAGGTCGGCATCATCGGCAACGGCGCGGGTCTCGTCATGAGCACCCTGGACGTCGTCGCGTACGCCGGTGAGAACCACGGTGGCGTCAAGCCCGCCAACTTCCTGGACATCGGCGGTGGCGCCTCCGCGCAGGTCATGGCCAACGGCCTGGAGATCATCCTGGGCGACCCCGACGTCAAGTCGGTCTTCGTCAACGTCTTCGGCGGCATCACCGCCTGCGACGAGGTCGCCAACGGCATCGTGCAGGCCCTGAAGCTCCTGGAGGACCGCGGCGAGGACGTCTCCAAGCCGCTCGTCGTCCGCCTCGACGGCAACAACGCCGAGCTGG
The DNA here is from genome assembly GCF_042957285.1 of Streptomyces sp. NPDC008092. NCBI lineage: Bacteria > Bacillati > Actinomycetota > Actinomycetes > Kitasatosporales > Streptomycetaceae > Streptomyces > Streptomyces sp. NPDC008092. Next base: position 469,646 of record NZ_JBIBHY010000003.1, read on the forward strand.
GCCGCAAGATCCTCACCGACGCCAACCACCCGCTGGTGCAGCGCGTCGACACCATGGACGGTGCGGCCGACAAGGCCGCCGAGCTGGCAAACGCCGCCAAGTAAGCACTCAGGACGAGGACACAACACACCATGGCTATCTGGCTCAACAAGGACAGCAAGGTCATCGTCCAGGGCATGACCGGCGCCACGGGCATGAAGCACACCAAGCTCATGCTCGGCGACGGCACCAACGTCGTGGGCGGCGTGAACCCGCGCAAGGCGGGGCAGACCGTCGACTTCGACGGCACCGAAGTACCGGTATTCGGTACGGTCGCCGAGGCCATCGAGAAGACCGGCGCCAACGTCTCCGTCATCTTCGTGCCGGAGAAGTTCACCAAGGACGCGGTCGTCGAGGCCATCGACGCCGAGATCCCGCTGGCCGTCGTGATCACCGAGGGCATCGCCGTGCACGACTCGGCGGCGTTCTGGGCGCACGCCGGCAAGAAGGGCAACAAGACCCGGATCATCGGCCCGAACTGCCCCGGCATCATCACCGTCGGCCAGTCCAACGTCGGCATCATCCCGGGCGACATCACCAAGCCGGGCCGCATCGGCCTGGTGTCGAAGTCCGGCACGCTGACGTACCAGATGATGTACGAGCTGCGTGACATCGGCTTCTCGACCGCCGTCGGCATCGGTGGCGACCCGATCATCGGCACCACGCACATCGACGCGCTCGCCGCGTTCGAGGCCGACCCCGACACCGACCTGATCGTCATGATCGGTGAGATCGGCGGCGACGCCGAGGAGCGGGCCGCGGACTTCATCGCGAAGAACGTGACCAAGCCGGTCGTCGGCTACGTCGCGGGCTTCACCGCGCCGGAGGGCAAGACCATGGGTCACGCCGGCGCCATCGTCTCCGGTTCGTCGGGCACCGCCCAGGCGAAGAAGGAGGCCCTGGAGGCCGCGGGCGTCAAGGTCGGCAAGACCCCGACCGAGACGGCGAAGCTGGCGCGCGAGATCCTCGCAGGCTGAGCAACGTCATAGAGGTACGTCGGTAGGCCCGTTCCCCGGGGGTGGGGGCGGGCCTACCGGCGTTTCGCTTGCCCGCGCTTGCAGGGTGCCTCCCCCAGCCTTCGGCCGGGGGGACCCCCAGCGCCCACCCGTGCCGCCCCAGCGGCACGACTGCCCGCAGCTATGTTCTTCAGGGGCGCGGGAAACCGCGCGACCAGCCCCCACCGGCCCACACCCGCACCCGAACCCACTACCTCGCCAGCGGCACCACTCTCTCCGGTCCGTTCTCGGCCGCCCGCAGCAGTTTCGCCTGCAGCGCCCGCTCCCCGGCGGACAACGGCCCCAGCCCCACCTCCGCCGGCACCCCGCTGATCGCCTGCGCCGGACCGATCGGCGCCTCGTAGTGCGTCGGCGCCGACCGCAGCGTGAGGGTCGTCGCCGCGATGATCGTCGCCGTGAAGGCGAGCGCGGACCGGGTCCAGAATCGGGTCCGCTGTTCGGCGTACGTCCGCACGGCGGGCGGCTGGGCCGCCCGCAGCCGCTCCGTCGAGGCCAGTTCGGCCAGCCGGCGGTGCAGCGCGGCGGGGTCGGCGAGTTCCGGCACCTGGCCGGCGACCAGCCGCCGTGCCCGGGTCAGCCGGCCGGCCGCGGCCGGCGTGCTCGCCTCCGTCTCCGCCGCGGTCTCCGGCAGGTCGAGGCCGACGCCGTCGTACAGCAACAGGGTGCGCCGGTACGTCGGCGGCAGCTTCAGCAGCGCCTCCAGGAGCGCGCGGTCGGCCGCGTCGGCCGGCGGCGGCTCGGGATGGCGGTAGCGCAGCCGGAAGCGGTGCCAGGGAGAGAGCGCACACTCGTGCGCCACCGCCCGCACCCAGCCGGCCGGGTCCCGGTCGCGGGCCACCTGCGGCCAGTTCTGCCAGGCCAGTTGGAAGGCCCGCTCGACGGCCTCCTGCGCCAGCTCCCGGCGGCCGGTGAGCAGGTAGGCCTGCCGTACCAGGGCCGGGGCGCAGAACGCGTAGAGCGCGTCGAAGGCCTGAGCGGGCGTCAGAGCGGGGGACGGTCCGGCCTCGTCGGTACGGGCAGGGCTCTGCGTCATCGGGCGCACCTCCCTTCGAAAAAGCACATAAACATATATTGAGCGACACTTCGGCTGTTCACGGGTTACGACGGGAAAGCGCGTGTCGTTGGGAGCATGGCGGTCGTGATTCGGATGACCGCCCGCCGACCGTCCTTGCCGTCCCGCCGACCGTCGTCGCCGCCGCTGCTCAGCCGGGTGCGCGACCGTTCCCCGGGGCTGGGCGCGAGCCTGGCGGCCGGAGCGCTCGCGGCCGGACTCGGACTCGGTTCCTTCGCCGTACTGGCGATCGCCCTGTGGGTCAGTTCGCCCTACCCCGACAGCGGTCCGGGCGGCGCGCTGCACGTCGCGGCGGCCATGTGGCTGCTCGCCCACGGCGTCGAACTGGTCCGGACCGACACGCTCTCCGGAGTGCCGGCCCCGGTCGGGGTGACGCCGTTGCTGCTGCTCGTACTGCCCGCGCTGCTGCTGTACCGGGCGGCGCGGTACGCGGTGGACGCACCGGACGGCGACGACCCCGACGCGCCGCCACCGGTCCGCGCCCGTACCGCCTGGGCCGGGGTCGTCGCCGGCTACCTCGGCATCGGCGGCTGCGCCGCCCTGTACGCCTCCGGCGGCGACCTGCGCCCCCAGTGGGCGTGGGCGGCGGTGAGCCCGCCCCTGCTCGCGGCGTGCGCGGCGGGCGCGGGGGTGTGGGCGGCGTACGGCCGCCCGCGTGAACCGCTGCTGAGCCTGGTGCCGGTACTGCCGGGTGCGGTACGGCGACGGCTGCTCGGGCGCGACACACGGGTGCGGTGGGGTACGGCCCTGCGCGCGTCCCTGGCCGGGACGGCCGTGTTCCTCGGGGGCGGGACGCTGCTGCTCGCGGTGTCGCTGGTGGGGCACGGCGACGCGACGCGGGCGTCGTTCCTCCAGCTGACGGAGGGCTGGACGGGCCGGTGTGCGGTCCTGTTGCTCTGCGTCTCGCTGATCCCGAACGCGGCGGTGTGGTCGGCGTCGTACGCCGTGGGCCCCGGTTTCGCGCTCGGCGCCGGGCACCTCGTGAACCCGCTGGCCTCGGATCCGGCCCCGCTGCTCCCGCCCTTCCCGCTGCTGGCGGCCGTGCCCCAGCACGGTCCCGGAACCCCGGTGCACTGGGCGGCCGGGGCGGTGCCGGTGGCGGCCGGGTTGACGGTGGCGTGGTTCGTGGCGGCGCGGGCGGTCACCCGGCGCTGGTCGGCGGAGCGCACGGCCGGGGTGGTGGCACTGGCGGCGCTGCTGGGCGCACTGCTGCTCGCGGCGCTGGCCGAGCTGGCGGGCGGCCCGCTGGGCGTCGGCGCACTCACCTGTTTCGGCCCGGTCTGGTGGCAGACCGGCGCGGCGACCGGCGGCTGGCTCCTCGCGGTGGCCCTGCCGGGAGCCCTGGTGCTGCGGGCGTGGCGGAGAGAGGGCGCCGCCTCACTCGCCGCATGGCTGGGGTTCGCCGGACGCAAGCCGCGGGACGGGCAGACCGCGGCGAAGGAGACCCCGGCGAAGGAGACCCCGCAGACGGCGAAGGAGACGGCGAAGGAGAAGGTGCAGACGAAGGCGCAGGGCGGCCGCACCTCGTCGGCCTCGAGACCCGCTGCCGCCTCGACTCCGCCCCCCGCCTCGACTCAGGCCCCGGCCCCGGCCCGGGTCTTCGTGGCCGGACTGCTGCCCGACCAGGTCGACGGCGACGGCGACACCTCCGAGCGGTACGAGGCGCTGCCGGCCGAGCCGCACGAAGCGCTGCCCGTCGACCGCCTGCCGCACGAAGCGCTGTCCGTCGACCGCCTGCCGCACGAAGCGCTGTCCGCCGACCGCCTGCCGCAGGAGCCGCTGTCCGTCGACCGCGTGCCGCACGAGCCGCTGTCCGCCGACCGCCTGCCGCAGGAGCCGCTGCCCGTCGATCCGCCGCCCGGTCCCTGGGAGGACGAGGCGGCGCGCAAGGCCCGCTGGACGGCGTTGCGGAAGCTGTCCGAGCCGGGCGGGGACGCCGACGGCCCCTGACCTTCCGTGGCGTCTGCCCCGTCCCGTCCCGTCAGCTGTTGCCGCTGCCCAGCACGCCCCGTAGCTCCTTCGGCAGCAGATGGTCGCAGGACTGCTTGGCCTCGTTGGTGAGGGCGTCCGTGACACAGGTGTAGTAGTCGCGGTAGACCATCTGGGCCGTGAAGTTGGCCGCCACCAGGGCCAGCGCCAGGGACGCCGTGACCAGGCCGCTGATCGCCGCCGTCGTCTGGGGGCGGCCGGTGGCGGCCTCGTCCGGGTCGCGGGGCTTGGCACGGAGCGCGCTGATGCCCCAGTACACGGCCAGGGCGCCGAGCAGCAGCGCCACGTAGGGCCAGCTGAAGAGCGCGAAGAGGAAGGCCCACATGCCGCACAGCAGGGCGTAGCGCGCCCGCCGCTGGGCCGGGTCGGTCGGGTCCCAGCGCATGCCGGGGCCGCCGGGACCGCCGGGGCCGTTCTGGCCGCCGCCCGGGCCGCCGTCGGGACGCTCGCCGAAGCCGCCGGACTGCCGGCCGGGCTGGCGGTCGCTCCACTGACTGCCCCACGGCGCTTCCCGGTCGTCGTCACCGGACGGGCGGCGCGGCCGCCACGGGCTGTCGGGCGTGCCCTCCGGCGGCGGGGCGAAGGGGTTGTCGTCCTGCTGGTCGCCCTTCGGCCGGTCCGAGGGCGCGTCCGGCGTCGAGGCCGGCCGCTCCCGCAGCAGCACGGCGAAACGCGTCCCTCCCTGCACCGACTGCGGGGGGAGCATGCGAAGTCCCAGGCTGCGGTCCGGCATCAAGTGAGCGTCTTCCCCTAGATCAAGATGAACAGAACAGAGCTGATGGATCGGCTGGATACGGCGGACGGCTGTGGGTGATCGGCACAGCAGCCGAAACGACCGCCTACCCCGTGAACGCGTCGTATCCCGGACGCGTTCCCGCCTCGGTACCTCCCAGACGCTACCTTCCGGCCACGCCCCCGTCCCGTGGGGGCCGCCCGGTGTGCCGGTATCGTTGCTGACGGTCGGCCGCTTCGTAGACTTCCCCGTATCCCGGGGCGCGAAGCACTCGTACGAATGTACAAAGCGGGTACGAGTCCGGCCGCCGTACCGACGCTCCCCCGAGAAAGGGCCCCACCGTGGCCGCCAAGCCCGTGGCCAAGCGCCTCGTCGTGCTGGTCTCCGGATCCGGCACCAACCTCCAGGCGCTCCTCGACGCGATCGCCGAGAACGGCATCGAGGCCTACGGCGCCGAGGTCGTCGCCGTCGGTGCCGACCGGGCCGGCATCGAGGGGCTCGCGCGTGCCGAGCGGGCCGGGATCCCGACGTTCGTGACCAGGGTGAAGGACTTCGCGACCCGGGAGGAGTGGGACCGGGCGCTGGCCGACGCCGTGGCCGTCCACGAACCCGACCTGGTCGTCTCCGCCGGGTTCATGAAGATTGTCGGGAAGGAGTTCCTGGCGCGGTTCGGGGGGCGGACCGTCAACACGCACCCCGCCCTGCTGCCCAGTTTCCCCGGGGCCCACGGCGTACGGGACGCGCTCGCGTACGGCGCCAGGGTCACCGGCTGCACCGTCCACTTCGTCGACGACGGCGTCGACACCGGGCCGATCATCGCTCAGGGCGTGGTGGAGGTCCGGGACGAGGACGACGAGAGCGCTCTGCACGAGCGCATCAAGGACGTCGAGCGAAGGCTGCTCGTCGAGGTCGTGGGGCGGATCGCCCGCAACGGCTATCGCATTGAGGGACGAAAGGTAGTTATCCAGTGACCGCCGAGAGCACTGTCACGGCCGAGAGCGGCAAGCGGGCCATCCGTCGCGCGCTCGTCAGCGTCTACGACAAGACCGGGCTCGAAGAGCTCGCCCGCGGACTGCACGAGGCCGGTGTCGCACTCGTCTCCACCGGCTCGACCGCCGCCCGCATCGCCGCCGCCGGCGTCCCCGTCACCAAGGTCGAGGAGCTGACCGGCTTCCCGGAGTGCCTGGACGGCCGGGTCAAGACCCTGCACCCCAGGGTGCACGCCGGCATCCTCGCCGACCTGCGTCTCGAGGACCACCGCCGCCAGCTCGAAGAGCTCGGCATCGAGCCGTTCGACCTCGTGGTCAGCAACCTCTACCCGTTCCGCGAGACCGTCGCCTCCGGCGCCACCCCCGACGAGTGCGTGGAGCAGATCGACATCGGCGGCCCGTCCATGGTCCGCGCCGCCGCCAAGAACCACCCCTCGGTCGCGATCGTCACCAGCCCCGCCCGCTACGCCGACGTCCTCAAGGCCGTCGCCGAGGGCGGCTTCGACCTCGCCACCCGCAAGCGGCTCGCCGCCGAGGCGTTCCAGCACACGGCGTCCTACGACGTGGCGGTGGCGTCCTGGTTCGCCTCGGAGTACGCCCCGGTCGACGACTCGCAGTTCCCCGACTTCCTCGGGGCCACCTGGGAGCGCGAGAGCACCCTGCGCTACGGCGAGAACCCGCACCAGCCCGCCGCCCTCTACGTCGACGCCGTCGGCGGCGGCCTCGCCGAGGCCGAGCAGCTGCACGGCAAGGAGATGTCGTACAACAACTACACGGACACGGACGCCGCCCGCCGTGCCGCGTACGACCACGACGAGCCGTGCGTCGCGATCATCAAGCACGCCAACCCCTGTGGCATCGCCGTCGGTTCGGACGTCGCCGAGGCGCACCGCAAGGCGCACGCCTGCGACCCGCTGTCCGCGTTCGGCGGGGTCATCGCCGTCAACCGGCCGGTGAGCAAGGAGATGGCCGAGCAGGTCGCCGAGATCTTCACCGAGGTCATCGTCGCGCCCGACTACGAGGAGGGGGCTCTCGAAGCCCTCGCCAGGAAGAAGAACATCCGGGTGCTGAAGGCGCCGGGCGCCCCCGCCAACCCCGTCGAGGTCAAGGCGATCGACGGCGGTGTGCTCCTCCAGGTCACCGACCGCCTCCAGGCCGACGGCGACGACCCGGCGAACTGGACCCTCGCGACCGGCGAGGCGCTCAGCCCGGCGGAACTGGCGGAGCTCGCCTTCGCCTGGAAGGCCTGCCGGGCCGTGAAGTCCAACGCCATCCTGCTCGCCAAGGACGGCGCCTCGGTCGGCGTCGGCATGGGCCAGGTCAACCGCGTCGACTCGGCGAAGCTCGCCGTCGAGCGGGCGGGGGAGGAGCGGGCGCGCGGCTCCTACGCCGCCTCCGACGCGTTCTTCCCGTTCCCCGACGGCCTGGAGATCCTCACCGCGGCCGGCGTCAAGGCCGTGGTGCAGCCGGGCGGTTCGGTCCGTGACGAACTCGTCGTGGAGGCCGCGAAGAAGGCGGGCGTGACGATGTACTTCACCGGGACGCGGCACTTCTTCCACTGAGCCGCTTCGGCGCCGCCGCGGAGCCGCGACCGAACCGTCGCCGAACGGTCGCGGCCAGCGGTAAGCGGTGCAAACACCAGGGCCGTGCCCCCCTCGCGGGGACACGGCCCTTGGGGTACCGGCGAACGCTCAGTTGGTGCGGATCACGATCGTGCCGCAGACCTTGTCGGCGAACGTCTGGCGCTTGGCGTCCCACGCCGGCCACAGCCAGCCCAGGTAGCAGGCGAGGCTGTCCAGGAAGTGCGCTATTCGGCGCACGAAGGCCATGCCGACACCGATCGGCTGACCGGTGGCCTCCTTGACCAGGCGGATGCCCAGCGCCCTCTTGCCGATGGTCTGGCCGGTGCGGCCCTCCATGATCAGCTGCCAGATCGCGAGGCCGAGAAGGGCCAGGCCGCCGATGATCCCGAGCACCGCGGCCTTGCTGCTGAAGAGCACCAGGATGTACGGCACCAGGAAGACCAGGCCGTCGACGATCGTGCCGCCGAAGCGCTGGCCCCAGTTCGCGTAGGGCGGCGTCGCGCCGTAACCCTGCTGCGGGTAGCCGTAACCGCCCTGCTGCGGGTAACCCGGCTGCTGGGGGTAGCCGTAGCCCTGCTGCGGCGGCACGCCCTGCGGCGCCTGCGGGTAGCCGGGCTGCTGCGGGTAGCCGTAGCCGGGCTGACCCTGCTGCGGGTCCTGCGGCTGACCGTAGGGGTTGTTGGGCGCGCCGAAACTCATGACGGGTTTCCTCCGTTTGACCTGCGGGGACGACGCGGACAAGGACGGAGGTACGTCATGATCTGAGCGGTTTGCCCCCCACCGGACCGCGATACTGCGCCGCTCATCGTTTAGTACGGACGTGTTGTTGTCCACCCTGATTCGCGATGTGTTGTGCAAGTGCAACATCATTGATCATGACCGCGCACCCGACTGGAACCGGGAGACCGGTATCCGCGAGGATGGAGCCATGACCGCCCAGATTCTCGATGGCAAGGCCACCGCAGCCGCGATCAAGTCCGATCTGACCGCCCGCGTGGCGGTGCTGAAGGAGAAGGGCGTCACGCCCGGCCTCGGCACGATCCTGGTCGGGGACGACCCCGGCAGCCAGAAGTACGTCGCCGGCAAGCACCGCGACTGCGCGCAGGTCGGCATCGCCTCCATCCAGCGCGAACTCCCGGCCACCGCGAGCCAGGAGGAGATCGAGGCGGTCGTCCGCGAGCTCAACGACGACCCCTCCTGCACCGGCTACATCGTCCAGCTCCCGCTGCCCAAGGGCATCGACGAGAACCGCATCCTGGAGCTGATGGACCCGCACAAGGACGCGGACGGCCTGCACCCGATGAACCTCGGCCGCCTGGTGCTCGGCGAGCCCGCACCGCTGCCCTGCACCCCCAACGGCGTGCTCACCCTGCTGCGCCGGTACGGCGTCGAGATCAAGGGTGCCGAGGTCGTGGTCGTCGGCCGCGGTGTGACCATTGGGCGCCCGATGCCGCTGCTGCTCACCCGGCGCAGCGAGAACGCGACGGTGACCCAGTGCCACACCGGCACCCGGGACCTCGCGTCGCACCTGAAGCGCGCCGACATCATCGTCGCCGCCGCCGGCTCCCCGCACCTGATCCGCCCCGAGGACGTCAAGCCGGGCGCCGCCGTCCTCGACGTCGGTGTCTCCCGCACCGCCGACGGCAAGATCGTCGGGGACGTGCACCCCGGGGTCGCCGAGGTCGCCGGGTGGCTCTCGCCGAACCCCGGCGGGGTCGGGCCGATGACGCGCGCGCAGCTGCTCGTCAACGTGGTCGAGGCGGCGGAGCGCAGTGTCGGCTGAGCGCGGTCACGAGCAGGGTGCGGGGCGCCGGGCGACCCGGCGCTTCCCGCTGTTCACCCGGGACACGGCACGCCCCGAAGGGGGCGGCAGGGCCGCGTCGGGGGATCTGCCGGCGCCGGCCCGGCAGTGGCCGATGCTGGTGGTCCTCGCGACCGTCGCGGTCGGGCTGCTGCTGACCTCCCTGGACCAGTTCCGGATCGGCGCGCTGCTGATCGGGGCGGCGCTGCTGGCCGGGGCGGTGATGCGCTGGATACTGCCGAGCGTGGGCATGCTGGCGGTCCGGTCGCGGTTCACGGACATCGCCACCTACGGGGTGCTGGGGCTGGCGATCGTGCTGCTGGCGTTGATGGCGCAGCCGAAGCCGTGGCTGGTGATCCCCTATCTGAAGGACACGCTGCACTTCACGATGAAGAGCTAGCGGGCTCCGTTCCGTTCCGTTTCGATCCGTTCCGTTTCGGGTGCGGGTGCGGGGCGCCGAGGCGGCCCGTCCCCTCCCCCGAGCAGGACGGACCGCCGTCGGGAACCAGCCTTCCCACCGCGCGGCGGCTGTTCAACGGCTGTCAGCCGGCTGTGGCAGAGAGGTGACAGTTCCGCTACGGGCCGCCCGTACTGCCGCTGCCTGCGGGAACCGGCGGGCCGCCCGCCGTCGTCACCCGCTCTGAACTGGCAACGAACTGGCAACGAGGCAGGCCGTGGAGGTGCGTGATGGGCGGCTGGCAGCCGCTGCCGGAGGGGCTCCCGCCGGAGGTGCGGCACTTCGTGGAGCAGCTGCGGCTCCTCAAGGACGACACCGGCCTCAGCCTGGTCGCGCTGGGCGCCCGCACCGCGTACAGCAAGTCCTCCTGGCAGCGCTACCTGAACGCCGTGCAGCCGCCGCCCCGCCAGGCCGTCGTCGCGCTGTGCCGGGTGGCGGGCCTGGCCGGCGCGGACGCCGAACGGCACGCCGTGCGCTGGGAGCTCGCCGTCGAGGCCTGGCCGCGCCCGGCGACCCCGCCGGACCCGGACCGCCCGCCCGGCACGGGGGAGACGGAGGGGTACGAGGACGATCCGACCCTTCCCTGGTGGGACCGGCCGGAGCAGGACCCGGCGCCCCGCCCGCACGGCCGCCTGCTGCTGTCCGCGGTCCTGCTGCTGCTCGCCCTGCTCCTCGTGACGGTCGTCGGCGCCGTGGCTCTCGGGTGACCTGTGCCGCCTGTGACCTGCGAGGTCACGGCTGGATGACCGGTGTGCCGATGTGTTGACAAGTTCGCGGATATGTCACGGAGCCGACCCACAACCGGGCTAACGTGTCCAATCGGGACGAGCCGAGGGCCTGTTGGACCGTAAGGCGGACGGCGTGCGACGGTGCATGCCGGACGGGTCGATGCTCCAGTGCGCCCCCTGTCCGGGGACTGTTCTCCGCGACCGCCGCATCCCGCTGGGTAGCCAGAACGGGGACCGGCGCGGGGGGCACCGCGCGAGGGGAAACGCGGGGGAAGACACGGTACGAACCGGGGGAAGAGGGGGGAAGCAATGCCTCGTTGGAAAGCCCTGCCGGACGAACTCGATCCGCAGGTCAAGGAGTTCGCGACCCAGCTGCGGCGGCTCGTGGACCGCAGCGGTCTGAGCGTCGCGGCACTGTCCGACCGCACCGGCTACGCCAGGACGTCCTGGGAGCGCTATCTCAGCGGCCGCCTGCTGGCACCGAAGGGCGCGGTCGTCGCGCTCGCCGAGGTCACCGACACCGATCCGGTCCACCTCACGACCATGTGGGAGCTGGCCGAACGGGCCTGGAGCCGTTCGGAGATGCGCCACGACATGACCATGGAGGCGATCCGGATCTCCCAGGCGCGGGCGGCGCTCGGGGAGTTCGGGGCACCGCCCGCCACGTCCTCCGGTGCCGAAGGCGGAGGCGGGGGTGGAGGCGGGGGCGGCAAGGCCCCCCGCCGGGTGGGCAGTGCGGTGGCGATGCCGGGGATCGCCGGACCGGCGGGCGTCTCGCCCACCATCCCGCCCCAGCCGACGGCACCCGACGCGAACCGCCGGGAGGGCCCGGGCGCCCGCGGCCCGGCCGCGCCCCCGCCCCCGGCCCCGCCCGGTGGCGGGGGCAGGCGGCGGCTGACGATGTTCCTCGCCGGGGTCGTCGGCGTGGTCGTGGTCATCGCCGCGGTCCTGTTCCTCACCGGAGGCGACGGCGGCGGCCGGAAGAACCAGGGCAACGGCGCCTCGGCCACCCCGTCCTCCGCCACCAGCAGCGACCTCCCGGCCGGGGTGAAGTGCGCGGGCGCCGGCTGCACCGGCAAGGACGCGGAGGCCATGGGGTGCAGCGGGGACCTCGTGACCACCGCGAAGACCGTCTCGGTCGGCGCGGCCACCCTGGAGGTCCGCTACAGCCGGAGCTGCGGCGCCGCGTGGGGCCGGATCACGGGCGCCGCCCGGGGCGACGCGGTCCGGGTCACGGCCGGCACCGCCACGGAACGCGGTGACATCACGGCCGCCGGGGACACGATCGCGTACACGCCGATGGTGGCGGTGCGGGACGCGGCGCAGGCGAAGGCGTGCGCGACGCTGGCGTCGGGGCAGACGGGCTGCACCACGTAAGGAAACGTGCGCGCGCCGAGCTGTCGGACCGCGGCCCGCGGCCCGCAGTCCGCAGTCCGCAGTCCGCGGCCCGCAGTCCGCGGTCCGCGGGCCGCGAAGAAATCGGCGGCCCACAGGAATGCCTGCCTCCGTTCTGGGCACGCGACACGTATCCCCCCACGGGAGTCCGGAATCCGGCCCCCCGAGTGGCGGCCGTCCTGTCTCACCTCTCCCGGACAGGCGGCCGCCTCTTTCGTGGGGGAGTTTTGTGGGGTGAGCCACACCGACCCCTCGCCCTCCGGCATCCTTGATGCGCGATAGCCTGACCGGTGGATCTCTTGATACCAAGAGATCGATCATTTGTACGTCCGCACCCCAGGGCACCCAGGGCAAGGACGCCCACCGCCAGCTGTCATACGGAGAACGCCATGACCCGCACTCCCGTGAACGTCACCGTCACCGGCGCGGCCGGCCAGATCGGTTACGCCCTGCTCTTCCGCATCGCCTCCGGCCAGCTGCTCGGCGCGGACGTGCCGGTCCGGCTCCGCCTCCTGGAGATCACCCCCGCGCTCAAGGCCGCCGAGGGCACCGCGATGGAGCTCGACGACTGCGCCTTCCCGCTGCTCCAGGGCATCGACATCTCCGACGACCCGAACGTCGCCTTCGACGGCGCCAACGTCGCCCTCCTGGTCGGCGCCCGCCCCCGTACCAAGGGCATGGAGCGCGGTGACCTGCTGGAGGCCAACGGCGGCATCTTCAAGCCGCAGGGCAAGGCCATCAACGACCACGCCGCGGACGACATCAAGGTCCTGGTCGTCGGCAACCCGGCCAACACCAACGCGCTGATCGCCCAGGCCGCCGCCCCGGACGTACCGGCCGAGCGCTTCACCGCGATGACCCGCCTCGACCACAACCGCGCGCTGACCCAGCTCGCGAAGAAGACGGGCTCGACGGTCGCCGACATCAAGCGCCTGACGATCTGGGGCAACCACTCCGCCACCCAGTACCCGGACATCTTCCACGCCACGGTCGCCGGCAAGAACGCCGCCGAGGTCGTGAACGACGAGAAGTGGCTGGCCGAGGAGTTCATCCCGACCGTCGCCAAGCGCGGCGCGGCCATCATCGAGGCCCGTGGCGCGTCCTCCGCGGCCTCCGCCGCCAACGCGGCCATCGACCACGTGCACACCTGGGTCAACGGCACCGCCGACGGCGACTGGGCCTCCATGGGCATCCCGTCGGACGGCTCCTACGGCGTCCCGGAGGGCCTGATCTCCTCCTTCCCGGTCACCACCAAGGACGGCGTCTACGAGATCGTCCAGGGCCTGGAGATCAGCGAGTTCTCCCGTGCCCGCATCGACGCCTCGGTCAAGGAGCTGGCGGAGGAGCGCGACGCGGTCCGCGCCCTCGGCCTCATCTGAGCCTCCCGCACCTCGACGGGCCCCGCGCCGGATTCCTCCGGAGCGGGGCCCGTCGCCGTGTCCGCGGTGTCATTCCATGCCGCGCTTCCCCGGTGTCCAGAACGGCTTGGTGAGCACCGCGCGCCGGTCCCAGCCCGCCTCCTGGACCAGCACCTTCCGCACCGCCTGCACGGCCCGCGCCTCCCCGGCGACGTACGCCACCCCGCCGGGTTCGGGAGCGAGCCGCCGTACCGCCTCCGGCAGCGAGGTCTCTGTCCTGAGCAGCCAGTCGAGGCGGTCCGCGTGAGGGAGGGGCAGCCGGTCGGCGGCCGTCTCCGTCTCGACGCAGCCGGAGATCAGGGCGTCCTCGGGCAGTGCCGCGAGCATCGCGCCGAAGGCGACCGCGGCCGTCTCGTCGCCGACGAAGACGTGGTGGCCGGCGTCCGGGCGCAGGGTGAAGGTGCCCTCCGGCCTGCGCAGCCGGACCTGCTCGCCCGCCTCGACGGTGCGGCCCCAGCGGGCGCCCGGTCCGCCCTCGGAGTGGTCGAGGACGCACAACTCGACCACTCCGGACGGGTCGTAGCGCCAGACGGAGTAGGTACGGAGGGTCAGGCCGGTGACCAGGACCCGGACCTGCTGGCCGGGGCGGACGTCGAGGCCGGCGAGCTGGTCGCCGTCGATGCGCAGGCGGCGCATCCGGGCGGTGATCTGTTCGGCCTCGGTGACGGTGCCGCGCAGGGTCAGCAGGTCGAGGACGGGGTTCAGGAGGGCGGGCATCGGGGGGCTCCTCAACGGGCCGTAGTGTGCGGGGAGTTGCTCAGGCGCCGGTAGAACGCGATAGTACGCGTTCCGGGTCGGACGCGATAGTGCGTGTCGGGGTGCGGCGGCCGTGACCGGCCACCACGAGTGCCGTCGCGGCGAGGACCAGCGTCGCGACGGTACGCAGAGCGGGGCCCATCCCGGAGGCGAGGTCGGCGTGCCCGGACAGGACCGTGCCGGTGACCGCGACCCCGAGGGCCGCGCCGGTCTCCCGGGCCGTGGTGCCGAGCCCGGAGCCCAGGCCCGCCTGGTGCGGTGGGAGCGAGCCGACCACGCCGAGGGTGAGCGCGGGCATGGACAGCCCGGTACCGGCCGAGATGACCAGCAGCCAGCAGGCGTACGTCCAGTACGGCGTGGCCGCGTCGACCGTGGAGGCGCCGAGCAGACCGAGGCCGATCAGGGCGAGCCCGGCGCCGACGACCGCGCGCGGGTGGCCCGCCCAGCGGGCGGCGAGCCTCGGGACCAGGGCCATGCCGATCGTCAGCGGCATGATGGCGACGCCGGTCACGGCCGCGTCGTAGCCCTTCACACCCTGCAGGTACTGCGAGTTGACGAAGAAGAGGGAGAAGAGGCCGAAGAAGCAGGCCGCCGTGCCCAGGGACGCCGAGCGCAGCCGGGCCGAGGCGAAGACGCGCGGGTCGAAGAGGGGGCGCGGCGAGCGCAGCGCGTGCGCGGTGAACAGGGCGGTCAGGACGGCGCCCGCCGCGAAGGAGCCGAGGATGGGCGCCGACGTCCAGCCGTACGTGGTGCCCTCGATGATGCCGAACAGCACCGCCACCAGACCGGCCGTCAGGAGCAGGGTGCCGAGCGGGTCGAGGTTGCTGCGCGCGGAGCGTTCGGTGCGCGGGGTGACGACGGCGACGGCGAGGGCGAGCAGGGCGGCCAGCGGGACCATGGCGGCGAACAGGGCCCGCCAGGACAGGAACTGCCCGACCAGGCCGCCGCCCAGGTTGCCGGCCGCGCCGCCCAGGCCCAGCGCCAGGGTCCAGGAGGCGAGGGCGCGGGCGCGCCGCTCCGGGGCGGAGAGGTGGACCAGGATCGACATGGTCGCCGGGGTGATCAGGGCGGCCCCGGCGCCGGACAGGCCGCGGCCCGCTATCAGCACGGCCGGATCCGGCGCGAGCGCGCTGGTGGCCGCGCCCGCCGCGAACAGGGCGAGCCCCGCGAGCAGGGCGCCCTTGCGGCCGTACCGGTCGCCGAGCGCGCCGGCCGGGATGAGCAGGGCGGCGAAGGCGATGACGTAGGCGTCGACGGTCCACAGGATCTCGCTGTGCGAGGGGTGCAGCGACGACGCGGCCAGTTCGGGGATGAGCAGGTTGATGGCGGCCACCATGCTCTGCGCGACCAGCACACAGGCGCACAGGACGAGCAGGACAGGGCGTTTCAGGGCGTGCGAGGGCACGGCTCCTCCCGGGAGCTGGTGGGTGGTGTGGGATGCCCTGTCACCGTAGGGTCGGCACCGACCTGCTTTCCAGTGCAACCTTTGCAAGGGGTAAATGCGCGTGACGCAATCCGCTGGTTCCCCCGGCAGCCTCGACCTGAACCTGCTGGTCGCGCTGGACGTCCTCCTGGAGGAGCAGAGCGTGCAGGGGGCCGCGCGGCGGCTGCACCTGTCCGAACCGGCCATGAGCCGCACCCTCGGCCGGATCCGCCGGGCCCTCGGCGACCCGGTGCTGGTGCGCGCCGGACGCCGGATGGTGCCGACCCCGCACGCGCTGGCCGTGCGCGCCGAGGTGAGCGCGGTGGTGGAGCGGGCGCGGGCGCTGTTCGCACCGGGCCGGGACACCGATCTGCGGACCGTGTCCCGGACGTTCACGATCATCGGCTCGGACGCGATCGCCGGCACCCAGGCCGCCGCCCTCTTCGCCCGGGCCGCCGCGGAGGCGCCCGGCATCCGCATCCGCTTCCTCGCCGAGGCCCACGTGGACCTGCCGTACCTGCGGCAGGGCACCGCCGACCTGGAGGTCGGCGCGATCGACACCACCGCGCCCGAGGTGCGGGTGGAGCAGCTCCACGAGGACCGCATGCTCGGCGTCGTACGCTCCGGACACCCGCTGCTCGCGGGCGAGCTGACGCCCGAGCGGTACGCGACCGCGGCCGGTCACCTGAACGTCTCGCGGCGCGGCAAGCTGTACGGCCCCGTCGACGCCGCGCTGGCCGAACTCGGCCTGGAACGCCGTGTGGTGGGAACCGTCGGCACCTTCCCGGCCTCCCTCTTCGTGCTCCGCGACTCCGACCTGATCGGGCTGATCAGCTCCTGGGGAGTCCCGCTGGCCACCGCCCTGGGCCTCACCACCTTCGAGGTCCCGCTGCCCCTGCCGCCGATTCCCCTGGGCCTGGCCTGGCACCCACGCCACGACGCCGACCCGGCACACGCCTGGCTGCGTGGCTGCGTACGGGAGCTCGTAGCCTCCGGGGCATGACCGGCGCCCCCCGGCTGGCGGCGAGCCGGTTCCTCCGGACGGCCGTGTCGCCGTTCATTTAAATTCAGTATTCACGGAGTGCAATCCCCTGCATATTCATAATTTCCTCGGCGGGGGAGGCAGCGGGCGGTGGGAATTATATAACTTCTCTTCCGGGTGACGGAATTCCCCCGAACGCTCCAAATCCCACCCAGTGTGACGGTCGTTAGGTGACCGTGACGCGATTGGACTGGTGCGCAGCCGAAGATCATCCGACAACCCTGCTCCGCTGGCCCGGCGGTATGGATATCACCTCATGCTCGGACTTGCTCGATGATTTCCTGAAGAGAATCAACGCGATGGAAAATGAATATCGGCGGACCATGGCTGATCTGTACGGCGCGTTCTGAGGCAGGCTGCGGAGGTATTCGATGGACGGGATTCAGCACGACCCGGGGCCGGGTCTGTACGACCACACCGGCTTCTACGACCATCCCGGTCTCTACGAGCACGCCTGGGGTGCCCCGGAGCCCGACGTCGCGCCGAGCGACTGGGACCCGGTCGAGGAGCTGGCGCAGATACTGTCCGCGCCGACCGGTGTCGCTGCGGCCCCCACCCTGCTGGACGTGCCGGCCCAGCGCCGGGGCAGCCGCCGGCGGGTCCGCCATCGGGTCCGCCACGACTCCCACCTGCTCGACGGCGGCCGGAGCGTCACGCACATCACGCTCCTGATCGCGATGGTCTCGCTGTGCGCGGTGTCCATGCTGGCCTGGTCCCTCTGCTACTCCTACGCGCAACTGCGCGGCATCGCCTCGTCGGTGCTCCCCGGGGGGCTGGCCCGGTACTGGCCGCTGACGGTCTACGGCCCGTGGTTCGTGGCGGCGCTGTCCGTCCTGCGGGCCACCGCGCAGCGCCGGAGCGCGCGGCGGTCCTGGTGTGTCGTGCTGGTCGCCTCCGTCGTGGCCGTGGCCCTGTGCGTCAGCCACTCCTCCCATGCGCTGTTGTCCTTAGTCATCTTCGGGATTCCGCCCGTCACCGCCCTGGTCTGCTTCTGGGAGCTCGTCGGCCAGATCTCGACCAAGGGCAGGCCCCGGCACGCCACGCCCACCGCGTCGGCGAGCACCACGCCCTGAACCCGGGCCCCGACCCGGACCCGGGGGGCGTCGCCCCCCGGACCCCCGTCGCCGAGTGCGCCACCGCTCGGCGACGCCGCGTTCGTGCACAGCGGCCAGGTCCGCCTGCGCCTGTCCGCGCACCCCGCCGCGGGAGTACCTCGACACGGACTCCGCGCGGAGCGGCGGCAGGGTGGCGGCCGTCCTGAAGGGTTCCTGAAGGGGTTCGGGTCCCTGGTGATCGCCGACCGGAAGCCGGGTCCCGGGCCGGCCGCCCGGCACGGCGCTGTGTCACCGGTCCGGCCGCAGGGCGGTGACCCGAAGGTATGTCCGGCGGTTACCCCTCCGGCCGATACCCGAGGGAGGCGCAGGTGGTCTACACCCGGAAGAACGTCAACAAGCTGACCGCGGCCGAGCGGCGCCGGTTCGTGGGCGCCCTGCTGGAGGTCAAACGCCGCGGCGAGTACGACGAGTTCGTACGGATCCACATCGCGCACAACTCCGCCGACCGGGAACACCGGTTGCGCACCGCCCACATGGCGCCCTCCTTCCTGCCCTGGCACCGCAGGCTGCTGCTCGAGCTGGAGCGGGCACTGCGCCGGGTGGACGCGTCGGTGACGGTTCCGTACTGGGACTGGACCCGTGACCGGGCGCCGAACTCCCTGCCGTGGACCGACGATCTGCTCGGCGGCAACGGGCGGCGCTCGGACCGGCAGGTGATGACGGGCCCGTTCGCGTACCGGACGGGCCACTGGAAGATCACCGAGAACGTGACCGACGTGCCCTACCTCACCCGCGATCTCGGCCATCCCCGGGCGCCGATCCAGTTGCCGACCGGAGACGACGTCGAGTCCGCCCTCGCCGACCCGGTCTACGACAGCTGGCCCTGGAACTCGGCCGTCACCCGCGGCTACCGCAACAAGCTGGAGGGCTGGGGGAGCGGCCGGGGCAGCGTCTCCTGGCAGAACCACAACCGGGTCCACCACTGGGTGGGCGGGGCGATGGTCAGCGCCGCCTCCGTCAACGACCCGGTCTTCTGGCTGCACCACTCCTTCGTCGACCTGTTGTGGACCCGCTGGCAGCAACGGCACCCCGGCCACACGTACCTGCCCGCCGAACCCCCCGGCGCGGGCGACCCCCAGCGCGGCCGGATCGTGGCCCGGCACGAGCGGCTGCCGCCGTGGGACGTCACACCGGCCGAACTGGAGGACGTGCGCGGGATCTACAGGTACGAGTGAGGCGGGGCGCTTGTCCGTTCGAGATGTCACACATCCCGCTGAAATCGCGGCGACACAACGATCATCGCGCGCGTACGGCTTGCCGTTGGTGACGAAGCTGGTGTCTTCTGCGAAGGAGAGCCACCGTGCGAATTTCTGACATCCAGCGCTGTGAGATCCGGCCCGGACGGCTCGTCGAGTGGAGGTTCAGCCCGGTGACGATCGCGGCCGCGGCAGCGCTGCCGCCGGATCCGCGGCCGCCGGCGTACATCCAGGAGTCGCACATCAGAACAGCCCGGTCGGTGCGGGAGGACGGACTGTTCGTACCGACCTGGCTCGGCGCGGCGTTCGATCTCCCGGGCGAGGTCGATCTCGACGCGCTGGAAGGGGCGTTGCGCGGCTGGACGCTGCGTCACGAGACGCTGCGCAGCGGATTCCGCTGGGCCGGTGACGAGATGCAGCGGTTCACCCTCGACGAGAACGACGTGTCGCTGCACCGCGAGGAGGTCGGCGAGTTCACCGACACGGGGGCACTCACCCGGTACCTGCAGGATCGGTTCGACGCCGCCGCGGACGCGCTCGGCTGGCCGAACCTCATCTACACGGCGGTCGTACGCGAGGACTCCACCAGCGTGTACATGGCCTTCGACCACACCAACGTCGACGCCTACTCGATCCACCGGCTCCCGGAGGAGATCCACGGACTGTACGCGGCGGCCGTCGCGGGAAGCCCGGTCACCGGTCCGTCCGTGGGGAGTTACGTCGACTTCTGCGAGCAGGAGCGGGCGAACGCGGACGGCATCGACGACTCCCACGCGATCGTCGCCCGCTGGCGGGAGTTCATCGCCCGGTGCGGCGGGCGGCTCCCGGAGTTCCCCGTCGACCTGGGGCTGGAGCCCGGCGGTGCGCTGCCGACCCAGAAGCTGGTGTGCGAGCCGCTCGTCGACGCGGCCGCCGCCGCCGCGTTCGAGGCGTACTGCCGCCCCTACGGCGGCAGTCTGGTGGGCATCCTGGCCGCGACCAGCCTGATCGTCCACGAACTCGGCGGCCAGCCGGTCTACCGCACCGTGGTGCCGTTCCACACCCGGCTGAAGTCCGCGTGGTCGGACTCCGTGGGCTGGTACGTCGGCGGCGCACCCATCGAGGTACCCGCGGCACGGAACCTGGAGGGCGCGCTCGACACGGTCCGCGCCGAGCTGCGGGCCAACCGGTCGCTGGCGCGCATCCCGCTGGCCCGCGTACTGCGGCTGCTCGGGTCGGACTTCCGCCCGACCTCGCCCGACATGTACTCGATCATCTCGTACGTGGACGCCCGCCTCATCCCCGGCGCGGCCGACTGGGCCGAGCAGAAGGCGTACGGGCTGCTCCGGGTCTCCTACGGCGACCAGGTGTGCGCCTGGGTCAACCGGCTGCACGAAGGACTCTGGTTCGCCTGCCGCTACCCGGACACCGACATCGCCTACAAGAACGTGCGGCGGTACGTCGAGAGACTGCAGGACCTGATCCTCTCCGTGCCGGCGCCCGAGCGCCCGCGGCCCGCGGAGCTGGCGCTCTCCTGACCCAACTCTCCCCGCCCATAAGGTGATTATGTGTTGCTATATCACCCTCGGGGCGGATGTCCGTTGTGGAGCGGCTTATCCCGCTACTGCTAGTGTTCACGCCATCACGCTAGGCAATCAACTCGCTGTGTGAGCAGCTGTATGAGCAGCTGTGTGAGCAGCTGTACGAGCAAAGGACCGAGGGTTCCATGCGCAAGCTTCAGCAGGTCGTGATCGCAGCAGTGGCGGCCGCCGGCGGCCTGTCCGCCGTCGGTGCCACCCCGGCCGTGGCCGACTCCTACGACAGTGGGCCGCAGGTGTCCAACCACTACCGCCCCTACCAGGAGTGCAGCCCGCAGACGGTGGCCGAGAACGACGTCCCGATCGGCGTGCTCGGCCTCGCCGACGCCCTCGACACCAACTGCGGCCAGTACAACCAGGCTTTCACCGGCTGAGTCGGCGGGTGTCCTCTCGACAGGAAGCGCAGCGCATGTTCAGCGGGAAGATCAGCGGGAAGAAGATCGCGGCCGTCTCGGGTCTCGTCGGCGGTCTCGCCGTGGCCTGTGCCGGCCTCGCCCCGGCGTACGCCGCGGCGGGTCCGGGCGGGTGCACCGACGATCTCATGGGCAACCTCACCTGCACCCAGCGGATCAGGGGCGAGGTTCCCGAGGGCGGGACCCCGCCGCACCAGGAGACCTGCAAGCCGGTGCAGCCCGTGCAGTTGCCCGCCGTCCTGGGGCAGGGGAGGGAGCGGCTCGGGCCCGAGGTGACCTGTTCCCCCGGAACCGTCGGGGTGGCGCCCGTGGAGAAGGGTGACGAGCCGGATTCGCCCGCCGACCCGTTCCGCGTCATGGGCCGGATCCTTCCGGTCGGCGGCCGGTAGCGCCAATACGGCAGACGGGGCTGATGCGCAACATGGCGGGCGTAGATCCCCGGTTGACTACGGAGGGTGTGTATATGCTCACATTAAGTAGTCGAGCCGGGCGTCAACGCCTGGACCAGAAAGGGTCAATCATGCGTAAGTTTCAGCGCGTCGCACTCGTAGCGGCGACGGTTGCGGGGCTCTCCTTCCTCGGTGCCGGGGTCAGCTCCGCCGCCGGTGGCGAGGACGCGCCTCCGCAGATCACCGCCGTGGCCAACTCGTCGGCCAACGCCCTGGCCGTCGGCGGTGGTTACTACGCCCCTCCGCAGACCCAGCTGCAGCCGCAGGCCCAGCTGCAGGCGCAGCCCGAGGCGCAGCCGCAGGCCCAGCCGCAGGTGCAGGCGCAGCCCGAGGCCCAGCCGCAGGTGCAGGCGCAGCCGCAGGAGCAGGGGAACTCCAGCCCCGAGCAGGGTGGTTACGACCAGAACCAGGGTGGCGAGTAAAAACGCACCCCGCGCGAACTCGGTACCCCGCGCCGGCACCGCTTCGGTCCGTTCGCCGGTGTGCTGAGTGACAACCATGGCGAAGGCAGCCCGGACGCACCCCGACTCCGTCGAGGTATGCGTCCGGGCTGCTGTGCGTCGCCCTTCACAGAGGAAGACAACTCATGTTCACTGCACGGAAGATCGCCACCGTCTCGGGGCTCGTCGGCAGTCTCGCCGCGCTCTGTGTCGGCGCCGGGCACGCGTACGCGGACCCGGCCCCGAGTGACTGCAGGACCACCGCCCAGGGCGGCACCGTCTGCGTCCACAAGAGCGAGTCGCGTATCGACAAGAACGGGACGCACGTCCTCAAGCAGGCGCAGGACTGCTCCACCTCCGACCGTCCGCGCGTGGTGTTCCCGGACGACCAGACGGCGGGTGACGGCTCCACCCGCGCCGGGGAGGTCGTGGACTGCTCCAACAAGGCGGAGCTGCCCAAGGGGTTCAAGAGGCCGCACATCGAGTTCTGAGCGCCGCACACGCAGAAGTCCCCGGTTTCCCGGCCGTCGGCCGGGAAACCGGGGACTTCTGGTCTGGCCCTACTTGCCGAACGCGCTGTTGCTGCAGCCCATGGACGACCCCAGGGACGACTGCTGCGCACCCGAGTTGCCCTCGCCGTTGAGCAGGTTGCCGCCCAGGCCGTTGAGGATGCCGACCTCGCCGAGAATGTCGAGGTTCAGGTCGTGCGACTTGCAGCTGCTGCTCTGCTGGATGTTGAATTCGTCGCCCTTCTTGCCCCAGCCCTGGTCGGCATGGGCGGCGCCGGCGCCGAGGAGCCCGAGGCTCCCGAATGCGGTGACGAGAACGGCGGCGGTGCGGAGCTTGTGCATGTCATCTCCGATGAACGAGGTGGATGCGATCTGCGAGAAGTCGCGATCTGTGTCATAAAGGCTGATACGAAATAACCGAGATATCCGTGCGACGCGCCGAATTCCGTTGTAATTCGCTGCCTTGGCGCCGGCCGACACACACGAATGGTCCCGGCGCCCGGCGCCGGGACCATTCACTGATGCTGTTGCCGGCCTCAGAAGGCGCTGTTGTTGCAACCCATCGTCGAACCGAGGTTGGTGGCCTGGGCGCCCGGGTTGCCCTCGCCGTTCAGGGCGCTGCCCAGCAGGCCGTTGAGCAGGCCGACCTCGCCGAGGACGTCCAGGTTCAGGTCGTGCGACTTGCAGTGCGAGCTCTGGTTGATGTTGAACTTGTCGCCGTGCCCGTGGCCCTCGCCGCCGGCGTAGGCCGTGCCGCTGACGAGGCCGATGCTGCTGAGCGCGGCGACCAGGACGGCAACGTTGCGAAGCTTGCGCATGTCATCTCCGTGGAGTGGGGGGTTGCGATCTGTGGAAGATCGACTTTTTACAGTTACGGGAGATTAGTACGTAATACGCCAAATTTGGCAGCGACGCGCTGTTCTCTCCGGTGCACTGAAGAAACACCCGAAAAGTCGTATGCCCCGTGGCCGGGCCTGTCGGCCGTGGCTCTCGAAAGACCCGTGCGGGGCTGCGACTTCCGGCCGTCAGCCCTGGCGCTGGGCGCTGGCGAGGGCGTTCGACTGGCTGTTGGCCTGGCTGCAGTCGATGCCCCGGGTCTGGGAGGCCGCGAGCACGGCGACCGGGATGTTCGCGTCGAGCAGGGACTGCGGGCTGCACTCCTGGTACGGGCGGAACAGGTTGTTCTGCTCCACCGGTCCGCCCTGCGCCTGTTGCGGGGCCTGCGGCGAGATCTGGGGGCTGATCTGCGGGTTCAGCTGGGGGTTGAGCTGCGGGGCGACCTCGGTGCCGCGCTGTGGCGCCTGTTGGGGGGCCGGCGCGCCGTACGTCTGGGCGGTCGCCTGGGCGGAGGTGGCCGCGGCGGCCTGGGCGTCCGGCTGGGACAGGGGGGTCGGTCCGGTCCCGTAGGAGACGGGGGCGGCGGAGCTGGGGCCGGCACCGACAGCGGTCAGACCGCCGGCTGCTGCGACGATGAGCGCGACTTGCCGAAACTTGCGCATGGAATCCTCGGCTCTTCATTTGATCTGTGCACGGAACCTGATGAAATGACTGATGCGGCAGCGCGGTTATCGCCTTATCGCCGCCCCGGGCGCCTGGGATGGCCCTTCGCCCTCACCCCGTGGGGAACGAGAGGTGTGCGGACCCGGATACGGGCGCATGGTCGCGTCACCCGTTTGCCAAAAGGCATATGAGCGGCAACGTCCGTATCGGTGACGGCAATTGGGTGACGCGGCTCGGAATTCCCGTGACCATCGCCGGACATTCCTCGTTCCGGAAGGGAGAGGGCAGCGGCCGAGGACCTGAGGAGAACGAGGCGAATCGCTGCCGGCTCCGATGCGAAGTTCGCGTGCTGCTCAGGAGTACCGCTGCTGAAAGTGCAGTGTCATTACCGCACCATCTGCACGCGACCGCACTGAACGCAATGGACTTTCTCATCTCCAGGTATCGAAGGGCCGAGGGTTTCATGCGCAAGCTTCACAAGGCCGCGCTCGTTCTGGCAGCGGCCGGCGGTCTGTCCGCCATCGGCGCAGGCGTCAGCTATGCCGACGCTCCCGTCGGATACGGCGGTCCGGCTCCGGCACCGGCTCCGGACCAGCCGTATCCCCAGGCCCCGGCGCCCGCTCCGCAGCAGGCCCCCTACGCCGCGGGCCAGACGCAGGGCTCGGCCCAGGCCACCGTCCCCGCCTACCCGCAGCAGCAGGCCGCGCCGCCGCAGTACCAGCAGCAGGCCCCGCCGCCGCAGTACCAGCAGGCGCCGCCGCCCCAGCAGTACCCGCAGCAGACCGGTTACGCCGCCGCCTCGGCCTCCTCCCAGGGCTCGGCGCAGGCCACCGCCGCTCCCGCGTACGCGCAGCCGCAGCCGCAGTACGCTCCGGCACCGCAGTACCAGCAGGCGCCGCCGCCCCAGCAGTACGCCCAGCCGCAGGCCGCTCCCGTGTACGCGCAGCCGCAGCCGCAGCCGCAGTACGCCCCGGCGCCGCAGTACCCCCAGCCGCAGCCCCAGCCCGCCCCGCCGCAGGTCGTGCCGCAGGTGATGCCTCAGGTCATGCCGCAGGTCGCGCCGCAGCTGGCCGTTCCCCAGGGCTACGCCCCGGAGGGCCCGACGCGCGTCACCCCGCAGGTCAACCCCCAGGTGAACCCGCAGGTGAACCCGCTCATCAACCCCGTCCTCGGCGCGCCGGGCGTGCCCGGCCTCGCGCCCGTCGGCCTCGGCCAGGTCGCGGCGCCTCCGGTCGGCCAGCTGGGTCTTCCCCGCCTCGGCTGACGCGGTCCGGCCACCCTCCGCACCGTCCATTCGATCCGTAGCGGACCACCGTCCGCTCGACCAACGGAGAACACATGCGCAAGTTCCACAAGGCGGTCCTCGTGGGCGCCGCCGTTCTCGGCAGCGTCTGCTCGTTCGGCGGCAGCACCGCCTTCGCACACGGTGAGCCGGGTCACGACATCGACGTCACCCAGGGCACCGAGTGCCGCTCGCACGACATGAACATCGAGGTCCTCGGCAACGTCAGCGCCCTCACGGGTCTGGCGGGCAACCTGCTGAACGGCGAAGGGAACCCGGGTGCGCAGCAGAGCCACCTCGGCTCGGACATGGGCTGCAACAACCAGGCGCTCTGACCTGACCGGCCGCCTCTCTCCTCGTCTCTCCCCACCTATCTCCCCAACGTTTCACCGAGTCCGGGTGACTGCCCGCGACGCGTCTGGAAGGGCAGGTACCCCATGAAAAGGGTTACCCGGAACAGTGTGATCGCCATGGCCGTCGCCTCTGGCGCGATGGCGGTCGCGGGGACGGCGCACGCCGACTCCGCCGCGGAGGGCACCGCGAGCAACTCGCCCGGACTGGCGTCCGGCAACAACATCCAGTTGCCGGTGGACATCCCGGTGAACGTGTGCGGGAACACCGTGGACGTGATCGGGCTGCTGAACCCCGCGATGGGCAACAAGTGCGCCAACGAGGGACACAAGGCGCCGGACAAGGCGGGCTCCAGGACGTCGGGCCGGGCCTCGGCCGAGGGAACCGCCCACGACTCGCCGGGAGTTCTCTCCGGCGACCTCGTCCAGATTCCGGTCGACGTGCCCGTGAACCTCAGCGGCAACAGCGCGAACCTGGTGGGCATCCTCAACCCGGTCTTCGGCAACGAGTCGAGCAACGGCTCGGACGACCAGCCCGACGGGCCCGGCCCGTCCACCCCCACCACGCCGCGGGTCCACCAGCAGCCGCACCACCCGGCCGAGGCGCACCCGCGGACCACGGTCGTGCGGCAGCGGACGACCGGCACGCTCGCCCAGACCGGAGCGACGAGCCCCTGGGCGCCGGCCGCCGTGAGCCTGGCATCGCTGGCGGCCGGCGCGGTGCTGTACCGGCGCTTCCGTCCCGGGACGGGCAGCGCCTCGTACGTCTAGCGCGGAACCGCGTGCAGTGACCGCAGGGCCAGCCGCAGCAGGCCAGGTCCGAACGTGACGCGGGTGGCCCCGAGTCCGCCGAGTCCGGCGGGCGAGGGGCCGTCGCCGTCCAGGGCGGCGTACATGTTCAGCGGGCCCTCGATGCCGGCGCGCAGGAGGGGGAGCACGGCGGTCGGGGCGTGGATCGGGTAGACGCAGTCGGCGCCCGCCGCCACGTACAGCGCGGCCCGCTCGATGGTCCGGTCGGGGTCGGTGACGCCGCGCGCGAAGGTGTCGACGCGGGCGTTGAGGAACAGCCGGTCACCGGCGGCCGCGCGGACCTCGGCCAGCCACTCGGCGTGCTCGTGCGGGTCCTTGAGGACACCCCCGCCGGAGTCTTCGAGGTTGCAGCCGGCCACGCCCGCCGCCAGCAGGCGTTCGACCAGCTCCTTCGGCGCCAGCCCGTAGCCGTCCTCCACGTCCGCCGACACCGGTACGTCCACGGCGCGGGTGATCCGGGCGACCGCCGCGAACATCTCCGCCGCCGGAGTGCCGCCGTCCGCGTACCCCAGACTCGCCGCCACCCCGGCACTGGGCGTCGCCAGCGCCGGGAACCCGGCCGCCGCCAGGGCCCGGGCGCTCGCCGCGTCCCACGGGCCGGGCAGCACCAGGGGGTCTCCCGGCGGGCGCCCGTGGTGCAGCGCCCGGAAGGCGCCGGCCTTGCTCACCCGTGCTGTCCCGGCGTGTAGTGCCCGGGGACCATCCGGGTCGTCACGGCGAACCGGTTCCAGGAGTTGATCACGATGATCGAGGCGATCAGCTGCGTCAGCTGCACCTCGTCGAAGTGCTTGGCGGCCCGCTCGTAGACCTCGTCCGGCACGAAGCCGTCGGTCAGCACCGTGACGGCCTCGGTCAGCTCGATCGCGGCGATCTCCTTCTCGGTGTAGAAGTGCTTCGACTCCTCCCACGCGCTGAGCTGGACGATGCGCGCGATGCTCTCGCCCGCCGCGAGCGCGTCCTTGGTGTGCATGTCGAGGCAGTAGGCACAGTGGTTGAGCTGCGAGGCGCGGATCTTCACCAGCTCGAACAGCTTGGCGTCCAGGCCCTTACGGGCGGCCCCGTCCAGCCGGACCATCGCCCGGTAGACCTCGGGCGCGTGCTGCGCCCAGGCGAGGCGGGGGGTGTGCTCGGGGACGTACTCGGCGTTCTCCTGGTTGCTCATGGTGACGACACTAGGTGCCAGGCAGCCCAGAGGTATGGTCCATTTCCATGGAGAATCCATGGGCCAATCAGCCCGCCCGCCGCACTCCGCCCACGCGGGCCGCCCTGGGCATCGACCTCCACCTGGAACCGGCCGCCGGTCCGGGCCTGCGCCGGGGCCTGACCGACGGGCTGCGCGAGGCCGTGCGCAGCGGCCGGCTGCTCCCCGGCACCCGGCTGCCCTCCTCCCGCTCCCTCGCCGCCGACCTGGCCGTCGCCCGCAACACCGTCGCCGACGCCTACGCCGACCTGGTCGCCGAGGGCTGGCTCACCGCCCGGCAGGGCTCCGGCACCCGGGTCGCGACGGGCCTGCCGCCGGTGCGGCAGGCGGAGCCCCCCGCGGGTACGGCCGCCCACCAACCCGCCTACGACCTGCGCGCCGGCTTCCCCGACGTCTCCGCCTTCCCGCGCGCCGAGTGGCTGAAGGCCGCCCGCCGCGCCCTCACCGCCGCCCCCAACGAGGCCTTCGGCTACGGCGACCCACGCGGCCGCCCCGAACTGCGCACCGCGCTCGCCGCCTACCTCGCCCGCGCCCGGGGCGTGCGCGCCGACCCCGAACGGATCGTGATCTGCGCCGGGTTCTCGCACGGCCTGAGCCTGCTCGGCCGGCTACTGCGGGCCCGCGGGGCGGACACGGTCGCCGTGGAGTCGTACGGCCTCGACGAGCACTGGCAGCTGCTCACGGCGGCCGGTCTCCGCCAGGTCCCGCTGCCCTTCGACGATCTCGGCACGGACACCACGAAGCTGGCCCGGGGGCCGGCCGCCGTACTGCTGACCCCCTCCCACCAGTTCCCGATGGGCGTGCCGCTGCACCACGACCGGCGGGCGGCCGTCGTGGACTGGGCGCGGCGCACCGGCGGCCTGGTCCTGGAGGACGACTACGACGGAGAGTTCCGCTACGACCGCCGGCCCGTCGGCGCCCTCCAGGGCCTGGCCCCCGACGAGGTGGTCTACCTGGGCACCGCCAGCAAGTCCCTCGCGCCCGGCCTGCGGCTGGCCTGGATGGTGCTGCCCCCGGAGCTGGCCGGGGAGGTGACGGCGGTCAAGGGCGGCGTGGACACCTGCGGGACCCCGGACCAGCTGACACTGGCCGAGTTCATCACCTCCGGCGGCTACGACCGCCACGTCCGGGCGGCCCGCTCCCGCTACCGGCGGCGCCGGGACGCCCTGGTCGGAGCCCTCGCCGAGCGCGCCCCCGCGATCCGGGTCACCGGTATCGCGGCGGGCCTGCACGTCGTGCTGCGGCTGCCGCCCGGCACCCGGCGCCGGGTGGTCCGCGCCGCCGCCGAACGCGGCCTCGCCGTCGAAGGGCTCGTCCCGCGCCACCGCCACCCCGAGGCCGCCGTCGAGGCCCCGGACGCCCTCGTCCTCGGCTACGGCACCCCGCCCGACCACGCCTGGTCGGGCGCGCTGGAGATCCTGTGCACGGTGCTGTCCGACCCGGCCGTGACCGGTGTCTCCTGAATTCCCGGACAACGGCCCCGGAATGGAATTGTGGCGGCTAGAGTCTCTGACATGAGCAATGGCGATCAGATTTCCCGTGTGGCCCTCAAGAAAATCACCCCTGACGTCTCCTCGGCGATGGGTTCCCTGCATGCCGCCGCCGTCGCCGCGGCCGTGGACGCCAAGGTCGAACCGGAAATACTCGAACTGGTCAGAATCCGCGCCTCCCAGCTGAACGGCTGCGCGTTCTGCCTCGACATGCACACGAAGGACGCTCGCGCGCAGGGCGAGACCGAGCAGCGGATCTACGCCCTCAGCGCGTGGCGGGAGACGCCCTTCTTCACCGAACGGGAGCGGGCCGCACTGGCGTTGGCCGAGGCGGTCACGCTGGTCGCCGACGGTCACGTGCCGGACGACGTCTACGCGGAGGCCGCCGGGGTCTTCGACGAGGCGCAGCTCGCGGCGCTCGTGTGGGCGGCGACCGTCATCAACGCGTACAACCGGATCGCCATTGCGACGCGGATGGTGCCGGGGGCTTATCAGCCCAAGGGTGCCGCATAAAAGAAGCCTGATGTCCGGCCCGGTGAGATATCGCCGGGCCGGTTTCTATTTGCGTGTTTCGACTGCGGATGCGGTGGGGCTGGTCGCGCAGTTCCCAGCGTCCCTAAAGGGGCGCTATCGGTTCCGGCGCTTTTTCGTCCAGCCACTCCCGCCATTCCGGTGCCCGTGGCGCCGGGCCCGCGTTCGCCGGGCCTCCCACCCATCGCGTCACCGGTCTGATCCCGTGCAGGGCGTTCACCAGCCACACCTCGCGGTCCGCGAGTTCGGTGAGGGTGCGTTCCCGGTGGGTGACCGGGATGCCGGTGTGTTCCGCGCGCTCGCGGATCAGGGCCAGGGTCACCCCGGGGAGTACCGGGAGGCGGGGCGGCGGCAGGCACAGGGTGTCGTTCTCCCACCAGAGGACGCTCGTGGTGGCCGCCTCCAGGACCACCCCGGACGGGTCCACCAGCACCGCCTCCTGGGCCCCCGCCCGGACCGCCCGGGCGCGCAGCCGGGCCAGGGCGGCGAGGTCGGGTCCCTTGCGGCGGGGTGCGGTGCGCGGGTCCGGCTGGCCGGCCGCCCAGACCTCGACCGTGGAGCCGAGCGGCGGGGCGGGCCGCAGCCGCAACCGCACGTGGTGGGGCGTGAGTTCGACGCGGGGGAACCACTCACCCGTGCGGGGCAGCGCGGCCGTCATGGCCTGCCAGAACTCCAGCATCCGGTACTCCGGCGGCCCGCCGCACTCGCGGCAGGACCGTACGAAGCGGTCCCGGTGGCGGTCCAGGCCGCGCACCCTGCCGTCCCGCACCAGCCAGGAGTCCGCGACCAGCAGCGGTTCGTCGGTCTCCGTGTCCGCGACGGACCGCAGGCCGGCGGCCGGTGACCACGCGAACAGGCCTTCCGGCACGGGCGGTCGTGTCATGACGCCTCCTTCGCCTCCTTCGCCGCGCTCAGTATTTACGGCCCGACAGAGCCGGTGCCCCGCCCCGCGGCCCGTACGGCGCGTGCTCCAGCCAGGATCCGCAGGACGGCAGGACCGGCGCCAGCGCCGCCGCCGCGCGCTGCCGCAGCCGTACGATCCGGCGCCGGGGCCGCAGCTGCTCCAGGGCGGCCCCGGCCGCCTCGCTGTTGAACAGGGCCGCGGCCCGCCGTACCGCCGCGAAGTCGGCCACCGTGCCGGTCGCGACCGCGTCCGCCGCCGCTGCCGCGTCGGCGATCCCGCTGTTCATGCCCCGCGCCCCGAACGGCGGGAAGAGATGTGCGGCCTCCCCGACGAGCAGTACCCGGCGGTGCGGGTCGGTGAAGGAGGCCGCGACCTTGCGCAGGAAGCGGTACGTCGACACCCAAAGGATCCGGTCTGCGTATCCGTCGTGTCCCTCGTGTCCCCCGTGTCCCTCGGCCCCTTCGTGTCCCCCGCCCACCACCGCGGGCAGCCAGCGGCGGACGGCCTCCTCGGTGCCGTACTCCTCCGCCCGGTCGTCGGCGTGGCACTGGAGGTCCACCTGGAAGCCCCCGGTGAACGGCACCCGCAGCACGGTGCGGCCGCCGGCGCCGGGGTGCTCGTAGTGGAAGACGCGTTCGAGGGGCAGTTCGGCGCCCGGCCGGTCCGCCACGTCGACGACCACGTGGAAGCCCTCGCCGTGCGTGCCCTCCATGGGGATGCCGAGCCCGGCCCGGACGGCGGACCGGGCGCCGTCCGCCGCGATCACGTACCCGCAGCTCAGCTCGCGGCCGTCCGCGCAGCTGAGTGACACGCCCGAGGCGGTGGTGCGGACGCCGATCACGCGCGCGTTCCACACGAACTCCACGCCCGCCGCCGCGCAGGCGCCTCGCAGGAAGCGTTCGGTGTCGACCTGGCGCAGGCTGGTGAAGGGCGGCCGGCCGGACGGCGGCGGGAAGGTGCGGGAGTACACCTCCCGCCCCCGGTACAGGGTCCGTCTGGTGTGCCAGGTCCGGCCGTACGAGGTGATCTCGGCGGCGAGTCCCGGTCGCATCGCGTCCAGCAGGGCGAGGCTCTCGCCGTGCACGAACAGGGCCCGGCTGCCCGGCCGTTCACGGTCCTCCGGGTCCGCTTCGAGGAGCAGCACCGGCAGGTCGTGCGCGCGCAGCGCGAGCGCCGCCGACAGGCCCACCGGACCGGCCCCGACCACCACGACCGGGGTCACGCGCGGACACCCGCCGCCAGCATCCGGGTGATCTCCACCCGCTTCACCTTCCAGGTCGCCGTCATCGGCAGTTCCTCGAACCGCCACTGCCGCGGCTCCGCCATCGCCGGCAGGTCGGCGGTCGCCGCCCGCCACCGCTCGGGGTCCAGCGGCCGTTCCCCGCGCACGCACACCACCGGGACCGGCTCCCGGTCGGCGCCCGGCACGATGACCACCTCGCGCAACTCCTCCAGCCGGTCCATGAGGGTGTCCTCGACCTCCAGGTTGCTGTGCACGGAGTCGATCCGGTCGATCTCGCGGTCGATCAGGTACAGCGCGCCCAGCCGGTTCCGGTAGCCCATGTCGCCCATCTGCCACCACTCGCCGTCCAGTTGCCGCTCGTACTGCTCGCGGGCGCCGAGGTAGGTGAGGATGCGGCCCCGGGTGCGGGCCTCGATCCGGCCGGGGGTGCCGGGCGCGGCGGGCTGCCCGTCGGGGCCGGTGACGCGGACGCCGGTGAAGCCCGGGATCCCGATCCCGACCCGCCGCCCGTCGGCGCGGGCCGCGCTCCGGCGGGTGAACCACTGGAAGGCGACCGGGCCGGTCTCGCTCTGCCCGTACAGCTGGAGCAGCCACGGGTTACGGCGCTTCGAGGCGTCGAGGAGCCGCCGTACCGTGCGCGGGTGGATGGCGTCGAACGTCGAGCCGTACGACCTGACGCGCGACAGCGGGGCGCCGGGCGCGTCGGCCAGTTCCTCCCACAGGACGAAGGTGTTGGGGTGGGTCTCGACGATGCCGGGGCGGTGCCGGGCCAGCATCGGGCCGACCTTCGCCGGGTCCGGGTCGGTGATCAGCAGCAGCGGGCTGCCGTAGTGCAGCAGGACGCCCAGCAGGTGGTAGAAGCGGGAGTGCACGAAGGACATGTGCAGGGCCGCGACCTCGCCGCGGGTGGGCCAGCCCATCGCCTGCTGCGGGACCAGGCGGTTCCACATGGTCTGCGGGCAGTGCACGGCGAGTTTCGGGACGCCGGTGGTGCCGGAGCTGTGGGTGATCAGGGCGGGTTCGCGCGGGTGCAGCCGGATCGGCGCGGGGACCTTCGCGCCGGTGTGCTCGGTCAGGGACACCGCGCCGGGCACGCTGTCGACGGTGAGGGTCTGCCGGACCAGCCCGGCGACCTCCAGGCCCTTGAGCCTGGCCCCGTCCGTGACCAGCCACGGCTGCTGCAGTCTGGCGAGCAGCTTGCCGACCACCTCGCCGGACAGCGCGGGCGAGAGCAGCACCGGCACCGCGCCGATCCGGGAGACGGCGCAGGTCAGCAGCACGATGTCCACGTTGTCCGTCTTGTGTACGACGACCTGTTCGGCGGGCCGTACCCCGGCCGCCCACAGCCGCGCCGACAACTCGTCGACGGCGTCCGCGAGTTCCGCGTAGCTGAGGTGGACGCCGAGGTCGGGGTGGGTGTCCAGGGGCCGGTCCAGGGTGACGAACACCCCGCCGTGCCGCTCGGCCGCCCGCCGGAACAGCGGGCCGAGGTAGAAGCCGCGGTCGCCGATGAGGGACACCTGCGAATCCTGCATGGAGACGGTCCTTTCAGTCATGGTCACCACGCGCCCCGGCGGACCAGATGGCGGCGGAGCTTCCCCGACGACGTGCGGGGCAGGGAGGGCAGCAGGCTGACGCTGCGCGGGACCTTGAAGGCGGCCAGCCGCTGCCGGGCCAGCGCCAGCAGTTCGTCCGGCAGCCCGTCCGGCGCCGGGGTGACGGCGGGGACCACGAAGGCGCGCAGCCGTCCGGCGCCGGTCCCGTCCGGCACGGCCGCCACCGCGACCTCGCGCACCCCGGGATGGGTGCGCAGCACGGCCTCCACCTCCAGCGGGGAGACGGTGATCCCGCCGACCATCTCCATGTCGTCGCTGCGGCCCAGGTGCCGGTAGGCGCCGTCGGGTTCGCGGACCGCCCGGTCGTGGGTGGCCAGCCAGCCGTCCACGAGGGTGCGCGCGGTGTCCTCGGGCCGGTTCAGGTAGCCGGGTGTCACCGTCGGCCCGCGCACCCACAGCTCGCCCTCGTGGCCGTCCGGCACGGGCCGCCCGTCGCGGTCGCGCAGCTCCACCTCGAAGCCGGGGACGGGGCGGCCGACGGTGCCGGGGTGGTTGTGGGCTAGGCCGTTGGCGCAGAAGGCGTGCCCGGCCTCGGTGGAGCCGATCTGTTCGAGGACCGGTGCGCCCAGCAGCTCCGTGACCCGGTCGCCGAGGCCGGCCGGCAGCCCCTCGCCGGCCGACACGGCGGCCCGTACCGAGGTGAAGCAGGCCTGGTGCCCGCTGCCCCGGTCGGCGACGAGCGCCGCGTACGCGGACGGCACCGAGTACAGCAGGGTCACCCGGTGCCGGGTGATCAGCTCGTCCACGGCGGCCGGGTTCGGACGCCGGTCCGCGAGGACGGCGCTGGACCCCGAGAAGAGCGGGAAGACGAAGGCGTTCCCGAAGCCGTACGCGAAGTACAGCCCGGACACCGACAGGGTCACGTCCTCCTCGGTGATCCCGAGCAGCCGCCGCCCGATCAGGTCGTGGTACGCGGCGGGATGGGCGTGGGTGTGCACGACGCCCTTGGGCCGGCCCGTCGTCCCGGACGTGTACTGGACGTACAGCGGGCTGTCCGCGTCCACCGGGTGGGCGGGGGCCGGTGCGGCGGCGGGGGCGAGCGCGAGCAGCTGGTCGGCGCCGAGGCGGACCTGTCTGGCGAAGCGGTCCTCCAGACCGGGGCCGGTCAGGCACAGCACCGCCTCCGTGTCGGAGGCCATGAACGCGTG
The DNA here is from genome assembly GCF_042957285.1 of Streptomyces sp. NPDC008092. Classification (NCBI taxonomy): domain Bacteria; kingdom Bacillati; phylum Actinomycetota; class Actinomycetes; order Kitasatosporales; family Streptomycetaceae; genus Streptomyces; species Streptomyces sp. NPDC008092. The sequence continues at coordinate 503,861 of NZ_JBIBHY010000003.1, forward strand.
GTCGGCCGTGGGGAGTTCCGGGTTGACCGGGACGGCCACCGCGCCGAGCCGGGCGAGGGCGAGAAAGGCCACCACCCAGGCGATCGAGTCGGGCAGCGCGAGCACCACCCGGTCGCCGGGGCCGACGCCGTGCCCGGCGAGGACCGTCGCGGTCCGTGCCCCGAGGTCGTGCACCTCGCCGTGGGTCCAGGCACGGTGGCCCTGGTGGAAGGCGGGGCGGTCGTGCCAGCCCTGCCGCTCGGCGAGGCCGGCGAGACGGGACGCGAGGTTCTCGGTCGCCGTGACGGCGGGGGCCTGGGTCATCGGGCGGCCTCCTCGACGGCGTCCGCCGCGGCCGGCGCCGTGTGCTCCCGCAGCGCCCGCATCTGCGCGGCCGTCTTCAGGAGCATCTCGTCGTACTCGGCGGCCGGGTCGGAGTCCAGGACGATCGCCCCGCCCGCGCCCAGCCGCATCCGGCCGCCCGCCATCACGGCCGTGCGGATGACGATGTTCAGGTCCGCGCCGCCGCTGCACCCGAGGTAGCCGAGCGCCCCCGAGTAGACGCCCCGGGCCTCGGTCTCCAGACCGTCGATGATCTCCATCGTGCGCAGCTTCGGCGCGCCGGTCATCGACCCGCCCGGGAAGCAGGCCCGCACGCAGTCCACGGCGTCCGTCCCGGCCCGCAGCCGCCCGGTCACGGTGGAGACCAGCTGGTGCACGGTCGCGTACGACTCGGTGGCCATCAGGCGGGGGACCCGGACGGTTCCGGTACGGCAGACCTTGCCCAGGTCGTTGCGGAGCAGGTCGACGATCATCAGGTTCTCGGCGCGGGTCTTGGCGTCCGCCGCCAGCGCGTCCCGCAGCCGGTCGTCCTCGAAGGGGGTCGCCCCGCGCGGCGCGGTCCCCTTGATGGGTTTCGCCTCGGCCACCCCGTCCCGGGTGATCCGCAGGAACCGCTCCGGGGAGGAACCGGCCACGTCCAGGTCGCCGAAGCGCAGGAAGGCCGCGTACGGCGCCGGGTTGACGCGGCGCAGCTCCCGGTAGAAGGCGTACGGGTCGGGCGGGGCGGGCAGCCGGGCCGCGTCGGTCAGGCAGATCTCGTAGCTGGTGCCGGCCCGCAACTCCCGTTGGCAGGCCTCGATGTCGGCGAGGTAGGCGGCCCGGTCGCGCACCAGCCAGGGCTCGGCGGCCGTCAGGTCCGGCCCCGCGCTGGCGGGCGGGGCCGGCCGGGGCGCGGCCGGGGCCAGGAAGCTGAGCTGGGCCAGCGTGTCCGTCAGCCACTCCTCGGCGGCCCGCGCGGCCTGCGGGGAGTTCTCCGCCAGGCAGACCGCGTAGGTGGCGTCCGCCTCGTGGTCCACGGCGATCAGCCGGTCCGCGAACAGCCAGCAGGCGTCCGGGGTGTCGGCCCGGTGCCGGTTCGGGGAACCGCAGTCGGCCTTGGCCTCGTAGCCGAAGTAGCCGACATAGCCGCCGGTGAAGTCGAAGGGCAGCCCGTCGGCGTCCACCCGGCGGCTGCTCAACTGCCGCTTCAGGTAGTCGAAGACGCTCGCGGACACCTTCCGCGGCGGCCGTCCGGCCCGCTCGACCGCACACCGGCCGGCCGTCACGTCGTACCGCACGAACTCGGCGAGCGGGCCGCTGTCGTCGCCCAGGAAGGAGAAGCGCGCGCGGCCCTCCTCGACGAGCGAGCTGTCCAGCCAGAACGCGCGGGGCGAGGCGGCGAAGAGGCGGGTGAAGGCGGCCTCCGTGTCGACGGCGCCGGCGATCTGGCGGGTGTGCAGGCGGTAGCCGGGCACGTCGCCGGAGCGGGGGCGGGGGACGGCCGTGCGGGACCCGGGCGTGGACCCGGACCCGGGCGTGGACCCCGACCCGGGCGTGGACCCCGGCGTGGACCCGGACCGGGCCTGCGCCGTCCGCGCGGCGTGCCTCGAACGGGAGGCGACGGCCGGGAGGGCGAACCCCGCCGTGCCCGCCGCCTCCGCACCGGCGGTGCCCGCCGCGCCCGCCGCACCCGTCGCGGCCCGCGGCCGGGGGATCGCCGCCTCGGTCGGCGGGACGGCGGTGTTCTTGGTACGCGCTCTGCGGGCCCGGCGGGCGGTCAGGTTGCGGAAGTTCACGAGCATGCGGTGGCCGTACTCGGTGAGCACCGACTCCGGGTGGAACTGCACGCCCCACAACGGCCGTTCGCGGTGCCGCAGCCCCATCAGGACGCCGTCCTCGGCCCAGGCGGTGGCCTCCAGGGCGGCGGGCAGCGGCTCGTGCACCGCGAGGGAGTGGTAGCGGACGGCGGTGAAGCCCTGGGTCAGCCCCTCGAAGAGGTCCCGCCCGTCGTGCCGCACCCGGGTCAGGTGCCCGTGCCGGGGCTGCGGGGCGGGTGCCACCCGGGCCCGCTCCCCGAGCGCGATGCCCTGGTGGCCCAGGCACACCCCGAGCACGGGGACCGTGGCCTCGGCGATCAGCCGGGCGCTGATGCCGAAGTCACGGCCGTCGCCCGGGTGTCCGGGCCCCGGCGACACCACCACGTTGTCGAACTCCGCGAGAGCGGGCGGCGCCGGCTCGTCATTGCGGATCACCACCGGTTCCTCGCCGTTGACCTCGGCGATCAGCTGGAACAGGTTGTAGGTGTACGAGTCGTAATTGTCGATGAGCAGGGTCTTCACCCGCCCACCTCCCTCGGGTCGTTCCCGGGCCTATGCGGCCCGTCGTTTGTGCCGCCCGCGCAGCGCCTGGAGCGGGGGATACAGCCATTTCTTGAAGAAACGCTGAAGTCGCGGCATGAGAATCCACGTGACAAGCGCTGTCACGCAGAGGCAGAGCACCAGAGTGCGAATGAGCGGATTGACGCCGCCGAGATAGGGCAGCACGACGATGTTGAACAGCAGGACCGGCGGAAACACCGCGCTCATGTTGATGAACCACAGTTTCCATTTCGCCGGCGGGGCGGGTGGCGGCGTTGCGGGCGACGGCCCGGTCAGCGAGTCGAACCACTCCTTCGACCCCCGTACGCTACGCCGCCCGGTGGGCCGGGCGATGCCGTCCGCGCGGGTCTCCCACTCGCCGCGGTCTGAGGAGTTCTCCCAGGCCAGCGCCGAGTCCTCGGTGGCGAAGCGATACACGACATGCCATTCCGTCTCCTGGTCGACTAGGACGCCACCGCCGAGGAACCCCGGCCGGCGGGCGCTCGCGCCCAGCATGGCCCACCCCCACGAGTGGAAGTCGGCCTCGCGACCCGGCATCACGTGATAGGCCACGGTGACGGTGACGGGATTACTGGTCACGGTGTCCTTTACGGAACGGACACAACTCGCGTTCAAAGATTCAACGAGTTTTTTGGTTGTCCGGATCGTAACTTTTTATAGCGCTTTCTGTGCGCTTGCTGTGTTCTGCCGCCCGCTACTTCTGGTAACTCCACCGTAATTCTGGAAAGTGCTTGCCCGCCCGGCTGTGAAAGTTGCACGATCGCCGTCCCAGAACGAAGGAGGACGCCATGTCGAGGTACGTCTGGAATTTGACCGAAGAGGGTCGACAGGCAATCGATCAGGCGCGTTCCGTGATCGAACCGGCGCGAAAAGAAGTGACCGCGCACCCGCTTTACCAGCGCATATCCGACCGGGCGCACCTGGCCGCCTTCATGGCCCACCACGTGTTCGCCGTCTGGGACTTCATGTCCCTGCTCAAGTCGCTCCAGCAGGAGCTGACCTGCGTCGACGTCCCCTGGGTGCCGCGCGGTTCCGCGGTGGCCCGCAGGCTCGTCAACGACATCGTGCTGGTCGAGGAGAGCGACGCCCTGAACGGCGGCTTCACCAGCCACTTCGAGCTGTACCGCGCCGCCATGACGGAGGCGGACGCCGACACCGCCCCCGTCGACACCTTCGTCGCCCTCCTCGCCGAGGGCCACGACGTGCCGGCGGCCCTGCGGGTGGCGCAGGTCCCCGCCCCGGCCGCCGAGTTCGTGCGCACCACCTTCGGCATCATCACCGACCGCCCGCTGCACTGCCGGGCCGCCGCCTTCGCCTTCTCCCGCGAGGACCTGATCCCGGACATGTTCGACCAGGTCCTCAGGGAGGAGGGCACCGGCGGTTTCCCGCTCTTCCGGGACTACCTCGCCCGGCACATCGAGGTCGACGGCGAGGAGCACACCCCCATGGCCCTCCAGATGGTCGCCGACCTGTGCGGCACCGACGACGCCCGCTGGCACGAGGCCACCGAGACCGTTCTCGTCGCGCTGGAGGCCAGGTCCCGGCTGTGGGACGGGATCACGGCCGCGATGGGGTGAGCGCGTCGGCGGGGCGCGTCAGCCGGGCGGGTCGGTCGAGCGCGTCGGCCGGCCGTGTCGGCCGGGCGGGTCAGCCGAAGGTGCGGCCGAGGAAGCCGCGGATGTGCTCGGTGATGACGCCGAGGTGGCTCTCCAGGGCGAAGTGGCCGGCGTCGAGGAGGTGGATCTCGGCGTCGGGCAGGTCCTGGCGGAACGCCTCCGCGCCCGCGGGGCCGAAGATCTCGTCGCCCGCGCCCCAGACCGCCAGCAGCGGGACCCGTGAGTCGCGGAAGTACTCGTGCACCTTCGGGTAGAGGTCCACGTTGGTGGGGTAGTCGCGGAAGAGCCGGAGCTGGATCTCGTCGTTGCCCGGCCGGTCGAGGAGCGCCTGGTCGTGGACCCAGTTGTCGGGGCTGACCAGGCTCGGGTCGGCGACCCCGTTGAGGTACTGCCAGCGGGTGCTCTCCAGGGTCAGCGCGCCCCGCATCGGGGCCTCCGTGTCCGGCCCCGGATGGGTGGCGTAGGCGAAGACGCCGTCCCAGAACGGCTTCACGAAGCCCTCTTCGTAGGCGTTGCCGTTCTGGGTGATGATCGCGCCGACCCGGTCCGGCTCCCGGAGGGCGAGCCGCCAGCCGATGGGGGCGCCGTAGTCCTGGACGTACATCGCGAACCGGGCGACGCCCAGGTGCCGGAGCAGGCCCGAGGTGATGTCGGTGAGGGCGTCGAAGGTGTAGGGGAAGTCCGCCGGGGCGGGCATCGCCGACTGGCCGAACCCGATGTGGTCGGGGGCGATCACGCGGTAGCGGTCGGCGAGCGCCGGGACGAGGTTGCGGAACATGTGCGAGCTGGTCGGGAAGCCGTGCAGCAGGACGACCGTGGGTGCCTCCGGGTCGCCGGCCTCCCGGTAGAAGACCTCAAGGCCGTCGACGGTGGCGGTGCGGTGGTGGACTGCGGGTGCCATCTCCCTAACCCTTCTGCCGAACTTGAGTGGTTACCCGGCCAGTCGAGCACGGGCTGTCTAACCTGTCAAGCTGAATGAGGCGGTTAGGTGTACGCGTCGCTCGGGTAACCTGTCCAATGCGTCGATTCGGTTAGGAGGGGTGGCGGTGGCGGACCGGGAACAGCAGGAGGCGCTGCTGCTGGAGCTCCTCAACAGCACACCCGTGGTCAACGGGGTCGCCCAGGACCTGCTGGCGGACCCGGAGGCGGCGCGGTCCTGGCAGCGGGCGCACGGCGGCAGCGGAACCGCGGCCGAACTGCGCGGTCTCGTGGCGGCCCGCGACGCCCTTCAGGAGGTGGTGCGCGGCAGCCGGCCCGCCACCTCGCTGGCCCCGCTCCTGGCGGACGTCACCTCCAGCCCTCGGCTCTCGCCCGCGGGTGTGTCGTGGCAGCTGGACGCCCCCGCGGAGCGCCGGATGGCGGCGGAGGCGGTCATGGCGTGGAGCGGCGTGCAGCAGACGCTGCCCGGCCGGCTGCGGCCGTGCGCCAACCCGGACTGCCGGCTGTTCCTCATCGACCGCAGCAGGACCAACAAGGCCCGCTGGTGCTCGATGGCCGTGTGCGGCAACCGGATGAAGGCGCGACGCCACTACCAGCGCACCCGCGACGCCGTGACCGAATGACGGCGGGCGCCCGCGGGCGGGCGGATGCCAGCGTGCGGATGACGGCGTGCGGACGGCTGCCGGCGGGCGGGCGGAGGCCGGCGGGCGGGCGGATGCCAGCGTGCGGGCGGATGCCAGCGGGCGGAGGCCGGCGTGCGGACGGCTGTCGGCGGGCGGACGCCGCCGGGCGGGCTCACCCCTCCTCGGCCGTGACTGGCGCCTCCCCGAACCGGCCCAGTGCCAGCGCCCCCGCCACGGCCACCGCGAAGCCGAGCACCGCGAGCCAGGCCAGCCCGTCCCGCGTGCGGTCCCCGAGCCACACCACCCCCACCGTCGCCGGGCCGATCGTCTCCCCGATGACCATGCCGGCCGTCGCCGTGGTCACCGAGCCGCGCTGCAGGGCGGAGGTCAGCAGCATGAAGGCGCCGCCGCCCCCGACCAGCAGCGCGTAGGTCGCGGGGTTGGTGAGCAGCCCGGCCGGCCGCAGGGTGTCGATCAGCCGTACCGACACCTCCACCACCCCGAACCCGAACCCGGCCCCGAGGCCGAGGACCAGCGCCCGCCCCCGCCCGGTCAGCCGCCCGCCGGCCAGGCCGAGCAGCAGCACCCCCACCGCGGTCCCGAGCATCACCCACTTCAACGCCGTGGACCCGGCCCGGTCCCCCTCCGGCCCCGACGCCAGCCCCAGCATCGCGAGCCCGGCGCACACCACCGCCACCGCGGCCCACTCCACCCCGCTCAACCGCACCCGCAGCAGCCGCGCCGCGACCACCGCGGTCACCGCGAGCGACGACGCCAGGGCCGCGCTCACCGCGTAGATGGGGAGCGCGCGCAGCGCCAGGATCTGGAACACGAACCCGAGCCCGTCCAGCCCCAGTCCGACGACGTACCGCCACTGCCGCACCGCCCGCAGCAGCAGCGCGGCCTCGCCGCCGGCACCGTCACCGGCCGCCCGCGCGGCCATCGCCTGCAGGACCGTCGCCGTACCGAAGCAGATCGCCGCCGCGAGGGCACACACCATTCCGAAGAGCACAAAGGGACTGTAGGGGAACCGCGGGAGAGGGGAGCGCGCGGTGATCGGGAGGAGAGTAAGAAGCGGGAGGAGCGGGCCCGGGTGCCCCCGGACCCGCTCCTTTCCTGTCCGTGCGGCGTCAGCTGGCGCCGGCCAGCCAGGCGGTGGCGTTGAGGGCGAGGGCGGCGTTGGTGGCGCCGGTGTCGTTCCAGCCGTCGTACAGCGTGTTGCCGGACTGGCCGGTGCCGTCGTCGATCGGGGAGCTGTCGCCCCAGAAGGCGACCCGGCCGCTGCCGAAGGTGCTGGTGGCGAAGAACGCGCCGGTGTTGCCGGAGTAACCGCTGCGGTACACCAGGCCCTTGACGTTGGAGTTGTCGGAGGGCTTGAGGGTCGCCGTCGTCCCGTCGGCGATCAGGCTCTTGGTGACCGTGCCGAAGTCGCCGTTCAGGACGGCGTTGCTGCTGTCGCTGATGGCCTTCGGGTAGCCGGAGCCGATGTCGAGGGAGTCGATGGAGAAGCCGAACGGGTCGGTCGAGTCCACGCTGTTGTTGGTCATCAGGTCGTTGAGGATCTCGACCGCGTCGTAGCCGTCGCTGTTGCGGTCGGCGCCGGTGTGGTCGGAGATCATGAACAGCCCGCCGCCGGCCTTCACGAAGTTCATGATCGCCGTCTTCTCGGCGGTGGTGAACTTGGTGTTGGGCTCGGGCAGCACCAGCGCGTTGAACTTCGACAGGTCGGTCGTCGACGAACCCCCGTACGTGAGGGCGCTCGTCGCGGTCTTCAGGCTGTAGTCGCCGGTCTTCTGCAGGGCGATGCCCCACGACGACAACGCGCCCGTCCAGTCCTTGTCGGAGGACGGGGAGGAGTCCTGGGCGAGCGGGTCGGGCTTGCTGGTGGAGATGATCCAGTCCGCGTTGCCGGCCTCCTCGGCGTGGCCGTCGTCGAACAGGACCTTGTAGGTGGTGGCCGCGTGGGCGGGGGTCGCGGCGCTGGTGGCCTGGACGGCGGCACCGGCGGTGAGCAGGCCGAGCACGGCCAGGGCCGTGGTCAGTTTGCGGCGCGGGATGGCGAAGCCGGGCATCTGTCATTCCTCCATCGGTGGGGGTGCGAGAGGGATGGCGGTGCGGGTGGTGCGTCACGAGTCGTTCTGCGCGCGTAGAGAGAACCGCGGTTCCGGGGGCGGGACCTGGTCTGCGCGCGTAGAGTCCGAAGTTGATCGTTCACCTAGGGACAGCTGGACGGTACCGGCGGGGCGTGGCGCGCCGACAGGGGGCCGGCCACTTCACATGATTTTCTTACCTGTGCATGACAAGTCTGCGCGCTCCGGCGATGGCCGGAAACCGCTCGTCTAAGCTGTCGCCGAACATCGCATCGCACGGGGGAGCACGAACATGGCAGACGCGCGCCGGCAACTGCGCTCGGGCACGGTCGTCCTCGGCGGCATGGGCCTGCTGGCCGCCGCCCTGACCGCCTGCTCCTCCGACCCCGACAAGCGCTGCGTCGACCGCGACAGCTACACCGCGGCCAAGGGCTACCGGGTCGTCTCCGACAAGAACTGCTCCTCCGCCAAGTCCGCGGTCGGCGCGGGCTACTACTACGGCGGCAAGAAGAAGGGCGGCTGGGTCAGCGGCGGCTCCTTCACCAGGCCGCGCGGCGGTTCGGGCGGCTCCTCCGGCGGTGGCCACAGCGTCGAGCGGGGCGGCTTCGGCAGCGGCCACGGCAGCTCCGGCGGCTGACCCCGCCGTGGAACGCCGTACGACCGAACCCCGCCCCGGCTGGCAGCGCACCGTCGAGGAACAGGGGCTGATCTACCCCCTCACCCGGCACCCCGACGGCACCCTGCGCCCGTACGGGGACGAGAGTGCCTACTACGCCTTCACCCTCGACGAGGTGGAGGCGCTGGAGGAGGCCGTCGAGGAACTGCACGCGATGTGCCTGGCGGCGGCGGACCGCATCGTCGCGGAGAAACGCTTCGCCGACCTGGGCATCACCGACCCGCGGGTGGTGGCGGCCGTCACCGAGTCCTGGCACCGCCGCGCCGAACTCCCCTCCCTCTACGGCCGCTTCGACCTCCGCTACGACGGCACGGGCCCGGCGAAACTCCTGGAGTACAACGCCGACACCCCCACCTCCCTGGTGGAGGCCGCCTCGGCGCAGTGGTTCTGGATGGCGGACCGCTTCCCGGGCGCCGACCAGTGGAACAGCCTCCACGAACGCCTGGTCGCCGCCTGGCGGAGACAGGCCCCCCTCCTGCCGCCCGGCGCCCCGCTGCACTTCGCCCACTCGTCCGCCGACGAACTCGGCGAGGACCTGATGACGGTCGCGTACCTCAAGGAGACGGCGGAGCAGGCGGGCCTCGCCACCGACTGGATCCCCATGGAGGAGATCGGCTGGGACACCCTCTCCGGCCGCTTCGTCGACAACCGGCTCCGGTTCATCCGCAGCTGCTTCAAGCTCTACCCGTGGGAGTGGCTCACCACCGACGCCTTCGCCGGCCACGTCCTCGACACCCTGGACAACGGCGGCGGCACCGGCACCACCATGTGGGTGGAGCCCGCCTGGAAGATGCTGCTCAGCAACAAGGCCCTGCTGGCGATCCTGTGGGAGCTGTATCCCGGCCACCCGAACCTCCTCCCGGCCTACGTCGACGGACCGCGCGAACTCGCGACCGGACGCGGGTACGTCAGCAAGCCCCTGCTGGGCCGGGAGGGCGCGGGCGTCCTCGTCCACCCGCCGGGCGCGGAACCCGTCGTCCGCGAAGAGCCCTGCTGCTACCAGGAACTGGCCCCGCTCCCCGACTTCGACGGCAACCACGTGGTGCTGGGCGCCTGGGTGGTGGGAGAGGAGGCGGCGGGCCTGGGCCTCCGCGAGTCACAGGGCCTGGTGACGGACGACTACGCCCGCTTCCTGCCGCACGTGATCCTCTGAACGCCCCGCACCGGTCCGCCCGCTACGCACTCAGCACCTCCCACAACTGCTCCACCCCCCACTCCAGGTCCTCCTCCGCCACCACCAGCGGCGGGGCCACCCGCACCGTCACCCCGTGCGTGTCCTTCACCAGTACCCCCCGCTCCATCAGCCGCTCCGACACCAGCCGTCCCGAGCCCACCGCCGGGTCCACGTCCACCCCGGCCCACAGCCCCCGCCCCCGTACGGCCGTCACCCGCCCGCTTCCGGTCATCTCCGCCAGCCGCCGGTGCAGCAGTTCCCCCAGCTCGGCCGCCCGCTCCTGGAACTCGCCGGTCCGCAGCATCGCGATCACCTCCAGCGCCACCGCGCAGGCCAGCGGGTTGCCCCCGAAGGTCGACCCGTGCTCGCCGGGCCGGAACACCCCGAGCACCTCCGCGTTCGCCACCACCGCGGACACCGGCAGCACCCCGCCGCCCAGCGCCTTCCCGAGGACGTACACATCCGGTACGACCCCCTCGTGCTCGCACGCGAACGTGCGCCCGGTCCGCCCCAGCCCCGACTGGATCTCGTCCGCGACGAACAGCACGTCCCGCTCCCGGGTCAGCTCCCGCACCCCGGTCAGATAGCCCTCCGGCGGCACGATCACCCCGGACTCGCCCTGGACCGGCTCCAGCAGCACCGCGACCGTGTTCTCGGTCACCGCGGCCCGCATCGCGGTCAGGTCGCCGTACGGCACGATCTCGAAGCCCGGGGTGTACGGCCCGTAGTCCGCCCGGGCCTCCGGATCCGTGGAGAAGCTGATCACGGTCGTCGTACGGCCGTGGAAGTTCCCGCCCGCCACCACGATCTTCGCCCTCCCGGCCGGCACGCCCTTGACCCGGTACCCCCACTTCCGGGCGGTCTTCAGCGCCGTCTCCACGGCCTCCACGCCCGTGTTCATCGGCAGCACCGTCTCCATCCCGCACAGCTCGGCCAGCTGGGTGCAGAATGCGGCGAACCGGTCGTGGTGGAACGCCCGCGACGTCAGCGTCACCCGCTCCAGCTGGGCCTTCGCCGCCGCGACCAGGCGCGGATGGCCGTGCCCGAAGTTCAGCGCCGAGTACCCGGCCAGGAAGTCCAGGTACCGGCGCCCCTCGACGTCCGTCATCCAGGCGCCGTCGGCCGTCGCGATCACCACCGGCAGCGGGTCGTAGTTGTGCGCGCTGTGCGCGTCGGCGGCGGCGACGAGGGCTTCCGTAGTGGTCACGGCGACTCCAGAGGGCGCGGCGGGATTGCCCCCTTTCCTACCCTCTGCCCCTGCCCGACTGGTGGACGCCACGGCCCCCGGGCCCGGCGTGCCCGGTAATGTGATCCACGGGCCGTGACTGGCGCGCTGGGATGGGACCGACCATCGGGGAGCGGCCCGCATCGTGACCGAGTGCCGTGCGCCTGGGCCGAACCGTGAATGCCGAACGCCATCTCCGGAGGTCCCGAATGTCCGACCCGTCCGCGCCCCTGTCCACCGAGTCCAAGGCCTACCGCGCCGCCCTCGACGTGATCCGCGCGGTCGAGCCGCGGGTCGCGGACGCCATCGGGCAGGAGGTCGCCGACCAGCGCGAGATGCTCAAGCTGATCGCCTCCGAGAACTACGCCTCCCCGGCCACCCTGCTCGCGATGGGCAACTGGTTCAGCGACAAGTACGCCGAGGGCACCGTCGGCCGCCGCTTCTACGCCGGCTGCCGCAACGTCGACACCGTCGAGGCGCTCGCCGCCGAGCACGCCCGCGAGCTGTTCGGCGCCCGGCACGCCTACGTCCAGCCGCACTCCGGCATCGACGCCAACCTGGTCGCCTTCTGGGCCGTCCTCGCCGACCGCGTCGAGGTCCCCTTCCTCGCGAAGGCCGGCGCCCGCCAGGTCAACGACCTCTCCGAGGCCGACTGGGCCGAGCTGCGGCAGGCCTTCGGCAACCAGCGGATGCTCGGCATGTCCCTGGACGCGGGCGGCCACCTCACCCACGGCTTCCGCCCCAACATCTCCGGCAAGATGTTCGACCAGCGCTCCTACGGCACCGACCCGGCCACCGGCCTGATCGACTACGACGCGCTGCGCGCCCAGGCCCGTGACTTCAAGCCGCTGATCCTCGTCGCCGGCTACTCCGCGTACCCGCGCCTGGTGAACTTCCGGATCATGCGGGAGATCGCCGACGAGGTCGGCGCCACGCTGATGGTCGACATGGCGCACTTCGCCGGTCTGGTCGCCGGCAAGGTCCTGACCGGCGACTTCGACCCGGTCCCGCACGCCCAGATCGTGACCACGACCACCCACAAGTCGCTGCGCGGCCCGCGCGGCGGCATGGTCCTGTGCGACGACTCCCTCAAGGACCAGGTCGACCGCGGCTGCCCGATGGTCCTCGGCGGCCCCCTCCCGCACGTCATGGCCGCCAAGGCCGTCGCCCTCGCCGAGGCCCGGCAGCCGTCCTTCCGGGACTACGCCCAGCGCATCGTCGACAACTCGCGCGCTCTCGCCGAGGGCCTGATGCGCCGGGGTGCCACCCTGGTCACCGGCGGCACCGACAACCACCTCAACCTCATCGACGTCGAGACGTCGTACGGCCTCACCGGCCGCCAGGCCGAGTCCGCCCTGCTCGACTCCGGCATCGTCACCAACCGCAACGCGATCCCCGCCGACCCGAACGGCGCCTGGTACACCTCCGGCATCCGCATCGGCACCCCGGCACTCACCACGCGCGGCCTCGGCACCGCCGAGATGGACGAGGTCGCGGGCCTGATCGACCGCGTCCTGACCGCCACCGAACCGGGCACGACGAAGTCCGGCGCCCCGTCCAAGGCCTCCCACGTCCTCGACGAGAAGGTCTCCACGGAGATCGCCCAGCGCGCGACGGACCTGGTCGCGGGCTTCCCGCTGTACCCGGAGATCGACCTCGGCTGATCGACGTCCTCAGGGGCAGCGCCCCTGAAAGGGGCGCGGGGAACTGCGCGACCAGCCCCTACGGTCCGCGGTTCCCCACGCACCGAATCCACCCGAGCTCTCTGAGAGAATGGTGAGCATGGCCTCAGATCGACCTCGCGTGCTCTCCGGCATCCAGCCCACCGCCGGCTCGTTCCACCTGGGCAACTACCTCGGCGCCGTCCGCCAGTGGGTGGCCCTCCAGGAGACCCACGACGCCTTCTACATGGTCGTCGACCTGCACGCGATCACGGTCCCGCAGGACCCCGCCGACCTGCGCGCCAACACCCGGCTCGCCACCGCCCAGCTGCTCGCGGCCGGCCTGGACCCCGACCGCTGCACCCTCTTCGTGCAGAGCCACGTCCCCGAGCACGCCCAGCTCGCCTGGGTCATGAACTGCCTCACCGGCTTCGGCGAGGCCAGCCGGATGACCCAGTTCAAGGACAAGGCGGCCAAGCAGGGCACCGACCGCGCGAGCGTCGGCCTGTTCACGTACCCCATCCTCCAGGTCGCCGACATCCTGCTCTACCAGGCCAACGAGGTGCCGGTCGGCGAGGACCAGCGCCAGCACGTCGAGCTCACCCGCGACCTCGCCGAGCGCTTCAACGGCCGGTTCGGCGCGACCTTCACGATCCCGAAGCCGTACATCCTCAAGGAGACGGCGAAGATCTACGACCTCCAGGACCCGTCGATCAAGATGAGCAAGTCGGCGTCCACGCCGAAGGGCCTCATCAACCTCCTCGACGACCCGAAGGCGACCGCGAAGAAGGTCAAGAGCGCCGTCACCGACACGGACACGGTGATCCGCTACGACGCCGAGAACAAGCCGGGCGTCTCCAACCTGCTCACCATCCACTCCACCCTCACCGGCAGGTCGGTCGCCGAGCTGGAGCAGGAGTACGAGGGCAAGATGTACGGCGCCCTCAAGACGGACCTCGCCGAGATCATGGTCGACTTCGTCACCCCGTTCCGGGAGCGCACCCAGCAGTACCTGGACGACTCGGAGACCCTCGACTCGATCCTCGCCAAGGGCGCGGAGAAGGCCCGTGCCGTCGCGGCCGAGACCCTGGCCCAGGCCTACGACAGGGTCGGCTTCCTGCCCGCGAAGCACTGAGAAGCACCGAGCGAAGCGAAGCGCTGCACATCACTTCGGCCACGGCTGCCCGGGAGGCGGCCGTGGCCGTACAGTCGATAGCCGGACGCCCGGGTACGAACCCGACATGCGTCCGCCCACCACGACCGACGGGAGATGACGTGGGGACCGTAACGATCGGCGTGTCGATCGCGGTCCCGGAGCCTCACGGCAGCCTGCTCCAGGAGCGGCGCGCGGGCTTCGGCGACGCCGCGGCCCACGCCATCCCCACGCACGTGACCCTGCTGCCGCCGACGGAGGTGGACGCGGGGGCGCTGGCCGCGGTGGAGGCCCACCTGGGCGAGGTCGCCGCGGTGGGCCGGCCGTTTCCGATGCGGCTGTGCGGTACGGGTACGTTCCGGCCGCTGTCGCCGGTGGTGTACGTCCAGGTCGCCCAGGGGGCGGAGGCCTGTTCCTGGCTGCAGCAGCGGGTCCGGGACGCGTCCGGGCCGCTCGACCGCGAGCTGCAGTTCCCGTACCACCCGCATGTGACGGTCGCGCACGGGATCGACGAGGCGGCCATGGACCGGGCGTTCACCGAGCTCGCGGACTTCGAGGCCGCGTGGCCGTGCACGGGGTTCGCGTTGTACGAGCAGGGGGCGGACGGGGTGTGGCGGAAGCTGCGCGAGTACGCGTTCGGGGGGGCCGTTGTTCCGCCTCAGGTGGGGCATGCGGAGCGAGGGTCCATCGCCAGTCGGTAGCCTGCGGGCTAGATCGGCAGCCTTCTGAAGACCGACCGCGGCGCATGCCGCAGTGCCGACATCACCACCCGCAGCGCCCCCGGCACCCACACCACCTCCGAGCGTCTGCGCAGCCCCACCTCGATCGCCGTCGCGACCGCCTCCGGGGTGGTGGCGAGGGGGGCTTCCTCCAGGCCCCGGGTCATCTTCGTCCGGACGAACCCCGGCCGGACGACCATCACGTGCACGCCCGTCCCGTGCAGCGCGTCGCCCAGCCCCTGGGTGAACGCGTCCAGGCCCGCCTTGCTGGAGCCGTAGATGAAGTTGGAGCGGCGGGCGCGTTCCCCGGCGACCGAGGAGAGGACGACCAGGGAGCCGTGGCCCTGGGTCTGCAGGGCCCGTGCGGCGACCAGGCCCGCCGAGACGGCGCCCGTGTAGTTGGTCTGGGCGACGCGCACGGCGTTGACCGGTTCGCGTTCGTCGGTCGCCTGGTCGCCGAGGATGCCGAAGGCGAGCAGGACGAGGTCGATGTCGCCGTTGGCGAAGACCTTGCCGAGGGCCGTCTCGTGGGAGTCGGGGTCGAGTGCGTCGAAGGGGACGGTGTGGACGTCGGGGCCGAGGGCGCGCAGCTGCTCGGCGGCCCGTTCGAGCGCGGGGGAGGGGCGGCCGGCCAGCCAGACCGTGCGGGTGCGGCGGGCGATCAGCCGGCGCGCGGTGGCCAGCGCGATCTCCGACGTACCGCCGAGGACGAGCAGGGACTGGGGCATTCCGAAGGCGTCCTTCACTGCAACTCCTGAGGATTCAGAGACCGAGACGGCGGGACAGGTCGGAGACGAACACCTCGCGGGGGTCCAACTCGGCCCGCAGGGCGCGGAAGTCGGCGAGCCGCGGGTACATCGCGGCGAGCAGGTCGGGACGGAGCCGGGCGTCCTTGGCGAGGTAGACGCGGCCGCCGGCGCACGCGACCTCCTCGTCCAGTTCGTCGAGGAAGGTGCCGAGGCCGGGCAGCCCGGCGGGGATGTCGAGGGCGAGGGTCCAGCCGGGCACGGGGAAGGAGAGCCAGCCGGGGTCGGCCTCGCCGAAGCGCTTGAGGACGGCCAGGAAGGACGGGCAGCGGCGCTCGGAGATCCTGGCCACGATCCGTTGCAGGGCGGCCTCCTGGCCGTGTCCGACGGCGAACTGGTACTGGACGAAGCCGGCCCGGCCGTAGACGCGGTTCCAGTGCGGGACGCCGTCCAGCGGGTGGAAGAACGCGGAGATGCCCTGGAGCTGGCCGACCCGGGCACGGGGTGCCTTGCGGTACCAGAGTTCGTTGAAGAGGCCCACGGTGGCGCGGCCCAGGAGACCGTCGGGGACGAAGGCGGGGGCGGCCGGGAGGGTGCGGGGGCGGAAGGCGAGCGGCGCGCGCCCGGCGCGGGTGGCCTTGCCGAGCGCCTCCCTGGGCGCGTGGTCGCCGCGCGTGAGCACCGCCCGCCCGGTCGCCGCCCCGCGCGCGAGCAGGTCGATCCAGGCGACCGAGTAGCGGTAGCGGTGGTCGGTTCCGGTCAGCCGGGCCATCAGGTCGTCGAGGTCGGTGGCGCGTTCGGTGTCGACGGACATGTACGACGTCTCGACGGGGAGGAGGCGGACGGTCGCCGTGAGGATCACTCCGGTCAGACCCATGCCGCCGGCCGTCGCGTCGAACAGCGGGGTGCCGCGGCTCACCGTACGGACCTGGCCGTCGGCGGTGAGGAGTTCGAAGGACAGCACGTGACGGGAGAACGATCCCGAGACATGGTGGTTCTTGCCGTGGATGTCGGCGCCGATCGCGCCGCCCACCGTCACCTGGCGGGTCCCCGGGGTCACCGGGACGAACCAGCCGAGCGGCAGCAGCACCTCCATCAGGCGGTGCAACGAGACCCCGGCGTCGCACAGCACGGTGCCGCCGTCGGCGTCGATGGCATGGACGCGGTCCAGGCCCGTCATGTCGAGCACGGCACCGCCGGCGTTCTGCGCCGCGTCGCCGTAGGCCCGCCCCAGGCCCCGCGCGATACCGCCGCGCGCCCCGCAGGTGCGGATCGCGTCCGCCGCCTCCTGGTAGGTCCGGGGGCGGATCAGGCGGGCGGCGGTGGGGGCGGTGCGGCCCCAGCCGGTGACGGGGACGGTGGTCTCCGGCGCGGCGGGGCCTGCGGGCCCGTCAGGCGTTCCAGGCATGAGGACGACCGTATCGCTGCCGTATGGGTGTTATGTGAGCTATAGGGGGTTGGTTACGGAAGATCACCCGACTCCTCGAAACGGGTGATTATCCGAATGTCGCTCAATAGGGTCGTAGCTTTGGCGGGGTGAAGGTGAACAGTGAGTCCAATGGACGACATGGACCACCGGATCCTCTCCGCGCTGCACGCCTGCGGTGCCGATCCACGCGTCGCGTCGGCCGCGCGCGGTCTCTCCCTGGCCGGCGAGCACGGCGCGCTCTGGCTCGCGGCGGGCCTCGCCGGGGCCGCCGTGGACGGCGCGCGGCGCGGCGCCTGGCTGCGCGGCACGGCGCTTGTCGCGGTCGCACACCTCGGCAGCATGGGCGTCAAACGGGTCGTACGCCGGGCGCGCCCCGCGCATGTCCGGCCCCGGATGCACACCGCGGGCCGGCACTCCTTCCCCAGCTCGCACGCCACCTCCGCGGCGGCCGCCGCCGTCGCCTTCGGGGCGCTCGGCGTGCCCGCCCTCGCGCCCCTGGCGACCGCCATGTGCCTGTCCCGGCTGGTCGTCGGCGTGCACTTCCCGACGGACGTGGCGGCGGGCGCGGCCCTCGGGGCGCTCACGGCCCGCGCCGGGGCGCGCTGGATGAGCGGAGGCCCGGCGTGACCGAGACCGCCCACGCCGCCGGCGGCGTCACCGGGACGGCAGCGGAGAAGGCGCCGGCCGAGGGCGCTGCTGAAACGACTCTGCATGAGCAGCGCGCCCACTCCGCCCGGCCGTCCGCACCACCCCGGGCCCCCGTCACCCTGCGCGGCGTACTCCTCGGCCTGCTGCGCACCACCCGCCCCAAGCAGTGGGTCAAGAACACCCTCGTGGTCGCCGCCCCGGCCGCCGCCGGCCGGCTCTTCTCGGTGCCCGCGCTCGGCCGCCTCGCCCTGACCTTCGCCCTCTTCACGGCCTGCGCCGCCGCCGTCTACCTGATCAACGACGCCCGGGACGCCGAGGCCGACCGCGCCCACCCCGTCAAGTGCCGCCGCCCGGTCGCCGCCGGCCAGGTCCCGGTGCCCGTCGCCTACGCCGCCGGTGGCCTCCTGGCCGTCCTCGCCCCCCTGCTCGCGGCCCGGCTGACCCCACCCCTGGTCCCGGTCCTGCTGACCGCCTACCTGGGGATGCAACTGGCCTACTGCGTCGTCCTGAAGCACGTCCTGGTCGTCGACCTCGTGGTCGTCACCACCGGTTTCCTGATGCGGGCGATGATCGGCGGGGTCGCCCTCGGCATCCCGCTGTCCCGCTGGTTCCTGATCACCACCGGCTTCGGCGCGCTCTTCATGGTGTCCGCCAAGCGCTACTCCGAGGCCGTGCAGATGGCCGGGAAGGCCGGCGCCACGCGCGCGCTGCTCACCGAGTACACCACCGGCTACCTCCGCTTCGTCTGGCAGCTGGCCGCCGGCGTCGCCGTCCTCGCCTACTGCCTGTGGGCCCTGGAGGGCCGCGACGGGCCCGCCGCCGGCCTGCTGCCCTGGCGCCAGCTGTCCATGGTCGCCTTCATCCTGGCGATCCTGCGGTACGCCGTCTTCGCCGACCGCGGCACCGCGGGCGAACCCGAGGACGTCGTCCTGCGCGACCGCGCCCTCGCCCTGATCGGCCTGGCCTGGCTGGCCATGTACGGCCTCGCCGTGGCCCACTGGTGACCGCGCCCGCGCGCGAACTGATCGGCTTCGCGAGCGTCGGCCTGCTCGCCTACGCCGCAGACCTCGGCCTCTTCAGCCTGCTGCGCGGCCCGGCCGCCCTCGACCCGCTCACCGCCAAGTCCCTCTCCTTCGTGGCGGGTTGCACGGTCGCCTACCTCGGCAACGCCTGCGGCACCTACCGCCACACACGGGCGAGCGGGGTGCGCCCCTACGCCGTCTTCGTCGCCGTCAACCTCGCCGGCGCCCTGGTCCAGTTGCTCTGCCTCGCCGTCAGCCACTACGGTCTCGGCCTCACCTCACAGCGCGCCGACACCGTCTCCGGCGCGGTCGTCGGCATGGCGCTGGCCACGGTCCTGCGCTTCTGGGGTACCCGCACATTGGTGTTCCGCGGAGGGGGCAGAGTCGGATCATGGACTGGCTGAGAAGACTTCCCGTCGTCGGCCCCCTCGTGGGCTGGCTCATGACGACGCACGTGTGGCGGTCGTACGAGCGGCTCGACCGGGTGAAGTGGTCCCGGCTGGCCGCGGCCATGACCTTCATCAGCTTCGTCTCGATCTTCCCGCTGCTGACCGTGGGCGCCGCGATCGGCGCCGCCACGCTCAGCGAGTCCCGGCAGCAGGAGCTCCAGAACAAGATCGCCGACCAGGTGCCCGGCATCTCCGACCAGCTGGACATCCACTCCCTGGTCCAGAACGCCGGCACGGTCGGTCTGATCGCCGGTGCCGTCCTGCTGTTCACCGGCATCAACTGGGTCGGCCAGATGCGGGACTGCCTGCGTGCGGTGTGGGAGCTGCCCGACATGGACAAGAACCCGATCCTGGCCAAGGCCAAGGACGGGCTGATCCTGATCGGCTTCGGCGGTGCGGTGCTCGTCACGCTCGCCGTCTCCACCGTCGCCTCGGCGGCGGTCGGCTGGACGTCCCGGCAGCTCGGCATCGCCGAACACAGCTGGGGCAGCATCCTGCTCCGCACCGCCGCCTTCGCCGTCGCCGTGACGGCCGACTTCCTGCTGCTGCTCTACGTCCTCACCCTGCTGCCCGGCGTCGAGCCGCCGCGCCGCCGCCTGCTCATCGCGGCCCTGATCGGCGCGGTCGGCTTCGAACTCCTCAAGCTGCTGCTCAGCGGCTACATCCAGGGCGTCGCCGGAAAGAGCATGTACGGCGCGTTCGGCGTCCCGGTGGCCCTGCTGCTGTGGATCAACTTCACGGCCAGGATCGTCCTGTACTGCGCCGCCTGGACGGCGGAGGAGACCACCGCCGAGTTCAGGGACGAGTCCGCCGGCGCACCAGATCCGGCAGCGGCCAACGGCGGTTGACCAGGAACGCCGCGCCGACCAGCAGCACCACCGCCCCGCCCGCGATCCCCAGCGCCACCCCGACCCCGCGGGAGCTGTCGGCGGAGGCCGCGGCCACCGGCTTCGAGCTCGCGTCGTCGTCCTTGCCGGCGGCGGTGGCCGACGGCGCGGCACTGGAGGTCACGGCCCCCTTGGGCGGCACCAGCTCACCGACCGGAGTCACCTTGCCGGCCGCCTGGAAACCCCAGTCGAGCAGCTTGGCGGTCTCCTTGTAGACCTCGTTGTGCTCCTTGTTATCCGGGTTCATCACGGTGACCAGCAGCACCCGGCCGTTGCGCTCGGCGACCCCGGTGAAGGTGGCGCCCGCGTTGGTGGTGTTGCCGTTCTTCACCCCCGCGATGCCCTGGTACACCGGGACGTCGGTGTCCCCGCTCAGCAGCCGGTTGGTGTTCTGGATCTCGAAGGACCCGCGCACCGACTTGCCCTTCGCGTTCTTCGTCGTGTCGCCCGGGAAACTGGCCCGCACGGTCGAGCAGTACTCCCGGAAGTCCTTCTTCTGCAGCCCGGAGCGCGCGAACAGCGACAGGTCGTACGCCGACGACACCTGCCCCGGCTGGTCGTACCCGTCCGGACTCACCACATGGGTGTCCAGCGCCTGCAGTTCGTCGGCATGGTCCTGCATGTCCCGGACGGTCCGCTCGACCCCGCCGTTCATCGCGGACAGCACGTGCACGGCGTCGTTCCCGGAGCGCAGGAACACCCCGAGCCAGAGGTCGTGGACCGTGTAGGTCTGGCCCTCCTTTATCCCGACCATGCTGGAACCGGCGCCGATGCCCGCCAGGTCGGCCGGCACCACCTGGTGCGGGGTCGACTTCGGGAACCGGGGCAGCACCGTGTCCGCGAACAGCATCTTCAGGGTGCTCGCCGGGGGCAGCCGCCAGTGCGCGTTGTGCGCCGCGAGCACCTCGCCCGACTCGGCGTCGGAGACGATCCAGGAACGCCCCGTGATGTCCTTCGGCAGCGCCGGCACCCCGGCGGCCGGGTTCACCTGGGTACCGGGCTGCCCGAGCCGGGTACCGCCCACCGTGGACATGCCGGCCGGGGGAGTGGCCGACGGAGTCGTGGACGGGGTCGGCGCGGCGAGCGCGGCCGGCGCGGTGGACGACAGGGACAGCAGGGCGGCGGAGACGACCAGCAGCGCGCGGCCGGCCTTCGGCTTCGGAGCGGACACGGACGAGAACGTACCTGCCCGGGAGGCCGAAGTCCCATCACCGACCCCACCCCGGAATCGGAACCGGACACCGGCCGGAGATACTGAACCCATGAAGCTCAGCCGTCCGGTCTCCTGGTTCCTGCTCGTGTTCGGGGTGTGGAGCTGGTTCATCTGGATCACTTTCGTCAAGAACCTCGTCAAGGACGGCAGCGGACTCGCCTTCGACGACGGCCACCCCACGGCGTACTTCTGGATCCACCTGGCGCTGGCCGTCGTGTCCTTCGTATTGGGGACGGTCATCGGGGTCATCGGGTTGCGCGGAGTACGCGCACTGCGCCGCACGTCATAGCAACGGCACCGGGGAGAGGCACAGCAGGGTGATCATCGTCTTCGGGCTCCTCGCTCTGGCCGTGGTGACGGCCCTGTACTGGTACCTGTGGCGCCGCCTGGTGCGCGACACGACCACCGGGTGGGGTCTGCCGCGCCGACTGGGCACCACCCTGTTCGTCGTCGGCCCGGTCCTGATGTTCGCGGCCCTGTTCGCAGAGGTGGGCCACGCACCGTTCGTACTCCAGCGCGCCCTCGCCTGGCCCGGCTTCCTGTGGATGGTCCTGTCCCTGTACCTGCTGCTGGCGGTGGTGGCGGGGGAGGCGCTGAGGCCTCTACTGAGCCGTCTCATGAAGCGCCGTGACGACAAGCGCCCCCTCGGGGGCGCGGGGAACTGCGCGACCAGCCCCCACGACGCGCACGTGTTGACACCAACCGGTGGCCCCCATCAGGGGCGCGGGGAACTACGCGAAAACCCCCCACTCGCCCGCACCCGACATCCGACCCCCACCCCCACTCCAACCCGCCGCCTCTTCGTCTCCCGCGTCGTCGGCGGCGCAGCCGCCACCGCGGCGACGGCCACCGTCGGCTACGGCACCTACGGCGTCCTCCGCGGCCCCCGCGTGAAACGCGTCACCGTCCCCCTCGCCAAACTCCCCCGCGCCGCCCACGGCTACCGCATCGCCGTGGTGAGCGACATCCACCTCGGCCCGATCCTCGGCCGCGGCTTCGCGCAGCGGGTCGTGGACACGATCAACGCCACCCAGCCCGACCTGATCGCGGTCGTCGGCGACCTCGTCGACGGCAGCGTGAAGGACCTCGGCCCGGCGGCCGCCCCCCTGGCCCAGCTGTCCGCACGCCACGGCAGCTTCTTCGTCACGGGCAACCACGAGTACTTCTCCGGCGCCCGGCAGTGGGTCGAGGAGGTCCGCACCCTCGGCCTGCACCCCCTGGAGAACGCCCGCACCGGACTCGCCCACTTCGACCTCGCCGGAGTGAACGACCTCGCCGGCGAGAGCACCGGCCAGGGCCCCGACTTCGACCGCGCCCTGGCCGGTCGCGACCCGGCCCGCGCCTGCGTGCTCCTCGCCCACCAGCCCGTCCAGATCCACGAGGCCGTCCGGCACCACGTCGACCTGCAGCTCTCCGGCCACACCCACGGCGGCCAGCTCTGGCCGGGCAACTTCGTCGCGGCGGCGGCCAACCCGACCGTCGCCGGCCTGGACCGCTACGGCGACACCCAGCTGTACGTCTCCCGGGGCGCCGGCGCCTGGGGTCCGCCGACCCGCGTGGGCGCCCCGTCGGACATCACGGTCATCGAACTGGCGTCGAAGCAGGCCTGACCGAAACAGCCCCGCACACACTGTGGAAGAGCTGTGAAATCCGGCGGAAACAAGCCCTCGGTAAGTTCTTCCTCATCTAGTCAGATCACTCTTCCCCCACATGAAACACCTGTGATTAGGTGAGCCGCGTCACTTAGGGGAGTGGCATTTGCGGAGGGCCTGGGTAGGGCCTGGAGCGGACCCGCGCTGGTCCTGGGGAGGGCACCAACCATGCGATCTGTTCGCATGCGGATTCTCGTGACACTCGTCGTCCTGGCGGTCGTGGGGATCGGCGGCTGGCAGCTGCTGCCGTCGCAGGGGAACAAGAACAAGACGATCACCGTCGGCACGACCGACGCGGTCACCTCACTCGACCCGGCCGGCGCCTACGACGCCGGTTCCTGGGCGCTGTTCAACAACGTCTTCCAGACCCTGCTCACCTTCGAGCCCGACGGTGTCAAGCCGGTCCCGGACGCGGCGGAGAGCTGCCAGTTCACGGACACGGGCCTCAGGACGTACCGCTGCGTGGTGCGGGAGGGGATCACCTTCCCGAGCGGCCGGGAGATGACCGCGGAGGACGTGAAGTACTCCTTCGACCGGGTCAAGAAGATCAACTCCGATGTCGGACCGGCCTCCCTGCTCTCGACGCTGGACTCGGTGACCGCCTCCGGCAGGACCGTCACCTTCCACCTGTCGTCCCCGGACGCGACGTTCCCGTTCAAGCTGGCCACCGGCGCCGGCGCGATCGTCGACAAGGACAAGTACCCGGCGGACAAGCTGCGCACCGACAACTCGGTGGACGGCACGGGCCCGTACACCCTGACGTCGTACACGAAGGACAAGCAGGCGACCCTGCGGCCCAACGGCAGCTACAAGGGCGAGCTGAGCGGCACCGGCCGCCCGGTCGAGCTGCGCTACTACGCCGACTCGGCCAAGCTCGCCAGCGCGTACAAGGCCAAGCAGGTCGACGTGGCGACCCGGACGCTGCCGCCCGCCATGGTCTCCAAGCTCTCGCCGAGCGACCCCGACCAGCGCGTCCTGGAGTCGGACACCTCCGAGACCCGCAACCTGTACCTGAACACCCGCAAGAACTCCTCCCTGCACGACGTGCTGGTCCGCCGGGCCCTCGCCTGGCTGGTCAACCGGGAGGACCTGGCCGCGTCCGTGTACGACGGCACGGTGCAGCCGCTGTACTCGCTGATCCCGAGCGGCCTCACCGGCCACACCACGTCCTTCTTCGACACCTACCCGACCCAGAGCGTCGCCAAGGCGAAGGCGCTCCTGGAGCAGGCCGGCGTCAGCACGCCCGTCGAGTTCTCCTTCGGCTACGGCATCGGCCACGGCGCGGGAGCCGAGGAGGCCGCCGCGCTGAAGAAGCAGCTGGAGAAGGGCGGCCTGTTCAAGGTGGACGTCAAGGGTTACGAGTGGACCGACTTCCAGAAGTCGTGGGCCGAGGGGAAGATGGACGCCTGGGCGGTCGGCTGGGTCGCCGACTACCCCGACCCGGACACCTTCGGCGCCGCCCTCGTCGGCTCCGACTCCGTCATGAGCACCGGCTACAGCAACAAGGCCGTCGACGGCCTCCTCCAGGACAGCCAGCAGTACGCCGACCGCAGCCGGGCCGAGCAGGACTTCCGCACCGTCCAGACGGACGTGGCGAACGACGTCCCGCTGATCCCGCTGTGGCAGCGCACCGACTACGTCCTCAGCAGCGAGGACGTGGGCGGCGCCCAGTACCTCAACGACAGCTCGGGCATCTTCCGCCTGTGGAGTCTGAACTGGATCTGACGGGCTGACACCCGGCGCGGCACCGTGTGACGCGGGTGCGCGTGGGGTGAGGAGCAGACGTGCTGAGACGCAACGCCTTCCGGCTCCCCCGGCACCCGGCGTCCGTCGGCCTGGCCCGGCACCGGGTCCGGGACCACCTGGCCGCGTGGGGCCACGGCCCGGACACCCCCGCGGTCGGCGACGCCCTGCTCCTCGTCTCCGAACTCGCCACCAACGTCGTCCGCCACGGCCCCCTGCGCGAGCGGGAGTTCGAGGTCGCGGTGACCGCCCTGGCCGACGGGTCCTGCCTGATAGAGGTCTCGGACGAGGGCCGCGCGGAACCCCGCCTGCGCATCGTGCGGGAGGACGACGAGACGGGCCGGGGCCTGCACCTGGTGGAGACGGTCGCGGCGGCGTGGGGAGTGTGGAGCCGGGGAGTCCACGGCAAGACCGTCTGGGCGTTGATCTCGGTCGACCCGTAGCCATCGGCCGCGGCGCCGTCGTGGTTGCCCGCGCAGTTCCCCGCGCCCCTGAAGGGGCGCTCACCGCGACGCCCTGCTTTAGGGGCGCGGGGAACTGCGCGATCAGCCCCCACGCACCCGCACCCGAAACTCAGCTGCAACGCAACGTGACCGTCACCGCCAGCCCCTCCCCAGGCGCCGTCCGCACGGACACGTCACCCCCGTGCGCCTCCACCACCCCTTGCACGATCGCCATCCCCAACCCGCTCCCCTCCGCACTCCCCACCCGGAAGAACCGGTCGAAGATCCGCCCCGCGTCCTCCTCCTGCAGCCCCGGCCCCTCGTCGGCCACGCACACCCGCACCACCCCGTCCGCCCGCTCCACCCCCAGCCGCACGGCGGCGTCGGCAGGCGTGTGGACCCGCACGTTGGCCATCAGGTTCCCCAGCACCTGCCGCAGCCCCGACTCGTCCGCCCGCACCAGCACCGCCCCGTCGGCCTGCACGGCCACCGGCCGCCCCGGCTGCTGAGCCCGCAGGTCCTCCGCCGCGTCCCGCACCAGCCGGCTCACGTCGACGTTGCGGAACCTGATCTCCGGCCGCTGGTCGAGCCGGGCGAGCAGCAGCAGCTCGTCGACGAGGCGGCCCATCCGGTCCACCTCGCCGTGCATCCGGTCCCAGGCCCGGCGCCGCTCGCCGGGCTCCCTCAGCATCCCCTTGTCGTAGAGCTGGAGGTAGCCGCGGATGGCGGCGAGCGGGGTGCGCAGCTCGTGCGAGGCGTCGGCGACGAACCGGCGCAGCTGGGCCGCGCTGCGCTCGCGGGTCCGGTACGCCGTCTCCACCTGGTGCAGCATGGCGTTGAGGGCCAGCCGCAGCTGCTCGACCTCCTCGGTCGGGTGCTGGCTGGAGGGCACCCGACGGGTCAGGTCGCCCTCGGCGATCGCCGACGACGTCTCCACCATGTCCTCCAGCGGCAGCAGCCGTTGCCGCACGCTGTACATGGTCAGGCAGCACAGCAGCCCCAGCAGCAGCGAGCCGACCGCGAAGTCGAGCTTGAGCGCCTTGGCTATGCCCTTGTGCAGCAGCTCGGTCGACTGGGCCAGCAGGACGTAGGGGCCGTCGGCGAGCCGGGTCGCCGTCACCCGGTAGGTCGCGCCGTGCACCTCGATGTCGTGCGGGTCGGGCGCGGCGGCGAGGGAGCGCGGGTCGGACACGGCGGCGGCGAGGGCGCGCTGGGCCTCGGTCGGCTTCATGTCGAAGAGGGAGATCGCCTCGCCCTTGGCGTCGATGACCGCGAAGATCGAGTCCGGGGTCGGGTCGGACTCGGTGGGGATGATCCGGTCGCGGATCACACCGAGCGCGCTCAGCGAGTCGACCTGCCGCAGGGTCAGTCCCGAACCCCCCAGCGACGTACGCATCTTGAGCAGCTCGGAGTCCACCTGGTCGAGCAGGTACAGCCGCATGCCCATGATGCTGACGACGGCCGCCACCACGATGCCGACGGCGAGCAGCCCCACGTTGGCCAGGGTGAGCTTGCCGCGCAGCGAGTGCACTCCGTGCCGGTGCCGGCGCTTGCCGAGGCTCATGTCAGGCCGTACCCGACGCCGCGCCGGGTGGTGATCACCGGCGCTCCCAGGGCGTCGAGCTTGCGCCGGAGGTAGCTGATGTAGGTCTCCACGACGGTCGACTCGGACGGTATGTGCTCGTACTGCCAGACGTGCCTGAGCAACTGCTCCTTCGGCACGATCCGGCCGCCGTTGCGCACCAGGAAGCGCAGCAGCGCGTACTCGGTCGGGGTCAGCTCGACCGTGCGGCCGGCGCGGTGCACCGAGTACGTCGTCTCGTCCAGCTCCAGGTCGCCGTAGCGCAGCGGCGGGCGCTGCTGGATGACGTCCGCCGGGCGGGTGCGGCGCAGCACGGCGCCGATCCGGGCGACGACCTCGTCGATGTTGAAGGGCTTGGTGATGTAGTCGTCGCCGTAGCCGAGCGCCCCGACTATCTCGGCCGGGGCGTCCCGCGCGGTGAGGAACACCAGGGCCAGGTCAGGCTGCCGGGAGCGCAGTTCCCGCGCCAGCGCCCGTCCGTCGCCGTCCGGCAGCATCACGTCGAGCAGGGCCGCGTCCGGCCGGGTGCGCTCGGCCAGCGCGAGGGCGTCCCGGACCGTGCCGGCCGTCATCACCTCGAACCGGTGGTAGCGCAGGGCGATGGCGAGGACGTCCGCGATGCTCGGCTCGTCCTCCACGATCAGCACGGTGCTGCCTGGAGCCGTCATGCCCCCAGTATCGGCGCCGCCACCGACAGCCGGGGGCGCGCAGCTTTGGAGTTCCTTGAGAGTCATGCGCGCCCCGTGTCCCGGCGCCCGTCCCGCTGCCGATCCTGTTGCCCAGGACCTGGGGGACCAACCGACCGAAGTGATCTACGACAAGGAGCTGTTGAGCGTGACGGCATTGGCAC
Organism: Streptomyces sp. NPDC008092; assembly: GCF_042957285.1. Classification (NCBI taxonomy): domain Bacteria; kingdom Bacillati; phylum Actinomycetota; class Actinomycetes; order Kitasatosporales; family Streptomycetaceae; genus Streptomyces; species Streptomyces sp. NPDC008092. The sequence goes on from NZ_JBIBHY010000003.1 coordinate 531,079, forward strand.
GGTGGTGCTATCGGCACCGGCTGGTGGTCCTGTTGCTGTGGGTGGGGGCACTCGTCGGCGTGGGCTTCTCGGCCTCGGCGGCGGGCACGAACTACGCGAACGTGTTCTCCCTCCCCGACACGGACTCCAAGAGCGCGTACGACCTGATGGAGAAGGCCTTCCCGAACACCTCGGGCGACACGGACACCGTGGTGTGGAAGACCGACAGCGGTTCGGTGCGGGACAAGGCGGTGCAGGACCGGATCCGGCCGGCCCTCGACACGATCGCGAAGCTGCCCGGCGTGGGCGCGGTCACCAGCCCCTACGCCGGCGCCCGGGGATCCGCGCAGATCAGCAAGGACGGCACGATCGCCTACGCCCAGCTGACCTTCACCAAGCGGGCGAACGAAATCCCCAAGGAGCAGGTGCAGAAGGTCCTCGACACCGCGCAGGCCGCCGAACGCAGCGGCCTCCAGGTGGAGTTGGGCGGCCAGGCCATCCAGCGCGTCCAGGAGCCGCCGCAGGGCCTCTCCGAGATGGTCGGCATCATCGCGGCCGCCGTCGTGCTCTTCCTCGCCTTCGGTTCGTTCTTCGCGATGACCCTGCCCATCGCGATCGCGGTCTTCGGCGTCGGCATGGGCCTGTTCTCCACCCAGCTGCTCAGCCACGTCGTCGACATCCCCGACATCGCCCCGCTGCTGGCCTCCCTGATCGGCCTCGGCGTCGGCATCGACTACGCCCTGTTCATCGTCACCCGGCACCGGCGCGGCATCCTGCGCGGCATGGACCCGGAGGAGTCGGCGGTCACCGCCCTCAACACCTCGGGCCGGGCGGTGCTGTTCGCGGGCGGCACGGTCTGCATCGCGCTGGCCGGCATGCTGGTCACCCGGCTGCACTTCCTGGACGGCGTGGTCATCGGCACCTCGCTGACGGTCGTGCTCAGCGTCCTCGCGGCCACCACCCTCCTGCCCGCCCTGCTCGGCCTCCTCGGCCCGCGCGTCCTCAGCCGCCGCCAGCGCCGCCGGCTGGCCGCCGAGGGCCCGGAGCCGGAGAAGGCGAGCGGTCTCGCGGCCCGCTGGTCGGCGAGCGTGCAGAAGCGGCCGCGCCGCATCGCCGCGCTCGCGGTGGTCGTCATGGCCGTCCTGGCCATCCCGGTGTTCTCGCTCCGCCTCGGCGCCACCGACCAGGGCAACGACGACGCGTCCACGACCACCAGGAAGGCCTACGACCTGCTCGCCGAGGGCTTCGGCCCCGGCTTCAACGGCCCCCTCCAGGTGGTCAGCGCGGGCGGCGACACGGCGAAGCTGGTCCAGGGCCTGGAGTCGACGCCGGGCGTCGCCCAGGTGGCCGAGCTGCCCGCGTCCCAGGGCGTCACGGTCATCCAGGTCGTCCCGACCACCTCCCCGCAGTCCAAGGAGACGGACGACCTGATCGACACCCTGCGCGACAAGGTGATCCCGCAGGCGGGCGCGGAGGCGCACGTGGGCGGTGTGACGGCGGTGTCCAAGGACTTCGCCTCCGTCACCGGCGACCGCCTGCCCCTCTTCATCGCGACGATCATCACCCTGGGCTTCCTGCTGCTCCTGGTCGCCTTCCGCTCCCTGGTCGTCCCGCTGACGGCCGCCCTGATGAACCTGATCGCGGCGGCGGCCTCCTTCGGCGTGCTGGTCGCGGTCTTCCAGTGGGGCTGGGGCCTGGACCTGCTGGGCCTCGGCAAGGAGGGCCCGATCAACGCGTTCCTCCCGGTCATCATGCTCTCGCTCCTCTTCGGCCTCTCCATGGACTACCAGGTGTTCCTGGTGAGCCGGATGCACGAGGAGTGGGTGCACACGAAGGACAACGCGCGGGCGGTCCGGGTCGGCCTCGCGGAGACCAGCCGCGTGATCAACTCGGCGGCCCTGATCATGGTCTGCGTCTTCCTGGCCTTCGTCCTCAGCGGCGACTCGGGCGCGGCGACGGCGGGCGTGGGCCTCGCGGCGGCGGTCGCCCTGGACGCCTTCATCCTCCGTACGGCCCTGGTCCCGGCGGCGATGCACCTGCTGGGCAACTCCAACTGGTGGCTGCCGGCCTGGCTGGACAAGCGGCTCCCGCACCTGGCGGTGGAGCCCCAGGAGCCGACGGCGGCCCCGGAGCCGGCCGAGCCCACCGGCCCGGCCACGGCGATCCACGGCTTCGTCCGCACGGCGGACGGCGACCCGGTGGAGGAGGCGACGGTGACCCTGATGTCCAAGGGCGGCCGCCAGCTGGACCGCGTCACGTCCCTGGCGGACGGCTCCTACATCGTGTCGGTACCGGCGCCGGGCGCGTATCTGCTGGCGGTCACGTCGGCGTCGTACGGCTCGAAGGCCCGGCATGTGACGGTGGGGGAGGGGCCGGTGGTGTATGACGTGGAGCTGAGCGGGGACGAGGTGGACGCGGTCAACTAGCTTTCTTCTGAGCGGCCTTGAGGATCTGGTCCACGTCGAGGGCGACCTTGGCACCGATCGATTCGGGCAACGTGACGGTCTCGCCGGGGGAGTACGGGCGGTGATGCTCGTACTTCTCCCCGGTGGGATCGGTGAGCACGTGGAGACGTTGGTGCTTGCGGTCGACGATGACGTACACCGGGACTTTGGCCTGGGCGTAGGCGCCGGCCTTGGTCTTCAGATCGTCCTTCCAGTTGGTGGACGTGACCTCCAGGACGAGGCGGAAACAGATCGGTTCGTAGGCGTTGTTCTCGACGAGGTGGTCGTCGATGTCGGCGTCCACGACCACGAGGTCGGGGATGGCGTAGTCCTCGGCTCCGGTCGGCAGCCAGAGGCCGACGTTCTGGAGGACCTCGGTGTCTCCGTCGTCCAGCCCGGCAGCAATGAAGGGGCGCATGAGCTTCGTCAGAGCCCGTGCATGCGCGACATCCGGTGATGGGGTCACGAGGAGGTGGCCTCCGATGATCTCGACTCGGTAGCCCGGATGGCGCTCCATGATCTCGTCGGCGATGGCCGTGAGCGAGAACGGCTCGTCGTCGAAGGGGTGCTCGATGGCTGCGGCGGACATCGCGTGCCTCCCAGGGGCTGGTGTCGAGACCATCATCGTAGGCAGCTCAGCCCCTCACTGTCCCGTTCGACCCCCTTCACCCGAAAGCGATCACGCACCCTTCGCCCTGCCCCCCGGATCCGGCAGCACCCGGGTCATCCCCGGCAGGAAGTCCGTGAACAGCTCGTGCACCTCAAGGACCAGCGGCCGCAGCACCCGGAACCGCGCGAGGGACACCCCTCGCGCGGTCAGCCGGGCCCCCCGCTCGGCCAGCCGGTAGCTGCGCTCCCGCCCCTCGGTCCGGTCGAAGATCCAGTACAGGACCAGCCCCATCTGCGAGAGCCACATCAACTCGGGCAGCACGTCCCGCAGTTCAGGGGCCACCTTGGTCTTGGCGCCCGCCAGCACCTCCCGGTGCACGCTGATCGCCTCCACGCGCGCGTGCTCGCTCTCCGGGGAGAAGGGGCTGAGCGGGCTGTCGGGGTCGGCGGCGTTCTTGAAGAAGTGGACCGCGAACTCGTGGTACGGCCGGGCGATGTCCAGCCACACCTTGAGGACGCCGGCGAGGCGCGCCTCCAGGTCGGTCTCCTTGTCCAGCACCTCGCGGACCGCCACCCGGTGCTCGGCGGCGAGCTGGTCGTAGAAGCCCTGGATCAGGTGTTCCTTGCCGGCGAAGTAGTAGTACGCGTTGCCGACGGAGACCCCGGCCTCGGTGGCGATCGCCCGCATCGTGGTCTTCTCGTAGCCGCGTTCCCGGAACAGCCGCATCGCCGTCTCCAGGATCAGCGCACGGGTCTGCTCGGACTTGCTGCTCTGGGCACCGGTCTCGACGGGACCGTCGTTCTTCGCGGACACGGACAGAGCCTAACGAGTGGCGCAGGCGCCGCCGGCACAGCCCGGAGGGTCGTAGGTCCACCCGAGACCCGGGTCGTACGACCAGCCGTCCTCGCGCCGGTAGACCTTCCCGCCCCACTGCGCACCCCGCCAGCGGGCGGCGGCGAGCACCGCGCCCCGGGCCAGCCGGGCCCCGGCCGGTGTGCTCAGCCGGTGGGCGAGCGGCCGCTGCTCCCGCAGCGCCCACAGGACGACGATCCAGGCGGCGGTGGACCGGTAGACCTGCCCCGCGTCGCCGACGACGGTGACCTCGTCGAAGGTGGCCGAGTGGTCGAGGTCCGGGAACCGGGTCCTGGCCTCGGCCGAACCCGCCGGGACCAGCTCCAGCGGCACCAGCTGCGGCTGCCGGACGAGCCAGTCGCGCAGGTGGGTGCAGAGGGTGCACTCGGCGTCGTAGAGGACGGTGAGCCCGTGGACCGGGACGCGCACGGCGCCCCGGTCGTCGGTCGCGGTCACGGCGGTCACGCCCCGGCCGCCGGTGCGGTCCAGCCCTGCGGCGGGACCGGCGGGAACTGCTCCTTCTCCATGATTCCGCGGCGCCGTATCCGGTTGAGCACGTAGACGTTGCCGAGGTGCATCACGCCGAGCACCAGCAGCACCACCCCGAGCTTGGCGGACAGCGCCTCGAAGATGCCCCGGGTGTCCTCGACCGTGTCGCTGGTGTGCAGGTAGAGCGCGACGAAGCCCAGGTTGACGAGGTAGAAGCCGACGACCAGCAGGTGGTTGACGGCGTCGGCGAGCTGTTCGTTCCCGTGCAGGACGTCGGAGAGGAAGATCCGCCCGTTGTGGCTGAGCGTGCGGGCCACCCAGATGGTCAGACCGATGCTGACGAGCAGGTAGATGACGTAGGCGATGACCGTGCGGTCCATGCCCCACCCCTTCTTGAACGCGTTCAAAACGCTGACAGGGATGACTGTAGACCCGGTTTTGAACATGTTCAACTCAGTCGCGGGGTGACCCCGTTCACCCCCGCCGCGCCAGCTCCGGCCGCTTGCTGTAGTCCGTGAAGCCGAGGATGTTCCCCCAGGGGTCGGCGACCTCGACGGTCCAGCCGGTGGCCACGGAGAACGGCTCGTCGAGCACCGCGATCCCCGCCGCCTTGAACCGCCCGGCCGCGGCCCGCGCGTCCGGCACCTCCAGCCACACGCGCGGCGACGCCCACACCGCAGGCCGGTGCCCGAGGCCCTCCTCGGCCCGCAGCAGGATCCCCGGCGTCTCGCCCCCGACCTTCAGCAGGGCGATCCCGCCCTCGTCGAACCGGAACCCCACCGTGAACCCGGCCCGCTCGTAGAAGGCGACGGCGTCCGCGAGCCTTCCGACGGGCATCACCACGTTGTCGAACCCGAGCAGTTCGTACGACTCGTCATCTGACATGCGATCAGATTAGGAGCGTGGATGACGGTTGCCGGGCGGGCTGACCGTCGGGTCACTCAATGGGCCGAGAAGGGGGCGGTCACGTCGCTACGCTGAGCGGTCGTCGGTGCCGGACGAGCGAGGGGGCGGGGATGGCTCCGGGAACAGAGGCCTTCCACGGCGAGGCGCGGGCGGCGTTCGCCGAGGCCGCGCGGCGGCTGGGTCTTGACGGACCGGGCGGCGGGGAAGGGGACCGGCATCTCGCGGTCGCGACCTACGCCGGCTCGGGCGTGACCTACAAGGTGGTCCTCGGCCTGTGGCAGGGCGACGTCGAGATCCACGTCTGCCGCAGGACCGCACTGACCGAGTGCAAGGTCGGTATAGAGACGCTGGCCGTCACGGCAGGCGTGGTGGACCGCCGCGGCGCGGTCTCCTTCGGCGCCCGCAGCCTCCGCCAGCTCCGCAGGTCCCTGGCCGGCCAGGTCCGTTACGTCGAACTCGTGCACCCGCTGGTCTCCGGCGACCCGGACGCGGCCCTGACCCTGATGCGCGCGGCGGGCGCCCGGGAGTGGCGCAGGCCCGCCGTGGGGTGAGGCGGGGCCCGCCTCCATACTGAACACCGCTCAGGAGTGTGGTGTACGGGGAGGACGGGCGTCGTGCGACGAGTGCTGTCGGTGCACTTCGCGCCGTGCGCGCTGTTCGTCGCCGGGGTGCTCGCGCTGGTGCGGGCGGGGAGTTTTTCCGGACGCAGTGACTGGGCCGCGGTGTGGCCGGAGCGGCCGACGGCAGCGCTCGGCCTGATCGCGGTGGTCGCCGTCTGCGCCTCGTTGCTCGGCCTGCTGCTGCAGCCGTTCCAGGTGCGGGCGGTACGGGTGCTGGAGGGCTACTGGGACCGGTGGCCGGCTACTGCCAGGCTGGCGGGCGTGCTCGCCGAGGTGCAGCGTCGCCGGTACGTGAGCCTGCGTGAGAAGGCCGCCGGCATCGACCTCGTCGCCGTCGACGCGCGGCGCAGGCTCGCCGCACGTCCGTCCGTCGAGGTCCTGCTGCCCACGGCGCTGGGCAACGCCCTCCGCGCCGGAGAGCTGAGCGCGGGCGAGCGCTACGGCCTCACGACCCTGTCCTCCTGGCCGCGTATCCATATGCAGGTCTCCCCTCGCATGTCCGAGGCGCTGCGGTCCACCCGGGACGCTCTGGATACGGCCGTCAACCTGTGCTGGGCCTTTCTTGCTCTCACCGTTGTCCTCGTCCTTGCGCTCTGCGACGAACCGCGAGCGTTCTGGCTCCCGTTGGGATCACTCGTGCTGTCGGCTGTCGCCTACAAGGGTGCGGTCGTCGCGGCTCAGGCGTACTCCGGCCTGATGCACGTCGTCTTCGACCTGCACCGCTTCGATCTTCTGGAAGCCCTGCACCATCCGCTGCCCGCCGGGCGGGAGGACGAGCAGCACCTCTTCGAGCAGGTTTCGAGGCTCTTCGCCGGCTCCGCGACGTCCGACCTGCCGTATGAGCACGGCGGTGGCGTCTCACGCCCGGACGATGGAGACGGCGCCGCAGAGACCTAGCACGTGGACGGTCAGCCGAGCCTTTCCGCCGGGAGTCCACGGGGCGTTGTCACCACCGTCCGTCAGACGCGTCAGCGCCGCGCCGGTCCGGTGTACCGATACCGGCCGTTCCTTCGGCACGATCAGCCGCACATGCCCGCCGACCGCCGTCACATGCACCGTCGTCCGCCCCGCCCCGTCCTCCAGCCGGGTCAGGTCCGCCCGCAGGTCCCCGAGGACGGCCCGCACGGTGAGCAACGGCCCGGCATCCGCCGGCACCGTGATCCGTCCGGTCGACAGCACCCGGGACCACCGGGTGGTCGATGTGTCCGGAGCGGCCGACAGAACGAGGCCGATCCCGGCCAGAGCGAGACCGACGGGGATCCAGTCCTCCAGTGCCCGCCCGTCGACCTTCCGGGCCAGCACCAGTCCCGCCAGTGCGATTCCTCCGAGCGCCAGCGGACCTATCAGGGCCTCGGCCGACACGGCGGACCGCACCAGATTGACCAGTGCGAGTCCGAGCAGCGCCCACGGCCACCAGCGCTCCGCGAAGGCGACGGCTGCTCGGATGCGGTCCGCGGTGTCGCCGAGTGCGTAACAGCCAAGGGCGACGGCCACGATGCCCACCCGGGTCCGACCGCGGGGTGCGCGACCGCCGCTCCCGTCACCATCTGCCATCGCCGTTCGCCGCTCGCCGTCTCCGGATCCTGCGCGCCAGGAGGCGGCGCCGCGGCGCACATCGTACCCATGGACGTCGGTGCGCGATCAGTCGCGCTTCAGCAGATCGCTGAGCTCCTGGGCCCTCTCCATGGCCTCGCTGCCGTCGAGTTTGTGCAGGGCAGGGCCCGGCAGCGGTTTCGCCGGACACGGCCTGTCGCGCCAGGTGCCGTGTACGAAGATCTGGAGGTCCGCCAGCAAGTAGGAGGCAACGGCCGTCATGTCACCGGACGCCAGCAGCCTTTGCCACTTGCCGGGGTCGGCCACCGTGTAGGCCCTGTCCGGCTCGGGACAGGAACCGCACAGCGGGCACTGGATGAACAACGCCAAATGGCCCGGGAGTTCAACGTCGTACATCATGTCACCGTGCTCCTCTCCGGTAGGGAATCGCCCGTGTCCGGGGCCTTCTTTTCCTTTTTGCGTCGGGCCCACGCGATGAGACTGGGGAAGTAGGTCACCAGTGACCACGCGGTCTGGCCCACGGTCGCGGCGAGCGCCACCGCAATGGTTGCCCAGCGCAATGCCGTCAGCCCGTGCTGAGGGACGAGCACCAACGACACGCTCAGGAAGAGCAGCACCGTGCCGAAGTCGTACGTCACGCTCGCGAAGAGCGTCTGATCGAACCACTTGACGTAGTCCTTGTGCTGCGCTTTGACGAAGGCAGGTTCGGGCTTCTCGACGGCGAGCCAGTCCTTGAGGTCCTGGTAGGAGTAGAGCCGCTGCCGCGCCTGATAGCCGATCTGGATACTCGTCACCAGGGCGATCACGGTCAGGACCAGGAGGAGCAGCGAAGTCCCCGGCAGACGGAACTTGTCGGCGTCCGCGCTGACGACGCCGATCAGTGTCAGGGCTCCGGCGGTCAGCAGCGGTGCCGCGGTGAACAGTGCTGCTTCGGACGCGCCGGCCTGTCCGAGCGGCTTCGGATATCCGACGTGCAGTGAGGGGTCGAACTCCGGAAGAGCGGGGTTGAGCTCCTTGTCACCCATGCCACCCCCGTTGGTGAGGGACACCGAGGCTCGAAGTGTGGCAGACCTGCCTGTTTGTCGGTATACGGTCAAGTATGGAACAGGGGTGTCGCTTCTCGGCGTAGCTTGTAAAGAGCCGGGGCTGCTGATGTGCGCAACGTCGTGACGGACGAGGGCCCCGCTCCCTCCACAGGAGCGGGGCCCTCGGCGTCGGGCGGGACCGGGTAGGTCAGAAGCGGCGCGTGATCAGGGCGCGCTTGACTTCCTGGATCGCCTTGGTGACCTCGATGCCGCGCGGGCAGGCGTCCGTGCAGTTGAAGGTGGTGCGGCAGCGCCAGACGCCGTCGCGGTCGTTGAGGATCTCCAGGCGCTGCTCGCCGGCCTCGTCACGCGAGTCGAAGATGAAGCGGTGCGCGTTGACGATGGCCGCCGGGCCGAAGTACTGGCCGTCGTTCCAGAAGACCGGGCACGAGGAGGTGCAGGCCGCGCAGAGGATGCACTTCGTCGTGTCGTCGAAGCGCTCGCGATCCTCGGCCGACTGGAGCCGCTCACGCGTGGGCTCGTTCGTGTCCTTCGTGATGAGGAAGGGCATGACGTCGCGGTACGCCTGGAAGAACGGGTCCATGTCCACGACCAGGTCCTTCAGGACCGTGAGGCCCTTGATGGGCTCGACCGTGATCGGCTTCTCGGGGTTGATGTCCTTGATCAGCGTCTTGCAGGCGAGGCGGTTCTTGCCGTTGATGCGCATCGCGTCCGAACCGCAGATGCCGTGCGCGCAGGAGCGGCGGAAGGTCAGCGTGCCGTCGACGTCCCACTTGATCTTGTGGAGGCCGTCGAGGACGCGCTCCTTCGGGTCGATCTCCAGCTGGAAGTCTTCCCAGACGGCGTCCGCGGAGACCTCCGGGTTGAACCGGCGGACCCGGAAGGTGACCGTGATGAGGTGGTCCGAGGCCGCGGCCTCCGCCTCCACCTTGTCCAGAACGGGAGTTGCCATCAGTACTTACGCTCCATCGGCTGGTAGCGGGTCTGGACGACCGGCTTGTAATCGAGACGGATGGACTCCGTGCCGTCGTCGCCCACCTCGCGGTACGCCATGGTGTGGCGCATGAAGTTGACGTCGTCGCGGTTGGGGTAGTCCTCGCGGTAGTGACCGCCGCGGGACTCCTTGCGGGCGAGTGCGGAGACCGCCATGACCTCGGCGAGGTCGAGCAGGTTGCCGAGCTCGATCGCCTCGAGGAGGTCCGTGTTGAAGCGACGCCCCTTGTCCTGGATCGAGACGTTCTTGTAGCGCTCGCGCAGCTCCGCGATCTTCTCGACCGCCGTCTTGATCGTCTGCTCGGTGCGGAACACCATGACGTTGGCGTCCATGGTCTCCTGCAGCTCCTTGCGGAGCGTGGCGACCCGCTCGTTGCCCGTCGAGGAGCGCAGCTGCTCGATCTGGGAGACGACGAACTCGGCCGGGTTCTCCGGGAGTTCGACGTAGTCGACGGTGTGCGCGTACTCGGCGGCCGCGATGCCCGCCCGGCGGCCGAACACGTTGATGTCGAGGAGCGAGTTGGTGCCCAGGCGGTTGGCGCCGTGGACGGAGACGCAGGCGACCTCGCCGGCCGCGTACAGGCCCGGGACGACGGTGGTGTTGTCCGAGAGGACCTCACCCTCGACGTTGGTCGGGATGCCGCCCATCGCGTAGTGCGCGGTGGGCTGGATCGGGATCGGGTCCGTGTACGGCTCGATACCGAGGTAGGTGCGCGCGAACTCGGTGATGTCCGGGAGCTTGGCGTCCAGCTGCTCCGGCGGCAGGTGCGTGAGGTCGAGGTAGACGTGGTCGCCCTCGGGACCGCAGCCGCGGCCCTCACGGATCTCCGTGTAGATGGAGCGGGACACGACGTCACGGGACGCGAGGTCCTTCATGACCGGCGCGTACTTCTCCATGAAGCGCTCGCCGTCCTTGTTGCGGAGGATGCCGCCCTCACCGCGGGCGCCCTCCGTCAGCAGGATGCCCATGCGCCAGATGCCGGTCGGGTGGAACTGGAAGAACTCCATGTCCTCCAGCGGCAGCCCGCGGCGGTAGACCGCCGCCTGGCCGTCACCGGTCAGCGTGTGCGCGTTCGACGTCACCTTGAAGAACTTGCCGGTGCCGCCGGAGGCGTAGATGACGGCCTTCGCCTGGAAGATGTGGATCTCACCGGTGGCCAGCTCGTAGGCGACCACACCGGACGACTTCTGGACGCCGTCCTCCTCGGTGATCAGCTGGTCCAGGACGTAGAACTCGTTGAAGAACTCCACGCCCTCCTTGACGCAGTTCTGGTACAGCGTCTGGAGGATCATGTGGCCGGTGCGGTCGGCCGCGTAGCAGGACCGGCGGACCGGGGCCTCGCCGTGGTTGCGGGAGTGGCCGCCGAACCGGCGCTGGTCGATCGTCCCGTCGGGCGTCCGGTTGAACGGCAGGCCCATCTTCTCCAGGTCGAGGACGGCGTCGATGGCCTCCTTCGCCAGGATCTCGGCGGCGTCCTGGTCGACCAGGTAGTCACCGCCCTTGACCGTGTCGAAGGTGTGCCACTCCCAGTTGTCCTCCTCCACGTTGGCGAGCGCGGCGGCCATGCCGCCCTGCGCGGCGCCCGTGTGGGAGCGGGTGGGGTAGAGCTTGGTCAGGACCGCGGTGCGGCTGCGCTTCGTGGACTCGATGGCCGCGCGCATGCCCGCGCCACCGGCGCCGACGATGACGGTGTCGTACTTGTGGATCTTCATGATTCTCGCAGCCCCGTGCCTAGCGGATGTTCGGGTCGAAGGTGAAGATCACCAGCGAGCCCAGCAGGATGGTGAACACCGTGGCCGTGTAGAGCAGGCCCTTGAGCCACAGCCGGGTGTTCGCGCGCTCCGCGTAGTCGTTGATGATCGTGCGCAGGCCGTTCGCGCCGTGCAGCATCGCGAGCCACAGCATCAGCAGGTCCCAGACCTGCCAGAAGGGGCTCGCCCAGCGGCCGGCCACGAAGGCGAAGCCGATCTTCGACACGCCGCCGTCCAGCACCAGCTGGATCAGCAGGTGGCCGAGGACCAGGACGACCAGCACGACGCCGGACAGGCGCATGAACAGCCAGGCGGCCATCTCGAAGTTGCCGCGGGTGGAGCGCGGGGTCTTCTTGGTGCGCTTGCGCGGGGCCTCGATGAGGGGGGCCGGGTTGTCGACGTTGAAGAGGGGGGCGCCCTCGACGGGACCGACGCCGGCGGTGGTTTCAGTGGTCGACATCTGCGTCAGCTCCCGAACAGGACACGAGCGGCGTGGCCGAGAACGGGGTAAACGGCCCCGGCCATCAGGACGACCCAGACACCGACGACCGTCCAGAGCATCTGCTTCTGGTAGCGCGGGCCCTTCGACCAGAAGTCGACGGCGATGACACGCAGGCCGTTGAGCGCGTGGAAGAGGATGGCGGCCACGAGGCCGTACTCCAGCAGTGCGACGATCGGCGTCTTGTACGTGGCTACGACCTTGTCGTAGTCCTCGGGGGAGACGCGGACGAGAGCGGTGTCCAGCACGTGAACGAACAGGAAGAAGAAAATGAGGACGCCGGTGACTCGGTGAGCCACCCAGGACCACATTCCTTCCCGGCCGCGGTACAGCGTTCCAGCCGGCACGGAAGTCCCTCCGGGAGCGGGGTATCGGGGCCGCGCCGGCTTGTGGGTGTCGGTCGGGCCCGGCCGGGTACGGTCCACCGGCCCCCAGCATCGTAGCGAGGCGCTGCCGCTGGGCTTACGCCGGGCCTACCGGTGTGATCAAAGTGGCACGCGTATGGGTGAGCGCCGACGGGACCGGGGGTGGTCTGTGCGGTTATCTGCCGGGTGCGGCGCCGTTGGGGCTGGTCGCGCAGTTCCCCGCGCCCCTCAGGAGGGACTGCAGCCGTTCCCTGGCAAGGCGCCGGAGCTCCTCGGCCGCGATGACCCGTTCCTCCTCCGGATCGTTTGTCAAACGTGACCGGATGCCTGCCAGGACGTGGTCCAGGGATTCGGCGGGCGGTGTGTCGCCCAGGTAGACGACGAAGACGTGGCCGAATTTGGCCTCGTAGGCCGCGTGTGCCGCCGTCAGTGCGGTGTGGGCCGCCGAGTAGGTGTCCGCGGGCAGCTCCGGGAGGCTCTCGCCCGCCAGCGCCTCGGCGAGGTCCGCCGGCGACAGGTCGTACGCCGCCTCGTCCGCCGCGGCCAGCAGGGACTCCACGTCGGGGTAGGGACGGTGGTCGGCGATGCGGCGGGACCAGCGCAGGCTGTGCAGGCAGTGCAGGAGCAGCGCGTCGGCCTCGTCGTCGGGAGCGGCGTTGAAGGCGTCCAGCGGAGTGGGGAGATGGGGCAGGCGGTGGGCGGGCAGCGTGGGTCCTCGCGTCACATGCGATGTGGCAGGGGTGGCAGTGGATGCCGTGAGAGATGTGTCGTCGACGTTATCGAGGACGTTCACGGTGTGTCCGTTGGTTGCCTGAATTTCACCCGAACGGGAGAGTTTCAGATTGCGTCGGTGACGGCCGTGCGGTGGGTGCGTCGTAAGTTGTAGCCGTGAGCCAGCACAGGCGCAGGCCGTCGGCACGGCAGTTCACGCGGAGGCGGGCGGTGGTGGTCGCCGCGGCCTTCGCGGGGACCGTCGCGCTCGGCACGGGCATCGGGGTATGGGCCTCCTCGGGCGGCGGCGACGGCGGGAGCACCGCAGGAGCGGCCCGGCAGCCGTCCGGGAGCGACCGGGCGGCCTCGTCCGGGGCGCGCTCCGGGGCGGCGACCCCCACTCCCTCGCCCACCCGCAGCTACCCCCTCTCCCAGGCCCCCCGCACCATCCCCGCGGTCCGCTCCCACACCGCCGCCCGCGGCCCCGGCTGGCGCCCGCAGCGCGGCGGCCGGGTCGTGGTGAGCGACGCGGCACTGGCCGACGAGGGGCGCCTGACCGCGGGCGAGCTGGGGCTGTCGTACGCCGGGCAGAAGGGCGCGGACGACGATGTCAGGCCCGGGGACCTGCGGCTCGACCTCGGCGGCACGGGGGACCCGGAGTCGTACACCATGACCGTGCGCGGCGGGACGGTCCGGATCAGCGGGCCCGGGGACGCCGGCGTCTTCTACGGCACCCGGACGCTGAAGCAGGAGGTGCACGGCGGCGGTACGGCCCCTGAGGGGGTGGTGCGGGACCAGCCGGCCAAGCCGCAGCGCGGGTTCATGCTGGACATCGCGCGCAAGCCGTTCACCGCGGCCTGGATAGAGTCCCGGATACGAGAACTCGGCGACCTGAAGTTCAACCAGCTCGGGCTGCACTTCTCCGACGACCAGGGCTTCCGGATCGAGTCCGACAGCCACCCCGAGATCGTCTCCCGGGACCACCTGACCAAGGCGCAGGTGCGGGAGATCGTCGCGCTCGCCGCCGCCCGGCACATCCAGGTCGTACCGGAGATCGACTCGCCGGGCCACCTCGGCGCCGTCCTCGCCGCCCACCCGGAGCTGCAGCTGCGCAACGCGCAGGGCGTCGCCACCAGGGGTGCCGTCGACATCTCCAAGGACGCCTCGGCGAAGCTCGTCGACGATCTGCTGGACGAGTACGCCGACCTGTTCCCCGGCTCCTACTGGAACCTCGGCGGCGACGAGTACCAGGCCCTGACTGTCGCGAACCCGCAGGCCTCCTACCCGCAGCTGGCGACAGCCGCCGAGCAGGAGTACGGCGACGGGGCGACCGTCGCCGACCTCACCACCGGCTGGCTGAACGCCCGTGCCGACACCGTCCGCGCCCACGACCGCACCCTGCGGGCCTGGAACGACGGCTTCCTCCGGGGTGCCTCCGTGCAGCCCGCCGACGACCTCCAGGTCGCCTACTGGACCGGCAAGGAGATCGGCGCCCGGCAGCCCGTGGAGTACCTGAGGGCGGGCCGCAAGGTCCTCAACTACAACGACGAGTACCTCTACTACGTCCTCGGGGAGCCCAACACCTTCGTCTACCCGACCGGTCAGCGCATCTACGAGCAGTGGATCCCGCGCATGCTGCGCGGCACCTCGGCCGTGGCCGCGCGGTACGAACCCCAGGTCCTCGGCGGCTCCTTCGCCGTCTGGTGCGACCTCGCGGGCTCCCAGACCCAGGACCAGGTGGCGGCCGGCATCCGGATGCCGCTGCGGGCCACCATCCAGAAACTCTGGGACCCGGACCCCCCGACGATGTCCTGGACGGACTTCAGGGCCCTGGCGAACCGGCTGGGCTGACCCGCGGGGGACGCGGCGACCGCGGCAATACGGGTGGACGTACGGCGGTGACGGGCCGTATGTTCCGCATTCCGCGCGCGGGCCAGGGGAGGGTTCCGTGCACTGCCGCGTCCCGGGGGAACCGTCTTGATCTGCGCCCGCTGCCACCACTTCGCCGCCGCGCCCGGCGCCACCCTGTGCCACCGCTGTCTCGGCGACTCGCCCGAGCCGGCCCCGGCCTTCGGCAGCACGCCGGGGCTGTGGCTGCGCTCGCCGGTGGGTCTCGGCTGGGCCGCCGCCGTACTGCTCGGGGCGGTCGTCGCCGCCGACCTGTTCGCCGTCCTGGCGGACTACCTGCAGTACGACGCCACCGGCGCGCTGGCCGACGGCGAGACCGGCGCCGCCGCGTTCCGCCGGGCCGACCGCGCCGACGAGCTGCTGGGTGTCGCCGCCGGGGCCCAGGCCGTCTCGCTGGTCGCCTGCGTGATCGTCTACCTGTGCTGGTTCCAGCGGGTGCGGGCCAACGCCCAGGTCTTCAACCCGCTCGGGCACCGCAAGTCGCCGGGCTGGGCGATCGGGGGCTGGTTCGTGCCGGTTGTGAACCTCTGGTACCCGCGCCGGATCACCCTCGACATCTGGGACGCCAGCACCCCCTGGGGCACCACCCGTTCGCACACGCTGATCAACGCCTGGTGGACGCTGTGGCTGGCCTCGCTGCTCGCCGACCGCGCCGGGACGACCGGCTACGGCGACGACGCCGAGGGCGCCGCCCAAGTGCACGACGGCGCGCTGCGGTTGATCCTCTCGGACTCCCTCGACCTGGCCGCCGCCGTCCTCGCGATCGTCCTCGTCCTGCGGCTGACCCGCATGCAGCACGAGAAGGCGATGGCGGGCGCCGCTCCGGCCGGGCTCTGATCCACGGCCGCGTACCGCGCCGTTGGCCGAAAAGCCTTTCTTCGGACTCCTCCGGATCCCGGGTGCCCGACCCGTGTGACACTGCCGTACCGTCGCACGCAGTTAGGGAAAGTACGAGCTCCGTGCAAGTGGGGCCTTGGTATGTACCGTTTCTGGGAGGCGTGGGATGAGCCTGGTGGAGCTGATCGCTCAGGCCGATGAACGCGGACTGGCTGCCAGCGGGTTGGCCTGTTTGGATCGGTGCGTGCCGCTGCTCGGCGGGGACGACCTGGTGCTGCGGCCGCTGTGGGCGAGCCTCGCCGACGGCTCCGACTGGAGCGCGGGACTGGAGAAGGCGCGCGGCTCGCTCGGCGCCGGCGAGGAGACCGGCGCGGCGGCGGGCGGCCGGGCCGACGAGGCCGAGGCGCTCGCCCGCCGGATGCTCGACGCCGCGCCCGTGTCGCAGGAGGCCGCAGGCGTCCGCCTGTGGGCCGACGCCTGTTCGGTCGCCTCGCTGCAGATCCACCGGCTCCTCGACCCCGCCGAGGACGCGGCGCCCTCGGTCGACACCCGCCGCGAGGGCGGCACCGAGGGCATGTCCCCGCTGGTCGCCGCCGAACTGCGCCGCCAGGTCACGGTGCTCGAACTGCTCGCGGGGCACGGTGCGGCCGGGCTGCGCCGCGCGCTGGACGTCTCCACCGAGGGCCGCCGGGTGTTGCGCGCGGTGGTCTCGCGCCGGGCCCGCGGCCTCGGGTGAACCATTGGTGAGGGCGGTGCGGGGGTCCTGCGCCGGTTGCGGGAACAGCCACGGATCCGGGTGACGAATCCGCGGCCGGCCTCGCTCTTCCCTGTGTGACCTATGTGACCGGTGCGACAGCCCACCACGTGACACCCCGCCATGGGACGGCGCAGCAGCAGCAACAGACCAGGCCGCATGCCGCCGGCAGACCCGCCCGGTGGGCGGCGGACGCGGTGGCGATGATGCGCGAGGGCGCCCGGGTCCGGCTCGACTACTCGGCGCAGAGCCTGTGGCGGGTCGACCGGGTGATCGAGGAGATACGCCGGGAGGGCGCGCCGTACGACGCCGTGCGCGAGACGCTGCGCGGTCTCGGGGCCTACGCCGGCGAGGTGATCGCCCGTCACACCGGCGCCGAGTGGTGGGCGTCCGGCGGCGAGCACTGGATCCGCACCCCGGACGGCCGGCTCTGGGACCCGATCGAGGAGGCCCGGCGCTGCTACGGCGGCCACGGCTCGCTGCGGCTGCTGTGCCGGGACGCCCTGGGGTAACGGGAGGGGCTCGCGCGGCGCGCGGTTCGGGGCGGGCGCGCGGCTCGGCAAAAACACCGTAATAAGAGACGCGGGCGTTCCCAAGTGCGCGGTGGGGGAGCACGATTGGCCCATGGCCGACAACCGACGCTGGTGGGCCCTCGTCGTCATCGCACTGGCCCAGCTGATGGTCGTGCTCGACATGACCATCGTCAACATCGCGCTCCCCTCCGCCCAGGTCGCCCTGCACATGTCCGACGGCAACCGGCAATGGGTGATCACCTCCTACACCCTCGCCTTCGGCGGACTGCTGCTGCTCGGCGGCCGGATCGCCGACCTCGCCGGACGCAGGATCGCCTTCATGACCGGCCTGGTCGGCTTCGCGGCCGCCTCCGCGCTCGGCGGGGCCGCGGTCAACCAGGGGATGCTGTTCGGGGCGCGGGCGCTGCAGGGCGTGTTCGCCGCGCTGCTCGCGCCGGCCGCGCTGTCGCTGCTCGCGACGACGTTCACCGATCCGAAGGAACGCGGGAAGGCGTTCGGCATCTTCGGCGCCATCATCGGCGCGGGCGCCGCAGTGGGGCTGCTGGCGGGCGGCTTCCTCACCCAGTACCTGGACTGGCGCTGGTGCCTGTACGTCAACGTGCCGATCGCCCTGGCCGCGTTCGCCGGCGCCTGGGTCCTGCTGCCCGGCGGGGGCCGCCATCCCGACGCCCGCCTCGACGTCCCCGGCGCCCTGCTCGGCTCGGCGGGCATGCTCTCCCTGGTCTACGGCTTCTCCGAGGCGGAGTCCCGGAGCTGGACCGACGGCCTGGTCCTGACGCTGCTGTTCGGCGGGGTCGCGCTGCTCGGCCTCTTCGGGTACTGGCAGACGCGCGCCCCGGTGCCGCTGCTCCCGATGACCGTCGTACGGGACCGGCAGCGCATCGGCGCGTTCCTCACCGTGCTGCTGGTGACCATCGGCATGTTCGGCGTCTTCCTCTTCCTGACGTACTACATGCAGCGCGTCCTCGGCTACTCGCCCGTGAAGACCGGCGTCGCCTACCTCCCCATCACCGTCGGCATGGTCACCGGCTCCACCCAGATCGCCGCCCGGCTGCTGCACCGGGTCCCGCCGCGCGTGCTGATGGTGCCCGGACTGCTGGTGGCGGCCGGGGCGCTGGCCCTGATCGCCCAGGTCGGGGTGGAACCGGCGTACGCCTCGCACATCCTGCCCGGCATGCTGATGCTCGGCCTCGGCATGGGCACGGCGATGATGACCTCCGTCTCCCTGGCCACCGGCAACGTCGCCCCGCGCGACTCGGGCGCGGCCTCGGCCACCTTCAACACCGCCCAGCAGGTGGGCGGTTCGATCGGTACGGCCCTCCTCAACACCATCGCCGCGAGCGTCACCACCCGGTACGCCACCGCGCACGCCGCGACCGTCCCGGACCGGACGCTGCTGGCGGCGAAGGCCGCGGTGCACGGCTTCAACGTGGCCACCTGGTGGGCGATGGCCGCGCTGCTGCTGGGCGCCCTGATCGCCGGCGTGGTCGTGAACGCGGACCGGGCCCCCACCCCGCAGGCCGCGCCGGAGCGGACCCCGGAACCGGTGGACTCGGCCACCTGAACCGCGCGGACGGCAGCCGGGGTACGACGGCGGGCCGGGCCCGGCCGGTCGTGGGGATCACGGGCGGCCGGTGGGGGCCGGCACCTGCGAGTCCGCCGCCGAGGCCAGCATGTCGAGCGTGCCGCAGATGTCGGGGCGCCGGCCCGTCCCCGTGTGGTAGACGGCCTGGACGCTGCGGTGCACCGGGGTGGTCAGCATGTGCACACTCAGCTCCGGAGAGGGCGACGGCAGCGCCAGCCGGGGGATGAGGGCTACCCCGGCACGGCGGCTGATCAGTGCCGTCAGCACCGTGAAGTCGTTCGCCACGGCCACCGGTTGGGGCACGAATCCGGCTGCTCCGCAGGCACGTTGGGTCATCTCGTGGCAGGCCGTCTCGGGGCCGGGCAGCAGCCAGGGGGCGTCGGCGAAGTCCTTGAGCTCGGCGGGGGCACCCGCGGCCAGGCCGTGGCGGGCGGCGTCGGCCGGATGGAGGACGAGCAGCACGGGCTCCTCGAACAGTGCGCGCTGCTCGCAGCCCGGGGGCAGCGGGCGGGGCACCAGGCTGTAGGTGTGCGTGACGGCGATGTCGACCTGGTGCCTGCCCAGCGCGGCCTCGGCGGCGTGCGGTTCCTGCTCGAAGACGTGGATGACCGGGGCGTCGGGCGCCGGTGCCTGGCCGGGGTCGGGCCAGAGCCGGGGGAGCAGCGCGCGGGCGGCGGTGGGGAACGCCGCGATGCGCACGCTGCCGCGCTCACCGCGCCGCATCGCGGCCAGCTCGGACTCGGCGGCGGCCAGGTTGCCCAGGACCACATGGGCGTGATCGATGAGCCGCTGTCCGGCGGCCGTCAGCTCCAGCCTGCGGCCGCGCTTGAGCAGCAGCGGTACGCCGGCCTCCTTCTCCAGGGCGGCCAGCTGCTGGGACACCGCCGAGCCGGTGAGATGCAGCGCCTCTGCGGTCGCCGCCACCGTGCCCTGCGCGGCGAACTCGGCGAGCAGACGCAGCCGGCGTACGTCCAACAAGTAGCCCACCTACCGATCGACGCAAGAAAACCTAACTGGACCTGAACGATCGTAGACGGCACAGTCGATGGCGTGAAGCCCGACAAGACCCTGCTCGCGCTCGCCGCCACCGTGGTGCTGTGGGCCTCCGCGTTCCCGGCGATCCGGGTGGCCCTGGAGGGATACGGGCCGGGGCCGCTGTCCCTGCTCCGCCTCCTGGTGGCCACCGCGACCCTCGCCGCCGTGCTGCCCTGGGTGACGGTACGGCTGCCCGGCCGCCGGGACCTGCCGCGCATCGTGGCCGTCGGCGCCGCCGGGATGAGCGCCTACCAACTCCTGCTGAACTGGGGCGAGGTGCATGTACCCGCGGGCACCGCCGCCCTGATCGTCGCCACCGTCCCGGCGATCAGCGCACTGCTGGCCGCGGCCTTCCTCGGCGAGCGGCTCGGCCCGGCCAAGGTCGGCGGATCCCTCTGTGCCCTCGCCGGTACGGCCCTCATCGCCGTGACGGGCGGCCGGACCGGCTACACCGCGGCGGCCTGGACCGTCCTCGCGGCCGCGGTCGCGCAGGCCGTGTACCACTTCGCCATCAAGCCGCTGCTGCGCGACTACAGCGGCTTCGAGGTCGCCGTCTACGCGATGGTGGCGGGCACCGTCCTGCTGCTCCCGCTCGCTCCCGCCACGGTGCGTGCGGTGGCGGACGCCCCGGCCGGCGCCACCCTGGCGGCGCTCTACCTCGGGGTCCTGCCGTCGGCCGCCGGATTCGTGGTCTGGGGCTACGCCGTCGCCCGGCTCACGGTCACCGCCGCGACCGCGGCGCTGTACCTCGTGCCCGTGACCGCCCTCGTCGTCGCCTACGTGTGGCTCGGCGAGAAGCCGGGACTCGTGGAGTGCCTCGGCGGAGTCGTCACCCTCGCCGGCGTCGCGCTGCTCAACAGGAGACCCCGCCCCGGCGGGCCCGGTGGCGACCGGACCGCCGGGGACGCCCCGGGCGGGGTGCCGGCGCGGAGTCCGGCCGGCCCGTCGGGCCGCTGACACGTGTACGGCCGGTCGTCAGTGCGCCGGGGTGTCCTCCTCGCTCGCCGCCCGGTCGAGGCAGAGCACGATCCAGTCCGCGAGGTTACGGCCGTGGCGCTCGGCGGCGGTGGCCCACCTGCCCTCCTGTTCGCTGCTGACGTGCACCTGGACGCGGATGCGCTGGTCGTTCTCCTCCGGCTGGGCCGACAGTGCGAGGCGCACCTGCTGGCGGAGCATGTTTCTCGACCAGCCCTCCTGGGCGGCGCGTTCCAGCCACACCGTGCGTGCGGCGGGATCCAGCGAGGCGACCTCCGCGTGGTGCTGGAAGCTGACCTTCGGATGCCGCTCGGACGCCGGGTAACGCCGGGCGATCCAGGCGTAATTGCGCAGCGTCTTGTAGTCCAGTCCGGTTTCCTCCGTCGCCTTGCGGTATCGGTTCGGATACTTCTCCTGGCCGTAAACAAGCCAGTCGCCGAGCCACCAGCAGGACGAGTCAGATATCAGGAATAAATGCCTGCCGAATCGCTGCCACTCCGTCAGCGAGAAGTCCGGGGGCAGGCAGAGACTGGTACGGCGAGTGAGAGCCCGAGGGCTCAGTGGAGATGCGGGGGTACCTCGAAGATCGGCCAGGGTGGCGGATTTCTCCATGCAGATCTCATCCTTGGTCAAGGGTGACTGATGGTTCCATGCGGGAATGAGGTGTTCCGGCGCATGCGTAAGCGGCGCAGCACCCCGGAGGCAGGTGTGTGCCAGATTTTCCCGGTCTTGAAACCCCTAGAACCGTGCGGTGGTCGCGGTGCCAAGACCCCGACCGGCCGACTGATATGCCAGGTGTGGACAGGTAGGACGACAGCCCGGGCGAATGTTGCTATCGCTGCGGTTCGACAACTCGTCCTCTTCCGTGTCGTGGGAGGCTGCGTGTCAAGGGCCCCTGGCCGCTGTGCCATTGAAACGGCAAGACCCTGTTCCTGGCGGTGAGAACATTGTGACATCGCATTCGAGCCGTGGTCCAGATCAGTTCGCTGTCACTAATCGGCCTGGCCGCCGGAGGCCACTGTGCGGCGTCGACCCGCGACGATCACCCGGGTCAACGCCACTGTATAATGGGAGTTTTGGTCATAACCCCAGATGATCTTGGTACGCTGCGCCCGATGTTCGAAGGAGGGGGAGATGGGTTTGCGAACCGGTTCGAGCGGTGTGGCACGCGTGGGTTCCCTCGGTGCGAGCCTCTCGAAGGGTGACCGCGACACCGGGAATTCCCCATCCACCGGCCACGCACAGCCACTTGGGCCGGAACCCGAGGCGGAAGTGCGGCGCCTCGTCGAGCGCACCGCCCTGGTACTGCGCGACCTGGCCGGGGAGTTCGTCCACCTCGGCGAGTCCCTCGGCCGTGCGGCGGCCCGGCCCGGTACCGGCGTGTGGCCCGACGGCGTGTCCTACACGCTGCACCGCCTGACGGAACCGGCGGAGATCACGGAGGCGTTGTTCGACACCACCACCGTCGCGGTCGACGAGATCATCAGCACCCACCCCGGTCCGGTACCAGCGGACGGCACCCTCGGTGAGGAGCTGGAACGTACGCGCTACGCGCGTCGCCGCGGGGTGGTCGTACGTAGTCTGTACGGCGAGTGCTACTTCAAATCGCCCAACGGGGCCAAGCACCTGCGTAGTCTTTCCGCCCTCGGGGTCGGCGTCAGGCTGATGGGCTCGGTCCCGCTCAGGATCATCGTCAGCGACAGCCTGGTCATGTTCTCGGTACCGGAGGACGACGGCCTGGTCGTCCTGCGGCCGGCCGTGATCACCGATGCCGCGCGCCGCGTCCTGGAACACTGGTGGATCACCGCCACCCCGCTCGACGACCTGGTGCGGCTGCCGGACGCGCCCACCCCGCAGGAGCAGGCGATCCTGCGGCTGATGGCGGCAGGCGTCCGGGACGACGTCATCGCGCGGGAGATCGGGGTCTCCATCCGTACCCTGCGCCGTTCGCTCACGGCCCTCCTGGACAAGCTCGGCGCGGAGAACCGGTTCCAGGCCGGCATCAAAGCGGTGACCAGGGGCTGGCTGTAGCGGGCGGAGCCGTCCGGCGACGGGCCGGACGGCCCGGGCGGCGAGGCGGTCACCCCGCCGCGGACGTCTCGCCGACGGCGACGCGCACCGCCGACACCCACTGCCGGCTCAGCGCGTCGAGGTCGGCGTCGAGCGGTCCGTCGCCGACGACCGACAGCGAGCGGGCCCCGGAGTCCGCCTGCTCGCCGAGGAGTTCACCGGACTCCCGGGCCACCAGCACGGCCGTGCACCGCGCCGGTGCCTGCGCGTCCGCCGGCGTCGCGGCCGGCCACAGGCCGTCCCGCTTGATCCAGGACACCCCGGCCTCCGCACCGTCGAGGCCGACATCGCCCAACTGGCCGCTCCCGTGGTCGAGATAGCGCTGGACGGCGCGGCGGGCCGGCCGGGGGTAGTCCGGCTTCACACCCAGGGCCAGGTCGACGATCGCCGGTTCCATCGGGACCCCGGTCGCCAGATGCCACAGCATCGTGATCGCGTCGCCGGGCAGCCGCGCGGCCACCTCCATCAGCACCGCCTCGCCCCGGGACAGCCGGAACTCCGCGTGCGTGATGCCGTACCGGAAACCGATCCCGGCCAGCACCCCCGCGTTCGCCGAGAGCAGCGCCTCCTCCTCGTCCCCGGTGAGGCCGGGGGCCGGACTGGTGTGGCCCATCTCGGTGAAGAAGCGTCCGCCGTCCTCGTTGGTGCGCTTGGCGGTGATGCCGGACCACAGCACCTCTCCGTCGAAGACCAGGGCCTCCACGGAGAACTCCGGCCCCTCCACCAGCTCTTCGAGCAGCACCGACTCCTCGGGACCGTACCCTTCCAGGGCGGCGCGCAGGGCCTGGGCGTCGTCCACCCGGCGCACCCCCGAGCTGTACATGCGGCCGGCGGGCTTGACGACGGCCGGATAGCCGGGCGGCTCCGCCTCGGCGCGGCCGCTCGGAGCGACCGCCCGCCAGCGCGGGCCGAAGGCGTCCAGCGCGGTCCGCTGCATGATCTTGTCCCGGCACACCCGGGCCGCCCAGCCGCCGGGGCCGGGCAGCCCCAGCAGTTCGCCGAGCGCTCCGGCAGGGTCCACGAAGACCTCGCCGCAGCAGATCGACGCCTTGACGTCGTACTCCCGTACCCAGTCCTGCACCGCCGCCAGCACCGTGTCCACCGAGGAGTCGGGGACCCGCACCAGCTCGTCCATCAGCGACAGCGGGTGCGCCGGGTCGGCCATGTGGGCGCGCAGCCGGTCCATCGGCGTGTCCGGTCCGACGAGGACCAGCGGCACCAGGTCCCGCGCGACGATCTCCTCGATCAGCCGGGTCTGGCGGGCGAGAACGACCAGGTCACTCATCACGACCACGGCAGGCTTGCGGTTGTCCGGGTACACGGGCGTCACCTCACGAGGGGTTTGCGGGGGAGACCGGGGCGGAATCCAGCGGCTCTGCCGGGCCGGTGCCCGGCGCGTCGGCGTGCTCGCTCGGCAGCACCGCGGTGATCGCCGCGCGCAGCCGCAGCACCTCGACGGCGAAGACGGTGAAGCTCACGGCGAGCAGGGCGACGAAGACGGTCATCGAGGCACGCAGCCCCAGGAAGCCGCCGGCCCAGCCGCCGAGCAGGGCGCCGAGTCCGATCGGCCCGAAGGCGAAGAACCGGTAGGCCGCCGAGACGCTGCCCAGCCGCTCGGCCGGGGTGAGGACCTGGCGCAGCGAGACGGCGTGCACGTTGTACACCGTCATGCCGAAGCCGTAGACCAGGAACGCGACGCTCGCCGTCGTCATCAGCACCGGGCGCGGGCCGGCGGCGAACACCAGCAGCGTCGGGGTGAGCGAGGCGAGCCCCATGCCGACCACCAGGGCCCGCACCGTGGACATCCGGCCGCCCCGGCCGCTCGCCACGACGGCGCCGAAGATGGTGCCGAAGCCGCCCACCGTGATCGTCAGCCCGACCTGGGCGGGGGAGAGATGCCAGACCCGCACGGCGAGCAGCAGATAGATCGTCAGGACCGCCTGTTCGAGGAAGTTGAACATCCCCGCCTGCGCGGTCGTCACCCGCAGAATGGGGTGCCGCAGCAGGAAGCCCATGCCGGACACGGTCGCCGCCCAGGCCCGCGGCCGGTCCTCGGTCCTCGACTGCGGGCGGCGCGGGATCCGCAGCCCCAGGCTCAGCAGGCCGGCCGCCAGGCACATCGCGCTGATCACCACGAGACCGGGACCCGTGCCGGTCCGGTCGTAGAGCAGGCCGGCCGCGCCGGGGGCGCCGACCAGGCACATCGAGTAGACGAACTCCAGCCGCCCGTTGGCCGCGACCAGCCGGTCCGGCGGCACCAGGTCCGGCGGCACGGTCTGCGCGCACATGTCGGAGAACGCCACCAGGCAGCCCATGACCGTGCAGACGCCGATCAGCACCAGCACGCGGTGCGCCCCGTCGCCGTAGAGCGGCACCATCAGCAGCGCGGCGCTGTTGCCCAGGAACGCGACGGCGAAGCAGGTACGGCGGTCCCAGCGGTCGAAGGCGCTGCCGAAGAGCAGGGCGACCGCCAGCACCGGGAAGTACTGGAGGGCGTTGAGGAAGCCCACGACCGCCGGGCTCACCCCGTAGCCGCTGATCGCGATCAGCGGCAGGAACAGCAGCGCCACCTTGGCGCCCACCTGGGCGCAGATCTGGATCAGCCAGAACCTGAGGAAGGGGCCGGTCAGCACCCGCCGCCCGGACCCGTTCACAGCAGCTCCGCGAGGGCCGGGTCGGCGAGGGCACCCGCCACCGTCCGCGACTCGCCGACCAGCGTGCGCAGGGTCTGCGCGTTGGCCGCGGCCACCTCCTCGTCCCGCCCAGCGAGGACGCTCCGCTCACTGAGGTCGAGCAGCCACAGGGCGTTCAGCCGGCCGCCGCGCAGCGCCTTGGCCTCGTACGCCTCGATGCCCGCGTGCATCCGGCGCACCCCGCGCCCGGAGGCCTGCTGCAGCGGCAGGTAGTAGACGACGTTGAAGTACTCGGCCGCACCGGTCAGGGCCTCGTAGTCGAAGCCCGCCGCGCGCAGGTACAGCGAGTCGCCCCACACGTAGTACAGACAGAAGCCGACCGGCCGGCCCTCGGCGGTGCGGGCCAGGAAGACCTCGGTGCGGCCCCGCATGGCGCGGGCCTGGTCCTCGAAGGACGCCGCGAACGCCTTGGCGTCGGCCGCGTGGCCGTAGCGGCGCTGGGTGCAGGCGAGCAGATGGCCCGCCTCCTCGCAGCACTCGTCCAGGGTCAGCTGCTCGACGCGGTATCCGGCCTCCTCGAACCGCCGGCGGTCGCGGCGCACCCGCACGGAACGCTTGTAGCCGAGGCTGTCCAGATAGCCCTCCCAGCCGCCGTCCGGCACCGGGATCCAGGCCTCCAGCTGCAGCAGGACCGGCGGCGCGGTCACCCCGGCCCGCCGGAACGCGGCGACGGTCCGGTCGTCCAGGTACATCGCCATGCAGGGCACCGGGTCCCGGTCCTCGATCCCGGCGAGCTCCCGGGTCACCGGGGCGTCGGCCTGCCGGCGCAGCTCGGGCAGGAGAGCGGCGGCGGCCTCGTCGAGCGTGAGCGCCGGGTGGTGCAGCACCTGCGTGTGGTAGCCCCAGTGCTGACCGGTCATCAGTCCCCGGGGGCCGGGGCTCGGTAAGCCCCGGGAGGTGAGCAGCTCGTCCCACCGGTAGAAGGAGTTGCCCATGCTCCGCACCGCCGTCACCGGGACCCCGGCCTCGGGCCGGGCCGGGGAGCCGGTGTACACCGCGCCGACCCGGCCCGGCTGGTCCGCATGACAGAAGTCGAGCCAGCCGGACGACTGGTACATGTGGGGACCGACCAGGCGGTCCCAGCCACCGGGAGCGGTGCCCCCGGTAGCTGTGACGAAGGGGTTCATCCTTACCTCGGGTCGTGGAGCAGCGGCAGGGGCAGACTGCGCACCGTACTGCCAACGCGACTGCGTAGTACAACTTCCCTGTGTTCGCGGCGCAGTTGGACCGTGCGCTCCTCCGACCAGCCCGCGTACCGGAACTCCCCGTCCTCGATGTGGACGAGCCGGACCGGAGACGCTCCCTCGAAGGTGAGGAGCAGGTGGTCGTCCTCGGCGTGCACCGTGGCGCGGCGCCGCGCCACCGCGGGGTCGAGGAACGCGCCGTCCTCCTCCTCCCAGTCGGTGAAGGTCTCCGGCACCTCGAAGGCGCACTCCCATTCCTTCGGCGCGCCCGGCAGCCGCGTGGCCGGCCGGTTGAGCACCGCACCGCCGGCCAGCAGGAACTCCCGCCAGGAGTCGGGGAAGATCTCCGCCAGCTCCGGCACCACCAGGGTGTCGATGACCAGGTGGACCCGGGGCTCCGTGCCGTCGTTGCCGACCTGGTGGTTGCGGCTGAAGTCGCCGAACCAGAACTCGCCGGGCTGCCAGCGGTGGTCCTCTTCGTCCAGGGTCAGTACGGCGTCCGGGTTCGTGGTGACCGGCACGTGCAGCCGGGCCACTCCCCACGAGGGGCCGTACTTGGTGTCGAAGTGGAGATGGCTGTGGGTGCCCGGGCCGAGCGCCATGTAGCGCACGGCACGCAGCGGCGCCGGGATGGAGCCGAGCACCGCACGGGCGCGCGGGGCGCGGTCCAGCCACGCGGTGTCGGCGAAGTCGACCGGCCCCGGACCGCCGGGGTCGGTACGGTCGCCGTCGCCGCCGGGGCTGCGCAGGGCCAGGCAGGTCCAGTCGACCTTCGACTCCCAGCCGATCTCGTCGCCGTAGACCCGCTGGCGCTGCCACGCGTGCCGGCGCAGCTCCGTCAGTTCCTCGGCGAGGGCGGCCCCGTCGAAGGTCGCGTTCAGCCGGGCCGTGGCGGCCGGCTGCTGCACGGCGGTCGTCACACCGCCTCCGTCGTCAGGTCGTCGGGGACGATCTCGTTGGCCGTCACCTGGTCGATGGTCTGCCGGGCGCGGATGACGGTGAAGGTTCCGTCCGGGCGGCGCAGCACCTCGGGCGCCTCCGGGTAGGAGTTGAAGTTCTTCATCGACATGCTCGCGCAGTAGCCGCCGGCCCGTTCGACGACGAGGTAGTCGCCGGGCGTCACGGCGCCGAGCCGGACCGGGTTGAGCTCCTCGACCGAGCCGGACCGGGTGGTGAGCACGTCACCGGCGATGCAGCAGTGGCCGGCCACGTCGGTCGCCGGGCCCTCGGGCGGCAGTTCGCCGTCCCGGGTCACGGCCACCAGCGGGTGCGGGGCGCCGTAGTAGGACGGCCGCAGGATCTCGGTGAGGCCCGCGTTGATCTTCACGAACCGCCGTCCCTCGTCGCCGGTGGTCACCACGTCGATGACCTTGGCGACGATCGACCCGGCGTTGGCGACGAGGAAGGTGCCGGGCTCCATCTCCATGTGCAGCCCGCGGCCCGTCGCCTCGGCGAACTCCCGCAGGTCGGAGGCGAGTTCCTCGGCCCATTCGGAGTGGTCGTAGACGGGGTCGTCGGCCATCACGGTCAGGCGGTAGCCGCCGCCGAGGTCGACGGCGGTGACGTCGGCGAAGTCCTGGGCGATCTCCAGGACGCGCCGCGCGGCCGGCAGCAGGACGTCGGCGTGGTGGCCGGAGCCGATGTGCACGTGCAGCCGCACCACGGTGAGGTCGTAGCGCTCGGCGATGGCCTTCACCTCGGCGACCTGCTCGTGCCAGATGCCGAAGCTGGAGTCCGGGCCGCCCGAGGTCAGCCGGCGGACCAGGCCCGAGCCGAAGCCGGGGTTGATGCGCACCGACACCTCGGTGCCGGGGAAGGCCTCGCCGTACTCGGTGAGCTGGTGGAGGGAGCCGGCGTCGAACTTCAGCCCCCGCCGGATGAGGCCGGGCAGCTCGGGCGAGCCGAAGTCGGCCTCCTGGGCGGTCATCAGGATCTTCTCCGGTGCCACCCCGGCCCGGACCGCGCGGACGACCTCCCACACGGAACTGGCGTCGAAGTGGACGCCCAGCGTGTCGAAGAGCCGGATCACGGCGGCGCTGGGCGACGCCTTGAGGGAGTAGCGCACGGTGTGCCCGAAGGCGCTGGGCAGCCCCTTGAGCAGGGCGACCTTGTCGCGGATGCTCTGCTCGTCGTAGACGAAGACCGGGGTGCCGAAGGTCTCGGCGACGTGGCGGACCTCCGCCGGGGAGAGGAACTTCAGCCGTTCCAGCGCGGGGCCGGACGGCGACGTGGTCTGGGCGGACATCAGGTCGCGTTTCCTTTCTTGGGGTCCGTCGGTCACCGGGTCATGCAGTTGTCGGACTGGTCCTGGTAGGTGATCCGTCCGGTGAAGACGTCCTTGTAGAAGGACCAGTAGGACGGGGCGACCGTCTCGATGCGGCCTTCGATCACCTGGTGCAGGGCCCGCACGTTGACCATGGGGATGCCCTGGTGGAAGTGGTGCGCGGTGTGCACGTCGTTGCCGTTGGTGTACCACTTCGCGAACCAACCCGCCTCGATGGTGCGGGTGTTGGACAGAACGTTGGGGTCGGTCTGGGTGTTCAGACCGTAGTGCTCCGGCATCTCGATCAGGAAGTGCGCCGGCTCGGCGAAGAGCAGGGTGGGCAGCACCCAGACCCAGAGCAGGTACAGGTCACGGGCGAGCACCGAGTACGCGACCGCCGCGACGATCAGCACCGTGAACAGCAGGTACTCGGTGCGGATCTTCTTCGCCGCGAGGGTCTTGGTGACCTTCGGGTTGGTGCGGCCCACCACCGAGCGGCCGATGTCCTTGACGACGTCGCTGTAGCGGCCGAGGTGGTACGCGCCGCGCAGGAAGCCGGGTACGGTTCCCAGCCCCTCGAACCGGTAGTTGAAGAACTCCTGGTTCTGCGGGGTTCCGAGGTAGGCGTGGTGGCGCAGGTGGTCGTGCTTGTAGTGCCAGTACGAGCTGAGCATCGGCGCGCCGGCCAGGAAACCGACCAAACGGTTCAGCGAGCGGCTGTTGTAGGCGTGCTCGTGCAGGGTCTCGTGCTGGAGCTCCACGAGGTGCGCGTACATGAGGCCGTTGACCGGGATCGTGATTGCGATGACCCACCACGCCGGGTCGAGGGCGACCGCAGTCCACGCGGCGGCGGAGATCAGCACGGCCAGCACGAATTTCGCGGTGAAGACAGAAGGCTTCTTCACGAACATGGACTTCGGCAGGGCACGCCGTTCGTCCTTACCCCGGACCGGGGCGAGCAATACGTTGACGGAACCATCGAGATCGGGCTCGACTGCCTGGCTCACTTTCTTTCCCTCCCTGTCGGCAACTGGCGGTGATTGTGACGGGACGGATCGGAACAGTGCAAGGAATTGAATGGCTTCCATATGAAAGGGAGGGTTCCATTTCCATGGCGGGCCTGCCCGTATTCCGTTGCGGGCCTGCTCCGAATCAGAGAAACCGCCCGCAGGGAAATGGCGAAGCCTCGGCGGACCCGGGCCGGTGTCCCGCTGGCGGGACACCGCCCAGCCGCCCCGGGCGCCGGTGCACAGGGCCGCACGGCAACCCAACTGCCCTATATGGAACGGCACTTGAGGCCGACCCCGGTGGTACGCTCCGCGCCGCGACGCCGGGCCCGTGCCGGCGGGCGTCGACCGGTTCCGGGATTCCCGGAAAAGCGGAGGGTGAACGGTGAAGCAGATGGCAGCCGTATTTCTGCCACTCCTGACGCCGTTTTTGCGACAGCGCCGTCGATCCGGAATCACCGCGCCGCCTCATGGTCCACTACCGCCACACAGGTACCACCGGCCCTGTCCTGCCGGGCACCACCGGGGAGGGCCCGGCGGCGGAACCGCACGGGCAGCGGGGCATCGCCACCGCGGCCTGCGGCGCGGTGGCCGGCCGGGGAACTGCCCGTGCACGTCCGGGTCGCCGACGCCGTAGCGGCCGAGCGACTGGTGAAGGCGGGCTGGTGAGGGCGCGAACCGCCTGGCGCGGCGTCAGCCGACCGATCCCGGAGCCGTTCCGTGCGGTCGACCGGATGCTCCTGAAGTACTGTCGGCGGCACCTCGGGCCGATCGCCTCCTCCGAGTGCCGGCCGCCCCTGCCCCGGGTGCCGGACGCACCCGCCGCCCGGCTGGACGGCCTCGCGGCCGGGCCGTCGGCGACCCGGCACACGCCGAATTCGGCGGAACCGCTTCCCGCATTCGGGTCGAGCGAAATGAACGGCGCCGGACCCGGACCATCGGTTGCACCACGGAAGAAGTATCCCTAATATGCCGGCCGTGAACGCTCGCAGGATTGTTTTCGAGCATCACCTGTGCGCAACCTGAACTCCTGCGGCGCATTGCCGGAAACCGACTCCGGAAGAACTTTCGCCTTCCGCCGCGGGAGCGTACGGGGCCGGCCGGGACCGAGACGGCCGAGGACGGCCCCCGCGGCTCCTGACCGCCGGCGCCCGACGCCCGTCCGCCGGCGCTGCCGGAGGCGATCCGGCACGGCAACGACCGTTGCGCGACAGTGTGTTCGGCGCTGGACAGGACTCCGCCGATCGCCGGTCACTCGTCTGCGGTACTCGCCGCTGCCGCCAGGCTCGGCAGCAACGTGCGGGCAGCCTCCAGGTACTTGCTCGTCCAGACGATGAGCACGACGTGGGCACGGGTGTCTCCCGACCCGAGCAGATCCCGGTACACCGACTCGACAAGGCGGAGGTCCTCGGGCGGGTCACCGCTCGCGACGGTGGGGGAGCGCCGTTCGATACCCGTTGCCAGAACGCGGTACGACGCGCTGACGCCCTCCGCGGCGCGGACCAGTTCCAGCCGCGCCGGGTCGCTGCCGGCGTCCGGCCGGGTCTCGCCCGCCCGCTGCCAGAGGTGCTGCAGCGCGTCGGCCATGAGCCGGAGCCTGGCGACACCGGTCACCAGCGTGGTCATGGCCGCCAGCGACACCGGCTTGGCGCCCCGCTCGGCGAGATAGGTGCGGAAGGAGTCGTCGAGCCGGCGCGCCGCGGCCGCGGCCCGCCACTCCTCCTCCGCGGGGGAGCGGCCGTCCTTCTCCGCCTCGGCAGGCAGGCCGAGGTGATGCTCCACCACGCTCCGGAGGTGCGCCGCGCAGTCGGTGTACGCCTCGGCCAGGGCCCGGTTCACGGCAGCCGTCGCGCCGCGCGGCCACAGGCACAGCGAAACCACCAGGCTCACCGCGCAGCCGAGTACGACGTCCTGGAGCCGCAGAAGCGCGATGTGCCAGTCCGGGTTCTGGCCGATGCTGAACACCACCACGAGTGCGACCGTGAACGCCGCCTGCCCGGCCGCGAAGGAGATCACCGTCGGGGCCACGCCCATGGCCAGGACGGCGACCGGGAGCACGAACCACAACACGGTGCCGTGATGTCCGAGCAGTTGCAGAAGCGCGGCCCCCACGACCGACCCCACCACCGTCCCGGCGACCGCGCGCAGCGCGTTCTGGCCGGTGTTCAGGGCGTTCGAGCGCAACGCCGACAGGGTGCCGAGCAGAATCCAGAACGCGTGCTGAAGATTGGTGATGTCCGCCAGGGTGACGGCGATGCCGAGGCCGACCGCGGCGCGCAGACTGTTGCGCACCCACACCGACGTCACGGTCAGATGTGCCCCCAGGCGTGCCCGCGCGGAGGACACGGATCCGCCCAGCGCGTCCGGTTCCCGCCCGAGCAGCCGCTCGAACCAGCCACGCCGCTCGGCCGCCGCGGCCACCTGCACGTTGTGGGCGACCTGCAGGGCCGCGAAACCGAGTTCCTTGGCACGGAAGGCGGCGTCCAACGTGGTGAGGACCGCGCGCTCCTCCATCTCGGCACCGTCGGTCCTCACGTGGTGCGGCGGCTGTGCTGCCGGCCCTTCGATCAACGTGTCCATGGCGGCACGCAGAAGACGGGTGCCTTCCTGCACCGGCTCCGGGGCGCCGAGTGGATTCCCGAGCAACGCGGCCGACCGGTCGAGGAGATCGGCCACCGCGCGCAGCACCGCGCAGGCCTCCGTCCGGCGGTCCGATGACGGCTCGTGGGCGGGCGGCCCGTCGGCCGCGACGGCGCCGAGCCAGATGAGCTCGTCCACCAGGCGCACCAGAGCGCGCGAACCCGTCGACAGGCCTGTCGGCCGATACGGCGTACTGTCGAACGCGCGACGCAGATCCCGCACAGCCGCACCCGCCTGCTCGGCGTTGTGCGTCAGTGCTGTGGCGCTTGCCGCTTCGGCATCGTCCATCGGCGGTGCGGCCTCGTCGCGCAGCCGGACAGCGGTGCTCCTGCACACACGGATCGCGGGCGTGCTGAGCGGATCGGTCGAAGCACGTGGCCACAGCAGCCAGATCGCGAGCATCGAGCCGCAGGAGGCGAGCCCCACGCCGGCGAGCCGGGCGATCAGCTGGGAGTAGGGCACCGGCGAGGTCACGGGGATGACGAAAGCGAGCAGCAGAGCCGTCGAGGAACTCGCGATCACCGAGCTGACCACACCGGACAGCAGAATGAGGAACGCGACCACCACGGTCGCCGCCACCCCCAGCCAGGTGACGCCGGCCGCGAAGGTGCCGAGGGTCACCAGAGCGGCCCAGGCGACCGCCAGTCCGACGTGCAGGCGCAGCCGTTGGGCCATGGGCCCGGTGAACTCGACGAAGAGCAGCATGGAGAAGCAGCCGAACGCCGCGTAGTAGGCCATCGCCGGCGAGTGGAACACCTGCATGCTCACGGCGAACAGGGCCGATGCGACGACGGAGGCGCGGCAGGCGCGCCGCGTGGCGGCGAGCCCGGGGTCGCGCGAGCGCAACCAGGCCGACACCGAAAGGCCCCGGCCGCGGACGTGATGACGCATGCGTTCAGGTGCCTCCTTTCAGTCGACGTCGCTCATGCGTCTCCCGCTGTCTCTTCCGCGGCGGCAGACGCACGGTCGATGGTCACCTTGATGTGCTTCATGAGAGGTCGGTCGCTCCGCGGGCTGTAGTCGCCCACGGCGCACAATACGTTCATTTCGGGCAGGCGACCGGCCGCGCGGCTGCGTGGGATGTCGTACGGAACGGCCAGATAGCCACGGAGACAGCGGCGCGAACCGCCCTTGGCGATGCTGGTGACGTCCACCGGACCGAATGTCGGCACTCCTCGGTCCCGCTCTCGGTAAGCACCCGTCGTCCGCTGAGGCGGCGATGGCGGCACCGCGGGCCGACGGGGTCCCCGGACCGGGCAGGCGCAGGGCCCTGCCAGGAACGATCCGGATGCCCGGGGAGGGTTCTGTGGCGGTCTCCGTGAACGCGCCTGCCGGTCACACGTCGGCCGGGGTGAACCACGGAGACGGCCGGGGCCGCCACCCCCCACAGGAGAGGCCCCGGCCGTCGCGCGGCACGGGCCGCGCGGCGGCCCGTACTCTGTTCAGCGCCAAGAGTGCGTTTTCTGTCACACCCCGGGGCGTCACGAGTTAGTTGCACTTTGTACGGACGTGGACGGCGAGCGGTTTCAGGTCGTAACGTGCCTTTCGCGTCGAGCGCGAATGCATGATCACTGCAACGATCGGCGGCTGCGTCGCAGCCGCGACCGACCACTTACTGAGGAACACACGGGTGCTGGGGGACGACGCGGAGTTGACCGCCGCGGTACGTGCTGCACAGGACGGGGACGAGACCGCGTTCCGCATCGTCTATCGCGCGGTGCAGCCCCGCCTGCTCGGATACGTCCGCACGCTGGTCGGCGATCCGGACGCCGAGGACGTCGCCTCCGAGGCCTGGCTGCAGATCGCCCGCGACCTCGACCGGTTCAGCGGCGACGCGGACCGGTTCCGCGGCTGGGCCGCCCGGATCGCCCGCAACCGCGCCCTCGACCACATACGGATGCGCGGCCGCCGCCCCGCGATCGGCGGCGACGAGACGGAGCTGGCCGGCCGGGCCGCCGAATCGGACACGGCCGGCGAGGCCATCGAGGCGCTGACCACCGACCGCACCCTCTCCCTCATCGCCCGGCTGCCGCAGGACCAGGCCGAGGCGGTGGTCCTCAGGGTCGTCATGGGCCTCGACGCCAAGACCGCCGCCGAGACCCTCGGCAAGCGCGCCGGCGCGGTACGGACCGCGGCCCACCGGGGATTGAAGAAACTCGCGGAACTGCTCGGTGCCGACCCCGGGGCGGCAGGCGTCCTCGACGCGCTCCCGCCCCAGCGAGAACCGGATGATCGTGCGGTGACGTCCGCGAGTGTGACGCATACGCGTTCGCGGACGCAGAAGGACATGTGATGGCCGACGAGCAGTACAAGTGGCTGAACCGGGTGACGGCGGACCGTCTGCTGCGCGGTGAGTCGCTCGAAGCTGTCGACGCCTCCGCCCGTGACCAGGCAGAACGCCTCGCAGGCACGCTCGGCGCGCTCTCCGCGCGGGCCACGCCGGCCGCCGCCGAGCTTCCCGGTGAGGAAGCCGCGCTGGCTGCCTTCCGCAAAGCGCGCGAAGCGGCGGAGGACGCACGGACCGCCGCGGCCGCCCGGCCCGGCCGGGCCGGGCGGGCCTCCGACGCGGGCCTCATCCGGATCGGCGCCGGCTCCCGGCCGTCCCGGCTCCCGGGCTGGGCCCGCCCCGCACGGCTCGGCCTCGCCGCCGCGCTGACCGCCGGCATGCTCGGCGGGGTCGCGGTGGCCGCAGGAACCGGAGTGCTGCCGACGCCGTTCGACGACAACCACCCCGGACCGGTCGTCTCCGTCTCGGCCGCGGGCACCCCGGCACGCCCCGACGGCTCGTCCTCGCCCGAGTCGCTGCTCGGCGGCGAGACGGGCACACCCTCCTCGGCCGCCACGCCGGGCGGTTCCGGAAAGCCCTCGCCCGACCCGTCCGGCAGGACGAAGAAGCGGGACACCGGCTCGCTCGGCATCCCGGTCGGCGGGTGGAGCGGCGCGCTGACGTCGTGCCGCGCGATCCAGAACGGCAAGTCCCTGGGCACCGACCGCAGGCGCGCCCTGGAGGGCCTGGCGGGCGGCGCCGGCCGGGTGGACAAGTTCTGCAGGGCCGTCCTCGGCACCGGGCTGAACGGCAAGGACGACGTCTCCCGCGACGGCAGGGGCGGCGACGACGGCCAGAGCGGCCAGAACGACGGCCAGGGCGGCCAGGGCGACAACAACGGCCCCGGCGGCGACGACGAGGGCCGGCCGGGCGGAGTCTTCGGCGGCGGCAAGGGCGGCGGCAAGGACGGAGGCAAGGGCAACGACCACCACCAGGACGGTGCGGCCACCCCCGCCCCGACCGCCCTCGCGCCCCTGCTGCCGAACCAGCCCCACACCTCGCCGGCCCCCACATACAGCGCACTTTGACCTTTACGCACCGCTGTGACCTGCGTTTTCGCAAGCCCCTGAACTTTTTTCCCGCAGGGTGTGACGTTTTCGGCGGCGGCGGCGCAGTACTGAGTGAGCCGACTGGTCATCGGCCGTCGCACAGAGCCGGGGTTCCCCCCGTACCCGTGGCTCGTGCATCGGCGCGGGCGGGACACGTTCCCCCGGTCCCGCCCGCGCCCCGAACGTCCTTCGTACGTCACCCGCTCACCAGGAGACGACGACCTTGTCGCCGCTGCGCACCTGCGCGAACAGATCCGCGACCGCCGCCTCGTCCCGCACGTTGACGCACCCGTGCGAGCCGCCCGCGTAGCCCCGGGCCGCGAAGTCGTAGGAGTAGTGCACCGCCTGGCCGCCGCTGAAGAACATCGCGTACGGCATCGAGGAGTGGTAGAGCGTCGACACGTGGTGGCGTGACTTCCAGTAGACGTGGAACACGCCCTCGCGGGTGGGGGTGTACTGAGCCCCGAACCGCACCGACATCTTCGACACCGTGCGCCCGTCGATCATCCAGCGCAGTGTCCGGCTGGTCTTGCTGATGCACAGCACCCGTCCGGTCAGGCACCGCGGATCGGGTGCTGCGGCCGGCTGACCGCCCATCAGGTACAGCTCCCACTTGCCCGGCCGGTGCGTCATCCGGACCAGCCGCCGCCAGGTCACGGCGTCGGTCTCGCCCGTCTGCGGCAGTCCGCGCTTGCCCTGGAAGCCCCTGACGGCCTGGGCGGTGAGGTCGTCGTAGGTCCCCGTCGGCCCGTCGAACAGCCAGGCGACCTGGCGCAGCCGGGCCTGGAGCCCGCGGACGCCGGTGCCGGTGTCGCCGCGGGTGAAGACGATGTGCGGCGGGTCCGTCTCGACGGCGGACGGCGCGGGGGCGGGCGCGGTGGAAGCGGGATCGGGATCGGGAGCGGTGGAGGCGGGTGCGGAAGTGGTGCCGGCGGGTGCCGGGCTGTGCGGGAGGTCGATGTGGACGGGCGAGTGCCCCTTGGCGTCCCCGCCGCCCGCCGGCTGCACCGTGCACCCGCACAGCACGGCCAGTACGGCGGCCAGGACCCCCGAGTACCCCGAGACCTTCATGCCGAGGATGCTTCCCCGCGTGACCGCCGCCGAACAAGAGGGCATCGTGGGAACCAACAGACGTACCGGCATATCGGTATATCGGCGTACTGCGGAGGTCACCCGTCATGGCCCGTGAGTCGGAGTCCGGACTGCCCGTCGAGCCGGTCTACGGCCCGGGCGACCTGGCGGGCTGGGACCCGGCCGGGAAACTCGGCGACCCGGGGTCGTACCCCTACACCCGGGGCGTCTACCCGACGATGTACACCGGCCGTCCCTGGACCATGCGCCAGTACGCCGGGTTCGGTACGGCCGCGGAGTCCAACGCCCGCTACCGGCAGCTCATCGCGCACGGCACCACCGGTCTCTCCGTCGCCTTCGACCTGCCCACCCAGATGGGCCACGACTCCGACGCGCCCCTCGCGCACGGCGAGGTCGGCAAGGTGGGCGTGGCGATCGACTCGGTCGACGACATGCGGGTGCTCTTCGGCGGGATCCCCCTGGACCGGGTGTCGACGTCGATGACGATCAACGCCCCGGCGGCCGTGCTGTTGCTGCTGTACCAGCTGGTGGCGGAGGAACAGGGCGTACCGGCGGCCGCCCTGACCGGCACGGTCCAGAACGACGTCCTGAAGGAGTACATCGCGCGGGGCACGTACATCTTCCCGCCCAAGCCGTCGCTGCGGCTGACCGCGGACATCTTCGGGTACTGCCGGAGGGAGATCCCGCGCTGGAACACGATCTCGATCTCCGGCTACCACATGGCCGAGGCCGGGGCGTCGCCCGCGCAGGAGATCGCCTTCACCCTGGCGGACGGGGTCGAGTACGTGCGCACGGCGGTCGCGGCCGGCATGGACGTCGACGACTTCGCCCCGCGCCTGTCCTTCTTCTTCGTGGCGCGTACGACGCTGCTGGAGGAGGTCGCCAAGTTCCGTGCGGCGCGCCGGATCTGGGCGCGGCTGATGCGGGAGGAGTTCGGCGCGCGGAACCCCCGGTCGCTGATGCTCCGCTTCCACACCCAGACGGCCGGCGTCCAGCTGACGGCCCAGCAGCCGGAGGTGAACCTGGTGCGGGTGGCGGTCCAGGCCCTGGGCGCGGTCCTCGGCGGTACCCAGTCGCTGCACACCAACTCCTTCGACGAGGCGATCGCGCTCCCGACCGACAGGAGCGCGCGCCTGGCCCTGCGCACCCAGCAGGTGCTGGCGTACGAGACCGACGTGACGGCGACGGTGGACCCCTTCGCGGGTTCGTACGCCGTGGAGCGGATGACGGACGACGTCGAGGAGGCGGCCGTCGGTCTGATGCGGAGGGTCGAGGACCTCGGCGGCGCGGTGGCGGCGATCGAGCAGGGTTTCCAGAAGGGCGAGATCGAGCGGAACGCCTACCGCATCGCGCAGGAGACCGACGCGGGGGAGCGGGTGGTGGTCGGGGTCAACCGCTTCCGGCTGGACGAGGAGGAACCGTACGAGCCGCTGCGTGTCGACCCGGCCATCGAGGCCCGGCAGGCGGAGCGCCTCGCCCGGTTGCGCGCCGACCGCGACCGGGCGGCCGTCGCCGCGGGCCTCACCGCCCTGAAGAAGGCCGCCGGGGGCGACGAGAACGTCCTTCCCCCGATGAAGGAGGCGCTGCGGGCGCGGGCCACGGTGGGGGAGGTGTGCAACGCGCTGCGGGAGGTGTGGGGGGTGTACGTCCCGGCGGACGTGTTCTGACGGCGCTTCCCGGCGGTGCGTCCTGGAGGCGCCTTCCGGCGAACGGCACCGGGAGCGTCGGCGGCACCGAAAGCGTTGTCGGACCCGCGTGCGAGACTACTTCTCATGTTCGGCGTCATCGATCTCCCCACCTATCTGGCAGGACTCGTCCTGATCGTCCTGCTGCCCGGCCCCAACTCCCTCTACGTGCTGTCCGTCGCCGCCCGCCAGGGTGTCCGGGCCGGTTACACCGCCGCCGCGGGCGTGTGGTGCGGGGACACGGTGCTGATGACGCTGTCGGCGGCGGGGGTGGCCTCGCTGCTCAAGGCCAACGCCGTGCTGTTCGGGATCGTGAAGTACGCGGGCGCCGCCTACCTCACCTGGCTGGCGATAGGGATGCTGCGCGCGGCCTGGACGATGTGGCGGTCGCGGAAGCAGCAGCCGGCACAGCAGGCGCCACCGGCCGCCGCCCCGGCGCAGGAGCGCCCGTACCGCCGGGCCCTGGTGATCAGCCTCTTCAACCCGAAGGCGATCCTGTTCTTCATCGCCTTCTTCGTGCAGTTCGTCGACCCGGGGTACGCCTACCCGGCGCTGTCCTTCGTGGTCCTCGGCACCTTCGCCCAGCTGGCCAGCTTCCTCTACCTCAGCGCCCTGATATTCAGCGGCACCAGGCTGGCCGACGCGTTCCGCCGCCGCAAGCGGATGTCGGCGACGGCCACTTCGGCGGCGGGGGTGCTGTTCCTCGGGTTCGCGGTGAAGCTGACGCTGGCCAGCGCCTGAGCCACCGGGTGCGGCCCGGCCGCCGGGGTCACAGGTGTTCGGTGAGCCGTTCGGCGGCCCAGTCGGCCCACTCCGCGGAGGTCGTCGAGCCGCGCAGGCCGTATTCGAGGATCAGCCAGCCGCAGATCTGCACCGGGTCGCCGACCCATTCGACGTTGTCCCGCACGGCTTCCAGCGCGGCGAGGCGATCGCGGTTGACCCGGGCGAAGTTCTCCAGGTAATCGACGCCCTCCTCGCGGCTGAGCGTCCACAGGAAGAAGACCCGCAGCAGGGCGGCGCTGCGGAAGGCGAAGTCGGTGCCGGGTTCGGTGAGCCAGCCGCGCAGTTCCGCGCGCCCGGCGTCGGTGATGCCGTACTCGCGGCGCTGGCGCGCGCCGGTCCCGGTGACCTCGATGAGTCCCTTCTCGCTGAGCTTCGCCAACTCGCCGTAGACCTGGCTCTTCTGGGCGGGCCACACCGCGGACAGGCCCGCGTCGAACCGCTTGAGCAGGTCGTATCCACTGGCGGGCTGCTCGGCCAGGAGGCCGAGGAGTGCGTGGGGCAAGCTCATGACCTCACCCTACCTTTCCGGAATTCACCCGTCACGGCTGGACAGAGCAAGATCGACCGGCCATTCTTGGACCGTCCAACATTGGACTCTCGATGGGTCCGAGGCCTGTTCGAGGCCTGTCCGGGGCCTGTCCGGGGCCTGTCCGAAGGCTGTTCGAAGGTTGTCCGAAGGAGACACCCGGTGAACTACGTCCGCGGTTTCGCGCCCTGGCTGTGCTACGCGGCCCTGAGCCCGGTCGACTGGCGACTGGGCACGGGCGCCGCCGCCCTGGTCGCGCTGTACCTGCTGGCCCGCCAGCTCCGCGCCCGCACGGTCGACCTTCTGGGGGCCGCCACCTGCGGGTTCTTCGTGGTCATGGCCGGGATCGCGCTGGCCGACCCGGGGAGCGCGCTGCAGCACTGGATCTGCGCCCTGGCCAACACCACCCTGGCGGCCACGGCCCTGGCCTCGCTGGCCGCCCGCCGCCCGTTCACCCTGGCCTTCGCCCGGGCCGAGGTGCCGCGGGAGTTCTGGGACTCCCCCCGGTTCATCAGGTTCAACATGGTGCTCACCGCCATCTGGGCGGCCGGGTTCACCCTCGGCGCGCTCGCCTGTGCCGCCGTCGTCGACTACGACCACTCCGCGACCGTGCCGCTCGTCACCGCCCAGGTCCTGGCGTTCGTCCTCCCCTTCACCGTCGGCGGCCGGTACGCCGCCCGGGCCAGGTCCCGCGCCGCGCAGGCCCTGGCCTGACGTCCACGGCTCCGCACACTCCCGCACCACGCACCGCTCTACACGAGGAAGCAGTCGAACATGCCCGACACCCGCGCGCAGCACACCGCCGGGCCCCAGCACCGGACCGAGAACACCGGGGAGGACCCCGGCCCCGGGGGCCGGCCGGCCAGTCCGGAGCGGCTGATCTACTTCTCGGACGCGGTGGTCGCCATCGCCATCACCCTGCTCGCCCTGGAACTGCCGGTCCCCACCGGGGAGGTGCACGGCAACTCCGGTGTCCTGCACTTCCTGCGCGAGCACCTCGCGGAGTACACCGCGTTCCTCGTCAGCTTCTGGGCCATCGCCATTCACTGGATGATCCACCAGCGGATGTTCCGGTACGCGACCGGGCTCTCCGGCGGTGCCATCCGGTGGAACCTGCTGTGGCTGCTCGCGATCGTCGTCACGCCGTTCACCACGAAGCTGCTGACCAGCGAGGCCGACGCCTACCAGGTCCAGTTCATCGTCTACGCCGCCACCCAGGTCCTGACCTGCCTGTTCTTCCGGCTGGCCATCGCCGACCTGCGCAGGTCGGGGCTGCTGAGCACCTATGACGCGGAGGCCGTGTCCAGCACGCTGAGCTGGCTCACCGCGATGATGCTGGCCTTCCTGATCTCCATACCGGTCGCCCTGGTCACCCACTGGGCGTCGGTGTGCTGGGCCCTGCTCCCCGTGATCCGAATCGGCCTGCGTAACCTTCGGCGCCCCGAAGGGCGCTGGGGGTACCCCCGGCCGAAGGCTGGGGGAGGAACTGCGCGACCGGCCACGACGGCGCCGCAGCCGTCGGACGACCCGAATCCGCAGTTCCAGCAGGGCGCTTAGGCGCCGGTACGCGCCGCGTACGCCCCCAGCCCCTCGGCCGTGTCGCCCGCCCAGCCCACGTAGCCGTCCGGGCGGACCAGGAACACCCCCGGGCCGTAGGACTCCGGGGCCGGCAGGCTGCGGAGTCCGGCCACCGGTTCCGGGGCCAGCAAGGTCCAGTGCGGCCCCCGGAACGAGTCGAACATCCGCACCCCGTCCGCGTTCCGCCCGTCGGGCGCGCGGTCGCCCGCCCGCACCGGTCCCGGGTGCGCCCGGGTCTCCTCGGTCAGCGAGGACTCCCGGTAGCCGATGCCCAGCTGGACCGTGGCCTCGCCCCGGCGGACCTCGCCGTGGTGGACGCTCGTCGAGAGGCCCAGCATGGCGGCGGCGTTCGCCCGGCGCTCCTCCTCGTAGGTGTCGAGGAGCGCGTCCGGGGCCCGGCCCGCGAGCACCGCGGCCAGCTTCCAGCCCAGGTTGTAGGCGTCCTGGACGCTGGTGTTCAGGCCCTGGCCGCCGGCCGGCGAGTGGACATGGGCCGCGTCGCCGGCCAGGAAGACCCGGCCCGCCCGGAACCGGTCGGCCAGCGCGGCGCGCGGGCGGAAGTCGGAGGCCCAGCGCACCTCGGTGATGTCCGCCGCGTCGAGGTGGCTGTACGTCGTCACCAGCCGGCGCAGGCCGTCCAGGGACAGGTCGGTCTCCGTGCCCTCGGGCAGCCGGGCGCCCAGCTGGAAGTCGTCGGTGCCGGCCAGCGGGCACAGCGCCACACCGCAGCCGTCGTCGCCGACGAAGGTGTGCCAGTGCTCGCGGTCCAGGCCCCGCAGGCGCAGGTCGGCCACCAGGAACGGGCTCGGGTCGACCGACTCGCCGGTCATGCCGACGCCCACCGCACGCCGTACCGCCGAGCGCCCGCCGTCCGCCGCCACGGCATACCGCGCACGAGCCGTCGTACCGTCGGCGAAGCGGGCGGTCACTCCCTCCGCGTCCTGCTCCAGGCCGGTCAGCCCGCGCCCGAACGCGACCCCGCCGCCCAGCTCCCGCAGCCTCGCGTACAGCACCTCCTGGGTGCGCCACTGCGCGACCATCAGCGGTTCGGTGTACGGCGCGCCCTCGTCCGCCGCCACCGCGTCGAACATCGGCTTCG
This sequence comes from Streptomyces sp. NPDC008092, assembly GCF_042957285.1. NCBI lineage: Bacteria > Bacillati > Actinomycetota > Actinomycetes > Kitasatosporales > Streptomycetaceae > Streptomyces > Streptomyces sp. NPDC008092. The sequence continues at coordinate 573,521 of NZ_JBIBHY010000003.1, forward strand.
TGCCGAGGGGCTCGCCGTTCTTCCAGAGCAGCTGGGGCGGGTAGGGGCCGCCGGCCGCGCGCATCGCGTCGAGCACGCCGAGGTCGTCGTACACCTCCTGGGTCCGGGGCTGGATCCCCTTGCCGCGCGAGCCCGGGAACAGCTTCTCGCCCGCCTCCACGACCAGGGCGTCCACCCCGCGCCGGGCGAGGTCGATGCCGAGGGCGAGCCCGGTGGGTCCGGCGCCGACGACCAGTACATCCCGCATATCCATCACATTTCTCCTTAACGCTGTTAAGTGCCGTCGACGGCAAGGCTGCCCTTAACGCTGTTAAGCTGTCAAGCGTGAGTACGGAACGACGCGCCCCCCTCGACCGCCGCCGGGTCGCCGACACGGCCCTGCGCCTGCTGAACGAGGCCGGTCTGGAGGGGCTGACCCTGCGGGCCATCGCCAGGGAGCTGGACGTCAAGGCCCCGGCCCTGTACTGGCACTTCAAGGACAAGCAGGCGCTGCTCGACGAGATGGCGACGGAGATGTACCGCCGCATGGTCGCGGTCACCCGCCTCGATCCCGCCGGCACCTGGCAGGACGGGCTGCGCACGGTGAGCGGGGGGCTGCGCACGGCCCTGCTCGGCTACCGCGACGGCGCGAAGGTCTACAGCGGCTCACGCTTCACGGGCATCGACCACGCCCCGGAGCAGGAGGCCTACCTGCACGTCATGACGGAGGCCGGCTTCACCCTCGCCCAGGCGGCCCAGGCGGGCACGACGACGAACGCCTACACCATCGGCTTCGTCATCGAGGAACAGGGCGTGGAACCCCTCCCGGGAGAGCGCCGGGAGGGCTACGACATCGACGAACGAGCCCGCGTCCTGGCCGACTTCCCCCTGTCGGCAGCGGCGGGCCGCGAACTCTTCACCGACTACGACCGCCAGTTCGACGAGGGCCTGGAACTGGTCATCACCGGAATCGCCGCCCGCTACAAGGTCGCCTGAAGGGGGGGAGACTGCAGCGCCCCGTAAGGGGCGCGGGGCTGTATCGAATATGCGGCTCCGCCGCGTGGGCGCGACCGGCCGCACGCCCGCACATGCTCTCCCGCCCGCTGCAGCGCCCCGTAAGGGGCGCGGGGAACTGCGCGACCAGCCCCCACGCACCCGCACCCGCCGGACAACCCCCACGCCCCCCATGGCCCCCCGCCCCGCGGCTACCGCATAGCCCGCCGCAAAGCCCGCGTCAGTACCGGCGGCAGCAGATCCACCGCAACCCTCCGCACCCGGCTCCGCCGCCGAGGCGCCGACGTCGGTGCCACCGGCGCCGCAGGCGCGGACGTCGGCTCGGGCGCCTCCGGCGCAGTCGCGTACCGCGACAGCGGGAACTCCGGCTCCCGCATCCCCTTCGACTTCAGCCGTATGATCCGGTGCCCCGCCGCCTCCTGCATGCTCAGGTGGCAGTCGGCCCGCCCCCGCGCCATCTCGACCAGCTCCTCCTGTACCGCCTTGGGGTCGCCCCACGTGCCGTACAGCTTCTGGGTGCTGATGCATATGGGGTGCAGGTCCCCGTTGAGCACCGCCTCCCACGTGGCGACGGAGACGCCGGGCGTGTGCTCGGAGCGGAAGTCGTCGAGGACCACGATCCCGTCGGGCAGCAGCAGTTCGCGCGCGGCCGCTATGTCGCCGTGCACATGCTCGTACAGGTGCGACGCGTCGACGTGCACGAACCGGCAGGAGCGCGGCGCGACCTCGGCGGGCACCACCGAGCTGGGCCCCTGGAGCACCCGGGGCAGCTCGTCGTGGAAGGCGAGGTAGTTCTCCTCGAAGAGGCGCCGGGTCAGCCTGCCGTAGGACTTCGTCGACTCCGCGCGGTTCGCGTCGTCGGGCGCGTCGCCCTCGAAGAGGTCGCAGACCGTGAACGACTCGCCCGGCCGCAGGTGCCGGCCGGTGAAGATCGCGCTCTTGCCCATGTAGACCCCGATTTCGAGGAGGTCGCCCAGTGCCGGGGAGGTCTCCTGGCGGCTCAGGAACCAGTCGAAGAGCATCTGGTCGAGCACGGGGAACCAGCCCGGGACGTCGTCGAGACGGTGCGGCGGGCGGGTCGTTTCCTGGATGGTGGCCATACGGAAGGTGCACTCCCTCGATACGCGGTACGCGGTACGCAGTGCGGCAGTCTGTGGGAAACCTGCGGACCGCCTGTGCACGGCAGGGCTCCACGGTGCCTGCCCGCCCTACGCCTCCGAAAGCAACCGAGAGGTGAACGACGGACCAATTTTCCAAAGTGAACAGGAGGTGAACCAAAAGCGAATCAGGACGCCTTCGCCGTCAGGGCCCGTTTCAGTCTCGGCCCGAACGGTGTCTCCACGAACCGGTGGATCAGCCAGGCCAGCCCGAGCATCCCGGACAGCGTGATCAGCAGCGTCGGCCACGGCGGGATTCCCCACCCCCGGTGCAGCACCCGGATCACGAACCATCCGATGTGTTCGTGGACCAGGTAGAACGGGTAGGTCAGCGCCCCGGCCGTGGTCAGCCAGGGCCAGGCCGCCCAGCGCGTCCGGCCGGCCGCCACCGCCGCGACCACGGCGAACGCCAGGGTGACGACGAGCATCACGACGTACGGGTCGCGCGCGGTGCCCGGGCGCCACAGCCCCTCGGTGGCCGTGCGCAGCCCGAGGATCCAGGAGAGCGTCACGATGCCCCAGGGCAGCAGCCCGCCGCCGAAGCGGTGCACGAGGTAGAGGGCCAGACCGCCGGTGAAGTACGGGGCGTACTGGGGCATCACGAGCAGCTGGGCCCATGATCCGTCGCCGGCCGCGGTGGACAGCACGGCGGCCAGGGTCCACACCGAGCAGAACAGCACCACCCTGCGGTAGGTGACGCCCGGCAGGACGACGGCCAGCGCGAACAGGGCGTAGAAGCGGACCTCGACCCAGAGCGTCCAGCAGACGCCGAGCACGCGCGGTACGCCCATGGGCTGTTGGAGCATCGTCAGGTTGACCAGGAACTCGTCGGGCCGTACCGCGCGGACGACCGCGGGCAGGACCAGGGACGCCGCGGTGACCAGCACCAGGGCGACCCAGTAGGCGGGGTAGAGGCGGGCGGCGCGGGAGCGGAAGAAGTCGCCGAGGGAGCGACCCCAGCTGCTCATGCAGATCACGAAGCCGCTGATGACGAAGAAGAGCTCGACGCCGAGGCAGCCGTAGACGGCCGCCCGGGACAGGGTCGGGAAGACGTGCTCGGGGTTCTGGTGCCAGGACGCGGAGACGACTCCGCCGCGTCCCGCGTAGTGGTAGAGGCAGACCATCAGGGCGGCGGCGAGCCGCAGTCCGTCGAGGGCGAGCAGTCGGGTGCGGGGGTGTCCGGGTGGGGCCGGGACGGCCGGGATCTTCGCAGGCGAGGGCGCCAGTGTGGGGGTCGCGAGTGACATGGTCCGAGACGCCTACCCGAGTCCGGACCGCTAATCATCCGATCTGTTCGCGGAGTCCCCGGGATGTGGGAAGTCCCATACCGTCACCTGGGGGAATCATAGGAAGTGCGCGGTGAACCTGCTAACCATTCTCTTACCAGTCGGTGTTCGTTAACCATATAGTCGTTTTGGCTTCCTAGTTTCTCCATCCATCCCCCCGGTGCGGGTCACCTCACCACACACAGCGATTACACAAGCTTTGCTTGGCAAAATCAGGAGAGCTATGACGAGGGTCCAGAACAGGCGGGCACCTGCGCGCGGAGGGGAGCTGGACGACTGCCTGCACGCCTGCGCTGTGCACAGCGGCAAAGTGGTCGGCAGCCTCGACCGCCGTCGCGCGGAGCTGGCGGAGCAGCTGCGCAAGCTGCTGGTGGTCGTCGCAACCGAAGGCACCACCACGCCCGCGCCCGCCTCGGCCGGCGGTGCGACGGCGCTTCTCAAGCGCGCCGTCAAGGGCGCCGCGAGCCCCTCGGGCGGGATCAACAACGACCTGCTGGACGCTCTGCTCGCGGTCGCCAACAAGGCCCTGGAGTGCGGTTACAACGACGAGCTGAACCTCGCCCTGGTGATCAGCGACACCGTCCTCGCCCAGCGCAAGAACTCCCGCGCCGGCTGGCGGCTGCGCGCCCGCATCCTGGAGGGACTCGGCGAGGAGCGCGAGGCCGTCGAGGCCTACGAGCGCTACCTCGACCTCACCACCGACGACGGCTTCGGTGTCGCCAACCGGATATCCGGCATGCGTCGCGCCGCCGAACGCGAACGCGAACTGCTCGACCTCCTGAAGCGCCAGGTCCCCGCCGCCGCGGACCACGCCCGCGGGCCCTCCACCGCCACCTGGGCCGAGGGCCTCGCCCTGCAGGCCGTCGGCGACTGGCGGGCCGCCGAGCCCCGCCTGGTCGGCGCGCTGCTCGCTCTCGCCGAGGACGAGGCGCCGGTGAACGACCGGCAGGAGCTGCTCAGCCAGTACCTGGACCTGCGCCTGGCCGAGGGCAACGACGCCGGCATCGCCGAGGCCGTCGCGCTCTACTCCGAGCAGCGCCGGGTCCGGATGCGCGGCCCGGTCGCCAACCCGACCGTCGACGGCGTGCAGTGGATCAGCCTCGGCGAGTTCCGCAACCAGATCGCCGGCAAGTCCGTGTGCCTGATCGCCAACTCGGGCCGGGTGGGCGCCGGCGGCATCGGCAGGCAGATCGACGACTACGACCTGGTCGTGCGCTTCAACTCGTACAAGATCGACCCGAAGCACACCGGCGAGCGCACCGACATCCACGTCAGCATCCACAAGCACGCCTTCAACTGGGAGAAGCCGGTGACCACCCGGCTGATCTTCGGCGGCGTCTCGGGCGACTGGAAGCACTCGCTGCGCAACAAGCTGGTGCCCGGCGCGCAGAAGTTCCTCGGCGACGAGTCGCTGCGCTGGCCGATGCGGAACATCGGGCAGATCAGCACCGACACCTGGTCGGGCATCCCGACCTCCGGGTTCAACATGCTGTGGCTGCTGGACTTCCTGGACGTCAGCCCGACCCTGGACCTGATCGGCTTCGACTTCTACGAGAGCGGCGCCTACCGCGTGCAGGAGGCCATGAAGCTGGCCATCACCTCCGTGCACGAATACACCAGCGAGAAGGACTGGGTCATGCAGCGGGCCCAGAGCGTGACGGACATGAGGATCTCCCTGCGATGACGACCACCTTCACCTCGGCGGCCCCGAACACCGACGCGAGCGCCCTCACCAAGAAGCGCCGGATAGCCTTCGCGTCCTACGTGGACGAGAACTACCTGCCCGGCTTCCTGGTCCTGCTGCGCAGCCTCGCCCTGTCCAACCCGGGCGTCTGCGAGGACTTCGTCGTGCTCTACGACGACCTGCGCCCGGCCTCCATCGCCAAGATCCGTGCCCTGCACCCGCGGATCGTGCTGCAGCGGGTCAACGACACGCACTACGACTCGTACGTCAAGGGCGACCAGGACAACTACCTGGTCCGCAAGGCGTACTTCATCCTCGACATCTTCCGGCTGCGCGACTACGACACGGTCATCACCCTGGACACCGACATGGTCGTCCTCGGCGGTCTCGGTGAGCTTCTGGAGCTGCGCGAGGGCCTCGCGGCCGTGCCCCAGTTCTTCTACGGGCAGCACAAGCTGAACTCCGGCCTTCTGGTGATCCAGAAGGAGTACCTGTCCGACGAGTTCTGCGCGAAGATCGACAAGACCGGCCGCAGCGGCGACTACGAGCTGGACAAGCACGACCAGGGCATCCTGAACGCCGTCCTGGACGGCGACTTCGTCCGCCTCGACGCCAAGTACAACTTCGTCAAGCGGCGGCTCTCCGGCGACCTCCCGGTCCCCGAGGACACCAAGATCCTGCACTTCACCGGGCGTCACAAGCCGTGGCAGGGCGGTGAGTCGGGCTACGCGCAGGCCGAGGACCGCTGGCGCGAGTTCGAGATGACCGACGCCGAGTTCCACGCGGCCTACTTCGCCTCCTCCGGCGGCCTCCACCACGACCTGGTCGTCCACTTCGGCGCCCCGCACGTCAAGCGCACCGGTGACGTCGAGATCGCCCGCAAGGTGGCCGCCGCGCACATCGCGTCCGGCGACTACCAGGACGCCGTCGACGTCATGAGCAGCGTCCGCATCCCGCTGGACGAGGCCTGGCCGCACGAGGTGCTCGGACACGCCCTGATGAGCGTCTCCCGCATCGAGGAGGCCAAGACCCAGCTGCTGCTCGCCTCCGCCGCCCCCAACCGGGCCGCGACCGCCTTCGCCCGGCTCGCCCAGATCGCCTGGGTGTACGGCGACAACACCGAGGCCCTGCGGTACGCCACCGCCGGCCTCACCGTCGACCCCACGCACCGCTCCAGCCGCCTGTGGGCGCAGCGCGCCGCCGCCGTCCCCTCCCAGGAGCAGGGCAGCGCCGAGGACCAGCTGGCGCACGTCGCGTTCTACATGGACCGGCAGGGCAACGCGGGCGACAAGCTGCTCCCGGAGACCGTCCGGCTCGGCTTCGGCCCAGACACCACCTCCCGGCGCTGGCACTCCGTGCACGCCCACCGCTACTTCGACAAGGCCGCTCTGGAGCGCGTCAACGCCCGCCGGGGCCTGGTCATCGGCGGCGGCGGCCTGTTCATCCCGGACACCATGCCGAACGGCAACAGCTCCTGGCAGTGGAACGTCCCGGACGAGCACCTGCGCGCCATCGACGTCCCGATCATGATCTACGCGGTCGGCTTCAACGCCTTCGACGGCCAGTCCTACCGCGCCCGGCGGTTCAACGAGAGCCTGCGGCTGCTGGTCGAGAAGTCCTCCTTCTTCGGCCTGCGCAACCACGGCTCCATCGCCAAGGTCCGCGGCATGCTCCCGCCGGAGCTCCAGGACAAGGTCGTCTTCCAGCCCTGCCCCACCACGGTCATGCGCCAGCTGGTGACCGGCTGGACCGACCCGGCGTACCGCGAGGACACGGTCATGCTCAACGCGGCCTACGACCGCGCCGGGCTGCGCTTCGGCCACGACTACGGGCACTTCCTCGCCGAGATGGCCAAGGCCGTCCGCAAGATCGGCGAGCACACCGAGGTCAAGTGCGTCGCGCACTCCCTCGACGACGAGAAGATCGCCTTCGACCTGCGCCGCGAGCACGGCATCTCGCTCCCGGTGATCCCGATGTACGACTTCTCCAACGACGAGATCCGCGAGACGTACGCCAAGACCCGCCTGGTCATCGGCATGCGCGGGCACGCCGGCATGATCCCGTTCGGTGTCGGCACGCCGATCGTCTCGCTGATCTCGCACCCGAAGATGGCGTACTTCCTGAACGACATCGAGCGGCCCGAGTGGGGCGTCTCGGTGCACGAGCGGGAGCTCGGCGACATCCTCACCGAGCGCGCGATCGGCATCCTCGACAACCACAGCCGGACCGTCGCCGACGTGCACGACCGGCAGGAACAGCTCTGGAAGGTCACCCAGGAGAACCAGGCCACGATCAGGAAGATCCTGGGCCGGTAACGCCGAAGGGGCGGGCCCGGAAACCCGGACCCGCCCCTGATCGGCGGCGCAGCCGCCGTCCGGGGGCGCGGGGAACTGCGCGCCCAGCCACGACGGCGCCGCAGACGAAGCGACGCGGAACCTACTTCCGCACAACCCGCCGCAGGTTCCGCGCCTTACGCGCCATCCGGCGCACCGTCGCGTTCCGCAGCGGAAACGTCAGCTGCGACGGCACCCCGCCGGGCAGCCCCAGCGAGGTCAGCCGCTTGCGCTTGAAGTAGCGAATGGTGGTGTCGTTCAGATGCTTCGTCAGGTACCGCTCGGTCTCCCCGCGCAGCTGCGGGTAGATCTTCGGCTGCATGGCGAAGCCCACCGCGCGGATCAGCTCGCCGAGTGCCTCGACGCTCAGCCGCGGCCGCTGTGCCTCGACCGCCTTGCGGTCGGTGAGCTCGGGGATCAGCGCGTCGACGACGGTGACCGGGACGCGGTTGCTGTTCTCGTACGGCGTGAGCTTGTCGAGCAGCGTGTCGGTGCCGACGCAGGCGGTCGGCAGGCCGTACAGCGCGGACGCGGTGAGCAGCGCGGTGGAGAAGCAGCCGACGACCAGGGCGGGACGCATCCGCTGGTAGAGCACCTCGGCGAGGACCGTGGTGTCCAGGACGGTGAGGTCGACCTTGAGCTTCTCGGCCTCCTGCTCCAGGGTGCGGGCGAACCGGGCCGGGGCGGAGGGGTGCGGCTTGAAGACGACCTTGGTGTGGCCGAGTTCGACGGCGCCCCTGAGCATCCGGACGTGCAGGTGCTCCTCCTGCTCGGGGGTGAGGATGCCGAGCGCGGAGAGGTACTGGCCGAGCAGCAGGGCCGGTTCGTCGATCTCGGGCAACTCGTCGCCGCTGGGCGCGAGTTCGGCGAGCACCTTGGTGAAGGCGGCGGTCGGCACGACCTCGCCCTCGACACCGAACTCGGTGAGCAGCATCGGCTTCAGGCCGGGCACCAGGTCGAGGTGGAGGACCCGGTCGACGCGGGTGCCGACCAGCGGGTCGATCTTGTTGCGGGTCGGGCCGTAGCTCATCAGGCCGTCGGCGTAGACCGTGACCGGGGCGCCGGTGAAGATCTGGGTGAGGCTCTGCGAGGGGTTGACCTGGATGGACTCGACGGCGAACTCGACGTCGTCGTCGCCCAGCTGCCACTCGTGGCGCAGGAAGCGTTCCCACAGCGGGAAGTCGTCCGGCCGGGGGGCCCAGCCGCCGGGGTGGAACGGGAAGATCGTCTCGTTGTACGAGATCACGTCGTCGAAGCGGTCGCGCAGCCGCTCGAAGCCGGGCGCCTCGTCCAGGCCCGGGGTGGTCTCGGGGGTCGCCGCGTTGTTGCAGACCAGCAGGATGCGCCGGTCGGCCGGGCGGAAGGCGCCGGAGTCCAGGGCGGCGGCGAGGGTGGCCGTGCCGTAGAGGGTGGACGCCTGGAAGATCTGGGTGGTCACGCGGCGGCTCCCGCGGGGGCGGGACGGCGGCGCAGCCGGCGCAGCTTGGTGGCGCGCTGGAGGTCCATGGAGTCCAGGGCCTCGTCCAGCACGTCCTGAGGCATGCGCCGCAGGGCGGCCGCGCTCATGGATTTCAGCTTCTTCGCCACCGCGGGCTCGAACCTTTCGATGGATCCCAGGTGATGGGAAATGATGGCGCAATACGTGCGGACGGCCTTCGGCAGGAGTTCCTTCGCGTCGGCGTCCTGCGCCGTTTCCTCGATCACCTGGTCGAACGCGCGAATGAAATCGAGCTGACGGACGTCGCCGATCTGCGTGAGTGACGAGGCTACGCCACGCCGGTAGAAGACGCCGAGCAGGTTCACCGCGGCGAAGGACCCGGCCTCCCGGTGCAGCTTCCAGATCCACGGCCGGTCCTCGGCCGTGCGCAGCCCGTCCGTGAAATGCACGAGCCCCTTGTCCACCAGACGGCGGTGGTAGACGCCCGCCCACGCGTAGGCGTAGTCGACGGAGGTGGACCGGTCGGCGGGCAGGATGGCGTCCCGCGGGTTCATCACGACGTTGCGGCGGCCGACGGGCACGCGGGTGACGACCCGGGCACGCGCGGTGCACTGCACATGATCGGTGCGGACGAAGTCGCAGCCCAGCGACTCGATGGCGTCGACCAGTTGCGGGTAGTAGCCGGGCGCCAGCCAGTCGTCGCCGTCCAGGAAGGTGACGTACTCGCCGCGTGCCTTGTCGATCCCGGTGTTGCGCGCGGTGGCCAGCCCTCCGTTCAGCTCGTGTCTGACATGGACCGCGCCGGGGAGCTCGCGCTCGGCCCGCGCGAGAATCTCTGGTGTCCCGTCGGTCGAGCAGTCGTCGACGAGAATGAATTCGAAGTCCTCACGCGCGTTCGCGCGCAGGCTCCTCAGGGTGTCGGGCGCGTATTGCTGCACGTTGTAGAACGGCACGATGACGGAGAGCTTGACCACGTGGAGGACGTTAGGCGGACGCCCGTCATCCGTCTTGACTGTCGCCTTGAATCCAGGTGAACGACGCGTGGCGAAGCTGTGAACCAGGCAATTTTGATGGCTTATCCCGAGCTGATTCGCCATCCGGAGATGTGTTGTTAACCTTTTGTTGGATTCGGGTTCGGGAGTTCCTCGGAATGGCTTCCTAGCGTCTTCGACGTGCCAGCAAGTGCAACGAAGTCCCTGCGGGTGGCCGTCCTGGCGGATTCCGACACTCGGTGGAAGTGGGGAGCGCTCACCGCGAAGCGCCTGATTCCCAACGAAACCGACAATCCGGATGTCCGGCTCGACGGCTACCTCCTGCGTGGCCGTGCCACCCCCACCGCGCGCCAGCTCCAGGAGGTCGGCGTCCACGCGGACTCGCTCCGCGAGGTGACGGCCGTCGAGTTCCTGAGAGAGATGGAACAGGAGTCCTTCGACATCCTCGTCCTCTCCCTCGTCGGCGGCGGCACGCAGGCCATGCTGCACGGGCTGCGCAGCGCCTGGGCCGGCCGGGAGAAGCGGCCCGTCGTCGTCACCGGCTACGTCGGCGTCGTCTACGAGAAGCTCGCCGACGGCCTGCTGCTGCGGCACGGCGCGGACCTGGTCCTCGCCAACTCCCGCCAGGACGCCGACCGGTTCCGGGCGGTGTACGACGGGGTCGGCGCCGACTCCTCGTCGGTGACCGAGGTCGCGCTGCCGTTCCTCGGCGGGGCGCCCTACGAGGGCGAACACGACCCGTACACCGTGGTGTTCGCCGCCCAGCCCTCGGTCCCGGAGAGCCGCAAGGACCGCACCTACCTGCTGAACCGGCTGATCGAGCACGCCCGCAGGCACCCCGAGCGGGAAGTGCTGCTCAAGCTGCGCTCCAAGCCCGGCGAGCACACCACCCACATCGAGGAACTGCCGTACCAGAAGCTGGTTCAGGGCAAGGACGTGCCCGCCAACTTCAAGCTGGTCTACGGCCACATGGGCGAGGTGCTCGACCGCACCGACCTCCTGGTCACGATGAGCTCGACGGCCGCCCTGGAGTCCCTGCACCGCCGGATCCCGACCGTGGTCCTCACCGACCTCGGCATCCGCGAGGCGCTCGGCAACCACCACTTCGTCGGCTCCGGCTGCCTCGCCTCCTGGGACCAACTCGACGCCGGACACCGCCCGGTGCCCGACGCCGAGTGGGTCTCCCGGCAGGGCGTCGCCGCCGACGGCAGCTACGCCACCGCCTTCGACGCGGGCCGCGAGCGCATCGCGAAGCTGCTCGCACGGCCCGGCGGGCTGCCGCCCCTGAACCCGTACTACACACCCGAGACCGCGTCCGGTTACCTGCCCGGCATCCTGGCCCGCCACCACCTCGGCCCCGACGGCGTCCCGCTTCCGGGCGCGCCCGCCGCCGACAAGGCCCCGGGCCCCGTCCGCCAGATCGTGCGCCGGGCCGCACGCGGCGCCTACCGCCACGGCGTCCAGCGGGTGGCCCCCGTGATCCGACGAATGGGAGAGCTGTGAGCGACCGGATCCCGCGCCAAGGAGCCCCGCTCCAAGCGTCCGAAGGAACAGAGCCGATGTCCCACCCCGAAGGGGCCGCAGTGCCCCGCGTCCTCGCCGTGATCCCCGCCCGGGGCGGCTCCAAGGGCGTGCCCGCCAAGAACCTCGCCCCGGTCGGCGGCGTCCCGCTGGTCGCCCGCGCCGTCCGCGAGTGCGTCGCCTCCCGCCTGGTCACCGACGTGGTCGTCTCCACCGACGACCAGGCGATCGCCGCGGCCGCCCGCTCGGCCGGCGCCGAGGTCGTGCTGCGCCCCGCCGCCATCGCCGGCGACACCGCCACCTCCGAGGCCGCCGTCCTGCACGCCATGGACGCCCACGAGGCGCTGCACGGCGCCACCGTCGACGTCGTGCTGCTCGTGCAGTGCACCAGCCCGTTCATCGTCCGCGAGGACATCGACGGGGTGGCCGGCGCGATCGTCCAGAACGGCGCCGACACCGCGCTGACCGTGGCCCCCTTCCACGGCTTCGTCTGGCGCGACGAGGTGCACGCCCCGGTGCCGGTCGGCGCCGACGAGGCCACCGCCAGCGGCGGCTTCGGCGTCAACCACGACAAGTCGTTCCGCCCGCGCCGCCAGGACCGCCCCCAGGACTTCCTGGAGACCGGCGCCGCCTACGCGATGCGCGCCGACGGCTTCCGCGAGCACCAGCACCGCTTCTTCGGCCACACCGAACTGGTGCGGACCGACCCCGCGCGCGTCCTGGAGATCGACGACCCGCACGAGCTGGCCCGCGCCCGCGCCCTGGCCCCGCTCTTCGACGCGGACCGCCCCGGCGCGCTGCCGACCGCCGACGACGTCGACGCGGTCGTACTGGACTTCGACGGCACCCAGACCGACGACCGGGTGCTGATCGATGCCGATGGAAAGGAGTTCGTCTCCGTGCACCGCGGCGACGGACTCGGCATCGCCGCCCTGCGCAAGAGCGGGCTGAAGATGCTGATCCTCTCCACGGAGCAGAACCCGGTCGTCGCCGCCCGGGCCCGGAAGCTACAGATTCCGGTCCTGCACGGCATCGACCGAAAGGACCTCGCACTCAAGCAGTGGTGCGAGGAGCAGGGCATCGCTCCCGAGCGCGTGCTCTACGTCGGAAACGACGTCAATGACCTCCCGTGCTTCGCCGTCGCCGGCTGGCCCGTGGCGGTCGCGAGCGCCCACGACGTCGTACGCGGCGCCGCACGCGCGGTCACCACCCTCCCCGGTGGTGACGGCGCGATCCGAGAGATCGCCAGCTGGATCCTCGGCCCCTCTCTCGATTCCCTCCCGAAGTAAGGACACCCCACAGTCATGAGCAACTCCCGTCTGCGCCAGTTCGGTTCCCGTGAGGTCGGCCCCGGCAAGCCCGTCTACATCTGCGGCGAGATCGGCATCAACCACAACGGTGAGCTGGAGAACGCCTTCAAGCTGATCGACGTCGCCGCCGAGGCCGGCTGCGACGCCGTCAAGTTCCAGAAGCGCACCCCGGAGATCTGCACCCCGCGCGACCAGTGGGACATCGAGCGCGACACCCCCTGGGGCCGCATGACCTACATCGACTACCGCCACCGCGTGGAGTTCGGTGAGGACGAGTACCGTCAGATCGACGAGTACTGCAAGAGCAAGAACATCGACTGGTTCGCCTCCCCGTGGGACACCGAGGCCGTCGCCTTCCTGGAGAAGTTCGACGTCCCCGCCCACAAGGTCGCCTCCGCCTCCCTGACGGACGACGAGCTGCTGAAGGCGCTGCGCGCCACCGGCCGCGCGATCATCCTCTCCACGGGCATGTCGTCCCCGAAGCAGATCCGCCACGCGGTCGAGGTCCTCGGTTCCGAGAACATCCTCATGTGCCACGCCACCTCCACCTACCCGGCGAAGGCCGAGGAGCTGAACCTCCGCGTGATCAACACGCTGGAGAAGGAGTACCCGAACGTTCCGATCGGCTACTCCGGCCACGAGACCGGCCTGCAGACCACCCTCGCCGCGGTCGCGCTCGGCGCCACCTTCGTCGAGCGCCACATCACCCTCGACCGCGCCATGTGGGGCTCCGACCAGGCCGCCTCCGTGGAGCCGCAGGGCCTCACCCGCCTGGTCCGCGACATCCGCATCATCTCCGAGTCCCTCGGTGACGGCGTCAAGAAGGTCTACGACTCCGAGCTCGGCCCGATGAAGAAGCTGCGCCGCGTCACCGGCGTCGTCGCCGAGGCGGAGATCGCCGCGGCCGCCGGCGAGCCGGTCCAGGTCTGAGCCCGAATCTGACTGATGTGTTACGACGACGGGACGGTCGTACGTCGATGAGCCCCCGCGCCGGGAACACCGGCCCCCACACACTCGCGTTCGTCGAGAGTCCGGTGCAGTTGCTGAACGTGCTGGAGTGGGCGCATGTCCACGCCCTGCGCGGGTCGGCGGACCCCGTGCCGACCGTACCCGGACAGGTACGGCGCCCGGCATCCGGCATATCTGCACCCGGCGCGGAACTCACGATCGTCGTCCTGTCCCCGACGGACCCGATGACCCGGGGCCAGCTGCGCCGCATGGCGGACCTGGCCCGGGACGAGGGACACCGGGTCCGCTGGGAGGAAGCACGGGGCGGCACCACCGCCCCCTTCCAGACGATCGGCGGCCTGGCGGGTTCCCTCCGCCGGGCCGACCGCATCGTGATGGGAGACCCGTTCTCCCGCTACGTACAGCTCCTGCTGACCATCACCCGCGCCCGTGACCTGGTCGTGGTCGACGACGGCACCGCGACGATGGAGTTCGTCGCCCAGCTGGCGCGCGGCGAGCGCCTGGTCCGCTGGCACCGCAAGGGCGGCCGGCCCGGCGCCCGTGACCTGCTCTTCGCGCCGGTCTCCTCCTCCGCCCGCCGCCGCCTCACGCCGAGCGCCCGCCGCCGCGTGGAGGTCTTCTCCTCCATGCCGATGACGGAGACGCCGACCGGGGTGACGGTCACCGCGAACGACTTCGGCTGGACCCGCGCCCGCTTCGGCCCGCCGCGCATCACCAAGGGCGCCGACATGGTGGGCACCTCCCTGGTGGAGACGGGCGTCGTGGACGGCGACCGCTACCTGGAGGCCGTCCAGACCCTGGCCAAGGCGCACGGCGCGACCCGCTACTTCGCGCACCGCCGCGAGAGCACCGAGAAGCTCCACCGCCTGGCGGCCGAGACGGGCCTGGAGATAGTCCGTCCGGACCTCCCCCTGGAACTGATCGCCCGCCGCGGCCCCATCGGCCGTACGATCCTCAGCTTCCCGTCGACCGTCGTGCACACCCTGCCGCTGGCCCTGGTGGGCACGGGCGTCCGCGTGGCCGTCTGCGACATCGACCCGACCTGGCTGACCGAGAACGCCTCCCCGCGTGCCCAGGGCTTCCTGTCCGGGGTCACGGGCACGGCGAAGGACGTCCACCGGCTGGCGGCGGTGACGAGCCCGGCCTGACCCCCGGCCGCCGCCAACGGTCCGCTGTCCCTGTCCGCTGTCCGGTCAGCCCAGCGGCAACGTCGGATGCGAGGGGTTGCCGTCGGGTGAGGTGACGGTGGTCGTGCTGCCGTCGTCGGCTCCCCGGCGGTGAACGCCAGGCGTGCGGAGGCACGGTGCACGGCATGTGCGCGTCGGGCGCGTCCTGAGCGCCACGTGATCGACGACTTCAGGCGACGGTGATCACGGCCTTGCCGCGGGCGTGTCCCTGCTCCACGTGCCGTACGGCCGCGGCCGTGTCCGCCAGCGGGTAGGTCCGGTCGACCACCGGGGCGAGCCGGCCGGCCTCGACGAGGGCGGTCACGGCGAGCAGGTCCTGGTGGACGGGCCCGTCCGGGACCGTGGGGACGAGCGGCCGCAGCCGCTGCCGGACGAACGGGTCGGCCGCGACGACCCGCAGCATCGAGCCCATCGCTCCGAAGACGTGACCGGGCGAACCGCCGCCGTTGGCCACCAGCGTCCCGCGCGGGGCGAGGGCCCGGCGCAGCCGGCGGAGCGGACGGCCGCCCACGTTGTCGAGGATCAGGTCGTAGCGCTCGCCCCGGCCGGTGAAGTCCTCCCGCCTGTGGTCGACGACGTGCGCCGCGCCCAGCGAGCGCACCAGCTCGGCGTTGCGTGCGCTGCACACGCCGGTGACCTCCGCGCCGAGGTCCACGGCGATCTGTACGGCGCAGGTGCCGATGCCGCCGCCCGCCCCGTTGACCAGCACCCGCTGCCCGGCCTCGGCCCGGCCGACGGTCCGGATCCCGCGCAGCGCGGTCACCGCCGCCATCGGCAGGGCCGCGGCCTCCTCGAAGGTGAGCCCGGCGGGCTTCGGCACCAGCAGGCCGGGGGTGGTGACCGCGAACTCGGCGAAGGCGCCCGGACAGAAGCCCAGCACCTCGTCGCCGGGCCGCAGCCCGGCCACCCCGGCGCCGACCGCCGCCACCTCCCCGGCCGCGTCGATCCCGGCCACCCGGGACCTGGGCCGGGTCAGCCCGACACCTCCCAGCAGCCGCGCCACGTACGGGTCGCCGCGCAGCAGATGCCAGTCGTACGGATTGACGGCCGCCGCCCGGACCCGCACCAGCACCTGGCCCGGACCGGCCGACGGCGACTCGATCTCCGCCGCCCGCAGCACGTCCGGCGGCCCGAACCGCTCCTGCACGATCGCCTTCATCGGGATCTCCCCCCTTGTGGTGTACGGCGTACACCCCCTTGAGGGCAAGGTAGGCGTACGGCGTACACCCGTCAAGGTTCCGGGGGACCGGGACTCAGGCCGCGGTCAGCAGCCGCTCAAGGCCGTCCAGCGTCAGGTCCAGGGCGAACTCGAACTCGAACTGGTCGTCGCAGCCGGAGCCGACGACCGACTCCGGGTCATGGGCCACCGCCATCGCCAGCTCGGCGAGGTGCGGGAACCGCGCGGCCATCTCCTCGGCAGGCAACGCGTCCGCGTCGGGCGCCTGTCCGGGCCTGTCCTCGAACAGCTCCTGCGAGAAGCCCAGCAGCCGGCTGCCCATCACGTGCAGCGCGTGATGGACCAGCCCGACCGGGAACCCGCCGGCGCGGAAGATCCCGACCATCGAGTCCAGGTATGCCAGGAGTGCCGGGGTCGGGGTGGCCCGGGCCTTCGTCCGCGCCTCGATCACCTCGGGCGCCCAGGGGTGGCGCAGCAGCATCCGGCGGGCCGACAGCACCCGCCGCCGGACGGCCTCCTTCCAGCCGACACCGTCGGCCGGCGGATCGATCTCCCCGACGAGGACGTCGATCATCCCGTCCAGCAGCTCGTTCTTGTTGGCCACGTGCTTGTACAGCGCCATGGGGACGACACCCAGCGCCTGCGCGATCCGGCGCATGCTGAGCGCGTCGACGCCCCCGTCGTCGGCGAGGGCGACGGCCGCGTCCAGTACCCGCGTCCGGCTCAGGGGCACCCGCGGCCGCTCGACGGCACCGGCCTGCGTGGCGATCTCGACCAACCCCTCTCACCGGCCCTGCGCCGAATCTACAGGGCCCGCCGGACGCGGGAGGGTCCGGTCACTGCCAGGTCGGCATGACCGCGGCCGGGTAGCGGGAACCGGCCGCTCCCCGCGGCAGGATCTCCTGGATCCGGGCGAGGTCCCCGGGCGTCAGGTCGACGTACGCGGCGGCCGCGTTCTCCTCGACCCGGTGCGGGCTGCGGGTGCCCGGGATGGGCACGATGTCGTCGCCCTGCGCGAGCAGCCAGGCCAGCGCCAGCTGGGTGACCGTGGCGCCCTTCTCCTCCGCCAGGGCGGTCAGCCGCCGCACCGCCGCGACGTTCTGCTCGTAGTTGCCGGGCCGCCAGCGCTCGTCCATGGTGTGCCGCATGTCGTCGGCGTCGTACTCCGCGGCCGGCTTGACGGCGCCGGTGAGGAAACCCCGCCCGAGCGGGGAGTACGGCACGAAACCGATGCCCAGTTCCCGGACCACGGGCAGGATCTCGGCCTCCACGGCCCGTTCGAAGACCGAGTACTCGGTCTGGAGCACCGAGACGGGGTGGACGGCGTGGGCGCGGCGGATGGTCGCGGGCCCGGCCTCGCTGAGCCCGAAGTAGCGGACCTTGCCTTCGGCGATCAGCTCGCCGACCGTACCCGCCACGTCCTCGATGGGGACGTCGGGGTCCACGCGGTGCTGGTACAGCACGTCGATGCGGTCCGTGCCCAGGTGCCGGAGGCTGTTCTCGGTGACCTCCCGGATGTGCTCGGGACGGCTGTCCAGCGCGTGCCCGATCCGCGTCGGATCGGTGAGGTCGAAGCCGAACTTGGTCGCGATCAGGATCTCGTCGCGGAAGCCCTTCACCGCGCGCCCCAGCAGCTGCTCGTTGCTGCCGGTTCCGAGGCCGTACAGCTCGGCCGTGTCGAAGAGGGTGACGCCGAGTTCGTGAGCCCGGTGCAGGGTGGCGATGCTGCTCCGCTCGTCCGGGGTGCCGTACGCCATCGTCATGCCCATGGTGCCGAGACCGATCGCCCCGGCCGTGAGGCCCTGGGTGCCGAGGGTGCGCCGGGGAAGGTGTGAGGTGTGCTCTGTCATGCCGTCGACGCTACGGACGGGCCGCCCGGGAGGCATGGGCCGTCGCTCGCATAGGATTGCCTGATCCTCTCAGGGACGGAGCGTGCTGTGCTGGACCGACTCGTCGCCGCCATCGACCGCCACTGTGTCGCCTCGGGCACGGACACCGAGGTTCCCCGGCTCTCCCTCGCCGCGGTCGACGAGCCCGTCGAGCCCGCCCACCTCCTCTACGAACCCGCGATCTGCTTCGTCGCCGCAGGCACGAAACGCACCACCGCCGGCGAGCTGGTCCGGGTCGCCCGCCCCGGCGAGATGCTGCTCACCACCATCGACCTGCCCGTCACCGCCGACCTGGAGCAGGTGCCGTACCGGTCGGCGTCCCTGCGTCTCGACAGCGAGGCGTTCGCCGAACTCCTGGTGGAACTGGACGAGGCGGCCCGCCCCGCCCCGGCGCCCACCTCCGCGCACGTCGCCGCCCCGATGCCGCCCGAACTCGCCGACGCGGTCACCCGCTGGGTCCGGCTCCTCGACGCCCCCGACGACATCCGTCCCCTCGCCGGCCGCATCGAGAGCGAGATCCTCTACCGGCTGCTGCGCAGCTCCCTCGGCCCCGTGCTGCGCCAGTGGTCGCTGGCCGACTCCACCACGACCCGGGTGCGCGAGGTGGCCCGCTGGATCCGCGCCCGTTACGCGGAGCCGCTGACCATCGACGAGATCGCCGCGGTGGCGCACATGAGCGCGGCCGGCCTGCACCGGCACTTCAAGGCGGCCACCGGCATGAGCCCGCTCAGGTACCAGAAGCACCTGCGCCTCCAGGAGGCCCGGCGCCGGCTGGCCGTCGGCGACGCCACGGCGGCCCAGATCGCCCAGGCCGTCGGCTACCTGAGCGCCACCCAGTTCAACCGCGAGTACCGCACCGCGTACGGCCTCCCGCCGATCCAGGACGCGGCCCGCCTGCGCGCCGGACCGGCCCGGACCGCCCCCGCGCCGACGGGACTGTGACCGCGCTCACGCCGTCCGCCGTCACATCTCCCTCCCCGGTTCCGTCAGTGCGGTGACAGCAACACCGAAGCGCTCACCAGCACGCACCGAGGAGACGGCGATGGCAGCACGTTCGATCACGGCAGAGGTCCCGACGGCCCCGCGGATGTCCGACGACCCCGCGCAGCTCGTCCCCGAACTGGCGGACGTGTCCGCGGCGCTCTTCCGGGCCACCGGCAACGGCTCGGTACCGCGCCCCACGATCAGCCTGGTCCAGCTGCGGGCCGGCCAGATCGTCGGCAGCACGTACCTGACGGTCCTGCACACCGGTTTCCTGCGGAAGGCCGGGGAGCCGGAGGAGCGGATCACGTCGGTGGCGTCGTGGCAGGACTCGCCGTACTTCACGGCCCCGGAGCGCGCCGCGCTCGCCCTGACGGAGGCGGTGCTCCAGCCCCCGGCGGCCGGCGAGCGGGTCCCCGACGACCTCTACGCCCGGGCGGCCGAGCTCTACGAGCCGAAGGCCCTCGCCACCCTCATGTTCGTGATCGGCCAGGTCGGCTTCTTCATCCCGATCGCCCTGATCGCCAAGCCGGTACCGGGGCGGGCCTTCAACGCGCCGTGGAAGTGAGCCGCTGGTTCGGATGAGCCGGCCGCCCCGGTCGTGAGAGTGTCGTACTCGTGATCGAGTTCTCGGCGAAGGGTGTCGGCCGGTTCGTGCTGCACCGCTCCGGCGGTGCGGAGACCTACCGCCTCGGGTCGGCCGACATGTTCGCCCTTCCGGACGCCGCCACCGGCACGGTCTCGCTGTGGTTCGAGGCCGCCACCGACTCCGGCGGCCCCACCGCCGGGTTGGCCGTGGAACTCGCGGAGCTGCGGCCGGACCGGCTGGTCGGCAGCGTGCACGCGGTACCGGGCACGGCGACGGACGCCGAGGACTCAAGCACGGCGCTCTTCTACCTCCACGAACACCAGCCCCTGCGCCACAACGAGCTCCGGATCCTGGCACGCGACGGCGACCGCTTCCACGTCCACTGGACGGCCGTCACCGCCGACCCGGTCTATCCCGGCACCGAGCCGGCCATGCGCGTCGAGATCGAGGGGGAGTTCGCGTTTCCGGGGCTCTTCAGCGCTTCGACCAGGGAGATGAAGGCCGCGGGCGCGAAGGTGAGGGTGCCGGCGGCGGGGTCCTTGGAGTCGCGGACGGATATGCGGGTGGGGGAGTTCGCTATCTCCACGCAGGAGTCGCCGTCGCCGAAGCTTGAGTAGGACGACTTCTGCCACCGGACGGGGATGGACATCAGAGTTCCTTCGCCACGCGGTTGATCAAGTCTCGTGACTTGTCGGGGTTGAGCGACGCGGCTTCCAGTTTACGGAGAAGCGTTCGAAGGGCGCCGAGTTGGACGGCGGAGTCGACGTACGCCGCGCCGTTGGGCCCGTCCCGCACGACGGTGTCCAGCCTGGATACGGCACCGCCCGCGTACAGCATGGCGCTCGCGGCGCCCGCGAACCCTTCCTCGGCGAAGGGGATGACCCGCACGCTGACGTTGTCCGCCTCGGAGACCTCCAGCACCTCGCTCAACTGGGCTCGCGAGGCCGCTCGGTCGCCGACCATGATGCGCAGCGCCGCCTCATGGACGATGGCGTCGAACGGCGTACCGTCGAGGACTGCCTTGCGTCGCATCCGGTGCTCCACACGCGACTTCAGCTCCGTGTGGGGCAGTTCCGGGATGCGGTAGGCGTAGACGGCACGGGCGTAGTCCGCTGTCTGGAGCAGGCCGGGGATGTACAGGAACTGCGCCTCCCGCAGGAACGTGGCGTGGTGCTCCAGTTCGGCGAGATCGAGAAAGGGTGCCGGCAGCAGGCCCTGGTAATCCTCCCACCAGCCTCGCGTGCGGTCCTTCGTCATGGCTGCGAGGGCCTCGATCAACTCGCCGTCGGAGCAGGAGTAGTTGGCGGCGAGCAGCCTTAGCCGTTTCTCGCTCACCCCCGCCAGTCCCGACTCGATCTGGCTGATCTGCGGTGCGTTCACCCCGAGCAGTGCGGCAGCCTCCCGCGAGCTGAGGCCCGCCGTCTCCCGCAACCTGCGCAGCTCGACCGCCAAGCGCAGCTGGCGCGCCGTTGGCTCGACTCTCTTTGCCACCGACGGGGCCTCCCCATACGCCTTGACGCGCGACTCGTTCGGGGTCAGATTACGCGACCGGCTTGCGGGATCGAAATGTTGCCCCCTACCTTCGGTGACGTAGTGCTCACGCTGTGGAAGTGCACCGCACCGTTGCCGTGCGGCGATGCCACCGTGCGTGAATTCCCCTTCACCTGACCGGAGTTGATGACGCATGTCCGAGACCTGGGATTACACGCTCTACGTCCCCAACGACCCCAGAGCGGTCACCGTCTGTCGCCGCACCCTGCGTCTGGTCCTGACGATGCACGGATTGATCGGTCTCGCCGACACCGCGGAGCTGCTGGCTGCGGAGTTGGTCTCCAATGCCGTGCGGCATACGAAGGGGCCGGCCGCGCTGCGGGTGCGGCGTTCCCTGGAGGGGGTGGTGTGGATCGGGGCGTGGGATGCGGATCCTGTGCCTCCGGAGCCGCCGGGGTCGTTGGAGGCGGTGGCGGGCCTTGAGGAGGCGGGGCGGGGGCTGGGGCTGGTGGTGGCGTGTGCGGACTGCTGGGGCTGGCAGCCGTCGTCCCGGTTCGGGGAGCGGGGGAAGTACGTGTGGTGCGAGCTGGGGGTGGCGTGATGGTGGGGGCGTCGCATGAGGCGTCGCACCGGATCTTCCAGAAGGATCCGGGGCTGCTGACGCATGCGTTGCAGCGGGCGCTGGGCGTGCCGTTTCCCGAGACGAGGGAGATCGCGGCGATGAAGTCGCTGGCAGCCGCCCTGAAGACCATCGACCGTGACAGTGCCGCGGTGTTCGTGCAGTTCGTCGACTCGTGCCTGGTCGATTCCCGGGCGAAGCAGATGTGGAGGGACCTGATGACGGCGATCCAGTACTTCTGGCGGCATCCGCTGGCGGAGCAGGTGCGGGAGGAAGGCCGCGAGGAAGGCCGGGAGCAGGGGCGGATCCAGCAGTGCGCCGAGATGGTGCTGCGAGTCCTGGAATGGCGTGGCATTCCGGTGAGCGACTTGGTTTCGGGAACAGGTGGACGCCTGCACCGAGATGGAGCAGCTGGAGATCTGGGCCCAGCGCGCGGTGCACGTCACCGATGCCGCGGAGCTGTTCGCCGGGGAGTGATCGCCGGGAGGGGCGGGCCCGGTCGGTAATTCGGGTGCGTCGGTCGGGGGGCCTGGCAGGATCCGGGTATGCCGATCATCGACGTGTCGCCCGGAGTGTCCATCGCCTACGACACCTTCGGCGACCCCTCCGACCCTCCGGTGCTGCTCGTGATGGGCTTCGGTGCCCAGATGATCGCCTGGCACGACGACTTCTGCCGGGCGTTGGCGGGGCGGGGCCGCCATGTGATCCGTTACGACAACCGTGACTGCGGGCTGTCCAGCAGGTTCGACGACCACCCCGTCGACGTCGGCCGGTTCGTCGCCGCCGTGAGTTCGGGGGACGTTCCCGCCGCCGTCGCGATGGTCCCGTACGGACTGCGGGACATGGCCGACGACGGGTTGGGCCTGCTCACCGCGCTCGGGATCGGGCGGGCGCACGTGGTCGGGGCGTCGATGGGCGGGATGATCGCCCAGACGATGGCGGTCACCCGGCCGGAGCGGGTGCTGACGCTGACGTCGATGATGTCCTCGACCGGGGAGAGCGAGTACGGGCAGTCCACTCCCGAGGCGCGGGCGGTGCTGTTCAGCCCGAAACCGGCGGACCGCGAGGGGTATGTCGCGGCGGCGGAGCGGGAGCTGGTGTGGGCGTCCAGGCGCTACGGCGACCCGGCGGTGCTGCGGGAGCTGGCCGCCCGCAGCTACGACCGGGCCTACTACCCCGCCGGGACCGGGCGGCAGCTCGGCGCGATGATCCTCGCCGGCTCCCGCGCGGAGGCGCTCCGCGGGCTCCGGGTGCCGACCCTGGTGATCCACGGCCTGGACGACACCCTGATCGGCGTCGACGGCGGCCGGCGCACCGCGGAACTGGTGCCCGGCGCCGAGCTCCTCCTGGTCCCCGACATGGGCCACGACCGCCCGCGCGAGCTCTGGCCCGAGCTCATCGACGCCCTCGTGGCCCACACCGGGCGAACGGGGTCGTAGGCCCCCGGGGCCCCCGGGCCCGTCCGCTCAGCCCGGCTTGCGGGCCAGGACGAACGCCCGGGGCCTCGTCTCCGGCTCCAGGGGTTCGCGGATCAGGGTCGCCGCCACCTCCAGGCCCGCCTTGACGAGCATGTCGCTGACCGCGTAGGCGGGGCGCCAGTAGTAGTGCAGGTCGATCTCGTGGCCGAAGCGTTCGGTGAGGTGGAGGCCGGGCGTGTCGGCCTTCTGGAAGGACAGCAGCACGTGGCCGCCGGGGACCAGGACGCGGTGGAAGCCGGCGAAGGTCGCCGGGAGGTGGTCGTCCGGGACGTGGATGATCGAGTAGAGGGCGAGGATGCCGCCGAGGGTCTCGTCGGGCAGGTCCAGGGACGTCATGGAGCCCCGGTGGTAGCGCACGGCGGGGTGGGCCTCGCGGGCCAGGTCGACCATGGCGGGCGAGAGGTCGATGCCGAAGGTCTGGACGCCCAGGTCGTTCAGGTGGGCGGTGATGTGGCCGGGGCCGCTGCCCAGGTCGGCCACGGGGGCGGTGCCGTTCGCCTTCACCAGCGCGGCGAAGGCGGCGATCATGGACATGTCTACGGGTAGGTCCGGGACGCCCGGGAAGGCGGCGGAGTAGTCCTTGGCGATCGTGTCGTAGGACGTACGGGTGGTCTGTATGAAGTCGGTGGTCTCCGGGTCCGTCACGGTCGCGCAGGCTACCGGGCGGGCGTGGCCCGCGTGGCGAAGTCCCGGTTGCGGCTCGGTCCCGTTCCGGTGGGTGGACAGGACCGGCGTGATCGTCGCCGGGCGTGGTATGCGTGGAAGAGGAAACATAGGTGTTACCCAGCCACGTCCGAGGTCATGCGTCCGCGGTCAGATTTTCTTCCCCTAACGGGCTGAACTTTTGTTGATCTCGGGTCAGTTGACCCTTCGGGCGTCCTACCCTTCAGAGGGTGAACCAATTGATGTCCACAGAGACCGAGGCCGACCTTCCCGGGGATGTGCTCCCCGGCGTGCTCAGCGAGGAACTGCACGCCGAACTCGTCGCCTTCCGCCGCGACCTGCACATGCACCCCGAGCTAGGGAACCAGGAGTTCCGCACCACGGCCGCCATCAAGGAACGGCTGGAGAAGGCCGGTCTCCGGCCGCGCGTCCTCCCGGCGGGGACCGGACTCATCTGTGACATCGGGCCGGTCGGGGACGGGCTTCCGGTGCTCGCCCTGCGCGCCGACATCGACGCCCTGCCCATCCCGGACATGAAGACCGAGTGCTCCTACCGGTCCACCGTGCCGGACCGGGCGCACGCCTGCGGGCACGACGTGCACACGACGGTGGTGCTGGGCGCCGGACTGGTCCTCGCCGAGCTGCACGAGCGGGGGCAGCTGCCGCGGCCCGTACGGCTGCTCTTCCAGCCCGCCGAGGAGGTGCTGCCCGGCGGTGCCGCCGACGCCATCGAGGCCGGGGTGCTGGAGGGGGTGGGCCGGATCATCGCCGTGCACTGCGACCCCCGGGTGGACGTGGGGCGGATCGGCCTCAGGACCGGCGCCATCACCAGCGCCTGCGACCGGGTCGAGGTCTCCCTGGACGGCCCCGGCGGGCACACCGCACGGCCGCACCTGACGACCGACCTGGTCACCGCCGCCGCCCGGGTGGCCGTCGACGTGCCGGCGCTCATCGGGCGGCGCGTGGACAGCCGGAGCGGGCTCGCGGTGACCTGGGGCCGGATCGAGTGCGGGCACGCGCCCAACGTGATCCCGCAGCACGCGGAGCTGTCCGGGACCGTGCGCTGCCTTGACCTGGAGGCGTGGCGGCAGGCGCCGGACGTGGTGCACGCGGCGATCGACGAGGTCGCCACCATGCACCGCGCCAAGTCCGAGATCAACTACGTGCGCGGGGTACCGCCGGTCGTCAACGACCCGGTGATCACCGAACTGCTGCGGGACGCGATGACCGCCCGGCGCGGTACCGACTCCATCGAGACCACCGAGCAGAGCCTCGGCGGCGAGGACTTCTCCTGGTACCTGGAGCACGTGCCGGGCGCCCTGGCGCGGCTCGGGGTGCGCACGCCGGGCGAGCGGACCGTGCGCGACCTGCACCAGGGCCACTTCGACGCCGACGAGCGGGCCATCACCGTCGGGGTGGAGCTGTTCACGGCCGCCGCCCTGATCGACGCGACCATGTAGCCGTATCGGCGCGAGTCGTGCCGGACGGCCGGAGAAACGGTCAGCTTCCCCGTACGTCCCGCAGGTCCCGCAGGGGGCGAAGAGGTGCCCGGTCGGTACCTCTTCGCCCCCTTGTGTCACCCCGCCGTAACCGGCGGCCGCCGCTTGTAACCCGGAGTCGGCACGGTTCGATAACGGCCCGGAGAAACCCCGTTCCCCTCCCCTTCTACGCGCGTTACTGTGCGCCGAAATCGCCACCGAGGGTGGACGGTTGGGGAAGCGGGCCGGGGACGGTGCCGTGGGGACGAAGGGGTGCTTGCTGTGCGTTATATCTCGGGTCGGAGGACTCGGTTCTCCCAAGCTGCGGTGACCGTTGCCGTCATCGCCCTCGCGGCCGCCGGATGCGGCAAGTCCAGCTCGGACAGCGGTGCGACCAGCACCAACTCGTCCGGCAAGTACAACGGCAAGGGCATAGGCCTCGCCTACGACATCGGCGGCAAGGGCGACCAGTCCTTCAACGACGCCGCGTACGCCGGCTTCCAGAAGGCCGAGAAGGAGTTCGGCATCAGCGGCCGGGACATCGAGCCGCAGGACGGCGAGTCCGACGCCGACAAGGTGCAGCGCCTCGACACGCTCGCCAAGGCCGGTTACAACCCGATCATCGGGGTCGGCTACTCCTACGCGCCCGCCGTCAAGGAGGTCGCGGCCAAGTACCCGAAGATCACCTTCGGCATCATCGACGACAACGAGGTGACGGCCTCCAACGTCGTCGACATGGTCTTCGCGGCGGAGCAGTCCTCGTACCTCGCGGGCGTGGCCGCCGCGTCCGCCACCAAGAAGGACCACATCGGCTTCATCGGCGGCGTCGACATCCCCCTCATCCACACCTTCGAGGCGGGCTTCGACCAGGGCGCCAAGTCGGTCAACCCGAAGATCAAGATCGAGTCGCAGTACCTGACCCAGACGGCCCAGGAGGGCGGCTTCTCCAGCCCCGACAAGGGCAAGGCCGCCGCGCAGGGCCAGATCGACGCCGGTGCCGACGTCATCTACCACGCGGCCGGTCTCTCGGGCCAGGGCGTGATCGAGGCCGCCTCCACCGCCAAGGTGTGGGCGATCGGTGTCGACTCCGACCAGTACAGCCAGAGCGCCCTTGCGAAGTACAAGGACTACATCCTCGGCTCGGCCCTGAAGAACGTCGGCGGCGCGGTCTACGACCTCGTGAAGTCCGTCTACGAGGGCAAGCCGGAGAGCGGTGTCGTCAACGGCACCCTGAAGACCGGCGGCGTCGGCTTCGCGGACACCAACCCGAAGTACAAGGCCATGACCAAGGTCGTCGCGGCCGTCGACAAGGCCAAGCAGGACATCATCGACGGCAAGGTCACCGTCAACACGAAGTAATGCGACATAAATATGTCGCCGGGTGAGCGGCCGTACCGGTGCGTACGGCCGCCCGCCCGTCCCTGCAGCCAGTGCGCCCCTTGCCTCCTGCAAGGGGCGTATTGCTGTCCGTAGCCTTGGCCGTGACTGTGGCCACAGCTAGATAACGGACCGGACATTGGGGGTTTTCCGTCTGGTCTACGCGCGTTACGCTGCCGCGGAACCAGCGCCTGGTTTGGGCGCTTGCACGAAGGAGTCTCGTTCCATGCGCCGGGTGTCCCGAATCGCCGTTGCGGGCGTTGCAACCGCAGCCCTTGCCGTCACCGTTTCAGCGTGCGGCAGCTCGTCCAGCTCGTCCACCGGCAAGGCCGGCGCGTCCAAGGGTGTCGGTCTCGCGTACGACGTCGGCGGCAAGGGCGACCAGTCCTTCAACGACGCCGCGTACGCCGGCTTCCAGAAGGCCGACCAGGCGTTCGGCGTCACCGGCCGTGACATCGAGCCGCAGGACGGCGAGTCCGACGCGGACAAGGTGCAGCGGCTGGAGACCCTGGCCAAGTCCGGCTACAACCCGGTGATCGGTGTCGGCTTCGCCTACGCGCCCGCCGTCAAGGAGGCCGCCGCGAAGTTCCCGAAGGTCACCTTCGGCATCATCGACGACAACCAGGACCAGGCGAGCAACATCGCGGACATGGTCTTCCACGAGGAGCAGTCCTCGTACCTGGCCGGCGTCACCGCCGCGCTGACCACCAAGTCGAACACCGTCGGCTTCATCGGCGGCGTGGACGTCCCGCTGATCCACAAGTTCGAGGCGGGCTTCGAGCAGGGCGTCAAGGACACCAAGAAGAACGTCACGGTCAAGGCCCAGTACCTGACCCAGACCGCGGCCGAGGGCGGCTTCTCCAGCCCCGACAAGGGCGAGGCCGCCGCCGAGGGCCAGATCGGCTCGGGCGCCGACGTGGTCTACGCCGCCGCCGGCCTCTCCGGCCAGGGCGTCATCAAGGCCGCCGCCGCGCACAAGGTGTGGGCGATCGGCGTCGACTCCGACCAGTACAACCAGGCCGCGCTGTCGAAGTACAAGAACTACATCCTGACCTCGGCCCTCAAGAACGTCGAGGGCGCGGTGTACGACCTCGCCAAGTCCGTGATCAAGGACAAGAAGCCGCTGTCCGGTGACATCCGCGGCTCCCTGAACAACGGCGGCGTCGGCCTGGCCGACTCCAACCCGGTCTTCAAGAACAACGCCACCCTGCAGGCCGCGCTCAAGAAGGCCGAGGCCGGCATCAAGGACGGCTCGATCACGGTCAAGACCTCCTGACCCGGCGGTCATGACCTTGTCGTAGGCATGGTCAAAAGAACGCTGTAATGACAGCGTTACGGCCACGGAACGGGGTGCGGGAAGGATGTTCTTCCCGCGCCCCCTGCCATAGATCCGGGGACCTCGACGGGGCTCCGGGCGCGGATCCGAGAGTTCGGTCAGGAATCTCGGGTGCGGGTCCGGACGATCGGCCGGGGTCCCGGGGACCGGCGGCGGGGGCACCCCCGGTTCGCGCGGCAGAATGCTCGGAACGGATCGAGAGTCGAAAAAGCTCGGTCAGGTCCGGGCACTATTTAAAGCAGGGGCGCTACGCGCGTAGAGCGACCCCTTTTCCGAGGAGAGTGCGCCATCGACGCGTCCAGCAGCCCTCCGCTCACCGCAGAGACGACAGCCGCGGTCGAGCTGGCGGGGATCACCAAGCGATTCCCGGGTGTCGTAGCCAACCACGACATCCACCTGTCCGTCCGCAGGGGCACCGTGCATGCCCTGGTGGGCGAGAACGGGGCCGGCAAGTCGACCCTGATGAAGATCCTCTACGGCATGCAGAAGCCGGACGAGGGCACCATCGCGATCGACGGCGAGCAGGTCTCCTTCTCGTCCCCGGCCGACGCCATCGCGCGCGGCATCGGCATGGTCCACCAGCACTTCATGCTGGCGGACAACCTGACGGTGCTGGAGAACGTCGTGCTCGGCAGCGAGAAGCTGTACGGCATCGGCGGCAACGCCCGGAAGAAGATCCGCGAGATCTCCGACCGGTACGGCCTCGGCATCCGCCCCGACGCCCTGGTCGAGGACCTCGGCGTCGCCGACCGGCAGCGCGTGGAGATCCTCAAGGTCCTCTTCCGCGGCGCCAGGACCCTGATCCTCGACGAGCCCACCGCGGTCCTCGTCCCGCAGGAGGTCGACGCGCTCTTCGACAACCTGCGCGAGCTGAAGTCCGAGGGCCTCTCGGTCATCTTCATCTCCCACAAGCTCGGCGAGGTGCTGTCCGTCGCCGACGACATCACCGTCATCCGCCGCGGCACCACGGTCGGCACCGCGATCCCCTCCGAGACCACCCCCCGCCAGCTCGCCGAGCTGATGGTGGGCAGCGAGCTGCCCACCCCGGAGACCGCCGAGTCCACGGTCACCGACAAGGCCGTCGTCGCCGTCAAGAACCTCACCGTCTACGCCAGCGGCGGCATCGCCTCGCTCGGCGAGGTCGGCGCCCAGCCCGAGACCGCCACGGCCGGCTCAGCCGGCGCCACCGCCCGCGGCGACGTCCTCGACGAGGCCACCACCCCCGGCGCCGCCAAGCGCGTCCTCGACGACGTCACCTTCACCATCCACGCCGGCGAGGTCATGGGCATCGCCGGCGTCGAGGGCAACGGCCAGACCGAGCTGATCGACGCGCTCATCGGCACCCGCAACGCCGACTCCGGCACGATCGAGTTCCTCGGCGAGGACGTCACCCCCTGGGGCACCCGCAAGCGCCGCGAGGCCGGCGTCGGCTACATCCCCGAGGACCGGCACCGCCAGGGCCTGCTCCTGGAGTCCCCGCTCTGGGAGAACCGCATCCTCGGCCACGTCACCGAGAAGCCCAACGCCAAGGGCTTCTGGCTGGACATCAAGGGCGCCCAGGCCGACACCCGCCGGATCGTCGAGGAGTACGACGTCCGCACCCCCGGCATCGACGTCACCGCCGCCTCCCTCTCCGGCGGCAACCAGCAGAAGCTGATCGTCGGCCGCGAGATGAGCCACCACCCGAAGTTCCTGATCGCCGCCCACCCCACCCGCGGTGTGGACGTCGGCGCCCAGGCGCAGATCTGGGACCGCATCCGGGACGCCCGCCGCGAGGGCCTGGCGGTGCTGCTGATCTCCGCGGACCTCGACGAGCTGATCGGTCTGTCGGACACCCTGCGGGTGATCTTCGACGGGAAGCTGGTCGCGGACGCCGACCCGGCCACCATCACCCCGGAGGAGCTGGGCTCCGCCATGACGGGTGCCGCGTCCGGCCACCTGGAACACGTAGACACCGCCCCAGAAGGACACGAAGGCGCCGACGGTCCGGAGGACGAGGCCCGATGAAGAAGTTCGACAAGGAGCGGGTGCTCCTCGCGGTGGCCGGCCCGGTCATCGCGCTCGTCCTGGCGATCGCCCTGACCTCGATCGTGCTGCTGGCCTCGAACCGCAACCCGTTCGAGCCGTACGTGCTGATGCTCCAGCAGCTGCCGTACTCCGACATCCAGGTCCTGATCATCAACCAGGCGGCGATGTACTACATCGCGGCCATCGCGGTCGCCCTCGGCTTCCGGATGAACCTGTTCAACATCGGCGTCGACGGCCAGTACCGCCTCGCCGCCGTGATGACGGCCGTGGTCGGCGCCAACGTGGGCCTGCCCGCCTTCCTGCAGATCCCGATGCTGCTCCTGGTCGCCATGCTCACCGGCGCCTTCTGGGCGGGCATCGCGGGCGTCCTCAAGGTCACCCGCGGGGTCAGCGAGGTCGTCGCCACGATCATGCTGAACGCCATCGCCACCAGCGTCATCGGCTACGTCACCCTCGCCAACGTGTGGGGCGTCCAGGTCGGCAACAACATGACGACCGGCGTGATGAAGAAGTCCGGCTGGTTCCCCGGCATCAACCTGGGCTCCGACGTCGGCGACATCTACGGCATGGTCTTCGTCGCCATCGCCCTCGGCATCGGCTACTGGGTGGTCCTCAACCGCACCCGCTTCGGCTTCGACCTGCGCGCCACCGGCGCCTCCGAGTCCGCCGCGGCCGCCTCCGGCGTCGACGCCAAGCGCATGGTCCTGGTCTCCATGCTGATCTCCGGCGCCGTCTCCGGTCTCGCGGGCCTCCCGCTGCTGCTCGGCGACTCGCACACCTACAGCCTCGACTTCCCGGCCGGCCTCGGCTTCACCGCCATCGGCATCGCCCTGCTCGGCCGCAACAACCCCGGCGGCATCGCCTTCGCCGCCCTGCTGTGGGCCTTCCTCGACAAGGCCTCGCCCGCCCTCGACTACGCGACCCCGGTGGCGTACGAGAAGGAGATCGCCACGATCATGCAGGGCCTGATCGTCTTCTCCGTCGTCATCTCCTACGAAGCCGTACGGCAGTGGGGTCTGCGCCGCCAGCAGCGCCAGGTCGGCGCGGAGCTCGCCGCGGCCGCCGCCAAGAACACCAAGAAGGAGGTGGCGGCCTGATGTCCACCGCGACCATCGCCAAGCCGCAGGCGAAGCAGCCCGGCAAGGGCGGCCGCCGAATGTCGCTCCCGGTACTCCTGCTGGTCATCGCCGGCGTACTGGTCCTCACCTCGCTCGTGCGCATCATCACCGGCGCCGAGGGCATCACCTCGACCGGCCAGATGTCCACCGCACTGCGCCTCGCCGTCCCGATCGGCCTCGCCGGCCTCGGCGGCCTGTGGGCCGAGCGCGCGGGCGTCGTCAACATCGGCCTCGAAGGCATGATGATCCTCGGCACCTGGTTCGGTGCCTGGGCCGGCTACCAGTGGGGCCCCTGGGTCGGCGTCGTCTTCGGCATCCTCGGCGGCGCGCTCGGCGCCCTGCTGCACGCCGTCGCCACCGTCACCTTCAACGTCAACCACATCGTCTCCGGTGTGGCCCTGAACATCCTCGCCCTGGGCGCCACCCGCTACCTCTCGAAGTTCACCTTCGAGAACGCCGAGGGCGGCTCCTCCAAGCAGTCCCCGCCGATCGACTCGCTCGGCACGTTCAGCGTCCCGGGCCTGTCCGACTGGCTGGACACGCTCAACCAGAAGCACTGGTTCTTCGTCTCCGACATCGCGGGCCTGGTCGGCGGTCTGCTCACCGACCTGTCCCCGCTGACCGTCGTCGCCGTCGCCCTCGTCCCGATCACCTGGTGGGTCCTGTGGCGCACCGCCTTCGGCCTGCGGCTGCGCTCCTGCGGCGAGAACCCGGTGGCGGCCGAGTCCCTCGGCGTCAACGTCTACAAGTACAAGTACATCGCGGTGATCATCAGCGGTGGCTTCGCCGGCCTCGGCGGCGCGTTCCTCTCGATCGTCGCCTCCAACGTGTACCTCGACGGCCAGACCGCCGGCCGCGGCTACATCGGTCTCGCCGCGATGATCTTCGGCAACTGGATGCCGGGCGGCCTCGCCCTCGGCGCCGGCCTGTTCGGCTACACCGACAGCCTCAACCTGCGCGGCGGCACGGTGAACGTCCACGCGCTGATCCTGCTGCTCGCGATCCTGCTGGTGTTCGGCGCCGCCTACCTGGCCTGGAAGAAGAAGTACGTCCCGGCCGTCATCACGATCGTCATCTCGGTCCTGATGTTCATCTGGTACGCCACCACCAACGACGTCCCGCGCCAGCTGGTGACCGCGACCCCGTACCTCGTCACCCTCCTCGTCCTCTCGCTGTCCGCGCAGTCCCTGCGGATGCCGAAGGCGGACGGCCTGCCGTACCGGAAGGGGCAGGGCAAGTGACCGCCGCGGCCGCCGGCTTCGACTGGGAGACCCTGCGCGCGGAGGCCCGCGAGGCCATGTCCCACGCCTACGCCCCGTACTCCGGCTTCCCGGTCGGGGTCGCCGCCCTGGTGGACGACGGCCGTACGGTCTCCGGCTGCAACGTGGAGAACGCGTCGTACGGCCTCGGCCTGTGCGCCGAGTGCGGACTGGTCTCCGAGCTCCAGCGCACGGGCGGCGGCCGGCTCACGCACTTCACCTGCGTGGACGGCACGGGCGGGCTCCTGGTCCCGTGCGGCCGCTGCCGTCAGCTGCTCTACGAGTTCGGCGGCCCGGACCTCCTCCTGGACACCCCGGAGGGCGTCCTGCCCCTCTCCGAGATGCTGCCCCAGGCCTTCGGCCCGGCCCATCTCACCAAGTAACTCCCGTACGGCCCCTCCGCGTCCGTCGCGTCCGGAGGGGCCGTACGCATCGCACCTCTCGAAGGGAACGCCATGGCCACCATGGACGCCGTCTCCGTCATCCGCACCAAGCGGGACCGCGGTGAGCTCAGCGACCAGCAGATCGACTGGGTCATCGACGCGTACACGCGCGGCGAGGTCGCCGACGAGCAGATGTCGTCGCTCGCGATGGCCATCCTGCTCAACGGCATGAACCGCCGTGAGATCGCCCGCTGGACCGCCGCGATGATCGCGTCCGGCGAGCGCATGGACTTCTCCTCGCTGTCCCGCCCGACCGCCGACAAGCACTCCACGGGCGGCGTCGGCGACAAGATCACCCTCCCGCTGGCGCCCCTGGTGGCGGCCTGCGGCGCGGCCGTCCCCCAGCTCTCCGGCCGCGGCCTCGGCCACACCGGCGGCACCCTGGACAAGCTGGAGTCGATCCCCGGCTGGCGCGCCCTGCTCTCCAACGAGGAGATGCTGCACGTGCTGGACACCACCGGCGCGGTGATCTGCGCGGCGGGCGACGGCCTGGCCCCCGCCGACAAGAAGCTGTACGCGCTCCGCGACGTCACCGGCACGGTCGAGGCGATCCCCCTGATCGCCTCCTCCATCATGTCGAAGAAGATCGCCGAGGGCACCGGCTCCCTGGTCCTGGACGTGAAGGTCGGCACCGGCGCCTTCATGAAGACCATCGAGGACGCCCGCGAACTCGCCTCGACCATGGTGGGCCTCGGCACCGACCACGGCGTGAAGACGGTCGCGCTCCTCACCGACATGTCCACCCCGCTCGGCCTCACCGCGGGCAACGCCCTGGAGGTCCGCGAGTCGGTGGAGGTCCTGGCCGGCGGCGGCCCCGCCGACGTCGTCGAACTCACCCTCGCCCTGGCCCGCGAGATGCTCGACGCGGCCGGCGTCCACGACGCCGACCCGGCGAAGGCCCTCGCCGACGGCTCGGCCATGGACGTCTGGCGCCGGATGATCGCGGCCCAGGGCGGCGACCCGGACGCGGCGCTCCCGGTGGCCAGGGAACAGCACGTGATCAAGGCGGCGTCCTCCGGCGTCCTGACCCGCCTCGACGCCTACGACATCGGCGTCGCCGCCTGGCGCCTCGGCGCCGGCCGGGCCCGCAAGGAGGACCCGGTGCAGGCGGGCGCGGGCGTCGAACTCCACGCCAAGCCCGGCGACACCGTCACCGCGGGCCAGCCCCTCCTCACCCTGCACACGGACACCCCGGAGCGCTTCGAGTACGCGCTCCAGGCGGTCGACGGGTCGTACGACATCGGGGCGGCCGGTACCGAGTACACCGCGTCGCCGGTGGTGCTGGAGCGCATCGCCTGACGAGGGTCCGGCGCGGTGCTGCCGGGGACGACCGGCGGGTCACCCCAGCAGCGCCGCCACGACCACCAGCACCGGCACCGCCAGCACCGTCGACAGCAGGATCGAGTCCCGGGCCAGCTCCTCGCCGACCCGGTAGGTGCTGGCGTAGGTGTACAGGTTCTGCGCGGCCGGCAGCGCCGACGTCACCGTCACGTCGAGCAGGGGCGCCCCGCGCAGGCCGAAGACCGCCGACGCCAGGGCCCAGGCGACGAACGGCTGGCCCACCGACTTCAGGGCGACCGACAGGAACACCGGGTGCCGGTCACGGCCCCGGCCGGGGAGCTTGCTGCCGCGCAGGGAGATGCCGAAGGCGAGCAGGACGGCCGGCACGGACATGTTGCCGATCAGGGTGAGCGGGTCCATCACCGGGCCGGGGACGTGGATGCCGAGCCCCGAGACCGCCACGCCGGACAGCGAGCCCACGGCTATCGGGTTGCGCAGCGGGGTGAGCAGCTTGCGCCACCAGGGCCCCTTCTCGCCCATGCCGGCCACGTCGAGGATCGTGAGCGCGACCGGGGTGAGGACCACCACCTGGAAGAGCAGCACCGGTGCCACCAGCGACGCGTCGCCCAGCACGTACACCGCGATCGGGATGCCGAGGTTGCCCGAGTTGACGTAGCTGGAGCACAGCGCGCCGATCGTGGTGCGGCCCACGCCCCAGCCCCGTACGACACCCGCCGCCACGAACGCGCCCGCCGCCGCGGCCGTGCTCAGGGCCGTCACCAGGAGGCGGCTGGAGAAGATCACCGCCAGGTCGGCCTTCGCGAGCAGGGTGAAGAGGAGTGCGGGGGAGGCGACATGGAAGGCGAGCTTGGTGAGGACCTCGCGGCCGTTCGCCCCCAGGTGGCCGCCTCGGCCGAGGACGTAGCCGACGGCGATGACGATCGCGATCACCGCGAAGCCGCTCAGCACCCCTTGCACGGGACCTCCTCGCGGCGGAGGAGACCGTCGGGCGGGGCGGGCGCTGCTGATCCGTGGGGCATACAGCCAACCCTCTGGGTCGGTCAGGTGCAGGTCAACGTTGCGACCCTTGTGATCTTCGCGACCGTACGGAAGGCGGGGCGCCCCTGCGCGATGAGTTGTCGGACCCGCGGCGGTCTACTGGTCGTGGATGCCGTGACCCCTGCCGTGCTCATGCTGTCGGGCCCCGTCGTCAGGGACGAGGTGCCGGGGCTGTGCGACGACGTGCGGGAGCTGCTCGGGGCGGGCGAGGCCCGGGTCGTCGTCTGCGATGTGGGCGGGCTCGGGCCGCCGGGGCTGGCGGCCGTCGACCTGCTGGCCCGGCTCGAACTGACGGCCCGGCGGGCCGGAGGACGGATCCGGCTCCGCGACCCCGACCCCGACCTACGCTCCCTCCTCCGCTTCCTCGGCCTTCGCCTCCAGGTGGAGGGGGAGATCGAAGAGCGGGAACCAGCGCTTGGTGTCGAGGAAGAAGTGGAACCCGGTCAGCCTGCCGTCCGAGATCTCCAGGACCTGGACGGACCAGGGGCTCCAGCCGCCGGTGTCCGGGTCGGGCTTGTACTGGGCGAACCCGGGCAGGCCGTTGACCTGGACCGGGAACAGCCGTGAGCCCTCGCAGGCGGAGCCGATGGTGGTCATGAAGCCGGCGATGTCCTCGTGGCCGGTGAGCCACAGGTCGAACGGCGGCATCGTCATGATGGCGTCCTCGTGGAGGAGCGCGGTCAGTGCCGTCATGTCGTAGCCCTCGAAGGCGGCGACATAGCGCTCCAGCAGCTTCTGCTGCTCCTCGTCGAGCGGGTCGGAGACCTCGGCGGCGGCGCCCGACTGCCGCTGCTCGGCCAGCGTGGCCCGGGCCCGCTGCAGGGCGCTGTTGACCGACGCGACGGTGGTGCCGAGCAGCTCGGCCACCTCGTTGGCCTTCCAGGCCAGCACCTCGCGCAGGATCAGCACCACCCGCTGCTTCGGCGGCAGCTGCTGCAACGCGGCCATGAAGGCCAGCCGGATCGACTCCTTGGCCACGGCCGCCTCCGCCGGGTCGTCCACGGTCGGCAGCACGCGCGCGTCGGGCACCGGCTCCAGCCAGGTGTTGTCGGGCCGGGGCGAGAGCGCCGCCTGGGCCAGCGGCGTCGACTCGCTGAGGTCCATCGGCCGGGCGCGCTTGTTGCCCGCGCTGAGCATGTCCAGGCAGACGTTGGTCGCGATCCGGTACAGCCATGACCGCAGGCTGGAGCGGCCCTCGAACTTCTCGTAGCTCCGCCAGGCCCGCACCAGGGTGTCCTGCACCGCGTCCTCGGCCTCGAAGGACGAGCCGAGCATGCGGTAGCAGTACCCGGTCAGCTCGGTCCGGTACTTGTCCAGTGCGACGTCCAGCTCCGCCGTCGCCGTGCCGTCGGTCATCTTCCGTCCACCCACCCCTGTGGCCGTTCCTGTTCGCGCGCCGTTGCGCTCCAGCACTTCGGAAGGTAGCGCAGGGGACTGACAATGGCCCCCGGAGTGGGGAAACGTGCAGGTGAGGGGTGGTGCGCCCAAGGGGGTGGGGTGTGCGGCCGGGTGGCGGGTGCGGCGGCGTCGTGGCTGGTCGCGCAGTTCCCCGCGCCCCTTCCGGGCGCTTCAGTGGGCGTTGGCCAGGACCTGCCTGCGGGCTGCCATCGAGCCCAGGACGGTGATCGTCACCACGCCCAGGACCGCCAGCAGGCCCACGCTCACCGTCCCCGCCCAGCCTCCCGCGTGGAACGCCATCGCGCCCACCGTGCTGCCCGCGCTGGAGCCGATGTAGTACGCGGACTGGTAGAGGGCGGAGGCCTGGGCCCTGCCGTGGGTGGCCGTCTTGCTGACCGCGGAGGAGGCGACCGCGTGGCCGGCGAAGAAGCCCGCGGTGATGAGGACCAGGCCGAGCAGGACCAGCGGGAGCGAGTCGGCCAGGGAGAGGAGGAGGCCGGTGGCGGTCGTGCCGCCGGCCAGGTAGAGGGCACCGCGGCGGCCCAGGCGGCCGACCAGACGGCCCGCCGTCGACGCGGACACCGTACCCACCAGGTACACCAGGAAGATCGAGCCGATGATGCCCTGGGGGAGCGAGAAGGGCTCCTGGGTCAGGCGGTAGCCGATCACCGTGTAGACGCCGCCGAAGACGGTCATGAAGAGCGCGCCGATCGCGTACAGGCGGCGCAGCAGCGGGTCGGCCAGGTGGTCGCGGACCGTGCCGAGCAGCCGGCGCGGGTGCAGCGAGCCCGCCTTGAAGTGCCGCGGGGCGGGCAGGAGCAGCCGGAAGGCCACCGCGCAGCCGACCGCGATCACGCCGACGGTGCCCACGGCCACCCGCCAGCCCCACTCCTGCGCGACCCAGCCGGTGATGACCCGGCCGCTCATCCCGCCCACGCTGTTGCCCGCGACGAACAGGCCGATCGCCGTGACCAGCGCCTTCGGCCGGACCTCCTCGGCCAGGTACGCCGTCGCCGAGGCCGGCAGACCGGCCAGTGCCGCGCCCTGGACGCCACGGAGCACGACCAGCACGCCGAGCGAGGGCGCGAAGGGGACCAGCAGGCCGACGGTCACCGCCACCGCCAGCGAGGCCGTCATGACCGTACGGCGTCCGAACCGCTCGGAGAGGGCGCTCATCGGGATGACGAACAGCGCCAGACCGCCGGTCGCCGCCGCCACCGTCCAGCTCGCGTCGCTCGCGGAGACGCCGTAGCCGTCCGAGATCAGCGGGAGCAGGGCCTGCGTGGAGTAGAGGAGGGCGAAGGTCGCGACACCGGCGAGGAAGAGCGCGAAGCTCATCCGGCGGTAGCCGGGACCGCCCGGGGTCAGACGGGAGTCGGAGACGGCGGCGGGGACGGACGGGACGGCGCCCATGGTGGTGGACGCCCCGGTACTGGCGGGAGACATGCCTCGAACGTACGGACCCCGCCGTTGATCCGTCCAATGCATGGAATCGTCATAATCGTTCCCATGGAGCATCAGCAGAGGTCAGCAGGGCGCCTGTCACCGGACAGTGACACAGAAGACATGACGATGTTGCTGGCCCCACGCCTCGCGTACTTCGCCGGCGTGGCCCGCACCGAGCATGTCACCAGGGCCGCCCAGGAGCTGAACGTCCCCCAGTCCACCCTCTCCCGCGCGATGGCCCGCCTGGAACAGGACCTGGGCGTCGACCTCTTCACCCGGCACGGCCGCACCGTCTCCCTCACCCCCGCCGGCCGTACCTTCCTCACCTCGGTCGACCGCGCCCTCGCCGAGGTGCGGCGCGCCGCCGACGAGGTCCGCGCCGACGCCGACCCCACCACGGGGAAGGTCGCCTTCGGGTTCCTGCACACCATGGGCGCGGAGACCGTACCCGGCCTCCTCCAGGCCTTCCGCGCCGACCATCCGCGCATCCGCTTCAGCCTCGTCCAGAACTACGGCGAGGCGATGATCGAGAAGCTGCGCGCGGGCGAGCTGGACCTCTGCCTGACCTCCCCGGTGCCGGACGCCCCGGACCTGGCCGCCCGCCGCCTCGACGAACAGAGACTCCGGCTGGTGGTGCCCGCCGATCACCCGCTGGCCACCCGCAAGCGCATCCGCCTCGCGGAGGCGGCCGACGAGACCTTCGTGACCCTGGAACCGGGCTACGGCCTGCGCCGCATCACGGACGACGTGTGCAAGGAGGCGGGCTTCAAGCCGAGGGTCGCCTTCGAGGGCGAGGAGGCGGAGACGCTCCGGGGCCTGGTCGCGGCCGGCCTGGGGGTCGCACTGCTCCCGCCACCCGCCTTCCCCCGCCCGGGAGTCGTGGAACTCACGGTCACCGCCCCGAGAGCGGTGCGAGAAATCGGCGTCGCATGGCTGGAGGGCCACCCGGACACACCCCCGGTGGCCGCCTTCAAGCAGTTCCTGCTGTCGAGAAGGGGCAACCTGCTCCCCACCTAGCGACAACGCGCCCCTTCAGGGGCGCTGGGGGTACCCCCGGCCGAAGGCTGGGGGAGGAACTGCGCAGAACCACCCACGGTCCGCACCCCGAAACCGGACATCAGCTCTTACGAAGCGACCGCCCGAAGCCCGCGGCAAGTGGCATCCGCAACCCGATCGGCGGCGGCGCAGCAAGCGCGTCCTCCACCGGCCGCGACACCGCATGCCCGTACAGCGCCCCCATCACGAAGTCCGAAGCGAGCGCGAGGACTTCGTCCCGGTGCTGATGCAACCCGTGCCCGTCCGAGTGCACCTCGAACCGGCACACCTCCCGGTTCGCCTTCTTCGCCCGCGCCGCCAGCCGGAACGACAGCTCCGGATCGGTCCGTTCGTCGTTCGTGCCGTGCACGATCAGCACCCGCCGCCCCACCAGCTGGCGAACCGGTTCCTCGGGCGCCGCCACGTCGTCCTCGGGCAGCCAGGGGGCGACGGAGACCACGGAGTTGACGGCCTCGTGCCCGCCCGCGCGCAGCGCGGCCCGGCCGCCCATCCCCACGCCGAGCAGGCACACCGGGACGTCGCCGTACCGCCGTACCACCTCGTCGGCCGCCCAGCCGGCGTCCCCGGCGAGGTGCGCCTCGCTGCCGTTCCAGCCGCGGTAGCGGTAGTGGACGACGTGCGCGGCCAGTCCCTCGTCCCGGCCGTCCCGGGCGAGCCGGCGGCCGAGCGCGCGGACGAAGGCCGTCGCCCATACGAGGGACGGCCGTCGCGCGGAGACCTCCTCCCCGCCGGGGAGGAGCAGGACCGCGCCGCTCACCGTCGTCGGCTCCTGGCCGACTGCCCTGCTCAGGCTGGCCGTTCGGACCGGCGTCGCTTGCTGTGCCATGACAGAACAGTGTCAGAAGAGGCGGTGTACGCGACCCGTCCGTGCGGTCACCATTGCGTATCGACGGGAAATGGAAATCTCCGAGTACCGAGCGATCTACGCGCGTAGGAGTTACAGTGCGGAAATGACGAGCCAGAGCACCGCGAACACCCCGACGCCGGACCAGATCCGCCGGGCGCCGAAGGTTCTGCTGCACGACCACCTCGACGGCGGCCTGCGTCCGGGCACCGTCGCCGACCTCGCCCGGGAGACCGGGTACTCCGGCCTCCCCGAGACCGACCCGGACAAGCTCGGCATCTGGTTCCGCGAGGCCGCCGACTCCGGTTCGCTGGAGCGGTACCTGGAGACGTTCTCGCACACCGTCGGCGTCATGCAGACCCGGGACGCCCTCGTCCGGGTCGCCCGCGAGTGCGCCGAGGACCTCGCCGAGGACGGCGTCGTCTACGCCGAGGTGCGGTACGCCCCCGAACAGCACCTGGAACAGGGGCTCACCCTCGAAGACGTCGTCGAGGCCGTCAACGAGGGCTTCCGGCAGGGCGAGGCCCTCGCCCGCGAGAACGGCCGGCGGATCCGGGTCGGCGCCCTGCTCACCGCCATGCGGCACGCGGCCCGCTCCCTGGAGATCGCCGAACTCGCCAACCGCTACCGGGACCTGGGGGTGGTGGGCTTCGACATCGCGGGGGCGGAGGCCGGCTACCCGCCCACCCGGCACCTCGACGCCTTCGAGTACCTCAAGCGCGAGAACAACCACTTCACCATCCACGCCGGCGAGGCCTTCGGGTTGCCGTCCATCTGGCAGGCGCTGCAGTGGTGCGGCGCCGACCGGCTCGGGCACGGGGTGCGGATCATCGACGACATCCAGGTCCACGAGGACGGCACCGTCAAGCTCGGCCGGCTCGCGTCGTACGTCCGCGACAAGCGGATCCCGCTGGAGCTGTGCCCCAGCTCCAACCTCCAGACCGGCGCCGCCGACTCCTACACCGGGCACCCGATCGGGCTGCTGCGCCGACTGCACTTCCGGGCCACCGTGAACACCGACAACCGGCTGATGTCCGGGACCAGCATGAGCCGGGAATTCGAGCATCTCGTCGAGGCGTTCGGTTACACGCTCGACGACATGCAGTGGTTCTCCGTCAATGCGATGAAATCAGCGTTCATTCCTTTCGATGAACGCCTTGCCATGATCAATGACGTGGTCAAGCCCGGTTATGCAGAGCTGAAATCCGAATGGCTGTTCCGGCAGACCGCCTCCACCAGCGGTTCTGTGGATGCTGAGGGCTGATCGGACCTCCCGGCGGGGTACGGAATGCGGACGGGCCTTCACCGGCCGTCCGCATTTCGGTGTTTGCGGCGGGTGGCCCGGCATGTTTACGGTCGTGGACCGCTCAGCGTGTTATTGATCCCCGTCTCCGCATTCCAAGGACGCATTGACGATGAAGCAGTCTGCTGCCAAGACCCTCGGTGTCGCCGCCCTCGGTGCCGCCTTCGCCGCTGCCGGCGCGGGCGCGGCCAACGCGGCTCCGGCCGTCCCGGACTCCCAGGCCCTGGACACCGTCACCAAGACGCTGCCGGCCGAGAACGTCGCCAAGGCGCTGCCGGGCGCCGGTCAGGCCGTGACGCAGGGGCAGAGCGCCCTCGGTGCCGGACTGAACGCCGTCCAGCCGGCCGTCAAGCAGGCGCTCGCCGGCGGCCCGACCAAGCCCGTCGCCGGTCTCCTCGGCGGCCTGCCGGTCCAGGGCCTGCCCACGCACGGCCTGCCGGTGAACGGGATTCCGCTCGGCTGACCTCTCCCCGGCCGAACGGCAACGCCGTTGGGGCGCCCCGGAAACCCTCCGGAGCGCCCCAACGGCGTTGTCGTACCGCCTGGTCACCAGGCGGTGGAGGCCTTCTCCTCCGAGGGGAGGAGGATCCACAGCGCTATGTAGAGCAGGAACTGCGGGCCCGGCAGCAGGCAGGACAGCAGGAAGATCACCCGCATCGTGGTCGCGGAGGTGCCGAAGCGCCGGGCCAGCGCGGCGCACACTCCGCCGATCATGCGGCCGTGGGTGGGGCGGGCGAGGCTGGACATCTGCGGCTCCTTCGTGAGCGTCCGGTGCGAGGCGGCCCGTGCGGCCCCTCGTCTGCCCTCAACGCTACGGAGACGAACCGGGTCGAAGCGTCGCTCTACGGGGCGATCCCGACCCTGGGAATCGTCGGGGTACGACCCTGAGCGGCTTCCTCCTGGGGGAGGGCCGTGGGCCGCTGCCGCTCACCCCGCCGGCGGAGCCGGGCGCGGGCCGCCGGTACCACCGCCAGATGCGCGATCACCACGCCGGCCGTGTTGAGCAGGATCGAGTCCACGTCCACCACGCGGCCCGGGACCCCGGTCTGCAGCAGGGCTATGCCCGTCGAGATCAGCGCGCCCGCGGCGGCCGAACTGATCAGGGAGGCGAGCGGGGAGACCCGGAGCTTCCCGTGCGTCATCGGCAGCAGCACGCCCAGCGGCGCGAGCAGCGCGAGCCCCTCACCGATGCGGTGCGCCGCCTCGCGCGAGCCGAGCGCGAGGTCGGCGCGGATACCGGCGAGGGGGTGCAGGTTGGCGGGCATCACCCAGGGCACGTCCAGCGGCCGCAGCATCAGCCAGGCGACGAACACGAGATGTGCGACGAGGAGGACACCCCCTGCCACACGGACGCGGATCGCGGCGCTGCCGCCGATGGAGCCTTGACGCTGCACGCCCCCGTAGACGCGCCCGCGCACACGATCGGTTCCGGATACAGCGGTGAGGCCTCGGACACACGCCCCCGAAGGGGCGCGGGGAACTGCGCGAGCAACCGTCCACAGCCCGCACCCGCCGTACGGCCTCAGGCGGAACCCCGGCTAGGCGTTCCATCGGAAGCGCCGCAACACGCCGTAGGTCGACCGCGCCGCCGTCGTGGCTGGTCGCGCAGTTCCCCGCGCCCCTGACGGGGCGCTGCCCCTCACGCCCCTGGCGGGGCGCTGCCCCTCACGCTCCTGACGGGGCGCTGGCGCTGCGCGTCAGCCTGGGGCGACCTCGGTGGACGGCGGGCGGTTTGCGCCCGGTGCGTTGCGCACCGCGTCCGTGCACTCGTACCGCCGCAACGGCTCCGTCCCCGGCCCGCCCAGGATCACCGACCCGTCCCCCTCCGCGGCCGCCGAGTCGGACAGCGTGCAGACGATCTGGGCGAGCGCGTACGACGTCAGCTGCGGCGGCGACGTGCTCAGCCGCAGCGTGTCGTCGGGGTCCCCGGCCCGCGGCCCCCAGACGCTCATCCCGCCCCGCACGTTCGTCGTGTAGCCCGCCTCCTTCTCGGCGGCCGACGGCGTCTCGGCGAGCTGGTCGAGCAGCCCCTGGGCGACGGTCACCCGCCGCTTGGCGTCCGCCGAGCCGTCGGGGACGCGCACCTCCCGGTCGACGGTCACCAGCGAGGAGCCGCACAGCAGGAACACCTGCACCGGCACCCCGCGCTCGCTCTGCGCGGGCAGGTCCGGCTGGGTCATCGAGCACGGCACCCGCGAGGGCGCCCCGCCGAAGTCGGTCGGCACCTCGGTGGCCCGGATCCCGCAGCCGGAGAGCGCCAGCGCCAGCCCGGCGACGGCCAGGAGTCTTCGTACGTGCATCAGGCGCCCTTCTCCCCGGCACCGCCGGTGCCCCCGGCATCCCCGGTGTCCCCGGTGTCCCCGGTGTCCTTGCTCTCCTCCGTCAGCCGGGAGGCGTCCCGGGGCAGCCGGAGCGTGAACACCGCGCCGCCCTCGGGGGAGTTCGCGGCGGTGATCGAGCCGCCGTGGATGCGGGCGTTCTCCGTCGCGATGGACAGGCCCAGGCCGCTGCCCTCGGAGCGCGGCCGGGAGGCGCTGGCCTTGTAGAACCGGTCGAAGACGTGCGGCAGGACGTCCTCCGGGATGCCCGGACCGTGGTCCCGCACGGCGACGACCAGTTCGTCTCCGTCTATCCGCACCGACACCCGCACCGGCGACCCGCCGTGCTTGAGCGCGTTGCCGATCAGGTTGGCGAGGATGACGTCGAGGCGGCGCGGGTCGAGACGGGCGTGGACGCCGCGCTCGGCGTCCAGGTCCACCGCGTCCAGCCAGGCGCGGGCGTCGATGCAGGCGGTGATCTGGTCGGCGATGTCGACGTCGTCGAGGACGAGACGGGCCGTACCGGCGTCGAAGCGGGTGACCTCCATCAGGTTCTCGACGAGGTCGTTGAGGCGGCGCGTCTCGCTGACGACCAGCCGGACGGCGGGCTCGATCATCGGGTCCATCGAGCCCGACTCGGCCTCCAGCTCCTCCTCCAGGATCTCCGTCACGGCGGTGATCGCGGTGAGCGGGGTACGCAGCTCGTGGCTCATGTCCGCGACGAACCGCCGCGACGCGTCGTCCCGCGCGGCCATGTCGTCGACCCG
Organism: Streptomyces sp. NPDC008092; assembly: GCF_042957285.1. Lineage (NCBI taxonomy): Bacteria > Bacillati > Actinomycetota > Actinomycetes > Kitasatosporales > Streptomycetaceae > Streptomyces > Streptomyces sp. NPDC008092. The sequence continues at coordinate 617,789 of NZ_JBIBHY010000003.1, forward strand.
CTTCTCCAGCGCCTCGGCCGCGTCGTTGAACGTCCGGGAGAGATCCGCGAGTTCGTCCGTCCCGGACACCCGCAGCCGGGTGTCCAGCTTGCCCTCGCCGAGCCGCCGGGCGGCGACCCCGAGCCGGTGCACGGGCTTGAGCACGGTCGTGGCCGCGGCCTGCGCCAGCAGCGCCGAACCGATGAGGGCGAGCCCCGTGGCGATCCCCAGCGACCACGCCAGCGAGTTGAGGTCCTTCGCCTCCGGCTCCAGCGACTTCATCATGTAACCGGTCGGCCCGCCGCCGATCAGCCGGGTCCCGGCGACGAGATACGGCGTGCCGTGGTCGACGACCCGCTGCCAGTACAGGTGGTACGTCGACTTGTTGGAGTCGGTCACCTTCTGCTGCTTGTCAACGGCCTTGCGCAGCGAGGTCGGCACGTCGTCGAGCGCGAACGCGCTGAGCCCGTCCGAACTGCCGTACACCGTCTTGCCGTTGCCGTCCTGGCCGACCAGCAGCACACTGAACCGCTGGCTGCTGCTGGCCATCTGCCCGGCCGTGCGCTGCAGTTCGTCCTGCGTCGGGTGCACGGGCAGCGCCCCGGCGCGGTTCTGCATCTCCTGCTGGAAGTCGCGCAGCACCGCGTCCTGGGTACGGGTGAGCACGGCCTCGCGGTTGAGCCAGTACGCGATGCCGGACGCGGACACGGCGGCGGTCAGCGCGACGAGCCCGAAGACCACGACGAGCCGCAGCCGCAGACTGGTGAAGCGCAGCCTGGACATGGCTCCCCTGCGATCCGCGGCCCAGCCGCGGAAACCCCCCTGCACGTCCGTCACTGAGGGGCGTCCAGGCGGTAGCCGACACCACGCACGGTACGGATCAGGGTCGGCGACGAGGGCACGTCCTCCACCTTGGCGCGCAGCCGCTGCACACACGCGTCCACCAGCCGGGAGTCACCGAGGTAGTCGTGCTCCCAGACCAGCCGCAGCAACTGCTGCCGGGACAGCGCCTGCCCCGGCCGCCGGCTCAGCTCAAGCAGGAGCCGCAGTTCGGTCGGCGTCAGCTGGAGGTCCTCGCCGTTCTTCGTCACGGTCATCGCGCTGCGGTCGATGACGACGTTGCCGAAGGTCGCCGAGTCGGTGGACTCCCGCTCCCCGCGGCGCAGCACGGCCCGGATCCGGGCGTCGAGCACCCGGCCCTGGACGGGCTTGACGACATAGTCGTCCGCACCGGACTCCAGGCCCACGACCACGTCGATGTCGTCGCTGCGCGCGGTCAGCAGAATGATCGGCAGCTGGTCCGTGCGCCGGATCCGCCGGCACACCTCGAAACCGTCGATGCCGGGCAGCATGACATCGAGGACGATCAGATCGGGCCGCTGCTCACGCAACAGCTTCAGACCGTCCTCACCGGTCGCAGCGGTGGCCACCCGGTGTCCCTGGCGCGTCAGAGAAAGCTCCAGGGCCGTACGGATGGCGTCGTCGTCCTCGATCAGCAACAGGGAAGGCACGGGCTCATTCTGGCCCATGCAGGGCCCGTCGTACGACCTGTGCGGCGCTCAGCACCTCGCAAACCTCTGTAGCGCCACAACCTGTGCACCCTCTGTGGACGCTGTGTGCCGGACCCCTGTGACAGGTCTGTGACAGTCGGCGGATACGGCCGTGAAGGTGGCCCGGCAGTCTTTTCGGCACGGGCAGCGAGCGGAACACGGCGAGCGGCCCGGGCAGGCCGAACTACCGGAAGTCCACGACGGGGGGCGCGAGATGAACACGCTGATCAGCCACAGCACCAGCGCAGTGATCACGCGTCTGCACGACGTGAACCGGGGTTCCGAGAAGTCCGGTGCCGTGAGCGGGCGGGGGTGCGCTCGCGGCACCGGACGTCAGCACACCGGCTACATGACGGTGGTTGACAGCTTCACGGGGGAAGCACACGGGGGATCCGCCTACAGGGAGGACACGGGGGAGCGCCGCTCGCTGACCGAGGCGGAGTTCACCGCCTACGTCCAGGAGCGCCGCGCCTCCCTGTACGCGACCGCCTACCACCTGACCGGCGACCGCTACGAGGCCGAGGACCTGCTGCAGAGCGCGCTGTTCTCGACGTACAAGGCGTGGGACCGGATCAGCGACAAGGCGGCCGTCGGCGGCTACCTGCGCCGGACCATGACCAACCTGCACATCAGCGCCTGGCGGCGCCGCAAGCTCAACGAGTACCCGACCGAGGAACTGCCGGAGACGCCCGGCGACACGGACGCGATGAGCGGCACCGAGCTGCGCGCGGTCCTGTGGCAGGCGCTGTCCCGGCTCCCCGAACTCCAGCGCACCATGCTGGTCCTGCGCTACTACGAGGGCCGCACGGACCCGGAGATCGCGGAGATCCTCGACATCAGTGTCGGCACGGTGAAGTCCAGCATCTGGCGGTCGCTCCGCCGGCTGCGCGAGGACGAGGTCCTCAGCTTCGGCCGTGACGAGGAGGACGCCTTCGGGGAGCTCGTCGCCTGAAGGTATGGGGATCCGGGGGGATCCTGACGGGGGAAAGCGGGGGAGGGTCCGGGGGGACCCACGGGGGAAAGCGGATCCGGGGGGATCCGGGGGGACGGGGGAAGCTCCGCCACGGGGGACACGGGGGTGTTCGGCGGAGCAACGGGGGAAGCGGGACTGGAGGGCCGGGGGGTCCATCCAGTCCCGCTTTTTTTCTGCCCTCGCAACGACTGTTACGCCGGCGCCTGGGTCCGGTCCCGGCTCTGCCGGCCCACCGCGGCAGCCGCCATCCGGCTCAGCGCCTCGTCCCGGTCGCACGCGTACGCGCCCAGTGCCACCTGGCGGGCCACGATCGTGCGCTCCGCCCGCATCAGCCGCCAGCCGCGCCGCAGCAGGAACGGCACCGACTTGCGGCCCTCCCTGAGGTCGCGCAGGAACCGGCGCCGGAACGTCCGCACCGGGCCCCGGCTCAGGCAGAGCGCGTCGGCCAGCAGACCCAGTTCGCGGCAGCGCTCCACGATCTCGGCGGCGAAGACGCCCTCGGCGATGAACAGCGGGGTGCGGCCGATGTCCAGGGACTTGGCGGCGGTGCGGGCGCTCAGTGCTATGTCATATACCGGTACGGGCGCCGCCCCCGTCGCGCACAGCCGCCCGATCGCCTCGACCGCGACCTCCGCGTCCCAGGACTCCGGGTGGTCCCAGTCGATGTCCGAACTCCCCGCCACCAGCGGCAGGGTCGGGTCGTCGCCCTCCTTGTAGAAGTCGTCGAGGCGCAGGACGGGAAGCCCGGAACGGGCGGCGACCAGTGACTTGCCCGAGCCGGAGGGGCCGCACAGCAGCACGACGCGGGCGGGGGACGGGGGATGAATGCTCACGGAACACCAGTTTGACGTATGGGGGGCCTCCTGCCGACCCCGCGGGTCGCCTTTGGAGCGTGAGTCACACCTCAACTACCCTGTGTTCCGACACGATTACCCTGAGTACCAGAAGGTGGCAGCAGCGATGTCCCGACACGCGTCCTCCCCGACCCCGACCGCCCGGCGCGCCCTGACCGCCCTTGCCACGGCAGGCGTGGCGCTCGGCGCGGGCGCCGCGACGGCCGCCGCGGACACGCATCCCGCGGTCGACGTGGTGCGTACCCGCCCCACCTCGCTCGGTCACGTCGACCCGCAGGCGGGCGTGCGGGCGCTGGGCGCCATGCTGCCGTACGTCACGGGGTCGGTGGCGGCCCTGAAGCCGAACCCCCTCGCCGGCACGGGCGTCGACCCGCTGGACAACGGGGTGGGCACGCAGCTGGCCGACTTCAAGCCGCTGACGTCGAAGACGGTGACGGGGCCGGTGGCGCAGGCCCCGTCGGTCGGGGCGCTGCCGGTGGTGGGGCAGGTTCTGCGGGGCTGAGCGTGGCGGAGAACAGCGGGCCGGCGGTGGCTGGTCGCGCGGTTCCTCCCCCAGCGCCCCTTTCGGGGCGCTGGGGTGCACGTCAGTACGAAGAGCCGGACGCGCCCAGCGAACCCGTCGGGTGCCACACCGTCTTCGTCTCCAGGAACGCCGTGAGGCGCTCGGTTCCCGGGGTCTCGGTGTAATCCACAGCCTGTGGACGCAGCACGCGCTTGAGGTTGTCGGCCGCCGCGATCTCCAGCTCCTTGGCCAGCACCTCGTCGGCGCCCGCGAGGTCGATCGCGTTGACGTCCTGGTGCGCGGCCAGCGGCGCGGCGATCTCCGCCGTACGGCCGGAGAGCACGTTGACGACCCCGCCGGGGACGTCGGAGGTGGCGAGCACCTCGGCGAGGGAGAGGGCCGGGAGCGGCGCGTTCTCGCTCGCCACCACGACGGCCGTGTTGCCGGTGGCGATCACCGGGGCGACCACCGACACCAGGCCCAGGAACGACGACTCCTGGGGGGCGAGGACCGCCACCACGCCCGTCGGCTCCGGCGTCGAGAGGTTGAAGAACGGGCCGGCGACCGGGTTGCCGCCACCGGCCACCTGGGCGATCTTGTCGGTCCAGCCCGCGTACCAGACCCAGCGGTCGATCGTCGCGTCCACCACCGCGGCCGCCTTGGACTTGCCGAGGCCCTCCGCGTCGGCGACCTCGCGCGCGAACTGGTCCCGGCGCCCCTCCAGCATCTCCGCGACGCGGTAGAGGACCTGGCCCCGGTTGTAGGCGGTGGCGCCCGCCCAGCCGCCGAACGCCTTGCGGGCGGCGACGACCGCGTCCCGGGCGTCCTTGCGGCTGGACTGCGGCGCGTTGGCCAGCCAGTTGTTCTTCGAGTCCGTCACCTCGTACACCCGGCCGCTCTCGGAACGCGGGAACTTCCCGCCGACGTACAGCTTGTAGGTCTTGAAGACAGACAGGCGATCAGACATCGAGGTACGCCTCCAGGCCGTGGCGGCCGCCCTCGCGGCCGAAGCCCGACTCCTTGTACCCGCCGAACGGCGAGGTCGGGTCGAACTTGTTGAACGTGTTGGACCAGACGACGCCGGCGCGCAGCTTGCCCGCGACCGCCAGGATCCTCGACCCCTTCTCGGTCCAGATGCCGGCCGAGAGGCCGTACTGGGTGTTGTTGGCCTTGGCGACCGCCTCGTCGGGTGTCCGGAAGGTCAGGACCGACAGGACGGGACCGAAGATCTCGTCGCGGGCGATGGTGTGGGCCTGGGTGACGTTCGTGAAGAGCGTCGGGGCGAACCAGTAGCCGGAGGAGGGGAGTTCGCAGGCGGGGGACCAGCGTTCGGCGCCCTCCGCCTCGCCCTGGTCGGCGAGGGTGGTGATGCGGGCCAGCTGCTCGGCGGAGTTGATCGCGCCGATGTCCGTGTTCTTGTCCAGCGGGTCGCCGAGGCGGAGCGTGGACAGACGGCGCTTCAGGGAGCCGAGCAGCTCGTCGTGGATCGACTCCTGGACGAGGAGACGGCTGCCCGCGCAGCAGACCTGGCCCTGGTTGAAGAAGATCCCGGTGACGATGCCCTCGACGGCCTGGTCGATGGGAGCGTCGTCGAAGACGATGTTGGCGCCCTTGCCGCCCAGCTCCAGCGTGAGCTTCTTGCGGGTGCCCGCGACCGTGCGCGCGATCTCCTTGCCGACGGCGGTGGAGCCGGTGAAGGCGACCTTGTTGACGTCGGGGTGGGCGACGAGCGCGGCGCCCGCGTCGCCGTAGCCGGGGAGGATGTTGACGACGCCCTTGGGGAGGCCCGCCTGGCGGCAGATGTCCGCGAAGAAGAGCGCGGAGAGGGGGGTCGTCTCGGCGGGCTTGAGGACCACCGTGTTGCCGGTGGCGAGCGCCGGGGCGATCTTCCAGGCCAGCATCAGGAGCGGGAAGTTCCACGGGATGACCTGGCCGGCCACGCCCAGCGGCTGCGGGTTCGCGCCGTAGCCCGCGTGGTCGAGCTTGTCGGCCCAGCCCGCGTAGTAGAAGAAGTGCGCGGCGACCAGGGGGAGGTCGGCGTCGCGCGTCTCCTTGATCGGCTTGCCGTTGTCCAGCGTCTCCAGGACGGCCAGCTCGCGGCTGCGCTCCTGGATGATGCGGGCGATGCGGAAGAGGTACTTGGCGCGCTCGGAGCCCGGCAGCGCGGACCACTTCTCGAAGGCCTTGCGGGCGGCCTTCACGGCCCGCTCGACGTCCTCGGCACCGGCCCGGGCGACCTCGGACAGCACCTCCTCGGTGCTCGGGCTGACCGTCTTGAAGACCTTGCCGTCGGCGGCGTCGGTGAACTCGCCGTCGATGAACAGGCCGTAGGAGGGCGCGATGTCGACGACGGAGCGGGACTCGGGCGCCGGTGCGTACTCGAATGCGGTGGTCATCTTTTCCTTGGCCATGGTGATCAGTCCACCGTCACGTAGTCGGGGCCGGAGTAGCGGCCGGTGGCCAGCTTCTGACGCTGCATGAGCAGGTCGTTCAGGAGCGAGGAGGCGCCGAAGCGGAACCAGTGGTTGTCCAGCCAGTCCGCACCGGCGGTCTCGTTCACCAGGACGAGGAACTTGATCGCGTCCTTGCTGGTCCGGATGCCGCCGGCCGGCTTGACCCCGACCTGGACGCCGGTCTGCGCCCGGAAGTCGCGCACGGCCTCCAGCATGAGGAGGGTGTTCGCCGGGGTGGCGTTGACGGCGACCTTGCCCGTCGACGTCTTGATGAAGTCGGCGCCCGCGAGCATGCCCAGCCAGGACGCCCGCCGGATGTTGTCGTACGTCGACAGCTCGCCGGTCTCGAAGATGACCTTGAGACGGGCCGAGGCGCCGCAGGCGTCCTTCACGGCGACGATCTCGTCGTACACCTTGCGGTAGTTCCCCGCGAGGAACGCGCCGCGGTCGATGACCATGTCGATCTCGTCGGCGCCGGCGCTCACGGCGTCGCGCACGTCGGCCAGCTTCACGTCGAGCGCGGCCCGGCCGGCCGGGAAGGCGGTGGCGACGGAGGCGACCTTGACGGACGAGCCGGCGACGGCCTCCTTCGCGGTGGCCACCATGTCGGGATAGACGCAGACGGCCGCCGTGGCGGGGGTCGTACGGTCCGTCGGGTCCGGGTGGACCGCCTTGGCGCCGAGCGCCCGGACCTTGCCCGGGGTGTCCGCGCCTTCCAGCGTCGTCAGGTCGACCATCGAGATGGCGAGGTCGATGGCGTACGCCTTCGCGGTGGTCTTGATGGATCGGGTGCCGAGCGAGGCGGCACGCGCCTCCAGGCCGACCGCGTCGACGCCGGGCAGCCCGTGGAGGAAGCGGCGCAGCGTGCTGTCGGACGCGGTGACGTCAGCAAGTGCGTGGGGTGCGGTGGTGGGCATGGTCACCAGCCGAGCATATCTACGCGCGTAGCGGCTGTACACCCCGAGGGAACGGTTCTTCTTGGCGCCGGGGGAGTGGCGGCGCGAGCACCCTCGTGCGATCCGCGCCCGCGTACGGCGATGACGCCCCGGCGGCCCCCGGGCGCACGGCTGAGGCAGAATCGGCGCTATGACCTCGCCCCTCGTCAAGGACCGCATCTACCGATCGCCCCAGGCGCTGATCGGCGGCGTACTGCTCCTCGTCATCGTCGGCTGGCTCGGCATCGACGCGCTGTTCCGGGGGCACGGCCACACCCCCTGGCTGGCCCTCGCCGCGCTCATCCTCATCGTGCCGCTGGTCGTGGCCTTCACCCTGCGCCCCGCGGTGTTCGCGGGCGAGGACCGGCTGCGCGTACGGAACCCGTTCCGGGTGATCACGCTGCCGTGGGGGGAGATCGCCTCCCTGCGGTCCGGTTACTCGAACGAGGTGATCGTCAAGTCCGGTGCGAAGTACCAGCTGTGGGCGGTCCCGGTGTCCCTGCGCGGCCGCAAGAAGGCGGCGCGGCGGCAGGCGAAGTCGGCGGCGGACGCGCGGCGCGGGCGGACCGGGTCGGGGTCGGGGGCCGGGCTCGGCGGGTTCGGTGGTTTCGGCGGGTTCGGGGGGCAGGGCGGGGCCGAGCACGAGGCCGGGCCGATGCGGGCGGAGACCGACAAGGTCATGGACGACCTGCGGGAGATGATGGAGAGCAGGGGCGCGGCCGAGTCGGCGCAGGGCGAGGTCACGGTGCGGTGGGCGTACGAGGTGGCCGCGCCGGCGGTGGCCGGGGCGGTGCTGCTGGGGATTCTGCTGGCGGTGTGGTAGCGCCGTAGCGGGCGTGTCGCAGGTGGGTGCGGGGGCGGCCGGCCTGCCGGGTACGGCCTGGCGGGGGCGTTCGCGAGAGGATCGCGGTGCCCCCGGAGGGCCGTCGCGCGCCCCGGCCCTCAGTCCTCGGTCTTGATCTTCTTCATGGTCAGGTGGGACTCGACGCGCAGGATGCCGGGGAGGCCGGTGAGTTTGCCGGTGAGGAAGGTGTTGTACGCGGCGTCGTCGGCGACGGCGACGCGGAGGAAGTAGTCGGGTCGGCCGTACATCCGGCGGAACTCGACGACCTCGTCGTACGAGGAGAGCGTCTCCTCCAGGGTCTCGATGGTCTTCAGGTCGTTCGCGGAGACCTCGATGTCGATCATGACCTCCAGGCCCCGGCCGAGCGCCTCCGGGTTGATGACGGCGCGGTAGCCGGCGATGACCCCGGCGTCCTCCAGCCGCTTCAGCCGGCGCAGGCACGGCGGCGGGGTCAGGCCGACCCGCTTGGCCAGCTCGACGTTGCTCAGGCGCCCGTCCTGGCGGAGGTGGAACAAAATTTCCCGGTCGACGGCATCGAGCTTTATTTCATTGCTCACATGGCCATTCTAAGGGAATTATTGGAAACCATATGTGGCGACAATCCTCCTAAAATTTCAGCATGCGTACGGTTTCGGTCGCCGCGGGCGATCCTCCCCGCCCCGTCCCCGCCACCACCCCGTCCCCGCCCCCGGCGGACCCCGGTCCCCGGCCGGACGCCCTCGCCGCCCTGAAGGACTCCGCTTCGGTGGGGCTCGGTCTGCTCCCGCTGGGCCTCGCCTTCGGGGTGCTCATCACCCACGCCGGCCTGCCCTGGTGGTGCGCGAGCCTGTTCACCGCCGTCATCTACGCCGGCTCGTTCGAGTTCCTGCTGGTGAGCCTGGCCGTCGCGGTCACCCCGCTGGCGACGGTCGCGCTGACCGCCTTCCTGGTCAACGTCCGGCACGTGTTCTACGCGCTGTCCTTCCCGCTCGACCGGGTGCGGGGGCGGCTCGGCAAGGCGTACGGCACGTTCGCGCTGACCGACGAGGCGTACGCGCTGACCGCCGGTGAGCGGGCCCGGTCCTGGTCCGGCGCCCGCATCCTGTGGCTGCAGTTCTTCATGCAGTCGTACTGGGTCGGCGGCGCGACCGTCGGCGCCCTGCTCGGCTCGGTCGTGCCCGACGGCGTCGCCGGGCTGGACTTCGCGATGACCGCCCTGTTCGCCGTACTCGCCCTGGACGCCGTCCGGGAGCGCCGCGACGACCTGCCCACCCCGGTCCTGGCGCTGCTCAGCGCCTTGGTGGCACGGCTGGTGCTCCCCGGTCAGATGCTGCTGACCGCCTTCACCCTGTTCACCGCCGCGCTGCTGGTCCGGAGCCGCAAGGGCGGCGAGGGCGGCGAGGGCGGCGAGGGTGGCCAGGACCGAAGGGACCGCAAGGACCACGAGGACCGAAAGGAGCCCTCCCGTGCCTGACACCCGTTACCTGCTGCTGGCCGTCGCCGTCTCGGCCGCCGTCACCTGGGCGCTGCGCGCGCTGCCCTTCACCGTCCTGGCCTCGCTGCGGGCCAGCAGGACCGTGCGCTACCTCGGCGCCCGGATGCCGGCCGGCGTGATGGTGATCCTGTTCGTCTACTGCCTGCGCGACCTGCCGCTGACCCAGCCCCGCGTCACCGCGCCCCTGGCCGCGCTCGCGGTCACCGTCGGACTGCACCTGTGGCGCCGCAACGCCCTGCTGAGCATCATCGGCGGCACCGTCGTCAGCGTGGCCCTGGCCAGCACCCTCTTCGCCGGCTGACCCCCTACAGTGGACCGTACGGTCCAGTGTGCGGAGGTCGGGCGATGCGGGGCAGGGAGCTGACGGCCAAGGGCAGGGCGACCCGGCGCCGGATCGTCGAGGGGGCCGCGCAGGTGCTGCGGGAACAGGGGGTCGGCTCCGTGACCCTGGAGGACGTCATGGCGCGGACCGGCACCAGCAAGAGCCAGCTCTTCCACTACTTCCCGGACGGCAAGGACGAACTGCTGCTCGCCGTCGCGCGGTTCGAGGCGGAGCAGGTGCTGGAGGACCAGCAGCCGTATCTGGGCCGCCTCGACTCCTGGGAGGACTGGCGGCGGTGGCGGGACGCGGTGGTCGCCCGCTACGAGGAACAGGGCGACACCTGTCCGCTCGGGTCGCTGTTCCTCCAGGTCGGGCGGTCGACGCCGGGCGCGCGGGCGATCGTGGTCGAGCTGATGCGGCAGTGGCAGGAGAGCCTGGCGACGGGCATCCGGGCGGTGCGCGCGCACAGCGGCTCCGACGCGGACGTGGACGTCGACGCGCGGGCCGCCGCTCTGCTCGCCGCGATCCAGGGCGGCGTCTCCATCCTCCTGTCGACGGGGCGGTCCGCCCACCTGCGGGCCGCCCTCGACCAGGGGATCGCGGACCTGCGACGCGACCTGGAGCCCGCCGGGTCGGCCGCGCCGCGGTGGCCCGGGGCAGTCGGCTAGGCCGCGACGACCGCCGCGGTCGTACGGCCGCCGTCCACGTCGAGCACGATCCCGTGCACGAACGACGACTCGTCGGCGGCCAGGTACACCGCGGCGCTCGCGATCTCCTCCGGCGTGCCCATCCGGCCCGCCGGCGTCCCCTTCATCATGGCCGCGGCGATGCCCGCGTCCTCGGCGTCCGCCGCCAGCACCACACCCGGCGAGATCGCGTTCACCCGCACCCCCTGCGGCCCGAACTCCGCCGCCCAGGCCCGGGTCAGCGTCTCCATCGCCCCCTTGGTGGAGCTGTACAGCGCGCCGACCGGGATGCCCAGCCGCGCGATCCAGGACCCCAGGTTGACGACCGCCCCGCCACCGGCCGCCGCCATGGCCGGCGCGACGGCCGCGGTCAGGAAGAACGGGGCCTTCACGTTGACCGCGTAGACCTGGTCGAAGGTCTTCTCGTCGGTGGCGGGGGTCGCGTCGCCGGGGTAGATGCCCGCGTTGTTGACGAGCACGTCGATACGACCGCCCAGCACCCGCGTAGCCTCCTCGGCGAGCGCCCGCGACGCGGCGGCGCTGCCGTCCAGGTCGGCCTCTACGAAGTCGGCGCGACCGCCCCGGGCCCGGATCCCCTCGACCACCTCCGCCCCACGCACGCCACTCCGCCCCGAGACGACGACATGCGCCCCCTCGACGGCGAACGCCTCCGCGATCGCCCGCCCGATGTTGCTGGTCGCACCGGTCACCAGCGCGGTCCTGCCTGCCAGCCGCATGGTCATGATCAACCCTCCGTGTCACTCGCTTCCCCGTCGGACGCGGCCCACTGTGCGCCCGGAAAAATGGACCAGCAAGTCCAGAAAGCTGTGCGGAGTGCGGAGGAGGGCAGTCTGCGCCAGTCCCGGTGCTGCCGATCGGAGACCTCGGCGCCGAGGACGGACGGAAGGACGCGAACCGGTCGTCACCCGACGGAGCGCGCGACGCGGAATCCGACGTCGTCGACCTGGAAGGCCGGGTGGCTGCGGCGCCGCGCGGAGGCCCGGCAGCTCCAGTGCTCGTCGAACCAGCCGCCGCCACGGAGCACCCGGTAGGTGCCGTAGACCTCGGCGTCGTAGACGTCCCAGCACCAGTCCCAGACGTTGCCGAGCATGTCGTGGAGCCCCCACGCGTTGGGGTGTCTTGCGCCCACGTCGTGGATGCGTTCGTCCGAGTTGCCGCGATACCAGGCGATGTCGTCGAGTTCCCCGTACCGCGGCCCCGTCGTACCGGCACGGCAGGCGTGCTCCCACTCGGCTTCGGTCGGCAGCCGGTACCCGTCGGCGGACGCGTCCCACTCGGCACCTTCGCCGTCGGCAGGGAAGCGGTACGCGGGTGCGAAGCCGTCGCGCTCGGACAGGGCGTTGCAGAACCGCACCGCGTCCCACCAGGAGACGGACTCGACGGGCAGCCGGTCCCCCTGGGCGGTGCTCGGCCGCCGGCCGGTGACCTGTGCGTACAGCGCCTGGGTGACCGGGCAGGCCGAGAGCCGGTAGGGCGCGAGCTCGACCGGCCAACTGCGTTGCGTCCGCCGGTCCGACAGCGTCACCTGTCCCGCCGGGATGGCGACCATCTCGTTCCCCGTCATCACGTCCATGACCGGGAGATCCTAGGGCCTGTGCGAGGTTCGGATCATGCCGCTGATCCGACCGCCAGGATCCGACCGCCGGATCCGACCGCCGGGATCCGACCGCCGGATCCGGCGGGTCCACCAGGCCGCCTACGGTGTCCGTGGGGCGCGCAAGCCCCCCGAGCCCGTCCCTGGTGGACCCCACAGCAGCCGGCGGTCGCGCAGGGGCTCTTCTCTGCAGACCGCCCGATCACGGCCTCCACCGGCTCCGGACCCCTGCCCGGCCGGGGCGTCCCGACGGGGGAACGGCTGCGGAGTCCCGCCGATGGTGGCGGGACGGCCGGCGGGGACCCCTCGACCGGTGCGGTCACCGAGGACGAGCGCTCGGTGCGGAGCGGCGGGGCCGGCGGGTGGTCCGGCGACCTGTTTCCGGGCCGGTCTCGACGTCCTTCGGTCAGGCGATCACGTACGCGCGAGACGCCGTCATGCCGGGACCTTGTCCAGGAAGCCGTGCACGTCCTGGATCCGGCCCGACTCGTCCAGTACCAGGACGTCGAATCCGATCACCAGCGGCTCGGCTCCCTCCGGGCCCAGGCCCCAGCGGAAACGCACCTGGCGATGGTGGGCGTCGGCCTCACCGACCTGGGTGAACACGAACCCGGGAAACTGCGCCTGGACGCCGTCGACGACGGCGGTGATCCCGTCGTGGCCGGAGACCTCGGCCAGCGGATCGGTGTAGGTCGCCGCGGGCGACCAGTGCTGGGTGAGCAACGCCGCCCGCTCGTCGCCGGTCGCGTTCCAGGTGGCCAGGTACTGCTGAACGACAGCCTTCATGATTGTCTTCTCCCGTTCGTCTCGGTCGGCTGACGGCATCCTGGCCCGGGCCCGGCGGGCAGATCCATGACCTCACAGGTCATGGCCACCCGGATGTGGCCCCCTAGGCTCACGGGTATGAGCGTTGCAGTGGAAGTCCCGCCGGTCGGTGCGCTGTTGCGGACCTGGCGTGAACGGCGCCGGTTCAGCCAGCAGGAGTTGTCCAACCGGTCCCGGGTCTCCACCCGGCACCTCAGCCGGGTGGAGACCGGCAAGGCGCACCCGACGCCGGAGATGCTCATGCGTCTCTCCGACAACCTGGATGTGCCGCTGCGGGATCGCAACCGGCTCCTGTTGGCCGCCGGCTACGCGCCCCGCTACCGGGACCACCCGTGGGACGACGCGTCGATCGCGGTGGTGATGGACGGCCTGCGCCGACTCCTCGACGCCCATCTCCCTTACCCCGCACTGCTGTTGGACGATCACTGGGACATCGTCGACGCCAACGCCGCCGTTGGCCGGCTGCTGGCCGGCTGCGCGCCGGAGCTGCTGGAGCCGCCGGTCAACGTGGTCCGGGTCTGCCTCCATCCGGACGGGCTGGCCCGCCGGATCGGCAATCTCCCGGAGTGGGGCGGCCATCTGCTGCGGCAGGTGAGCCACCGTGCCGAGCGCACCCATGACCAGCGCCACCACGAGCTTGCCGCGGAGATCGCCGGATACCTCGGCAGACCCGATGCCTCCACCCCCCGCACGGGGCCGGTGATCACCCTCGAAATCGACGTCGACGGCAGACCGCTCCGGTTCTTCAGCACCTCCGCCACCCTCAGCACCGCCACCGACGCCGCCTTGGAAGGGCTGCACCTGGAGACGTTCCTGCCGGCCGACGACGAGACCCGACGCCAGCTCGATCAGCGCTAGACCTTGCCGGAGGCGTCCGTCCGCGGGCCCGGCTCACGGCATCGGTCCGCGTTCGGGTCCGCGTCCGCGATTCACGAGAATGGGGAGCGCGAATCCGGCCGGGCGTTTCGGGCCGCACGGCAGCAGGTGACTCGGAGGGCCGATTCCCCGCCGGGGGCGAGCCGGTGGCGACACGACTGGCAGGCCAGGAGAGACGCCTTGTCGCGCCGCCGTCCGGCCGGATGTCAGCGCCGGTCGGTGGCGCGCGGGTGCCCTGTGCCTGCGAAGGTGATCCAGCAGGTCTCCCGGCCGATGTCGAGGAGGTACCAGATGCGGCCGCCACCGGTCACCTCGATCTGCCACTGCTCACAGGTCTGCCCGCGATGGGTGCCGTGCGCCAGACCGCCCTTGAGGCGGTGGTGCCGAGATGTCTCGATGGCCGGTCTGGGGGCGGTGCGCAAGGTGACCCAGGCGCGGTAGGTGTTCTCGCGGGCTTGCTGGGTGAGACCCGCCCAGCCCTTGGCCGAGGCGGCGTCGGCGAAGCGGACTTCCCATTGGCCGTCCGGCGCCGGTGGTGCGGCGCGGTCGCCGCGGCCCGCGGTCATGCGCTGTCCCGGGGGTCCGGTACCGGGCCGTAGTCCTCACCGTGATCCCTGGTCAGTGCGGCCAGCAGCTCGGGGTCGGAGTAGACCTCGGCGGTGTGCTGCCAGGCGGTGAGCAACTGGGCGACAGAGGCACTGTTGCCGACCGAGTCGGCGGCGCGCATGGTGTCGACCAGTTCGACGGCGAAGGCGTGGACATCGGGCTCGGGCAGGAAGCGGACCCAGGGGAAGGCGTCCGGCAGTATGTCGAGGAGCAGTTCCATGCTGCCGGGTTCCCGGCGCGCCATCGCGGCCAGCATCCGGGTGGCGGCCGACACCACGGTCTGGTCCTGCTCGGCCCGTGCCGCCGTGGTGAGAACCAGGTCCTCGCCGTCTCTGCGGTGCAGGAGCAGTCTCGGCGACTCCTTCAGCCGGGCAAGCGTCTGCTTGTTCTTGTTCACCAGCTCGGAGAAGTTCACGGCTGCGCTCTCGGCACTCATGAATTTGAAACTACTTCGAAACTCGCCACGGTGCCATCGCGCGTACGGGTGATCGCGCCTCCGCCGATCCGGCATGAAGGATCCCGTGACGGGCGGCGGTACGTTGTGCCGATGTCCGAGTCCCTGCCGCCCGGCGGTGCCGTTCTCGACGCCGACGAACTGACCGCCCGCTGGGCGGACCCGTGGCGGCCGGAACAGGTCGCGGTCCGCTTGGGCGGGGTCGGCGTGCCCTGGTGTGTTGCGGGCGGGTGGGCTCTGGACCTCTTCCGTGGCGGGCAGTCGCGGCCGCACGGTGACCTGGAGATCGCCGTTCCTGCGGCCGGGTTCGCGGAGGTGCGGGACCGCTTCCCCGAGTACGTGTTTGACGCGGTGGGCTCGGGACGCATCTGGGCGGCGGCGGGGGACGAGGTGCTCGCGGCGACGCACCAGACATGGGTACGGGATCCGGTGAGCGGACGGTTCCTCTTCGACGTCTTCCGCGAGCCGCACGAGGGCGGGACCTGGATCTGCCGGCGGGACGAGGGCCTGCGGCTGCCGTACGACGCGGTCGTCGAACGCACGGCGGACGGAATTCCCTACCTGGTCCCGGAGTTGGTGCTGCTGTTCACGGCGAAGGAGCCACGGCCCAAGGACCACGCCGACTTCGGCGGGGTTCTGCCGCTGCTGGGGCAGGCACGGCGCGAAGCGCTCAGCGGCTGGCTGACGCGCATGCATCCCGGACATCCCTGGCTGGCGGGGCTGGCCATCCAGTGAGTCCTCAGCGCACCGAGCACTCCAATGCCTCCCGGTGATCGGAAACCCACCGGTGGGCCGCCTGTACCTGCCTCACCGCTCCCGCGTCACGGAGCCGGGCCATGGCGACGTCACCCGCATCGGCCCGGGCGAGGACAAGGCAGCGTGGGCATCGAACGGTTCGGGGTGCATGTCACCACGGCGAGATGCAGGTAGGAGGGGCGTTCGAGGTAGAAGCCGTACGACACGTCGGCGCCCGAGTGCAGTTGTTCGGCAGCGGCGTTGACCTGTGGGGCCAGGCGGGTGGTGTCCCGGTCCTGCTCGGATGCGAAGCGGGGCGCGTACTCGGCGAGCCGCTCGCCGAGCCATGACGCGGCATCCTTCGCTTCCTCCCACGTGCCACGGACCAAGGAGTGCGGCTTGATCAGCCAGTACGCGGTTTCCACTGGCGGCAGATCGGACGAGGGGAACTCTGCGGCTACCTCGCGGTAGCGCTGGATCAGTTCCGGTCGGCTTCCGCCCGGGGGCGGCTCGGGGTGTGGGGGTCGTCGTAGCGCTAACTGGTCGAAGCGTGCTTTCGGGCCGGTCCACAGATAGCCGTGGTGGTGCACGGGTCGTTCCCGTTCCGAGAGGTGTCGGCCGGGCATGGACCGGCCCGGCCGACGAAAGAGGGCGGGGGATCAGACGTTGAGGCCGAAGCGCGCCGGGTCGATCCCGGCCGCGTCCAGTTCCTCCGTGGTGAAGCGGAGCGGCTGCGCGTCCGGCCGTTTGCTGTCACCGAGGGCCCAGGCTTCGTCGCCGATCCGAGCCAGGGTCACGCACCCCTCGGTGCACGGGCCGCCGCACGCCTTCACGAACGTGGCCCTGCTGATGTCGAGCGCGTACAGATCACTTCCGTCCAGCATCACTGCACCTTCCTCCTGCTCAACTGATCACGGCCATGACTGACCGCCGCCGCCCAGTGCCGGGCGGGAGTTCAGGGATTCTCAGCGCCGGGTGGGCCGCTACTGGGTGCGTACGACCATGGCGAACGAGGTCCGGATACGCCGGAAACCGGCATGACCCGACCGGCCCGTATGGCTCATGCACGCCATGTCGACGGGCGCCGGGTCATCGGCGGGCGGGGCCTTCCAGCAGCAGTGCAGACACTCGGCCTCGAACGTCACATCGGTGTCAGGGTGTTCCGTGATCCGGTGCATCACGTACCGCATCGCCGTCCTGATACTCACCGTCCACCCCTACGGGTCCGTGTGTTGACCTCGGCGACTCTGTTGCTCAGCCCCGCTGGCGGGTAGTTCGGTGGAGGCTCGTAGTCAGGGCACTTCGGGCTCCCGCACTCGCACGGGGGCCAGCACAACGCCGGGCTGGGCGCCAGGTCAGCTCCTTCGGGGCCAGGGATACTTTTCTGGACTACGACAACGCCGTCCACGCAGAATTCGGTGTCCTGCGCCTTGTTCTCGCCCATCACACCGCGCCTTCCTGGCCGTTCCCGGGTCGATGCGTCGACCGTAGGAAGTGACGAGTGCAGGGCTCCACAAACTTGCATGAGCTTGCGCGGCGATCACCTGATGGCGTCGATGGCGGCGGTGATGAGCGACCTGGCTTGTGCGCCGTACACGGCGATGGCGGACAATTCGGTGAATGCTCTCGCGTACTCCGCGATCTCACCGGGTTGTGTCACGGTCAGGTGGGCGGCGACGAGTTCCACGTTGACCTGGGTGTCGTCGTACATGGTGAAGGATTCGACGGGCCATCCGGCACCGCGTGGTGTGCCCATGGGGATGACACCCAGGCTGACGGATGGGAGCGATGCGACGGAGATCAGATGGCCGAGCGCTCCGGCCATGGTGTCGTTGCAACCGATGACCGTGCGCAGTACCCATTCCTCGACCAGCATGGCGAACCGGTGGTCGCCGGAGTGCAGTACGCGCTGTCGGTCCATGCGGACGGCCACGGCGTCGTCGATGTCGTCGGGCACGTCCCTGAGGTCGGCCACGGTGCCCAGTACCGCGCGGGTGTAGGCGGCGGACTGCAGCAGGCCGGGGAGCACCCAGGACTGGTAGACGCGGAAGCGGCGGGTGCGGTCGAAGAGCGGTGCCACAGACTGTTGGACCCGTCGCAGCCCTGCCCGCTCCATGCGCCGCCATTGCACGTACGCTCCCTCTATCCCACGTGCCGTGGCGATGAGGTCGGCAGTCTGGTCCTGAGCGTGGCAGAGCGTCGTGTACGCCCGAATGTCCGCGTCGGACGGAAGCGTGTGTCCGTTTTCAAGTCGCGAGCACTTCGATTCGTGCCAGGCGGCATGCCTGGCCAGCTCGCGCGCCGTCAGGCCGGCGTCCTTGCGGAGCTCGCGAAGACGCCGACCGAGGGCCTGTCGTGCCTGCTGAACGCTGGATGAAGTCACGCGGGGGATTGTGGGTCAGGCGAGCGTGTAGTCCGCATGCGGTGTCGCAAGTGCCCAGACAGCTTCGAAGGCATGCGCGCACAGTTTGACGACGGCCGGGTCGTCGTTGAATTCCTCGTCGTCCGGGGCCAGTTCGCCGTCGCCTGCGAAGTGATGGAAGACGACCGAGCTGTCGTCGAAGAGCCAGAAGTCGTTTCCGGGCAGAGGCAGAGCGGATGCGCGGCGGCGCGGCAGCCAGCGCACCTGTTCGCCGGCCGCCGCGGTGGGGCCGGTCAGATGGTGTTCGAACCGGATGTAGTCCGAGACGGGCTCCGACACGATCCGGGCTCTGCGTACTTCGACCCCTTGGGCTACGAGGTCGGCAATGAGCCGCAGCCACGGGCGACGTTCCGGGTCGCTTTCGGCGGGGTCGTTCCGGATGCCGTTCTGCCAGGCGGTGAACCGAGGGTCGGAGCGCATGTACTCGTCGCGCATCTCCAGATGAACCGCCGTGCGGGTGCAGCCCCGCAGGCGGTCCTCAAGAGTCGGTACCGTCACCGTGCTTCACCTCCGGGAAGAACTGCACCATGCGCTTCGGGATTTCGATCACGTCCTCATGCCCGGGAAGGTCCAGCTGCGAACGCCGGGCCTCATCGACCACCTTCCACCCCTGCACCAGATAGGTGCCCTTCTCGTCATCGAGGTAGATGGTGGGCGACTTCCCTTCCGGGCTCTCGGGATCCTGGCCGAGTTTGATCAGAGCCACTGCTGCCTCCCTCGTCGTCGGGTATCCGTGCTCGATCTTGCGCTCAACGCCGGACACGGACCAGGAGCTTGCGAGAACTTGCGCACGCCTCCTTCCGCGAGCGGGCGTTTGGAGTGTTTACGCCAGGGGTTTGGTTTTGTGGCCTGGTCGTGGCACAGACACTCCAAACACAGTCATCTGTGGCGGGGATGGCGCGTTGTGTACCACACGAAGTCCGCCCAGGCGGTGGGCCGGAGGGTGAGGTGGGGGCCGGAGGGGTGTTTGGAGTCGCGTATGCGGATGGCGGTCGGGGTGGGGGCAATCTCGACGCAGGCGGAGCCTTCTTCGCTGTACGTCGACTTCTGCCAGATCGGTTCGGCCATGTTTCGTCTCTCAGATGTCTTGGGCGATGCGGTGGATGAGGTCGAGTGAGGGGACGGGTTTCAGGGCTACGGCCTCCATGCGGTCCAGGACAAGGCGGTACTTCTCCAATTGTCCTGCGGCATCGACAAGTTCGGTGCCGTGTGCGGTGTCCACCTCGACGGTGTCGAGGGCGGGCAGCGGGCCGTGGAAGTAGTCGACGGCGTGGCCGGTCGTGGGGAACGAGGTACCGTTGAAAGGGATCACCCGGAGGCCGACGGCGGGGTGCTCGCTGATCTCGGCGAGGTGCTGCAGTTGCGCCCTGGCCACCTCGCGACCGCCGAACTGCATGCGCAGGGCGGCCTCGTGAACGATCGCCGTGTACGACGGCGGCTGCTCGCGATGGAGGACGGCCTGGCGCTTGATCCGGTGGGAGATCCGGTACTCGATCTCGTGGGGGCGCAGTGCGGGAACCGCTTCACGGAAAAGCGCGCGGGCGTGTTCCGGTGTCTGGAGCAGACCAGGGATGTTGATGACCTGCGTCACGCGCAGCCTCGTGGCGTGGTGTTCCAGTTCCGCCAGGTCGAGGAGACGAGGCGGCAGGGTGTCGCGGTACTCCTCCCACCAGCCTCGGGTCCGGTCGGCAGCCATGGCGGCGAGGGAGTCGATCAAGGGCTGGTCCGTGCAGCCGTAGATGTGGGCGAGCGTGTGTACGCGTTCCGCGCTGATGCCGAAGCGGTTCGCTTCGATGTTGCTGATCTGCGCTTGCGTCGTCCCCAGGGATCTGGCGGTCTCGGCGGCGGTCAGGCCTGCACGTTCGCGTAGCCGACGCAGTTCTGCGCCGATACGGAGGCGCCGTGCCGTGGGGGCGGGCCTCGGTGGCATGTCCTCACTCCGTTTCATACACCTGGCGTAGTGGTCACCCACACGAAGGAGATTACTGAAGGTTTTGCTGGAAGGAGCAAAACCTTCAGGCGCTGAAGTCTACGGTTGACCCAGGCCACTCGACTCCCGCCCCCTAAGCCGGAAGCGCACCGCGCCGCCCTGTCCGTGCGCGGCACTGCCACCGCCCGTTCGGTTGTCGAGTGAACCAGGTCCTCCCACCGTAGGAGCCGTTCATGGTCACCGTAGCCCCGCACGACACCTGGGCGTACGCCCTCCGCCTGCCTCATGACCCCCGCGCCGCGCGTGTCGCACGTATGACCGTACGGTCCGTGTTGGACAGCCATGGCAGAGGTGAAGTCCTTGATGCTGTGCAGTTGTTGACCTCCGAACTGGTCACCAACGCCTACCTGCACAGCGGTGGGCCCGTATCCCTGCGCCTCACCGCCCTTGCCGACGGGCGGCTGCGGGTCGGGGTCTGGGACAGTCATCCGCATGTCCCCGCCCCCTTCGGTGAACCGCCCTGGAATCGGGTGCCGCCTGCGCCGGCGGATGCCGAGAGCGGGCGTGGGCTGTGCCTCGTGACGGAGTACGCCGACAGATGGGGTGGCTGGCCCCTCGGGGACGGCCTCCTGGAGCGCGGCGCCGGGAAACTGCTCTGGTTCGAGGTGGGCGGGAAGGCAAGCCCGTGACGGAGGCGGCTCCCACGGAAACACGCTGGTCAGTCGAAGATGGCGCAGTTGACCGCGTCCATCAGGGCCGCGCCGGTCTGGTGCGCCTGTTTGGTGAGAGTGGACGTGGCAAAGAAGAAGGCGGCCGTGCGATGGCCGGTGGAGTCGGTGACGTTGTAGGTCGCATAGCCCGGGACGATGCCGACGTGGTCCCAGACCGTGCCGCAGTCGGTCTTCGCCGTCTCGATGCCCAACCCGTAGCCGAGCTCGTCCGGGTCCCCCGGCCCGTCCTCCGGCACGGTGGTGCGCATCTCGGCCAGTTGGGCGGCGGGCAGCAGGCGGCCCGACATCAGCGCGCCGTAGAAACGGGACCAGTCACCGGCGGTGGACACGATCGCGGCATCCGCTCCGACGGCCGTGACGTAGTCGCCGGTGACGTCCACGTGGTCGTCGTGCTGCGGTCCGGCGTAGTTCCTGAACTCGTCGGGGACGTCCGGTGGCATGTGGGCGGCGTCAGGTTCGTAGCCGTGCGCGTGCCGGTCGTGCCAGGCCGAGCCGGTGGCGTAGAAGGTGTGCCGGAGCCCCAGGGGTTCGGCGATCCGGTCCCGCACCAGCGCCGCAAGGCTCTTACCGGTGGCCTTCTCCAGGACGGCGCCGATCGCGATGTAGTTGGTGTTGCTGTACGACCACTCGGTGCCCGGCTCGAACAGTGCCGGGTGTCTGCTCACCAGGCTCAGGATTTCCGTCGACGTCCATACGTGGGAGTCCCGGCCAGTGAGGGCCGGTGCGAGGGCGGGGTCGTCGGTGTAGTCGAACAGCCCACTCGTGTGGTTGAGCAGCATGCGCAGGGTGATCGCTCTGCCGTTGCGCACCTGGCCGGGCAGCCACTTGTCGACCGGGTCGGTGAGGGCGAGTCTGTGCTCAGCGACCAGTTGCAGGACGAGGGTGGCCATCACCGTCTTGGTGTTGGACGCTTCCCGTACCTCGTCGTCCGCCCTGAGTCGATGGTCCTTCTTCGTCCAGGCGGCCTGCTCGGAGATCTCGATGGGCCTGCCGTGACCGTCGTCCACCCGCACGATCACCCCAGGCACTCCTTCTTCCACCAACTTCCGCGCCAACACCCGCAGGTGGGCGCGTGTCTCCGCAGTGCCGTCCTGCTGGACCGTCGAGAGCGTCCGAGGGCCGACGGCCGCACTCTCGCGGACAGCCGCATTCTTGCGGACCGTGTTCGCACTCGACGGGGTCGCAGCGAGGGGTACGACGAGGGCCGCGGACACCGCAACTGTTGCTACTGCGCGAAACCCCGTCAGTTGCGGGCGCCGTCGAACGCGCACATTTGCACGCATCTCATGCTCCTTCGAGAATCCGGGAGGCCGTCGGGCACGATCGGGGGACGGGGAGGAGAACACCTGACTCCGCCGGGCGAGTTGTCGCCCGGCCCCGGGCGGAGCCAGCTCCGGCGGGCCGTGCGTAGCCCTGGGAAATCCTTCGGAGGGTAGCCGAAGCCGGGGTGAAAAAGATGAATATCGGTTACTGGATCACGTTTTCCTGGGTGGAGTCCGCGAAACGAGCGGTTTCAGTGAGTTGTTGAGCTCGACTTCGATGTCCCGTGACGACCGGCCGGCTTCGCCTACGGACCACGAACCCCATCGAGTCAGCGTTCTCCACGGCCCAGCTCCGCACCGAGGTCACGCGAGGCGCGGGCGGCCCGGCTGCGATCTCCCGTGTCTGTGGCAGCGGTTGTGAGAGACAGTGAACGGTTCTGACTTGGGCCATTGGGCGGATGGCCACCCTGAAGTCCTGGCGCCTGCTGCGCAAGCCCCGCTGCGGCACCATCCGCATCACCGACCTGGTCAAGGCCGTCCTCGCCCTGCATCCGGCGACGTCAAACCGAGCTTGGAAAGGGCTCAGTGTGTCTCGTGTGCGGCGTGGAGGATCAGGGATCGCGTAAGTCCTCTCGCCTCGCCAGGAACTACAGGTGCGGTTCCGGCCGCAGGACGAGGTCGAGCAGCCCCGGGAAGCGGGCCTCGAACTCCGGTCGTCGTAGGCGGTTGACCCGGCGTGGGCCCTCGTCGCGCTGTTCGACGAGGCCGGCTGCCCGCAGTACGGAGAAGTGGTGGCTGAGGGCGGGCTTGCCGACGGGTACGTCGAAGCTGCCGCAGCTGCGGGACCACTCGGCGCTGGCGGCCAGTTCCCGGACGAGCGTGAGGCGTACCGGGTCGGCGAGGGCGGCGAGTGCGGTGAGGACGGGTACCTCGTCGGGGTGGGTGTGTTCGGGGGCGGCCCGGTGGCTCGTGCCGGTCATGCCGTCCTCCTCCCTCCTCTTCGCGGTGTTCCGCTTGCCGAGTGTTCGATGAAAACCATACACTCCCGGGTGTTCGATCCGTGTTGAACACTCGTGGAGAGGTGTGCGCCGTGCGTGCGGTCGAGTTGCAGGAATACGGCGGTCCGGAGGTCCTGAAGACCGTCGAGGTGGACGTCCCCGAGCCGGGCCCCGGCGAGGTGAGCATCGACGTGGCGTACGCGGGCGTGAACTTCGCCGACCTCAAGGCGCGTTCGGAGGGCTACCGGGTACCGGACCTGCCGTTCCGTCCGGGCCTGGAGGTCTCGGGCCGGGTCAGGGCCCTCGGCGCCGGCGTCGCGGACCTCGCCGTCGGCCAGGAGGTGGCCGCGCTGACCCAGGGCGGCGCCTACGCGGACGTGGTCGTGACGCAGGCGGCGACGGTCTTCCCGCTGCCGGCCGGGGCCGACCTGCGCACCGGAGCCACGCTCCCGTCCGTCCTGCCGACGGCGTACGCCCTCGTCCACACCGTCGGCCGCCTCCAGCCGGGCGAGACCGTCCTCGTGCAGGGCGCCGCGGGCGGGGTCGGTACGGTGGCCGGGCAGCTGGCGAAGGCGGCGGGCGCGGCCGCGGTGTACGGCGTGGTGTCGAGCGCGGCGAAGGCGTCGTACGCACGGGACCACGGCTACGACGAGGTCTTCGTCGGCGACTTCGAGGAGCCGGTCCGGAAGGCCACCGGCGGCCGGGGCGTCGACCTGGCCCTCGACCCCGTCGGCGGCACGACCCTGCGTGTGGGCCTGTCGTCCCTGGCCCGCTTCGGCCGCCTGGTCTCCTACGGCAACGCGAGCGGCGAACCGGCCTGGACGGCGGGCCAGGCGGAGCTGTACCCGCGGGGCCTGTCGGTCGCCGGTTTCTCCATCCTGGCGCTGGCCCAGACGGACCCGGAGGTGCTGCGGGAGCTGTCCGCCCGGGCCTTCGCGAAGGCGGCGGACGGCACGGTGACCCTGCCGGTCACGGCCGAGTTCGCCCTGACGGAGGCGGCGGAGGCGCACCGCCTGATGGGCGCCCGGACGAGCACGGGGAAGCTCCTGTTGCGGGTTACGGGCTGACGGCGTCGCGCGCTGACGGCGTCACGGACTGACGGCATCGCCGGCCGTGAACGGTGGTCCGGGGAGCGGCCCGTGCGCATATCCTCCGGACATGGCTGATCAGCGCTCGGTCGACGTCGGCGAGGTCCGGCTGGCCTGTCGGACCTCGGGTCCCCCGGACGCTCCGCCGCTCGTCCTGCTGCACGCGCTGGGCGAGGACGCCACCGACTGGGAGGCGGTGCTGCCCGCTCTCGCCCGGAGCCGGCGGGCGTACGCCCTCGACCTTCGCGGTCACGGCCGCAGCGACTGGCCGGGGGACTACTCCCTCGAACTCATGCAGGCCGACGTGCTCGGGTTCCTGGACGCGCTCGGACTCGGGCCGGTGGATCTGATCGGGCACTCCATGGGCGGGGTCGTGGCCTACCTGCTCGCGGCGGACCATCCGCGGCGGGTGGGCCGGCTCGTCCTGGAGGACGTGCCGGTGCCCCGTCCCCGGAAGCCGACCACGCCGGTCAGGCCGGACGGCGCGCTGACCTTCGACTGGGAGGTGGTGCCGGCCGTCCGGCGGCAGATCGACCGGCCCGACCCCCGGTGGCTGGAGCGGCTCGGCCGGATCACCGCCGAGACCCTCGTGCTCGCCGGCGGCCCGCGGAGCCATGTTCCCCAGGACGGTGTCGCCGAACTCGCCCGCCGCGTCGCTCGCGGGCGGCTGGTCACGATCCCCGTCGGACACCTGATCCACCACGCGGCGCCGGAGGCGTTCACCGAGGCGGTCTCGGCGTTCCTGGCGGCGGACGGAGCCGCGCCGGGTCGCCGCTGAGCCGCGCCAAGTCGGGTTGAGTGACGTCAAGTCGGGCTGAGCCGCGCCGAGTTGGAGCGAGGCGGGCTTCCGCCCTTGTGCCGGCGCCCCAATTGGCAACGTTGTCCCAGTCCGGGTGGTAGCGCTTTCTCTGTGTCTTGCCTACGGGTTACCTAGGGGATACCTCTACATGAAGCGTGGCCTCGGCAGTCAGTTTTGTCCGGGCGCCGTCACCCGCGTCTCAGTAGATTGCTGCTGCCGCCCCAGAGTGCCGTACCTGCGGATTTTACTTACCTATTGGGCGGCGGGGGTGGGGACATGGAGCGGTCCGAGAGGGCGGCAAGACCTGCCGCCGGGGCAGCGGGCATGAGATGCCAGGTGGACATCGACGGGCAGGGCAGGTTCGGCTGGCGACTGGTGGCGCCGAACGGGAGATCGGTGGCGGTTTCGCTCACGTCGCACGACACCCATGCCCGATGTCGTGCCGCGTTCCATCGCATGTGCGCGTTGCACTCCCGTACGGGGGGCGGAGTGCAGCACGGTTCCGACGGCGGCGGCTGGGTGTGGGTGGTCTGGGACGACTCCGGGCGTCACCTGGCGGGCTCGGCGCGGACGTACGAGCGGCATGCGACCTGTCGTGCGTCCTACGACCGGTTCCGCGCGACGATCGCCGAACTGGTATATGCCGGGCCCGAGTTATGGGGCGAATGAGCCGGGACTGATCCGCACGTCAACCGGGTCAGGAGGGGTCCTGGTCGGGGGTGAGGTGTGCCCGTGCGGGCGGGGCCGATGTTGCCCTTAGGGAACCCGTAGTTCACACCTCGGGATGGGCATGTCAACCGATGACACGGAGTGTCGGGACCGTGCCTTCGCTGAGAAGAACCAGACAGCCGCAGCCCGTGATCGCGGGCGTCGGCTCCACCGGCGCCGGAGCCGACGCCGGTGAACCCGACGTACGAAGACGTCTGTACGCCGATCCCGGGCTGCCCGACCGGGTGTTCCGCGCGGTGCTGCGCTCAGGCGGCGGTCTCGTGCTGGCCGTCATGCTGCTCGTCGGCGGCTTCCTGCTCTACCGGGCCTGGCTGGCGCTCGACAAGGCCGGCTGGTCGTTCCTCACCACCGCCGAATGGGAGCCCGGCAACGGGAAGTTCGGCATCGCGGCCGTCATCGTCGGGACCATCCTGATCGCGACCGTCGCGGTGCTCGTGGCCGTGCCGCTCGCCACCGGCGCCGCGCTCTACATCTCCGAGTACGCCTCGCCGCGGCTGCGCCGGACGCTGATCAGCGTCGTCGACCTGATGGCCGCCGTGCCGTCCGTGGTCTACGGCCTGTGGGGCGTCTTCTTCCTCCAGGACAAGGTCCTGCCGATCGCCCGCTGGATCTCCGCCTACTTCGGCTGGATCCCCGTCTTCGACGTGCAGGGCGCCGACCCGGACGACCCGCTCGCGCCCGAGAGCATCTACACGTCCTCGACGTTCATCGCGGGACTGGTCGTCGGCATGATGATCGCGCCCATCATCTGCTCGATCATGCGCGAGGTCTTCTCCCAGGCGCCGGCCGGCGAGCGCGAGGGCGCCTACGCGCTCGGCGCCACCCGCTGGGGCGTGATCCGCAGCGTGGTGCTGCCCTTCGGGCGCGGCGGGATGATCGGCGGCACGATGCTCGGGCTCGGCCGCGCGCTGGGCGAGACGATCGCCGTCTTCATGATCATCTCGGTGACCTTCCAGGTCCAGTGGCACATCCTGCAGTCCGGCACCAGCTCGGTCTCCTCGCTGATCGCCCTGCGGTACGGCGAGGCCAGTGAGTTCAGCATGTCCGCACTGATGGCGGCCGGTTTCTCGCTGTTCGTCATGACGCTGATCGTCAACTTCGCCGCCTCGTCCATCGTCGCCCGCTCCCGCTCGGGCGCGGCGAGCGACGCCTGAGCACCCGCGGCGCACGCAGGTCCCTTGCGCCACACAGGTACGCCACACAGGTACGTCACACAGGTACGTCACACAGCTATGCCACACAGGAATGAGCGACCATGACCGTTGCCCCCGAAGCGCCCGGCGCGCGTCAGGCGACCGGACGCCCGGGTACCACGCTGCCGGGCCCGGCCCGTGGCGCCGACCCGGCCGGTGAGCGGCGCCGCGCCCTGACGCGGCTGCAGGCCACCGACGTGTACGCCATGGCCGGGGCCGCCACCGCCGCGCTGTCGATCACCTGGCTGCTGTTCCACTGGCTGCTGCCGTTCAACGGCGCCGTCGGCTTCGTCGTCATCGCGTACGGCCTGTTCCTGCTGGTGTACGCCCTGCTGGTCTCCTTCGACGAGGACGGCCCCGCGGTCGTCGACCGGATCGCGGCGGCGATCGTACGGTCGATGGGTCTGCTGCTCGTGGTGATCCTCGTGTTCGTCGTCTGCTACGCGCTCGTCCAGGGCCGCAAGGCGCTGGTGCATCTCAACTTCTTCACGCAGAGCATGGAGCTGGCCGGCCCGCTCCAGCCGCTCAGCGTGGGCGGGGCCCTGCACGCGGCGGCCGGCACCCTGATCATGATCACGATCGCGCTGCTGATCACCGTGCCCACCGGGCTGGTCTGCGCGGTGTTCCTCAACGAGGTGCCCGGCGCCTACGCCCGGTTCGTGCGCACCATCGTCGAGGCGATGACGGCGCTGCCGTCGGTCGTGGCCGGTCTGTTCATCTACGCGACGGTGATCCTGGGCCTGGGGCTCGACCAGTCGGGCCTCGCCGCCGGTCTCGCCCTCTCGGTGATGATGCTGCCGATCATCATCAGGGCCGCCGACGTCGTCATCCGGCTGGTACCCGGCACCCTGCGCGAGGCGAGCTACGCGATGGGGACCAGCCGCTGGCGCACGGTCTGGCACGTGGTCCTGCCGACCTGCCGCTCGGGCCTGACCACCGCCGTCATCCTCGGCACCGCGCGCGGCATCGGCGAGACCTCCCCGGTCCTGCTGACCGCCGGCTTCACCAACGAGCTCAATCTCAACCCGTTCCACGACTCGATGGTCTCCCTGCCCCTGGTCACCTTCGAGTTCGTCAAGTCGCCCGAGCCGAACATGATCTCGCGCGGTTTCGGTACGGCGGCCCTGCTCATGGCGCTGGTGCTGCTGCTGTTCGTCGCCGCCCGCATCCTCGGCGGCCGCGGCCCCGGCCACCTCACGCGCCGCCAGGAACACCGGCGCGTCCTCGCGTCCCGGCGTGACGCGCGTCGATTCGCCGGGCGCCGGCCGGCCGGCCTCGTCAACACCCCTACCGAACCCGGGAGTCCGTCGTGAAACCCGCCACTCGTTTCCGTCTGGCGGCCACCGCGCTGTCACTGCTGTGCGCCCTGCTCGCCGTCCAGCCGCCGCCCGCCGCCGCGGCCTCCTACGCCAAGATCACCGGCTCCGGCTCGACCTGGAGCTCCAACGCCGTCCAGCAGTGGGTCCGCAACGTCAAGGCCAACTACGGCATGACGGTCAACTTCACGGCCAACGGCTCCTCCCAGGGCCGTGAGCAGTTCAAGAACAACACCGTCGACTTCGCGGTCTCCGAGATCCCCTACGGGCTCAAGGAGCAGGGCGTCACGGACACCCCGCCGAGCCGCGGCTACGCCTACATGCCGATCGTGGCCGGCGGTACGGCGTTCATGTACAACCTCAAGATCAACGGCAAGATGGTGACCAACCTCCGGCTCTCCGGGGACGTCGTCACCAAGATCTTCACCGGGAAGATCACCCGCTGGAACGACCCCGCGATCGCCGCCGACAACCCGGGCCTGACCATGCCGGCCCGCGCGATCGTCCCGGTCGTCCGCTCCGACGGCTCCGGCACCAGCGCCCAGTTCACCATGTGGATGTCGAAGCAGTACGGCTCCCTGTGGGCCGACTACTGCTCGCGCACCGGCCGCGGCAGCGGCAACTGCGGCATGACCTCCAACTACCCGCTGCTCAGCGGCTCCACGATGATCGCCAAGTCCGGCTCGCTCGGCGTCTCCGGCCATGTCCGCCAGCCCTCCGGCGAGGGTGCCATCACCTACGTCGAGTACTCCTACGCCAAGAACACCGGCTTCCCGGTGGCCAAGGTGCTCAACAAGGACGGCTACTACGTCGAACCGACCGCCGCGAGCGTCGCGGTGGCGCTGACCAAGGCCCAGATCAACGAGAACAAGTCGTCGGTCAACTACCTCACCCAGATCCTCGACGGCGTCTACGCCAACGCCGACGCCCGCACCTACCCGCTGTCCAGCTACAGCTACATGATCCTGCCGACGAAGGTGGAGTCCGGCTTCACCGCGGCCAAGGGCAACTCGCTGGGCACGTTCGGCCGTTACTTCCTGTGCGACGGCCAGCAGCAGGCGGACGACCTGGGGTACTCGCCGCTGCCGAAGAACCTGGTCCAGGCGGGCTTCGACCAGCTCCGCAAGGTCCCCGGCGCACCCACCGGCAGCATCGACATCAACACCTGCCGCAACCCCACCTTCTCCGGCGGGGTCAACACCCTGATCAAGAACGCCCCGTACCCCAAGTCCTGCGACAAGAAGGGGCCGACGCAGTGCACCACCGGCACGGCGGGTGCCGCGGGCACCGACACCCCGGTGAAGCCGGGCGCGTCGGGCGGTAGCTCCTCGGGCGGTTCCGGTTCGTCCTCCGGCGGCTCGTCGACCGGGGGGTCCTCCGCGACGGGCGGCAGCGGCACGGGCGGAACGGACACCAACGGCGACGGCAAGCCCGACGCGAGCGCCAGCGCCGCCGCCGGCGGTACCTCGGGGGCGAGCGTCGACCCCGACACCGGCGAGGTGGTCAGCGGCGACGGAGCGAACACCGGCGACACGAACGTGGCCGCCAACCCCGTCGCCCTCGCCTCCGACAACGGCCTCGGGATGCGCGGCGCCCTGATGGCCCTCTCCGCCGTCCTGCTCGTCGCGGTGGTCGTCGGCCCACCGCTCACCGCGCGTCTGCTCGCGGGGCGTTCGCGCCGTCGTAAGGGGGAGCTGTGATGAGAAGACGGCTGACGCCGCGGCTGTCTCCCGGCCGGCGCCGGGTGACCGCGGGGGTGGGCTGCCTGCTGTCCGCACTGGTGCTGGCGGTGCTGCCGCTGCCCAGGGGGGCGGATCAGGCGCAGGCGGCCACGACCGAGAGTTCGGCGGTGACCAAGAGCGGGGCGAAGGGGGTGTACGGCGACGACTTCTCCGATCTGAAGGTCACCGTGCACCAGACGGAGAACCTGTCCGGCCAGGCCGTGCGGGTGACCTGGACAGGCGGGCAGCCGGCCGCCGACACCTCGGGGACGAACTCCCTGTCGATCATGCAGTGCTGGGGGGACGAGGAGTCCGGGCCGGACCGTACGCAGTGCGAGTACGGCCTGTCGTCCGGCTCGCAGCCGGGCGGCCAGCGGTTCGTGTTCCTGACCGGGAACGGCGCCGTCAGCGACCCGCTGGAGACCGGTTCCGCGACCCCGGTCGACAAGAACGGCACCCACTACGTGCCGTTCCGGCCGGTGGCGGGACAGG
This sequence comes from Streptomyces sp. NPDC008092, assembly GCF_042957285.1. Classification (NCBI taxonomy): domain Bacteria; kingdom Bacillati; phylum Actinomycetota; class Actinomycetes; order Kitasatosporales; family Streptomycetaceae; genus Streptomyces; species Streptomyces sp. NPDC008092. Next base: position 648,153 of record NZ_JBIBHY010000003.1, read on the forward strand.
GGGACGCCACTACGAGCGGCACCGACACCACGTACTTCACCTCGGAGGACACGAATGCCGTCCCGTACGTGCCGAACGACGGGGACGGCGGCGGGGACGTGGCGTTCGAAGTGAAGTCGGCGGTCGAGCAGCCCGCCATGGGGTGTGGCGCTCGCAAGACGTCTTCGGGCAAGATCCAGCCGTGCTGGCTGGTGGTCGTGCCCCGCGGTACTCACGACCCCGACGGAACAGCGCACCAGCCGAGCAACCAGCTCGCGTCCTCGCTCAGCCAGTCGACCTGGGACCAGCGCATCGTCTTCAGGCTGGGCTTCGCCCCGGTCACGGACAACTGTGACCCGGACAAGCCCGAGCGCGGAATCATGGGGTCGGAACTGGCCACCGATGTCATCACGTCGTGGCAGAGCGCGCTGTGCAGGACCGGAACCTATCGGTTCAGCTTCACCCAGTCCGGTGAGGGGCAGGCCAGGGACGCCGTGACGTCGGGTGACTCGGTCGCGGGGCTCGCCATGACGGTGGATCCCGTGGAGCCGGTCGACGGGGCGGCGCAGGTGGTACACGCTCCGGTGGCGGTCAGCGGCCTGACGATCGGGTTCGTCTGGATGTACGACACCCAGGACAACCGGAGTCTGCCGCTGACGGAACTGAAACTGAACCAGAGACTGCTGGCCAAAGTGCTCACGCAGTCGTACCCCTTCAGCGTGGTCAACCCGAGTGCCGGCACCCCCGACTACCTCGCCGGCAACCCGGAGTCCATCGTCAGGGACCCCGAATTCCTTCAGCTCAATCCCGGTCTTCAGGGCCAGGCGGCCGTCAACAGTCCATTGGGTCTGGCCCTGACTCTGGACAACACGGATTCCGCTCGTCTGGTGTGGAAATACATTCTGGCGAACACCGACGCGAGGGAGTTCATCGAGGGGAAGGTCGATCCTTGGGGGATGAAGGTGAACCCCGCGTACAAGGACGGGGTCATCTCGGATTCGCTGGACTTCTTCCCCAAGGCCGATCTCACGCCCTCGGTCACCGACTGTGCGGTAGGCGTACCCCAGATCACGTACAACGGGCAGGACGTGGTCCCCTACACGAACGACATGCACGATGCGGCGCTGAAGGTGCGTCGGGGTTCCATCGGAACCGCGTACAAATGTGGTTCCACGGTAAGCGGCTACAAACTGGTAGCGGAAGACCGGCCGATTCCCACGAAACAACGGCAGTACGGCATCGTCGACAACGCGTCCGCGGTGCGCTACCAGCTGGGCGCCGCCGCCCTGCCGAACGCCGACGGGGACTACATCACGCCGACCAACGACTCCCTGCTCAAGGCGGTCGCCGAGATGCCCGACTCGGACGTGGCCGGCGTCAAGGCGCCCGACCCCGGGAAGATGAGGGCCGGCGCCTACCCGCTGACCGCCGTGGTCTACGCGGCGTCCTCGCTCGACCAGGCCAAGGACGCCCGGCAGGACTACGCCAAGGTGATGCGCTACGCGGCCGGCGCGGGGCAGACCCAGGGCACCGCGAAGGGCGAACTCCCTTATGGGTACGCCCCGTTGCCCGCCGCCCTGCGCACGCAGGCGGAGCAGGCCGCCGACAGGCTGGAGAAGGGGGCGCCGGACGCCGACGAGTCGTCCAGCGGTACGTCCGGAGGCGGCGGTGACCTGAGCGGCACCGGCAGCGGCGGCGCGGCGGGCGGCGCGGCCGGCGGCACCGGCGGCGACTCCGCCGGGACCTCGGGCACCGCGACCGGCGCCGACGCGACGGACACCGCCCAGCCCTCCACCGCCCCGACCGAGACCGACCCGGCCAAGCAGAACGTCGCCCAGTCCGGCGGCTACACCCCGTCGGAAGTGCTCGGGCTGATCCGCTGGGTGCTGCTCGGTGTCCTCGTCGCGGGCGGAGTGGCCGCGCTCTCGGGCCCGGTGATGCTGCGGCTGTCGGTACGCGGGGCGGCCCCGACCCGATTCCACGGGGACGGAGGGAAAGCCAGGTAATCGCCGGATTCAAATTTCCGGGGCTTATTCGACCCCGGGGAATTCGTGCACCGCTAGGTGAACTCCCTTGGATTCACCTAGGAAACGGACTCGTAACCTGAAGGCCGGCTGTAATTAGTGGCCGCCGGTCCGGGTCTGCGGAATTGTTCTGCGTGGCCGGCCGACGGGTCGGTGGCGAAAACGGAATCCGGATTTTCTTGCACGTCCATTGCTCGATCCGTTTCAACGGAGGAGAAATCAAGTGAACGTCAAGTCCCGCGTGCGCATCGGTGCCGCTGTCGGTGCGGTTGCCCTGGGCCTGGGCGCCCTTGCAGCCCCCGCCGCTTACGCCGACCCCAGCTCGGCCACCGACTACCGTCAGCTGGCCGGCGTCGGTTCCGACACGACCCAGGACGTCATGAACGCCCTGGGCAACGCGATCACGAACAGCAACGGCAAGGTCATCGCCTCCTGGAACGCCACCGGCGCCAGCCCGATCACGACCAAGGGCAGCGGCAGCTGCACGATCGCCCGCCCCGACGGCTCCGGCGCCGGCATCACCGCGCTGAACACCGCTCTGGACGGCAGCACCGGCTGTGTGGACTTCGCCCGTTCCTCGCGCGGCCCGAACAACACCACCACCACGGACCTGACCTTCATCCCGTACGCCAAGGACGCGGTGTCCTGGGTGAAGCAGGACGGCAGCGCCCTGCCGGACGACCTGACCACGGCCCAGCTCAAGGCCATCTACGAGTGCACCCTGACCTCGCTCAACGGTGTCACCCTCACCCCGATCCTGCCGCAGTCGGCCTCGGGCACCCGCGCCTTCTTCCTCAGCTCCATCGGCGTGACGACCCCCGGCTCCTGCGTCACCTCGAACTCCACCATCCAGGAGAACGACGGCTCGGTCATCGACAGCGCGGGCGACATCTTCCCGTACTCCGTGGCCCAGTACACCGCCCAGGAGACCTCCGTGGTGGACGACCGCCGCGGTGACGCCGTGCTCGGCTCGGTGAACGGTGTGGTCCCGCGCAACGAGGACGACCTGTCGCTGAACCTCTCCTTCCCCTACCTGCGGAACGTCTACAACGTCGTCCCGACCGCCAAGCTGTCGGACGCGCTGATCGCGGCCACCTTCGTGGGCACCGGCTCCAAGGTCTGCGCGAACACCAGCACCATCACCGACTACGGCTTCGGCACCCTCGGCAGCGACTGCGGCAGCACGACCCTCAAGGGCGAGAGCTGATCACCGTCCCATAGCCGCACAACGGCCGGGCACCTCTTGGGTGTCCGGCCCTGTCGGCGTATTCATCCACGACCCGGACCCAGACCCCGCGGGGGGACCATCCATGAATCACCGTCTCGCACCACTCAGATCACCGGTGGCGCTGCTGACCGGCATCGCGCTGCTGTGCGCCGCCCTGGCCGGGGTCCTCGCCTTCTCGGGCCGGGCCCATGCCGCCACCCAGCTCGGCAAGTTCACGATCACGCCCACCACGGGCAGCATCTCGACCTACCCCATGATCACGTCGGTGACGACGACCGCCGGCTGCCCGGACGACACCGCCGGCAAGGCGGCCGTCCTCAAGGTGTTCAACCCCACGAGCGACACCACGCAGGCCACCCTCGGCCAGGGCGCCACCAAGATCGTGGCCGGCTCGGGTCCCTTCACGATGGACATCACGACCCTGGCCGCCGCGAAGAGCCTGGAGACGCGGCTGCGCACCTGGATCCCCGACGGATCCCTCGACGGCACCTACACCCTGGGGCTGGGCTGCGGCGGCGGTACCGACGTCCCGGTCTTCCTCGCCAAGGTCCGGGTCACGGGCGACACCTGGTCCCTGCTCGAACAGCAGGCCACGACGCTCTCGGTGAGCGCGGCCTCCGGCGTTGCCGTGGGCGGCGACCTCAAGCTCACCGCCACGGTGTCGCCCGCGTCGGCGGCCGGCTCCGTGGAGTTCAAGAACGGTGACACGTCGCTCGGCACCGCGCAGGTCACGAACGGCACCGCCGAACTCACGGTCAAGGCACCCGCGATCGGCGGCCCGCTGCCCTTCGGCGCCGTGTTCACCCCCACCGACGCCGACTCCTACTCCAGCTCCGAGGCGAGCGGGACCGCGAACATCGACTACGTCGTCTCCGCCAAGGACGCCGACGGCACCGCCCTCGGGGCCAAGCCGACCCTGTACGTCGGCCAGAAGGTGAAGGTCACCGTCAAGGGCTTCACCCCGGCGGCCGCCGCACACGTGACGCTCTCCAACTCCACCGCGACCTTCGCGGACGTGACAGCGAACGCCGACGGCGCCGTGGCGGACTACGCGTTCACCGTGCCCAACGCCCTGACCAACGGCGACCACGCCCTGAACTTCTCCGAGAAGTCCGGCATCTACGCCACCTTCGACTTCGTCAGCACCGACCAGGCCCCCTCCAGTCCCTCCCCCTCGGACGACCCCGACCTCACCGTCACCGACGAGGACGGCAACACCCTCGACACCAACCCGAACCTCGAAGCCGGGCAGAAGGTGAAGATCACCGCCCGCGGCTACACCGCGAGCGCCGCGGTCAAGGTCACCCTCGCCGACAGCGACGCGACGTTCGACGACGCCAAGGCGAACGCCGACGGCACCGTGGAGGACTACGCGTTCACGGTCCCGAAGGACATCGCCGACGGCGACCACACGCTCACCCTCGCCGAGGACAAGACCGACGGGCACAGCGTGGACTTCGCGTTCACGACCGGCTCCGACGACTCCAGCGAGTCCCCCGAGCCCAGCGCCTCCGCCTCGGACAGCGGTGGCACGGACACCGGCGGCACCGGCAGCGGCGGCTCGGACACGGGCGGTTCCACCGGCGGTGGCACCGGCGGCTCCGGCGGCGGCTCGATGGCCTCGACCGGCGCCCAGGTCGGCGCGATCGGCCTGGCCTCCCTCGCGTTCCTGTCCGCGGGTGGCGCGCTCGTGCTGCACATGCGCCGCAAGGGCCTGCTGACCTTCGGCGGCGACACCCCGCAGCACCACTGACCGACCGGGCGGCCGACCGGCCGACCGGCCGACGGGTCGGCCCGGGGGCGCACGCCGACGTGCCCCCGGGCCCGCCCCGTCTCCGCAGGAAGCCGTAGAGAACCCTCCGCTTCGAGGAGCGCACCCCGTGACCACCCTCGCCCCACCCTCGGCCAACGCCGCGGCGCCCGCCGACGGACCGCCCGACCCGCCGCCCCCGCCGACCACCGAGCCGCGCCAGGAGACCCCGCGGCCCCCCGCCCGCCCCGGGCTCGCACTCGCCGGGGCGGCCCTGTGCGTTCTCGCCGCCGTGCTCCTCGGCTTCGCCGCGAACCTCACGATCGTCGGCCACCTCCAGCACGCCCGCGACCAGCAGACCGCCTACGACGAGCTGCGCAAGGAACTCGCCCTGGGCACCGCCCCCGTGGGCCAGCGCGACTACGAGGGCAAGCTGCTGAAGGCGGGCGCGCCCGTCGCCCTGCTGCGGATCCCGGCCCTCGGTCTCAAGGAGGTCGTCGCCGAGGGGACCACCTCAGAGGTGCTGATGGCGGGGCCGGGGCACCGCAGGGACACCCCGCTGCCCGGCCAGGCCGGGACCGCGGTGCTCATGGGCCGTCAGTGGGGATACGGCAGCCCGTTCCACGACCTGCACCAGCTGCCCGTCGGCAGCCGCATCGAGATCACCACCGGCCAGGGCAGGGCGGTCTACGAGGTCACCGGCATCCGCCGGGCCGGCGACGCGCTGCCCGCCCCGGTCGCCGAGGGGCAGGGCCGGCTCACCCTCATCACCGCGACCGGGGCGCCGTACACCCCGAGCGGAGTGCTCCGGGTCGACGCCAAGCTGGTCACGGCCGTGCAGCCGAACCCGCCGCGCGATCTGCGGGCGGGCTGGATCGCCGACTCCGAACAGGCCCTCGGCACCGACTCCGGTGCCTGGCTCGGCGTCTTCCTGTGGACCCAGGGACTGCTGCTCGCCGCGCTGCTCGCGGTGGTCTCCTTCCGGGTCTGGGGCCGCTGGCAGACCTGGATCTGCGCCGGCCCGCTGCTGCTCGCGCTGGGCCTCGCCGACTCCCAGTCCATCACGGCACTGCTGCCGAACCTGCTCTGAACCACCGCACGTCGAAGGGGAGTTGACCCACCGCATGTCCGAGAACACCGATCTTGTCGACACCGTCGTCCAGCCGCCCGTCGAGGCCGGCCGCGACCGCGGACCCCGCTTCGGCGACGGCCCCGCCACCCTGCGCGCCGACGCCGTCTCCGCCTGGTTCGGCGACCACAAGGTCCTCGACCGGGTCTCGCTCACCATGCCCGCGCGCCAGGTCACCGCGCTCATCGGCCCCTCCGGCTGCGGCAAGTCGACCTTCCTGCGCATCCTCAACCGGATGCACGAGCTGATCGGCTCGGCCTCGCTGGCCGGCCGCGTGCTCCTCGACGAGGTCGACATCTACGACCGCGGGCGGCGCATCACCCACGCCCGCCGTGAGATCGGCATGGTCTTCCAGAAGCCGAACCCCTTCCCGGCCATGTCGATCTACGACAACGTCGTCGCCGGTCTCAAGCTCAATGCCATCAAGACGGGGCGTGACGGCAAGGACGACCTGGTCGAGGAGTGCCTCACCAAGGCGGGCCTGTGGAAGGAGGTCAGGGACCGGCTCCGGCAGCCCGGCGGCGCGCTCTCCGGCGGCCAGCAGCAGCGGCTGTGCATCGCCCGGTCGCTCGCGGTACGGCCGCGCGTGCTGCTGATGGACGAGCCCTGCTCGGCGCTCGACCCGACGTCCACCCGCCGGATCGAGGAGACCATCCACGACCTCAAGGACGAGGTGACGATCGTCATCGTCACCCACAACATGCAGCAGGCCGCCCGTGTCTCCGACAACTGCGCCTTCTTCCTCGCCTCGCACGGCACACCCGGTGTGATCGTCGAGCACGGCGACACCCACGCGATGTTCAACTCGCCCCAGGACGAGAGGACTTCGGACTACGTGAACGGACGTTTCGGGTGACGGGGTGGCGGCGGGCGGGTGCCGGCGGGGGTGCCGGGGTGCCGGTGCCGGTGGCTGTCGTGGCGGTGGTGGCGGTGGTGGCGGTGGTGGCGGTCGTGGCGGTGGGGCTGGTCGCCGGGTGCGGGTCCGGGGGGAGGGCGGCGGTGGGTGCGGGAGCAGGGGCAGGGACAGGGGCAGGGGTGGGGGCGCGGGTCTCGGAGACCGCGGGAGGGGTTCCGGGCGGCTCGGCCTCGGTGACGCCGTCGCCCTCGGCTTCCGCCTCCGCGCCGGGGTCCCTCGCGCCGCCCGTGCGCCGCGGCCCGCGGCCCGGCACGTCCCGTGCCTCCGCGAGCGCGGGCGCCCGGGTGCCGGGGCCGGACCTGTCCCGTCGGGTGCCGGTCACGCCGTCCCGCCGTCCGAGCGCCTCCGCCACGCCGCGGGCCGCCGCGGGCACGGCCGGGCTGCCGGCCGGCACCACCATCCGGATCGGCACCTGGACCGCGGGCGTGATCCGCGGCGGGCAGGACGAGGTGGACGCCTGCCAGGACGCCGTGCAGTGGGCGGGGCCCAACATCGGCACCGAGGACGGCTACGAGATGCGGACCGTCGTGATCGTCGGTCACGACTACTGCGGGTTCGACCTGTTCGCCACCCTCCGCGTCGGCACCAGGGTCACCATCGGCACCCCGCGCGGCGCCTGGACGTACACGGTGTACGCCAACTACGTCACCCCGGGCCGTGGCGCCCCGGCCGCCGGGCTCTACTGGGGCGACCTCACCCTGCAGTCGTGCGTGGGACCGGACACCGGGTTCAGCTACCTGGTGCGGGACTGACCGCTCACGGTGCGCTCGGCCAGACCAGGAGCATGTACGCCCCGCAGTACGCCGAGCCCGCGACGGCCGCCGTCAGGGCGAGTACCCGTACCCGTGCCGAGGCGCGGGCGAGGTACCCGGCCACCGGCAGCAGCAGCGGGAAGCCGGGGAGGAGGAAGCGGGCGCGCGGGAAGTAGACGCCGCCGCTGGCCACCACGATCAGCAGCAGGACCGCGCTGAAGACGAGCAGCGGGAGCGGCTGGCGGTCCGCCGCGGCCAGTCCGAACAGGACGACGGAGGCCAGCATCGTCAGGCTCACCACGACCAGGAACAGCTCCGGGCGCGAGACCTGCCCGAACAGGTGCCGCAGCCAGTGCAGGGTCTCCGCGCCGCCGTCCAGCTCGTTGTGCCACATCCGCTGCACGGCGAAGTAGCCGTCCCAGCGGTGCAGCCTGACGCCCACCCAGCCGACGTACGCGCACCAGCCGAGCGGGGCCAGCAGGGCCGCCGCCAGGGCGCGGGGCGAGCGGCGGGTACGGAGGGAGAGCAGGGCGGTGACGGTGACGGCGGCGGCCACGGCGATGCCGGTCGGGCGGGTCAGGCCGGCCAGGACCGAGCCGGCCGCCGCGTACAGCCAGCGCTCGGTCAGCACCGCGTACAGCGTCCACGCGGCGAACGCCGTGAAGACGGATTCCGTGTAGCCCATCCACTGGACGAGTCCGACCGGGTACGCCGCCCACAGCACGGTCAGCAGGACGCCGACCCGGCGGCCGGCCAGCCGGTCGCCCACCGCGAACACGCCCCAGGCCGCGAAGAGCGAGGCCAGCCATGCGAGGGCCAGGCCGGTGCTGGCCCGGGTGCCCGGGGTCAGCACCGCGACGGCCTTGACCAGGAGCGGGTACAGCGGGAAGAACGCCAGGTTGTTGTGGTCGTAGGCGGTGCCGAGCACGTGGGCGTACCCGTGGTCCGCGATGCCCAGGTACCAGCGGGAGTCCCACTGCGTCGCCAGCATCGGCCACACGCCGTGGTGGCGCCGGTGCGCCCAGACGGTGAAGAACACCAGGCCGGTGAGGCGTACGGCGAGGTACGCGGTGAGCGCCGGGGCCGCCCGGCGCAGGGCGTGCCGGGGAGTGGCCGCCGTGGGGAGGTGGGGTCGTCGGGTGCCCGGGATGTGCCCGCGGGGGGCGGTGTCGGGGGCGGTCGAGGACACGGTGGCGGCTCCTGTACGACGGCTGCGGCGGGCGGTACCGGATCACCGTTCCCCGGGAGCCGGGGCGGGGCGCGGTGGGTGGGTCGGTCGCCGTCGCGAAATCACCCGTAGGGGTGCCCCCTGGCGGAGAGGCACCCCCACGGGCGTCAGATGCCGGCCGCCGCGGAGAGGTCCCGCTTGATCTCGGCAAGGGTCCGGGCGGCCTGTGCGCGGGCCGCGGGGAGGGCGGTGTGGTCGGCCACGGGGACCACTGCCTCCAGGTAGCACTTCAGCTTGGGCTCGGTGCCGCTGGGGCGGACGACGACCCGGGCGCCGGTGAGGGTGTAGCGGAGGCCGTCGGTGGGAGGCAGCTTGTCCGTGCCCCGGGTGAGGTCCTCGGACCTGGTGACGGGGAGCCCGGCGAGTTCGGTGGGGGGGTGCTCGCGGAGGCGTCGCATCGCGTCGGCGATGACGGAGAGGTCCTCGACGCGGACCGAGAGCTGGTCGGTGGCGTGCAGGCCGTGTTCCACGGCGAGGTCGTCGAGGAGGTCGAGGAGGGTGCGGCCCTCCTCCTTGAGGACCGAGGCCAGCTCGGTGATCAGGAGGGCCGCGGTGATGCCGTCCTTGTCGCGGACGCCGTCGGGGTCGACGCAGTAGCCGAGGGCCTCCTCGTAGCCGTAGCGCAGGCCGTCGACGCGGGCGATCCACTTGAAGCCGGTGAGGGTCTCCTCGTAGCGGAGGTTCGCCTTCTCGGCGATCCGGCCGAGGAGGGAGGAGGAGACGATCGACTCGGCGAAGACGCCGGTGGCGCCGCGGCGGACCAGGTGGGCGGCGAGCAGGGAGCCGACCTCGTCGCCGCGGAGCATGCGCCAGGTGCCGTTGTCCTTGACGGCGGCGGCGCAGCGGTCGGCGTCCGGGTCGTTGGCGATGATCAGGTCGGGGTCGGTCTCGCGGGCCTTCGCGAAGGCGAGGTCCATCGCGCCGGGCTCTTCCGGGTTGGGGAAGGCGACGGTCGGGAAGTCCGGGTCGGGGTCGGCCTGTTCGGCGACGAGCGCGGGGGCGGGGAAGCCGGCGCGGGCGAAGGCGGCGAGGAGGGTGTCCCTGCCGACGCCGTGCATGGCCGTGTAGACGGTGCGGGCGGTGCGGGGGGAGGTGGGGGACAGGACGGCGTCCGTGCGGGCCAGGTAGGCCTCCAGGACGGTGTCGTCGAGGGTCTCCCAGCCGGTGTCGGGGCGGGGGACGTCGTGGAGGGTGGCGATCGCCTGGATCTCGGCGGCGATCTCCGCGTCGGCGGGCGGGACGATCTGGGAGCCGTCGCCGAGGTAGACCTTGTAGCCGTTGTCGCGGGGCGGGTTGTGGCTGGCGGTGACCTCCACGCCGGCGACCGCGCCGAGGTGCCGTATGGCGAACGCGAGGACGGGGGTGGGGAGGGGGCGGGGGAGTACGACGGCCTTGAGGCCGGCGCCGGTCATGACCGCGGCGGTGTCGCGGGCGAAGTCGGTGGACTTGTGGCGGGCGTCGTAGCCGATGACGACGGTGCCGGTGGCGTGGCCGTGGGTTTTGAGATAGGCGGCGAGGCCGGCGGCGGCTCGGATGACGACGGCGCGGTTCATGCGCATGGGGCCGGCGCCGAGTTCGCCGCGGAGGCCTGCGGTGCCGAACTGGAGGGTGCCGCTGAAGCGGGCCGACAGTTCGGTGAGGTCACCGGCTTCGATGAGCTTGGCGAGCTCGTCGCGGGTCTCCGGGTCGGGGTCCTCGGTCTGCCAGGCTCGGGCCCGGGCGATGAGATCGTCGTGCACGGTCGTCGTCCAACCTCTCGTGGTGTGCCTGCGGCGCATCCGCGGCTTCGGTGGGGGTGTGCGTGGCGCCTGCGGTTCGGGGGTGGGTCGGGGCCGGGGGGGGGGGGGGCCCGCCCCCGGCCCCCCGGGGGGGGGCGAGGGGCGAGGCGGGGGGCCCCCCCCC
>NZ_JBIBHY010000003.1:659066-825752 GCF_042957285.1 Streptomyces sp. NPDC008092
GTGCGGGGGGGGGGGGGCCCCCGGGGGGGGGGGGGGGGGGGGGGGGGGGGGCGGGGGGGGGGGGGGGGGGGGGGGGGCGGGGGCGGGGAGTCCCCGTCCTCGGACCGGCGGTGCTGTCTCTCGTGCCGTGCGGGTCGACCGACGCCGGCCGCTGCGGGCGGGAACTCCCCGCCCCGTCCCCTTGCGTCCCATGGCGACAGACGGCTGCTTCAGCGTCCCATTGCGACAGACGGCTGCTTCAGCGTCCCATGGCGACAGACGGCTGCTTCGGCGTCCCATTGCGACAGACGGCTGCTTCGGCGTCCCATTCCCTTTCCGTCGTGGGTGACCGGAGCGCCCCGTTGCGTTTCTGCCGTGGGTGACTGCAACGCCCCGTAAGGGGCGCGGGGAACTGCGCGATCGGCCACGGCAGCCCGGACGGCGTCCTCAGAGCCTGCCCAGTACCTGCGCCAGCAGTTCGCCCATGCGTGCCGCCGAGTCGCGGCCCGCCTGGAGGACCTCTTCGTGGTTGAGGGGCTCGCCCGTCATGCCCGCGGCGAGGTTCGTCACCAGGGAGATGCCCAGGACCTCGGCGCCCGCCTCGCGCGCGGCGATCGCTTCGAGGACCGTCGACATGCCCACGAGGTCCGCCCCGATCACGCGGGCCATGCGGATCTCGGCCGGCGTCTCGTAGTGCGGGCCGGGGAACTGCGCGTAGACGCCCTCTTCGAGGCTGGGGTCGATCTCCTTGCACAGGGCGCGCAGGCGGGGGGAGTAGAGATCGGTGAGGTCGACGAAGTTGGCGCCGATGATGGGGGAGGTCGCCGTCAGGTTGATGTGGTCGCTGATGAGGACCGGCTGGCCGGGACGCATGCCCTCGCGCAGGCCGCCGCAGCCGTTGGTGAGGATGATCGTCTTGCAGCCGGCGGCCACGGCGGTACGGACGCCGTGCGCGACGGCGGCGACGCCCCGGCCCTCGTAGTAGTGCGTGCGGCCCAGGAAGACCAGCGCGCGCTTGTCACCGGAGGAGTACGAGCGGATCTTGCCGCCGTGTCCCGCTACGGCCGGCGGCGGGAAGCCGGGCAGCTCGGTGACCTGGAACTCGGCGTCGGGAGCGCCCAGGGCGTCGACGGCCGGCGCCCAGCCGGAGCCCATCACGAGGGCGACGTCGTGGGTGTCGGCGCCGGTGAGTTCGCGCAGGCGGGCGGCGGCCGCGTCGGCGGCGGCGTGGGGGTCGCCCTGGATGTCGTCCGGAAGAAGAGATGCGTTCACGCGGATGAGAGTAGCCGGTCTGGGCCTACGCGCGTAGATGACGGAGCTCATGGGATTGCGATCGTTGTCTTGTCGTTTCCGACGAGGGGTGTGACGCAGGGAACTTTTGAGCTGGCTGTGGGGGGTCTGTGCTGGTTCCGGGGCGCGGTCACTCGTCGGTGACGAGGACGTCCTTGTCGTTGAAGACCTCGACGATGAAGATCAGCAGCCGGCCGCGGCTGACCGTGTACTCCACGAGGACGTTCTGGGTGAGGCGGATGGTGCGGTCGTCCCCTGTGGAGCTTATGGGGCGGGACACGGAGAGGAACGGGTCGCGGGCGAGGAGGGCGATGCCCTTGTCGAACGCGATGCGCTGACGGTCGTCCAGCCGGTCGCGGGCGGCCGCGGCCTGCACGGTGTAGTAGACGTCGTACGTGGTGGGGGACATCCGCTCTCCCGTTGGTGCGTCGGTCACACAAGTGTAGGGACGCGGTGTCTCAGCAGGGTCGCTTGCGCAGCTCCATCACGTAATCGTGTGGTGCGCCCGCGGACTCGGCTGCGTCGGCGATCTCGCCCAGGTAGCGGGCGGAGGGCAGGCCGCCCTCGTAGCCGTCGAGGACGTAGAGCCAGGCGGTCTCCTCGCCCTCCAGGGTGTGCACGCGGACCCGGGCGCGGCGGTAGATGCCCAGGCCGACGCCCTCCCAGCGGTCCATGGACTCCTCGTCCATGGGTGCGACGTCGTACAGGCCGACGAAGACCTGGGAGACGGGGTCCTCGACGATGGTCGCCAGGGCGCCCTCCCAGCCCATCTGCTCACCGCCGAAGGTCAGCCGCCATCCGTTCAGCCAGCCGGTGGCGCGCAGGGGCGAGTGCGGGGCGCGGCGGGACATCAGCCGCGCGTCGAGATTGCCGGCGTACGCGGCGTAGAGCGACGACATGGGGAGAGGGTACGGCAGGCGTCACGGGTGTCACTCACGTACCGGGGGGCGCCGGGTGGCGGCCCCGGGCAGTAGCACCTTGAAGCGTGCGGGACAATGGAGTACGTGACTCGGATCGTGATCATCGGTGGCGGACCCGGCGGCTATGAAGCGGCGCTGGTGGCCGCGCAGCTCGGCGCGGAGGTGACCGTCGTCGACTGCGACGGTCTGGGCGGAGCGTCGGTGCTGACCGACTGCGTGCCGTCGAAGACCCTTATCGCTACGGCCGAGGTCATGACGACCTTTGATTCGTCGTACGAAGAGCTGGGGATCATCGTCGCCGACGACACCCCGCCGCTGGAGCAGGCGGCGCGGGTGGTGGGGGTCGACCTGGGGAAGGTCAACCGGCGGGTGAAGCGGCTGGCGCTGGCCCAGTCGCACGACATCACCGCCTCGGTGACGCGGGCGGGTGCCCGGGTCATGCGCGGGCGTGGGCGGCTGCAGGGCATGCAGGCCCTGGACGGGTCGCGGAAGGTCGTCGTCGCGGCCGCGGACGGGAGCGAGGAGACGCTCGTCGCGGACGCGGTGCTGATCGCCACCGGAGGGCACCCGCGTGAGCTGCCCGATGCGCAGCCGGACGGCGAGCGCATCCTGAACTGGACCCAGGTCTACGACCTCACCGAGCTGCCCGAAGAGCTGATCGTGGTCGGGTCGGGTGTCACCGGTGCCGAGTTCGCCGGTGCGTACCAGGCGCTGGGGTCGCGGGTCACGCTGGTCTCCTCGCGGGACCGGGTGCTGCCGGGCGAGGACCCGGACGCGGCCGCCGTCCTGGAGGACGTCTTCCGGCGCCGGGGCATGAACGTCATGGCGCGGTCGCGGGCGGCCGCGGCGAAGCGGGTCGGGGACCGGGTCGAGGTCACGCTTGCGGACGGGCGGGTCATCAGCGGGTCGCACTGCCTGATGGCCGTCGGCGCCATTCCGAACAGCGCGGGGCTGGGGCTGGAGGAGGCCGGGGTCAAGCTGCGCGACTCCGGGCACATCTGGACCGACAAGGTGTCGCGGACGACGGCTCCGGGGGTGTACGCCGCCGGTGACGTGACCGGTGTGTTCGCGCTGGCGTCGGTGGCCGCCATGCAGGGGCGGATCGCGATGTACCACTTCCTGGGCGACGCGGTCGCGCCGCTGAACCTGAAGACCGTGTCGTCGAACGTCTTCACCGATCCGGAGATCGCGACGGTGGGGTACACGCAGGCCGACGTGGACGCGGGCAAGATCGACGCCCGGGTGGTGAAGCTGCCGCTGCTGCGCAACCCGCGCGCGAAGATGCAGGGCATCCGGGACGGCTTCGTGAAGCTGTTCTGCCGGCCGGGCACGGGGATCGTGGTGGGCGGTGTGGTCGTCTCGCCGCGGGCCTCGGAGCTGATCCATCCGATCTCGATCGCCGTCGACAACAATCTGACGGTCGAACAGATCGCGAACGCGTTCACCGTCTATCCGTCTCTTTCGGGGTCGATCGCCGAGGTGGCGCGGCAGCTGCACACGCGGAAGACCGGCAGCGAACTCTGACGGCCGGAACCGACTCCCCGCTGGTCACGGGGAGTTGTCGGTCATGCGTGCGGCATGTGCGGGGTGGGTAGCTCCTATACCACTCCCGACCCTGCTGTGCGAACAACTTCTGCTATTCGGCGCAAACTGCTGAAAGCAGACGGTCGTTGGGGTTACTGTCAGTTTCGTGTTCGCTGCAGAACGTCGCCAATTGATCCTCGAAATGGTGCGAGCGAACGGGGCCGTGTCGCTCCGTGAGCTCGCCCGCGTCGTCCAGACCTCCGAAGTGACCGTACGGCGGGACGTGCGCGCACTGGAGGCAGAAGGACTCCTCGACCGCCGGCACGGCGGTGCGGTACTGCCGGGCGGGTTCACGCGGGAGTCCGGCTTTCCGCAGAAATCTCATCTCGCGACCGCCGAGAAGACGGCCATCGCCGATCTCGCCGCGGGTCTCGTCGAAGAGGGCGAGGCCATCGTGGTCGGGGCGGGGACCACGACCCAGGAGCTCGCGCGCCGGCTGGCGAGAGTGCCCGGGCTGACCGTCGTCACCAACTCCCTGCTGGTGGCGCAGGCGCTGGCCCATGCCAACCGGGTCGAGGTCGTGATGACCGGCGGGACGCTCCGCGGGTCCAACTACGCCCTCGTGGGCTCCGGTGCGGAGCAGTCCCTGCAGGGACTGCGCGTGTCGAAGGCCTTCCTGTCCGGGAGCGGCCTGACGGCCGAGCGGGGACTGTCCACGTCCAACATGCTGTCGGCGTCCGTCGACCGGGCGCTGGTGCAGGCCGCCGCGGAGGTCGTCATCCTCGCCGACCACACCAAGCTCGGCACGGACACGATGTTCCAGACCGTGCCGACCGATCTCATCACCCGGCTGGTCACGGACGAGCCGCCGCCCCACGACGACCGTGCCGTCACCGAGCTGCAGGCCCTTGCCGACCAGGGGGTGCAGATCGCCGTGGCCGGGGCGTCGGGGCACCCGGGGGGTGATCAGGCCCCGGCGCGGCAGCAGCATCAGCAGCAGCGTCGGGACGTCGCCCTGCCGGGGCCGCGGCGGAGCCAGGGGCCGGGGCTGCGGTCCGCTTCGATGCTGGGGGGAGAGCCGCCGACGGGGGCCGAGCGGGGGCGGGTCGCTGACATGCGGCGCCGGTGAGGGGCTTGAGCGCCTAGGCGCCGTGGGGGTGCACGTGGTCGGGCGGGAGCGGGTTGTGTCCGGTTGCCCGCGCCGTGCCCCGCGCCCCTGGGGGTTGGTGCTTGAGCCCGTTCAGAGTCAAGGTCAGCAAGCGGTCCGCCAACTGCGGGTCTCCCGGTGACTCCTCCGCTGCCAGGGCGATGGCGTGGGTGAGTTGCAGGAGATCGTCGATGTATACGTCAGCCCTTACCGTGCCCGCCTCCTGAGCGCGGGTCAGAAGGGCGTTGCCCGCCTCCCGCATCGGGGTGCCGCAGCGGGACAGGGCCGAGTCCGGGGACGCCGACATCAGGGCCCTCGACAGGCCCCGGTACGCCGCCGCGTGGACGACCACCTCGTGGAGCCAGGTCAGCAGGGCCTGGCACGGGTGCGGGGCCGTCCGCAACTCGCGGGCTCTGGCCAGGAGTTCACTCACCGCGTCCTCGAAGACCGCGCTCATCAGGGCGTGCCGGGTCGGGAAGTGGCGGTAGAGGGTGCCGATGCCCACGCCCGCCCGGCGGGCCACGTCCTCCAGGGAGGCGTCCGTGCCGTGCTCGGCGAAGACGGTGCGGGCCTCGGCGAGCAGTCGGTCGTGGTTGCGGCGGGCGTCGGCGCGCATGGGCCGTTCCGGAAGGTCGGACGCCCGGCGAACGGGGTGACGTTCGCCGGGCGATGCCGTACGGGGCGGCGTCAGTCCTTGATCTCGCAGATCACGGCGCCGGAGGTGAGGGACGCGCCGACCTCGGCGGCGAGGCCCTTCACGGTGCCGGCCTTGTGGGCGTTGAGGGGCTGCTCCATCTTCATGGCCTCCAGGACGACGATCAGGTCGCCCTCCTTGACCTCCTGGCCCTCCTCGACCGCGACCTTGACGATCGTGCCCTGCATCGGCGAGGCGAGGGTGTCACCGGAGGCCGCCGGGCCCGACTTCTTGGCCGCGCGGCGCTTCGGCTTGGCGCCGGCGGCGAGGCCGGTGCGGGCCAGGGTCATGCCCAGGGACGCCGGGAGGGAGACCTCCAGGCGCTTGCCGCCGACCTCGACCACGATCGTCTCGCGGTCCTTGTCGTCCTCGGCCTCGGCGTCGGCCGGGGCGGCGAAGGGCTTGATCTCGTTGACGAACTCGGTCTCGATCCAGCGGGTGTGGACCGTGAACGGGTCCTCGGAGCCGGTCAGCTCGGGGCCGAACGCCGGGTCGCGGACGACGACGCGGTGGAACGGGATCGCCGTGGCCATGCCCTCGACCTGGAACTCGTCCAGGGCGCGGGCGGCCCGCTGCAGGGCCTCCGCACGGGTGCGGCCGGTGACGATCAGCTTGGCGAGCAGGGAGTCCCAGGCGGGGCCGATGACCGAGCCGGCCTCCACGCCCGCGTCCAGGCGGACGCCGGGGCCGGAGGGGGCGTCGAAGCGGGTGACCGTGCCGGGGGCGGGCAGGAAGTTGCGGCCCGGGTCCTCGCCGTTGATGCGGAACTCGAACGAGTGACCGCGCAGCTCCGGGTCGTCGTAGCCGAGTTCCTCGCCGTCGGCGATCCGGAACATCTCGCGGACCAGGTCGATGCCGGCGACCTCCTCGGTCACCGGGTGCTCGACCTGGAGGCGGGTGTTGACCTCCAGGAAGGAGATCGTGCCGTCCTGGCCGACCAGGAACTCGCAGGTGCCGGCGCCGACGTAGCCGGCCTCCTTGAGGATGGCCTTGGAGGCGCGGTACAGCTCGGCGACCTGGGCCTCGGAGAGGAACGGCGCGGGGGCCTCCTCGACCAGCTTCTGGTGGCGGCGCTGCAGCGAGCAGTCACGGGTGGAGACGACCACCACGTTGCCGTGGGTGTCGGCCAGGCACTGGGTCTCCACGTGCCGGGGGCGGTCCAGGTAGCGCTCGACGAAGCACTCGCCGCGGCCGAAGGCGGCCACCGCCTCACGGACGGCGGAGTCGTACAGCTCGGGGACCTCTTCGAGGGTGCGGGCGACCTTCAGGCCGCGCCCGCCGCCGCCGAAGGCCGCCTTGATGGCGATCGGCAGGCCGTGCTCCTCGGCGAAGGCCACGACCTCGTCGGCGCCCGAGACCGGGTCCGGGGTGCCGGCCACCAGGGGGGCGCCGGCGCGCTGGGCGATGTGCCGGGCCGCCACCTTGTCGCCCAGGTCGCGGATCGCCTGCGGCGGCGGGCCGATCCAGGTCAGGCCCGCGTCCAGGACCGCCTGCGCGAACTCGGCGTTCTCGGAGAGGAACCCGTAGCCCGGGTGGACGGCGTCCGCGCCGGCTTCGCGGGCGGCGTTGAGGACCTTGGAGATGTCCAGGTAGCTGGTGGCGGGGGTGTCACCGCCCAGGGCGAACGCCTCATCCGCGGCGCGGACGTGCAGAGCGTCCCGGTCCGGTTCCGCGTAGACGGCCACGCTCGCGATCCCGGCGTCCCGGCAGGCCCGGGCCACGCGGACAGCGATTTCGCCACGGTTGGCGATGAGCACCTTGCGCACGATTGAGGCTCCCTCCTTGAAACAAGCCGAGTTTAGGGACTGCCGACACGGCACTTCGACCCGTCCCCAATGGTGACCTTGCCCACACGGAGCGTGATGCGAGGCTCACCCGACCCGGGAAATCCCTTGTCGCACCTCGGTACGCAGGACTCCTTCGGGAAACCCTAGCTCCGTCATGTGGTCAAGGTCTCTGTGAGAGCGTGCCGCGCCCCACTCCGTTTCTTTGTTGAGTCCCTACGAATGGCCCAACGATTCTTTGCTGCCGACCGGACCCTTGTCCCGCGGTTTACCCGTTAGTAGCGTTCGCGATGTCTTGAACGTACTTCAAGTAACACCGGCTCGGACCGGGCCGTGAACGAAAGTGGGTGGGGACCGGTGGTGCGGAGACCGGTGGCGTGGGTGGTGGCGTTCATACTCTTCGCCGAGGCAGTCGGCATCGCGGCGCTCAACTGGTTCATGGGAGTGGTCGTCGACCGTCAGGACATGTCCCTGGCCGGTCTCGACCCGGACCGGATGTCGACGTCCGCGAAGGCCGGCGCGGTGGTCTTCGGCCTCTACTTCGCGCTGTGCGGCCTGGTGGCCCTGCTGGTCGCCGTGCGCAACCGGCCGCCCGCGGGCCTCGGCCGGGTGCTGCTGATCAGCGTGGCGGTCGTACACGCCCTCCTGGGCGCCGTGTCCTGGGGGCTGGTCGGCTGGAGGGCGTTCCTGTTCATGGTGGTCGTCCTCGCGCTCGTCGTGCTGCTGCTGATGACGTACGACCAGGTGGACGGGGCCGGCGTGGCCGGGGCGGAGGCCGACGGCGGCGGCGAGGGCGGCTCCGGGCCCGCGAGCGACCCGGAACCGGGGCCGGGGCCGGAGCCCGGGGCGAAGAACGACACGCCGCCCGCGGGGCCGTTCACTCCACCGGCGCCCACAACTCCGTGATGCCGACGCCGAGCTCCGCCAGCAGCCGGCGGACCAGGGGCAGGCTGATGCCGATCACGTTGCCGTGGTCGCCGTCGATGCCCTCGACGAACGGCGCGCTGCGGCCGTCCAGGGTGAACGCTCCCGCCACGTAGAGGGGTTCGCCCGTGGCGACGTACGCGGCGATCTCCGCGTCGGTGGGGTCGCCGAACCGTACGACCGTGGACGCGGTCGCCGACACCCAGCGCTTGCTCGCCGTGTCCCAGACGCAGTGCCCGGTCTGCAGGGTGCCGGCCCGGCCGCGCATCGACTTCCAGCGGGCGGTGGCCTCCTCGGCGTCGCCCGGCTTGCCGAGGGCCTGGCCGTCGAGGTCCAGCACGGAGTCGCAGCCGATGACGATCGCGCCCTGGACGTCGGGGCGGGCGGCGACCACGGACGCCTTCGCCTCCGCGAGGGCGAGGGCCAGGTCGGCCGGGGTGGGGGCGGTGACGGCGTCCTCGTCGACGCCGCTGACGATCACCTCGGGGGCGAGGCCCGCCTGGCGCAGGAGGTTCAGCCGGGCGGGGGACTGGGAGGCGAGGACGAGTCTGCGCATGGGGGCAGCGTATCGGTGGGGGCCGACGGAGGGCTGCTCACCTCACGCCGAGCACGATCATCAGTACGACCATGACCAGGGCCAGGAGGACGCCGAGCCGCCGGAGGCTCTTCTGCATGTCCTGCAGGTCCTTCGGCGGCTCGTCTTCGGGGTCCGACCACAGCATGTCACCAGCGTGCGGCTTGGCCGGGGGGCGGCGCCTGAGTAGGGGTACTCAGATTGGGGGCCGGGGTTCCACTTATGTGCGCGGTTCCCCGCCCCCCGAGTCTGTTGCTCCTAGGCCGGCCAGTAAGTGCGGGTCCATGCGCTTGGGCTCGGGTGCGGGACGCGGTGTTGGGCGATGCGGCCCGGGTCGGACCAGGCGCTCGTCGTCGGCGGGGTGCCGGACGGGGCGGCCGTCAGGGTCGCCGCGCGGGCCCTTACGACCGCCAGTGCGGCGGCCAGCTCCTCCGGGGTCGGGTTGCCCCGTATGACCTTGATCGTCACAGCGGCTCCTTAGAGGGGGATGTTGCCGTGCTTCTTCGGGGGCAGGGACTCGCGCTTGGTACGGAGCTGGCGCAGGCCCCGTACGACGTGGCGGCGGGTGTCCGACGGCATGATGACCGCGTCGATGTAGCCGCGCTCGGCCGCCGTGTAGGGGTTGAGGAGGGTGTCCTCGTACTCCCGGATGAGCTGCGCCCGGGTGGCCTCGCCCTCGCCCGATTCCTCCGCCTCCGCGATGGTGCGGCGGTGCAGGATGTTGACGGCGCCCTGGGCGCCCATGACGGCGATCTGGGCGGTCGGCCAGGCCAGGTTGAGGTCGGCACCCAGGTGCTTGGAGCCCATGACGTCGTAGGCGCCGCCGAAGGCCTTGCGGGTGATGACGGTGATGAGGGGGACGGTGGCCTCGGCGTAGGCGTAGATCAGCTTGGCGCCGCGCCGGATGATGCCGTCGTGCTCCTGGTCGACGCCGGGCAGGAAGCCGGGCACGTCGACGAAGGTGATGACCGGGACGTTGAAGGCGTCGCAGGTGCGGACGAAGCGGGAGGCCTTCTCGCTCGCCTTGATGTCCAGGCAGCCGGCGAACTGCATCGGCTGGTTGGCGACGATGCCGACCGGGTGGCCCTCCACGCGGCCGAAGCCGGTGACGATGTTCGGGGCGAACAAGGCCTGCGTCTCGAAGAACTCGCCGTCGTCGAGGACGTGTTCGATCACCGTGTGGATGTCGTACGGCTGGTTGGCGCTGTCCGGGACCAGGGTGTCCAGCTCGCGGTCCTCGTCGGTGACCGCGAGGTCGGCCTCCTCGGGGAAGACCGGGGGCTCGGAGAGGTTGTTGGACGGCAGGTACGACAGCAGCTGCTTGACGTACTCGACGGCGTCCTTCTCGTCGCCGGCCATGTGGTGGGCCACGCCGGAGACGGAGTTGTGGGTCCGGGCGCCGCCCAGCTCCTCGAAGCCGACGTCCTCGCCGGTCACCGTCTTGATGACGTCCGGTCCGGTGATGAACATGTGGGACGTCTGGTCGACCATGACCGTGAAGTCGGTGATGGCCGGGGAGTACACGGCGCCGCCCGCGCAGGGGCCGACGACGAGCGAGATCTGCGGGATCACGCCGCTCGCGTGGGTGTTGCGGCGGAAGATCTCGCCGTAGGCACCGAGGGAGGCGACCCCCTCCTGGATCCGGGCGCCGCCGGAGTCGTTGATGCCGATGACCGGGCAGCCGGTCTTCAGGGCGAAGTCCATCACCTTGACGATCTTCTGGCCGTAGACCTCGCCGAGGGCGCCGCCGAAGACGGTGAAGTCCTGGGAGAAGACGGCGACGGGGCGGCCGTCGACCGTGCCGTACCCGGTGACGACGCCGTCCCCGTAGGGGCGGTTCTTCTCCAGGCCGAAGTTGGTGGAGCGGTGCCGGGCGAACTCGTCCAGCTCGATGAAGGAGCCCTCGTCGAGGAGCAGCTCGATCCGCTCACGGGCCGTCAGCTTGCCCTTGGCGTGCTGCTTTTCGACGGCGCGCTCCGAACCGGCGTGTGTCGCTTCGTGGACACGGCGCTGGAGATCCGCGAGCTTCCCCGCGGTCGTGTGAATGTCGATCTCTTCCGGCTCGGACATCGGGATGCGGCTCCCTGCCTGCTCAAAAGGGGGGACGGTTACTCATCCGTAGAGTAGTGGGGCGCCTACCAAACGGCAGTGCGGCGTACAACACACCTAGGGTGGCTTGCATGACGCCGCGAGACGCAGCAGATGCGAACAACAATCGTTGGTCCGACCTGGACCGTCCACCGCTGAACGGGGCGGGGCTGCGCAAGGCCCTGGTGCGGGACGGCGGGCACGGGGGCCTGTACACCGACATCGAGGTGGTGGACCGCACCGGCTCCACCAACTCCGACCTCGTGGCCCGGGCCGTCGCGGGGGACGCCGACGAGGGCGCGGTGCTGGTCGCCGAGGAGCAGACGGCCGGGCGGGGCCGCCTGGACCGGCAGTGGACGGCACCGGCGCGCTCGGGCCTGTTCCTCTCCGTGCTGCTGAAGCCGGCCGAGGTGCCGGTGGCCCGCTGGGGCTGGCTGCCGCTGCTCACGGGGGTGGCGGTGGCGACGGGGCTGGCGAAGGCGGCGGGCGTCGACACGGCGCTCAAGTGGCCGAACGACCTCCTCGTCACCGTCGGTGACGAGGAGCGCAAGGCCGGGGGCATTCTCGCGGAGCGGGCCGGCGACGACGCCGTGGTGGTCGGCGTCGGCATCAACGTCACGCTCCGCGCGGCGGAGCTGCCGGTGCCGCAGGCCGCTTCGCTGGCGCTGGCCGGGGCGGTGAGCACGGACCGGGAGACGCTGCTGAGGGCCGTCCTGCGGTCTCTGGAGGACTGGTACGGGCGGTGGCGCGCGGCGGGCGGCGATCCGGCCGCGAGCGGGCTCCAGGAGGCCTACGCGGCGGGCTGCGCGACGCTGGGGCGGACGGTGCGGGCGGAGCTGCCCGGGGACCGGGCGCTGGTCGGGGAGGCGGTGGCGATCGACGGCGACGGGAGGCTGGTGATCGCCACGGAGGACGGGGTCCAGGAGCCGGTGGGGGCGGGGGACATCGTGCACTTGCGGCCGGCGTGAGGGTGGGTGCGGGTGCGGGTGGGCTGGGCCGGGGGGTGGGGTCGCTTACCGGCGCTGGCAGGGTGCCGCTGCGCCCACCCGTGCCGCCCTGCGGCACGCCTGCCCGCAGCTGGGTGGCTGTGAAGCGCCCCGTCAGGGGCGCGGGGAACTGCGCGAGCAACCCCCACCCGCCCGCACCCGGAACTCGACCCCGAGCCACCCCGAAGTCGGCTTACCTCACGAAGTGAGCTACCGCACAGCTGCCGTAGAGTTGAGCCTGGTCGGTATGCGACCGCGGTAGATCGGAAGGGCAGCAGGCGTGACCGTCGACGACACGGGCTCCGGCGCGGGCGCGGACGCCGCCGACTCCGGCGAGGACCCCCTCGCGCTGCGTCTCGAAGGCCTGATCCTCGGGGCCGAGCGCCGCTACACCCCCTTCCAGGCGGCCCGCAGTGCCGGCGTCTCCATGGAGCTGGCGTCGAGGTTCTGGCGGGCGATGGGCTTCGCCGACATCGGGCAGGCCAAGGCGCTGACGGAGGCCGACGTGCTGGCCCTGCGCCGGCTCGCCGGCCTCGTCGAGGCGGGGCTGCTCAGCGAGGCCATGGCCGTGCAGGTGGCGCGGTCCACGGGGCAGACCACCGCCCGTCTGGCCGAGTGGCAGATGGATTCCTTCCTGGAGGGCCTGACCGAGCCCCCCGAGCCGGGCATGACCCGTACCGAGGTCACGTACCCGATCGTCGAACTGCTCCTGCCCGAACTGGAGGAGTTCCTCGTCTACGTCTGGCGCCGCCAGCTCGCCGCCTCGGCCGGCCGGGTCGTGCAGGCCACCGACGACGAGGAGATGGTCGACCGCCGCCTCGCCGTCGGCTTCGCCGACCTCGTGGGGTTCACCCGGCTGACCCGGCGCATGGAGGAGGAGGAACTCGGCGAGCTGGTCGAGGCCTTCGAGACCACCGCCGCCGACCTGGTGGCGGCCCGCGGCGGCCGGCTCATCAAGACCCTCGGCGACGAGGTCCTGTACGCCGCCGACGACGCCGGTGTCGCCGCCGACATCGCGCTGCGCCTGGTGGAGACCATGGCGCACGACGAGACGATGCCGGAGCTGCGGGTCGGCATGGCCTTCGGCACGGTCACCACCCGAATGGGCGATGTCTTCGGTACGACCGTGAACCTCGCCTCCCGCCTCACCTCGATAGCCCCGCGCGACGCCGTGCTCGTCGACAGCGCGTTCGCGGAGGAGCTGATCCGGGTGGGGGAGGCGCCGGCCTCGGAGGCGGCCGCGGCGGAGGAGGCGGCGACCGCCGAGAAGGAGGGCGAGGAGCCCCCGGTGTACCGCTTCGCGCTGCAGCCGATGTGGCAGCGTCCGGTGCGTGGCCTGGGAGTCGTGGAGCCCTGGCTGCTCACCCGCCGGGACGGGGCGGTCCCGGCCTCGTAGGCCCGGTCTCCTCAGCTCTCCTCCGGTCTCCTCCAGCCCCTCCGGCAGTCTGCGGATTCGGCGGTCGACGTTGCGTCAGCTGCCGGGCCCTGCCGCCGCGTCGACGCACAGGCCGATGATCGGGACGCAGAGGCCGGGCCGGCCGGGGGCGGAGGGCTGCGGGGTGGGCGCGGGGGCGGACGTGGCGCGGGGTGGCGTCGAGGCGGGTCGCGGGGTGGCCGCCGGGGGCGGCGGGGGCGGCGGGTTGGGGGACTCGGGGATGGTGGTCGGGGCCGGTGCGGCCGGTGCGGCGGGCGCGTTCGACGGTGCGGCCGGGAGGGGTACGACGGTGGAGGTCGTCGTCGGCGCGGGAGCCGCCCCGCCCGTCACCGAGGTCACCGAGGTCGGCGAGAGGGCCGGCCGGGGGATGGCCGTGGCGGTGGCGACCGTGGCGGCGGCGGGGGTCGACCGGTCCGGCCCGGTGCCCGGATCCAGCCGCGGTTCCGCCTC
Source organism: Streptomyces sp. NPDC008092 (assembly GCF_042957285.1). Taxonomy (NCBI): domain Bacteria; kingdom Bacillati; phylum Actinomycetota; class Actinomycetes; order Kitasatosporales; family Streptomycetaceae; genus Streptomyces; species Streptomyces sp. NPDC008092. The sequence goes on from NZ_JBIBHY010000003.1 coordinate 672,862, forward strand.
GGCGGCGCCGGGGCCGCCGGCGTCCGGACCGACGCCCACCCGGACCAGGCTCAGGGCCCCGGCGGCCAGCGCGATTCCGCCGGCGACGAGCAGGACCCGGCGGGGGCGGGGGCGGCGGTGCCGGCCCCGGGGGTGGGGGATGAACAGGCGCGGGCCGGCCGGGGCGGTGTCCGCGGCCGATGCCGGCTCTGCGGCTGTGAGGTCGGTGTCTCGCGTCGGCTGCGTCGACGACTCGGTCATCACGATCCCTCCCCGGTGCGCTCGCGCCCCCGATGCGCCATGGCGAGCGCACGTTATGCGCTCCCTTGGGCGGTGAGGCGGGACTTGGGCGGGATGTCACTCGAACGGGTTGCCGGGGCTGGGTGCGGGAACCGGGCGGCGGCCCTTTCCCGTTCGCAACTCGGCTGCGATGATCGAGGCCAGGCTGTTAACCCACGTTAACCGGAGGGTGTGTCGTGAGCGAGGAGCGGTTCGGGGAGTTCGTGCTGGTACGGCGGCACGGCCAGGTCGCGGAGCTTGTGCTGGACCGGCCCAAGGCCATGAACGCGGTGTCGGCGGAGATGGCGCGTTCGATCGTGGCCGCGTGTGCCGCGCTGAGCGCCGACCGGGACGCCCGGGTGGTCGTGCTGACCTCCTCGCACGAGCGGGCGTTCTGCGTCGGCGCCGACCTGAAGGAGCGCAACGCGATGTCCGACGCGGAGCTGCTGCGGTCGCGGCCGCTGTCGCGCGGGGCGTACACCGGTGTGCTGGAGCTGCCGATGCCGACCATCGCCGCCGTGCACGGCTACGCGCTCGGCGGGGGCTTCGAACTGGCCCTGTCCTGCGACGTGATCGTGGCCGACGGCACGGCCGTGGTGGGCCTGCCCGAGGTGTCGGTGGGCGTGATCCCGGGCGGCGGCGGTACGCAGCTGCTGCCGCGCCGGGTGGGAGCGGCCCGCGCGGCCGAGCTGATCTTCTCGGCGCGGCGGGTGGAGGCGCCGGAGGCGCGTGCGCTGGGGCTGGTCGACGAGCTGGTGGAGGCGGGGCGGGACCGGGAGGCGGCGCTGGAGCTGGCGGCGCGGATGGCGGCGAACTCGCCGGTGGGGCTGCGGGCGGCGAAGCGGGCGTTGCGGCTCGGACACGGGCTCGATCTGCGGACGGGCCTTGAGGTCGAGGACGCGGCGTGGCGGACGGTGGCGTTCTCGGGGGACCGGGCGGAGGGGGTGGCGGCGTTCAACGAGAAGCGGCGGCCGGAGTGGCCGGGGGAGTAGCCCTGCGGGTGGGCTGGGGCCGGGGGGTGGGGTCGCTTACCGGCGCTTGCAGGGTTCCTCCCCCAGCCTTCGGCCGGGGGAGGAACTGTGCGAGCAACCCCCACCGGGCCGCAGGCCGCGACGATGCGCCCGCCCCGCAACACCTGTTCGCCGCACCAGCGTCCCGAATCATACAAATCATCCCTAACCTGGAGTAATGGGTGAGGACAACCGGCTCGCCGCCGTCGTGGCGCTAGCGCAGGGCATGGCCGCGGCTCACACCCCACACGAGTGCTGGTGCGCCGCCGCCGCCGGTGCCTGCCGCGCGCTCGACGGCAGCTTCGCCGCGCTCTCCGTCTGGGAGCGCGAGCTCGGCCGGCTCCGGGTCCTCGTGAACGTCGGGGAGCGCGCCCCGGACGAGGAGGAGTTCCCGGAGGCCGAGGCCTATCCGGTGCACCAGTTCCCGGAGATCACCGAGTTCCTCCACGAACGCTGGGCGGGCGGCGGCGGCCCCAACGCCTGGGTCGAGACGGCCGGGGGTCCCGCCGCCGGCCGCCCCGGCTACTCCCACCAGCGCGTCGCCGCCCTGCGCCGCCGGGGCCGCGGCTGCTGTCTGGTCGCCCCGATCGTGCTGCACGGCAGGGCCTGGGGCGAGCTGTACGTGGCCCGCGCCGTCCACGCCCCCGTCTTCGACCGCGCCGACGCCGACTTCGCCACCGTCCTCGCCTCCGTCGTCGCCGCCGGGATCGCGCAGACCGAGCAGCTGGAGGAGGCGCGCCGGCTCGCGTACACCGACGCCCTCACCGGGCTCGCCAACCGCCGCGCCGTCGACGTGCGCCTCGACGAGGCGATCGAGCAGCACCGTGCGGACGGGGTCGTGGTCAGTCTCGTCGTCTGCGACCTGAACGGGCTGAAGAAGGTCAACGACACCTGCGGGCACGCCGTCGGCGACCGTCTCCTGGAACGCTTCGGCTCGGTGCTGTCGCTGTGCGGGGCGATGCTTCCGGGCGCGCTGGCCGCACGGCTCGGCGGGGACGAGTTCTGCCTGCTCGCGGTCGGCCCGCCGGCCGACGACGTGGTCAAGGCGGCCGGCGAACTCTGCCGCCGGGCCGGGGAGTTGGAGCAGGGGGAGGGGGTCGCGTGCGGGGTCGCCTCGACCGCCGACCCGATCGGTCCTGTGCGTTCGGGGCGCCGGCTGTTCCGGCTCGCCGACGCGGCCCAGTACCGGGCCAAGGCGCTGCGTGCCGAGCGGCCGGTGGTGGCCGGGCGGGAGGGGCCGGACGACCCCGTGGTGCGGCTGGCCGACGCGCCGCCGCCGGAGCGGGCCGAACGGCGGAGCTTCCGCGGGCGCCGGGGGCTGTGACGTACGGGTGTGGCGTACGGCTGTGACGTACAAGTAAGGGGCAACCCCGTACCCCACTAGTGACAGCGGCCGCATTCACTGCGTACGCTCCTGAATATGGATATGCACACTGTGGTGGTGGGGACGTCCGGTGTCACCGCGTCCGACGTTCTCGCCGTGGCGCGCGGCGGCGCCCGGATCGAACTGTCCGCGGAGGCGGTCGCGGCCCTCGCGGCGGCCCGCGAGATCGTGGACGCGCTGGCGGCCAAGCCGGACCCGGTCTACGGCGTCAGCACCGGCTTCGGAGCCCTGGCGACCCGGCACATCAGTCCGGAGCTGCGGGCCCAGCTGCAGCGCAACATCGTCCGTTCGCACGCGGCCGGCATGGGGCCGCGGGTGGAGCGCGAGGTCGTACGGGCCCTGATGTTCCTGCGGCTGAAGACCGTCTGCTCCGGACACACCGGTGTGCGTCCCGAGGTCGCCCAGACCATGGCCGACGTGCTGAACGCCGGCATCACCCCGGTCGTGCACGAGTACGGCTCCCTGGGCTGCTCCGGGGACCTGGCCCCGCTGTCCCACTGCGCCCTCACGCTCATGGGCGAGGGCGACGCCGAGGGCCCCGACGGGGTCGTGCGGCCCGCCGGCGAGCTGCTCGCCGAGCACGGGATCGCCCCCGTCGAACTGCGCGAGAAGGAGGGTCTTGCCCTCCTCAACGGCACCGACGGCATGCTCGGCATGCTGGTCATGGCCCTCGCCGACCTGGACATGCTCTACAAGTCGGCCGACGTCACGGCCGCGTTGAGCCTTGAGGCGCTGCTCGGTACGGACCGGGTGCTCGCGCCCGAGCTGCACGCCATCCGGCCGCACCCGGGGCAGGGCGACAGCGCCGCCAACATGCTCGCCGTGCTCCAGGGCTCCCAGCTGACCGGGCACCACCAGGACGACGCGCCGCGCGTCCAGGACGCGTACTCGGTGCGGTGTGCTCCGCAGGTGGCCGGGGCCGGGCGGGACACGCTCGCGCACGCCCGGCTGGTCGCGGAGCGGGAGCTGGCGTCGGCCGTCGACAACCCCGTCGTCCTGCCCGACGGGCGGGTGGAGTCCAACGGCAACTTCCACGGGGCGCCGGTCGCCTACGTCCTCGACTTCCTCGCCATCGCGGTGGCCGACCTCGGGTCCATCGCCGAGCGGCGCACCGACCGGCTGCTGGACAAGAACCGCAGCCACGGGCTGCCGCCGTTCCTCGCCGACGACGCGGGCGTCGACTCGGGGCTGATGATCGCGCAGTACACGCAGGCGGCGCTGGTGAGCGAGCTGAAGCGGCTGGCCGTTCCGGCGTCGGCCGACTCGATCCCGTCCTCGGCGATGCAGGAGGACCACGTGTCGATGGGGTGGTCGGCCGCGCGCAAGCTGCGGACGGCCGTGGGCAATCTGACGCGGATCATCGCCGTCGAGCTGTACGCGGCCACCCGGGCCGTCGAGTTGCGGGAGGGGCTGGCGCCGGCACCGGCCTCGCGGGCGGTGATCGACGCGGTGCGCTCCGCGGGGGTGCAGGGGCCGGGGCCCGACAGGTTCCTCGCGCCGGATCTGGCCGCGGCGGAGGAGTTCGTGCGGGGCGGGGGAGTTGTCGCGGCGGCGGAGAAGGTGACCGGGGCGCTGCGGTAGTTCGTCGGCCGCGGGCGGGTGGGGGCTGGTCGCGCAGTTCCTCCCCCAGCCTTCGGCCGGGGGTACCCCCAGCGCCCCTGAGTTGCTCCCCGCGCCCCTGTTCAAGGGGCGCGGGGAACCGCGCGTCTACTTCAGCTTCGCCGACTGGGCCTTGATCACTGCCGTCGGGACCGTGTACGTCTTGCCGGTCATCATCGCGCCGATGTTCATCGTGAAGTACGTGGCGACCGTGTTGCCGTAGCGGACGACCTCGACGTGCAGCGGGCCCTTGTCGCCGTCCATGTCGGTGACGGCGGTGAAGGCGACCGACTCGTCGCCCGATCCCGACGCCTTCGTGGCCGTCACCTTGGTGACCTTCTGCTTGTCGGCGGCGGTGCCGCCGGTGAAGCCCGTGGCGCAGTTCGCGAGGGCGTCCTCGACCGCCTTCAGGGCCTGCTGCGCGCCGTCGCCGTCGTACGACGACAGGTCGAGGGAGGTGATGTCCAGGTTCAGGGAGTCCTTGAGCGCGCTCTCGAACTTGCCGTCGGCCATGTCGTCGAGGGAGGTCGCGTCGTCGGTGGGGTCCTTCTTGTCCTCGCGGACCGTGCGGCCGATCTCGGTCGCCGGGTCGGCCGGGGCGAGGCCGGTGAGGACGTAGGCGAGCGGGCGGCACTTCTCGTCGCTGGACTTGACGGTGCTCCGGGTCGGTGCGGCCTCGCCGATCGCGTTGACCTTGTAGCCGTCCACCTCGCCCTGCGCGAGGATCCGCTGCTTCAACTCGCCGGTGCTCAGCGCCTTGACGGCGGACGCCGCACGCGTGGTGCCCGAGGAGTCCGTGGAACTGGCGTCGGAGCAGCCCGTGATGAGGGCGAGGGACAGCACGCCGCCGGCGGCGAGGGCGCAGGTCCGCACGCCCGATGATCTCTTCATGAGAGGACTCTGAGTCCCCGGTCAAGGATTGGTCAAGTTATTTAGAACTCCAGGCGTTCCCGGCGGACCGAATAGACCACGAAGCCCGCGCCGACGGCGAGGAAGAGGGTGCCGCCGATGACGTACGGCGTGGTGTCCGGGCTGCCGGTGTCGGCGAGTTGGGTGGCGTCCCCGGTCGCCTCCGACGTGGCCTCGGACAGTGCCTTCGCCTGCTGGGTGACGCGGATCGCCGTACTCTCCGACGTGCCGGTTCTCGCCTGGGCGTCCTGCGACGCGTGGGCGGACGGGACGAACCACAGTGCGCACAGGAGCGTGCCTGCGGCGGTGGCGGTCAGCAACGGGCGGCGAGCGGATGACACGGAATATCGATCCCCTTGTGACGCTGGCGAATTGGCCGTGTGGGCAGATGTTAGTGAAAGTCGCGGGTCACGGGAAAGTCACGGGAGGTTTCGGTCGTACGCTCCCGCCATGAGCACTCCAGAGACATCACGTTTTGTGCGGCTTCGGGTGGAGCTGGTCCTCGAAGTGGAGGACGCCGGCGAACTCACCAAGGCCGCGCTGCGCCGGATCGCCGGGGATCCCGACCTGCCCGGCGAGGAGCGGACCCAGGCCGAGGCGGCTGTGACGGAAGACACCGCCGAGGCGCTCGCCTATCTCGTCGACCCGTTCGACCTGGTCAGCGAGGTGCCCGGGGTCGAGCTCCAGCAGGCCTCCTGGTCCAGCGAGCGGATTTCCTACGATCCTGATTCGCCGGACTGGGATCTCGACGAGGATGATGGCGAGGGCGACGACGAAGAGGGCGGCATCGGCTGAGCGATCCGGGGAACCGGTGACCCCGGGCGGCAACCGCCGTCCGGGGTTTCGTCGTCTTCGGGGGCGTGTGACCGGTCCCTCCCGCACCGGCCGCCCCGGTGGGCGTGGTGTGCCCCACAGATCCGGAGAATGTGGAACGGGACGGTGCGGCCTCAGCGTTGAGACCTCCTGACGGGGACTCTCGGTGTGTTCGCGACTCGGCAACGATGGAGAAGCGTGTGATTTCGGACAGTAAGCGGCGCAAGGGCCTGGTGGCCGCGTCCGCTCTGCTCGGCGGTGTGCTGGTGCTCACGGCGTGTTCCGGCAGCGACGACAAGGCGTCCGGGGGCGGCCAGAGCTCGCAGGCCCAGGCGGACGAGGCCGCGGCCAAGAAGTCGTCGAAGGCCGACATCACCATCACGCCCAGGGACGGCTCGGCCAACGCGTCGATCAACAACTCCGCGGCCGTCACCGTCAGCAAGGGCACGCTCACCAGCGTCACCATGACCACCGCCGACGGCACCGCGGTCGCCGGCGCGCTGTCCGCCGACAAGACCAGCTGGAAGCCCTCGGCCCAGCTGGAGCGGTCCACCACCTACAAGGTCGCCGCCGAGGCCAAGGACTCCGCCGGCCTGGTCGCGCACGAGAACGCGTCCTTCACCACGGTCTCCCCGACCAACAGCTTCATAGGCACCTTCACCCCCGAGGACGGCTCGACCGTCGGCGTCGGCATGCCCGTGTCGATCAACTTCGACAAGCAGATCACGAACAAGGCCGCCGTCCAGAAGGGCATCACGGTCACCTCCACCAGCGGCCAGGAGATCGCCTGCCACTGGTTCTCCACGCAGCGCATGGACTGCCGTCCCGAGGACTACTGGAAGGAGAACTCCACCGTCACGCTGAAGCTGGCGCTCGACGGTGTCGAGGGCGCCTCCGGTGTCTACGGCGTCCAGCAGAAGACGGTCACCTTCCACATCGGCCGCAACCAGGTCTCCTACGTCGACGCCCAGACCAAGGAGATGAAGGTCACCCAGGACGGCAAGACCGTCAAGACCATCCCGATCTCCGCCGGTTCGCCCGAGAACAAGACGTACAACGGCGTCATGGTGATGTCCGAGAAGTTCAAGGAGACGCGCATGAACGGCGCGACCGTGGGCTTCACCGACAGCGACGGCAAGGGCGAGTACGACATCAAGGACGTGCCGCACGCCATCCGCCTCACCAGCTCCGGCACCTTCCTGCACGGCAACTACTGGGGCGCCAAGTCCGTCTTCGGCGCGGTGAACACCAGCCACGGCTGCGTGGGCCTGTCCGACACCAAGGGTGCCGACGACACCAGCACGCCGGCGTACTGGATGTACAGCCACTCGATCATCGGTGACGTCGTGGTCATCTCCCACACCGGGGACAAGACCGTGGCCCCCGACAACGGCCTCAACGGCTGGAACATGAACTGGGCCGACTGGAAGGCCGGTTCGGCCGTCTGACCACAGCCACAGCACAGCAGGCGCACAGCGCACCGATGCCGTCCCCAGGGGCGGCATCGGTGTTTCCGGGGACCCGCACAGCCTTCTCATGCATCTCTTATTTAGGCCTTATCGAGCCATCACGGTGCGTCCCTACCTTGCGGTCATGTTCTTCACCTACCTGAGGCGCGAACTGCGCCGCCGCAGAAAGGCGGCTCTCGTCGTCGCCTCCGGCCTCGCGCTGGGCATCGCACTGGTCATCGTGGTCAACTCCGTGTCCAACGGCATGGGGAAGGCGCAGGACAAGGTCCTCCAGTCGTTGTACGGCCTGGGAACGGACATGACGGTCACCAAGGCCGCGTCGGCGTCCACGAGCGCCTCCCAGCGGCCGCGCTTCAACTTCGACGCGCAGAACAACGGTTCGTCGAGCACGCAGAGCAGTGACCGCGTCATGGTGCAGGGCTTCACCACCCTCGCCTCCACCACCGTCACCAAGGTCGGCGACCAGAAGGGCGTCGCGACCGCGGTCGGCGGGCTGAACCTCAACGTGGTCAAGATCAGCGGCCAGTTCACCCGGGGTCAGTTCCAGCAGAACCAGGGATCCGGCGGCAACGGCGGCACCCGTGGCGGCGGTGGCACCGGGGCACCGCAGGGCGAGGTCCAGGGCGGCGGCGCCAACTTCGACGTCAACTCGTACACGGTCTACGGCACCGACGTCACCCAGACCGCGGTCGGCCCGCTGACCTCGTCGAAGATCACCAGCGGCCGTACCTTCAAGACCACCGAGACGAACTCCAAGGTGCTGGTCGCCGACTCGGCGTACGCCAAGGAGAAGAAGTACAAGGTCGGTTCGACCGTCACCATCAACAAGGTCAAGTTCACGATCATCGGCATCGCGACGGCCGACAGCGGTGACGCGGCGGCCAACCTGTACATGCCGCTGAAGCAGGCGCAGACGCTCGCCGACGAGAAGAACAAGGTCACCACGATCTACGTCAAGGCGACCGACTCCAAGCAGATCTCCTCGGTGAAGAAGACCATCCAGAGCAACGTCTCGGGTACGACGGTCACCACCTCCGCCGACCTCGCGGACACCGTCTCCGGCTCGCTGTCCACGGCGTCCTCGCTCGCCACCAACGTCGGCAAGTGGCTGTCCATCGCGGTGCTGGTGGCCGCGTTCCTGGTCGCCGGCCTGCTCACCTCCTCGGCGGTCTCCCGCCGCGTCCGCGAGTTCGGCACGCTGAAGGCGCTGGGCTGGAAGTCCGGCCGGGTCACCCGGCAGGTCATCGGTGAGGCCATGGTCAACGGCCTGGTCGGCGGTGCGCTCGGGATCGGGCTCGGTCTGGTCGGCGCCTACGTGGTCACCGCGATCAGCCCCACGCTGGACGCCTCCGTCGGCAGCGGCGGTGGCGGTGGCGGCGGCACCGGTGGTGGCGGCTTCGGCGGTGGTGGCGGGGGCGGCGGCTTCGGCGGCGGTCCCGGCCGGCAGGCCGCGAAGACGCTGGAGGTCGCCCTCACGGCGCCGGTCAGCGTGACGACGATCGCGCTGGCGGTGGGCCTCGCGGTGGCCGGCGGTCTCATCGCGGGCGCGTTCGGCGGCTGGCGCGCGTCGCGGCTCCGTCCTGCGGATGCGCTGCGGCGGGTCGAGTAGTTGACGTCGGCTGTGGCTGGGGTGGGGGTGTCGCCCGCGCTCGCGGGGTGCCTCCCCCAGCCTTCGGCCGGGGGGACCCCCAGCGCCCACCCGTGCCGCCCTGCGGCACGCCTGCCCGCAGCTACGAAGCTGACGCGACTACAGCGCCCCATTAGGGGCGCGGGGAACTGCGCGACCAGCCCCCACCCATCCGCAGCCGACGATCAAGCCGCCCCACCCCGAACACCCTCCAGGAGCCACCATGTACGAACTCAGAAACGTCACGAAGCTCTACACACGCGGCAAGGACACCGTCCGCGCCCTCGACGGGATCGACCTCACCATCGCCGACGGCGACCGCCTGGTCATCCAGGGCCCCACCGGCGGCGGCAAGTCCACCCTCCTGCAGATGCTGGGCGGCCTGGACCGGCCGACCTCCGGCGAGGTCGTCCTCGACGGCACCGACCTGGCCAAGCTCTCCGAGACCAAGCTGACGAGGGTCCGCAGCGAGAACATCGGCTTCGTCTTCCAGTCGTTCAACCTGATCCCGACGCTCACCGCCCAGGAGAACGTCGAGACCGCCCTCGTCCCGCTCGGCATCAAGACCAAGGAACGGCGTGACCGCGCCGCCGAGGCGCTGACGTCGGTCGGTCTCGGCGAGCGCCTCGGCCACCTGCCCTCCGAGCTGTCCGGCGGCCAGCAGCAGCGCGTCGCCATCGCCCGGGCCCTGGTCAAGCACCCCAAGGTGCTGCTCGCCGACGAGCCCACCGGCAACCTCGACGAGGGCATGCGCGACGAGATCATGGACGTACTGGAGCGCATGTGGAAGGAGCACGGGCTGACCTTCATCATGGTCACCCACGACTCCGCGATCGCGAAGAAGGCCCCGCGCCTCGCGACCATCCGCAAGGGCAAGATCACCGTCAAGGAGAACGCCGGCGCGTAACACCGGCGCGCCGCGTGGAACCACGCGGTTGTGTAACGGTGTTCACCCCGGCGCGTAACAGTTGTCCCGCACTCTTCTTACCGGTCTCTCATCTATTGAGCCCGCTGATCACCCCCCGGCATACTCCGTATTCCGGGGGGTTGACGTATGTGCGTACGGGACTGCCCCCGGCCGGGTGAACGGGGAATTCACCCGGCACACCGTCTCCTGGGGGAGTCTTGCGCAGACAAGTGAAAAGAGCTGCCGTGGCCACGGTGGCCACGGCGGCGGCCGTCGCGCTCGCCGCGGGCATGACCAGCCCGGCCTCGGCGAAGCCGGAATCGCGTGCCGCCACGGCCGCGGCCGCCTCTTCGCTCACCGCCAAGCACCACGTCACCCTGATCACCGGCGACCGGGTCGCCCTCGACGCCAAGGGCCGGGTCGTCGGCCTGGAGCGGGCCAAGGGGCGCCAGCACATACCCTTCCGGATCAGCAAGGTCGACGGGCACACCCTCGTCGTCCCCGGTGACGCCGTCCAGCTGGTGGCCTCCGGCAAGCTGGACCAGCGGCTCTTCGACGTCACCGAGCTGAACAAGGCCGCGATACGCAAGGCGCAGAAGAACGGCCTGAAGGTCATCGTCGGGTACAGCGGCGCCGCCACCGCCACCAAGGCCGACGTCCGGGACGCGGGCACCCTGCGGCACAGCCTGAAGACGCTGAACGCGGACGCCGTGCAGACCCCGGTCAAGGAGACGCCCGAGCTGTGGGACGCGGTCACCAACGGCGACAAGGCCGCCGCCGGTATCGCGCACGTCTGGCTCGACGGCGTCCGCAAGGCCAGCCTGGACAAGTCCGTGCCGCAGATCGGCGCGCCCGTGGCGTGGAAGGCCGGTTACAACGGCAAGGGCGTCAAGATCGCCGTCCTGGACACCGGTGTCGACGCGACCCACCCGGACCTCAAGGACCAGGTGATCGAGTCCAAGAACTTCAGCGCGGCCGCCGACGCCACCGACCACTTCGGCCACGGCACGCACGTCGCGTCCATCGCGGCGGGCACCGGTGCCAAGTCGCACGGCAAGTACACGGGTGTCGCGCCCGGCGCGAAGATCCTCAACGGCAAGGTCCTGGACGACACCGGCTCCGGTGACGACTCCGGCATCCTCGCCGGCATGGAGTGGGCGGCGGCCGAGGGCGCCGACATCGTCAACCTCAGCCTCGGCGGCTACGACACCCCGGAGATCGACCCGCTCGAAGCCGAGGTCAACAAGCTCTCCACCGAGAAGGGCATCCTGTTCGCGATCGCCGCGGGCAACGAGGGCCCCGAGTCGATCGGTTCGCCGGGCAGCGCGGCCGCCGCGCTCACCGTCGGCGCCGTCGACGGCAAGGACAAGCTGGCCGACTTCTCCTCCACCGGCCCCGCGGCCGACGGCTCCATCAAGCCGGACGTCACCGCGCCCGGCGTCGACATCACCGCGGCCGCCGCCAAGGGCAGTGTCATCGACCAGGAGGTCGGCGAGAACCCGCCCGGCTACCTGACCATCTCCGGTACGTCGATGGCGACCCCGCACGTCGCGGGCGCCGCCGCGATCCTCAAGCAGGAGCACCCGGACTGGGGCTACCAGGAGCTGAAGGCGGCCCTGACCGGCTCCGCGAAGGGCGGCAAGTACACGCCGTTCCAGCAGGGTTCGGGCCGGATCGCCGTCGACAAGGCCATCGGGCAGACCGTGCTCGCCGACCCGGTGTCGGTGAACTTCGGTGTGCAGCAGTGGCCGCACACCGACGACACCCCGGTCACCAAGCAGCTGACCTACCGCAACACCGGCACCGCCGACGTGACGCTCACGCTGACGTCGTCCGCCACCGACCCCAAGGGCGCGGCGGCCCCGGCCGGCTTCTTCAAGCTCGGCGCGACCCAGGTGACCGTCCCGGCGGGCGGCACGGCCTCCGTCGGCCTCACCGTCGACACCAAGCTGGGCGGCACCCTCGACGGCGCCTACTCGGCGTACGTCACGGCGACCGGCGGCGGCCAGAGCATCCGCACGGCGGCCGCGGTCCAGCGCGAGGTGCAGTCGTACGACGTCACCGTCAAGCACATCGGGCGCGACGGCAACCCGACCGGTGTCTACAGCACCGACCTCGTGAACTACTCGGGCCTCGGCAACGGCCGTGACTACGTCGTGCCGGTCTCCGCCACCGGGACCGTCACGTTCCGGGTGCCGAAGGGCACGTACCTGCTGGACGCCCTGATAGCCAAGGACTTCACCACCTTCGACGGCGGTGTCGACTGGCTGGTCAACCCGAAGCTGAGCGTCACCAAGGACCTCACGCTCACCGTCGACGCGCGCACCGCCAAGGCCGCCGACATCACCGTGCCGGACGCCCAGGCCAAGCCGCACATGGCGACGATCGACTACATGTACGACCCGGCGGGCGTCGGGTTCGGGATCGCCCTGGACAGCTTCGACAAGGTCCGGGTGGCCCCGCTGGGCGGCGAGGTCAGCGGTCTGACCCAGACCTGGAGCGGCCAGTTCACCAAGGGCGGCAACGAGGAGTACGACGTCGCCACCAGCGCCCGGGTCAAGAAGTTCCAAGGCGGCAAGGTCCGGCACTTCAAGACCGGCGAGCTCGCCACGGTCAGGAACGCCTTCGGCGCCTCGGCCCCGGGCAAGACCGGCTCGGTCGCCCCGTGGGGTGTCGTCGGCGACGACTTCGTCGCGGGCGACGCGGTGGAGCAGAAGCTGCCCGGCACCCGCACCTTCCACGTCTCCACCGTGGACGGCGCCCAGTGGGCCTTCGACGCCATGCAGTACTCCGGCCACGACGCCCAGGGCCTGCCGGTCGTCGACGCCTACTACACGATGGGCGACCCGAAGACCTACAAGGCCGGCAAGACCTACCGGAACACCTTCAACACGGCCGTCTTCGGACCGGAGCTGGGCAGCGGGTACGGCCTGTACCGGGACGGCAACCAGATCTACGGCATCGTCCCGCTCTTCTCCGACGGCGCCCGGCACGCCGGGTCCTCCGTCTTCCTGTCGGTGAACACCACCCTGTACCGCAACGGCACCAAGGTCGGCTCCAACAAGGACCCGCTCTTCGGTGACGGTGTGTTCACCGTGCCGTCAGGTGACGCCTCGTACAAGCTGACCACCTCGGTGGTCCGCTCGGCCGGGGTCGCCGCCGCCTCCACCCGGATCGACGCGAGCTGGACCTTCCGCTCGAAGAAGCCCGGCAGCAGCACCCCGCTGGCCCAGCTGCCCGCCTCCACCGTCCACTTCGGCGCCAAGACCGGACTGGACAGCCGCGTCGCGGCGGGCAAGAAGGTCACCTTCCCGGTCACCGTGGAGGGCTCCGCCGCCGGCCGCAACCTGAAGTCCCTCACGGTCTACGTGTCCTACGACCACGGCCGCAACTGGCGGAAGGTGACGGTCGCCCACGGCAAGATCACCGTCAAGAACCCGGCCAAGGGCAAGGCCGTCTCCTTCCGCGCCGCGATCGCCGACAAGAAGGGCAACAAGTCGACGGTCTCGATCTACGACGCGTACTACGGCAAGTGAGCCGTGGCCGCTGAGTAGCACCCCAGCGAGCGGCCCGTCGGAAGCGCGGCTTCCGGCGGGCCGTTCTCCATGCGGGCCCTCAGGCCGTGGGCGCGACCCGGGTGGCGTCCGTGCCCCAGCTGGCCAGCAGGCGCAGTGCCTCGGCCGACGGGGAGCCCGGTTCCGCGTGGTAGGTGATCAGGGTCTGGTCCTGGTCGCCCGGCATCCGGAACGACTCGTAGTTCAGGGACAGCTCACCCACCAGCGAATGGTGCATCCGCTTCACCCCGTACGACTTCTCCTTGACGTCGTGGGTCGCCCACAGCCGCCGGAACTCCTCGCTCTTCACCGAGAGCTCGCCGACCAGCGCGGAGAGCCGGCTGTCGTCCGGGTAGCAGCCCGCGTCCATCCGCAGTTGGCAGACGATGTCGATCGCCTTCTGCTCCCAGTCGACGAAGAGCTCGCGGTAGCCGGGCCGCAGGAACGTCAGCCGGGCCCAGTTGCGCTCCGCCACCGGCAGCTCCGCCCAGTCGCCGAAGAGGGCGGCCGCCATCGGGTTCCACGCCAGGATCTCCGAGCGCCGCCCCACGATGTACGCCGGCACGCCCTCCAGCGACTCCAGCAGCTGCCCCAGCGACGCCCGCACCTGCTGCGGCCGCGCCGACGCCTTCTTCTTGTGCTGCTTGCCCTTGGCGAGGTGGGTGAGATGCGCGTGCTCGGCGTCGGTGAGCCGCAGCGCGCGGGCGATCGAGTCCAGCACCTCCACCGACACGTTCCGCCCGTTGCCCTGTTCCAGGCGGGTGTAGTACGCCACCGACACCCCGGCCAGCTGCGCCAGCTCCTCGCGCCTGAGCCCCGGCACCCTGCGGTGCCGCCCGAAGTCCGGCAGCCCCACGTCCGAGGGGCGCAGCCGGGCCCGCCGGGTGCGCAGGAACTCGCTGAGCTCGGCACGCCGGTCCAGGGACGGGGAGGCGGAGGTGGGGGGCAGGGGCTGGTCTTCCATACATCCAGTATTCACGGTCGTACGCACCGGAACCTGATCCCGCCAGTGGTAGGCACGGCAGACGTACGCAGAGGCGGGGGCTGGGTGACGGACGTAGCGTGGAGGAGCCTGGAAACGTGCCCGGGACGGCAGAAGGCGACCGGGTGCGAAGACACCTCTAGGAGAACCCCCCTCATGACCACTGTTGCTGCTTACGCCGCGCCTGCCGCGAAGGCCCCGCTGGAGCGGACCACGATCGAGCGGCGCGCGGTCGGCGAGTTCGACGTCCTCATCGACATCGAGTTCGCCGGTATCTGCCACTCCGACATCCACCAGGCCCGCGAGGGCTGGGGTACGGCGATCTTCCCGATGGTGCCCGGTCACGAGATCGCGGGCGTCGTCTCGGAGGTCGGCCCCGGTGTCACGAAGTACGCGGTGGGGGACCGGGTGGGCGTCGGCTGCATGGTCGACTCCTGCCGTGAGTGCGACAACTGCAAGGCCGGTCTCCAGCAGTACTGCACCGGCGGCGGCCCGACCTGGACGTACAACGCCGTCGGCAAGGACGGGCAGCCCACCTACGGCGGCTACTCGCAGAAGATCGTCGTCGACGAGAGCTACGTCGTCCGCATCCCGGACGGCCTCCCCCTCGTCGTGGCGGCCCCCCTGCTCTGCGCCGGCATCACCACGTACTCCCCGCTCAAGCACTGGAACGCCGGTCCCGGCAAGAAGGTCGCGGTCGTCGGCCTCGGCGGCCTGGGCCACATGGGCGTGAAGATCGCCGCCGCGCTGGGCGCGGAGGTCACCGTCCTGTCCCAGTCCCTCCGCAAGAAGGACGACGGCCTGAAGCTGGGCGCCACGCACTACTTCGCGACCAGCGACCCGCAGACCTTCGCCGATCTCGCGGGCACCTTCGACATCATCCTCAACACGGTGTCCGCCCCGCTCGACTTCGACGCCTACCTGTCGCTCCTGAAGACCGACGGCGCCATGGTCAACGTGGGCATCCCGGAGGAGCCGGTGCACATCCTGCTCTCCTCGGTCTTCGGCAACCGCCGCAGCCTGAGCAGCTCCGGCATCGGCGGCATCGCGGAGACCCAGGAGATGCTCGACTTCTGCGCCGAGCACACCCTGGGCGCCGAGATCGAACTCATCGGCGCCGACCAGATCAACGAGGCGTACGAGCGGGTCGTCAACAGCGACGTCCGCTACCGCTTCGTGATCGACACGGCGACGATCTGAGTCACGGCCTCGGCCTGCGGCCGAGGAGGTACAGCAGATAGGGGCCGCCGACCAGGGAGGTCAGCGCACCCACCGGGATCTCCAGCGGAGGGACCAGGGTGCGGGCCACCAGGTCGGCGGCCACCAGCACGAGTGCGCCCGTCAGCGCCGAGCAGACCAGCGGCAGCTGAGGGGTGCGGGTGAGCCGCCTGGCCAGCTGGGGAGCGGTCAGCGCCACGAACCCGATGGGCCCGGCGGCACCGGTCGCGGTGGCGGCGAGCATGACGCCGAGAGCGGTGAGACCGAGCCGGGCCCGGTCGACGCGGAGGCCGAGGGCGGCGGCGGTGTCCGGGTCGAGCCCGAGCGGCCGCGCCGCCCGGGCCGCCCACACCAGCCCCGGCAGGGCGAGCACGAGGACGACGGCGAGCGGCCCGGCCTGCTCCCAGCCCCGCCCGTTCAGGCTGCCGGTCAGCCACAGCTTGACCTGCTCGGCGGCGTCCAGCTCGCTGTCGGTGAGATACAGCTGGACGACGGCGGAGAGGGCGACGCCGATACCGACGCCGGTGAGCACGAAGCGGCTGGGCTGCATGCCGTGGCGCCAGGCGAGCGCGTAGACGAGGGCGGCGGCCGCGAGGCCGCCGGCCACGGACACGGCGGGCATCGCGGACGGCGACGCGACGGTCCCCGTGGCCAGCGCGAGCACGGTCGCGGCGGCGGCGCCGTGCCCGACGCCGATGACGTCCGGACTGGCGAGCGGGTTCCGGGTGACGGTCTGCACGAGCGCCCCGGCGAGCCCGAGCGCCCCGCCGACGAGAGCGCCGAGCACGATCCGGGGGACGCGCAGCTCGTTCACGACGAGGCCGTAGGGGGTCTGCTCGCCGCGGAGGGTGCGCCAGACGTCGGCGGGGGAGATGTAGGTCTGGCCGACGCAGGCGGAGGCGGCCATGGCGAGGGCGAGGAAGGTGAGCAGCACGAGGGCGACGAGGATCGAACGCTTGTGGAGGACGAGGGAGAAGCGGGGGTGCGGCCGTAGTACTACGACTGCGGGCCGTCGGGGGCTGGTCGCGCAGTTCCCCGCGCCCCTTACGGGGCGCTTCACAGCTACCCAGCTGCGGGCAGGCGTGCCGCAGGGCGGCACGGGTGGGCGCTGGGGGTCCCCCCGGCCGAAGGCTGGGGGAGGCACCCGGCCAGCGCCGGTGAGCGTCCCCACCCCCCGTCCCCAGCCCCGGGTGCGCCTCACGTCACGGCCCCCTTCCGCCGTACCAGTGCCACCAGCACCGGCACCCCCACCAACGCCGTCATCACACCCGCCGGCACCTCCGCAGGAGCCCGCACCACCCGCCCCAGCACGTCCGCGGCCACCAGCAACCCCGCTCCCAGCAGCGCCGACAGCGGCAGCACCCGCCCGTAGCCCCCGCCCCTGACCAGCCGCCGCGCCAGATGCGGCACCACCAGCCCCACGAATGCGATCGGCCCGGCCGCCGCCACCGCGGCAGCGGTCAGCAGGGTCGCGCCCAGTGCCGCGCACCCCCGTACGACATGCACCCGGTGCCCCAGTGCCCGCGCCGTCTCGTCGCCGAGCGCCAGCGCGTCCAGCCCGCGGGCGCAGGCCAGCACCAGCACGGCGCCCGCCGCCAGGAACGGCAGCATCCGTACGACCGTCCCCGCGTCCCGCCCGCTGAGCGCCCCCACCTGCCAGAACCGGAACTGGTCGAGGGTGGCGGAGCTGGAGGTGAGGACGACCGTCGTGGCGCCCGCGGTCATCGCGGACAGGGCGGTGCCGGCCAGCGCCAGCTTCACCGGGGAGGCTCCGCCGCGCCCGCGCGCCGCGACGCCGTACACCAGGCACGCGGCGAGGACGGCGCCGGTGAAGGCGTACCAGACGTAGGCCCCGAAGCCGTACCCGGAGCCGCCGAGGACGATGGCGAGCACGACCCCGGCGGCCGCCCCCTGGCTCAGGCCGAGGATGCCGGGGTCGGCGAGCGGGTTGCGGGTGACCGCCTGGAGGGTGGCGCCGGCG
Source organism: Streptomyces sp. NPDC008092 (assembly GCF_042957285.1). Classification (NCBI taxonomy): domain Bacteria; kingdom Bacillati; phylum Actinomycetota; class Actinomycetes; order Kitasatosporales; family Streptomycetaceae; genus Streptomyces; species Streptomyces sp. NPDC008092. Next base: position 690,573 of record NZ_JBIBHY010000003.1, read on the forward strand.
AGGCCGAGCGCCGCGCCCGCGGTGAGGCCGACCTCGGTGCGGGGCAGGCGCAGGGAGCGGACGACCAGCGCGTCGGGGGAGGACCCGCCGTGCAGGAGGGCGTCGAACACCGTGGCCGGCGGTACGGCCCGGGTGCCGACGGCGAGGCTGAGCACGGCGACGACGGCCACCACGAGGGCGGCCGTCGGCCAGAGCAGGGCGCGGCGCACTTACCGGAGGTGCTCGGCGAGCTGCCGTACGACCAGACGCGCGGCCGTGGGACCGGCGTTGAGGTACCACGGGTCGTCGTCGACCTGCACGGCGTGCCCGGCCCCGACCGCCTTCAGGGACTTCCACAGCGGCCCGGCGAGCACGGTCGCCGCGTCCGTCTTCTGCGCGTCGCCCTGCACGGAGTAGAAGATCCAGTCGGCGTCGGCGGTGTCGACCTTCTCCGCGCTGATGTCCTGCGAAATCGCGGTGAACTGCTGCGACTTGGGGCGGGACAGGCCCATGTCGACGGCTATCGAGCCGGTGAAGGAGGAGACGCCGAACATCCGGGTGCGGTCGGGCGTGAAGCGGACCATGGACACGGTGGCCGAGCCGTCGACGGCGGAGCCGCTCGCCTTCGCGTTGCCGACGATGTCGTCGAGGAGTTCCTGGGCCTGCTGTCCTTCGCCGACCGCGTCCCCGACCAGCAGCAGGTCGCGCTTCCAGTTGATGCCCTGGCCGGCGGTGACCACGGTGGGCGCGATCTTCGACAGCTGGGGGTAGAGGTCGCCGAGCGAGTCGTTGACCAGGATCAGGTCGGGCCTGGCGGCGGCCAGGGACTCCAGGTTGGGGGACTGGCGGGTGCCCGCGTCGGTCATCGCGGCGAGCTTCTTCCTGTACTGCGGGAAGGCTTCGGCGAGGTAGTCGGGGACGAGTCCGGCGTTCTCGGCGCGGGTGCCGGCGGTCGGGACGATGCCGAGAGTGAGCAGGTCGTCGAGCTGCCCGGTGCTGAGCACCGCGATCCGCTTCGGCTCGGCCTTGATGGTGGTCTTCCCCTCGAAGTGGGTGACCGTGCGCGGGAAGACGCCGTCGGTGTCGGTGTCGGAGCCCATCCCGTCGGCGAGCGCGCTCGGCGCGGCGGACGGGCCCTCGGAGGCGCCGGCGACCTTGTTCACGGTTCCGTCGCCGTGGGCGGCGGTACCGGCACCGTCGTCACCGCCGGACGACGAGCAGCCGGCCAGCAGGCCGCCCACCACGGACACGGCGGACACGGCCAGGACGGCCCTCAACCTCAACGCACGCACGACTGACTCTCCCGATTAACGACTAAGGCGAGCCTTACCTTAGCTGGTGCCGGGAGTACGTTGGACGGGAGGAGGTCCCACGATGACCGTGAACCTGAACCACACCATCGTCGCCGCACACGACAAGCACGCGTCGGCAAGGTTCCTCGCCGACATCCTCGGTCTCGAAGTAAGCCCGGAGTACGGCCCGTTCGTCCCGGTCGCGCTGCCCAACGGCGTCACCCTCGACTACATGGACACCCCCGGGAACATCCCGCCCCAGCACTACGCCTTCCTGGTCTCCGAGGACGACTTCGACGAGATCTTCACCCGCGTCCGGGAGGCCGGCCTCAGCTACTGGGCCGACCCGCACCACAGCCGTCCCGGCGAGGTCAACACCAACGACGGCGGCCGCGGCACCTACTTCGACGACCCCAGCGGCCACCGCCTGGAGATCCTCACCCGCCCCTACGGCAGCGGCGGCTGACCCAGCGGCACGGACTCACCGGGCGCGTACGACCGTACGACCGCAGCCGCCGCGCCGCCGTCGTCCGCCGGTCGTACGACATGGACGCGCCCGCGCCCGCCGACCCGGCCGGTCCGGCCGGTCACCTCCAGCACGGTGTTCTCGTCGATCGCCACGCCGTACCGGACCGACCCGCGCGACACGGCCGCGACCAGCCGTCCCAGGGTGCCCCACTGGGCCGCGTGCACGTCCACCGCGAAGGGCACGAGACCCAGGCCCGCTCTTACTTCGACCTCTTCGAGGTCCTCCGCGGTGTCCGGCGGGCAGACCGGCACACCGTCCGCCAGCCAGCCGCCGACCACGGCCCGCCGGGCGGCGAGCACGGCACCGGCGGAGAACCCGGCGTACGGGATGCCCTGTTCGGCGAGCAGGCCGGTCAGCCGCTCCGCGCATCCGGCGAACGCCTGCTGGTACGCGGGTGTGAGTCCACCGCAGACCAGCAGCCCCGCCGGTGCGTCTGCCAGCAGCGCGTCCGGCTCGATCCGGCCGCCGGGCGGCACGAGCAGCGGCACCGCGGCATCCGCCGCCGCCCCCGCGTTCCGCAGCGCTTCCGCGTACCGCGCGAACTGCTCCTCCCCGTCGCCCTCGTCGACCACGACACACCCGATCCGGCCGCCGCCCGCGGCCCGCAGCAACGGGCCGTACACCTCGGGCGCGTCCCAGCCGCCGCCGACGAGGGAGATCCCGCCGCTCATGTCGCCCGCAGCCCCTTGAGTCCGTCCTGGGCGGCCATGACCAGCTCGATGCCCCGCTGGTCGGTGGCGGGTTCGCGCATCTGGTTCGTCACGTACGCCAGCGCCAGTCGCTCGTCCGGGTCGACCCAGACCAGCGCGCCGCCCCAGCCGCCCCAGCCGAGGGCGCTGCCGAAGAGGCCGTAGCCGAGGCCGTACCGGGCCGGCATGCCGAGGACGCGGTCCTCGCCCTCGAACTGGAGGTCCCGCGCCCGCTCGCACCCCTCCGGGGACAGCACCCGCACCCCGCCGACCGCTCCGCCGCAGGCGAGCAGGGACTGGACGAGGGCGACCGAGCGGGCGTTGCCGTAGCCGCTGGCCGCGGGAATCTGCGCGCGGCGCCAGGCGAGGCCGTTGCCGTCCCGGACGCGCAGGGCGGTGGCGGTGGTGGGGGCGGCGGCCGCGTCGCGGTTCGCCGCACTCGCCGTGTAGTCCTCGTCCCTGCCCGGCGGCGGCACGGTCAGCGCGACCCGGTGGTCGTGCCCGGGGCCGAGGCCGAGGTGGAAGTCCGCGCCCAGCGGCCCGGCCACCTCCGCGGCGAAGAACTCGCCCACGGTCCGCCCGGTGATCCGGCGCAGCACCTCGCCCACCAGGAACCCCTGGGTGAGCGAGTGGTACCCGGCCGCGGTCCCCGGCTCCCACCGCGGGGCCTGCCCGGCGAGCCGCGCCGTGGCGGCAGGCCAGTCGTACAGCTCCTCGACCGGTCCCTCCCAGTCGGGCAGCCCGGCGGTGTGCGACAGCAGATGCCGCACCAGCACGTGCCGCTTGCCGGCCGCGGCGAACTCGGGCCAGTAGCGGGCGACCGGCGCGTCCGGATCCAGCTTCCCCCGGTCGATCAGGACGAGCGCGCACAGCGCGGTCATCGTCTTGGTCACGGAGAACACGTTGACGATCGTGTCCCGCTCCCATGCCCGGGTCCGCCCGGCGTCGGCGAACCCGGTCCACACGTCCACCACCGGTTTCCCGTCCACGAAGACGGCCACGGCACCGCCCACGTCGCCGTCGTCGGCGAATCCGGCGAGCATGGAGGGCACGGCGGTGAACAGCTCGTCGTACGAGCCCTGGATGTCGGCCATGTAGGCCATTGAGCCCGCGGGGGCGCGTCCCGGCAACCGAATATCGGTGCGTATCCGTATGCGGCTCCAGCCACGACGGCGCCGCAGTCGGCGGACAGCGTGTCGCGGCACTTCCAGCGGAGCGCTCAGCGCACGAGCCCCACGAACATCGTCCGGTGCAGGGTCTCCACGTGACGGCGGGCGATGTCGGCCGCCCCGGCCGCGTCACCCGCGCGGAGCGCCGCCACCAGGGCCCGGTGCTCGTCGTTGGACTCGCGCAGGGCGGCGAGGGGGTAGGGGAGGTAGTACGCGTAGAGCCGGCGCAGCACCGTCCCGTAGGTCTGCACGCCGGCGTCGAGGCCGGTGGCGCGGGCCACGGCGAGGTGGAACCGCTCGTCGCAGGAGTGGAACTCCGCCCAGCTCTCCGCCCGGTCCATGGCCTCGACCAGCAGGTCGAGCTCGTCGAGGGCCGCGGCGGTCACGCTGCGGGTGGCGAGATGCGCGATCCCGCACTCCAGGACGGTCCGGTCGTCGATCAGGCGGTGCACCTCGGCGGTCTGCCCGTGGTACGCCTCGGCCGCGTCGACGGCCCCCCGGGCCGGCTGCTCGGCGACCAGCGTGCCGCCGTTGCGGCCCCGCCTGCGCTCCAGGACGCCGTCCGCGCACAGCGAGCTGAGCGCGCGGCGCACGGTGATCTCCCCGACGCCGAGCGCCTCGGCTATGGCGTCGGTCTGGGGCAGCCGCTCACCGGGGGAGAGCAGCCCGAGATCGACCGCCATGGCGATCCTGGCGCGCACCGTGTCCAGCGCGGTGAGCCGGCGGATCCCGTTCAGCTTGGGCGAGTTGAGGGCGAGGACGGTTCCCCCGGGGGGCGCCTCGGAGGGCGCGGGCGCGGATCCGTGCGGGGTGCCGGTCATGCCTTCAATGTAGCGGCCAGTAAAACTGCTCATAATGAGCCCATTGTATAAGGGCTCATATTGAGTTAATTTCCTGGCCATGCCCCGACCCCTCCCCGTCGCCCTGGTCCAGGCCCCGCCCCGCCCGGCCACCGACCCGCTGTCCGGCTTCGCCGAAGACGTCGCGGGAGTGCTGGCACGCTTCCCGCAGACCCGCCTCGTCGCCTACCCGGAGCTGCACCTGTGCGGCACCGACGGCCCGCCCGCCGAGTCGGAGAGCCGGCTGGCGGCCGCGGCGGAGCCGCTCGACGGCCCCCGGGTGCGCCAGCTCGCCGAGCTCGCGGGCGACCTGGGCGTCTGGCTGTTCCCGGGCACCGTCTGCGAGCGCGGCCCGGCCGGCGAGCTCTTCAACACCGCCCTCGCCTTCTCCCCCGAGGGACGGCTCGCCGCCCACTACCGCAAGGTCTTCCCGTGGCGGCCCTTCGAGCCCTACGCCCCCGGCGACCGCTTCGTCGTCCTGGACCTCCCGGACACCGGCCGCGTCGGCTTCGCCATCTGCTACGACGCCTGGTTCCCGGAGGTGGCCAGGCACCTCGCCTGGATGGGCGCCGAGGTCATCGTCAACCCGGTCATGACCACCTCGGCCGACCGCGCCCAGGAACTCGTCCTGGCCCGGGCCAACGCCATCGTCAACCAGGTCTACGTCGTCAGCGTCAACACCGCGGGCCCCGTCGGCACCGGGCGCAGCCTGGTCGTCGACCCCGAGGGACGCGTCCGCGTGGAATCCCCCGACTCCGCGCCCACCGTGCTGACCGACGTCCTCGACCTGGACGACGTGACCCGCGTACGGACCTTCGGCACCGCAGGCCTCAACCGCATGTGGGACCAGTTCACCGAGGCCGACGCCCCCATCGACCTCCCGCTCTACGACGGCCGCCTGGACCCGCGCCGCTGGCGCCCGGCCGGCAACTGACCCACCCCCGTCCCCGCCCCTGCTCCCTCCCCGCCCCGTCCCGCCCCTTCCCCGCAAGGAACGCCATGTCCGCTCCCGCCGCCCCGCCCACCCTCACCCGCAGCCTGACCCTCAGATCCGTCGTCCTCTTCGGGCTCGCCTACATGGCCCCGATCATCGTGCTCGGCACCTACGGCGTCGTCGCCGACAGCACCCACGGCTCGGTCCCGACGGCCTACCTGCTGGCCCTCGGCGCCATGCTCTTCACCGCCCACAGCTACGGGAAGATGGCCGCGGCCCACCCCGTCGCCGGGTCCGCGTACACCTACGTACGGCGCTCCATAGACTCCCGGATCGGCTTCCTCGTCGGCTGGGCCACCCTGCTGGACTACTTCTTCCTGCCCATGGTCATCTGGCTCATCGGCGGGGCCTACCTCCAGGCGCAGTACCCCTCGGTCCCGTTCTGGGTGTGGATCATCGCGTTCATCACCGTCACCACCGCGCTCAACGTCCGGGGCATCAAGACCGCGGAACGGGTCAACGACCTGCTGATGGTCTTCCAGGTCCTGGTCGTCGCGATCTTCGCGCTGCTGTGTCTGCGGCACGTCGTCCAGCACCAGGGAGCGGCCGCGATCGTCAGCACCACGCCGTTCGCGAACCACGCCACCAGCCTCGCGGGCGTCTCCGCGGGCGCCGCCATCGCCGCGTACTCCTTCCTCGGCTTCGACGCGGTCACCACGCTGACCGAGGAGACCGTCGAACCGCAGCGCACCATCCCCCGGGCCATCCTGCTGACCGCGCTGATCGGCGGCGGCATCTTCGTCGTCGTCGCCTACGCCACCCAGCTCGCCCACCCCGGGTACGCGTTCACCGACTCCAGCTCGGCCGCGTTCGAGATCGCCAAGGCGGTCGGCGGCGACCTGTTCTCCTCCGTGTTCCTGGCCGGCCTGATCGTCGCGCAGTTCGCCTCCGGGATCGCGGCGCAGGCCAGCACGGCACGGCTGCTCTACGCGATGGGCCGCGACTCGGTACTGCCCAGGAAGGTCTTCGGCAGCATCCACCCCAAGTACCGCACCCCCGCCGTGAACATCCTCCTCGCCGGTGCGGTGGGCCTGATCGCGCTGCGCCTGAACGTCGCCACCTCCACCTCCTTCATCAACTTCGGCGCCTTCACCGCCTTCACCTTCGTCAACCTCTCCGTCATCGCCACCTACGTCCGCGAGCGCCGCGCGGGGCGCCGTCCCGCCGTCTGGTCGTACGTCCTGCTCCCGGCGGTCGGCGCCGTCGTCGACGTGTGGCTGCTGTGCCACCTCGACGACCGGGCCCGCACCCTCGGCCTGATCTGGCTGGCCCTCGGCGTCTGCTACCTCGCCTACCTCACCAGGGGCTTCCGCAAGGCCCCGCCGGAGATGACCTTCGACGACGACCCGGCCCCGGTGACGGAATCGCCAGGAACCCTCACGCGTTGAGGAGGGTGAGCATCGGACGCCGCCGGTGCGCGAGCCGAGGAGCCCGGGCGACCGGGCCGACGAGAACTGGAGGGGTCGCGATGACCGTGCAGACGCAGAGGGCCGTGCTGGCGGGCGGGTGTTTCTGGGGGATGCAGGACCTGATCCGCAAGCAGCCGGGAGTGACGGCGACCCGGGTCGGCTACACCGGGGGTGACGTGGCGAACGCGACCTACCGCAACCACGGCACGCACGCGGAGGCCATAGAGATCCTCTTCGACCCGGAGAAGACCGACTACCGCGCCCTCCTGGAGTTCTTCTTCCAGATCCACGACCCGAGCACCAGGAACCGCCAGGGCAACGACATCGGCCTCAGCTACCGCTCGGCGATCTACTACGTCGACGACGAGCAGAAGCGGATCGCCGAGGACACGATCGCGGACGTGAACGCCTCCGGTCTGTGGCCGGGCCCGGTCGTCACCGAGGTGGAGCCGGTCGGCCCCTTCTGGGAGGCCGAGCCCGAGCACCAGGACTACCTGGAGCGCTACCCGGACGGCTACACCTGCCACTTCCCGCGCCCGGGCTGGAAGCTGCCCGTCCGCACGGAGGGCTGACGACCGGACGGTCCGGTGGCACGCGGAGGCCTCGCACGAGGCTCCGCGCGGCGCCGGGCCGTGTCATGACGGGGACCGACGCACTGGGCGGCGGCGGTGGCGGACACCGGCGCAGGGGGTGCTCCCGCTGCCGCAAGGACGCACGCCGTCGGGCGCGGCGCACCGCGTCAGGACCCGTGGACGGGAGCGGCGCCGACCCAGCGGTGGTAGGCGTCCACGTCGACGTTGCTGCCGCACACGATGGTGACCACGTGCCGGCCGGTGAAGCGGTCGCGGTCCTCCAGGACCGCCGCGATGCCGAGCGCGGCCGACGGCTCCACGACGAGGCCGGCGTGGTGGAGGAGCATCCGCATACCGGCGACGATCGACTCCTCCCGGACCAGGACGGCGTCGTCGGCGACGAGGAGAAGGTCGTCCAGGACCGCAGGGACGGGGTGCCGGCCGGCGACGCCGTCGGCGATGGTGTCGGCCGAGTCCGTGGTGACCACGTGCCGCTCGCGCCACGAGCGCGTCATCGCCGGCGCGCCCAGCGGCTGGACGCAGATCACCTCGACCCCGGGCGCCGCGGCCTTCACCACGTGCCCCACACCGGTGGCCAGCGCCCCGCCGCCGAGCGCGATCAGGACGGCGTCGAACGACGGCGCGGTGCCGACCAGTTCCAGGCCGATGGTCGCCGCGCCCTCGCAGGTCTCGATGTCCAGGCTGTCCTCGACCAGCCGGATGCCGTCGCGGTGCGCGATGGCCGCCGCCCGCTCGCGGGCCGTCTCGTGGTCGCCGTCGACCAGTTCGAGCCCGGCGCCCAGCGCGCGGATGCGGTCGAGCTTGGCCGCGGTCGCGAAGCGCGAGGCCACGACGGTCACGTCGAGTCCTCGGACGCGACCGGACCAGGCGAGGGCCTGGCCGAGGTTGCCCGCGCTCGCACACACCACGGCCGGCACCCCGCGCTCGACGAGCAGGCTCGCGACCACCTCGGTGCCGCGGGCCTTGAAGCTGCGGACCGGGTTCGCCGTTTCGAGCTTGACGCTCACCGCGCATCCGAGGACGGGTTCCAGCGCCTCACAGCGGTACAGCGGAGTGTCCAGAAAAACCGGGTCGATCACCCGGCGAGCCGCCCGGATCCGAGCGGTGTCGAGGCGTGTCCCCTGCATGAAGCAGCAGCGTAGCGCCGCCGGGCCGCCGGTCCCCTCCGGGAGAAGGCGCGGGACCCCGCTGCAGCCGGCCGGCAACGGGAGTGTCCCGGCCCGGCCGGAAGCTCCGTGGCGTCACATGCCCCGGCAGGCCGTGGCCTTGAACTGCGTCATGGGGACGGCGATCACGGATTCGTCGCCGTCGTCCGAGATGTTGTCGTAGAGGACCTCTCCCGGAGCGAGCCGGTCCCGGTCGGCCCGGGTGAAGGAGACGCTGCCCGCCGACCAGGAGTTGTCCTTGGTCCAGCCGTACAGGGTGTAGGTGGTTCCGGCGGTGAGCGGACGGAGAGCCCGGGTCGTGGTCCAGCCGGCGCCCGGGGAATCGAGGGACCAGATGACGAGACCGGACTTGAGGGAGCGGTCGGACGTCCATTCGCCGGCCTTCACCGCCTTGTCGGGGTCGGCGTTGTCCACGTAGAGGGTCGCGCCGTCGATGTGATGCCCGCAGATCATCATGACGCCGAGCAGATGCCCGTCGCCGGTCACGGAGACACCGGCGACGGCGTCGACGGGCACCGTGCACCCGGAGGTCGCCGCCAGAGCGACGCCGACCAGGACGGCGCCGAAGAAGCGCCGGAACACCGGCCGTGAAGTGGTCGGCCGCACAGCTCCCCCCTGCCCGGAGGGCGCACGGACCCCCTGATCCCGGATGGTAGGGGCGGGCACCGCCGGGCGGCAGCGCCGCCGCCCACCCGATGCGCCCTCGTTGCCGCCCCGTATCCGCCTGGCCTGCCACCCCCGTTGCCCGGCCGCCTCCGCGAGACGGAACGGTCCCGGCGAACCTCGGGGGGCACGGGCCCGTCGTCAGGCGCTCAGCCGCTTCCGGTCACCCATCACCACGACGGGGTGAAGACGGGGATCGAGGGTGTGCAGCAGGGCCTTCATGCCGGACTCGGGAACGGTGACACAGGCGGACGTGCCGTCGCCGTGATCCAGGTGCAGCCATATGCCGCCGCCCTTCTCCACCCCGTCGGGACGGCTCCAGTCGAACGGCGGGACACCGGTGAGCCGGTTGTAGTCGACGGCGATGACGTAGTCGAAGTCGTGGACGTGCTCGTCACCGTCCTCGATCATCGAGGCGAAGGCGTTGTCGTCGTACCAGTAGTGCAAGCGGCTGCCCGGATCCTTGAGCGACCCTCCCGCATCCGTCAGGGAGAACACGCCCACGGGACTGCGCTCGTCGTCCATGCGGTGGTCGGTCGTCCAGCCCAGCCTGCCGTTGTGCGCGGGCCAACTGCCGCTGCGTCTCCAGGCAGTGCCCTGCTTCTCGTAGAGCACGACGGTGCTCTCGGCGGAGTCCGCGCCGTCGCCGTAGACGACCACGGCCTGGTGGGCGCCGGCCGGTACCCGCTTGCTCATGCGGTTTCCGACACCCGGAAGGCGCGGGCCCCTTTCCGGGCCGGGGGAGCCGGGCGCGGCCGGGTTGTTGACACCGGGGGCACCGACGCTGCTCCTGTGCCCGCCGGTGCCGGCGCACCCCGCGGTGCCGGCCAGCAGTACCCCGCAGGCGAGAGCCACGGATATGGCATGACGCGCACCGCCGCGTCGCACCGGCAGGGAACAGGGCTGTATCTCAGAGGATGTCCGCATGAGCAGGATCCTGCGGCGGGCCGTTCCGGCACGCACTCCGAGGACGGCAACCGGCCTAGCGGCCGGGCGGACCCGCGGGCCAGGACCTGCTGTCGGGGGATCAGCCCGTCATCCGCGAAGGTGACCGGGCGGTGCCACGCCGCCCACGGCAGCCTTCACGCCCCTCCGTGCCGGTTCGTCAGCCCGCCGCCCGCTGGAGGCCGTCGAGGACGAGGTCCAGCCCGAACGCGAACTCGTCGCCGTAGGCGTACCCGGGACGCATGACGTGGGCGGTCGCGATCTCGGTCAGGTACGGGTACTCGCCGTCGCCGAAGCCGCTCATGATGGACTCCGCCAACTCGGCGGTCTGCTCCGGGGTGTCGAAGGGCAGGGTCTTCTCCTGCTGGGCGAACCCGTAGATGTAGCTGTCGAGGACCGAGACGGCGTGGGCGGTCAGGGCGAGGGAGAACCCGCCCCGGCGCAGGCAGCCGAGAACGGCGTCGTGGTGGCGCAGGGTGGCCGGGCCCGGCGCGGACCGTGACTCCATCAGCCCGATCGCCCACCGGTGACGGGACAGCACCTGGCGCATGGAGAAGGCCCGCTGCCGCATCGCCTGCCGCCAGTCGTCCCCCGGCGTGGGCAGGTCGACCTCGCCGAAGACCAGGTCGACCATGCCGTCGAGCAGGTCCTCCTTGTGGGCCACGTGGTTGTACAGGGACATCGCCTCGACCCCGACGGCCTCGCCGAGCCTGCGCATGCTGAGCGTCCCCAGGCCGCCGGCGTCGGCGATCTCGACGGCGGCGGTCAGCACCCGCTGCCGGGTGAGCGGTTCGCGGGTCGGCTGCCGGGTCGGCTGCCCGGTCGGCTGCCGGGCGGTGCGTCGGGTCACGGTGGGCGGTCACTTCCTCTCGCGGTCTCTCGCGGTCTCCCGCCGTTGACGAGCTTACGCAGTAAGTGCTGTACTTACGGCGTAAGTGAACGCTTACACCGTAAGTATCGAGGCCATGCGATGGGGGGCAGTGACGATGCGGAACGTGGGCGAGACGATCGCAACCACCGGTGGGACCCGGACGATGGCCGCCGTCGTCCAGGAGCGCTACGGCGCCGAGCCGGAAGCGGTGCTGCGCATGGCACGGCTCGCCCGGCCCGGCGCGGGACCGGGCGAGGTGCTGGTCCGGGTGCGGGCCTCCAGCGTCGACCGGGGCACCTGGCACCTGATGGCCGGCCTGCCCTACGCGGTCCGGCCGGTGAGCGGGCTGCGCGGGCCGAAGCTCCCCAACCCCGGCCGCAACATCGCCGGTGTCGTCGAGGCGGTCGGCTCCGGCGTGACGGGCTTCGCGCCCGGCGACGAGGTCTACGGCACGGCTGCCGCCGCGTTCGCCGAATACGCCGTCGCGCGGCCCGACCGGATCGCCCCCAAGCCGGCCGGGCTCACCTTCGAGGAGGCGGCGACCGTACCCGTCAGCGCGCTCACCGCACTCCAGGCGGTGCGGGACAAGGGCCGTGTCCAGGAGGGCCAGCAGGTCCTGATCACGGGGGCCGCCGGCGGCGTGGGCACCTTCGCCGTCCAGCTCGCCCGGTTCCTCGGGGCCCGTGTCACGGCCGTCGCGAGCACCCCCAAGCTCGATGCCGTACGGGCACTGGGCGCCGACCGCGTGATCGACTACACGCGCGAGGACTTCCTCGCCGGCCCGCAACGCTACGACGCCGTCGTCGACATCGCGGGCAACCGATGTCTGCGGGACCTGCGTCGGGCCCTCACACCCCGCGGCAGGCTGGTCATCACCGGCGGCGAGACGGACGGCCGCTGGCTCGGCGGCACCGACCGGCAGCTGCGCGCGCAGCTGCTGTCACCGTTCACCAGTCGTCACCTGGGCACCTTCATCGCCTCCGAGCATGCCGACGGGCTCCGCGACCTGACCGCTCTCGTCGACGCGGGCGCGCTCCGCCCTGTCGTGGACCGTGTCTACCCTCTCGCCGAGACCGCCGCGGCCGTCCGCCACCTGCTCGACGGCAGCGTCACAGGCAAGCTGGCGCTCGCACTGCCCGCCGGTGATCACCTCGGCGCCACATCCGACGCCGAGCGCGAAGCGGCCGGCTGAACCACCCAACGGCCGCTTGAACCACCCAACGGCCGACCGAGTGCCCCGAGTGAACCGAGGGCCAGAAACGACGGCTTGACCCAAGCCGAGCCTTGCTCGAAGACCTTGCCGGACGGAGCGGCGGCGCTCCGGTTTCTCCGCGGACTCCCGAACGGTTGTGCAGGCTGGCAGGATGGTCGGCATGGAGATCATTCCAGGACAGGGCGTGGCCCTCGTCAGGATCGGCGATCCGCGCTCGCAGGTCGAGGAGCGCGTCGGGGCCCCGTACCACGGCCCAGGCGGACAGCGGGCCGTCTACACCACCTCACCCACGCTGGTGATCACCTACGCGGCTGACGAGACGGTCGAACTCGTGGAGATCGGCTACAGCGGCGAGGGCGGCGATGCCGAAGCGCACTACGACGGGGTCCAGCTGACGCATCGTTTTCTGGACGACGTCGTCGCGGACCTCCACGCGCTGGGGCACTCCAGCACACCCTCGGACATCGGCCACGACTTCCACGCCGGCTTCTCCGTGTGGTCCATGCACTCGTTGTGGGCACGCGACCTCGACCCGGAGGCCGGTGAGGACGACGAACGCGCGGTCTCCGAAGGGGTCTCGGTGGCGCCGTACGCCTACTTCACCGAAGGGTAGGGAGCGGCAGGGGGGCCGCGGGCATGCCCGGGGCGCGAACGCACTCCGGTGCCGCCCCTCCGCGGCTCAGCCGGTGTGCCGGTCCGCGGAGAGCAGCCACTGCCGGCGTCGACGTTCCGTGACGAGGGCGGCGGCCACCAGGAGAGACACGAGGACTGCCGCGTAGGTCGGCCATGCCGGCCATGCGGCGATCACGGCGGCAGCGAGCCGGAGCAGCACGAGCAGGATCGTGACCGTACCCGGGACAGGGATGATCACCTGAGCCTTGTCGCCCGGAGTGGAGAAGACGGTCGGGAGCCCGATCAGCGCCACCACCGCCAGGACGGCGAGCAGCCACGAGTACGTGGACAGGGCGTAGTCGACGCGGCGGCGGGGCCCCGGCATGTGCGTGACGCTCTGTCAGCCCGTCCGCGAGCAGACGGCGCAGGGAGTAGGCCGGCACCTTGTCGCTGACACCTCCGATGACGGCACGCGACGCGCGGCGCCGGCGCGGTCCGGGGCGGAGCGCCGCCGGCACCACGGGGTCCCGGGTACGGGCGAAGAGATCGGTGCCCGCACGCAGGCGGCAGTCGGCGACCAGCTCATGACCGTGGATGTCGTCATCGGTCATCTCGCCGTCCGGCATCGCGCGTCTGTCCCGCACTGAGGGGAAGCCGCTGATCGACAGCTTTCGACGCAGGTAAAAGCCGTGATCGTGAGCGATGGCGGCTTCGGTGGTGACCCAGCCGGAAATTTGGTGGCATGGATGGTGTCGATTTCGGCGGGGCCCGTTCGTGTAGGGGGCGAGCCGGGCCGCACAAGAGCGGTCCGCCAAGGACAGGGGCAGGTCATGCGGACGATCACGGCGACGATGTCGGTCACCCTCGATGGAGTGGTCCAGGGCCTTGGCCGCCCGGACGAGGACACCCGCGGCGGATTCACCCACGGAGGCTGGGGCGGGAAGTACAACGACCAGGTCATGGGCAGGGAGATGGGCAGGAGCATGGCCAAGCCCACCGACATGCTCTTCGGCCACCGCACCTGGAACGACTTCATCGGCGCGTGGGCAGGTGCGACCGACGGCAACCCGTTCACCACGCACATGAACAAGGCCACGAAGTACGTCGTGTCCCGGACCCTGAAGGACGCCGACGCCTGGCAGAACTCGACCCTGCTCAGCGGGGAGGCGGCCGAGACCGTGGCCGAACTCAAGGCCGGCACCGGCAACGACCTGTCGATCATCGGTAGCGCCTCGCTCATCCACTCCCTGCACGCCGCCGCGCTGATCGACCACTACCAGCTGCTGATCCACCCGCTGACCCTGGGCGGCGGCACGCGCCTGTTCGAGGGCCCCGCGCCGCTGACCGAGTTCGAGCTCACCGACTCCGTCACCACCACCAAGGGCGTGATCATCGCCCGTTACTCCCGCCGATAGGGGAGGAGCCGTGCCCCAGTACCTGCTCGCCATCCAGCAGCCGGACGGTCCACCGCCCGACGCCGAGACCATGGCCGAGGTCATCTCCGCTCTGCACCGGTTGAACGAGGAACTGCGCGAGAGCGGCTCGTGGGTGTTCACCGGTGGCCTGCACCCTCCCGGCACGGCCACCGTCGTGCGCGCCGACGGCATGTTCACCGACGGCCCGTACGTCGAGGGCAAGGAGCACATCGGTGGGATCTGGGTGATCACCGCGCCCGACCTGGACGCGGCGCTCTCCTGGGGCCGCAAGGCGGCAGCCGCCACCACGCTGCCGATCGAGGTCCGCCCCTTCCAGGACGTCGAACCGTATTGAGCACCACCATGACGCCGCAGGAGATCGCGGCCGTCTTCCGCGCCGAGTACGGCAGAGCCGTCGCCGTACTCGTGCGCGGGCTCGGCGACATCACCCTGGCCGAGGACGCGGTCGCCGACGCCTTCGAGACCGCACTCGTCAGGTGGCCGGTCGACGGCGCCCCACCCCGGCCGGTCGGCTGGATCATCACCACCGCCCGCAACCGGGCCGTCGACCACCTGCGCCGCGAGAACGCCCGCGCGCACAAACACGCCGAGGCCGCCCTCATCCAGGCTCCGGCAGCCGAACCCGTCGAGGAGGGCGCCGTGCCGGACGACCGTCTGCGGCTCGTCTTCACCTGCTGCCACCCGGCCCTGGCCCGCCCCGCCCAGGTCGCGCTCACCCTGCGCCTGCTCGGCGGCCTCACCACACCCGAGATCGCCCGTGCCTTCCTCGTGCCCGAAGCCACCATGGCGCAGCGGCTGGTACGGGCCAAGGCGAAGATTCGCGACGCACACATCCCCTACCGGGTGCCGTACGACGCCGACCTGCCCGAACGCCTCGGCGCGGTGCTCGCGGTGCTCTTCCTCATCTTCAACGAGGGCTACGTCGCCACCTCCGGCGCACAGCTCGCCCGCGGCGAACTCTGCGTCGAAGCGATCCGGCTGGCCCGCCTGCTGGTCGAGCTGATGCCCGACGAGCCGGAGGCAGCGGGCCTGCTCGCGCTGATGCTGCTGACCGAGGCACGCCGCCCCGCCCGCACCGACGCCGACGGCGCCCTCGTACGCCTCGCCGACCAGGACCGCTCGCTGTGGGACGCCGACCTGATCGCCCAGGGCAGGGCGATCGTGCGCGCCTGCCTGCGCCGCAACCGGCCCGGCCGCTACCAGCTGCTCGCCGCGATCAACGCCGTGCACACCGACCCGGTCACCGACTGGACGCAGATTCTCACGCTCTACGACCAACTCGTCCGACTCGATCCCGGTCCGGTGGTCGCGCTCAACCGCGCGATCGCCCTCGCCGAGATCGAAGGCCCCGCGGCGGCGCTTCGGCTGGTGGACGACCTGGACCTCGAAGCCTTCCACCTGTTCCACGCAGTCCGCGGCGACCTCCTCGCCCGCCTCGGGCGGACCGGCGAGGCCCGGCAGGCCTTCGACACCGCGGCCTCGCTCACCGACAACCGGACGGAACACACCTACCTGACCGCCCGACGCGACCAGCTCGGCGAAACCCCCGGCTGACCTCACTGCGGCGGGTGCCCCCCCCAGACCAACTCGCCCGGCCGACTCACGCTCTACACACGCCGCGTCGCGTGCGCCGATTTCAGGGGAGTACGCCTGGTAAACGGTGATTGGGGATGGCGAGTGGGACGCACGCCCGTTCGCCGTCGTGGCACCGGTGGTCGGGCGGATGCCTTCTGTGGTGGTGGGGGACGTGGGTCACGCGGGCGGCAGTGGCTGTTCCGTCCAGACGGTCTTGCCCTCGTGGGCGTAGCGGGTGCCCCAGCGCTCGGTGAGCTGTGCGACCAGGAAGAGCCCGCGTCCGCCCTCGTCCGTGCTGCGGGCCCGCCGGAGATGCGGGGCGGTGTGGCTGGTGTCGGACACCTCGCAGATCAGGCAGTGCGTACGGATGAGGCGCAGGACGACGGGACCGGCCGCGTACCGGTAGGCGTTGGTGACGAGTTCGCTGGCGACCAGCTCGGTGGTGAAGGCGAGTTCGGACAGCCCCCATTCGGTCAGTGCCGCCGTGGCCAGCTCCCTGGCACGGGCGGCGGAGGTCGCTTCCAGGGGCAACTGCCACGAGGCGACGTCCTGGGGCCGCAGTACCCGGGTACGGGCGATGAGCAGCGCGACGTCGTCGCTGGGGAGGTGGCCCTTGGGCAGCAGCGCTTCGACAACGGCGTGGCAGGTCTGTTCCAGGGGGTCGGTGGTGTGGGTGAGACACGCGTGCAGGTCCATGAGCGCGGCGTCCACGTCGCCGTTGCGCGCCTCCAGGAGACCGTTGGTGTAGAGCGTGAGCAGGGTGCCCTCGGGGAGGTCGAGTTCGTACGTCTCGAACGGCAGTCCGCCCAGGCCCAGTGGCGGCCCCGCGGGCAGTTCGAGCACGGTCACCTCGCCGTCCGGGGTGGACACGACCGGCGCCGGGTGGCCGGCGCGGGCCAGGGAGCAGTGCCGGGAGACCGGGTCGTAGACCGCGTAGAGGCAGGTGGCCCCGAGCACCTGCTCGATCGCCGAGTGGTTGCCGTCGGCGTTCGCCTCCTGCTCGGTGGCCAGCAGACTGACCAGGTCGTCCAGCCGCGCCACCACTTCGTCCGGCTCCAGGTCGAGGCTGGCCAGGGTGCGCGCCGAGGCACGCAGACGGCCCATCGATGCCGCGGCGTGGATCCCGTGGCCGACCACGTCGCCCACCACCAGGGCGACCCGGGCACCCGACAACGGGATCACGTCGAACCAGTCGCCGCCGATGCCCGGTTCACCGCTCGCGGGGAGATACCGGCAGGCCACCTCCACCGCCGGCAGGTCGGACGCCACGCTCGGCAGCAGACTGCGCTGCAGGGTCAGGGCGGCGCTCTGCTGCTGGGTGAAGCGGCGCGCGTTGTCGATGCAGACGGCCGCCCGCGAGGAGAGTTCCTCGGCCACGGTCGCGTCGCCGTCCTCGAACGGCTCCGCGTTGCGCGACCGCCACAGGCTCACCACGCCCAGGACGAGGCCGCGCGCGACCAGGGGCACCGCGATCAGCGAATGCACGCCGAGACCCGAGGCGATCTCGATCCGCCGCCGGTCCATTGCGTACCACTCGGGGCGCAGGGACAGCAGCCCTTCGAGAATCGGGCGACGCTCGGCCAGGCACCGCGCCTGCGGAGATTCCGGCAGCAGCGGTACCACCTCGCCCTCCTGGAACGGGACCCGGCGTTCCGGTGGCGCGAGGGCGGCCCGGAGCAGCGGACCCGCCGCACCCGGCACCGGTTCGTCACCGATCGTCACCGGCTCAAGGAGGTCCACCGAGCAGTGGTCGGCCATGCCGTGGACGACGACCTCGGCCAGTTCCCGAGCGGTCTGTGTGACGTCCAGCGAGGTTCCGATCCGGGCGCTCGCCTTGTTCAGCAGGGCGAGCCGGCGTTGCGCCCGGTAACGTTCGGTCACGTCCTCGATCGTCTCCGCCACGCCGAGGACCTTGCCCGAGGGGTCCTCCATCCGGAACGCGGAGACGGACACGATCCGCTCCCGGCCCGGATCGTGGCGTGCGCGGGCGGACTGCTCCGTGAAGATCAGCGGTTCGCCGGTCTCCAGGACGTGCCGGACGCGTTCGTCCGCCGGACCCGCGTCCTCGTCGACCATGAATTCGCGGGGCCGGTGGCCCACCGGCGCCTCGGCCGGGACGCCGCTCGCCTTTTCGACCGCACGGTTGACCCGGATCACTCTCCGGTCGGGGTCGTACGTGACCAGACCGATCGGGGACCGGCGGTACAGGCCGTCCAGCAGCGCACGGTCCCGCTGCCAGGCGATGACCTCCGCGGCGGGAGCACCGACCAGGAGCCACTCCTGACCACCCCCCTCGCGGGCGACCGCCCGGGCCCGGAACGCCATCTCGGTGCGGTGTCCGTCGCGGTGCAGGACGGGCAGGACGCCGAACCAGCCCCCCGACTTCACGGCGTCCACGACCACGGACCGCACGACGGCCACGTCACGGTCGTCGACCAGGAGGTCCCGCCATGCCCGGCCGAGCACCTTCCCGGCCGGATAGCCCAGCAACTCCTCCGCGCGTACACTCCAGCCGACCACGGTGCCTTGATCGTCGAGCACGGCCGAGGCCCCACGTCCGAGGGCGAACGGATCCTCGGGGCTCTCGCTGAAATGCATCGACGGCGTCCCCATAGCCACACCACCTTGCCTCCGTCATTCCGATGTTCCTCCCCGTCGTCCCCGTCCGCGACTCTCCCGCTCCGCCCGGCCCGGGGCTTCGGCAGGAGTGCAGGGGCGGCCGGCGCGCGGTCGCAACCGGTGCGGGCGGTTCGGTACTGGCGCGGGCAGTTCGGAACCGGTGCGGGCAGTTCAGGCACCGGTGCAGGCGGTTTCAGAACCAGTGCAGGCAGTGCGGCGGGCGGTCGGCGCGGAAGAGGGCGTCGGCGAGGGCGGCCGCGTCCGGGCGGTGGGCCCGGACGTGTCCGGCACGTACGAGCGTGCTCGGGGCGGTGCCGCCGAGGTAGAGGGAGCCCAGGTCGCGCACGTCCAGGGACAGGTCGGGCCGCCGGTCCGTGGGGACGCAGTCGGCCTTGCCGTCCCGGACGGTCAGCAGGTAGCGGCCGTGTTCGCCGAGGAACGGGTCGTCGATGTCGAGGACGAGCTCGCCGTCCGCGCACCAGCCGCGCGCGGTCAGGGCCCGCGGGACGTCCAGCAGCCGTACCCAGAGCCAGTCGGTGTCGCCGCTCACCTCGCCGGCGCGGAAGTCCGCGAACTGCCAGCGCAGCGGGTGCCCGGGCGGGACGTGCTTGAACACGACCTGCGAGACCAGATCGTGCCCGAGTACGAACCGGGCCAGGTCCGTGAAGACGGCGTCGTCGGTGCCGATCGTCTCGTCGACCGTCAGGGTGCCGGACTCCAGCGAGTAGCTGGCGTACCCGTCCGGGACCCCGTCGGGGTCCCGGTGGACGGCGACGTAGCGGGGCGCCGGTGAGATCGGGGGCTGCCCGGCGCGCAGGGTCCACCAGCGGTGCGGCCGGGACAGCGCGCCGGGCTGGGCGCGGCGGTACCGGTCGTAGACCTCTTCCAGGATCTCGCCGCATTCGGCACGGCGCAGTACCTCGACCGAGCCGCTGCCCGAGCCGGTCGCCGCGGGGGCGGACGCTGCGGGGGCGGCCGCCGCGTGCGCCCGGGGAACGGTGAGGGCGGCCCGGTGGCGGGGCACCGTCAGCCGCGCCGTGTAGGTCGCCGGTCCGTAGCCGAACCTGCCGTAGATCGGGGCCTCGGAGGCCAGCAGCACGGAGAGGAACTCCCCGCGGGCCCGCAGGTCGGCGAGCTGCTGCCGCATCATCGCGCTGAGCACGCCCCGGCGCCGGTGCGAGGGCAGGACGCCGACGGCGGTCACCCCGGCGGCCGGGACGAGGGTCTCGCCGGGCAGGGTGAGCTCGAAGGAGTACGCGGCGGCGGTGCCGACGGGCCGCCCGTCCGCCGTCAGCGCGAGCAGGCAGCGGTCCACCTCCAGCGCCGACCACCAGAGCCCGCCGCCCTCGACCGGAGGTTCCGGAAAGAGCCCGAACGCGGCGTGGACCGTGTCGACGAAGACGTCGAAATCCCTGTCGGTCGTGGGACGGATCTCCATCGGTGTCGCTGCCTCCTCGGGATACGCACCACGACTCGTGGCGTCCGGCCACAGTGCAGCGTCGCCCCACAGCCCAGGGCAAGCGATTTACGGCCGCGCCAGGCGGCCCTTGCCCACTGCCCTTCGCGGCGGGTGGTGAGGCGTGCGGGCGGGGGGCACCCCGAGCCTGTCCGGTTCGCGGCGAGTTGTCTTGATCGCGCAGTGGGCCGTTGCTAAGCCTTGGGCACTCGACCCCAGTGAGGACGCCGTGTATCAAGAGCCCTCTCGCCCCGGTCCTCCGCGCTCCCGCGCCAGGGGACTCGTCTGCGCCGTCGTGGCCGCCGCCCTCGTGACGCTCACCGCCGCGACGAGCCCGGCCGGCGCGGACGCCCGGACCGCGGCGGACCCGGCAGCCGTGGTCCGCGAGTGGAACGCCGTCGCCACCGACACGATCAAGACCAGTCTCGGCCCGCGCCCCTCCGGGCAGGCGGCGATCTGGGAGGGGTTCGTCTCCGTCGCCGTGTACAACGCAGTGGTGGGGATCGAAGGCGGCTACGCCCTGTACAAGTGGCGCGAGCGCGGTCCGACCAGGGCTTCCTCCGCGGCGGCCGCCGCCACCGCGGCCCACGACGTGCTGCTCGCCTGCTTCCCCGCCTTCAAGGGGCGGCTCGACGCCGCCTACGCGGACTCGCTCGCCGCGCTTCCGGCCGGCCAGGCCAGGGACCGGGGCGTCGACTACGGGAAGCGCGCCGCCGCCCGCGTCATCGAACTCCGGGAAGGGGACGGAAGGTTCGCGGACGTCCCGTTCACCGCCTCGCCGGCACCGGGCGTCTGGCGGCCCACCCCGCCCGCGTTCCAGCCCTTCATCGACACCTGGCTCGCGAGGCTCCGCCCCCTCCTGCTCGCCTCCCCGCAGCAGTTCCGCCCCGGCGGACCACCCGCCCTCTCCTCGGCCGCCTACGCGCGGGACGTCCAGGAGCTGAAGGCCATGGGCGGGAAGACCGGCTCGGGCAGAACCGCGCGGCAGACCGAGACCGCCCTCTTCTTCAGCGGCAACCTGGTCGAACAGGCCCAGACCGCCGTACGGGACCACGCCGCCCGGCACCGGCTCGGCATCGCCGAGACGGCCCGGCTGTTCGCCGCGGTGAACGCGGCGGCGACCGACGCCGTCGTCACGGCCTGGGACGCCAAGCTCCACTACGGCACCTGGCGGCCGATCACCGCCATCCGCCTCGCCGACACCGACGGCAACCCCGCGACGACGGCGGACCCGGCGTGGGAGCCGCTGCTCCTCACCCCACCGCACCCCGACTACGTCGCCGGCCACACGACCGTCGCCGCGGCCGTGGTGCGCGCCCTGACCGGAGTCCTCGGCACCTCGCACATCGACCTCTACGTCCCCTCCGAGGTCACCGGCACCACGCGGTACTACGGTTCCGCCGACGACCTCGACCGGGACGTCGTCGACGCCCGGGTGTGGGGCGGCGTCCACTCCCGCACGGCGGACGTGGCCGGCCGCCGGGCCGGCACCCGCGTGGCCGCCTGGGCGCTGGACCACTACTTCCAGCCGCTCGCCAGGAACGGCACCACCTGAACCGCGGAGCCCGTGAGCGGGGCTCGACGACCTGCCTCAAGCCCCGCTCACAGCCCCTTCCCCGCACGGCTCGCCACCCGGTGGTACCCAGGGGTACCCACCGGTCCCCGGTGGTACCCGTGGGACGACTCAGCCGACACCGTCACCCCTCCTGCCGCCTTCGACGCCGAGGGCCTCGACCGGCTTCGAACGGCTCCGATCGCGCGCTCAGCCCGCCGAAGCTCCTCGCCGTGTTCGCGCTCATCGCGTCACAGGAGGCTCTCGTCCCGTACGACCCACCCCGCGCCCAACTCCCGGCGCAGGGTCTCCAACGCGGCGTTCGCGCGCCGCTTGAAGGCTTGCAGTTCGTCGTCGGACCACGGGGACGGATCCGGCGGATAGTCCCAGTCGATCGACGACTGGTACCACTCGCTCAGTCCCGCCAGCTCGGCCCGCGTCTCCTCGCTGATCGGCAGGCGCGACAGATCACAGGGGTAGCCGTACGGGCTGGCCATGTCCTCGGGCCACAACGGAGTGTCCACTCCGGCCTCGAAGAAGTACCGCAGACAGTGGACCATGCCCCACCCTCTCCCACGCTTGCCGATCGCCCTGCTGACCGTAACCACGACACCACGTCAGCGGGGCCGGTTGCGGACGGCGACGCCACGCAGATTCTCCGGGTACCCGCTCCGACCGCCGGTACGGTGCGTGCGGCATGGCCGCGCTACCCGGACGGTGCTGGATGCCGTCCGCCTCAGAGACGGCGGTACTTGTCGATGTCCTCCGCGAATTCCTGGATGGCCTGTGCGGTGAGTGTGGGGCGCGTGTCGGCGATGGCGCTCATGTAGTCCTCGGTCGTCGCCGGCCGGCCCTGGCGGTGGGTGACTTCGCGCTCGAATGCCGCCTGTGCGCCCTTGCGGGCGGCGAATTCGATGTCGGCCGGGGTGAACAGCTCGCTCGCCCCGACGAGTTGGGCGATGTCCACCGAATCGGCGGAGGCCTTGAGGTACCGGCTCCAGATCGCCGCGCGGGCGGTTGCGTCCGGCGGGCCGATGGGGATGACGTAGTCGAACCGGCCCGGCCGCAGGAACGCCGCGTCGAGGGAGCGGACCGAGTTGGTCGCGCAGGCCAGCAGCCGTGCGTCGTGCTCGCGGAAGATGGGGATGAGCTTGAGCAGCTCGTTGGTCACGCCGTGCCCGGGATCGACCGCCTTTCCGGAGCGCGCGCCGGCGATCTCCTCGACCTCGTCGATGAAGAGCAGGACCGAGTCCAGTTCCGCCAGGTCCGCGAAGACCTCCCGCAGCGCCACGGCCAGGCCCTCGCTGGTGTCGGCCGCGAGCCGGGACGGGAAGAGTTCCACGAACGGCCAGCCGAGCCGTGAGGCCACCGCTTTGGCGAAGCTGGTCTTTCCGGTCCCCGGCGGGCCGAACAGGATGATCGCCTTGGGCGGGGCGACGCCGTAGCGGTCCGCCAGCGCCGGTTCGGTCAGCGGGAGCACGACACGGCGTTCGACGACCTGCTTCTCCTCCTCCATGCCGGCCATGGCGTTCCAGAGGCCCTCGGGCAGCATGCGCCCGCCCAGTGCCGCGAGGACCTCCGCGTTGGCGGTGTCCACGGGTTCGAGTTTCTCGTAGTAGGTGAGCCCGTCACGGAACCGGTAGCCGGAGTTCTCCAGAGCCTTCGTCCCCGCCGCGTCGGCGGGCAGCAGCGCGCTGATGTGGCGGACGCCCAGCGCCCGCAGGCGCCGCTCCAGATCGGAGAGCAGGGCGCTCCCGATCCCGCGCTCGCGCCAGCGGGAGGAGAGCGCCACCAGGAGGATCCACCCCCGCTTTCCGTACGCCTGTGCCACCGCCATGCCGACCAGTTCGTCGCCGACGACGGCGACGACCGCCGGCTGTCCGGCCTTGGCCGCCGTCATGACCTCGGAGACCGCGAACACCTGGTCCTCGTCGGCCCGGCGGCTCTGATCCCAGATGTCGATGGCCTGGTCGAGATCGTCTTCGTGGTATTCGCGCAGGTGCCAAGCAGGCATCGCCATCACCTCACACGGCGCGGGAGTCCCATTGTTCTCTCCGCGGCCCCGCCTGACGAACCGAGGCGGGGCCCGTGGCGGGGTCAGGCCGGCTGCGGGGTCGGCGGCAGCAGTGCCCGTAGCGGGCCGGTGTCGGGGTGGTCGGCCAGCGCGGCGGCCACCGCGGCGTGGAGCGCGGCCTCCGTGCCCGCCTCGCCGTCGAGGTCGGACGCGGAGCCCGGCAGCCGTACCGCCGCCGGGCGCGACCAGGAGAACTCCCAGTGCAGCAGCGACCGCGCGCTGAACTCGGCCAGCACCATGCTCCGGAGCGCGTCCCGCAGCACCGGCCGTACGGACTCCCGGAACGCCCGGTCCTGCGCAGTCGCCGTCTGCCCCGACGAGGGCAGCCGCTGCGCCAGCTGCCACAGCTGGCCCTCGTCGATCACCCTGAGCAGCGCGGGCAGCGTCGGCCGGTCCTCGGTGTGGAAGGCGAGCGCCCGGTGCAGCGGGGTGTCGAGCGAGGCCAGCCCCGCGGCCATCGACGAACTCAGCAACTGCTCCCACTCCCCGGCCCGCTCGAACCGCCGTACCTCGTCGGTCAGCACCGCGTCCTCCAGCACGGCCAGGGTCCGGGCCGGGTCGGCGAGGAGGGCGAGGGCCGGGCCGCCGTCCTGCTCGCCGCGCCCGTCGGCGGGCAGTTCCTCGATCCGCCGCACCCGGTCGGCGATCGGCGGATGCGAGTCGTACGGCGATCGGGGCTCCACCGGCAGCTTCTCCCGCAGCCCCGCCAGTTCCGTCCCGCGCGCCGTCAGCATCCGGCCGAAGCCGCCGAAGAACTGCCCGCGCGGCGGCAGCTGCCGGGCCGGCAGGCCGAGCGTCGCGTACGCGTCGAGGTAGAAGCCGTGGGCGGCGGACAGGACCGGGATCTCACGGAGCGCCGACGCCGTCGCGTCCCGGCCGGCGATCCGCGCGGCGGCCAGGTCCGCGGCGTACTCCTGCGCGCGGGCCGTCGACAGCGTGGCCCGCATGTACAGCTTCGCGTACGCCGTGTAGACCGCCGCCATCAGCCGGTACGTGATGCCGGCGCCGGCGGTGTCGATCCTCTTGGCCTGCCTGCCCTTCGCGGTGCGCCGTGCGGCGGCCTTCTCCTGCCGGGCGCGCTCGGCGGCCTCCTTGCTGTCGGCCCGCGCGTGGAAGTGCCCGACGGTCCGCGCGATCTGCACCCGGCCGCGCACGGCGAGCGCCGACAGCCGGGTGTCACCGCCGGTGAAGTGGCCGTACTCATGGGCGAGTACGGCCTTCAGCCCGGCCTCGGTCAGCCCGGTCAGGAGCGGCACGCCCAGGTAGAGGCGGCGCGGTCCGGGGCGCAGGCCGAGCAGCCGGGGCTCCTCGCCGACCGCCGCGTTGACGTCACCGGTGAGCACGACGGCGTCCGGCGCACGTGTGCCGGTGGCCGCGGCGAGCTCCCGCAGCAGCGCCCACAGCCGGGGCTCGTCGGCCTCCGTGACCGGGAGGCCGGGCGGGTCCTCGCCCTTGGGGGAGCGCAGCATGAACATGCCTCTGACGACCGGGATCGCCAGCAGCAGGGAGACGATCACGATCTTCCCGGCGAAGGCGTCGGGCGCCCACCTCACCGCCGCCGCGTCGACGGCGGCCACCACCGCCAGCAGCACGAGGCTCAGCAAGTAGAAACCGCACAGCAGAACGAGGGCGCGCAGCGCCCGCAGAGTTGCGCCCATCGGGCAGATCCCCCCACAGGACCCCGGGAGACGGGGCCGACCACAGCCAACAGAAAACGAACGGGAGTGTGCAGGCGGCGCGACGGCGCCTCGCACGGCCGGTCAAGCGCCCGGGGTCCCGCGCGCCCCCCACCGGCCCGCACCCGGCGAACGACCGTCTCTCCGGCCGGCGCCCTCAGGTGTGCAGCGTCGCCGGGCTGCCGCCGTTCGCCTCGTAGCCCGCCACCGCCAGTGCGCGGAAGAGGGCGAACTCGGCGGCCGGGTTCGCGGACAGCGTCCAGGGGAGGGCGCCGACATGCCCGTCGACCCGTATCAGCTCGCCCATGGCCTCCGCCCAGCGCTCCGAGCGGACCAGGAAGAAGACCAGCAGGTGACGCACGTGTGCGAGCATCGGGTCGTCCTGGCGGGCCGAGTGCACCGCGTGCAGGGCGCCGTGCACCGCCTTGGTGACGACCTCGCTCTGGTACAGGCTCGCCACCAGGTTCACCTCGGGCAGGTGCTCGAAGACCGCGAACAGCGGCATCGCGGCCAGCAGCGAACCCTGCGGGGCGCGGGCGGCGGCGGCCTCGGCGAAGGAGTACGCCAGCTCGCGCGAGCCGTGCCACTTCTCGCACCAGTAGTGCAGCGCCGCCAGGTGCGCCCCCATGTGTGTCGGCGCGCGGTCCAGGATCTTCAGCCACAGCTGCTCGAACTCGGACTGCGAGTAGTTCAGCCCGCGCGCCACCGACAGCTCGACGACGTACGGCACCGGGTCGCCGGGGGAGAGCAGCGCCGCCTGCCCGCAGGCGTCCCTGGCCTCCTCCATGATGATCCGGAAGTCGTCGGTGCCGGGCGTCGACGTCCGCCACGCCTGCTGGACCAGGAACTCCGCGTGCACGGCCGCGCCGCCCGCGTCCTTGGGCTGCTCGGCCCGCCAGACCCGCAGCCACTGCCCGCCCGGCGTCTCGCTGACCCCGCCCGGCCGCTCCTTCAGCTCCAGCGCCGCCGCACCGGCGAAGGCCTGCACGCGCTGCCAGCGCAGCTCGCCCGCGATCTCCGTGCCCGCGAGCAGCTGCGCGGCCGCCCGGTAGTCCTGGGTGCGCTGCACGACGTCGAGGACGTCCAGCAGGTCCTGGTCGGGGCCGGGCATGCGGATGTCCAGGTCCTCCTCGCGCACGAAGCCGTAGTCCGCCGGGTCGGCGGCGTCCGGGTGGCTCGGGTGGACCTGCTCGATCATGCCGCGCCGCCGCCGCAGGACGGGGAGCAGCACGAAGCTCAGCAGGAGCGCCGCCATCAGGGCCCAGAGAATCGCCATGCGTCAAGCGAACCAGACGGCGCCGACAATTGGCCAACCGGTGCCCTGACCTGTGGACAACCGGCGGCCCGGCCTGTGGACGACGCACCGGGGCCGTCGGAGCACTAGGCTCGTCGACCATGAGCGACAGGCACCACATCAGTCAGCACTTCGAGACGCTCGCCATCCACGCGGGCAACACGGCGGACCCCCTCACCGGTGCGGTCGTACCGCCGATCTACCAGGTCTCGACCTACAAGCAGGACGGCGTCGGCGGCCTGCGCGGCGGCTACGAGTACAGCCGGAGCGCCAACCCGACCAGGACCGCCCTGGAGGAGAACCTCGCCGCCCTGGAAGGCGGGCGGCGCGGGCTCGCGTTCGCGTCCGGGCTGGCGGCCGAGGACGCCCTGCTGCGCACGCTGCTCAGCCCCGGCGACCACGTGGTCATCCCGAACGACGCCTACGGCGGCACCTTCCGGCTGTTCGCGAAGGTCGTCTCCCGGTGGGGCGTGGAGTGGTCCGTCGCCGACACCAGCGACCCGTCGGCCGTGCGGGCCGCGATCACCCCGAAGACCAGGGCGGTGTGGGTGGAGACCCCCTCCAACCCGCTGCTCGGCATCACCGACATCGCCGCCGTCGCCCAGGTCGCCCACGACGCGGGCGCCCGGCTCGTCGTCGACAACACCTTCGCCACGCCCTACCTCCAGCAGCCGCTCTCCCTCGGCGCGGACGTCGTCGTGCACTCGCTGACGAAGTACATGGGCGGTCACTCGGACGTGGTCGGCGGCGCGCTGATCGTGTCGGACCAGACGCTCGGCGAGGAGCTGGCCTACCACCAGAACGCGATGGGCGCGGTCGCCGGGCCGTTCGACTCGTGGCTGGTGCTGCGCGGTACCAAGACGCTCGCGGTGCGCATGGACCGGCACAGCGAGAACGCCACGAAGATCGCCGACATGCTGAGCCGGCACGCGCGCGTGACGCGGGTCCTGTACCCGGGCCTGCCCGAGCACCCGGGGCACGAGACCGCCGCCAAGCAGATGAAGGCGTTCGGCGGCATGGTGTCCTTCCAGGTCACGGGCGGCGAGGAGGCGGCCGTCGAGGTCTGCAACCGCGCGAAGGTGTTCACGCTCGGCGAGTCCCTGGGCGGCGTCGAGTCCCTGATCGAGCACCCGGGGCGCATGACGCACGCCTCGGCGGCCGGCTCCGCGCTGGAGGTGCCCGCCGACCTGGTGCGCCTGTCCGTGGGCATCGAGAACGTCGACGACCTGCTGGAAGACCTCCAGCAGGCGCTCGGCTGATCGTTTCACCAGCCGACGATGGGCGGAGTCGTCGTGGACGGCGGCTCCACCCACGGATGCACCGTCGCCGCCCAGACCGCGAACGCCACGGCCGCCGCGCACAGCAGCAGCCACAGCAGGCGGCGGGCCCTGCGCCGGCGCCGCAGCATCCGGCCGCCCCGGCGCAGCACCTCGCCGTAGAGGTCGGGCGGTACCGGGGGCGGTGTCCGCTCCATGAGCCGCCGGGCCGCGGCCTCGCGTTCGACACGGTTCACGACGGCGCCACCTTCGCCTCCAGCACCGCGGGCGCCGCCTTCCGCGGCGGATGCAGCAGGGTGGCCGTCGCCCGGTCGCACAGGGCGTGCACGCGCTCCGTGGGCAGGCCGAGCAGCGCCGCCGTCTGCTCCTCGGCGACCCCTTCGTACAGCCGCAGCACCAGGATCAGGCGTTCCCGGGGCGTGAGTCCGGCGAGGGCGCTGCCGGGGTGCGGGCGGGTGCGGCTGAACGGGCCGCCGTACTGGTGCCAGGCGGAGTTCGCGAAGCGCAGGGCGAGGTGCTGACGGGCCCGGTCGTACGGGTCCTCGCCGCGCAGCCGGTCCCAGCCCGCGTACGTGTGCGCGAGCGCGTGGGCCAGCAGACGCCGCGCGCGGGGATTGGCGTCGGGTGCCTCGGCGGTCAGCAGGGTGGCGGCATGCAGCAGCCGCCCTGCCGCGCCCGCGACGAACGCCTCGAACTCCCGGGCCCGGCGGGCGTCCTGCAGCGCCTGCCGATCACGCACCGTCCCTCCCCGACTGTGGGGGCCCGGACACGGGTACGCCGGGGCCCGGTCTCATATGAGGCCAGGGTCGGGCCCACGGTCAAGAGCCGCGCGGTACGCGCGCGTGACGGATACGGCGGATGCCTGCGGGAAGCCCGGACGGCGCCCGTGCCCGTACCCATGGCTATGCCTATGCCTATGCCTGCGCCTGTGCCCGGCCGACGGCAGGCCGGCGGTCCGGAGGGTCGGGGGTCGGGAGACCGGTCGTCGGGAGACCGGCCGTCGAGAGATCGGTGGGGCGGTCAGGAGGCCGGCGGCGTGTCCGGGCCCGGCGGCACCGCCATCCGCGCGGACAGCGCGCTGTTGAAGCGGGTGAGCAGCGCGCAGAACGTCTCGCGCTCCGCCGGCTCCCAGTCCTGCGTCAGCTCCGCCATCAACTGGCGCCGCGACGAACGCACTTCCTCCAGCCGCGACAGCCCGCGCGGGGACAGCTGGAGCACCACGGCCCGGCCGTCCTCGGGGTGCGAGGTGCGCTTGACGAGCCCGGTGTCGACCAGCGGAGCCACCTGCCGGGTGACCGTGGACGAGTCGATCCCCATGCTGGCGGCGAGCGCCTTGACCCCCATGGGGCCTTCGTTGTCGAGGCGGTTGAGCAGCAGGTACGCGGCGCGGTCCATGGAGTTGCGCACCTGGCCGACACCGCCGAGCCGGGTCTGTTCGGCACGTCGGGCGAACACCGCCACCTCGTGCTGAAGCGTGTCGAGAAGACCGCTGTCACCGACGGTCGTCATGTCCATCGACATTTCAGGTGTTGTGGGCATGGCGGGGGGCTCACTTCATGAAAGGAGTGCTGATGTGGGGGACAGAGTACGCGGACAGGGGGCGAGCCGTACCGGCGCTGCGCAAACCGGTCTCGGAGCTTGGTCACACCCGCGCCTTCGGCCTGTGAACTGCGAGACTTGAGTCATGAGCTACAGCACGGCTGACTCCTTGCGCCCCGTCACCCTCGACGATGTACGGGGCGCCCAGAAGATGCTCACGGGCGTGGCGCGGGCGACCGCGATGGAGGGCAGCAGGCACCTGTCCCAGCTGGTCGGCTCGCCGGTGCACCTCAAGTGCGAGAACCTCCAGCGGACCGG
Source organism: Streptomyces sp. NPDC008092 (assembly GCF_042957285.1). Taxonomy (NCBI): domain Bacteria; kingdom Bacillati; phylum Actinomycetota; class Actinomycetes; order Kitasatosporales; family Streptomycetaceae; genus Streptomyces; species Streptomyces sp. NPDC008092. The sequence continues at coordinate 720,352 of NZ_JBIBHY010000003.1, forward strand.
TTCGTTCAAGCTGCGCGGTGCCTATGTCCGGATCGCCGGGCTGCTGCCCGAGGAGCGCGCCGCCGGGGTCGTCGCCGCGAGCGCCGGGAACCACGCGCAGGGCGTGGCGCTGGCCTCCTCGCTGCTCGGGGTGCACTCGACGGTGTTCATGCCCAACGGCGCCCCGCTGCCCAAGATCAGTGCCACCCGGGAGTACGGCGCGGAGGTGCGGCTGCACGGCCAGGTGGTCGACGAGACGCTGGCCGCCGCCCAGGAGTACGCGGCCGAGACCGGCGCGGTGTTCATCCACCCCTTCGACCACCCGGACATCATCGCCGGTCAGGGCACGGTGGGACTGGAGATCCTGGACCAGTGCCCCGAGGTCGGCACGATCGTCGTCGGGATCGGCGGCGGCGGGCTCGCGGCCGGGATCGCGGTCGCGGTGAAGGCGGTCCGGCCGGACGTGCGGATCGTCGGCGTCCAGGCGGCGGGCGCGGCCGCGTATCCGCCCTCGCTGGCGGCCGGGCACCCGGTCACGGTGGCGAACCCGGCGACGATGGCCGACGGCATCAGGGTGGGACGGCCCGGTGACGTGCCGTTCGCGCTCGTCGAGGAACTGGTCGACGAGGTCCGCACGGTCAGCGAGGACCAGCTGTCCGCCGCGCTGCTGCTGTGCCTGGAGCGGGCCAAGATGGTCGTGGAACCGGCCGGGGCCAGCCCGGTCGCGGCGCTGCTGGGCGAGCCCGGCGCCTTCGCCGGACCGGTCGTCGCCGTGCTGTCCGGCGGCAACGTCGACCCGGTGCTGCTGCAGCGGGTGCTGCGGCACGGCATGGCCGCGCAGGGCCGCTACCTGGCCGTACGGCTGCGGCTGACCGACCGGCCGGGCGCGCTCGCCACCCTGCTCGGGGTGCTGTCGGGGGTCGACGCGAACGTCCTCGACGTGAGCCATGTCCGCACCGACCCCCGCCTCGGGCTCGCGGAGGCGGAGGTCGAACTCCACCTGGAGACCAAGGGCCCGGCCCACTGCACCGAGGTCGGCCAGTCCCTGCGCGAGGCCGGTTACACGGTCATCGACTGACCGCGGCGGCCGTTCCCGGCGCGAGACGTCCTGGTCAGCGCCTGTTTCCTCACTCGTTCGGGGAAATCCGTCGACGAACGCGATACATCGCGTTATGGTGTGTCGCGTGGCCACCGCCGCTGTCCCCGCCTGCCGTCGCGCCGGCGGAAAACCATAGGCGGACCGAGGCCCGCATACCTAGCCTTCTCACAGCATCCCCGACGACGTGGAGACCCACATGCCAGGCGCCATCTATGCCGAAGGGCTGGTCAAGACCTTCGGCGACGTAAGGGCTTTGGACGGCGTCGACCTCGACGTCCCCGAAGGCACGGTCCTCGGACTGCTCGGGCCGAACGGCGCGGGCAAGACGACAGCCGTCCGCTGCCTGACGACCCTGCTCCGCCCCGACAGCGGCCGGGCCGTCGTCGCGGGCATAGACGTGCTCAAGCAACCGGACGCCGTACGCCGCTCCATCGGCCTGTCCGGCCAGTTCGCGGCGGTCGACGAGTACCTCACCGGCCGCGAGAACCTGCAGATGGTCGGCCAGCTCTACCAGATGCGGGCCAAGCAGGCCAAGGCCCGCGCGGTCGAGCTGCTGGAGCAGTTCCACCTCACCGACGCCGCCGACCGCCCCACCAAGACCTACTCCGGCGGCATGCGCCGCCGCCTCGACCTCGCCGCCGCCCTCGTGGTCTCCCCGCCGGTGATGTTCATGGACGAGCCGACCACCGGCCTCGACCCGCGCAACCGCCAGCAGCTGTGGGAGGTCATCCAGCAGCTGGTCTCCGGCGGCACGACCCTGCTGCTCACCACCCAGTACCTGGAAGAGGCCGACCACCTCGCCCACGACATCGCGGTCGTCGACCACGGCAAGGTCATCGCCCAGGGCACCTCCGACGAACTCAAGGCCCGCACCGGCGGCGAGCGCGTCGAGGTCGTGGTGCACGAGCGCGAGCACATCCGGACCGCCGCCGAGGTGCTGACGGGGTTCGGAAAGGGCGACACCACCGTCGAGGATCACACCCGCAAGCTCACCGTGCCCGTCACCGGCGGCGCCAAGCTGCTCGCCGAGGTCATCCGCGAGCTGGACTCCCGGGGCATCGAGATCGACGACATCGCCCTGCGCCGCCCCACCCTCGACGACGTCTTCCTGTCCCTGACCGGACACACGGCCGAGGAGAAGCCCGAGAGCAACGGCGACCGGGACAGCAAGAAGAACAGCCGCAAGGACAGCCGCAAGGAGGCCGTGAAGTGAGTGCCGTGAACGACTCCATGGTCGTGGCCCGCAGAAACCTGATTCGCATGGGCCGGATCCCCGAGATGCTGATCTTCGGGCTGATCCAGCCCATCATGTTCGTGGTGCTGTTCACCTACGTGTTCGGCGGCTCGATCACGGTCGGCTCCTCCACCTCCACCCAGGCCTACCGCGAGTTCCTGATGGCCGGCATCTTCGCCCAGACCGTCACGTTCGCCACGGCGGGCGCCGGCGCGGGCATCGCCGACGACATGCACAAGGGCCTCATCGACCGCTTCCGTTCCCTGCCCATGGCGCGCGGTGCGGTCCTGACCGGCCGCACCCTCGCGGACCTGGTCCAGACGGCACTCACCCTCGTCGTCCTGGCGATCGTCGCCGTGATCGTCGGCTGGCGCACGCACGAGAACCTCGGCAAGGTACTCGCCGGGTTCGGCCTGCTCCTGCTGCTCGGCTACGCGTTCTCCTGGATCGGCGCACTCATCGGCCTGACCGTACGCACCCCTGAAGCGGCGACCTCAGGTGGCCTCATCTGGCTGTTCCCGCTGACCTTCATCTCCAACGCCTTCGTGGACGCGAACCACCTGCCGGCCTTCCTGCGCCACATCGCGGAGTGGAACCCGTTCAGCGCCACCGTGCAGGCGTGCCGCGAACTGTTCGGCAACCTCCCGCCGGGCTTCAACGCGTCCGATGCCTGGCCCATGCAGCATCCCGTCTGGGCCTCGCTGATCTGGTCGGTCGTGATCATCCTGGCCTTCCGGACGCTGGCGGTTCGCAAGTATCGCCGGGCGGCCGGTTGAGCTTGTGCCCCGCAGACTGTCTCCGTCGTGGAACGGGCCAGAGGAAGCAACGGCCCCCGACGCGACCGTCTGCGGGGCCTGGTGTCGTGGAAAATCCGAGACGAGCACAGCCGCTCGGACATGCCGCTCCAGAATGCGATGCAGTCACGCGCGAGTGACAATGGTGGAGCGTGTCGGCAGCATCTGAAATCCAGTCAGCGGAATTTCACATTCTCTCGGAATTCAATCCTGTGAGAGGGTGAAGAAAGATGGACCTGAAGCTCGAAGTTATTGTACTTCCTGTCTCCGACGTCGATCGCGCCAAGAGTTTCTACGAGACAGCGGGGTTCCGTATGGACGTTGACAACACGTTCAGCGACGACTACCGGCTGGTACACCTCACGCCCCCCGGTTCGGCATGCTCGATCATCTTCGGCAAGGGCATGATCGACGCTGCTCCCGGCTCGGCTCAGGGCTTGTATCTCATCGTCTCGGATGTCGAGCAGGCGCGCGCGGAACTCGTCAGCCGCGGAATCAAGGTCAGTGACGTGTTCCACGACGCCGGGGGGCTCCTCCACCACGGCCACGAGGCCGGAGAGGCTGTGCATCGGGGCGCCGGTCAGGAACGGATCGCCGGCCCGAGCCCTGACCGCACGTCCTACGCCTCCTTCGCCACCTTCAGCGACCCGGACGGAAACGGGTGGGTGCTTCAGGAGATCACGCAGCGGCAGCCCGGCCGATGACTCACACCTGACCGGCGGCGGCGGTTTCTGCCTGGTAGCAGGGGTCGCACGTGATCCGCCGGGCCTCCGGCGCTCCAGCGGATGCGGGTGAACCGGGAATCGGTGCGTACGTGGCGTGGGCATGTCTGCCGCAGACACCGGCTCCGCATCGCGCGCACGCGGCTGCGGCTATGTCCGGGTTTACCGGAACGGTCGAGGCGCGACTTTCAAGAAAGCAGTCATAGCACTGCATGGTGACTGGCCTCTCTGGGTATTGAAGCTCGCTACGGATATAATAGACGTGCTCCGTTTAACGCGCATCCGTAGGCCGGTCCACGGCAATGCGGAAATCCATGCGGTCGCCGACGCCTCTCTTGGAAGTTCGTTTAGGAAATTCCCGCCCTTTCCGGCCGACGGGAGCGGGGGCTGTGGCGGTACCGGTTATCGCCGGTCCTCCGTCCGTCGCGGTGCCGGGGCCGGCTCGACCAGTGCGGTGAGCGCGTCGACAAGCTCGTCCAGGTCGGCTCCCAGCGGGGTGTCGCAGTTCCAGACGGCCTCGTAGGCGAGCTCGACCGGCGTTCCGGCCTGCAGGAGGGGGCGGCAACTCGCGTGCTCGTAGGTGATCTTGGAGCGAGGCAGGAGGGCCGCACCGAGACCTATGGCCGCCCACTCGTCCACGGCCCGGAAGCTGGCGGCTTCGCCAGGATAGGTGCGCAACGCCAGGTTGTTGTCGTGGAAGAGGTCCGTGGTGAAGGTGGTCAGGCCGCAGGTGCGCGGACCGAGGATGTAGGCCGCGTCTGCCACTTCCTTCAGCTCCACCGGGCCGTCCTCCGCCGTGGCTGCGGTGTCGACGACGACCACCGGTTCACGGGCGATCACGCGGTGCCGGAACCTGGGCAGACCAGGCACGGCGGGGACCAGGATGATGTCCAGGCGGCCCGCCTCAAGGTCGTTGGTCAGGGGCTCGTGATCCGCCTCTCGCAGGATCAGGTCGCTCGGACGCTTGAGGGTACGTGCCGCCTGGTATGCCCGCCCCACCAAGTCGGCGCCGATCAGGGGCGACACGCCCATGCGGATCGGCTCGGTGACCGGTCGGGCCAGCCGCTGGGTCTCGGCGAGGAGGGTGTCCAGGTCGTCGAGGACGCGGTCGATCAGCGGCAGGATCTGCGCTCCGTGCGGCGTGGGCTTGACTCCCCGCGGCGAGCGGTCGAAGAGCTTGACGCCGAACTCCTCCTCCAGCCGGGCAACGCCGTTGGACAGAGATGGCTGCGTCACCCCGTAGGCCCGCGCGGCGGCACTGAAGGAATTCGTGCGGGATACGGCCTGGGCATAGCGCAATGTCTCGATGTTCACGACTGCGGCTCTCTCCTCCAGGCATAGCCATCCGCTATATCCGCATTCGCCCTGATCCTCTACCGCCTCCACGGAGGGCGCCCTACAGTCGAGGCATCCTCCGAAGCGGAGGGACGGTCCGGCGCCCCGAGGCCCCGGGCCACGGCGCCGGGTCGGCGCCTCCGTAAAGGCCGGCAGCTCGACAATCCTGAGCCCTTACTTGCATTCCGCAAGCAAGGAGTTTATCGCCGCGCCCGGGAGGGGCACTCGCCACTCTCCGCGCGTGGCCACACCTACACGGTCCCTTTTATCCACATACCTTGCAATTCGCGAACCCTACGAGATTCGCGATGCACCAGAGGAGCGCCCCAGCATGTCCACCAACACCCTCGACTTCACCGGACGCAAGGTCGTCGTCATCGGCGGCACCAGCGGCATAGGGCTGGCTTCCGCCCGCCGCGTGCTCGAAGGCGGCGGCACCGCCGTCGTCACCGGCCGGAGCCGGAACAGCGCCGACAAGGCCGTCGCCGAGCTGGCCGACTACGGCAAGGCCGTCGGTCTGGCCTCCGACCTGTTCGACCGTGCTGCCGTGGACCGCCTGCGCGACGAGCTGACGGAGCAGCACCCCGACGCGACCCTGCTCGTCAACGCCGCCGGTGTCTTCCAGCCCAAGTCGTTCCTGGAGCACAGCCAGGAGGACTACGACCGCTACCAGGCCATCACCCGCGCCTTCTACTTCGTGACCCAGACCATCACCGGCAACATGATTGCCCGCGGTAACAAGGGTGCCGTGGTCAACATCGGCGGCATGCTGGCGCACCAGGCCATGGCCGCGACTCCGTCCTCGGCGTACTCGGTGGCCAAGGCCGGCCTGCACTCCCTCACCCAGCACCTCGCCATGGAGCTGGCTCCGCACGGAATCCGGGTCAACACCGTGGCTCCCGCGGTGGTTCGCACGCCCATCTACGAGGCGTTCATCCCGAAGGACGAGATCGACTCCACCCTCGACGGGTTCAACAGCTTCCACCCCCTCGGCCGGGTCGGAACGCCCGACGATGTCGCTCCCACGGTGGCCTTCCTGCTGTCCGACCAGGCGGACTGGATCACCGGTGCCACCTGGGACGTCGACGGCGGTGTCAGGGCCGGCCGCAACATCTACTGACGCGGCGGTCAGCCGCCGGCTCCCCCCCCACGCACACCCACCGGCCAGGGACGCGCACGTCCCCGACCGGTCGATATCGCAGGAGCATCGTGTCCTACCACGAGCACACCGACCACCAGTACGCCAAGCACATCCGCGCCGGCGCCCCTGACGCGTTCAAGGCATTCGTAGCCTGGGACAACCAGGTCCTGCGCGGCAGCAACAACGTCATCCCGCCCAAATACACCGAGCTCATGGCCGTGGCCGTGGCGCTGACCACTCAGTGCGCGTACTGCATCGAAGCGCACACCACGGCAGCGCGCTCCGCCGGCGCCAGCCGGCAGGAACTCGCGGAGACCATCATGACGGCCGCGGCGCTGCGTGCCGGCGGCAGCTACGCCCACGGGTTCATGGCGATGAAGTTCTTCGAAGAAGACGGTGACACCACCACTGCGTGACCTGCTCCGAGAGCTCGGAGGGCCGACCACGGCGTCGGCCGGCGGTGAGATCGCCGCGCCGGGACGGCGTCGCTCATCTACTCGGTCCTGATCATCGCGGTGTTCCGGACGCTCGCGGTCCGCAGGTACCGTTCCGCCACCGCCTGAGGCCCGGCACGGCAAAGGCCCCCGGCGTCGCATCGACGCCGGGGGCGGGTGTCTGTCCTGGTCAGCCCGAGTAGGGCTCGGCCTTCAGGATCTTCACCGAGGCCTTCTTGCCGTTCGGCAGCTCGTACTCCGCGTCCTCGCCCACCTTGTGGCCGATCACTCCGGTGCCCAGGGGGGACTGCGGGGAGTAGGTCTCGACGTCGGCGCTGGCGTATTCGCGGGAGGCCAGGAGGAAGGTCATGGTGTCGTCCTCGTCGCCGTCGAAGGCGATGGTCACGACCATGCCGGGCGCGACGGCGCCGTCCGCGGACGCCGGGGCCTCGCCGACCTTGGCGTTCTCCAGGAGCTGGGTCAGCTGGCGCACACGGAGCTCCTGCTTGCCCTGCTCCTCCTTGGCCGCGTGGTACCCGCCGTTCTCGCGCAGGTCGCCCTCCTCGCGCGCGGCCGCGATCTTGGCGGCGATCTCCGTGCGCGCAGGACCAGACAGGTACTCCAGCTCGGCCCTGAGCTGGTTGTACGCCTCCTGGGTCAGCCAGGTGACGTTCTCGCTGGTCTGGGTCACAGGTGCTCCTCGTCGGTACTGGGAATACAAAGCATCGCCCTACCCGGAAGCATGTTCCTTCATGGAAGGGCGAAACCACGAGCCTAACAATTCAACGGCGGAAGGGGGAGGACATAAGCCATCAGAATCACGTCAACGCAGGTCAGCGCCTACGTTTTCCGGCTGATGTCAGTCGGCGTGGCAGCCGAGCAGTTCCGCCGTGGTGCCACGGGCCGTCGTACGGAGCGTGACCACCCGGTCGATCTCGGTCGCGGACCCGGTGAAGCGGAAGTCCGCCCGGCCCACCTCGGAGCCGTCCGCCGCCTGGGAGCGCAGCGTGCAGTAGCCGGAGGCGCCGGCGTCCTTGTGGACCTCCAGATGCACCTCGACCGCGTGGGCCGAGGCGGCGAAGGTGACGACCTGGGCGCTGATCTTGTTCTGTACGACATAGTGGTAGGCCCAGTAGCCGACCAGGACGAGCAGCAGCGCGCCCAGCACCGCGCCGGCGACCTTGAGCTTGCGGTCGGCGCGCTCGTCCGAGGAGCTGCCGTAACGGCCCTCGGGCAGCCGCGTGCTCGCGGTACTCATGATCGTCCTCCTGGCAGGAACCACCCCGGACCCGTTCGAGAACCGGACCCCGGAATTATTCGCCCCCCGATTCGGTCACTATAGAAGCCGCCGATTGCCCCCGAGCTACCGGGGCGCCGAGTTACCAAGGATTGAGTCTTGACTGACCAGCTGCGACTGATGGCCGTCCACGCCCACCCCGACGACGAGTCGAGCAAGGGCGCGGCCACCATGGCGAAGTACGTGTCCGAGGGGGTGGACGTGCTGGTGGTGACCTGCACGGGCGGGGAGCGCGGCTCCATCCTCAATCCCAAGCTGCAGGGCGACAAGTACATCGAGGAGCACATCCACGAGGTACGCAAGAAGGAGATGGACGAGGCCCGCGAGATCCTCGGCGTCAAGCAGGAGTGGCTCGGCTTCGTCGATTCGGGTCTGCCGGAAGGCGACCCGCTGCCGCCGCTGCCCGAGGGCTGCTTCGCCCTGGAGGACGTCGACAAGGCGGCCGGCGAGCTGGTGCGCAAGATCCGCGCGTTCCGCCCGCAGGCGATCACCACCTACGACGAGAACGGCGGCTACCCGCACCCCGACCACATCATGACCCACAAGATCTCGATGGTGGCCTTCGACGGCGCGGCGGACGCCGAGAAGTACCCCGAGGCCGAGTTCGGGCCGGTCTTCCAGCCGCAGAAGCTCTACTACAACCAGGGCTTCAACCGCCCGCGCACCGAGGCGCTGCACAACGCCATGCTGGAGCGCGGCCTGGAGTCGCCGTACGGGGACTGGCTGAAGCGGTGGAACGAGTTCGAGCGCACCGAGCGCACCCTGACCACGCACATCCCGTGCGCGGAGTTCTTCGAGATCCGCGACAAGGCGCTGATCGCGCACGCCACGCAGATCGACCCGGACGGCGGCTGGTTCAAGGTGCCGATGGACCTCCAGAAGGAGGTCTGGCCGACCGAGGAGTACGAGCTGGCGAAGTCGCTCGTCGATACCTCCCTCCCCGAGGACGACCTCTTTGCGGGCATCCGCGACAATGCCTGACATGAGCGCAAGCCTGGCACTGACGCACCTCGTCCCCCTCGCCAAGGAGGTCGACGAGAACAAGGTCACCCCCGGAGTCCTCGGCTTCATCGTTTTCGCGGTGATGGCCCTCGCGGTCTGGGGCCTGATGAAGTCCATGAACAAGCACATGCAGAAGGTCGACTTCAAGGAGTCCGCCTCCGCCCGGACCGTCCAGGCAGGGGCGGACTCCAAGGCGCCGGCGGCCGATCCCAAGGGCTGACCGGCGTCACGTCCCGGCCGGAACCGGCACGCCCATCACCTCGCGGGCGTGCCGGCTGGGCACCATGCCCAGCCGCCAGGCCTGCCAGCCCGACTCCAGCCGCACCGCGCGTTCCAGGAGCAGGCCGTACGCCGTGACGTACTCGGCCAGCTTCCCGTCGCGCAGCGGATGCGCGGTGCGGGCGAGCTGGGCCAGTTCCTCCTGGGCGACGGCGGTGCCGACCTCCACGCCGCCGGGCGCGGCGTACGGAAGCAGGGTGCAGCGCAGGAAGCGGGCCCAGTCCTCGCCGCGCCGGTCGCCGTACGACGTGAACAGGACGACCGCCTCGTCGCACAGGGCGAGGGCCTGCTGGGTGCGGGTGTTGCCGGCGTCGACGACGGCCAGCTCCAGGCAGGTCCAGGCCTCGCCGTGGACCACGCCGATGCGCTGGAAGTCGGCGCGGGCGTCGACGAGGAGCTGGCGGGCGAAGCCCGAGTTGCGCAGCGAGCCGGTCTGGGCGGCCCGCTGGTCGCGGGTGACCCGGGCCGAGTGGTGGCGGGCGCAGGCCAGGCCGTAGACGTCCCGCATCCGGGAGAACATCGTCCGCGAGCGCTCCAGCTCGCGGACCGCGTGGTCGAGGTTGCCGGTCTCCTCCAGGGCCAGGCCGAGGTAGTACACCGTCCAGGCCTCGCCGCGCGCGTCCTCGTTGTCCCGGTGCCGGGCCGCCGCCGCCCGCAGTCCGTCGGCCGCCGGGGACGCGTCGCCGCCCACCAGCCGGGCCCGCGCCAGCTGGGTCAGCGCCCAGGCCTCGCCACGGGCGTCCCGGGTACGGCGGTAGCGGTCCAGCGCGGCCCCGAGCTCCCGGTCCGCCCGCGGTACGTCACCCATGCGCAGCGCCAGCTGGCCGAGCTGGAAGTGCGCCCAGGCCTCGCCGTGCACCGAGCCGCCCTCCCGGTGCAGGACGAGCGAGCGGGTGAGCAGGTCGAGGGCCTCGGGCAGCCTGGCCCGGTCGCGCTGCACCGCGGCCAGCGCGTGCATCGTCCACGCCCGGTCGGTCGCCAGCTCGGGGGCCGCCTGCAGGTCGAGGGCCTCCTGGAGCTTGGCCGCCGCCTCGGTGAGGTTGCCCTGGTGGTGCAGGGTGATCCCGAGCGAACACAGCGCGCGGGCCGCACCCGCGTCGTGATGCGCCTCCAGGTAGAGGTCGACGACCGAGGTGAGAGTGGTGCGGGCCTTGTCCAGCTCGCCCAGCTGACGGGCCGCGATACCGGTACGCCACTGCACCGAGCGGACAAGGAGGCCCTGGTCCACCGACTGCGCCAGCTCGCTGATCTCACCGAGCCGGTAGAGGTCGCCGCGCAGCAGGCAGTAGTCGCACAGCGCGCCCAGCAGGTTCTGCACCGCCGCCTGGTCGACGCCCTCCGCGTGCCGCAGCGCCGCCGTGATGAAGCTCGACTCGTCGTCCAGCCAGCGCAGCGCCTCGTCGAGCGAGGTGAAGCCGTGCGGGCTGAACCGGTCCGAGCGGGTCGACATGTTGCCGTCGACCAGCCGCAGCACCGAGTCGGCCAGCTCCGCGTAGTTCACGATCAGCCGCTCCTGCGCCGCCGTGCGGTCGGCCGGGGTCTCCTCGTCCAGGAGCCGGGCCTGGGCGAACGAGCGGACCAGGTCGTGCAGGCGGTAACGGCTGCCGCGGACGTGGTCGATCAGGCCGGCCCGGGTGAGCGTGACCAGGTGGCGCGTGGCCTCGGCCTCGTCGGTGCCCAGCAGGGCGGCCGCGGCCGCCGCGCCCATCGAGGCCCGGCCGGCCAGCGCCAGCCTTCTCAGCAGCCGCCGCCCGGTCTCCGACTGGTCGGTGTACCGCAGCCACAGCACCCGCTCCACCGGCCCGACCGGACCGTAGGCGCCGAGGTCCGTGGCCAGCTGGAGCGGTGAACGCGAACCCAGCGACGAACCCGCCACCCGCAGCGCCAGCGGCAGCCCGCCGCACAACTCCCGGATCCGGTCCGCGGACTGCGCGTCGTACGGCCCCGACACCTCCTCGGCCACCGCGCCCAGCAGCTCCTCCGCGCCGGCCGCGTCCAGCGCCGTGACCGGCAGCCGGTGCACCCGGGCCGGCAGGTCGGCGGGCAGGTCGAGCTGGTCCCGGGCGGTGACCAGGACCAGGCTGTCGGAACGCTCCGGCACCAGCGTGCGCACCTGCTCCGGATCCGAGGCGTCGTCCAGCACGATCGTCACCGGCAGGCCCGCCAGGTGCTGGTGGTACAGCTCGCTCAGCCGCTTGACCTGCTGGTCGGCCGAGGAACGCTCACGGAACAGCAGCTGCTCGCGCGGCGCGCCCAGCCGGTTGAGCAGATGCAGCAGGGCGTCCCGGGTGGACAGCGGCGGCTCCTCCCGGCTGGCGCCGCGCAGGTCGACGACGACCGCACCCCGGAAGAGGTCCCTCAGCTCGTGGGTGGCCCGCACCGCGAGGGCGGTACGGCCGGAGCCGGGCTCGCCGTGCAGGACCACGACCGCCGGCCGGGTCTCCGTGGTCGCCCGGGCCGCCTGCGCCCACTGCCGGATCCGCGCCAGCTCCTGCTGCCGGCCGGCGAACGGCCGGTCCGCGTCGGGGAGCTGGCCGAACGACTGCTGCAGCACCGTACGCCTGCGGGCCGCCGCGCTCTTGTCCGCGCCGCGCAGCCCCGGGCCCTGCTTCTTCGGTCCCGTGGAGGCGCTGAGCACCCGCTGCTGATCGAGGAAGGGCCGGATGCCCCGCACCTCCAGCGCGGTCAGCCACTGCAGCCGCAGCTGCTCGGGGCCGCCGGGCTGACCGGCCGCGCCGGCGTGGTGATGAGCGGCGGGCAGATGGGAGCCGGCGACCTTGACGACCGTGGCGGCCGCCCCGACCACCCCGACGGCCACGCCCGCGCCGAGCGCCGTGGCCGCCCCGGTGCCGAGGGAGAGGTCGGCGACGGTGGCGGCGACCGCCGCGACGGCCGCGACCAGCAGGGGAGTTCCGGAGCCTTCCTTGGCGTAGCGCCGGCCGAAGCTGGGCCGGCCTGCCTCCGTCTCGTCGAGGGCGTGGGTGTACGCCGCGTACTCCTCGGCGGCCGTCCGCTCCATCTCGTCGAGCCCGCCGCGTGCGCGGGACAGCAGTACCTGCCCGTCGACGCGGCCGCCCGAACGGCGGACCTCCTCCTCCACGGCCCGTACCAGCAGCCGATCGGCTTCCGCCCGATGGGCGTCCCGCATGTTCCGTCCCCCTCCAGCGGCAACTCCTTTGTCTGCAAGTGTCCTTGCGAAGGGTCGCGATGGCGAGGGGGCGACGATCAGGGGGTGGGTGAGGGTTCGGTGGTCGCGGCTGCCGGGCGGCCGGTTCCGGTCACCGGGCGGCCGGGCCGGGCTGGGCGGTCATCCGGCCCCACCCCTTGGACAGGGCCAGGTACACGCAGGCCGCCGCCAGCCCCGCCTCCGCCACCGCACTCGCCAGCGCCACCAGCAGTTCGGAGCCCATCGCCGACGTCGTTATGTCGAACCACGCGTCCAGTACCGCGACGGATGCGGTCGCCGACGCCGTGAGCCGGGCCCGGGCGTCGCCCCGCAGGCCCAGTACCGCCGTGGCCGCGCACCCCGCCGCCATCAGGACGTCCAGCCCGATCCAGGCCACCGACCAGTTGTGGACCTCGGTCTTGGTGGGCAGCGTCAGCGCCAGCACCACCATCCACGGCACGAGCAGCACGGAGGACGATCCGAGAAGGATCAGTGCCCACCGTTTCAGCCGCCTCATCCGCTTCGCCCTTCGGGTCTGCGTCGCCGTCAACCCGTTGAACACCTGATCCCCCTCGCCTTGTTCCGGATCCGCGGCTGTGGAACCTGTGAATCCGTCCGGCTCCTCCGCCATTGCCTTCACGCTAGACCGCAGAGAAAATTCTGCAAAGAAAATTCGGCAGACATCGGGGGAGCGTCAGGGAGGCTCAGGGATGTCTCAGGGTTCGCAGGGCTTTCGGGGTTCTCGGAGCCAGGGGCCAGGGGTCAGGAACGCGGGGCCACGGGCTAGGGGCCCGGGGCCAGGGGCGCGGGCCCCGGGGTTCTCCGAGTCGGGGATACGGTGGCCGCATGACCGACGGCACGCCCCGGACGGCCGGACCCCCCGAGCCCGCCGCACCCGCAGGGTCCGCCGGGCCCCCCGCACCCGCCGGGATGCCCGCCGCACCCACGGGGAAGCCCCCCGCACACAGCGAGACCCCCACCGCCCCCGCCGAGCTGACCAGCCTCGAACGCACCGCCCTCTACAAGTCCCTCGGCAACCCGCTGCGCCGCCGGATCCTCGACTACCTCGGCCGGCACGGCGAGGCCAACTCCACCGTGCTCGCCCGTGAACTCGGCGAGAGCTCCGGCACCACCAGCTACCACCTGCGCAAGCTCGCCGAGCAGAAGCTCATCGAGGAGATCCCGGAGAAGTCGGGCGGCCGGGAGCGCTGGTGGCGGAGCCTGCCCTTCAGCCACACCACGCCCGACCCGGCCACCATGACGACCGAGGAGTACGCCGCGGCCGAGCACCTCGCCCTCCTGAAGATCGAGGTCGACACCAGGCTCTTCCGGCGTGCCCACGAGGAGTACCGGGGCCCGCGGGGCTGGGCCCAGGTGCAGCGCACCGGCACCTGGATGACGAAGACCGACCTCCACGACTTCGTACGCGCCTACCAGGAACTCCTCGACCGCTACGGCCACCCCGACGACGCCGTCCCCGACGGGGCGCGCCGGGTCAATCTGCGCTTCTACGCGGCTCCCGACCCCGTGGGAGAGTGGGAGGGTGAACCGACTGGCCCATGAGACGTCCCCGTACCTCCTCCAGCACGCCGACAACCCCGTGGACTGGTGGCCCTGGTCGGCCGAAGCCTTCGAGGCCGCGCGGACCGCGAACAAGCCCGTGCTGCTGAGCGTCGGGTACAGCTCCTGCCACTGGTGTCATGTGATGGCCCACGAGTCCTTCGAGGACGAGGCCACCGCCGGCTACCTCAACGAGCACTTCGTCAGCATCAAGGTCGACCGCGAGGAGCGGCCCGACGTCGACGCCGTCTACATGGAGGCCGTGCAGGCGGCCACCGGGCAGGGCGGCTGGCCCATGACCGTGTTCCTCACCCCGGACGCCGAACCCTTCTACTTCGGCACGTACTTCCCGCCCGCCCCCCGCCACGGGATGCCCTCCTTCCGGTCGGTCCTGGAGGGGGTCCGGGCCGCGTGGGCGGACCGGCGGGACGAGGTCGCCGAGGTGGCCGGGAAGATCGTGCGTGACCTCGCGCAGCGGGAGCTCGGGCACGAGGGCGGCCGGCCGCCCGGTGAGCAGGAGCTCGCACAGGCGCTGCTCGGGCTCACCCGCGAGTACGACCCGCAGCGCGGCGGATTCGGCGGTGCCCCCAAGTTCCCGCCGTCCATGGTGATCGAGTTCCTGCTGCGGCACCACGCCCGGACCGGTTCCGAGGGGGCGCTGCAGATGGCCGTGGACACCTGTGAGCGGATGGCCCGGGGCGGCCTCTACGACCAGCTCGGCGGTGGCTTCGCCCGTTACTCCGTCGACCGCGACTGGATCGTGCCGCACTTCGAGAAGATGCTCTACGACAACGCCCTGCTCTGCCGGGTGTACGCCCACCTGTGGCGGGCCACCGGGTCGGAGCTCGCCCGCCAGGTCGCCCTGGAGACCGCCGACTTCATGGTGCGCGAACTGCGCACCGCCGAGGGCGGGTTCGCCTCCGCGCTGGACGCCGACAGCGACGACGGGAGCGGGCGGCACGTCGAGGGCGCGTACTACGTGTGGACGCCCGCCCAGCTCCGTGAGGTCCTGGGCGAGGACGACGCGGGCCTGGCCGCCCAGTACTTCGGGGTCACCGAGGAGGGCACCTTCGAGCACGGCCGGTCCGTGCTCCAGCTCCCGCAGCAGGAGGGCGTGTTCGACGCCGGGCGGATCGAGTCCGTCAGGCGGCGGCTGCTGGCCGCCCGCGCCGAGCGCCCCGCACCCGGCCGGGACGACAAGGTCGTCGCCGCCTGGAACGGACTCGCGGTCGCCGCGCTCGCCGAGACCGGCGCCTACTTCGACCGCCCCGACCTGGTCGAGGCCGCCGTCGGCGCGGCAGATCTCCTCGTACGGCTCCATCTCGACGACCGCGCGAGGATCGCCCGCACCAGCCGGGACGGCAGGGCAGGCGCCAACGCGGGCGTGCTGGAGGACTACGGCGATGTCGCCGAGGGCTTCCTCGCGCTCGCGTCCGTGACCGGCGAGGGCGTCTGGCTGGAGTTCGCGGGACTCCTCCTCGACCATGTCCTGGCCCGCTTCACCGACCAGGAGAGCCCGGAGAGCGGGGCCCTGTACGACACCGCCGCCGACGCCGAGCAGTTGATCCGGCGGCCGCAGGACCCGACCGACAACGCCACGCCCTCGGGCTGGACCGCGGCCGCCGGTGCCCTGCTCGGCTACGCGGCCCACACCGGTGCCGAACCCCATCGGACGGCGGCGGAAAGGGCGTTGGGGATCGTCAGGACGCTCGGGCCGCGCGTGCCGCGCTTCGTCGGGTGGGGGCTCGCCGTCGCCGAGGCGCTGCTCGACGGTCCGCGCGAGGTGGCGGTCGTGGGGCCGGCCGCGGACCCCCGCACGGCCGCCTTGCATCGCACGGCGCTGCTGGGTACCGCGCCCGGTGCGGTCGTGGCTGTGGGGACTCAGGGGAGTGACGAGTTCCCGTTGCTCGCGGGGCGGCCGCTGGTCGGCGGGGAGGCGGCCGCGTACGTGTGCCGCAATTTCACGTGTGACGCACCGACCGCCGACCTGGAGCGGCTGCGGGCGGCACTCGGGGGCTGAAGTCGGTACAGGGCACGTTGTCGGCCGCGGGCGCGTGGGGGTTGCTCGCGCAGTTCCTCCCCCAGCCTTCGGCCGGGGGTACCCCCAGCGCCCCTTTGGGGCGCTCTCGCTGGGCGCATGTTCGAATAGAGCGCGCTTTCCGGTCGTTGGGCCGAAACACGCCATTTATCAGACGAGTTCACGGTCTTCACATCACCCTCATAGGATCCACCCATGCCGTGGCAGGTGTGACACACCGTCACGGGTGGGGCGGGATGGGCGTGAAGAGTCTGTGAGCGAAGTTTGTGCTCTGTGTGATCGCTGTTCACCCACGAGCCCCTAGCATCGCTGGAGCAGTGCCCGGTTCTGTCGCATTTCGGACCGTGGCAGTCATGTTATGTGGGGGGAGAGCGCAACTTTGTCCGAGTTCTTCGACCAGCTCTGGTCGTGGATCGTCGAGGCTGTGGGGGAGACTTCGTGGCGGGAGCTGATGCCGCTGGGGCTGGCCGGACTGTTCGTCTGGGCGCTCTGGCTGTACCGGGCGGTGCTCTCGCGGTTCGCCAAGCCGGTCGTCAACAACTTCCGTACCAGTGTCTCCGTGGTGGTCCCGGCCTACCGGGAGGACCCCGAGATCCTGCTGGAGTGCCTGGAGACCTGGCTCGCCCAGGACCCGGCCGAGATCATCATCGTTCCTGACGTCGAGGACCACGAGGTACTGCACCGGCTGTCGCTGGTGGAGGACCCCCGGGTCCGGGTGCTCGCCTTCGAGCACAGGGGGAAACGTTCCGCCCTGGGGGTCGGCATACGCGCCGCCACCAGTGAGCTCCTCGTCCTGGTGGACTCCGACACCCGCTGGGAGCCGGGGCTGCTGGACGCCGTGCAGATGCCGTTCGAGGACCCGACGGTCGGCGGCGTGGGCACCCAGCAGAACGTCTACCAGCGCACCACCAGCGTCTGGCGCCGCATCGCCGACTGGCTGGTCAACCTCCGTTACTACGACTACGTCCCCGCGATGGGCCGGGCCGGTGCCGTGGCCTGCCTGTCCGGCCGTACCGCCGCCTACCGCCGCGCCGCGGTGCTGCCGGTGCTGGAGAACCTGGAGAACGAGTTCTTCCTCGGCCGCCGCTGTGTGGCGGGCGACGACGGCCGGCTGACCTGGCTGGTGCTGGCCTCGGGCTACAAGACCGTGCACCAGTCCTCCGCGCGGGCGGTCTCCATGTTCCCGTCGTCCTTCCGGGCCTTCGTGAAGCAGCGCGTCCGGTGGAGCCGCAACTCCTACCGGTGCTACTTCACCGCGCTGTACAAGGGCTGGCTGTGGCGGGTCCCGCTGGTCACCAAGATCACCGTGCTGCAGATCCTGCTGACCCCGGTCACCATGGGCATGGCCCTCGGCTACCTGCTGCTGAGCCGGCTGGACTTCAGCCCCCGCGGCATCGTCCTCACCCTGATCTGGCTGCTGCTGGGCCGGGCCGTCCGCGGCTACTCGCACCTGCGCAGGCACCCGCAGGAGATCTTCCTGCTGCCGCTGACGGCCCTCGTGGTCATCATGATCTCGCTGCCGATCAAGCTGTACGCCTTCGCCACCATGAACAAGCAGGGCTGGCTCACCCGCAGCAGCACCAGCATCGGGGGCGAGGGCCAGAGCGCGGCCACGCTCTCCGGACCCGCCGGCGGCGGACAGAGCCACTCCGCCCTCCAGCCCGAGGTGATCTGACGCCATGGCCACCCCCCTCATGACGTATCCCAGGACGAAGAGAAGACCCGGCCCCGGCACCCGGCTGCGCCGGGCCGGTGCCAGGACCGCGGCCCTGCTGGGCGCCTTCGCGGTGGCGGCGTCGCTGCTGCTCGGCGCCTCCGGCACGGCCCACGCCGACGGGGACGGCGACAAGAAGCAGAAACTGGCCGCCGAGGACGCCGAGACCCAGGCCGCGCTGGTCGCCGACGAGGACCACCGGCTCAACCAGGTACGGGCGTTCACCTCGGTGGCGCCCCTGCAGTCCACCAAGTGGACCGTGCCGTACCGGCTGGACACCGACAACGGGTACACCCTGGTACTCACCGATCGCAGCAACCCCTACACCATCGCCGACCTGCTGAAACTCGCCCCGCAGACCTTCGTGCGGCGCAAGGACGGCTCGTACCTGCTGACCGAGAACATCTACCTCAACGTCGGCGCCAAGCTGAAGCTGTCCAACCCGGGCGGCCTCACCCTGCGGATGGCCAGCAACCGCACCGGCTTCGTCTCCATCGTCTCCTTCGGCGGCGAACTGACCCTCCAGGGCACCTCCCAGGCGCCGCTGACCATCACCAGCTGGGATCCGCAGGCCAACAAGGCCGACGGCGACGTCCGCGACGGCCGCGCCTACATCCGCACCATCGGCGGCCAGTTCGAGATGACCCACGCCAAACTCGCGAACCTGGGGTTCTGGAGCGGGCGCACCGGCGGACTCAGCCTCACCGGCACCGACCGGCCGAACACCGGCTCGCTGGAGGACACCGGCCAGGTGCACGGCAAGACCGCACGCGAGCGGGCCCGCGCGCAGGACGGCTCGGGCGACCAGAACACCACCAGCGGCGACGTCACGGCCATGCCGTCGGGCGAACTGACCACTCCCGACGCCCGGTTCTCCACCGGCGGCCTCTCCTACGTCTCCGGGTCGATCACCCACTCGACCATCACCGGCAACGCCTTCGGGGTCTTCATCTCCAGCGCGACCGGGATCGAGATCAGCGACACGACCGTGGAGAACAGCCTGGAGGACGGGGTGGTCATGCACCGCTTCGTCTCCAGCTCGCTCGTGCAGCGCACGGTCGCCAAGGACAACGGCGGCGACGGCTTCATCCTCTCCCGGGCCACCCAGCAGGTGCGGGTCAGCGGCTGCACCGCCGAGGGCAACGGCGGCAACGGCTACACGCTCAGCGGCAGGCCGCTCGCCGAGGGGCCCTCCGCCTCCGGGCAGGCCGTCGACAGCTACGGCTCCAACTCGGTCGCCAACAGCGTGGCCAAGGACAACGGCCGCTACGGCGTCGAGGTGCTCGGCGGCTTCGACGTCGGCGTGCAGAACAACCGCATCGAGGGCGGTGACATGGGCATCGTGGCCCGCCTGGCCGCGGACAAGGTCTCCATCACCGGCAACCGCCTGACCGGCCAGAACCGGCAGGGCATCTCGGTACGCGACGGGGTCACCGGCGCCACCGTCACCGGCAACATCATCGACGGGCCGGAAACCGGCGTCTACGTCCGCGACTCGGCCGCCGAGATACGCGGCAACACCGTCCAGGACGCCACCAACCACGGCGTCAGCCTGGTCGGCGGGGTGGACGGCACGACCGTCTCCTACAACGTCATCGGCGGGGTCGGCCCCAGCGCGCTGGACTCCAGCCGCTCGCACGGCGGTGCCGACATCAAGGAGAACCAGACCTTCGCCTGGTACGACACCAGTTCCTTCTGGGTCAAGGTCAAGCACTACGCGAGCCCGATGACGCTGCTGTGGACGGGCATCCTGCTCCTCATCCTGTTCTCGGCCGTCATGGGCCGGCGCAGGCGCCGGGCCGGCGGGCGGGGCGCGGTCATCGTCCACCCGTACTCCGACAAGGCCCCGCTGCCCTCCCCGCCGCCGGACGAGATCGCCGTGGCGGGCCGCCGACGGGAGCCGGTGATGAGCGAATGAGCGACGGCATCCCGGCGGCGCCGTCCGCTGACGGCGGTCCGGGCGGCAACAGCCCGGGCGACAACGGTCCGGGTGGCAACGGTCCGGGTGGCAACGGTCCGGGCGACGGCGGTGGTGCCGCGGCGGGCGAGTCCGCCGCGGAGCGGCTGCGCCGGATCTGGCTGGCCGGCGGGCTGCCGCTGTGGGTGGCCTCGGCCGCCCTGGTGATCTCGGTGGTGGCACTGATCGTCGCGGGCGTCTCGGCCGGCGACGGCCGGCCCGTCGTGTACGGCGCCGGTCCCACCGCCGGCCCCACCATCCCGGTCGCCGAACCCACGGACGACGGGGACGACACCGGCGACCCCGGTGATCCCGGCGCCACCGCCTCCGACCCGGCACCGAGCGGCACGACCGCCACCGACGGGCCGGCCACGCCCACCGCGACCGGCTCGGCCGCGGCCCTGTCCTCCGGACCGGTGAAGTGCCCGGCCGCCACCGTCACCGTCAGCGACGCCAAGTCCCTGAAGGACGCCCTGGACCAGGCACGGCCCGGTGACGTCATCGAGATGCGGGACGGGGTCTACCCGGACCGCTTCACCGCCGCCACCCCCGGCACCGCGGACCGCCCGATCTTCCTGTGCGGCGGCCCCGGCGCGGTGATCGACGCCGGGGGCGTCGACGGCGGCTACGGCTTCCACCTGGACGGCGCCAGCCACTGGCGGCTGATCGGCTTCACCGTGCGCAACGGCCAGAAGGGGGTCATGGCCGACCAGGTCCAGGGCACCGTCATCCAGGGCCTGACCGTCGAGAACATCGGCGACGAGGGCATCCACCTGCGCGACTTCAGCTCCGGCAACGTCGTCGAGAACAACACCGTGCGGGCCACGGGCAAGCGCAAGGAGCAGTTCGGCGAGGGCATCTACGTCGGGTCCGCCGAGTCCAACTGGTGCACCGTCACCGACTGCAAGCCCGACAAGAGCGACGACAACGTGATCCGCGGCAACCACGTCAGCGACACCACCGCGGAGTCCGTCGACATCAAGGAGGGCACGACCGGGGGCTCCCTCCTCGGCAACACCTTCGACGGCGCCGCCCTCAGCGGAGGTCACAACGACTCCTGGGTCGACGTCAAGGGCAACGACTGGCTGATCAAGGGCAACACCGGCCGCCACTCCCGCGAGGACGGCTTCCAGACCCACCGGATCCTCGACGGCTGGGGCACCGGGAACGTGTTCCAGGCCAACACCGCGCAGGTGGACGGCCCCGGCTACGGCTTCCACTTCGCACCGGTCGAGAACAACAAGGTCACCTGCGACAACAAGGTCGCCGACGCGGCGCAGGGCCTCGCCAACGTCGCCTGCTCCTCCTGACGGCGAGGGGCCCGGTCCGCACCCGGGCCCCACGCGGCCGCAGGACCCTCTCCTGCACCCGCTCCACCCACGTCACCACCCACTTCACCCACGTGCGTCCTCGGCATGCGCACGTTCCGCTCGGACATCCCCTCGGAGGCATCATGGACACTCTTCCCGGCAGCACCGACGCCCTTCCCCGCCTGACCGTCATAGGCACCGGTTACCTGGGCGCCACGCACGCCGTGTGCATGGCGACGCTCGGCTACGAGGTGCTCGGCGTCGACGTCGATCCCGGCAAGATCGAGCTGCTCAGAGCCGGGCAGGTACCGTTCTTCGAGCCAGGACTGCCCGAACTCCTCGTCAAGGCGCAGGAGTCCGGCCGGCTGCACTTCACGACCAGCCTCGCGGAGGCCGCGGAGTTCGGCGACATCCACTTCGTCTGCGTGGGCACCCCGCAGCAGCCCGGCTCCTACGCCGCCGACCTGCGCTACGTCGAGGGTGCGGTGACCGAGCTGGCCCGGCACCTGAACCGGCGGGCCCTGGTGGTCGGGAAGTCGACGGTGCCGGTGGGCACCGCGGCCCGGCTCGCGGAGCTGGTCCGCACCACCGCCCCGGCCGGGGACGCCGTGGAGCTGGCCTGGAACCCGGAGTTCCTGCGGGAGGGCTTCGCGGTGGACGACACCCTGCACCCCGACCGGCTGGTGTTCGGCACCGAGTCCGCGTGGGCCGAGCAGCAGCTGCGCGCCGCGTTCGCGCCGGTCATCGCGCAGGGCACCCCGGTGGTGGTCGCCGACCTGCCGACCGCCGAACTGGTCAAGGTCGCCGCCAACTCCTTCCTCGCCACGAAGATCTCGTACATCAACGCCATGGCGGAGGTCTGCGAGGCCACCGGCGCCGACGTGCACCGGCTGGCGGAGGCACTGGCCTACGACGACCGGATCGGCGGCCGGTTCCTGAAGCCGGGTCTCGGCTTCGGCGGCGGCTGCCTGCCCAAGGACATCAGGGCGTTCATCCACCGCGCCGAGGAACTGGACGTCGCCCAGGCGGTCGCCTTCCTGCGCGAGGTGGACGCGATCAACCAGCGCCGCCGGGCCCGCACCGTGGACCTGGTCCGCGAGCTGGTCGGCGGCGAGCTCGCCGGGACGAGGGTGGCCGCGCTCGGGGCGGCCTTCAAGCCCGACTCCGACGACATCCGGGACGCCCCGGCGCTGGACGTCGCGGCCACCCTGCACCGGGCCGGCGCGCAGGTGACGGTCTACGACCCGGTGGCGATGGACAACGCCCGCCGCGTCCACCCCGAGCTGGCCTACGGGACGGACGCGCTGCAGGCCGCCGCGGACGCCGACGTCGTGGTCCTGCTCACCGAGTGGACGCAGTTCCGGGAGATCGACCCGGAGGCCATGGGCGCCGTGGTGAACCGGCGCCGGGTCGTGGACGGCCGGCACGCCCTCGACCCCGCCCAGTGGCGCGCGGCCGGCTGGGAGTACCGGGCGCTGGGCCGCAACTGACAGCGGGCCGCGGCCGGTTCACGGCTCAGGCGAACTCGGCGAGGGCGCGCGCCACGATGGCCTCCAGCTGCTGGTGGTGCGCGCCCTTCCAGTACGCGCGCCCGCACTCCGCGCACTGCGCGAAGACGTCGTACGACTTCTGCGTCCCGCCCTTGAGCTGGTCCGCCACCTCGTCCTTCGTCGCGTCCTTCAGCAGTCCGTTGCAGGCGGTGCAGCGGGTCCAGGGGCGCAGGTCCGGGGCGAACCGGTCGAGGACGTCGCGGAGCTGGTCGTCGGGGCCGGTGCTGTAGACGTAGCCGCCCGCCCAGAGTTCGCGGCGGCGCAGCAGGCCCCGGTCGCGGCTGAGCAGCACGCGCTTCTCGGCCGCCGAGCGGGCCGCGAGGGCCGGGTCGCCGATGTCCGTCGACTCGTACGCCGTGTCCACGCCGAGCAGGCGCAGGCGGCGGGCCAGGGTGCCGAGGTGGACGTCGAGGAGGAAGCGGAGCGGGGCGCCGGGGACCCGCTGGGGGCGGGCGACCGGGCGTACGGTCACCCGCTCGCCGTGCGCCGGGATGTGCGCCACGGGGACCTCCCGGCCGTCCACCACCAGGGTGCCCACCTCGGTCAGGGGGACGCCGAGGGACTCGATGACGTGGCCGAGGGTCGAGACGCCGTCGACGGCGAGGGGATGGACGCCGACGCGGCGGGCGTGCGGGACGAACAGGGCCAGCTCGGGGGCGACTTCGACCTGGATCTCGGAAGCGTTCACCTGGTCAGGATGGCACGGGAGACGGCCGTGACCTCAGTGGTTTTCCGGGGGCAGGCCGTACTCGATGACGTCCAGGGCGCGGTCGACGAGGGCCTCGAAGTCGCCCTCGTGCTCGTTCTCCGCCCAGTACATCGAGACCTCCATCAGGCCGCCGACGAAGGACATCGCGTAGACCCGGACCTCCAGGCTGTCCGGGTCGCGGCCGGTGCGCTCCCCGATGGCCTGGCAGAGCAGGCGCCCGGTGGACGACATGCTCTCCATCATCCGGGAGCGCACCGAGGGGACCTCGACCATCAGCCGGGTGCGCAGCCGGGAGACCACCGCATCGTCCTTGACGCCCAGCCGGATCGCCCGGTGCATCACATAGCGCAGGGACGTCGGCCACGGCTCGTCGGCGGGCCGGGCCCGGAGCTCTTCCATGATCAACAGGTCGTACTCGTCCGTGAGGACGATGTCCTCCTTGGTCGGGAAGTACCGGAAGACCGTCGACGGCGACACCTCGGCCCGCTCGGCGATCTGCTCGATCGTCGTGGCGTCCCAGCCCTGCACCTCGACCAGCGCGTACGTGGCGCCGCGGATCGCCTCGCGCGTCTTGATCTTCTTCCGTTCGCGCAGGCCGGGCTGGGGGGAGGTGTGCGGTGCCGTCATGCTGGTCATTGTCCGGCATCGGCCGTGGCGGGGGCCACGGCCGGGGACTCGTTCCCTTCGGTGCGGCGCCCGGTCGGGGCGTTGGGCAGGAGCGCGGCGGCCAGCAGCGCGGTGGCGAGCGCGGCGATCCCGCACACCATCAGGACCAGGCCCATGCCGTGGACGTAGGAGGCGTTCGCGGAGGCGACGAGGTCGGCCGAGCCGGTCTTCGCGGCCACCAGGTGGGCGGCGACGACGGACTCCCCCGCGGTGTGGCCGAGCGGGGCGGGCAGTCCCGTGACGTCCAGGCGGTCGCGGAAGGCGCCGGCCAGCAGGCTGCCGAGCAGCGCGATGCCGATCGCGCCGCCGACCTGGCGTGTGGTCATCAGCAGCCCGGAGCCGCTGCCGGCCCGGTCCGCGGGCAGGGCGCCGAGGGCCCCGTCCATGGCGGGAACCACCGAGAAGCCGAAGCCGAGGCCGGCGATGGACAGCCACAGCGCGGTGAAGCCGTAGCCGTCGCCCACCGAGGTGCGGCTGCCGAGCAGGGCGGCGAAGGCGAGCACGACCAGGCCGGCGGCGACCACGGCGCGGGCGCCGAAGCGGGCGACGACCGGCTCGGCGGTGCGCGCGGCGATGATGAGGCCGCCCATCATGGGCAGCAGGCGCAGGCCGGTGCCGAAGGCGTCGTTGCCGAGGACCGCCTGGAGGTACTGCGGCAGCACGAACAGCAGACCGGACAGCACGAACATCACCAGGGTCGCGGCGAGCGTGTTGAGCAGGAAGCCGCGGTGGGTGAGGAGCCCCATGTCGAGCATGGGGCGCTCGGCCCGGCGCTCGCGCAGCACCAGCGCCGTGCCGAGGACGGCGGCGACCGCGAACAGGGCGAGGACCAGCGGGTCGCCCCAGCCGCGGTCGGGGGCCTCGATGATCGCGTAGACCAGGGCGCCGAGGCCGACCGCGGTGAGCGCGGTGGAGAGGACGTCGACCTTGGGGGAGGCGGGGTCGCGGGTCTCGGGGAGCAGGAGGACGCAGGCGGCGACGCCGATGGCGGCCATCGGCACGTTGATCAGGAAGACCGAGCCCCACCAGAAGTGGTTGAGCAGGAAGCCGCCGATGATCGGGCCGAGCGGCAGGCCGAGCGCCGAGGCGGCCGAGACGATGCCGACGGCCCGGGTGCGCTCGGCCGGCCCGAACAGCGAGGGCAGCACCGACATGGCGAGCGGCATCACCAGTGCCGCGCCGACGCCCATGGCCGCGCGGGCGGCGATCACCCAGTTCACGTCGCCGGCCAGCGAGCCCATCACCGAGCCGGCAAGGAAGACCAGCAGGCCGACGACGAGCATCCGGCGGCGCCCGAAGCGGTCGCCGAGGAGTCCGGCGGGGAGCATCAGCGAGGCGAAGACGATGACGTACGCGTCCGCCATCCACTGCTGCTGGCTGGTGGTGGCGCCGAGCTCCCCGGCCATCGTCGGGAGCGCCACGTTGAGGATCGTCGTGTCGAAGCCGAGCACCAGCATGCTCGCGACCAGGGCACCGAGGGCCCACCAGCGGCGGGGGTTCTGGTGTGTCTCTTCAAGTTGAGTGACAGTAGCCATGAAATGAGAGTAGCTCTCAAAATCTAGTTGCTGTCAATGGGGAGTCGATGTCTTAATGTGGGGGAGGGCATGAAAAAAGTGGCCACGGCTCGGAAGCCGTGGCCACTCGGGGGAGCGGCGGTGGGGGCTACGCGTGCTGGTAGGCCACCAGGGAGATGCCGACGTAGTGCACGACGAACGCGGCCAGCGTGAAGGAGTGGAACACCTCGTGGAAGCCGAAGTAGCGCGGTGACGGGTTCGGGCGCTTGATGCCGTAGATCACGCCGCCCGCGCTGTAGAGCAGGCCGCCGACGACCACCAGGACCAGGACCGCGATACCGCCGGTGCGCATGAAGTCGGGCAGGAAGAAGACCGCCGCCCAGCCCATCGCTATGTAGCAGGGCGTGTAGAGCCAGCGGGGTGCGCCGACCCAGAAGACCCGGAAGACGATGCCCGCGGCCGCCGCGCCCCAGATGCCCCACAGCAGCCACTGCCCCTTGGCGTCGGGCAGCAGCAGCATGGTCAGGGGCGTGTAGGTGCCCGCGATGATCAGGAAGATGTTGGCGTGGTCGAGTCTGCGCAGGATGCCGTCCATGCGCGGGGTCCAGTTGCCCCGGTGGTAGAGCGCGCTCACGCCGAACAGCAGGCACGCCGTCAGGGCGAAGATCCCGCAGGCGATGCGGCCGCGCGGCGAGTCGGCGAGGGCGGTGAGGACGAGGCCCGCGACGAGGACGGCCGGGAACATGCCCAGGTGCAGCCAGCCGCGCAGCTTGGGCTTGACCTGTTGCGACAGGGAGGAGAGCGCGGCGGGACCGCGGCCGGCGGCCGGCGGTTCCGTGGGCGCGTCGGGGACGGACGCAGTCATGAGGGGCATCGTACCTACGGAACCGTAAGTTACGGATCAGTCCCGCTCGATGACCGCCGGAGAGTGGCCATCGTCTCACGAAGCCTCGGTTGCGCTCACATCGATGAGCAAAAAGACCTTGAGGCGAACTCAATGTGGACGCAAAGAAACGCAGGTGGACGCAGAAACCGTGGCCTTCCTCACGTCGCTCATCTGTGACTCCCTCTGGACAGATGGGAGATCGAGTCGGAGGATCAAATGAGTGCGGTCGGCACCGGATGAGCGGCTACGAAGCATCCGGGTCGCAGCCCCCACGGGGCAACAAGGCCTGAAACAGGGCCGCAAGATCAAAAATCCCTCATTTAGGAGCAATCGTGGCGCGCGACATCGCGGCTCCCACCGTCATCCCCACCCACCATCAGGAACTGGTCTCGTGGGTCAACGAGATCGCCGAACTGACGCAACCGGACAGCGTGGTCTGGTGTGACGGATCCGAGGCCGAGTACGAGCGCCTGTGCGAGGAGCTCGTGGCGAAGGGCACCTTCAGGAAGCTCGACCCGATCAAGCGCCCGCACTCCTACTACGCGGCCTCCGACCCGACCGACGTCGCCCGGGTCGAGGACCGCACGTTCATCTGCTCCGAGCAGGAGCAGGACGCCGGCCCGACCAACCACTGGAAGGCCCCGGCCGAGATGCGGGAGATCTTCTCCGGCGAGAAGGGCCTGTTCCGCGGCTCCATGAAGGGCCGGACGATGTACGTCGTCCCGTTCTGCATGGGCCCCCTCGGCTCGCCGCTGTCCGCCCTCGGCGTGGAGATCACGGACTCGGCGTACGTCGCCGTCTCGATGCGCACCATGACGCGCATGGGCCAGGCCGTCCTCGACGAACTCGGCGACGACGGCTTCTTCGTCAAGGCCGTCCACACCCTCGGCGCGCCGCTCGCGGAAGGAGAGGCGGACGTGGCCTGGCCGTGCAACCAGACCAAGTACATCTCGCACTTCCCCGAGTCCCGCGAGATCTGGTCCTACGGCTCCGGCTACGGCGGCAACGCCCTGCTCGGCAAGAAGTGCTACGCCCTGCGCATCGCGTCCGTCATGGCGCGCGACGAGGGCTGGCTCGCCGAGCACATGCTGATCCTCAAGCTCACGCCCCCGCAGGGCGAGTCGAAGTACGTCGCCGCGGCCTTCCCGAGCGCCTGCGGCAAGACGAACCTCGCCATGCTGGAGCCCACCGTCTCCGGCTGGACCGTGGAGACGATCGGCGACGACATCGCCTGGATGCGGTTCGGCGCGGACGGCCGCCTCTACGCCATCAACCCCGAGGCCGGCTTCTTCGGCGTCGCGCCCGGCACCGGTGAGCACACCAACGCCAACGCGATGAAGACGCTGTGGGGCAACGCCGTCTTCACCAACGTGGCGCTGACGGACGACGACGACATCTGGTGGGAGGGCATGACGGAGGAGACTCCGGCCCACCTCACCGACTGGAAGGGCAACGACTGGACGCCGGCGTCCGACGCCCCGGCCGCCCACCCCAACGCCCGCTTCACCGTCCCCGCCGCCCAGTGCCCGATCATCGCGCCGGAGTGGGAGGACCCGAAGGGCGTGCCGATCTCGGCGATCCTCTTCGGCGGCCGCCGCGCCACCGCCGTCCCGCTGGTGACCGAGTCCTTCGACTGGAACCACGGCGTCTTCCTCGGCGCCAACGTGGCCTCCGAGAAGACCGCCGCCGCCGAGGGCAAGGTCGGCGAGCTGCGCCGCGACCCGTTCGCGATGCTGCCGTTCTGCGGCTACAACATGGGCGACTACATGGCTCACTGGATCGATGTGGGCAAGGCCGCCGCGGAGCGGGAAGGGTCCCAGGCCAAGCTGCCGAAGATCTACTACGTCAACTGGTTCCGCAAGAACGACCAGGGCAAGTTCGTCTGGCCCGGCTTCGGCGAGAACTCCCGGGTCCTGAAGTGGATAGTGGAGCGCCTCGACGGCAAGGCCGAGGGCGTCGAGACGCCGATCGGCGTGCTGCCGACCCGGGACGCCCTCGACACCGACGGGCTCGACCTCGCCGACGGCGACCTCGACTTCCTGCTGACCGTCGACAAGGAGGTCTGGCGGGAGGAGGCGGCGCTCGTCCCCGACCACCTCAACACCTTCGGCGACCACACGCCGAAGGAGCTGTGGGCCGAGTACCGGGCGCTCGTGGAGCGGCTGGGCTGAGCCCCGACTGAAGACTCCGCGGCCGGTACGGGTGTGCCCTGACCAGCGATCGTCACGACCGGCCGCGGTGTGAACCGGCGAGGCCGCGCACAACGGCGTGCGCGGCTCCTGGGCCTGTCGTCACCTGCTCCCGTCCGCCCCGACGGGAGTCCGGCGGCGACAGGCCTTCGCCTGTGTGCGGGCCTCACCCGCGCGGGTGGATTCCTGCGGCCGGTGAGCCCAAGACGGCTCGTGGCGAGCCGACTTGCGGACCGGCGTCGGAACGCTGTCGCCCATGTTCACACCTCACGTTCGACCGTTCACACCTGGTGTTCGATCACGCACGATCCGCGCCGGAACCGTCACGGCCACCCTCCTGGCACTGCTCCTGGCCCTGCCCGGCACCGCGGTCGCCGCCCCCGGCGACCTGGACACCGCCTTCGCCGGCGACGGCACGGTCCTCACCGACTTCGGCGGCACCGACTCCGCCGCCGACGTGGCGGTGCAGTCCGACGGCAGGATCGTCTCCGTCGGCACCACCTTCGACAGCTCCGCCTCGGAGGGCGACTTCGCACTGACCCGGCACAACGCCGACGGTTCCCTGGACACCACCTTCGGCGGCGACGGCAGGGTGACCACCGCCGTCAACAACCTGCCGTCCAACGAGGGCCTCCAGTGGAGCGAGGCCCACGCCGTCGCCCTGCAGCCCGACGACGGCAACATCGTGGTGGCGGGCAGCAGCTGGCGGGGACCCGAGAACTGCTGCTGGTTCGCACTGGCCCGGTACAAGGCGTCCGACGGCTCGCTGGACACGAGCTTCGGCAACGGCGACGGCCGCGTGTTCACCGACTTCGGCGTCCCCGAGGAGGCCACGGACGTGGTGGCGCTGCCCGGCGGCAAGATCGTCGCCGCGGGCTACGTCGGCGGCCAGGCCGCGGTTGCCCGCTACAACGCCGACGGCTCCCCGGACACCACCTTCAGCGGTGACGGCAAGGTGACCACCGCGCTGGGCGGCTCCCTCCAGGAGGGCGGCGACGTACGCGCCCTGGCCGTGCAGCCCGACGGGAAGATCCTGGTCGCGGGCGAGGTCGGGACCACCCGGTTCGACTTCGTGCTCGCCCGCTACAACACCGACGGCAGCCTCGACACCGGGTTCGGGACCGGCGGCATCCAGCGCACCGACTTCGGTGACTACGACTCCGCCGAGGCGCTCGCGGTCCAGCCCGACGGCAGGATCGTCGCGGCCGGTTCGAGCGGCGGCCGGGTCGCACTCGCCCGCTACACCACCGACGGCACCCTGGACCCGGGCTTCGACGGCAACGGCCTCGTCGTCACCCCCGGCGGCGGCGCCCAGGACATGAAGCTGCAGAGCGACGGGCGGATCGTCGTCGCCGGCAACGGGCCGGGCGGCTTCAACGTCCTGCGGTACAACACCGACGGCAGCCTGGACAGCGGCTTCGGCACCGGCGGCCGGGCGGCCACGAGCTTCGGCGGCAGCGACGTCGCCCACGGTGTGGCCGTCCAGTCCGACGGCAGGATCGTCGCCGCCGGCCAGGGCGGACCGGACGACGACTTCGCCCTGGCCCGCTACCTGGGCGGCGGCAGCACACCCCCGCCCCCGCCGCCGAGCGCGGACCTCTCCGTCACCAAGACCGGCCCCTCCACCGTGACCATCGGCGACCGGGCCGGCTACACCGTCCGCGTGACCAACGCGACCGCCTCCACCGCGTCCGCCACCGGCGTCACCCTCACCGACACCCTCTCCGGAGCGGGCGCCACGCTGATCTCGGCCACGCCCTCCCAGGGCAGCTGCGCCACCACCGCCACCGGCGCCGGCTGCGCCCTCGGCACGCTGGCCCCGGGCGCGAGCGCCACGGTCACGGTCCTCGCCGAACCCCGCGCCACCGGCACGCTCACCAACACGGCCACGGTCACGGCCACCCAGACCGACCCGGCGACCGGCAACAACACCGCCACCGCGACCGGGACCGTCAACAACTCCCGGGGCTGCACGATCATCGGCACCAGCGGGGCCGACACCCTCAACGGCACCTCCCGCAACGACGTGATCTGCGGCCTGGGCGGCAACGACACCCTCCGCGGCAACGACGGCGCCGACACCGTCTACGGCGACTACGGCAACGACAACATCGACGGCGGCCTCGGCAACGACTCTACGGCGGTCCGGGCAACGACACCGTGAACGGATCCTCCGGCAACGACCGTGTCGTCACCACCGACGGCGTGTCCGGCAACGACACCGCCAACGGCGGCGCCGGCTTCGACACCTGCACCACCGACCCGGGTGACGGCCGCATCAGCTGCCCCTGACCACCCGCTCCGGCCCGGCCCCCCGCGAGCACGCGGGGGGCCGGTTCAGTTGTTCCGGTCCTCCAGGTACCGCGTGTGCGTCTCCTGGCGCCTGGCCTCCGCGTCCCGCAGCCCGGCCGCCAGCTGCTCGGCCTCCTCCTTCAGGAGGGCGAACTGGCGCTCCAGATGCCGCTCCGGCGGCTCCTGCCCGGGCGTCAGACGCGTCCACCACCGGGTCCGTACGAAGCTGTCCACCGCCTCCGGGATGTCCTGGCGCACCGTCCGCGACAGGACGTGGACGCCCTCCGGGTCCTGGGCCAGGAGCTCGGCGGCCCAGCCCGGGTCCAGCAACGCCGTCAGCAGGCCGGTCAGTTCGGCGAGCCGGGCCTCCGTCGGGGCCGGCAGGCCGACCTCCGCCAGATAGGTCTCCAGTTTGCGGAAGTCCGCCCGCACCTCCTCCAGCTGGGCGGAGGGCGTCGGGAAGTCCGGCAGCGGGGGGCGCTCCGGCGGGGCGATCAGCGCGCCCGCGCCGTACAGGCCCGCCACCACCACCGGCCAGTACGGGCCGGCCACGCCGGTGAACGTCAGGACCAGGCCCAGCAGGCCGCCCGCCGAACCGGTGAGGTTCTTGCGGGACTCCAGGTAGGCGAGGGCTTTACTGGTAGCCACGGATCTCCTCGAAGGCGCCGTCCAGGGAGCCCTTCTGGGCGTCGAAGAGACGGCCGCCGGTCAGGGTCGCGATGTGCTGGAGTTCGGCGCGGGAGGAGTCGCCGAAGAGGATGGGGAAGACCGGGATCTGCTGCCGGTCGGCGGAGAGCTTGTTGTAGAACTCGTCGAAGTCACCGACCTTGGCGCCCGTGGTGTTCTCGCCGTCGGTCATCAGCACGATCGACGTGAAGGTCTCCTGGGAGGGGTTCAGCCGGCCGTACGCCTTCTCCAGGGAGGTGTAGATCGCCGTGCTGCCGTCGGCGCGCAGGGCGTCGGTGTCCTTGCGGATCGCGGCGAGGTCGGACCTGTCGTCGACCACGTGGGTGCTGACGCTCTTCACGTCCGAGCCGAACGGCATCAGGGTGACCTCCTCCCGGTCGCGGAAGTCGCCGGTGAGACCGGTGAGGGCCGTCTTCAGACGGGAGAGGCGGTCGCCCTTCATCGAGCCCGAGGTGTCCAGGACGTAGACCGTACGGGAGGGCCGGCGCAGGTCGTTCTCGTAGGCCGAGATGAGCCCGTCGGCCACCGACTGGCTGCCGGGGAAGGGGAGTTCGCGGCGGCGGCTGGTGTCCAGGCCGGCGGCGGGGGCGACGGAGGCCACGACCGGGCGGCGGTGGGTGGTGTCCGTGATGAGCTTCTGCACGGCCGCCGTGCGCAGGTCCTCCGTCACCCGGCGGACGTCCTCGCGGGTGGCGGAGGAGGTCGAGGCCAGCGAGGAGAACGGGTAGTCGGCGGTGATCACGCCGTCCTTCGGGCGGATCACGGTGAGACCGGGGATGCCCTGGAGCACGGACTCGTAGTTGAGCAGGGCGTCGACGTTGCCGCGCCGCTGGTACGCCGAGGCCAGCCAGCCGGAGGAGCCCGAGGTCAGGGTCTGGCCCCGGAAGAACTTCTTCAGCCGGGGAGTCGCCTTGGTGACGTCGTCGTCCGTGAGCGCCGACTGGGCGCCGGAGAGCGCGGAGGCCACCGAGACCAGCGTGGCGAAGCCGGAGTTGGAGCGCGCCGGGTCGGTCATGCCGTACGTCAGCTTCCCGGCTTCCACGGCCCGCTCGACCGTGGACCAGGTGACGTCGGCCGGCTGCCAGCCGAGCGCCCGCACGGTGGCCGTCTTCACGCCGATCGCGACCGGGCTGGACATGATCGCCGTCTCGGAGACGACCTTCCTCGCCGCCTCGGGGCGCAGCCGCAGATAGTCGTCGGAGGACAGCCACAGCGCGTCGTACCTGCCGTCCGTCTTCCCCCTGGCCACCAGGTCGATGGCGTCGAGGGTGCCCATGTAGGTCGGACGGATGGTGACCCCGGTGTCCTTGCGGACCCGGTCGAAGACGGCCGTCATGTCGCTGAGTTCGGAGGAGGCGAGGACCCGCAGGGTGCCCGCCTTCGGGGCCGTGGAGTCGTCGTCGCCGTGGTCCTCGGAGGTGCAGCCGGCCAGGACGACGGCCGCCGTCGCGAGGAGGGCGAGGAGCGGGCGTCTGCTCATGCGGGGCCGCCCTCCAGCGCGCTCTTCGAACGGCTGCGCTCCAGGTAGGCGCTCGCCTGGTGGAGTTCGTCCGTCAGCGACTGCACGGTGTTCGCCATCACCTCGGTCGCCTGCACCTTGTAGGTGTCGATGGCGTCGAGGGTCCGGTAGATCTGCTGGAACGCGGCCCGCAGCGTCTCGGCGCCCACGGCCGGGTCGGCGGCGATCCGCTGGATCTCCCCGCTCTGGGTCGCGAGCATCTCGGCGTTGCCCCGGATCAGGTCCTCGGTCGTCCCGCGCAACGCGTTGACCTGCTCGATCACCTTCTTCTGGTTGTCGAGCGCGGAGGCCAGCATCACCGAGATCCGCAGCGCGGAGACGGTGGTGGTGGCGGCGCGTTCGACGCCCTTGATCAGCTCGTCGTTGTTGCGCCGTACGACGTCCATCGCGAGGTAGCCCTGCGCGGACACCGCGAGCTGGGTGAGCAGGTCCTGGTGCTTCTGCCGGACCGGGAAGAGCACGTCCGCCCGCACGGCGTCGGCCTCCTGGGGGTCCGGGATCCGGGCGGCGTGCTGCTCGACGGCGGTGTCCAGGGCCTGGGTGAGGACGACGTACTCCTGGAGCTTGCCCATGGTCTCCCAGAGCCGCACCCGCTCCGTCTGCAACGCCGCGTTGTCCCGGCGCAGTTCGTCCTGCCCGCCGCGCAGCGACCCCACGATCTTGTTCAGTGTGCCCTGCGCCGAGGCGTACTTGGCGACGTGGTCGCGGAGCCTGTTCCCGCCGGGCAGCCGGGAGAGGAACTTGCGGCCCTTGCCCGCCGGCAGGTCGCGCGGGTCCAGGTCCTCGACGACCCGGCGCAGCTCGACCAGCGAACCGGCCACCTTCGCCTGCGCGTCGCCGCCCTTGTCGGGCAGGCTGCGGACGGCACGCTCCAGCATGCGGTTGGACTGCGAGGCGGCGGTGCGCATCTCGCCGGCGCCGAGGCCGGTGATCTCGCCGACCTTGCTCGCGAACTCCGGTGACCGGGCGTCCAGGGCGGCGAGGTCGCGGACGTAGTCGGAGGCCTTGCGCGCCATGTCCGTACGGACGCCGTCGTCGACCGGCACCAGTCCGCCGGCCTTCTCCCGCGGCACGGGCGCGACCGCCTCGGGCGGGGTCAGCGTGAAGACGTCCTCGCCGCTCAGCGTGGGCGGGTGCTCGCCGCCGCTCGGCCTGATCTTGTCGAAGTTGCTCACAGGGTCCCCCCGTCAGCCGCGCGCCCGGCGGGCCATCTCGTGCAGCACCGCGGAGGTGGGCACGGGCGCCTGCCGGACGCCGGTCAGTGTCTGGTTGAGGTAGGCGGCGTGGTCGGCGGTGTCCTTGACGAACTCGGCGGAGTCGCCCTGCGGCCGGAAGCCGTGCCGGACGGCGAGCTTGCGCAGGGCCGGGTCGGTGCTGAGGAGTTCGCCGAGCTGCCGGCCGGCGTCGTCGAGCGGCACGATGGTGTGGTCGCTGTTGACCGTGGTGTCCGGGTAGAGGACGACGAGGTCGCCGGCGGCGCCCTGCTGTCCGTTCTGTTCGCCGAGCAGCGACACCACC
This sequence comes from Streptomyces sp. NPDC008092, assembly GCF_042957285.1. Taxonomy (NCBI): domain Bacteria; kingdom Bacillati; phylum Actinomycetota; class Actinomycetes; order Kitasatosporales; family Streptomycetaceae; genus Streptomyces; species Streptomyces sp. NPDC008092. Next base: position 754,943 of record NZ_JBIBHY010000003.1, read on the forward strand.
TGCGACTCGTACAGGCACACCAGCGGGTTGCCGGCGCCGCTGATGAAGTCCCTGAACACCGAGTCGCTGCTGGGCTGTTGCGCGCCCTGCACGCTGACCAGCTTGTGCAGCAGCGGCGCGGTCCTCGCGACGTCGCCGTCACTCGCCACCACCCGCCCCGCGTTGGCGACATAGGAGGCGGCGGCGAGGTACAGGGCACCGGAGTTGGAGGTCTCCGGATCCGTGCTGGTGATGTACAGCGTCCCGGTCAGCTCCCCGTGCGCCTTGGCCCCCTTCAGCTGCTGCCAGGTCCGGTCGTGCCGGGCGGCGTCCAGGTAGGCGGCCATCTTCAGGGTCCCCTTGCCCTTGCCGTCGAGCACGGCGAGCCCGTTGGCGGCGAGCACCTGGGCCGCGCTGCGGTGGGCGACCACGACGAGGGGCGAGTAGAAGGGGCGGGGGAGGGGCTGGCGGGCGTGGTACTTCGCGGCCAGCGTGTCGGCGGGCGCCGAGCTGGACGGGAAGGCGAAGTCGTAGCCCTTCAGGTCCAGATCCTCCATGGCCCAGGATCCGGACGCCTCCGTCTTCACGGTGTAGCCCTTGGCGGCGAGGGCCTTCACCACATCGGGATCGGCGAAGAAGTCCGACTTCTCCGAACCGATCACACCGCGCACGGTCTTCGTTGCCGTGCCCTTGTCATCCCCTTGCCGGCCTGCGACGACAGCAGCCACCACGCCACCGATCAGCAGCACCGCGAGGACGATTCCAGCGATACGTCTCACGAGGTGGAGAGTGCTCCCGGAATCCCTCAGTCCTGGGTGGAACGGGTGAACGACGGGTGAAGGGGGCGCCCCGGAACGAAACCGGAGCACCGAAGTCCGCCGGGCGCCGTCAGACGGTTCCCGCACGGCTCGGAGTGCGCCTCGATCGACTGGGATGTGGCAACCCGGTCCGCGCGTCGCTGCGGGAGCGCGCGGACCGGGGCCGTGCGGGGGGTGGGTCAGCCGGCCGTGGTGAGTTCCGTGGCTGCCGCGTGGGCGTCCATGCGTTCCGCCGCGAGGATCGCCGCCGCGGTGTCCGCCCGGGACGCCGCGACCACCAGCGCGCGGCCGGCGAACGCGTGCGCACGCTCGTGGAGCGCGGCCGGCTCCTGGACCGCCGTCAGTGACGCGCGGACCGGTGTCCGTCCGCCCCGCAGCCGGGCCACCTGCTCGGCCAGCCGGGTCGCGGCGGCGTCGAGGTCGGCGGACGGCGTGAGGGCGCGCAGCTCGTCGGTGACGGCGAGCAGTGCGGCGAGGTGTCCCGCGAGCTGGATGTCCAGCTCCTCCTCGCGCGTCCGGTGGGGGAAGTCGGAAGGGGGGCCGGCCATCGTGCTGTGGACCGACTTGGTGCGGATCGGCTCGTACATGGGAGATGGCCTCCTGTGCTCTGACAGGAAACCATCCTAGCTTAGATTCCGTCTAAAGTTGACCCGGTTCACGGACGGTGGCCGGGCGGCTGCCTACGGCTGGCCGTACCCGTCCAGGAACCGGCCGATCCGGGTGATCGCGTCCCGCAGATCGCCGACCGACGGCAGGGTCACCACCCGGAAGTGGTCCGGCTCCGGCCAGTTGAAGCCGGTGCCCTGGACGACCATGATCTTCTCCTGCCGCAGCAGGTCGAGGACCATCTGCCGGTCGTCCTTGATCTTGAAGACCTGGGGGTCGAGGCGCGGGAAGAGGTACAGCGCGCCCTTGGGGCGGACGCAGCTCACGCCCGGGATCTGGGTGAGCAGGTCGTAGGCGAGGTCCACCTGCTCCTTCAGCCGCCCGCCCGGCAGGACCAGGTCGTTGATCGTCTGGCGTCCGCTGAGCGCGGCCACGACCCCGTGCTGACCCGGCATGTTCGCGCACAGCCGCATGTTCGCGAGGATCGTCAGGCCCTCGATGTAGGAGTCGGCGTGCGCCCGGGGCCCGGAGACCGACATCCAGCCGACCCGGTAGCCGGCCACCCGGTAGGCCTTGGACATGCCGTTGAAGGTGAGCGTCAGCAGGTCCGGGGCGACGGCGGCGGTGGGCGTGTGCGTGGCGCCGTCGTAGAGGATCTTGTCGTAGATCTCGTCCGAGCAGACGAGCAGGTTGTGGCGGCGGGCGATGTCGGTCAGCCCGCGCAGCATCGCCTCGTCGTACACCGCGCCCGTCGGGTTGTTCGGGTTGATGATGACGATCGCCTTGGTGCGGTCGGTGACCTTGCGCTCGACGTCGGCGAGGTCGGGCATCCAGTCCGACTGCTCGTCGCAGCGGTAGTGCACGGCCGTACCGCCGGAGAGCGAGACCGCCGCCGTCCACAGCGGGTAGTCCGGCGCCGGTACGAGGACCTCGTCCCCGTCGTCGAGCAGCCCCTGCATCGCCATCACGATCAGCTCGGAGACGCCGTTGCCGATGAAGACGTGCTCGACGTCGGTCTCGATGCCGATGGTCTGGTTGTGCATGACGACCGCGCGCCGGGCGGCCAGCAGACCCTTCGCGTCGCCGTAGCCGTGTGCCGTGGAGACGTTCCGGAGGATGTCCTCCAGGATCTCCGGCGGGCACTCGAAGCCGAAGGCGGCCGGGTTGCCGGTGTTGAGCTTGAGGATGCGGTGCCCCGCCGCCTCTAGCCGCATCGCCTCCTCGAGAACCGGGCCCCGGATCTCGTAACAGACGTTGGCGAGCTTGGTCGACTGGATCACCTGCATGCCGGTGAGCTTACGGGGCGGTAACGCCCGTCGGGCCGTGTTTTCCACCACGTGAGACACGTGTGGGGGACAGGCGGGGGCGGTCGGGGGACGAGCCGGGGGGCCGCCGGAGGTCGACGGGGGCCGGGCTGCCGCTCGGTGATTTGGCCTGTTATCGCCGGTAGCTGTCTCAAAGGACCCTCCCCTCCCTAGAATCCGCGTCCATGCCGAGACCTGCCGAGGACGAGACCGGGGCGCCCAGCGTCTACCGACCCGAGGGCGAACCGGCCCCCGCCTACGAGGGGTACCGGGACCCGGCGGCCGCGCACGGCTGGCTCAACGCATACGACGAGACGCGCGAGCTGCCGGCGATCGCGCCCGCCGTGCCGGGACCGGGCCGGGCGGAACGGCGGCGGCAGGCGCGCGGGGCGGGTGGCCGGCGCGGCAGGTACGTGGTCGGCGCGGCGGGAGCGGTCGGGGCCGCGTCCGTGCTCGCGCTGGTCGTCGGCCTTCCCTTCTCCTCTTCCTCCTCCTCGTCGCCGGCCGACGGCACCCCGGGCGGCCCGAACCGTACGAAGCACGCGGCCGCCGAGTCGCCGGGCGCGGCGGCACCCGGCCAGAGCCCGCGCACCGATTCCGCCACCTCCTCCTCGCCACCGTCCGCGCCGGGCACGGTGTCGCCGTCGACCCGGTCCACCGCGTCGGCGAGCACCGCAACCAGCGCCTCCCCGAGCGTCACCGCGACCCGCGCGACGAGCCAGGCACCGTCACCTACCGCTGGTGCCGCGACGACATCGGCCGGGACTCCCACGGGCGGGGGGCACGGCTGGGGGCACGGCAGGGGTGGCGGCGGCCGGTCCCACTAGGGCGGCCAACCACGGCAGTTCGTCGTCGTCCGTGCCGGGAAGTGGCGCTGGATCGCGCCAACACGCCGACCTGAAACGACTCCTTGCCCGAGCGCGCCCTGGTGATGAGAATGTGCATGACAAAAACAGCGGGTGGCCGGAAGATCTCCGGTCACCTCGTCATATAGAGGGGACCCCCACATGAACAAGCCTCTCGTCGCCGCGCTCGCCTCCCTGGCCATCACCGGGATCGGCGCGGCTCCGGCGGTCGCGGTGCCGCAGACGGCCAAGGCCGCCGCGGTGACCGTCAACTTCGCGGGCACCGTCTCGCTCAGCAACTGCTCCGGCTCCGTCATCCGCTTCCCGAACTCCGCGGACAGCGACCCGGCGCTGGTCCTCACCAACGGGCACTGCCTGGAGACCGGCTTCCCGGAGCCCGGCGAGGTCATCACCGGCCAGTCCTCCAGCCGTACCTTCGGCCTGCTGAACTCCTCCGGCACCAGAGTCGCCACGCTCCGCGCCAACCAGGTCGTCTACTCGACGATGACCGACACGGACATCACGATCTACCGCACGACCACCACGTACGCGGCGATCAAGAGCTCCTACGGCATCAGCCCGCTGACCGTCAGCGCCTCCCACCCCGTCGCCGGCACCGCCATCAAGGTCGTCTCCGGCTACTGGAAGACGATCTACAGCTGCAACATCGACGGGTTCGTGTACCGGCTCAAGGAGGGCGACTGGACCTGGAAGGACTCGGTCCGTTACACCTCCGCGTGCAACACGATCGGCGGGACGTCGGGGTCGCCGGTGATCGACACCACCACCGGCCAGGTCGTCGCCGTCAACAACACGGGCAACGAGGACGGGGAGCGGTGCACCGTCGACAACCCGTGCGAGGTGGACGAGAGCGGGAACGTCACGGTCCGGCAGGGCATCAACTACGCCGAGGAGACGTACATCATTCCGGCGTGCTTCACGACGGGGAACGTGCTGAGCCTGAGTGCGAGTGGTTGCACCCTGCCGAAGCCGTAGGGGGTGGCTTGCGTTTCGTTTCCGGGTGCGGGTGCGTGGGGGCCTGGTCGCGCAGTTCCCCGCGCCCCCAACAAGGGGCGCTACAGCGGGGCGCGTCGAATTGCTCGGCCCGCCAGTGTGTCTGTGCGGTGGCCGTCCTCGATCACGAAACGGCCGTCGATCAGGACGTGCGGGATGCCCGTCGGCAGCCGACGCGGGTTCTCGAACGTCGAGCCTGCCGCCACCGTCTCCGGGTCGAAGAGGACGAGGTCGGCCCGGTAGCCCTCGCGGACGAGGCCGCGGTCCGGCAGGCGCAGCCGGGCCGCGGGGCGGGACGTGAGGTGGGCGACGCACTCCTCCAGGGTGAGGACGCCCAACTCCCGTACGTAGTGGCCGAGGTAGTGCGGGAACGTGCCGTAGGCGCGGGGGTGGGGTTTCGTGCCCTGGAGGATGCCGTCCGAGCCGCCGGTGTGGACCCGGTGGCGCATGATCGTGCGGACGTTCTCCTCGTGGCCCACGTGCTGGAAGATCGTGGTGCCCAGGCGGTCGGCGACGAGGAGGCGGCGCGCCGTCGTCCAGGGCGACTCCCCGCGGGCGTCCGCCGACTCCTGGACCGTGCGGCCGACGAAGTCCGTGAGGGCCGGGTCGGTCACGCCCGAGATCTCGATCGTGTCCCACTCGATGGGGACGCCGTGGCAGCCGTCGGAGCCGACGGCCTCCAGGTGGTGGCGGACGCGTTCGGCCGTCCCGTCGTCCGCCAGCCGGGCCAGGGCCGCGGCCGGGCCGCCCTCGTTCGCCCAGCTCGGCAGCATCGCCGCGAGGGTCGTGCTGCCGGGGGTGTAGGGGTAGGTGTCGAGGGTGATGTCGGCGCCGGCGGCGAGGGCCTCGTCGAGGAGGGCCAGCAGCTCGGGGGCCCGGCCCTCGTTCACGCCGAAGTTCATGGTGGCGTGGGCGAGGTGGAGGGGGCAGTCCGCCTCCCGGGCCAGGGCCACCATCTCCGCGTACGCCTCCAGGGCGCCCGCGCCGTAGGAGCGGTGGTGCGGGCAGTAGTAGCCGCCGTACGCCGCCACCACCCGGCACAGCTCGGTCAGTTCGGCGTCCGGCGCGTACATGCCGGGGGTGTAGGTGAGGCCGGAGGACAGGCCGACCGCGCCCTGTGCCAGGCCCTCCGCCACCAGCCGGCGCATGTGGTCCAGCTCGGCCGGGGTCGCCGCGCGGTCCTCCCAGCCGACGGCGAGCGCGCGGACCGTGCCCTGGGGGATGAGATAGGCCGCGTTGACGGCGATGCCGCGGTCGAGGCGGTCCAGGTACTCGCCCACCGACCGCCAGTCGAAGTCGATGTCGTCGCCCGGGCCGTTCCAGCCGGCGATCGCACCGCGGACCTCCGCCAGCGTCCGGTCGTCGACCGGGGCGTACGACAGCCCGTCCTGGCCCAGGACTTCGAGGGTCACCCCCTGCGCGGCCTTCGCGCTGTGGTCGGGGTCGCGCAGCAGGGCCAGGTCGCTGTGGGCGTGCATGTCGACGAAGCCGGGGGAGAGGACCAGGCCCTCCGCGTCCAGCTCGCGCACCGCGCGCGGGCGCTGGCAGCCCGCCGCCGCGGCCTCCCTGACGATCGACACGATCCGGCCGTCGTCGACGACCACGTCCGCGCGGTAGGAGGGCGCGCCGCTGCCGTCCACGACGTCGGCGTCCCGGATGACCAGATCCTCCACGACAGGCTCCCCAGTGGTCCTAGAAGTAGGTGCGGATGTAGTCGACGACCGTGCCGTCCGCCTCGGCGACCGGGATCAGCTGCCACTTGTCGAACGACGTGCACGGGTGGGAGAGGCCGAGGCCGATCCAGTCCCCGACCTCCAGGTCCGCCTCGGGGGTGGTGTGCAGCCAGGCGTGCTGGTCGGACAGGCCGGTGACCGAGACCCCGGTCGCCGGGCGCTCCGGGCCCGCCCGGCGGATCACCTGGGCGACGGGGAGGTCGAGGTCGTAGGCCGCGTCCCGCTTGCCGGCGTTGGCGAAGGCCTGCTCAGGGGAGGGGCGCGAGACGATCTGCGCCCAGAGCCGGAAGGCCGGCTCCAAGGTGCCCTCCTCCGGGACGCGGTTGAAGGGGGTGACCTCGCGGTAGCGGCCGTCGTCGTGCGAGACGTACGCGCCCGAGCGGAGCAACTTCAGCACGGGGGAGGACAGTTCGGGGATCCCGGCGAAGACGTCCGCGACCGCGTCGAACCAGGCGCTGCCGCCCGCGCTCACGACGATCTCCTTCAGCCCCGCGAACCGGCCCGCCTTGTCGAACTCGACGGCGAGGGCGACCAGCCGGCGCAGATAGGCGTGCACCCGGTCCGGGTCGGCCTGCGGCACCTCCCCCTCGTACCCGGCCACCCCGACCAGCCGCAGGGTCTTTGCCCCGGCCACCGCGTCCGCGACCGCGGCGCACTCCGCCTCGGTACGGACCCCGGTACGGGCGCCCTCCCCGGCGGCGAGCTCGACCACGACGTCCACCGGGCGCCCCGCCCCGTGCAGCGCCGCGTCCATCAGCTCCACCCCGCGCACGGAGTCGACGTAGCAGACGAAACGGAAGTCCGCGTCGCGCTCCAGCTCGGCGGCGATCCAGCGGAGTGACGGCGCGTCCACGAGCTCGTTCGCGAGGAAGACCCGGCGGGTGCCGAACGCCCGCGCCACCCGCACCTGGTGCGGCACGGCGAGGGTGATCCCCCACGCCCCGCGCCCGGTCTGCCGGTGGAAGAGCTGCGGGGCCATCGAGGTCTTGCCGTGCGGGGCGAAGGCGAGGCCGTGCCGTTCGGTGTACGACTCCATCAGCGCGAGGTTGTGCTCCAGCCGCTCGGCGGAGAGGGCCAGTACGGGGGTCGCGAAGCCGCCCGAGAACAGGTTGCGGCGCTGGGCGGCCAGTTCGCCGACCGTGAGGCCCTCGGCGTCCGGCGGGAGGCCCTTGAAGCGGTGGTCGACGCGTTCCTCGGCGAGCCGGGCGAGCGCTGCACTGCCGGTGTCGAGCGACACGGAGCCTCCCTGATCGGGTCGGTTGCACTCTGTGCAACGTCCATTGCGTATATCGCTTACCGCTGTCTAACATCCACGCCAACGCCGGGTCAATGGAGTCCACGGCGACCCTTCCCCGACGACGAGGAGCCACGACCATCGTGAAGGCCACCGGCGCCGTTGACGCCGTGGACGTCGTCGCGCTCGGCGAGTCCATGGTCACGTTTCTGCCCACCCGGCCGGGGCGCCTCGCGGACGTGCCGTCCTTCGACCGCGCGATCGGCGGTGCCGAGTCCAACGTGGCCTGTGCGCTGGCCGCAGCCGGGCACGCCGTGCGGTGGGTCAGCCGGGTCGGCGCGGACGGGTTCGGCGACCATCTGGTGGAGGCCGTCGCGTCGTACGGCGTGGACGTCTCGTACGTGGGCCGGGATCCGGGGCGGCCGACGGGCGTCTACTTCCGCACCGCCGGTGACCGGGCGACGGACGCGCACGAGGTCGCGTACTACCGGGCGGGGTCGGCGGCCTCCGCCATGTCGCCGGCGAACGTCGATGCCGGCGCGTTGCGCGCGGGCCGGATCCTGCACCTGTCGGGGATCACGGCGGCGCTGTCGCAGGGGTGCCTGGGGCTGCTGCGCGAGCTGACGGCTCCCGCCGGGGAGCGGCCGACGCTGGTGTCGTTCGACGTGAACTACCGCGCCGGGCTGTGGGGTTCGGGTGACGGCGCGCAGATCCTGCTGGAGCTGGCACGCCGGGCCGACCTCGTCTTCGTGGGGGAGGACGAGGCGGAGCAGGCGTGGGGGGTGACGGGAGGGCCGTCGGCGGTCCGGGAGTTGCTGCCGGAGCCGGAGGTGCTCGTGGTGAAGCAGGGAGCGAAGGGGGCGACGGCGTTCGTTTCGGCCGCGGGCCGGCGGGGGTTGCTCGCGCAGTTCCCCGCGCCCCTTACGGGGCGCTGCCCAGCCGCTCCTCTCCCAGCCACCCAGCTGCGGGCAGGCGTGCCGCAGGGCGGCACGGGTGGGCGCTGGGGGTCCCCCCGGCCGAAGGCTGGGGGAGGCGCCCTGCCAGCGCCGGTAAGCGTCCCCACCCCCCGGCCCCAGCCCACCGTCACCTTCGAACCCGCCCCCACCGTCGACGTCGTAGCCCCCGTCGGCGCCGGTGACGCCTTCGCCGCCGGATTCCTCTCCGGCATCCTGCGCAGCCTCCCGCTCCCGCAGACGCTCCGGCTCGGCCACCTGTTCGCCGCCGCCGCCCTCACCACCCCCGCCGACCTCGCCCCGCCCCCCGCCCGCGACACCACCGACCGCCTGACCGCCCTGGACGCGGGCGCGTGGGAGAGACTTCGACTCGGCCCCGGCTGGACCGAAGCCGACGCGGCCGAAGAGGAGGTACGCACCCTATGAGCCAGACCGTCGACCGAGCGCTCAGCATCCTGCCGCTGCTCGCCGAGGGCCCCGCCGACCTCGGCCAGGTCGCCGACCGCCTCGGTGTGCACAAGTCCACCGCACTGCGGCTGCTGCGCACCCTCCACGAACACGGCCTGGTGTACCGCCAGTCCGACCAGCGCTACCGCCTCGGCGCCCGCCTCTTCGCCCTCGCCCAGGAGGCGATGGAGAACCTCGACGTCCGCGAGATCGCCCACCCCCACCTGGCCCGCCTCAACACCGCCTGCGGACACACCGTGCACCTCGCCGTGATCGAGGAGGGCGAGGTCCTCTACATCGACAAGGTCGAGAGCCGCTACCCGGTGCGCATGTACTCGCGGATCGGCAAGCCCGTCGCCATCACCGTCGCCGCCGTCGCCAAACTGCTCCTCGCCGACCTGCCCGAGCCCGAGCGGCGGGCCCTCGCCGACAAGCTCGACTACCCCATGTACACGGCCCGTTCGACGCCGAACGCGGAGGCGTTCCTCAGGGAACTGGCCAAGGTGCGCGAACAGGGCTGGGCCACCGACCTCGGCGGCCACGAGGAGTCCATCAACTGCGTGGCCGCACCGATCCGCGGTGCCGACGGGCGCGTCGTCGCCGCGATGTCGGTCTCCGCGCCCAACGTCGTCGTCACCGCCGACGAACTCCTCACCCTGCTCCCGCAGGTGCGTCGTACGGCGGACGCGATCAGCGGCGAGTACTCAGGCAGAACACCGATCACAGAAGCCGGAAACAGATGACCGAGAAGATCGCGCTCACCCCCACGACCCACACCACCCCGCCCGCGAAGTTCTCGCACGGCGTCCGCAAGGGCAACATCCTCCAGGTCGCCGGCCAGGTCGGCTTCCTGCCCGCCGAGGAGGGCAGGCCCCCGACGCCGGCCGGCCCCACCCTGCGCGAGCAGACCCTCCAGACCCTCGCCAACGTCAAGGCGATCCTGGAGGAGGGCGGCGCCTCCTGGGACGACGTCATGATGATCCGCGTCTATCTGACGGACGTGGACCACTTCGCCGAGATGAACGGCATCTACAACACCTACTTCGAGGAGCAGGCGCTCACCGCCCCGCCCGCCGCCCGCACGACCGTGTACGTCGGTCTGCCCGCCGGCCTCCTCGTCGAGATCGACGCCCTCGCCGTCCTCGGCTGAGGCCACCCCCCCAACTCCCGCACACCGTACGTCCGTCACGGTACGGCGCCCGCCCGGGTGCCGTACCGCGATGCCCCCTGCCCGAAAGCCCCATGAACTCACGCAGAGGACCCCCACATGTCCCAACCGCTCGCCGCGTCCGCCCCCGCCCCCACGACCCCACCCCACACCGGCGGCCTGCTCCTCCTCCTCGACGGCACCGCCGGACTCCTCACCGTCGCCGCCATCGGCATCGCCCTTCTGCTCTTCCTGATCATCAAGGCCCGGCTCCAGCCCTTCGTGGCCCTCCTCGCCGTCTCCATAGCCGTCGGCCTGCTCGCCGGGCTCTCGGTCACCGAACTGTTCGGCACCGTCCAGCGCTCGGACGCCGTCTCCACCGTCGAGTCCGGCATGGGCGGCATCCTCGGCCACGTCGCGATCATCATCGGGCTCGGCACGATGCTCGGCGCGATCCTCGAAGTCAGCGGCGGCGCCGAGGTCCTGGCGACCCGTCTCCTCAACCTCTTCGGGGAGAAGCGGGCCCCGCTCGCCATGGGCCTCACCGGCCTGATCTTCGGCATCCCCGTCTTCTTCGACGTCGGCATCTTCGTCCTGGCCCCCCTCGTCTACGCGGCGGCCAAGCGCGGCGGCAAGTCGATCCTCCTGTACTGCCTCCCGCTCCTCGCCGGCCTCTCCATGACCCACGCCTTCCTGCCGCCGCACCCCGGCCCGGTGGCCGCCGCCGCCCTGCTGCACGTCCAGCTCGGCTGGGTCATCCTCATGGGCGTCGTCTGCGGCATCCCGGCGGTGCTGGCCGCCTGGGCGTACGCGGCATGGATCGGCAGGCGGATCTTCGTCGCCGTACCGCAGGACATGGTCGAGGCGGCCGAGGAGGCCCGGCAGGCGGTGGTGGCGGAGCAGCGCGCGGCGGGAGTGGAGCCCCAGGAGAAGCCGGTGCCGCTCGGCACGGTCCTCGCCATCATCGGCACGCCCCTCGTCCTCATCCTCGCCGCGACCTTCTCCTCCATCGCCCTGGACCCCTCCACCGGCCGCTCGGTGCTGGAGTTCTTCGGCACGCCGATGGTCGCCCTCACCATCGCCCTGGTCCTCGCCTACTACCTGCTCGGCATCCGGCGCGGCTGGTCCCGCAAGTCCCTGGAAACCGTGTCGACCGCGTCCCTCAAGCCGGTCGGCAACATCCTGCTGGTGGTCGGCGCGGGCGGGATCTTCGGCGCCGTGCTGAAGGCGAGCGGCGTCGCCCAGGCCCTCTCCGACACCTTCAACGGCGTCGGCCTCCCGGTGATCGTCCTGTCGTACCTGATCTCGGTGGTCCTGCGGGTCGCCCAGGGCTCCGCGACGGTGGCGATCGTGACGACGGCCGGCATCGTCGCCCCGCTCCTCACCGAGGGCCACCACTCGCAGGCCTTCGTCGCCCTCGTCATCATGTCGATCTCGGCCGGCTCCATCTTCGCCTCGCACGTCAACGACGGCGGATTCTGGATGGTCGCCAAGTACTTCGGCATCAGCGAGCGGGACACCCTGAGGACATGGACCGTGCTGGAGACGGTGCTGTCGGTGGCGGGGTTCGCGGTGGCGGGTGTGCTCAGCGTCTTCGTGTAGGCGTCTGATAACGAAGTCCGGGGCTGGCTGTGTCCGGCACAGGTTCTTGGACCATACTGCCCGCTGTGGAGCAGCGCATAGGAGCCAACAGCCAGCCCCTGGAGGGCGCCGGATTCGACCCGGCCTTCATCCCCGGGCTCACCTCACCCGCGTCCGCCGAGCCCGCGGACGCGAAGGCGGAGGACGCCCGGCCGGAGGAGGCCGAGGAGGCCGTCGAGGCCGTGGCGGCAGAGGCGGCGGCAGAACCCGTGGCCGCGGCCGATGCCGAGGCCACGGCGGACCAGGACGCCGCGGATGCCGTCGACAGCGCCGCCGGCGACGCTGACGACGAGGACGACGAGGAGACCTCCGGGGGCCCCGCCTTCGAGGCCGCCGACCGGCGCGCCCGGATAGTGGCCGACCACCAGGGCGTGCGCCTCAGCCTCGACGAGGAGAAGTGCGAGTTCCGCTGGGACGAGATCGGCGCGATCGAGACCGAGGCACCGCGCTTCGGCAAGCGCTTCACGATCACCGTCCACACCCCGGAGCGCCGCTGGTACCCCATCGAGATCGAGGCGACGTCCCGCTCCCGCTTCAAGGAGTGGGAGGAGCAGCTGGACGAGGTCCTCGACGCGTACTTCGACGACGGTGCGGAAGACGAAGTCAAGGACGTCAAGGACGTCGAGGACGCCGAGGACGTCGAGGAAGCCGAGGACAAGGCCGCGGACGAAGCCGAAGCCGAGGCCGAAGCCGTCGACAAGGTGAGCGACAAGGCCGGCGACGAGCCCGTGGACAAGGACAAGGCCCTCCGCAAGGAGTAGCCCTGTCCCGTCCCCGACCGAGCCGCTCCGGCCCCGGTGGCTGCCCCACCGCCGGAGCGGCTCACCCGTCCGGGTCCCGGCCGGCTAGCTGCAGTACTGCGTTTCCTTCCCGATCGACCGGTACATACAGTCCGCGTTCTCCAGGAGCTGGAACACCGCGTCCCGGTTCCGTGAGGTCTCCCGCTCGATCACCTCGTCGGGCGGGTAGAAGCCGCCCCCGGAACTGGACGTCGGGTACATCTCGAAGGTGTAGTCGAAGATCTTCTGGGTGCCCCACAGATAGTCGTCGATCGAGCCGTCGGTGATGTACAGGTCGCTCGACTGCTCCGGCGTGTAGCCGTTGCTCGCCGCCATCTTCTGCCCGACCGCCTTGAACGCCGCGGCGTCGTCCGCGGTCATCCCGGTGGCCGTGTCCGCGGTCGTGTAGCCGAACGGCCACAGCACCAGCTCGCTGTACGTGTGGAAGTCGATCCCGGCCTTGATCTGCTGCTTGCCGCCGACGACCCGGCTGCGCACGAAGTCGGCGACCACCTTCACCTCCGGCGCCGACTCGGCGGCCGCGCCCCGGTAGGTCTCCGAGGACGTGGAGCCCGAAGAACCGCCGCAGCAGCCCCACTTGTAGTTCCAGTTCCGGTTCAGGTCCGTACCGACGTACGACGAACCGGAGTTGGGCTGCCGGTTCTTGCGCCACGACCGGTAGGAGCCGGTGGCGATGTCGTACTCGCCGCCGTCGGGGTTGAGATCGGGGACGATCCAGATCTCCCGGCTGTTGACGATGTTCGTGACCCGGGAGTCCGATCCGTAGCCCGCGCCCAGCTCCCGCAGCAGGTACAGCGCCATCTCCACCGTGAGGTGCTCGCGCGCGTGCTGGTGGAAGGTGAGGAGGACCTCGGGCTCGTTCTCGTCCGTCGCCACGTTGTCGCTGACCTTGATCGCGACGATGTCCCGGCCCTGGTACGACTTGCCGATCACCTGCTTGCTCATGATCGACGGGTAGGCGGCGAGCCGCTGGTCGATCTCGGCGTTCGCCTCGGCGTAGTTGTGGTACTTCGAGTCGGCCGTCGGGAAGTCGAACAGGCGCAGCTGGTCGGCCGCGGACGACCGGTCCGGGGCCGCGCCGAGCGGCGTGACGTCGTAGCCGAGGCGTTTGAGCGCGGCGATCTGCGCGGGCCGTCCGGAGACGACGACGGTCTCCTCGTCGGCCTCGTCCACGGAGACGCCGGTCTGCTGGATCGCGGCGCGGGTCACCGGGGTGGTGCTCTGGTGGATCTCGTACTGCCGGACGTCGTCGGCCGACGGGGCGGCCGGGCGGGCGCTGTCGGCGGTCGCGTGCGTCGCCGTCGCCGACACGGGGGCCGCGAGGGTGAGGGCGAGCAGGGCGCCGAGTGCGGCGGTCCGTCTGCCGGTGCGGGCACCGGAGCCGCGTATGCGAAGCCGCATGAAGTCTCCTGGGGAGGTGGGGGTGGTTCAGTGCGACGTACCTACGTACCTGTGCGATGGCTGTGCGAGTGCCGCTCATCGTCCAGGGAATGGCATGGACAGGTCAAGACAGTAAAATCGGCCGCACGGATCGGCCGCACGGATCGGCCGCACGGATCGGCCGCACGGATCGGCCGCGCGGATCGCCGGTTGACTCGGCCGCCTGAATCGGCCGTGCGAATGGGCCGTGCGAAGGGGCCGCCTGAACCGGCCGCGCAGTGTACGCGCGTACCCCCCGCCACAAGTGGCCCCCGCCGAAGTGCACCCGCCCGCGTGACGTCCGCGTGCGCTCTCCCGGTCCGGCGGGGGACCGTGGTCGGACGGCCAAGAGGAGGGCTGGCTGATCATGGGCGGATCGGCGCCGCGTGAGGGCTGCCGTCTGCCGGTCGGGACGACCGGCTTCGTCGACCGGAGAGACGAACGGGCCGCGGGCCGCGGGCTGTCCGCCGAGGCCCGCCGCGTCACGTTCACCGGCCCCGGCGAGGTCGGCCGGGGCGGTGGGACCCGGCTCGCCGCCCGCGCCGCGGCCCGCGCCGAACGCGCCCTCCCGGCCGGCCACCGCTGCGCTGCCGGGTCCCGGTCGGCCCCCGCCCGCTTCGCCGGCCGCCCGGTCGTCGCCCGCCGCTCCGCCGGGGGCCGTGCGCGACGCGCCCTCGGCACGCCCGGCTTCAGCAACCGCAGCCGGACCGCCGCCCGGGTGACCGCCCGGCGCTGACGCACAGGAGACCCGATGAGTACCAGTACGGGGGCGCGCCCCGCCGCGGCCCACGGGCAGTTCGACCACCGGATGGCCGTGTTCGGCTCGGACGACGCGTTCGTCGCCGCCGCCCTGCCCTTCCTCGCCGAGGGCCTCGCCGCCCCGGACGAGCCTCCGCCCGTCGCCATCGCCGCCCCCGGCCTGCTGGCCGCCCTGCGCGACGCGCTCGGCGCCGACGCCCGGGACGTCGGCTTCATCGACCACGCCGACTGGTACACCGGTACGGCCGCCAACGCCGTTGCCCAGGGCGCCGGTTACCTCGCGGCGAACGCCGGGCCCGGTGGCCGGGTGCACCTCCTCATGGAGCCCGACTGGGCGGGGCGCGCGGGCCGTTCGGCACGCGAGAGCACCGAGTGGATCCGCTACGAGTCCCTCGCCAACCTGCTGTTCGCCCCCTTCGCCACCACCGCCCTGTGCGCGTACGACACCCGCACGGCGGGCCCCGCCGTCGTCGACGCGGCCCGCCGGGCCCACCCGGGCACGGGGGTGTACGAGCAGCCACCGGTGCTGGTGCGGGAGCTGGACGCCGTGCCGCTGCCCCCGTCGCCGCAGTCCGCGGCCCGGCTGCCCGCGCCGGAGGCGGTCGGGGCCTGGGCCGCCGGGCGGGGGCTCGCGGCGGTGGACGCCGGGCTGTTCGGCCGGGCCGTCGGGGCGGCGGCGGCCGCGCACGGCCCGGTGATCGAGATCCTCGCCTGGGGCGAGGCCCCGGCCTGCGTCTGCGAGCTGCGGCTGTGCCGGGCGGTCGCGGACCCGCTGGCCGGGTTCGTGCCGCCGCCCGGCGGGGAGCCGGAGCCGGGGCAGGGGCTGTGGTTCACGCGCCAGGTGTGTGCGTACGTCGATGTCCGGGACGGGGTGGCGGGGGACGGCGCGAGGATCCGCGTCCAGTACGCGTGAGTGCGCAGGCGGCGTGCGTGAACGCGCAGCTCGCGTGAGAGCGCACTGCGCGGGAACGACATGCCGGTACCCGCGGACCCTGCGGCGGCGGCGCATCCGCTGGGGTGCACCCCTGCGGATGCGCCCGGGTCCCGGCGGCCTGCCCGGCCGCCGGGACCCACCTGCCGGTTACGGCAGGGCGTGCACGTGGGCGCCCACCGAGGACGACCACGCGTTGCCGGCCGCCGCGTCCCAGTTCGTCGACCAGGTCATCGCGCCCCGCAGGTCGGGGTAGGCCGTCGACGGCTTGAAGGAGCCGCAGTTGGTCAGCTTGGTCAGGCAGTCGAGGGCGTTGTTGACCACGGTCGGCGAGACGTAGCCGCTGCCCGCCGCGCTGGTCGACGCCGGCAGGCCGAGGCCCACCTGGGACGGCGACAGACCGCCCTGGAGCTGGATGCAGGCCAGCGCGGTGAGGAAGTCCACCGAGCCCTGGCTGTACACCTTGCCGTCGCAGCCCAGCATCGAACCGCTGTTGTAGTACTGCATGTTGACGACCGTGAGGATGTCCTTGATGTTCAGGGCCGTCTGGAAGTACCCGTTGGACGTCGACTGCATGTCGATCGTCTGCGGGGCCATCGTGATGATGAGCGAGGAGCCCGCCTTCGACGACAGGGAGCGCAGCGCCTGGCTCATGTAGGTGGCGTTGATGCCGTTCTCCAGGTCGATGTCGACGCCGTCGAAGCCGTACGTCTGCATCAGCGAATAGACGGAGTTGGCGAAGTTCGTCGCGGACGCCGAGTCGCTCACCGAGATCGTGCCGTTCTGGCCGCCGATCGAGATGATGACCTTCTTGCCGGCCGCCTTCTTGGCCTGGATGTCGGCCTTGAACTGGTCGACCGTGTACCCGCCGAGCCCGGCGGAGTCGAGGGTGAAGCTCACCGCGCCCGGTGTGCTGGTCGCGTCCGCGAAGGCGACGGCGATGATGTCGTACGAGGACGGCACGTCCGAGATCTTCTGGACGGTGGCGCCGTTGTTGAAGTTCTGCCAGTAGCCCGTCACCGCGTGCTTGGGCAGCGAACCGCCGCCGTTGCCGCCGGACGCGGTCGTCGTCGCTGTCACGGCGGTCGACTTCGCGGACTCACCGGCCGAGTTGGTCGCGGTGACCTGGAAGGAGTACGACGTCGAGGCCGCGAGCCCGGTGACCGTCGCCGAGGCGCCGGTGACCGCGGTGACCTTGGTGCCGTTCTGGTAGACGTTGTAGCCGGTCGCGCCCGACACCGCGCTCCAGGACAGGGACGCGGAGGACGACGTCGTACCGGAGACCGCGAGGCCGGTGGGGGTGGCCGGGACGGTCGGGGCCGGGTCGGAGCCGCCTCCGCCGTCGGGGCCGTAGACCGAGAAGTCGTCGGCGTAGTAGGCGGGCTGGCCGTACCAGCCGTGCGTCCAGACCGTCACCGAGGTGGTCGAGGCGCCGGTGGTGAAGGTCGTCGACAGCTGCGTCCAGGCCGTGTTCGGGGTCCAGGTCGACACGTCCGTGGTGCCGGTGCCGGTCACCCCGAGGTAGGTGTACGAGCCCTGCACCCACGCGCTGAGCGTGTAGGTCGAGTTGGCCTTGACCGCCACCGTCTGGCTGCACTGGGCGTAGTCCTGCCCGGCCGGGGTCGCCTTCAGCGCGGCGGCGCCGGAGTGCACGGGGGAGGAGACCGTCGTACCGCTGCTCGCGGAACAGGTCCAGTTGGACAGGCCCGACTCGAAGCCGGGGTTCTTCGCGTTGTTGACGTCGGCGGCGGAGGCCGGCGCGGAGGCCAGCCCCGCCATCGCGAGTGCCGTGGCGAGCGTGGCCACGGCCGACCAGGTGCGGATGCGTCGCTGTCCGGCATGCCGGGACACGAGCCGGGGGATGAGTCTGGGCATGACAAACAAGGTGGTCCAGACCAATTCACGTGTCAATAGGTCCAGACCAAATTCAAAGGTCGGCGGAAGTCCCCGCGGGGCCGAACAAGCCCCGGTCATATGCTCAACCTGTCCCGATTTGACGTCACTTGTGTGGTCACGGATCCCAGACAGCTACACAAACGCTGTTCTCCGGTCACAGACGCGTGGTTACAGTGCTGAGGAAGTCACGCAATGAAGTCGTCCCGGCTCATTGGAGTAACGCCGGTGGGCCGCCGGGTGTGAAGAGCGGGGAGCTGCGCGTGCCAACTGCCATTGCGGTGACCAGTGCCGACATGGCGCTGCCCATCCAGGACGAGCGGACCATGCCCGCGGTCGTCCTGCGGGACCTCGACCAGCGGCCCCTCGACCACACCCTCGCCGAGTTCGTGGCCCTCATCGAGCAGTACGGGCACGTGGTCGTCGTGTACTCGGACGCCGTACCGGAGGCCGTGGTCCGGCGCCTGCACACCCTCCGCTCCCTCCTGGAGAGCGACCGGATCGCGCTGTTCCGCCCCGACCTGCCACCGCTCGGGATCGCCGTCCTGGCCCGCCAGCTGCGGCAGCTCGCCTCCTGCGACCTCAGCCCCGGCGTGCTCGCGTCGGCCGGCCGGCTGCTCACCCACTACATCCACTCCGGCGCCGTCCTCGGCTCCGTGGCCAAGCTGGACCGCGTCCCGGTCGGCCTCAAGGCGCACGCCAAGTCCTGGATGCCCGGCACCCAGTTCGGCGTCGTCGCCCACCCCGAGCCGCAACTCGTCCGGGTCGCCCCCGACGCCGTGCTGGGCGGCCCCGAGTTCAGCACCTGGATGCTGGTCGCCAGGGGGCAGCTGCAGTCCGACTGGATCGGCGGCCTCGCCAAGGCCTGGGGCGCGCACGGCCTGCGCGAGACCCCGTTGCCCGCCGAGTCCTCCGTGTGGTGGGGCACCGGCCGGATGATCGAGTTCACCAGCTACCTCGCCGACCTGTCGGTCCTCTACCAGCTGGTCACCTCGGTACGGCAGACCAGCTGCCACTGGTGCGGCATCGACGTCATCGGCGACCGCTGCGTCTTCTGCTCCGCCACCCCGCCCGACTACGACCCGCCGCCGCCCCGCGCGCTGGAACAGCGGACGCCCGCCTGACGTCCCGGACCGGTCCGTACCGCCCACCGCCCGGTTCCCCCATCGCTCGGTTTCCCCATCGCTCGGTTCCCCCACCTTCCCGCTTCCCCGATGAGGTCGCACGGTCCATGAACTCCCGTCAGCGCCGCGGCGTGATACTCCTGATCCTGTCGGTGCTCTGCGCGCTCGCCGCGTTCGCCGGCGTGCTCTCGGTCATCGACAACGCGAAGTCCGAGGTCGGCCCCAAGGTCACCGCGTACGAACTCCGGTCCGACGTCACGCCCTACACCACGCTGAGCGCGAGCCAGTTCAGGAAGATCTCGCTGCCCAAGCGGTGGCTGTCCGCCAACGCGGTCACCAGCCTCAGCCAGATCCAGGGCAAGATCGCGGTCACCGCGCTGAAGAAGGGCTCGCTGCTCCAGACCGACATGATCGTCGACCAGCCCGAACTGAAGCCGGGCGAGCAGGAGGTCGCCATCATGATCGACGCGGCCACCGGGGTGGCCGGCAAGATCACCCCGGGCTCGCGGGTCAACGTCTACGCCACCTTCCAGGGCAAGCAGCAGAGCGACCCCGACGAGTCGAAGATCATCGTGACCAACGCCCGGGTCCTGGACGTCGGAGCCCAGCTCAGCTACGTGGACCCGGACAACCGGAACTCGCAGCCCAGCGACGCCGTCCCCATCACCTTCGCGCTGTCCACGCTCGACGCCCAGCGCCTCACCTACGCGGAGTCCTTCGCCCAGCGGGTCCGGCTCGCCCTGGTCGCGCCCGGTACGACGACCAGCGTGCCGGACAAGGACCGCACCTACGAACTCGCGACGGACAAGTGAGAGGCGCCCTCCATGCCCATCAGGATCCTCCCCGCCGTCGGTGACGCGGACGCCGTCCGCTCCCTGGTCTCCCTGCTCAGCCAGCTCCCGGACGCCGAACCGCTGGCCCCGGTCGCGGACTCCACCGGGCTCGTCGACACCCTCGCCCGGGCCGCCGCCGAGTCCGTCGACGAACTCCCCGAGGTCGTCGTCGTCCACGAGCGCATCGGTCCCGTCCCGGCGCTGGAACTCATCCGCGAAGTGGCCCTGCGCTTCCCCGCCGTCGGCGTCGTCCTCGTCACCACCGACACCAGCCCCGGCCTGTTCGCCGCCGCGATGGACTCCGGCGCCCGCGGCCTGGTCGGGCTCCCGCTCAGCTACGAGGAGCTGGCCGGCCGGGTCCAGGCCGTCGCCCAGTGGTCCACGGGCGTACGACGCCATCTCGGCCACGGCGCCGACGTCTTCGCCGGCGTCGGCGGCACCGTCGTCACCGTCAGCGGCGCGAAGGGCGGCACCGGCGCGACCCTCGTCGCGGTCCAGATCGCCCTCGCAGCGCAGGCCTCCGGCCACCCCACCGCCCTCGTCGACCTCGACCTGCAGACCGGCGACGTCGCCTCCTACCTGGACGTCCAGTTCCGCCGCTCGGTCGCCGACCTCGCCGCCGTCAACGACATCTCCCCGCGGGTCATGGCCGAGGCCGTCTTCCGCCACGACTCCGGGCTCGCCCTGCTCCTCGCACCCGCCGAGGGCGAACGCGGCGAGGAGGTCACCGACCGCGCCGCCCGCCAGATCCTCAGCGCCCTGCGCTCCCGCTACGAGGTGGTGGTCGTCGACTGCGGCGCCCAGCTCGGCGGGGCGGGTGCGGCGGCCGTCGAGACCGCGGACCTCGCCCTGCTGGTCACCACGCCGGACGTGGTCGCCGTACGGGCGGCGAAGCGGACGGTACGGATGTGGGACCGGCTGCAGATCCGCAAGCCCGAGGAGACGACGGTGGTGGTCAACCGGCATACGAGGGGTACGGAGATCCAGCCGGCGCTGATCCAGCGCATCACCGGGACCGCGCTGGCGGGCACCCCGATCCCGGCGAACTTCAAGGAACTCCAGGGGGCGGTGGACGCGGGCCGGATGCACGAGCTGGACTCGCGGAGCACGGTGAAGCAGGCGATCTGGGGGCTGGCCGGGGAGCTGGGGCTGGTCCGGTCGGGGGAGGGAGCACCACCGCCACGCCGGTCCGGGGCCCGGGCCCGGGGCGGGGAGCGGGCGGCGGTGGGGTTCCGGCGACGGAAGGAGCTGCCGTGAGAGGCCGTGGGGCGGGTGCGCGCCGGTGGGGGCGGGCCGCGCAGTTCCCCGCGCCCCTGAAGGGGCGCTCACCATGGCGCCCTGCCTTTGGGGGCGCGGGGAACTGCGCGACCAGCCACGACGGCGCCGCACTTGACCGCGGACAGGTCTCCATAGAGCTCCTCGGCATGACCCCCGTCATCATCCTCACCCTGGTGCTCATGTGGCAGGCCGTCCTCGTTGGCTACGCCTTCACCCTCGCGGGGAACGCCGCCGACGAGGGCGTACGGGCGGGCACGGCCGTACCCCGCGGGGAACGCTTCGGCGTCTGTCAGCGCGCCGCCCTGGAGGACCTCTCCGGCTCCTGGCGGGAGGGGGCCACGGTGGACAACTGCGGCGGCACCGGCATGGTGACCGCGGACGTCTCCCTGCGCGTCCCGGTCCTGTTTCCCGGCTCGATCGACTTCCCCGTCACCGTGCACGGCCACGCCGGCACGGTCGAGGAGGTGAAGAACTGAGATGCGCCCCCGCCTGCCACGCCACCGGCACCGCGACCGCGGCCAGGTCGCCATCGAGTACCTCGGCTTCCTCCCGATCCTCCTGATCGTCGGACTCGTCGGCATCCAGCTCGGCGCCGTCGCCTACGCCGCCGAGCAGGCCGGGACGGCGGCCCGGGCGGGGGCCCGCGCCGCCTCGCTGGGGCAGGCGGCCGACCCCGCCTGCGCCGCCG
Organism: Streptomyces sp. NPDC008092; assembly: GCF_042957285.1. NCBI lineage: Bacteria > Bacillati > Actinomycetota > Actinomycetes > Kitasatosporales > Streptomycetaceae > Streptomyces > Streptomyces sp. NPDC008092. The sequence goes on from NZ_JBIBHY010000003.1 coordinate 776,389, forward strand.
CGGTCAGTCTCAGCGTGACCTGCGCGACCTCCGGCGGTGGCGACTCGGTCACCGTCACCGCCACGGTCCACATCCCGAAGATCCTCTGGAAGGACCTCGGCAACGCCACCAAGTCCGCCACGATGCCCGTCGACCACTGAACGAGGAGCACGGACCACCATGAGCCTGCGGGCACGCATCAACTCCCCCGAGGAGCACGGCAGCCGGGGCGAGGACGGCCAACTGGTCTCCTCCTACCGGGCCAAGCTCCTGGAGGAGATCGACCTCGCGGAGATGAGCGCGCTGGCCGCCGCCGAGCGCCGGGCCCGTCTCGAACGCGTCCTCGGCCACATCATCAGCCGCGAGGGCCCGGTCCTGTCGACCGTCGAACGCTCCCAGCTGATCCGCCGCGTCGTCGACGAGGCCCTCGGCCTCGGCATCCTGGAACCGCTCCTCGAAGACGCCTCGATCACGGAAATCATGGTGAACGGCCCGGACGCGATCTTCGTCGAACGCGGCGGCCGCGTCGAGCAGCTGCCGCTCCGCTTCGTCTCGGCGGACCAGCTGATGCAGACCATCGAACGCATCGTCTCCACCGTCAACCGCCGCGTCGACGAGTCGAACCCGATGGTCGACGCCCGCCTCCCCTCCGGCGAACGCGTCAACGTCATCATCCCGCCGCTCTCCCTGACCGGCCCCACCCTCACCATCCGCCGCTTCCCGCGCTCCTTCACCCTCCAGGAGCTGATCGGCTTCGGCTCGCTCGACGAGCACATGGTGTTCCTGCTGGCGGGCCTGGTGCAGGCGAAGTTCAACATCATCGTCTCCGGCGCCACCGGCACCGGCAAGACCACCCTCCTCAACGCCCTCTCCGGCCTGATCCCGGCCCACGAACGCATCATCACCATCGAGGACTCCGCCGAACTCCAGCTCCAGCAGTCGCACGTGGTCCGCCTGGAGTCCCGCCCGTCGAACGTCGAGGGCAAGGGCCAGGTCACCATCCGCGACCTGGTCCGCAACTCGCTGCGGATGCGGCCCGACCGGATCGTGGTCGGCGAGGTCCGCGGCGGCGAGTCCCTGGACATGCTGCAGGCCATGTCCACGGGCCACGACGGCTCGCTCGCCACCGTCCACGCCAACAGCGCCGAGGACGCCCTGACCCGGCTCCAGACCCTGGCCTCCATGTCGGACGTCGAGGTCCCCTTCGTCGCCCTGCACGACCAGATCAACAGCGCGGTCGAGGTCATCGTCCAGCTGACCCGGTTCGCGGACGGCGCCCGCCGGATCACCGAGATCGCGATGCTCGACAGCCACGGCAGCGAGCCGTACCGGCTGGCGACCGTGGCCCGCTTCGACGCCCAGCCCATGACCCACGACGGCCGGGTCCACGGCACCTTCCAGTACTTCCCGCTGCCACGCCGCACCGCCGACCGCCTCTACATGGCGAGCCAGCCGATCCCGCAGGCCTTCGGCGTGGCCCAGCACTTCGACCAGCTCACCACCCGAGAAGCCCGGTAGGCGGCCCATGTCCCTCCACGACCTCGTCACCCTCACCACCGGCATCACCCTGCTGGCCTGTCTCCTGGCCGTGGTGGGCCTGCACACCTACGCCTCCGGCCGGGCCCAGCGCGCCGCCCTGGTGGACCGCCTCTCCTACACCGGCCAGGCCCCGCTCACCGGCCGCCGGCGCCGGTTCCGCAACCTGGACCGCGGGCTGCGCGGCACCACGGTCGGCCGCCGCCTGGAACTCCGCCTGGCGGCGACCGGCCTGGACGTGACCCCGGGCGAGTTCCTCGCCTACATGCTCGCCACCGTCGCCGCCCTCTGGCTCATCGGCCAGGCCGCCCTCGCCCCCTTCTTCGGCCCCATCGCCGGCCTGCTCGGCGTCTTCGCCGCCGTCCAGTTCCTCAACTGGCAGCGGCAGAAACGCATCGAGCGGTTCATCGCCCAACTCCCCGAACTGGCCCGCATCCTGGCCAACGCCACCCACGCGGGCCTCGCCCTGCGCACCGCGATCGGCATGGCGGCGGAGGAGCTGGAGGCTCCGGCGGGCGAGGAACTCGCCAAGGTCGCCGACCAGTTGGCCATCGGCCACTCCATGGACGACGCGCTCGGCGAACTCGCCGCCCGGCTCCCCTCCCGCGAGCTGGTCGTCCTCGTCACCACCCTCGTCCTCTCCAACCGGGCCGGCGGCCAGGTCGTCTCCGCCCTGCGCAACCTCACCGAGACCCTGGAGGAGCGCAAGGAGACCCGCAGGGAGATCCGCACCCAGCTCTCCCAGGTGACGTTGACGTCGTACGCCGTCCCGGTGCTCGGCGTCGGCGCCCTGTTCCTGATGAACGGGGTCAAGGACGGCACCCTGGCCCGCATGACCGGCACCGGCCTCGGCCAGGCGGCGGTGGTCATCGCCTTCGGGCTGTACGTCGTCGGGTTCGTCCTCATCCGCCGCCTCAGCCGCATCGACGTATAGGTAGAGGTGGTATGTCACATGGCACTCCTCCTGGCCCTCCTCATGGCCCTCGCCGTCTACGGCGTCTTCGCGGGCGTCCGCATGTACCGCGCCGACGCCAAGCTCCCCGCCGACCTCGCGATCGCCCTGGAGGTGGGCGCCACCCGCACCGGCGCCGCCAACTCCCTCATCGACCGCATGGGCATGCGGTACGCGCCCGCCGTGCTGCGCCTGATGGGCCCGAGCCAGGTGGCCAAGTACCGCCGCAGGATCGACCTGGCGGGCAACCCCGGCGGCCTCACGATCGACCGCTACGCGGCCCGCCGCGCCGTCTACGGCGTCCTCGGCGGCACCGGCTTCCTGGTCTTCCTCCTCCGCGGCCAGTGGCTGGTCGCCGTCCTGCTCCTCCTCTTCGGCGCGTTCTGGACCGAGGTCGGCATCTGGTCGGCGATCCGCCTCCGCAAGGACGTCATCGAACGCACCCTGCCGGACTTCCTCGACGTCCTCGCGGTGGTGGTCGGCGCCGGCCTCGGCTTCCGCCAGGCCCTGGACCGGGTGGCCACGCACTACGAGGGCCCCTGGGCCGACGAACTCCGCATCACGCTCCGTCAGATGGACCTGGGCATGAGCCGCCGCCAGGCCTTCGCGGAACTCCGCCGCCGCAACGACTCCGAACAGGTGGCGATGTTCGTGACGGCACTCCAGCAGGGCGAGGAACTGGGCGCGCCGATCGTCGACACCCTGGTCGCGCTCGCCAAGGACATGCGCCGCACCGACGCCCAGAACGCCCGCCGCAAGGCGGCCCGGGCGGTACCGAGGGCCACTCTCATGATCACCACGTTCATGGTCCCGGCGACGATGCTGCTGCTGGCCGCGGGCCTGCTGCTCGGCTCCGGGGTCGACTTCGGTTCGGTCACGGGGAAGTAGGCGGGGAAGCAGGCGAGGAAGCAGGCGGAGGTGACGACCGTGGCCGGCAGGAAGCCCGAAGACGCCGAAGACGCCGAAGACGCCGGAGGCACCGGAGGTACCGGTGACGCCGGAGGTACCGGTGACGCCGGCGAAGTCGGCAGTGCCGTCGGCGTCGGCAGTGTCGGCGGCGTCGGCGGCGTCGGCGAGAGGGTCGAGATCCGCGCCCTCCAGGCACTGTGCCGCCAGGTCTTCGGCCTCCGCCTCGCGATGATCGCCGTGGCGACCCCCGCCGCCCTCCTCAACGCCAGCCCCGGACTGGGCGCCCGCCTGGTCGGCTCGGCCGTGGTCGTCACGTTCATGGTCTCGTACCTCCTCTTCCGGGACTGGCAGCGCTTCGGCCCCCTCCTCCTGCGCCACCCCACCCTCCTGGCCGCCGACACCCTCTTCGGCTCCCTCCTCCTGATCTCGGCCGGCCCCGACACCACCCTCGCGTACGTCAGCGTCTGCACCCCCCTCGTCGCCGGCCTCCTCTACAGCTGGCGCGGAGCGGCGGTCTTCGCCTCCCTCCAGTCGCTGATCCTCCTGGTGGCGCAGGAGACACTGCGGCACCACTCCGCACTGGCCGAGTCCCTCCTCCTCCCCGGCCTCTGTGTCATCACCGGCGCGATGGGCTCGACCCTGCGCAACCTGATGCTCCGCTTCGGCACCGCCACCGAGGCCCTGACCGAGACCCGGGCCCGCCTGGCCGCGACCGAGGCGGCGAGCGCGGCGGCCGGCGCGGAACGCGCCCGGCTGGCCCGCGAGATGCACGACTCGGTGAGCAAGACGCTGTACGGCGTGGCGCTGGTCGCCGACGGCCTCGCCGCGTCGGCTGCCGCGCCCCCGGACCGCCTGGACCCGGCACTGATCAGACAGCAGGCGGAGCTGCTGGCGAGGGCGGCGCGCAGGGCCGCGGCGGAGTCCCGCGAACTCCTGACGGACCTGCGCGCCGGCCCGGAGGGCGACGTACTGTCCCAACTGGAGTCACTGACAACCGGCTTCACCGCGCGCACGGCCCTCCCCGCCCGGTACGACGGCCCTGACGCCCCCGTCCCGCTCCCGCCCCCCACCGCCCGCCAGCTGCTGGGCATCGCGGCGGAAGCCCTGGAGAACGCACACCGCCACGCGCGGGCGACGAGAGTCGACGTACGGGCGGCCACCACCCCCACCCACCTGGTGGTGACGATCCACGACGACGGCCGGGGCCTCCCTCCGGACACGTCTCTCGAAGACCTGCGCCGCACCGGCCACTTCGGCCTGCTCGGCATGACGGAACGGGCGGCGGCGGTGGGAGCCCGCATCCAGCTGACCAACGACGAGGGCACGGAGGTCCGAGTGGAGGTGCCACTGACATGACCGGCGGCGTGACCGACGAGCCTGCGGGACTGCGCGTCCTGGTGGCCGACGACAACCCGGTGATCCGCGCGGGCCTGACGGCCGTCCTCTCCACGGCGGGCGACCTCACGGTGGTGGCGGAGGCCGAGGACGGCCGCGCGGCCTACGAGGCGGCCCTGCACCACCGCCCCGACGTCATCCTCCTGGACGTCCGCATGCCCGGCGTGGACGGCATCGCGGCCCTGCCCCACCTGGTCCGCGTCGCCCCGGTCATGATGCTGACGTACAGCGACGAGACGGACCTGGTGCAGGAGGCCGTACGGCTGGGCGCCGGGGGCTATCTGGTCCACGGCGAGTTCACGACCCAGCAGCTGACACAGGCGGTACGGGACGTGGGCGGCGGCCGCCCGCACTTCACCCCGACGGCGACGAACGCGTTGCTGGCCCACGTCAGAGGCAACGCAACTGCACACGCGCGATCAGAACTGCGCGCCCTACCTAATAAATCATCCCCCAACCACCTTTCGCAATTGCAACCATCCGTGGGACAGTCATCTCGGTCCCGGTTTCAACTGAGCGGCAGAGAGGCGGAGATCATGGACCTCATCGCGTCCGGCATGACCAACCAGCAGATCGCCGCCGTCTGCTTCATCAGCGAGAAGACGGTCAAGAACCACATCAACCGCATCTTCGCCAAACTCCACACCACCACCCGCGCCCAGGCGACGGCCAAGTGGCTGGGGGTGGCCTGAGATGAACCGGGTGAACTGGGTCCGGATTTGGGTCCTGGGACCCTCCGCGGATGGGTATGTTCCGTCGTACGTTACGAGGATCGCAACCGAACCCGGAGGGGAGCACCATGAGCAACCTGATGCTGAGGATGCTTGTCGCAATGCAGCGCCGTGCCGACGACCGGGGGCAGACCGCGGTCGAATACCTGGGGATCATCGCGGTGGTGGTTGTGATCGTACTGGCGGTCACGGGTACCAGCATCGGAAACGCGATTTTGACGGGCATTTTGAATCAAATCAACAAAATCAAGTGACATCCGTCCGCCGTTATGGCGACTCTGGGCAGGCCTTCCCTATCTACATCACGGTAGTGGGAGGCCTGCTCTTTCTCGCGTTCGCGTACTTTGCGGTCGGCCAGGCCGCGGTGAACCGGAATGGCGCCCAGACGGCGGCGGACGCGGCGGCCCTCGCCGCGGCCATGAACACGCGCGACGAGCTTGCGGACCAGTGGGTGCAGGACGTGCTCGACCCGACCAAGTGGCAGGACATCTTCGACGGCAACGTGGACGTCGCGGACTCCTGCTGGCGCGCCGCCCAGCTGGCGTCCCAGAACGATGCGACGGCACAGTGCACGTCCGAACCGCCACTGAGCTACAAGGTCGACGCCGAGACGAACAAGACCGTGGGCGACACCGTCGTTCCAGGCACCGAGAACATGAAGTCGACGGCACACGCCACGGCCGTGATAGAGCCGCTCTGCACATTCACGCTCACCGGCGGTGACAGTGTCCTGCCCGAACTCACCTGCAGGGACCGGAACTGGGAGCTGGACCCCGGCGATCTCACCGATCTCCCGGGACCCGAGGACCTCTTCGACGTCCATCTGGCCGACTGACAAGCGAATCGACGAGTGAAGAAGGAAGCGGAGCGATGAGCATTCGGTTCACTGCGAAGGCTCGCAGGGGGATGGTCGCACTGGCTGTCACCGCCGGCCTGGCTCTCGGAGCGGCCGGATGCGGTGGCGGCGACGGTGGCGACAAGAAGCCCGGCGCGTCGGCATCCGCCTCCCCGAGTGGCGGATCCCAGCCGAGCGCGCAGGAGGGGCAGTCTGCGGCACCCCTCGCCGAACTCAACGGCCCTTCCGGCCTGATCCTTCAAGTGACCTCAGCCATCCGGGACTCGGGCGGCTTCCTCACCGTCAACGCGAACCTGAAGAACGACGGTTCCCAGTCGGTCGTGGTCCCCGTGGCCCTTCGGGGTGACGAGACGGAAATCGTGCAGCACGGTACCTCGTTCGGTGGCGCCACCCTCGTGGACTCCAAGGGGAAGAAGCGGTACTACGTGTTGCGGGACACCGACGGCCGCCCGCTCACCACCACCGATCTGTCCTCGATCGACGCCGGTCAGAGCATCCCCGTCTTCATGCAGTTCCCCGCCCCGCCGGCCGACACCACCGAAGTCACCCTCCAACTCCCCACCTTCTCCAGCGGCACCATCAAGATCTCCGGGTGAGGCCGAAGTGACCACTCCACGCCTCCCCCTGACCCTGGGCGCCGCGACGCTCCTCCTCGTCACGAACCTCTACGGCGCGACGAGCGCCCGTGCCGACGGCGGTGACCCGAGCACCCCTCCGGGCACGGAACCCTCCGCCACCGCCCCCGTGAAGATCGACCCGACCGACCCCGACCTGAAGCTCCCCGAGGGAGCCACCCTCGCCGAACCCAAGGTCCTGGACATCAAGTCGGTCGTGGAGGACCAGAGCGGTGACGAACGGCGCGAGGACACCAACGCCGACGTGACGTTCGCCCTCCAGGCCGAGGTGCTGTTCAGCAAGGACAGCGCGAAGCTGAGCGAGGCGGCGAAGGCGCGGATCGGGGCGATCGCGGACGAGATCAGGAAGCAGAACCCGACCCAGGTCCGCGTCTTCGGCTTCACCGACAACCTGGGCACGTCGGCGCACGGAGACGTCCTCTCCCGCCAACGTGCCAACGCCGTACAGGGCGTCCTGGACCAGGACCTGAACGACCCGAACATCACCTTCGACGTACGCGGCTACGGCGAGCAGTACCCGATCGCGGACAACTCCACGGAGGAGGGAAGGAAGAAGAACCGCCGGGTGGAGGTCACGTTCCCGCGGACCGGTTCCTGAAGACCTTCCAGAGCACGGCAACGAACTTCCGCCGTTCCTCGCTCCGGGCTGCCCGCGTACGCCACCGTTCCCCCACCCGTACGCCCGTCATCCCGCCCGCGCCTCCTCGACACTCACCCTCGCCCCCACCTCCACACCCCATCCCGCCATCGCCCCGGCCTCCGCCTCCAGCACATGCCGGGAACGCAGACGGGGCAGACCGAGACGGCCCGGAGGCATCGTGCGCACGGCGATGACGTTCAGACGGCGATCCAGGTAGGCGACGTCGATCGGCATCCGCATCCGGAAGGTGTGGATCCCGTTGGCGGGGGAGAGCAGGATCGCACCGTCAAGCCCGTCACGCCCCAGCAACCCCCTGGTGCGCGCACGATAGGACGTGGCGATCTCCAGCGGAACGACGGCCTCCCGGCCTCCGTCCCCGTGTACGAGCAACGTCCCCCGGCCGTCCCGCCAGCGCCCCACACCCGACCCCTTCCATGGCTTCACCGCAGGTGCTCGCACCGACCGTATCCACAACGCGGGCGTCAGGCAGTGTCCGAGCCTGAATCTGTGTCACCCGAGCCCGTGGAGATCGTTGAGTGGGGCAAGAGACCTCTAGCCCCATCCGGAGTCCCCCAGTGAACCGCCCTGCCCGGCTCCCCTCGGCCGCGCTCACCGCCTCGGCGGCGCGGCTGCCGGCCGTCCCCAGCTCCTTCGGCGAGGTGTGCACATGGCTGACCGGCTGAAGATCGACGGCTCCGAACTGGACAGGTTCTTCAGAGATCTGCAGAAGGCGCAGGAGTCGTTCACCGCCTTGCAGGAGGCGTTGCGTGCCCCGGGTGCCGACGGCCTCGGTACGGACGACCTGGACAAGGCCTGTGACCGGTTCCAGGAGGAGTGGCGTTACGGGGCGAAGGAGATCGCCGAGCAGATCGGGGAGCTCACGGACGTCACGAAGAAGGCGAAGGACGACTTCCAGGAAGTGGACTTGGCGCTGGAAAAGGCTCTGGAGAAGGCGCGGCGCAGGGGAGGGGGCAGGTGACCGCCGCCAGTTCCTACCCTCATCTCGGCTTCGACCCGGTGCCCGGCAGCTCCGACCTGGTGCGGGACGTCCACCGCAAGCTGTCCGACTGCGCCAAGGAGATGGAGAGGGCGCACTCCAAGGTCACGAAGCTGATGAACGGCAGCTACTGGGAGGGAGACGCCGCTGTCGCCTTCCGTGCGCAGCTGGAGGGCGGCCCGCTGCCGCTCAATCTGAAGAACGGTGCCCACTCCGTCGACAAGGCGGCGAGGCAACTAGATCTCTGGGGCATGGAACTGGAGGAGTTCCAGCGGCGCGCGAAGAAGCTCGACGGCGAGGCCAAGGATGCCCGTGAGGCGTTGCAGCGGGCCCGGGGGCACGCGGACGAGGCCGAGCGGACCGCAGGCAAGGGCGACTCGGCCCTGCACCATGCGAACAACAGGCTCACGGCGGCGCAGGGAGACCTGGACGACGTGCTGAAGCGCGCCCGCGCCCTCGCCGGCGAGCACGAGGAGACTGCGCGCAGGCGAGCCCGGCACATCAGCGACGCCACGTACCGGCTGGCGCCGCACGAGCCGAACGCGTGGGACAGGTTCACCGACTGGCTGGGCGACAACCTCCCCGACGTCCTCAGCGCGTGCGCCGCCGTGCTGGGCGTGATCGCACTGCTGGGCCTCACGGCCGTCGCCCCCTGGATGCTGTTCCTGGCGGCGGGCCTGCTCAGCGGAGCGGCCTTCGGCCTGCGGGTCGGCGACCCGGAAGTCCTGTCATCGCTGGAGGACGGCTTCACCAAGGGCGAACTGGACGTCGACTTCTGGGGCAACCTGCTGGGGGTCGCAGGGGACTTCCTGGGGATGCTGCCGGGGTTGGGGGCGGTGGCCAAGGGGGCCATGAAGGCCCCCGAACTCCTTGCCGCCACAGCTGGACCGGTCGGTGAGGCCGAGGGCGTATTGACTCTCGGGCAGAAGATCGCCCAGGCCGGAGCCAGGGCGGGGACCTCGGTCAGGACACTCGGCGTCTCGATCCGGACAGAAGCTGCGGCGGCCGAGGGGGCTGTGAGCCTTCTGTCCCATCCCCGCGTGATCGGTGGACGGTTGGCGCCGATCGTCGAAAAGGTCGACAGACCTGCGACGCTCCTGGGGGCCGGTACGGCTGTCTACGGCGTCGTGAGCAGCCTTGCCGACGCCCTGGACAGCGGCACGGCCAAGACAGTCACCAACGTCCTGGACGGACCGAGAACCCTGGGCGTCGACGTTCCGGCGACAGCGGGCGCGCTCCACTTCCTGCTGCGCGGTGCGGGAGAAGCGTCATGAGCGCCGCTTACATGATTGACGACTCGGCCCGGCGCGAGGACGCCGATGTCTGGTTCGCGTTGCCCTCGGGATTCGTACCCCTTCCGCTCCACGAGTTGGCGGCGGCAGCGCGTGACGCGGCACAGGCGGAAGGTCCGCTCATCGGTCTCGGTCCGGTGCTCCGACTGGCCCAACTGCTTCTGGAGGCGGGCGCGGTGCACTGCTGCCTCGGTCTCCACGCGGACGACGAGGGAGGCGGCGGACCGTTACTGTCTCTCTTCACGCTTGCCCGGCGGGATACCTACTGGGCGCCGCGCAGTGTCCTCGCCGGCCGGGCGGCCGCCGGTGTCGAAGGGGCCGAGCACATCGAAACGCTGGACCTGCCGTGCGGTCCGGCCTCGCTCGTCCAGACACGTCTGCGGGAGCCGGCCGAGCTGGGACTCGGCGCTCCGAACGGACTGCTCCAGGTCACGGCATACGTACCGTGCCTCGACGGCCGACGCATCGCGATCCTCTCACTGGCCACGGCTGCGGTCGAGCACGCCGAGCACTACCGCGATCTGCTCCGGGACATCGCCGGCACGGTCAGTTTCGAAGACCCGCTTCCGGAATTGTCCGACGACGTAACCGACGAGGACTGACATGCTTCCCACGCACCACCCCACGGCCTGGGATGACCCGGCGACCCGTCGCGCCTGGGCAAAGCTGGCCACCTGTGCGATCTTGGGGCAGATCCTGTGGCCCGCCGCGTGGCTGGGGCTGCTGGCCTGGTACGTCAGCTCGTCGATGACCTGGATGCTGTGGCTCTTCTTCGGCCCCTTGCTCTACTCGTTCTACCGGGCGTTTCTCCAGCCGTCCTACATCTCCTGGGCCTTCCACGCACGACGGTTGCTGCGCACCTATCCCTGGCAGGTGTTCGACGAGCCGGAGAGCGGGATCGGGCAGGTCCCAGGAGCTACCGCCGGGGACGTCTGGCTGAGCTTCCCCAACCCGGAACACCCGGACGAGAGGCTGCCGATGATCCTGAAGGTGCATGTTCGGTCCAGGTGGTGGAGGCGGCGTCTCGGACGCGGCTACAGCACCGAGAGGGCCAAGCAGATCAGGGAGGTGTGGTTCGCCGGCGACCCCCGCTTCGCCGCAGTCATCGCGGCTCCGGGGCCGTGTCGCTTCTACGTGGTCCAGCAGCGCCCGATGAACAAGCGGGGCGTCGCCGACCCCCGTGGCGCAGGTCCGGCCGCCCTCGAACGCGCCCGCCGTGCCGGAGTACGGCTGCCGGACCCGGACTCGATGACCGGGTGAACGATCCGGTGGCTGACGGAGTTGTCGCGGCCCCGGCCCCGGGTAGTACCTCCCCCATGACCTCACTCGGCGCAGTCTTCCGCCCCCAGCTTCCCCCCGAGCGCCTGCGGGACGTGGTTCGTGTTGCTGAGGGGGTGGGGCTTGAGGAGTTGTGGTTGTGGGAGGACTGTTTTCGGGAGGGTGGGATCAGCGCGGCCGCGGCCGCGCTCGCGTGGTCGGAGCGGGTGCGGGTCGGGGTCGGGCTGCTGCCGGTGCCCTTGCGGAACGTCGCGGTCACCGCGATGGAGGTCGCCGCGCTGGACCGGATGTTCCCGGGGCGCGCGATCGTCGGCGTCGGGCACGGTGTGCAGGACTGGATGGGCCAGGTCGGCGCCCGCGCCGAGTCCCCGCTGACCCTGTTGCGCGAGCATCTCGACGCCCTGCGCGCGCTGTTGCGCGGGGAACGGGTCACGGTGGACGGGCGGTACGTCCGGCTCGACGACGTCGCGCTCGACTGGCCGCCCGCCGGCCCCGTCGAGATTCTCGCCGGCGCCGAAGGTCCCCGTACCCTCCGCCTGTCCGGTGCCGCCGCCGACGGGACCGTGCTCACCGCCGCCACCTCGCCCGACGGGGTGCGCCGGGCCCTGCGGCTCGTCGAGGAGGGGCGGCTGGCCGCGGGACGCGGCGTGGCGGAGCCGCACCGGGTCGTCGTGTACCTGCTGACCGCCACCGGGGCCGACGCCCCCGCCCGGCTCCGTGCCGAACTCGCCGCGGAGGGGCTGGAGTCCGTCCCCGGCCTCGGTGTCGCCGGCGACGCGGGCGCCGTCGCCAAGGCCGTGCAGCGGCTCGTGGAGGCCGGCGCCGACACCGTCGTCCTCCAGCCGACGGCGGACGAAACCGACCCCGAGGGGTTCGTGCGGTTCACCGCGGAGGAGGTCCGGCCGCTGGTGCCCTAGGGCTTGTCCGGCCGGCAACGCACCCCGAGTCGGGCCGGCGGGCCCCGGTGCCGGGCGCCCGGCGTTGTCAGTGGCGGGTGCCACACTCGCCGGTATGACGACCAACGACGTTCGGCTGAGGTCCGTACAGGACGACGATCTGGAAACCTTCCTCGCGTACGAGCATGACGCGGAGGCCGTCCGGCGGTCGAGGTTCACGCCTCGGCCGCGGGAGGCCTTTCTGCGGCACTGGAGGGAGCGGGTGCTCGGGGATCCCAGCGGGCTGGTGCGGACCGTCGTCGTGGACGGGGAGGTCGCGGGGAACATCGTCGCCTGGTGGGACGGCGAGCGCCGGTTCACCGGCTACTGGCTCGGGCGGGCCTACTGGGGGAGAGGCGTCGGCAGCCGTGCCCTCGCGCTCTTCCTCCGGGAGGAGACCGTACGGCCCCTGTTCGCCGACCCCTTCGCCGAGAACACCGCCTCCGTACGGCTGCTGGAGAAGAACGGCTTCGTGCCGTACGAGGACGCGGCGCACCCCGTGGACGAGGGGTACGTGCTGCTGGTCCTGCGCGACCGCGCCACGGGGGCACCTTGACGCCCTCGCGACGCGCCGCCCACGGCCCCGTCACGCCGTACCCGTGACGGGCGGATGGTCGCCCGTCGCCCCGTCGATCAGCTCCCGCACGATGTCCATGTGCCCGGCGTGCCGCGCCGTCTCCTCGATCATGTGGACGAGGACCCAGCGCAGCGAGACCGAATGGTCCCGCCAGTCGGGGCGGCCCGGCGCGTCCAGCGGGTGTCCGGCGATCACCGCGTCGGCCGCGGCGCGCGCACGGCCGTAGAAGTCGGTGATCTGCCGGGTGGTCTCGCCCGGGCCGACGGACAGGTCGTCGTCGGTGTAGGGGTCGAACCACAGCGGCTCGACCTCGCCGCCGAAGGCCGAGACGAACCAGCCGTACTCCACCGATGCCAGATGCTTCACCAGCCCCAGCAGGTTCGTCCCCGACGGCGTCATCGGGCGCCGCAGCTGTTCGTCGTCCAGGCCCTGCAGTTTCCACAGGACCGCGTCCCGGTGCCGGTCCAGGCTCGCGTGCAGGATGTCCTTCTCGCCGGCGGTGTACGTGCTGTCGGTCGTCATGGCGGGAGAAATTAGCAGCGGGCACCGACAGTGCGCTGCGATGCTGCGGCCATGGCAGCGCAGCGGACGCACCGCACCTTCGAGGACCTGGTCGCCGAGGGCGACGCCGTGCCGACCGAGGGGTGGGACTTCTCCTGGTTCGAGGGGCGGGCCACCGAGGCGCGCCCCTCCTGGGGATACGCCCGTGCGGCCGGCGGGCGGCTGGCCCGGGCCACGGCGGCGCTCGACATCCAGACCGGCGGCGGCGAGGTGTTCGACTTCGCCCTCGGCACGGCGGCCCCGGACCGGCCCCGGCTGCTCGCCGCCACCGAGGGCTGGCCGCCGAACGTCCCGAAGGCGAGCGCGCTGCTGGGCGCGCGCGGTGCGGTGGTCGTCGCCTCGCCCGAGGACGCTCCGCTGCCGTTCGCCGACGAGACCTTCGACCTGGTGCTCAGCAGGCACCCGGTGCGGGCCGACTGGGCCGAGATCGCGCGTGTGCTGCGGCCGGGCGGCACGTACTTCGCCCAGCACGTCGGGCCCGCCAGCGTCTTCGAGCTCGTCGAGTTCTTCCTCGGCCCGCAGTCGGAGGCCGGCCGGGCGGGCCGGCACCCCGACGGCGAGCGCGCGGCGGCGGAGGCGGCCGGGCTGGAGGTCGTCGGTCTGCGGGCGGAGCGGCTGCGGATGGAGTTCCACGACATCGCGGCCGTCGTGCACTTCCTGCGGAAGGTCGTGTGGATGGTCCCGGGCTTCACGGTCGAGGCGTACGAGCCCCAACTCCGCGCCCTGCACGAGCGGATCGAGACGGAGGGGTCCTTCGTCGCGCACAGCTCGCGGCACCTCTTCGACGCCCGTAGACCGGCGCCGCGGCCGTGATCCACCGGCCTTGGAATGCCAGGCGGCGAAGAATGGCCAAGAACCGCCGTCCGGGCTCGCGGACGGCGCCGCGACCGGGAGGAGAGCGAAACGATCAGGGTGGTGCATTGTGGGGCATTGACGATCTATGGCGCCAACTCGCTCCATAGGTCATGGATCTGTGCATAGGTGAAGGTGGCACCCGTTTGTTCATCTCTCATTTTCACAGCGTTCTCACATCGTTACCTCATTCGCTTCGTATCACCCGATTGGGTCACGTAAGTTCAGACCAAGGCAATTCGCGTGAGCAAAGCTGCGCGGGCGGTACCGCGCAGAGGAGGGGGCTGCGCGGTGCCGTATCGCCCCACTCGCTCCCGTCAAGCCGTCGTTCGCACCCGGGGTAGCCCGTCGGGGGGACGGGTGAACAACTCGCCGAGGCATCCACAAGACGGCTCAAACCCTCTTGATCTCCCCGTAAGCGGCTACTTTTCCTGGGATTCCGCTGTGAATCGGCCATGCGGGACCCTCGAATCCAGCGTTTCGGGCCCACCGGGGCGTCGCCGGACGACTCCGGAGAGTAGTTGATGCGCGCTGATGCACGCAGCATCACTTACGAAGGGTTATGGTGGAAGCCCCCCCTCGGGCCGGTCCGTCTCCCCCCCACGGACCGGCCCGTTTTTTCACCCACTTTTCAATCGGCCCCGGGGCCGCGCCCGCGAAGGGCCGCGAAGGTCTGCGCGACCAGCCACAACCGGCCCGCGGCCGCACGGCGACCGGAACCCCCGCCGCACGGGGCGCCCTCCCTGCCGCATCCTCCTCAACTCCCCGCGGGGTAGGCTTCGGCCCGCGGACTCCCGCATCCCCAAGCACGCGGACTCCACGCGGACTCCACTCCGACTCCACGCGGACTCCCGCATCCGAATCACGAGGGGCGGACTTCAAGTGAACCTGCGCGACAAGCTGCGCGGCCTGCTCGTCAGGCTCTACGCACGCCGGGTGGAAGGCCACCTGGACCACGCTCAGGTGCCCAAGCACATCGGCGTCATCATGGACGGCAATCGGCGCTGGGCGAAGGCCGCGGGCTCCAGCACGGTGCACGGTCACCGCGCCGGCGCGGAGAAGATCGAGGAGTTCCTCGGCTGGTGCTCCGAGACCGACGTCGAGGTCGTCACCCTCTGGCTGCTGTCGACCGACAACTTCGACCGCGCCAAGGAGGAACTGGTCCCGCTCCTCGGCATCATCGAGGACGTCGTCCGCACCCTCGCCGCCGACGGCCGCTGGCGCGTCCACCACGTCGGCACGCCCGACCTGCTGCCCTCCCCGATGCAGACCGCGCTGAAGGAGGCCGAGGAGGCCACCGCGCACGTCGACGGAATACTGGTGAACGTCGCCATCGGCTACGGCGGCCGCCAGGAGATCGCCGACGCCGTCCGCTCGATGATCCTGGACGCCCACGACAAGGGTGTCGCGATGGAGGACCTCGCCGACTCCGTCACCGTGGACGCGATCGGCCGTCACCTCTATACCGGCGACCAGCCCGACCCGGACCTGGTGATCCGCACCAGCGGCGAGCAGCGGCTGTCCGGATTCATGCTCTGGCAGACCGCCCACGCCGAGTACTACTTCTGCGAGGTCTTCTGGCCCGCGTTCCGCAAGGTCGACTTCCTGCGCGCCATGCGCGACTACGCGGCCCGGCACCGCCGCTACGGCGGGTGACGTCTTCGTGACGGCGGACGTCAACACGGCATACGACCCCCACCGCCGCCGCCACGCTGGATAACCCCGTCGTCACGGTGGATGACCCCACCCCGCCCATGAGGCGTAAATCACCCATATCGGGGCGCGAGTAACACGGAGTTCACTTTCCCGTCGTCGCGGACCGTGGCATGGTGTCGCATGTTCGAGGGCATAAGCCATGCAGGTCGATGTCCGAACCACGGGCATCGGTTCTCAGTGGGCGGCTCGGGGCCGCCCGCCCGGGAGGCCCTTTGCACCAGCCCGACCGTGCGGTCACGGCACGGAAGAAGCAGCGGGGGGCCGGTTTTCGGCCCGTGCAAGGCGGCCGTCAACCGGTCCAGCTCGCCTTCGTCGCTCCCCGACCTCATCCGAGGGGGTACGTCCTTCCGTGGTGACCAGCACAACGCGCCGCAAGTCCGACCGGCGCACCTATGTTCTCGACACCAGCGTCCTGCTGGCCGACCCGAACGCCATGGCCCGCTTCGAGGAGCACGAGGTAGTGCTCCCGATCGTCGTGGTCACGGAACTGGAGGCCAAGCGGCACCATCCCGAACTCGGTTACTTCGCCCGGCAGGCGCTGCGCCTGCTCGACGACTACCGGGTCCGGCACGGCCGCCTCGATGCCCCCATCCCGATCGGCGAACTCGGCGGCACCATCCGTGTCGAGCTCAACCACTCGGACCCCAGCGTGCTGCCGAGCGGCTACCGCCTGGGGGACAACGACTCCCGCATCCTCGCGGTGGCCCGCAACCTGCAGGCCGAGGGGTACGACGTCACCGTCGTCTCGAAGGACCTCCCGCTCAGGATCAAGGCGTCGTCGGTCGGTCTCCTCGCCGAGGAGTACCGCGCCGAACTCGCCATCACGGACTCCTCCGGCTGGACCGGAATGTCCGAACTGACCCTGCCCGGCGAACAGGTGGACATCCTCTTCGAGGAAGGGCACGTGTACGTCCCGGAGGCCTCCGGCCTCCCCGTGCACACCGGCCTGACGATCCAGTCGGAGCGCGGCAAGGCGCTCGGCCGGGTGACCGCGGAGGGCAACATCCGTCTGGTGCGCGGCGACCGCGAGGCGTTCGGCATCAAGGGCCGCAGCGCCGAGCAGCGCATCGCGCTCGACCTGCTGCTCGACCCGGACGTCGGGATCGTGTCGATGGGCGGCCGGGCCGGCACCGGCAAGAGCGCGCTGGCGCTGTGCGCGGGCCTGGAGGCGGTCCTGGAGCGCCGCCAGCACCAGAAGGTGATGGTCTTCCGTCCGCTGTACGCGGTCGGCGGCCAGGAACTGGGCTATCTGCCGGGCTCCGAGGCGGAGAAGATGAGCCCCTGGGCGCAGGCGGTCTTCGACACCCTGTCGGCGGTCACCAGCCGCGAGGTCATCGAGGAGGTCACCGCCCGCGGGATGCTGGAGGTGCTGCCGCTCACCCACATCCGCGGCCGCTCCCTGCACGACGCGTTCGTGATCGTGGACGAGGCCCAGTCGCTGGAACGGAACGTCCTGCTGACCGTTCTGTCCCGGATCGGCGCGAATTCGCGGGTCGTTCTGACCCATGATGTGGCGCAAAGGGACAATCTGCGGGTCGGGCGTTACGACGGTGTGGTCGCCGTCGTGGAGAAGCTGAAGGGGCATCCGCTTTTCGCGCATGTCACCCTCACCCGGTCCGAGAGGTCCCAGATCGCCGCCCTTGTGACCGAAATGCTGGAGGACGGGCACATCTGAACCATCTGAACCCTGTGTCCAACTTGAGCTGATGGCCCACCCGTTGGCGCCGTCCGGCAAAGGCCCCGAGCCTAGCCGGGCGGCGTCTTCGCGTGTGGCGGTTTCCTGAAATCCCCTGGGAGAAACCGGATGTGAGCTTTCACACGCAACTCTGAATTGCCACCCGGCGTCGGGTTACGGCAGAGTCTCACTCCTGTCAGGCCCCGCATACGACACACCCGTACCCCCAGCGGTACGGAACAACAGAAGCATCACTGCTAATTCCATAGCGACGTCGTATGCCGCCCGAGCACCACGCGGCGCTCCCTCCGGGGGGTTGCCCACCGGGCCCGTGTCTCCCGTGACCCAGTAGTGAGGAGACCAGTGCCAGGGGCACGATTGCGTCCGCCAGGGTCACCGAAGCGGGCGATGCTGGAAGGAAACCGTGTGAGCCGGATCTCGGTCCGGGGATTCGCAGTGGCCTCGGCCACCGCGGTCACCGCCGTCGGAAGCGTCGTGGGTGTGGCCTCGGGCAGTGTTGCCCAGCCGAACAACGACGCCGAGGCTACGGCAGCCGACACCACGCTCCTCGCCGACCTGCCCGCGGGGCAGCAGGCCCAGGTGCAGACCGCGTCCCTGACGCAGCAGGCCGACGCCGTGGCGATCCAGGCGGACGCGTCCGCCAAGAAGGACGCCGAGCAGGCGGCCCGGGTGGCCGCGGCCAAGACCGCCGAGGCCAAGAAGGCCGAAGCGGAGAAGGCTGCCAAGGAGGCCAAGGAGCGCGCCGAGGCGAAGACCACGGCCAGCCGTTCCGCCTCCAGCTTCCCGGTCCAGAGCTCGTACACTGTGGCGCAGATCCAGGCGATGGCGCAGCAGATGGTGGCCAGCGGCCAGTACCAGTGCTTCAGCAACATCGTGGACCACGAGTCCAGCTGGAACTACCAGGCGGTCAACGCCTCCTCCGGCGCCTACGGTCTCTTCCAGGCCCTGCCCGGCTCCAAGATGTCCTCCGTGGGCGCCGACTGGCAGACCAACCCGGCCACGCAGATCAAGTGGGGCCTCAACTACATGAACTCCCGGTACGGCAGCCCTTGTGAGGCCTGGTCGTTCTGGCAGGCGAACCACTGGTACTAGGCGCTCCGCTGCGGTGCGGCCGACAAACATCGGTTGCGGTTCGATGTCGGCCGCGGGCCGCCTGTGGCTGGTCGCGCAGTTCCTCCCCCAGCCTTCGGCCGGGGGTACCCCAGCGCCCCTAAAAGCATAAAAAAGAGGGCGCGTTGCAGCGAACCTCTCTCAACCTTCCACAGCCCCTCCCCGTCCTAGGGGGAGGGGCTGTTGCCCTGTACGGTCGTTGCGGACGACTCCAGGGGGGAGTGGTGGGGAGAGGGCGGATCATGTCGCGCGTGCCTGAGTGGCTCGGCCGTATCGGGGCCGGACTGACCGAGATGGGCGAGCGGTTGGACGAGCGCCAGGCCGAGGTGGAGCGGGAGCACACCGAGCCGGCGCCGCCCGCTCCGGCCGTGTCCGTTCCGGCGCCCACCCCGGCGCCTGCTCCGGTGCCCGCCCCGGCCCCGCTGCCGCAGGCCTCCGCGCCCGTCCGGAAGCCGGTACCGCGTCCCGACCCGGTGACGGCCATCCCCTGGGGCGTACGGGTCGCCGCGGAGGCCGGCTGGCGGCTGCTGGTGCTGGCCGGCGCGGTCTGGATCCTGATGCGGGTCATCAGCTCCGTGCAACTGGTCGTGTTCGCCTTCGTCGTCGCCCTGCTCATCACCGCCCTGCTCCAGCCCACCGTCGCCCGGCTGCGCCGCTACGGTGTGCCGCGCGGCCCCGCCACCGCGCTCACCGCCATCTCCGGCTTCGTGGTGATCGGCCTGATGGGCTGGTTCGTGACCTGGCAGGTCATGGAGAACATCGACACGCTCTCCGACCAGATCCAGAACGGCATCGACGACCTGCGCAACTGGCTGCTGAAGAGCCCCTTCCACGTCACCGACAAACAGATCAACCAGATCGCCAAGAACCTCCGCGAGGCGATCGGCGCCAACACCGACCAGATCACGTCGTTCGGCCTGGAGGGCGTCCAGGTCGTCGTGGAGGCGCTGACCGGTCTCCTGCTGGTCTTCTTCTCCACGCTCTTCCTGCTCTACGACGGCGACCGCATCTGGCGGTGGTTCCTCAAGCTGGTCCCCGCCGCCGCCCGCGAGGGCGTGGCCGGCGCCGGCCCGCGCGCCTGGCGCACCCTCACCGCCTACGTCCGGGGCACGGTCCTGGTCGCCCTCATCGACGCCATCTTCATCGGCATCGGCATCTACTTCCTGGACGTCCCGATGGCCGTCCCGCTGGCCGTCTTCATCTTCCTGTTCTCGTTCATCCCGCTGGTGGGTGCCGTCGCCTCCGGCGCGCTGGCGGTGATCGTGGCGCTGGTCACCCAGGGCGTCTTCACCGCGGTCATGACCCTGGCCGTCGTCCTCGCGGTCCAGCAGATCGAGGGCCACATCCTGCAGCCGTTCATCCTGGGCCGGGCGGTCCGCGTCCACCCGCTCGCCGTGGTCCTCTCGGTCACGGCCGGCAGCCTGGTGGCGGGCCTGGGCGGCGCGGTGGTGGCCGTACCGCTGGTGGCGGTGACGAACACGGTGGTCAGCTACCTGCACCACTACTCGCGCGAGCGGTACGCGGGCACCGAGCCCGAGGACGGCGACGAGGCGTCGGCATCGGCCGGTCCCGCGCCCGAGGACGGCGACGAGACCCGGTCTTCAGCCCGTCTGGGGGTACCCCCTCCGGGGGAGTTCGAGGACGAGGCCGTTCAGGCCGAAGGGGGGTCCGGGGGCGCAGCCCCCAGGGATGCGGAAGACCCCGCGCACCAGAGGTGAGCGGGGTCCACAGGGCGACGGTGCCTACTCGAACTCGGCCAGCACGGCTTCGGCCTCCAGGGTGGAGCCGACCGCCTGGACCACCGACGCGATCTTGAACGCCTCCTGGATCACCTCACGGTCCACTCCGGCCTTGCGGAGCACCTGCTCGTGGGAGTCCAGGCACATCCCGCAGCCGTTGACCGCGGACACCGCGAACGACCACAGCTCGAAGTCGACCTTGTCGACCCCGGGGTTGCCGATGACGTTCATCCGCAGACCGGCGCGCAGGGTGCCGTACTCGTGGTCGGAGAGCAGGTGGCGGGTGCGGTAGAAGACGTTGTTCATCGCCATCACCGCGGCCGCGGCCTTCGCCGCCGTGTACGCCTCGGGCGTGAGGTTCGCCTTCGCCTCCGGCGCCAGCTCGCGCAGCACGATCGGGGAGCGGGCGGCGACGGCGGTCGCCAGGACCGTGCCCCACAGCTGCTGCGCCGGCAGCTCCGAGTTGCCGATGACCGAACCCAGGTTGAGCTTCAGGTCCTTGGCGTAGTCCGGGACACGGGACTTGAGGGAGTCCAGGGACACGGGGTCACTCACCCGCCAGGAGCGCGACCGGGTCGAGGGTGTCCTCGCCCCTGGTCCAGTTGCACGGGCACAGTTCGTCGGTCTGCAGGGCGTCCAGGACCCGCAGGACCTCCTTGGGGTTGCGGCCCACCGAGCCCGCGGTCACCATGGAGAACTGGATCTCGTTGTTCTGGTCCACGATGAACACCGCGCGCTTGGCGAAGCCGTCCTCGCCCTCGATGCCGAGGTCGCGCATCAGCTCGTGCCTGGAGTCGGCCATCATCGGGAACGGCAGCTCGCGCAGGTCGTCGTGGTCCTTGCGCCAGGCGTGGTGGACGAACTCGGAGTCACCGGAGAAGCCGAGGACCTGCGCGTCGCGGTCGGCGAACTCCTCGTTCAGCTTGCCGAACGCGGCGATCTCGGTGGGGCACACGAAGGTGAAGTCCTTGGGCCACGCGAAGACCACCTTCCAACCCTGGTAGGTCTTGTGGGTGATCGTCTCGAACTCCCGGCCCTTCTCCAGCGAGACGCAGGCGGTCAGTTCGAACTCGGGGAACTTGTCACCGACAGTGAGCACACGCTCTCCTTGCAGCGCGGAGCTACCCCGGATCGCGGGGCCTGCTCCGATGGGTTGGACGCCGCCGATGGTGGCACAAGGTGCATTGATTCCTGAAATAGCTACACTCGGTCGAGTTGATCGGAGGTGGCTATTAGTGGCTCTGGGTAATCCCCTGGGGAACGGTATCGGCGTCGGGGCCGGTGGTGTCGGGGGCAAGCGGCGGCAGCCCAGTCTCGCGCAACTGCGGGCGTTCGCCGCCGTCGCCGAGCACCTGCACTTCCGGGACGCGGCGGCCGCGATAGGCATGAGCCAGCCCGCGCTGTCGGGAGCCGTCGCGGCGCTGGAGGAGACGCTCGGCGTCACGCTGCTCGAACGGACCACCCGCAAGGTGCTGCTGTCGCCCGCCGGCGAGCGGCTCGCCGTACGGGCGAGGGCGGTGCTGGACGAGGTGCAGGCGCTGCTCGCGGAGGCCGAGGCGGTGCGGGCGCCGTTCACCGGCGCGCTGCGGCTCGGGGTGATCCCCACCGTCGCGCCGTATCTGCTGCCCACGGTCCTCGGACTGGTCCACGACCGCTACCCGGACCTCGACCTCCAGGTCCACGAGGAGCAGACCGCCAGCCTCCTGGACGGGCTCGCCGCCGGCCGCCTCGACCTGCTGCTGCTCGCGGTCCCCCTGGGCATCCCCGGGGTCGTCGAACTCCCCCTGTTCGACGAGGACTTCGTACTCGTCACGCCGCTCGGGCATCCGCTCGGCGGCCGTACCGGCATCGCCCGCGAGGCGCTGAAGGAGCTGCACCTGCTGCTCCTGGACGAGGGGCACTGCCTGCGCGACCAGGCACTGGACATCTGCCGGGAGGCGGGGCGGAAGGACGTCGCGGTGACCACCACGGCCGCCGGGCTCGCCACCCTCGTCCAGCTGGTCGCCGGCGGGCTCGGCTGCACCCTGCTGCCGCACACCGCCGTCAAGGTCGAGACCAGCCGCAGCGAGCAGCTCCTGACCGGCTCCTTCGCGGAGCCCGCGCCGAGCCGCCGGGTCGCCCTCGCGATGCGCGCGGGGGCAGCGCGCGGCGCCGAGTACCGGGAGCTGGCGGCCGCGTTGCGCGAGGCGCTGCGGCCGCTGCCCGTCCGGGTGCTCGGCGCCGGTTCCTGACTCCTGCCGTGCGGCCTACTCGGTGCGCAGGCCGTCCGGGCGCATCAGCCGCAGCAGGGGCGGCAGGCTGAGCAGGGTCACCGCCAGGACGACCACCGCGCCGAAGCCGGTCATCGCCAGCACGCCCGGCCAGTCCACGCGCACCGTGGAGCCGACCATCTTCAGCAGCACCGTGCCGAGCGTCAGCCCCACCACGCCGGCCAGCACCAGGCCGAGTCCGACCGGGATCGCCGTCTGCCACAGCACCGACAGGCTCAGCGTGCGGCGCCGGGTGCCGAAGGCGACCAGGGCCGACAGCAGCTTCTTGCGCTCGCGCAGCTGCTCCAGCTGGCCGACCAGCAGACTCGCGCCGATCAGCGCCAGCACGGCGGCCGCGCCGACGAACAGCCCGGTGCGGATGGAGTCGAACTGACCGCTTCGCTCGAACCGGGTCAGCGCGTCCGCGTGCATCAGCGGGTCGATCCGGACCGCGGTGTTGATCACGTACTCGTTGACGTCGCGGACGCCGGAGTCGACGGACAGGTAGACCACGCCCTGCACCGCCGTGTCGGCACCCGCCGGCAGCGCGCCCGGGGTGATCAGGAGGCCGCCGCGCTCGTAGCCGGTGGGGTCCTCACGCGTCCGGGCCTGCTTCAGCCCCGCCGGGACCTCCCAGCGGCTGGTGGAGCCTTCGGAGCCGTCGCTGTACGAGGGGTTGAGGTACAGCGTCCGGCCGTGCTTCTCCCCGGCCGCCAGCAGCTTCGCGGTCTCGGAGTCGCTGTCGGACCCCTTCAGCACGAAGGCGTCGCCGTCGTGGCAGGACGGCAGGGTGGCGACCTCCCGCAGCGAGGCACAGCTGCCCACGCTCACCTGGGCGGTCTGGCTCGGGTCCTTCTTCAGGTCGCCGACCTGGCCGTCGGCGATCGAGACCACCTTCCGCACGCCCTTGGTGGCGGCCA
This sequence comes from Streptomyces sp. NPDC008092, assembly GCF_042957285.1. Lineage (NCBI taxonomy): Bacteria > Bacillati > Actinomycetota > Actinomycetes > Kitasatosporales > Streptomycetaceae > Streptomyces > Streptomyces sp. NPDC008092. The sequence goes on from NZ_JBIBHY010000003.1 coordinate 799,944, forward strand.
TCGCCCGGGCGACCTGGGGCACCGGGACACCGTTCGGCACCTGGACCGACATCTGCGCGCGGTTGAGGTCGTTGGCGGTCGCCTTGGTGTAGTCGGCCTCGACGCCGCTGAAGACCATCTGGAGCGCGATCGCACCGGCCACCGCCACCGCGATGCCGTTGACCATGCGGGCCGCCGTACCGCTGCTCAACTGCAGCCGCCGAACCGCCAGTTGCCAGGCCACCGCGCCCCGGCCGAGGCGCCCGACGACCGTCTCCACGACCCACGGCAGCAGCGCCGTGATGCCGACCAGGAGCAGCAGGACGCCGCCGGTCACCAGGTACTGGTTGAAGTCGCCGTCACCGCGGCCCTGCCCGATCATCGGGTAGAGCGCCGCCAGACCGGCCACCGGGAGCAGCAGCCGCCACCACAGCCGGCGGCGCGCGGGCTTCGCCGTACGCACCACGCCGAGCGGCTCGATGACCACCCCGCGCAGGGCGAACAGGGTCACCAGCACGGCCGCCGCCGGGACGGCGACCGCCACCAGCAGCGCCAGCACGGGGGAGGGGTTGAGGTAGCTGGGGAACACGCTGGTGCCGAACACGTCGACGTTGCCCGCGAGCTGCCGGCCGACGAGGAAGAAGCCGGCGCCGAGGACCAGTCCCAGCAGCGCGCCCGCCATCGCCTCGCCGGCCGCGATCCGCCGGACCATCCGGCCGTCGGAGCCGACCAGCCGCAGCGCGGCCAGCCGCCGGTCGCGGCGCTCGCCGCCGAAGCGGACGGCGGCCGCGACGAACACGGCGACCGGCATCAGCAGCACCACGAACACCAGGAGGACCAGCAGGGTGAGGACCGGGTCGGACGCCTCGTCCGGGGACCGGGGGCTGCCGAAGTGGTCGATCCGGGCCACGTCCGGCGGGTGGATGTGGGCGGCGAGATCGGCGGAGCCCGCGTAGTAGGCGAGTTCCTGCGAGCCGGTCAGTCCGCTCTCCGCGATGGTGGCGGTGATCCGGTACGGCAGCCGGGCCCGCAGCAGGGCCCCGTCGGGGGAGTCGAGCAGCCGCTTCAGCGCGGGCGAGACGGCCATCTCGCCCGGTGCCGGGTACCCGGTGAGCCCGGGCGGCACCGGCGCCTTCGCGCCCTCCCGCTGGATCATCCGGCCGCGGATGTCGCTGCCGCGGTAGGGCGTGTCGATGTCCGCGATGACGAACGTCTTCTCGCCGGCCTTCTTGGGCTGGCCGAAGACGTACGTGTAGTCCGCCCGCGCCACGTCACGCTGGTGGCGCACGGCCAGCGCGTTCGGGACGGCCGTGGTGAGCAGCAGCAGCGCCACCCCCAGGCCCACGCCCACCGCCGTCATCGCGGCCCGGAACCAGCCCTCGCGGCCGCCCCCGAAAGCGAACCGGACCCCCATGGCCAGATCCCTCGCCCACTGCCGGACGTTCATACCGCGCGCTCCATGTCCCGGGACTTCCCGTCCCGTACGACGATCTCGCGGTCGGAGTAGGCGGCCACCCGCGCCTCGTGGGTGACGAGGACGACGGCCGCGTTGGTGGAGCGGGCGGCGTCGGTCAGCAGCTCCATCACCCGTTCGCCGTTGAGCGAGTCGAGCGCGCCGGTCGGCTCGTCCGCGAACAGCACCCGGGGACCGGTCACCAGCGAGCGGGCCACCGCGACCCGCTGGCCCTGGCCGCCGGAGACCTCGCCGGGCCGCTTCTTCGCGAGGTCGTCGACCTCCAGCTTCTCCATCCAGCCCAGCGCGGCCCGGTGGGCCTCCTTGCGGGAGGTGCCGTTCAGCCGCAGCGGCAGCGCGACGTTCTCCACGCAGGTCAGCTCGGGCACCAGCTGGCCGAACTGGAAGACGAACCCGAACTCGCTGCGCCGCAGCGCGCTGCGCTCGGTGTCGCTCATGGTGGCCATCTCGCGCCCGGCGTAGACGATCGAGCCCGAGTCGGGCGGCACGATGCCGGCGAGACAGTGCAGCAGGGTCGACTTCCCGGAGCCGGACGGCCCCATCACGGCGACGACCTCGCCCGGGTGTATGGAGAACTCGGCCCCGTCGAGGGCGACGGTCGGGCCGTACGCCTTGCGGAGCCTGTCGGCCGTGAGCAGCGAACCGGCGGGGGCGTTCACTCGGCCACCTCCGCACGGAGCTTGTCGAGCCGGGCCGCGGTCAGTTCCAGCCAGCGCAGGTCCGCCTCCAGGTGGAACAGGGCGTGGTCGCAGACGAGCTGGTCCGCGAGGTCGCCGTGGCGCTTGCGGTCGGTGAGGATGCGCATGCTGCGCAGGTGCTCGGAGCGCTGGCTGTCGAGGATGTCGCCGGCGTTCCGGTGCGTGAGCAGCGCGAGCACGACCTTGGTGTACAGGGTCGACTGGAGGTATTCCTCCGGCTTCTCGGGGGTCGCCAGCCACTGCTCGACGTCGGTGACCCCGGCGTCGGTGATGGCGTACCGCTTCCGCTCGGGTCCGCCGCCGGCCTCGATGCCGTCGACTTCCACGAGCCCGTTCTTCAGCAGCCGGGACATCGTCGAATAGACCTGGCCGTAGTGGAGCGGCCGGTCGTGACCGAACTTCTCGTCGAAGGCCCGCTTCAGGTCGTAACCATGGCGCGGGCCGGACTCCAGGAGCCCCAGGAGGGTGTGACCGATGGACATGGAGAGGACTCTACACACGGTGTATACGCCGCGTGTATACGCGCCGTGTACAGATCATGGCCCGCTGTGCCGACCCGCAGGTGGGGGCCGATTGTCACGGTTCTGCGACAGGCGATGTCACAGCGGCGGGGGCCGTCCCGTCTCCGGTCCGGGAGCGGATCTCCCACGTCGAGTCGCAGCAGGCCGGATCAGGAGGGTGATGAACATGCGGGTGTTCGTGGCAGGGGGCAGCGGGGTGCTGGGACGGCGGCTGGTGCCGCAGCTGGTGGCGCGGGGGCATCAGGTGACGGCCACCACGACCGGCGCCGCCAGGCTCGGGATGCTGACGGAACTGGGCGCGGACGGGGTCGTGATGGACGGCCTGGACGCGCTGTCGGTCGGCGCGGCGGTGGCGGCGGCCCGCCCGGAGGTGATCGTCCACCAGCTGACCGCGATCTCCGTGGCGCACGCCGGAAAGCCCGACATCAAGCATCCCGACCGCTGGTTCGCGCTCACCAACCGGCTGCGCACCGAGGGCACCGACCACCTGCTCGCCGCCGCCGAGGCGGCCGGCGTGCGGCACGTCGTCGCGCAGAGCCACGCCAGCTGGAACGGCATCCGCGAGGGCGGCTGGGTGAAGACGGAGGAGGACCCGCTGGACCCTATGGAGGGGACTCCCGCGCACGGCGGGATGCTGGCGCTGCGCCACCTGGAGGACGCGGTCCTGCGGGCCGGCGGCGCGGCCCTGCGCTACGGCGCCTTCTACGGCCCCGGCGCCATCGACGACCAGGTGGAGCTGGTCCGCAGGCGCCAGTACCCCCTGGTCGGCCGCGCCACCGGCCACAGCAGCTGGATCCACCTCGACGACGCGGCGAGCGCGACCGTCCTCGCGGTGGAGCGGCGGGCGCAGGGCGTGTTCAACATCGTCGACGACGAACCGGCGCCGGCCGCCGAGTGGCTGCCGTACCTGGCAGAGTGCGCCGGGGCGAAGCGGCCGCTGCGGGTGCCGGTGTGGCTGGCCCGCCTCGTGGCCGGCGAACAGGCGGTCGTCATCATGACGCAGGGCCGCGGCTTCTCCAACGCCAAGGCCAGGCGCGAGCTGGGCTGGGAGCCGCGGTACCCCTCCTGGCGGCAGGGGTTCAAGGACGCGCTGGCGTGAGTTCCCGCGGAGCCGGGGTGCGGGGACCCGGACGGGCCGCGCCGCGTGGGACCGGTGGCCGACGCCCGGGGACTCGCCCGGCAGCCCGGCAGCCCGGCGGACCGGCCCGCCGGGACGCGCCGCCGCCTGCCCCGACAGCGCCCCTCGCACCGCCCTGACCAGGCATCGGGTGCGCGGACGGGTCCCTCCGGGCGCGCAATCCCGGCCGGCTTTATGTGATCGAAGTGATATCACTCGGCGGTTCCGGGCAACCCTCGGCCTTCTCCGCTCGTCGGTTCCGTTGGGTGGGGGTGCTGATTGTCACGTCCGAAAAAGGGCAGATCGTGCGTCCTCTGTCATAGAGAGCGGTGTTAGTTTTCTGGACTGACCTGAGCCACGTACCTGTGTGACACCCGTACACACGTGTGACAGCCGAGACGAAGCGGAGCAGACGGACTCATGGGACGAGCGGACGAGAGAAGAGCGCGACAGCGTGGCGGACGCCGCGCCGCGCCCCGGAACCGCACGTCCCAGCAGGCCGGGCCCGAGACGCCGGCGACGGCGGAGGGCGGGACCACCACGACGGTCGAGTCGCCGGCCGCGCCGGCCGCCTCGGACGCCGAGGGCGCCACCCGCGCCGAGCGCCGCCGGGCCGCCGGCCGGAAGCCGGGCAAGTCCGGTCCGCCCGGCAGGCCCGGTGCGCCGGGCAAGCCCGCCAAGGGCCGCATACGCAGGCTGTTCACCTGGAAGAAGATGCTCGGCGCGTTCTTCACCTTCTGCCTGCTGGGCATCGGCGCCTTCATCGCGCTGTACATGATGGTGAGCATCCCCGAGGGCAACGCGCTCGCACAGACGCAGAGCAACGTCTACAAGTACAGCGACGGCTCGATCCTGGCCCGCAAGGGCACCGTCAACCGCGAGATCGTGGACCTCTCCAAGGTCCCCAAGGACGTCCAGCACACCTTCGTCGCGGCGGAGAACAAGACCTTCTACAACGACAACGGCATCGACCTCAGGGGCATGGCCCGCGGCCTCTACAACACCGCGAGGGGCCGCGGCACCCAGGGCGGGTCGACCATCACCCAGCAGTACGTCAAGAACTACTACCTCGACCAGGACCAGACCGTCACCCGCAAGCTGAAGGAACTGGTCATCTCGCTGAAGGTGGACCGCGAGAAGTCCAAGGACGACATCCTCGCCGGCTACATCAACACCAGCTACTACGGCCGCGGCGCCTACGGCATCCAGGCCGCCGCCCAGGCCTACTACCGGGTCGACGCCGACAAGCTCTCGGTCGAGCAGGGCGCCTACCTGGCCGCGCTGCTGCAGGCGCCGAGCCAGTACGACTGGGCGGTGGCGGGCCCCATCGGCAAGAAACTGGTCCAGGAACGCTGGAACTACGTCCTGGACAACATGGTCGGCCAGAAGTGGCTGGACAAGTCCAAGCGCGACGCCATGAAGTTCCCGATCCCCAAGGAGCCGAAGGCCGCGTCCGGTCTGGAGGGCCAGAAGGGCTACCTGGTCGACCTGGCCAACACCCAGCTGGAGAACCAGCTGATGAAGGCGCAGAACATCAGCCGGTCCGACGCCGAGGCCCTGGTGGTCGACCAGGGGTGGACGATCACCCTGAACATCGACCCGAAGAAGCAGGCCAAGCTGGAGGCGGCCGTCAAGAGCCAGCTCACCAGCAAGCTCGACGGCAAGAAGCGCAAGGTCGACGACAACGTCCAGGCCGGTGCCGTCTCCGTCGACCCCAAGACCGGCAAGATCCTCGCCCTGTACGGCGGCGTCGACTACTACAAGCACTACACGAACAACGCCACCCGCGCCGACTACCAGCCCGCGTCCACCTTCAAGCCGATCATCCTCGCCTCCGCGCTCGACCGGGACGCCAAGACGCAGGACGGCAAGGACATCAACGCCAACACGATCTACGACGGCACCAGCGGCCGTGCGGTCAAGGGCAGCGACATCGCCTTCTCGCCGCCGAACGAGGACGACGCCGACTACGGCAACATCACCGTGCAGACGGCGATGAACAAGTCCGTCAACTCGGTGTTCGCGCAGATGGGCGTCGACGTCGGCATGAAGAACGTGCTGCAGACCGCCGACGACCTCGGCCTGGACACCGAGAACCTGCAGGCGGTGCCCGCGATGACCCTGGGCAGCATGGGCGCGAGCCCGCTGGAGATGGCCTCGGTCTACGCCACGCTCGACAACCACGGCCAGAAGGTCACCCCGTCGATCCTCGCGTCGGCGGAGAAGACCGGCCGCAAGGTCGACCTGCCGGACCCGATCGGCGAGCAGGTGATCAACCGTGAGGCGGCCGACCAGGTGACGTCGGTGCTGACCGGTGTGGTCGACGACGGTACGGCCAAGGTGTCGGTGGCCCAGAACCCGCTGCGCAAGGGCCAGCAGGTGGCCGGCAAGACGGGTACCTCCGACAGCAACAAGTCGGCCTGGTTCACCGGCTACACGCCCGACCTGGTGACCTCGGTCGGTCTGTTCGGCGAGGCCAAGAAGAACGGCGCACAGGTCTCGCTGACCGGCGCCACGGGCCTCATCCCCGGCACCGGCCGCATCAACGGTGGCGGCTACCCGGCGCAGATCTGGGCGGCGTACACCTTCGGCGTCACGAAGAAGGCCAAGTTCGACCTGAACACCGAGCTGGGCGCGGCCGTGAAGCCGACGGACACGCCGAGCTTCAGCGAGAGCCCGTCCGAGACGCCCTCGCAGACCCCCTCCCAGACCCCGACGAAGTCCGCGAGCCCGTCGCAGACCCCGTCCCAGACTCCGTCCCAGACCCCGACGAAGTCCCCGGCGCCGACGACCAGCGCACCGTCGACCCCGTCGGAGTCCCCGACGGACGGCAGCACGGACAACCCGCTGGATCCGGCGGACGAGCAGCAGTAGCCGGGCCCCCGCATCCGGCACGCCGCCGGGTGCGGGAGCTTCAGGGGCGCTAACGGCAGCGCCCCTGAAGGGGCGCGGGGAACTGCGCGACCAGCCCCCACCGGCCCGCAGTTCCCCATCGGCCTCCGGCCCTACGGGCCTATCGGTTCAGCTCGAACCAGACGACCTTCCCGGTGCTGAGCCGCGTCGCCCCCCACCGCCGCGCCAGCCGGTTCACCAGGTACAGCCCCCGGCCGCCCTCGTCCGTCGCCCGGGCCTGCCGCAGCCGCGGCAGCTGGGGCACGTCGTCGCCGACCTCGCACCGCAGCACATCCGTCCGCAGCAACCGCAGCGTCACCGGCCGCGACGCGTACCGCACCGCGTTCGTGACGACCTCGCTGACCAGCAGCTCGACGGAGTCGGTGAGTTCCTCGAGCCCCCAGCGGGCCAGCGCCCTGCGCGCCAGCCGCCGGGCCCGCCCCGGCGCCGCGTCCTCCGGCTCCAGGAACCAGTACGCGACGTCGCTCGGCGCGATCCCGTCGAACCGGGCCGCGAGCAGCGCGATGTCGTCGTCGCGGTCACCCGGCCCGAGCATGTCGAGCACCTCGTCGCACAGCGCTTCGAGCGGCGGCGGATGATCCGGCCCCGTCAACTGCGCGGTCGCGGCGAGCTTCTCGCGCAGCTGCTCTATGCCGGTCCACACGTCCCGCAGCCGGGACTCCACCAGACCGTCGGTGTACAGCAGCAGCGTCGCCCCGGCCGGCGCGTCCAGCTCCACCGCCTCGAAGTCGACCCCGCCGACGCCGATCGGCGCCCCGGCCGGCACCCGCAGCACCTCGGCGTGGCCGCCCAGGTGCAGCAGCACCGGCGGCGGATGGCCGGCGTTGGCGATGGTGATGCGGTGCGAGACCGGGTCGTAGACGGCGTACAGGCAGGTCGCCATCCGGTCGCTGCCCAGTCGCTGGGCCTGTTCGTCGAGGTGGTGCAGGACCTCCTGCGGCGGCAGGTCGAGGCCCGCCAGCGTCTGCGCGGTCGTCCGCAGCTGGCCCATGATGGCCGCCGACGTCATCGAGTGGCCCATGACGTCACCCACGACCAGCGCCACCCGGCTCCCGGGCAGCGGGATCGCGTCGTACCAGTCGCCGCCCACCCGGGCGGTCTCGGCGGCCGGCAGGTAGCGGGACGCCAGCCGCACGCCCGTGGCGCTCGGCAGGTTCTCCGGCAGCATGGTCCGCTGCAGCTCGTCGGCGATGTAGGCCTCCCGGCCGTACAGCACCGCCTTGTCGATGCCGAGCGCGCTGTGCGTGGCCAGCTGGGCGGCGACCAGCAGGTCGTCGGCCTCGAACGCCAGCCGCTCCGGGCGGCGCAGGAACAGGGCCGCGCCGATCACCCGGCGCCGGCCGCGCAGCGGGGCGAGGATCGCGTGCTGGGCGCCGGGGACGTGCGACTCGTTGCCCTCGCCGAGGAGTTCGGGCAGCGCGGCGCGTGCCGCCGGGGAGTCGGCGAAAACCGGCCGTACGCCCCGCAGCACCTCGTTCAGCGCGCCGCCCGGCCGTACCTCGCACAGCTCCGCGGTGAGCGCGGCCAGGCCGATGTCGGCCGGATCCGGCTCCGGGACCGGTACCGGCAGGAAGCCGCCGTCGGTGTCCCGCTCCTCCGGGATCCGGTCGGTGCGGCGCAGCCGCAGCACCACCGGGCCGACGGGCCGTTCGTCGCCGACCGGCAGCGGGTCGCGCAGGTAGACCAGGATCGCGTCCGAGAAGGTCGGCACGGTCGCCCGGCACAGCCCCATCACGATCTCGTCCAGGTCGATGCCGCGGGCGATCCGGCGGGTCGCGGCGCCCACGAAGCGCAGCCGGTCGCCGTCGCGCCGCATCGGCATCGGCCGGCCGGGCGGCAGCCCGCGTCCGGTACGGCGCTCCTGGGAGCCCACCGCCCGCTCCGGCTCGGCGCCGGGCTGCGGCGGGATGCCCTCCGGGGCGGGGCGCGGCCGGTGCGGATCGGGCTCAGCGCTGGTCGGCTGGGCGTGCTCGGGGCCGTTGACGGAGTGCTCCTCGGACGTGCTGGTACCGGGACCGGAGGGCGTCTCGCCCGCGCGGGCCTGTGCCGGTAAGGCGGTGCCGCCGCGCGGGCAGGGCTGCGGTTGTCCCTGTGCCTGCAGCTGCGGCTGCGGGGTACGCAGGAGCGCCCCGCGGGCCTCCGCGGGGTCGGCGCCCGGCTGTGGGCGCTCGTAGGAGGTGGGGTGCTCCGTCACGCGTGTCGAATCCGTCCGTCCGGGGCTGCGCGCCGGGCGCGCAGGTGGTCCCGCCGAAGTGCCGATACCCGGATCAGGTGTCCCAGGAACGGAATTTCGGCGTGGCTGGAGGCTGTTCCTGTGCCACCGGCGAACGATCTGCGGCCCGCGCGCCGCTCGCCGGTGTTGCCCTCGTACCCCTCGCTCACGTCCTGCCGCCCCTCGGTGACGTTCGGTCAAGCCCGGCGCATGGGCCGGGAGTTGTGCGCACGCTTCCTTGCGGAGGACGATCCTACGGTTGTGGACCGGGGGCGCATCAAGGGTCTCATGAGGACACGTGCGCGGGCGTACGGTCCCAGTCCTCCGGCAGTGACGGTACCGCCCAGGACGGGTCCGGGCGCCAGTGCTGCCAGCCGGCCGAGAACGGCGCCTCCCAGGCCTCGACGGCGGCCACCGCGGCCAGGCCCGCCGTCCGCACCGCCGCGGCCGTCTCCGCGTCCATCAGCCCGTCCCGCTGGGCCTGCGCGAACTCGTCCTCGTCGAGCCACCGCCAACTGCGGTCCGGGTGCACGGAGATGTCCAGAAAGTAGTCCTCCGAGTCCACTCCGCCGCCCCAGCGGGCCAGCGGCTGCTCAAGGTTGACGTACCAGTTCTTGAACTGCCAGCCCGGCTCCCAGAACAGCCACACCGACCAGGGCTGACCGGGCCGGGCCAGCTTCAGGACGCCGGTGCCGCGCCAGTGGCCGTGCGTGACGGACCGGGGCTTGGTGTAGCGGGACTCCAGCGGCTCCTCGCCGACCGACGAGCCGTCGGCGAGCACCGGCCTGACGCACTCGGTGCCGGGGGCCAGCCAGACTGCGAGCAGCTCCTCGTCGTCCCGGACGACGGTGACGGGGCGCGCGATGTGGAAGCCGTGCCCGGCGTTCTCCCGGTACCGCCAGAGGATCTGGCTCCCGGGAACCCAGAAGCCGGACCCGTCGCCGTGCCCGGTCGCACCGCCCGTTTCCCCGCGCATCACGCGTCTCACCGCTCCACCGTCTGCCATGCACAGATATTAGGTGCCGTAGGCATACGACGCTGCGGCGGACGTCACGGTTCTGGCCGGGCGGCGCGAAACGTTCGCACGCGGTTACGGCCGTGTCATCCGCAGGACATCCAGCGCCTCGTCCAGCTGCCCGACGGTCAGGTCGCCGCGCTCGACGTACCCGCCCTCGATCACCACCTGGCGGATCGTCTTACGTTCCGCGAGCGCCTTCTTGGCCACCTTGGCGGCCTCCTCGTACCCGATGTACTTGTTGAGCGGCGTGACCACGGACGGCGACGACTCGGCGTACTCCCGCGCCCGCTCGCGGTGCGCGGTGATCCCGTCCACGGTCCGGTCGGCCAGCAGCCGCGACACGTTGGCGAGCAGCCGGACCGACTCCAGCACGTTCTTCCCGATGACCGGCAGCATCACGTTGAGCTCGAAGTTCCCGGCGGCGCCGGCCACGGCGATGGTCTGGTCGTTGCCGATGACCTGCGCGGCCACCATCAACACCGCCTCGGGAACGACCGGGTTGACCTTCCCCGGCATGATGGAGGACCCCGGCTGCAGGTCCGGCAGCGAGATCTCGGCCAGCCCGGTGCGCGGCCCCGAGGACATCCACCGCAGGTCGTTGGCGATCTTCGTCAGCCCGACCGCGACGGTCCGCAGCTGCCCGCTGGTCTCCACGATCCCGTCCCGGGCGCCCTGCGCCTCGAAGTGGTCGCGGGCCTCCGTGACCGGCAGCCCGGTGACCCGGGCGACCTCCTCGATCACGGCGGCGGAGAACCCGGGCGGCGTGTTGATCCCGGTGCCCACCGCCGTCCCCCCGAGCGGCAGCTCCGCGAGCCGGGGCAGCGAGGCCCGCAGCCGCTCGACGCCGTACCGCACCTGCGTCGCGTACCCCCCGAACTCCTGCCCCAGCGTGACCGGCGTCGCGTCCATCAGATGCGTCCGCCCGGACTTCACGACGTCGGCGAACTCCTCGGACTTCCTGGTGAGCGAGTCGGCGAGGTGCTCCAGGGCCGGAATCAGATCCCGGGTGACGGCGGCGGTGGCGGCGATGTGGATGGACGACGGGAACACGTCGTTGGACGACTGCGAGGCGTTCACGTGGTCGTTGGGGTGGACGTCCCGTCCGAGCCGCTCGGTCGCCAGCGTCGCGATCACCTCGTTGGTGTTCATGTTCGACGACGTCCCGGACCCGGTCTGGAACACGTCGACCGGGAAGTGCTCGTCCCACTTCCCCTCGGCGACCTCCTCGGCCGCCTCCTGGATCGCCCGGGCGATGTCCTTGTCGACCACCCCCAGCTCGGCGTTCACCTTGGCCGCCGCGCCCTTGATCCGGGCCAGCGCCTCGATGTGCGCGCGCTCGATCCGCTGCCCGGAGACGGGGAAGTTCTCGACGGCCCGTTGGGTCTGGGCCCGCCACTTGGCGTGCACGGGGACCCGGACCTCGCCCATGGAGTCGTGTTCGATGCGGTAGTCGCTCATGCCTTTGTCAGCGATCGGGGCGCGGTGGTTGTTCCGGGCGCCTGCTGCATTGGCACCACCGAAGTCACCGGGTCGGGGGACGGCTCCTCCGCCCGGCAGGCGGGACATCGCGGATAAATGTGACGATCACCCCAAGATGGCAGGGCGACTCCCTGCCGTCACCACGGCTGGCAGGAGGACCACTCGATGAACTTCACTCCCAAGGGTCTGCTCGGCGCCCTCGCGGCGGTGTCCATAGGCGCGGCGGCCCTCCTGGCCACGGGAGCCGGCACCGCCGGTGCCGCCGGTGCCGCCGGCGGCGCCCACCGGGCCCACTGCGCCCGCGCCGAACGGCCCGTCTGGAGCGGCGACCCCAGCCGCAACATGACCAGCCACGGCTGCACCCTGCCGTCCCGGGAGCGCCCCTGGTACCGCGTCGCGATCGACGACCTGGCACAGCCCCACCACACGACGGACTACGCGAACGGCCCGGTCGACCACACCGAGAAGCTGCACGACGAGACCGTCAGATGCATGGGCTACACCAAGGACGGCGACACGGTGAACTGGTTCGGCTGCATCCCGGACTGACACCCGCCTCGGCCCGTACCCCCGTTCTTCAGCCCGTCCGGCGATTGAGGACGAGGCCGTTCAGGCCGAAGCGGGGGTCCGGGGGCGGCAGCCCCCGGAACGGGCGGTCGAAGGGGGCCCACCCCCTGGAAGGACGGGACGGGTAGGGGCGGCGGGGGCGACATCCCTCCACCGCCGCCCCGAAGGCCCTACGCCAGCCCGGGCCCCCGGACCGGAATGCTGGTGAACGTCGGCTGCGGAGCCGGGTCCTGGAAGAAGTCGTTGCCCTTGTCGTCGACGACGACGAACGCCGGGAAATCCTCGACCTCGATCTTCCAGACGGCCTCCATGCCGAGCTCCTCGTACTCGACGACCTCGACCTTCTTGATGCAGTCCTGGGCGAGGCGGGCGGCCGGCCCGCCGATGGAGCCGAGGTAGAAGCCGCCGTGCGCCTCGCACGCGGCGGTCACCTGCTTGCTGCGGTTGCCCTTGGCGAGCATCACCTTGGAGCCCCCGGCGGCCTGGAACTGCTCCACGTAGGAGTCCATGCGGCCGGCCGTCGTCGGGCCGAAGGACCCGGAGGCGTAGCCCTCGGGGGTCTTCGCGGGGCCCGCGTAGTACACCGGGTGGTCCTTCAGGTACTGCGGCATCTCCTCGCCCGCGTCCAGCCGCTCCTTGATCTTGGCGTGCGCGATGTCACGCGCCACGACCAGCGGGCCGCTGAGCGAGAGCCGGGTCTTGACCGGGTACTTGGTCAGCTCGGCGAGGATCGTGTCCATCGGCTGGTTGAGGTCGATCTCGACCACGTCGGAGGACTCGTCGAGGTGCTCTTCGGTCGTCTCCGGCAGGAACCGCGCCGGGTCCGTCTCCAGCTGCTCCAGGAAGACGCCCTCGGCGGTGATCTTCGCGACCGCCTGGCGGTCCGCCGAGCAGGAGACCGCGATCGCGACCGGGCAGGACGCGCCGTGCCGCGGCAGCCGCACCACGCGCACGTCGTGGCAGAAGTACTTGCCACCGAACTGCGCGCCGATGCCGATCTTCTGGGTCAGCTCGAAGACCTTCTGCTCCAGGTCCTTGTCCCGGAAGCCGTGCCCGAGCTCCGAGCCCTCGGCCGGGATCTCGTCCAGGTAGTGCGCGGAGGCGTACTTGGCGGTCTTCAGCGCGTACTCGGCGCTCGTGCCGCCGACGACGATCGCCAGGTGGTACGGCGGGCAGGCCGCGGTACCGAGCGAACGGATCTTCTCCTCCAGGAACTTCATCATGGAGGCCTCGTTGAGGACGGCCTTCGTCTCCTGGTAGAGGAACGACTTGTTGGCGGAGCCGCCGCCCTTCGCCATGAAGAGGAACTTGTAGGCACCGCCGTCGGTGGCGTACAGCTCGATCTGGGCGGGGAGGTTCGACCCCGTGTTCTTCTCGTCCCACATGGTGAGCGGGGCCATCTGCGAGTAGCGCAGGTTGAGGTTCAGGTACGCGTCGTAGATGCCGCGGCTCAGCGCCGCCTCGTCGCCGCCCTCGGTCAGCACGTTCTGCCCGCGCTTGCCCATGACGATCGCCGTGCCGGTGTCCTGGCACATCGGCAGCACGCCGGCCGCCGCGATGTTGGCGTTCTTCAGCAGGTCGAGCGCGACGAACTTGTCGTTGTTCGACGCCTCGGGGTCGTCGATGATCCGGCGCAGCTGGGCGAGGTGGGCCGGGCGCAGGTAGTGCTGGATGTCGTGGACGGCCTCTTCCGCCAGCTTGCGCAGCGCCTCCGGCTCCACCTTGAGGAACGTCCGCCCGTCCGGTCCCTCGACGGTGGACACGCCTTCCGAGGTCACCAGCCGGTACGGGGTGGTGTCCTCGCCCTGGGGGAGCAGATCGGTATACGCGAACTCAGGCATCTCAGCCCATTCCTCACTCTGACGGACGGCCGCCCGCCGACGCTGGCGGGCGCTGTCCAGCGTAGAACCTGCCGCTGACGGGGAGCCTGTGAGGTAAGGCTCAGTTCGGGAGCGGTGCGGGTTTTCCACGGGTTTTCCACAGGTCGCGACCAGGGGTAGTCGCGATCTATCGCGTTTGGGTACGCTGCTGCCGTGGACCTTCAGAAGCAGACCCCTCAGGAGCGTGCCGGAGCGCCGGTGGCCGAGCTGCGCGCCTCGGACGCCGACCGTGACCGTGTCGCCGACATCCTGCGGGAGGCCCTCGCCGAGGGGCGCCTGACCGCCGACGAGCACGCCGAGCGCGTGGAGGGGGTGCTGAACGCCAAGACGGTCGGTGAGCTGGAGGTCTTCATACGGGACCTGCCCGCGGCCCACGCCGGCCCGGCCGCCCCGGCCTACACGCCGGTGCCGCCGCGGCCGACGCCCGGCGCGATCCCCGTCGAGGCGGACAGCAACGTGGTGGCGGTCTTCAGCAGCGCCCGCCGCCGCGGCCGCTGGCGGGCCGGCCGCCGGCTGCACGCCTACGCCGTCTTCGGCTCCATCGAACTGGACCTCACCGAGGCGATCTTCGAGTACCAGCAGGTCGTCATCAAGGCGATCTCGGTCTTCGGCGACATCCAGATCCGCGTCCCGGAGAACGTGTCGCTGCGCGGTACCGGCGGCGGTGTGCTCGGCAACTTCGAGGCGGACACGCTGGATTCGGTCGACTCCGACGCGCCGGTCGTCTACGTCGACGGCTGGGCCGTCCTCGGCAACGTGGAGGCGCGGCCGAAGCGCGGAAAGCTCGTCGCGGACATCCTGGACCGGGTTCAGGACAAGGTCGACCGGAAGTTGCGCAAACACCTGGACCGTTGACGGTCGCGAATCACTCCTTGCCCACCGGCCCCGGGGGTCGTGAACAAGCCGCCGGGCTACGGCTGTTGAGGACGCTGTGCATAGGCCCGCGCACAGCGGGTAGGCCTTGCTGCATCGTCTCTCGCTCGCGAAGCCGTCGTCAGGAGTAGACCCGTGCTGCAACCGCCGCATTCGTCCCTGCAGGTAGCTGCCGTACCGGCCCAGCGGGTGCCAGTGCGGGACAGGGACCAAGACGCCCCCTGGCACACCGAGGCGGTGTGCCGGCGCGACGAGGCAGGCCTGTTCTTCGCACCCTCCAAGGAACCCACCGCCGCCCGGCTGTCCCGGGAGGAGGCGGCCAAGCGGGTCTGTGCCCGCTGCCCGGTGATGGTCGAGTGCCGGGAACACGCGCTGCTCCAGCCCGAGCCCTACGGCGTCTGGGGCGGCCTCACGGCAGCGGAGCGCCGCGTGGTCCTGGCCCGCCGCAGGCGCCGCGACATGGAGCTGAAAAAGGCGGCGCGGGCGGCAGCGGCGAACCGCATAGCGCAGGCAGGCTGACGAAAAGGCGCCCTCTCCGCACAGAGGGCGCCTTTCGCACTGCCTGGGGACACTTTTCAACGCCCCGAGGTTCAGCGCCCCGAAGGGGCGCGGGGCTGTGCCGATGTGCGGCTGCCGCCGCGTGGGCGCGACCAGCCACATCGCACCTGCAGCCGCGTACGGCCGGCAGCCCCCTCCCCCTGGGCGCTACTTCGCCTTGTCGAAATCGACCGTGCTGTAGGCGCGCAGCTTGCGCAGCCGGTGCTCGGAGTCGATCCGCCGCACCGTCCCCGACTTCGACCGCATCACGATCGACTCGGTCAGCGCGGTCTCCGACCGGTACCGCACACCGCGCAGCAGCTCACCGTCGGTGATGCCGGTCGCGACGAAGAACACGTTCTCCCCGGTCACCAGGTCCTCGGTGGTCAGCACCCGGTCCAGGTCGTGCCCGGCGTCGATCGCCCGCTGCCGCTCCTCGTCGTCCTTGGGCCACAGCTTGCCCTGGATGGTGCCGCCCAGGCACTTCACCGCGCACGCCGAGATGATGCCCTCGGGCGTGCCGCCGATGCCGAGCAGCATGTCGACGCCGGTGCCCTCGCGCAGCGCGTAGATCGATCCGGCGACGTCACCGTCGGAGATCAGCTTGATGCGCGCGCCGGCCTCCCGGATCTCCTTGATGATCCCTTCGTGCCGCGGCCGGTCGAGGATGACGACGGTCACGTCCTCCGGGGTGGCGCGCTTCGCCTTGGCGACCCGCCGGATGTTGACGGAGACGGGCGCGTCGATGTCGACGAAGTCCGCCGCCTCCGGGCCCGTGACCAGCTTGTCCATGTAGAAGACGGCGGACGGGTCGAACATGGCCCCGCGCTCGGCCGCGGCCAGCACGGCGATCGCGTTGGGCATGCCCTTCGCGGTCAGCGTCGTCCCGTCGATGGGGTCGACGGCGATGTCGACCTCGGGCCCGGTGCCGTCACCGATGCGCTCCCCGTTGAAGAGCATCGGGGCCTCGTCCTTCTCGCCCTCGCCGATGACGACCACGCCGTTCATCGACACGGTGGAGACGAGGGTCCGCATGGCGCGCACCGCGGCGCCGTCGGCGCCGTTCTTGTCGCCGCGGCCGACCCAGCGTCCCGCGGCCATCGCGGCGGCCTCGGTGACCCGGACGAGTTCCAGGGCGAGGTTGCGGTCGGGGGCCTCGGAGGGGACATCGAGTTCGGACGGCAGATGATGATGATTCTCGGTCATCGGAGCGCACCTTTCTGATACGACGACGGCCGGATGAGGGTTTCCCGTCGACTCTATCGCCAGGCTGACAAAATGAGCAGGGGACCCCACGGATGAGCGCAGCGGGCACCTGCGACGATAGGGGACGTGGCAGGCACGAACGGCAAGCAGAAGACGGTCCGGGACATGATTCTCTCCCTGGCCCTGATCGGTCTGGCGGCGGGCTTCATCTACCTGCTCGTCCCGCACGACGATCACGCTCCCGACATCCAGCGGGTCGACTACCGGGTCGAGCTGCTGACGGCACGGCGCGCGGCGAGCTACCCGGTGGCCGCGCCGGAGGGCCTGCCCGGCACCTGGAAGGCCACCTCGGTCCGCTTCCAGGGCGAGGCCGGGGACCGCTGGCATCTCGGCTACCAGACCCCCGACGGTCAGTACGTCCAGATCGAGCAGTCGACTCAGAAGCGCGCGGACTTCATCGACGACGCCAGCCAGGGCGCGTCGGCCACGAAGACGACCGAGACGATCGGCGACCGCACCTGGACGCACTACACCGGCGGCCGCTACCACGCGCTGGTGCTGGACGGCACCTCCGGCTCGACCACGGTGGTGGCCGGCACGGCCTCCTTCGCCGAGCTGACGAAGATGGCGGCGGCCCTGAAGACGTCCTGACGCGGGCGACGCGACCCGCGGGCGACGCGACCCGCGGGCGACGCGACCCGCGCGCGTGCGCCCCGCGAACGCGAGAGGCCCCCGGCGCCGTTGCCGGGGGCCTCTCGCGCATCCGTGCCGGGACTCAGACGGTCGTGACGACGTCGTCGTAGGCCAGGCGCGGGGAGCGCGGGAACCAGGCGTCCGGACCGGGCCTGCCGATGTTGACGACCACGAACGGGGTGTGGTCGTCGTCCAGGAACTCCTTCTGGATGCCCGCGAAGTCGACGCCGGTCATCGGGCCGGCGGCGAGGCCGGCGGCGCGGATGCCGATGATGAAGTAGGCGGCCTGCAGGGCGGCGTTCAGGGCCGCGCTGCCCTCGCGCACCGCGCGGTCGCCGAAGACGGCGTCCTTGGCCTGCGGGAAGTGCGGGAAGAGCTCCGGCAGCTCCTCGTGGAACTCGTTGTCCGCGGCGAGGATCGCGACCAGCGGGGCGGTGGCGGTCTTCTTCTGGTTGCCCTCGGCCATGTGCTGCACGAGGCGCTCGCGGGCCTCGGGGGAGCGGACCAGGACCACGCGCAGCGGCGACTGGTTCATGGAGGTCGGGCCGTACTTGACCAGGTCGTAGATCGCCTGTACCTGCTCGTCGGTCACCGGCTCGTCGGTGAAGGTGTTGGCGGTGCGGGCCTCGCGGAACAGCAGGTCCTGAGCGGTGGGGTCGAGAACGAGAGACATGGTTGAACTTCCTGGGGGTCGCGTCGCGATTCACATCCGGACCGTGGTCCGGATAGGCTGACGGCACGACGATAAGCCAGGGAAGGTTCAAGGTTCAACAAAAACCGGACCGTAGTGATCCGCCTCACAGGGGCCGCACGCCGACCGCCCCGCTCAGTCCTCTTCGGCCCCTTCCCCCTCGGCCCCGTCGCCCTCGGCCAGCGTCGCGTCCAGCCGGGCCCGCGCCCCCTCCAGCCACCGCCGGCACACCTTGGCCAGCTCCTCGCCCCGCTCCCAGAGCGCGAGCGACTCCTCAAGGCTCGTCCCGCCGGCCTCCAGCCGCCGCACGGTCTCGATCAGCTCGTCCCGCGCCTGCTCGTAGGAGAGGGCGGCCTCTTCCGTCCTGCTGCTCATGCACTGACCTTTCTCATCGACTCCTGCGACACGGTGCCGTCAGCCGTCGGCCCGCACCGTGAACTCCCCCTCGGCGACCCGCGCCCGCAACGCCTCACCCGGCTCGACGTCCCCCGGGTCCCGCACCACGTGACCGTCGCCCTTCTGCAGCACGGCGTAACCGCGCTTCAGCGTGGCGGCGGGGGAGAGGGCCACCACGCGCGCGTGCGTGTGCGTCAGCTCGGAGTCGGCGCGGTCGAGCAGATGCCCGAGGGTGCGCCGCGACCGGTCGACCAGCGAGGCGACGTGATCGGCGCGTTCGTCGACCATCCGGTGCGGATCCTCCATGGCCGGCCGCGCGAGCGCGTGCGCCAGCCCCCGCTCCTCCCGCGCCACCAGCGCGTCTACGCACCGCCGCCCCCGGTCCCGCAGCATCCGCACCCGCTCCAGCTCCTCCCCGACATCCGGGACGACCCGCTTGGCCGCGTCGGTGGGCGTGGAGGCACGCAGGTCGGCCACGTAGTCGAGCAGCGGGTTGTCCGGCTCGTGCCCGATGGCGGACACCACGGGCGTACGGCACTCGGCGACGGTGCGCACCAGCTGCTCGTCGGAGAACGGCAGCAGATCCTCCACGCTGCCGCCGCCGCGCGCGACGATGATCACGTCCACCTCGTCGAGCGCGTCCAGCTCCTTCACGGCCTGCACGACCTGCGGCACCGCGTGCACGCCCTGCACCGGCACGTTCCGCACCTCGAAGCGCACCGCCGGCCACCGGTGCCGGGCGTTCTCCAGCACGTCCCGCTCGGCGGCCGAGGCCCGCCCGCACACCAGCCCGATCAGCTGCGGCAGAAACGGCAACGGCTTCTTCCGCTCGGCGGCGAACAGCCCCTCCGCGGCCAGCGCCTTCTTGAGCATCTCCAGCCGCGCCAGCAGCTCCCCGACCCCCACCGGCCTTATCTCGGCGGCCCGCAGGGACAGCTGCCCACGCGGCGCGTACCACTCCGGCTTCGCGTGCACGACGACCCGGGCCCCCTCGCCGACCACGTCGGCCACCGCGTCGAACACCTGCCGGTAACAGGTCACGCCGATCGAGATGTCGTGCGACGGATCCCGCAACGTCAGGAACACGACCCCCGCGCCCGGCCGCCGCGACAGCTGGGTGATCTGCCCCTCGACCCAGACGGCCCCGAGCCGGTCGATCCACCCCCCGATGAGCCGGGAGATCTCCCCGACGGGCACGGGAGCGTCAGCGGACGTGTTCAAAGCCATGCGCCGAGAGTAACGGCGTGCACTGACAGCTCCCGCCAGCCCGGTCCGGCAGCGAGGACGAGGCCGTTCAGGCCGAGGCGCCGGCCCTGCGCTGCACGACCAGCGCCCCCACCCCCCACCCCGAGCCACACCGCCCCCACCACCTGCGCCGCCCCCGAGGCCGCCCCGATCACCGCCGGCAGCGCGAACGCCCCCTGCGACCCGTCCCCCGCGAACGGCGACCACAGCCCGCGCCGCGCCCCGTCGCGCGCGAGGACGACGACGGCCGACACCACGAACACCAGCAGGACCGCGATCTCCAGGGCGAGGACCAGAAAGCCGGCGACGGCGGCCGCCCGCACCCCCCACAGGTTCAGCAGCGTCGTCACGACCACGGCTGGCGCCGTCCAGGCCCACGGCGGGACCTCCGGCACCAGCGCGTTCATCGCGATCCCCGAGAAGAGGTAGGCCACCGCCGGGATCAGCAGGTAGTCCAGCATCGCCATCCACCCCGCGACGAACCCGGCCTCCCTCCCGAGCGCCACGCGCGCGTAGGCGAACACGGACCCCGCCAGCGGGACCACCCGCACCATCTGCGCGTAGCTGAACGCGGTGAACGCCATCGCCACCGTGGCGACGACGTAGACGAGCGCCACCGCGCCGTGCGACCTGGCGTCCAGGGTGCCGAAGACGCCGACCGGCGCCATCGGGGCGATGAACAGCAGCCCGTAGACCACCAGGTCCCGGAAGCCGAGGCTGCGCCGCAGCCGGTGCCGTTCGTCCGCCCCGGGCGGGGGCGCCGTCGCCGTACCGCTCTCGGACACCAGCGCCTCCCGCGGCCGCACGTCCCGCTGCATGTCCCGCCGTACGCCCCGCCGTACGTCCTGCCGTACGTCTCGCCGCACGCCTCGTCGTACGTCCCGCGCACCCCCGGTCTTCCGTGTCTTCCGCCAGTCTCCCCGGGATCGTCACCCGGGCGCGATCTTTGACCCCCCGAACGCGGCCTTACGATGGGTGCCATGACTGCTTCGCCTGGCCGCCGTGTCCTGCTCGCCGCCCCCCGTGGCTACTGCGCGGGTGTGGACCGCGCCGTGATCGCCGTCGAGAAGGCCCTGGAGCAGTACGGGGCCCCGATCTATGTCCGGCACGAGATCGTCCACAACAAGTACGTCGTGCAGACCCTGGAGAAGAAGGGCGCGATCTTCGTCGAGCGGACCGAGGAGGTCCCGCCGGGGAACATCGTGATGTTCTCCGCGCACGGCGTCGCCCCTGTCGTCCACGAGGAGGCCGAGCGCGGCCGCCTCGCCACCATCGACGCGACCTGCCCGCTGGTCACCAAGGTCCACAAGGAAGCCGTCCGCTTCGCCAACGAGGACTACGACATCCTCCTGATCGGCCACGAGGGCCACGAGGAGGTCATCGGCACCTCCGGCGAGGCCCCCGACCACATCCAGCTGGTCGACGGCCCGGCGGACGTCGCCAAGGTCGAGGTCCGCGACGAGTCCAAGGTCGTCTGGCTCTCCCAGACCACCCTCTCCGTGGACGAGACGATGGAGACCGTCGACGCCCTCAAGGAGAAGTTCCCGCAGCTGATCTCGCCGCCCAGCGACGACATCTGCTACGCCACGCAGAACCGCCAGCTCGCCGTGAAGCAGATGGGCGCCGAGGCCGAACTGGTCATCGTGGTCGGCTCCCGCAACTCCTCCAACTCCAAGCGGCTCGTCGAGGTCGCCAAGCTGGCCGGCTCCCGCGACGCGTACCTGGTCGACTTCGCCAGCGAGATCGACGAGGCCTGGCTGGAGGGCGTGACGACCGTCGGCGTGACCTCCGGCGCCTCCGTGCCCGAGGTGCTGGTCGAGCAGGTCCTGGAGTTCCTGGCCGAGCGCGGCTACAGCGACGTCGAGATCGTCAAGGCGGCCGAGGAGTCCATCACCTTCTCCCTCCCCAAGGAACTCCGCCGCGACCTTCGCGAAGAGGCGGCCACCCTGGTCGCCGAGCGCGGCGGCACCGGCACCGGGGCGTAAGGGCCGTCCGTACGGTCCGTCCGTAGGGTCCGTCCGTACGGTCCGTCCGTACGGTCCTCCGGCGTCGTGACTGTCAGTCGTACGACGTAACGTGGAGCCATGCAGATCTTCGGCGTGGACATCGGTGGTTCCGGGATCAAGGGCGCTCCCGTGGACCTGGACAAGGGCGACCTGGCCCAGGAGCGGTGCAAGGTGCTCACCCCGCACCCGGCGACGCCCGACGGCGTCGCCGACGGGGTCAAGCAGGTGGTCGACCACTTCGGGTGGAGCGGCCCGGTCGGGCTCACCTTCCCCGGGGTGATCACCGACGGCACTCACATCCGTACGGCGGCGAACGTCGACAAGAGCTGGATCGACGCCGACGCGCGCACCCTGTTCAGCGAGCGGCTCGGCGGCCTCCCGGTGACCGTGGTCAACGACGCGGACGCGGCCGGCGTGGCCGAGATGGAGTTCGGCGCCGGCCGGGGCCGCAAGGGTGTCGTCCTCCTGCTCACCTTCGGCACCGGCATCGGCAGCGCCCTGTTCGTCGACGGCGAGCTGGTCCCCAACACCGAGCTGGGCCACCTGGAACTGGACGGCCACGACGCGGAGAAGAAGGCGTCCAGCAAGGTCAAGGAGGACCACGACCTCAGCTGGGAGCAGTGGGCGGGCCGGGTCAACAAGTACCTGGCACACGTCGAGATGCTCTTCACCCCGAGCCTGTTCATCATCGGCGGCGGGGTGAGCCGCAAGGCCGACAAGTTCCTGCCGTACATCGAGGGCATCAAGGCCGAGATCGTCCCGGCCCAGCTGCAGAACAACGCGGGGATCGTGGGCGCGGCGATGCGTGCGGCCCACCACGCCAAGTAGGCGCCGCCACGGCACCCGGGCCGTGGTCAGGCTCTGCGGCGGCGCCGGACCATCCGGATCCGGCGGACGACGACGATCACCCCGGCGACCAGCGTCCCGCCGTAGAGCCAGCCCGCCTGCGTGGACAGGGCCGTCACCAGGCCCATCACCCCGCCCAGGAATCCGCCGCCGCCGTCGTCGGCGACGGTCGTCATCCCGATGGCGAAGGCGATCGGGATGACGACGGGGGCGGTCAGCAGATCGCCCCCGCGCACCCACAGCGCGGTCAGCGCGGACACCGGCAGGGACAGCACGCCGTACACGGTCAGGGACGCCCCGAGGAGCAGGTCGTCCAGGAAGCCGAGCACGAGCATCGCGGCCACGCAGAAGAGGCCGCAGCCGAGCCCCGTGAGCCGTGGATTCGGCAGCCGCGCGGGCCCCGCCGCCGGTGCCGGACGCGGCCTTCCCGGAGCGGGCCGGCGCCGGGCCGTCCCCGGCCGCGGTCTGGCCTGCGGGGGCAGCGGCGCAGGGCGGCCGCCTCGACGCGGTCCGGGCTGTCGGGGTCGGGTCCTGTGATGCTCCACCGGACCAACCTAGGTCGGTTTATGTGCCCGATCGCAGCCCGGACACGCCGAAACCAAGCCGAAGAGCGGACCTTGGCCAGGTGTTCGACGCGGGCGCCGGCAGGGTGCCCCGAACCCCGTAAACTGGTGGATCGGCCGGCCCGCCGGCACTGGCAGCCCCCCCCGGCTCACTCACCCACTCACTACGGGAAGTCGCAACGTGTCGCTCACGATCGGAATCGTCGGCCTGCCGAATGTCGGCAAGTCGACCCTGTTCAACGCCCTGACCAAGAACGACGTGCTCGCGGCCAACTACCCGTTCGCCACGATCGAGCCCAACGTGGGTGTCGTCGGCGTCCCCGACGCCCGCCTGGCCAAACTGGCGTCGATCTTCAAGTCGGAGCGCATCCTTCCGGCCACGGTCGACTTCGTCGACATCGCGGGCATCGTGCGCGGCGCCTCCGAGGGCGAGGGCCTGGGCAACAAGTTCCTCGCGAACATCCGTGAGTCCGACGCGATCTGCCAGGTCATCCGGGCCTTCAAGGACGAGAACGTCGTGCACGTCGACGGCAAGGTCTCGCCGAAGGACGACATCGAGACGATCAACACCGAGCTGATCCTCGCCGACCTCCAGACCATCGAGAAGGTCCTGCCCCGCCTCCAGAAGGAGTCGCGGATCAAGAAGGACGTGGCCCCCAAGGTCAAGGCGGTCGAGGAGGCCAAGGAGATCCTGGAGAAGGGCGACACGCTCTTCGCCCACGGCATCGTCCAGGGCTCGGAGCGGGCCGAGCTCCTGCACGACCTCCACCTCCTCACCACCAAGCCGTTCCTCTACGTCTTCAACGTCGACGAGGACGAACTGCTCGACGAGGACTTCAAGACCGAGCAGCGCGCCCTGGTCGCCCCCGCCGAGGCGATCTTCCTCAACGCCAAGCTGGAGCAGGACCTCGCCGAACTCGACGAGGAGGACGCCCTGGAGCTCCTGGAGTCGGTGGGCGCCGCGGAACCCGGCCTGGCCACCCTCGCCCGCGTCGGCTTCGACACCCTCGGCCTCCAGACCTACCTCACGGCCGGCCCCAAGGAATCCCGCGCCTGGACCATCAAGAAGGGCGCCACGGCCCCCGAGGCGGCCGGCGTGATCCACACCGACTTCCAGAAGGGCTTCATCAAGGCCGAGGTCATCTCCTTCACCGACCTGGTCGAAACCGGCTCGGTACCCGAGGCCCGCGCCAAGGGCAAGGCGCGGATGGAGGGCAAGGACTACGTGATGCAGGACGGGGACGTGGTGGAGTTCCGCTTCAATGTGTGAGTTGATGAAATAACACCACGTCGGTGACGTGGCAAACATGCAGCTCAGAAGGGGCCGACTCCTCCGGGGGTTGGCCCCTTCGCCCATCCCGTGCTGGATCGGTGCTGGATCTTCTGACGCTCAGTCACCATCGCTCAACCTTACTGGTGGGATCGGTGTGACCTGATCGGTCGTCTGCTCTCCTGCCCTTCGGCGTCGCCAGCGGCGTACCGCCCAACTGGCCGCAGCTGTCAAGCCGGCAGTGATCAGGGTTGCAGGTAGCTGAGTGAGCAGGCCCTCGATTAGCAGTCGCTGCAGAGCCATGTCGCGTCCTCTCACTCGATGTTGGCCCATCGAGAGTGACCCGCTGTGCGCGCGGTTTTGACAGTTCTGGACAGCGTTGGACAACATCAGACGTCACTGGACGGGATCAGACGCGTGTTAAGCAAAGTGGGCGAGGATCGCGCCGGAGGGGGGCTGTGGCAGGGCTGAAGGTGCCGGAGTTGTCGGATGGGCCCATGCGAGGGCTGAGTGAAGAACTACATGTGCTGCATCGGAAGGCTGGTTTTCCGTCAACGCGTGAACTGGCCCGTAGGACCAACGGGATCGGTAGTCACGGGCGCGTCCACGACCTGTTCTCAAAGCCGGTGCTCCCCGACTGGGGTTTCCTCGCGCTGATCGTTCTGATCCTTGCTCAGGATATTGCTGGCTTGGAGGCTGAGTCTGAAGTGGCTCGGTTCCACATGCTGTGGGATGAAGCGGCAATCGGAGAGCAGGAGGATGTGTCTAGTGATAGTGCTGAATGTGCTGGGGCGGCTGACGCTACAGATGGAGCGCCGGTTGACTGCGGCGACGATGTAACTCGTGCGTTTGCAGATCACGAAGACGCCGTAAAGCAGGCAGTTTCGGCCTACGCCACTCAGCCGACTAACTCTTCCAGGAGGCCGTGGGGGCCGCCCCATGCGGATTTCCTGGGCGCCAGAAAGAATCTAGGGCGCTGCCTGTACTTTCTGTATGTCGATGCCGGCACGCCAACCTTCGCCGAGGCTGTCGTTGCCATGGGCCTCAGACCGAACACGCGTGAGACGCTGCGCAAGAACTTTATGCAGCCTGAAAATTTCTCTCTCAGCATGCTGCATAAGTTTGTTAGAGCGCTGTCGGAGATGGCTCCTTATCAGGATCCTGAGCACATGGTTCCTGTCATCACGTCGCTTTGGAACAGTGCTCAGTGGGAACGGAGTATTGGGATGGAGTGATCTCCGTATGCGCAGAAGGCTCCATCCGAGAGGTCTGTCCGTGTCGGACCTGTGCTGCATGGTCGGGCGCTGGATCAGTTGGGATCAGGTGTCGTAAACGGTGGAGCGATGCCCGACGTGGACGACCCACACTACGAGCTCACCGTTGTCGATCGTGTAGACGACGCGGTAGTCGCCGACTCGGAGGCGGCGGCGCTCCGGCTGGGACACGAGTGCGGTGGTGTTGAAGCCGAGTGGATCGCCCTCTAGCTCGGTCAGTTTGGCCAGGATGCGTAGTGCCATCTCGCGAGGGATCGGGCCTTCCCCCGTGAAGGTGGGCACGCGGTTATTGATCACGCGGCGAGCGTGAGTTTAGCGGTGTGGTGTCGGTGTTCGTATTCGTTGGGGCTG
>NZ_JBIBHY010000004.1:0-51657 GCF_042957285.1 Streptomyces sp. NPDC008092
TCCGAATAGTCCTTCATCGCCATCGGCGGTCTTCTCGCTTCCTCCGGATCAAGCAGATCCAGTATCAGCGTGTCCACCACTCAGGGGGAGGCTCCAGCATCGTGCACGAACGGTTCGCCCAGGACGAGGTCGATTCGGATCTGCTCGATTCTCTGCAGCAGGCGCTGGACAAACTAGGGTACGAAGGCTTGGTCGACGCGGTGTTGAGTGGGCTCTTCGAGCTCGCATGGCATGGAACCGTCCGAGAGATGCTGCCGGTCGTCGGTGAAGGGCTGCCGCTGGATACGCTCCTCAACCGGCTCAGCGCGATGCGCCGCCACGCGACCAGTGACAACCCAGTCGTAGATCTGACCGCGGTGGGCGATGAGATCCGGACCCAGTACGAGCACGACAAGGACGTCGAGGCGAAGGTGAACGACTGGTTGACTCGGTCCATCTATCACCTGGCCGACGCCCAGACCGCCCTCGACCACGCGGCAGACAAGCCCGGGCCAGACCACATGGACCTGCACGCCGCAGCACTGATGCAGGTTGGCCGGGTCCGGGAGGCGATAACCATTCTTGAACAGGCGGTGGCAAACCCGGCGGCAGACGGGGCACCCGCGCCGGAATCCACCGTGATGCTGCTCGCGGGCGCGTACGAGCAGGCCGGCGCGGTCGACCGCGCGCTGATAGTGGTTGAGGACCTGAATCGGCGTCGGCCCGGCTACTTCGAAAGTCTCGACGCGCTGTTCGTCCTAGCGATGCTCCAGACCAGCAATGGCCAGCATGCCGACGCGCTCAACACGCTGAACCGGGCAGCGCCGTTCGCCCGTACCGCAGCGGCACGAGCGATGGTGGCGGCGTCCCGGGCGTTGACAGCGTACGACCTCGGCCAACGTGACGACGCACTCGACATCCTGATGGGCATCGACCCAACCGATGCCGAGCGGACCGACGACTACTGGTGGGGCTTCATCCGTATCCTGGCGCGAGTATGGCGCAACCTCATTGTTGCCGGAGCCGTGTCCCCGCAGGCGCACTCGGATCTGCTCGACCGCATCGACGCGGAGCTCGCAGCCCTCGCCAACGGCACATCCGGCGTCGCTGCCGACGCAGCAGGGCAACGGGCCCAGCTAGCAGAGGCGCGCGGGCAAGCCGCAACGCAGCTCTACACCGAAGCCGACGCCCACCGCCGAACCCTGGGCCCATCACGCGAGCCTCGTGAGGTCATCGAGATGGCGCGGGCGGCCTACGAAGGCGGGAACGCTGTAGGGCGCGCGCCGCTTGAGGAGGTCGCCGAGGCGGTGGCCGCGAGCATTGGCGAACTAGACGACCCGCTCATCGCCGCGATCCAACTCCGGCCGCTCAGCGCGCGGCTCACGGAGCTGGCAGGGGCGGTATGGGACTACGTCGCGCGGGGCAGCAATGTTGCCGAGCAGTGGGAGACGTTGCTGGCCGTCGGCGAACTACAGCGCGACACCGTGCACCGGATTCGCTCGGCAGCCAGCGGTGCCGTGTCCGGCTCGGTGCGAACGCTGCCCGATCTGTCCGCGGCCAAGCTGTCTCGACTCGCTCGGCCAACTGGGACGTTCGCAGTCGTCACCTGGTTCCAGCTGGGTGTCGGCCGGGACGGGACGAGATTCCAGCACATAGCCCAGCCAGCCGGCGTGATCATCACCCCCGACGGCCAGGTCCGTCTCTGGCTGCCGATGGCCGACGACATCCCATCCGGCCTGCAGCGCACGGTGGGGAGAGTGCGCAGCCGTCTGGCCAACTGGCACGACGGCCGCGCCGGCGATCCTCTTGACTTGTCCGCATGGCAGGAGGCTGCGGCATGGATCCGCGACTTCCTTGCCGCGGTGGAGGTCGGTCAAGAACCGCACGTTGTGTTCATGGAGTACCCCGAAATGCCGGGCGCCCCATGGCACACCGCGATCGGCCCGAACTGGACCGCCTCCTACGCCAGCAGTTGGTCGGAGCTCCTCGACATCGCCAACCGCGTGCCCGGGCCGCCTGGGAACACTATCGGCGTTGTACATGTGCCGCGCTTTCATGAGCCACAGGCCATCCGCGATGCCCTGACCGCCTCGGTCGAGCACACGCTGGAGCGCCACGGCCGCGACCGAATCGTGCACCACCGCGCCTCGCAGGAGTGTGACCGTGACTGGTTGCGCAGACTGTTGCGCGATGCCGACATCGTGAAGATTCTCTGCCACGGCTTAGTCAGCCCGAACGAGAACGAAGTGTGCCTGATGCTCGCGCACCAGGGCACCCTGCCGATGGCCGGCTCACTGGCGGCCGACGCGCGGGGACGTCAGCACCGCTTCAGCTGGCGCGACTGCCGCGACATCACGGACTCACACGCCACGATCTTCTCGGCTGCTTGCTCGAGCCGAGCGGCGGTCTCGACCGAGGCGGGAGACCGGCTGAGCATCTTCGCCGCGTTACGCCGCAGCGGCGCCCGCAGTCTGGTCGCACCAGCTTGGGATGTCCAGGCAGGACCGACGGCTGCGCTGCTGGACCACACGCTCGATCTGTACACCTCAGGCACGCCCCTAGCACACGCTGTGCGGTCGGCGAGTGACGCTGCCGAGGCCGCTGGCATGAGACCCTGGATCGCCCGTTCGCTCGCAGTCGAAGGAGACTGGCGTTGACCAACAGCCTGAGCGAATTCCTGACTGAGCACCGCGCGGACCGCGAGACGATCCTGCAGGCCGCCCGCTACTCAATCGCCGAACTCAGCGATGATCTCCCAGTCGCCGAGATGCGCGCGGAGCTCGACCAAAACTATGCCCAGGAAGCCCAAGCCGCGGCCACAAAGCTGCGCTCATCACCCTTGGAGCTGACCGACGACGCCCTCGCCATTCTGAGCTGGCTTTGGTACGACCAAGACCAGGAGGAGACCGTCCGGCAGGCGGTCGCCAATGCCCAGACCAAATTGCCGGTGATCGAGATCAGCGTCATCGTCTCGGCCGTCCTGTACGGACTGCACCTGTGGCAGACGAAGGGCGTCAAGCGTACCTACCACCGGATCGAGACGAAGTCAGACGGGACGTTCGTCGAGACCGTCGAGACCGAGAACTTCTCGCCTGGCCTCTCACTGCGCCTGGGGCAGTCGGACAAGAAGAACTCCTAGTCGGTAGCTGTCGTCTTTCCGACCTTGAGCATTATCCGTCATCTACGGAACATGCAGATCGGAGATCGGCTGCCCACAACGCCCGCACTGGCCCCGGTAGAGGGGAGGTTCGGGGTTCTCAAAGTAGACGCCTTCGAAGGGGACTCCCTCGACCAAACACCTTGGTGTGCGGCAGACGGCGATGAGCGTTGCGGACGGCCAGTCCGCGATCTCGGTGGGGTAGGGCTCGGTCATGGTGGTCAGCTCCCGACGATGAGGTACCAGACACTGGTGGCAGTTGTGGTCGTACGGTTGATCCACACGGTCAGGCCGGTGGCCGTGACGCTGGTGGCAGTGCACTCGACCACCGTGCCGGGCACGGTCGATGAGGCAGTTACAAAGGCACGGAAAACGGTGCCGGCGACGTTCAGTCCGCTGACGGTGACGGACGTGGGCGTGTTCGCCACGGGGGTGATGGTCACAACGCCGGTGACGATGTTGGGCGCCCGCAGGACGCCATCCGTGAAGGTCATCTGCCGGGTGCTGCCGTACCAGGTGATACCGGCACCTTTGATGATCATGGAGTGATAGCCGCCGCCCGCGCCGCTGCCGCGCGCCCCGTACAGGGTGATGGTGGAGTCGTCGTTGGGTCCACCGTTCTGGGCGGTGATGTGCGCGTAGCCGTCGAGCTGGTCGGACGGTTCCAACCGTGCGAGCCCCTTGCCGTTCAGCTCTGGGGAGCGGAGGGTCACGTCGGCCCGGGAGCTGGCCACGAGGGGTGATTCCAGGACCACTTCAGGCTGTACCCAGGTGCCTATGTCGAGGACCGAGGCGCGGACTCGGCCGGGGGCCGTCTCGGACGAGGAGTTCGAGAACATCTCCAGGGCAGGCTGTGAGTCCGACGACGGATTTAGGACGAGTCGACGGCCGGTCGCCGCCGTGCGTACGGTCGCGCCAGTGACGACCTTGCCGTTGATCGCGTCGGCATCGAGTTTGTCCGCCGTGATCGCTCCGGCTTTGATGTGGGTCGCGTCAACCGCGCCCGCGGAGATCTTTGTCGCCGTCACGGCGTTGGCTGCGATCTTGTCCGCCGTGACGGACAGTGCGCTCAGCTTGTCCGTGGTGATGGACAGCACCGCGATCTTCTCGGCCGTGATGGCCAAGGCCGCGATCTTCTCTGCGGACACAGCTCCGGCGAGGATCTTGGGCGCGGTGACGGCGCCGTCGGCGATCTGGACGCCCGGTACCACCGGGCGGACGACTGCGTTGTCCCACAGCACAGCTCCGGCGGTCGACTGGTAGGTCTCCACCCAGACCGTGGCTGCAGTGGTGTTTGCCGGCGCCGTGACGGTGGCGGCGAGGCGCTGCCACGAGCCGCGGGCCGGGACGTCGACCTGGGCGACGCCGAAGCCGACGGTGGCCCCGGTGCCGTCCTGCCACCGGGCGTAGAACTTGAGCGCGCCTCCCGCCCAGTCGGCGGACGCGTTGGCGTCGACGGCGAGGTAGAGCTGCTCTCCGCTCAGGATCGGCATCGACGTGAGATTCAGGGACCGTGTCGTGGCGGCCGTCGCCGTGGCGTCAACGCGGAGGGCCTTCACCGAGCCGTTACCGCCGGAGACGACGGACCATACGGTCGTGGCGATCGCCGCGGTGTAGGCACCCTCGAACGAAGGGTCGCTGAGCACGTTCGTACCGCCCGCGACCACCAGCTTGTCCGCGGAGATCGAGGCCGCCGCGATCTCGGTCGCCGTGACCGAATTCGCGGCGATCTCACGGCCCGTGATCGCGTCGGCCGCGACCTTCCCGGCGATCACCGAGTCAGCCGCAAGCGCGGCGGCGGTCACCGAGCCGCTCACGAGGTTGGTCGCGTCCACGATCCCGGTCTTCAGCGCCTCGATGGCAACGGCGTCGACCTGCATGACGGCCGGGGAGCCGGAGACGCCCATGGAGACGTAGTTGAGCCACAGGTAGGGGGTGATGTACCGGACGGCATCGTGCACGGTGCCGGGCGAGCGCGGGTCGTTGTTGGGACCGGCGGAGCCCGCGGTTGCGCGATCCTTGAGGTAGCCGACTACCGTGACCCAGCCGTCCGTGGTCGGCAGTGACCGGTACGACGCCGCGGTGTAGTAGTGGCTGTTCGGGGTGTTCGCTCCGGCGCGGTTGACCAGGGTGGTCTGGTCTGCGCCCACGCCGAGCACGCCGACGTAGAACGCGTCCTGGCCGGAGGCGAGTTGGGCTGTGGCTCTGATCCGGGCACTGATCCGGTACAGGACACCGGGCTCGTACGGGACGAGGGTCATGCCACGGAGCCGGATGAACCCGCGGGCCTCACCGACGCTTCGGCCGGTGGGAGCGTCCGGTACGCCGGTGAGGTGCGCCCACGAGGCGCCGCTGCCCTGATCGGTGGTCTGCCAGACGGCGGCCTCGCCCATCGTGTCGACGAGGCGCTGGCTGGTGGCGTCCGCGAGCGCGCCACCGAGCGCGCTGAGGGTGATCGCGCCGCTCGCGACCTTGCCCAGCGTCACGGAGTTGGCGGCGAGCTTCTCTTCGAGCACCGCGCCGTCCGCGAGCGCGGTGGAGTTGACGGCCCCGAGGGCGAGCGCCGCGTCGGTGACCGCGCCGCGGGCGAGTTTGGTTTCGTCGATGATCGCGTTGACGAGGTCGTCGGGGACGGCCTTACGGGCCTGGCCCTGCACAGCGGTCGAGGTCTCTCCGGCCGTGCCGGAGGTGTTGACCGCGATCAGGCGCACCCACAGCGGGGTGTAGGTGTCGACGGCGAGGGTGATGCTGCCGCCAGCGGCCGTGCGGAAGGCGGCCACGGGGCTGCTGGTGTCCGGTTCGGCGTCGGCGGTCGTCGCCAGGTGGACCTGGACTTCGGCCAGATCGAGCGGCGCAGTCTCGGCGTCCGTCCACGTTCCGGGCCAGGTCACGGTGAGCCCGGACAGCGCGGACTCGACCACGGGCGGCGTGGGGGTGGGAGGCGGCGGCCCGTTGTGGGCGACGAAGCCGACGGTGCCGTCGTCCTGGAGGCCCATGCTGCCGCGCAGGGTGCCGTCCTGGTCGTAGACCTCGATCGCGCCGTCCTCGACGGACGAGTACGCCATACGGGCAGTGCGGGTCGTACGGGCCAGCTGCCGTTCCAGGACGGCGACTCGGGCGGCCAGCCGGGCGATGTCGCTGCTCACGCGTTGCCTCCCCCGTAGGTGAAGCGGTCCGCGCGCTGGAGCTGGAGGACGGCTTGTTCGGGGGTGTCGCCGGAGGCGGGCTGGATCTGCCAGCCGACGATGCGGGACCAGGCGTCGAAGTCGGTCCACTGGTCGTGGATCCGGGCCCGTACGTCGTCGCCGATCTGCCAGGAACCGAAGCGGGCCGCGGGGTGGTCTCGGACGGTGATCTCGGTGACCTCGCCGATGACCTGGCGGGAGATGCGTTCCGTGCGCGCCCGGCTGGCGAGCCGGTCGTTCGCCTTCTCCTCCGGTACTTCGAGGAGGTGCTCCAGGCGCAGTCGGCCGTCCCGTACGGCGTCGACGGCGCGGCGCCGGTTGCGACCCTCGCCGGCGCCGAGCGCGATGACGACCTGGGCGAGGTTGTCGGCGTCGTACTCGACGGGGACCGCCTTGACGACGTTCACGCCGGACTCGAAGTGGATGTCCGTGCGACGGCGTCCGAGGCGGGGCCAGCCGATCCGTACGCGGCCCTGCGGCGTGCCGTTCTGCCAGGCAGCTTCCTCGGTCCACTCGGGGCCGCCTTCGACGGCGACCATGTCCGCGATGACGTCACCGAGCGAGGGGGTGTCCCACCAGTCGATCCGGTAGGGGTCCTCCGGGGTCCCGACGGTGACCTTCGAGGTGGTGTCGTCGACCTGGATACCGAGCTGGCCGTCCGGCGTCTCCTGACAGTACGCCCACACGTCGCGGATGACCTTGCACGGGTCGGCGTAGGTGTAGGGGCCGCGTGCGTTGAGCTGGCCGTGGAGGTCGTAGCGCCGGTAGGGGTAGGAACCCCAGCCGGACGCCTCGATGGTGAGCTGCTGGCCCTGGGGGTCGGCTCGCCAGATCAGGCCGCCCCACAGCAGCCGACCGTCACGCTCGGCGTAGATCTTGGTGTTGCCGGGGTCGAGCTGGGAGCGGACGAGGTGGACCAAGCGGGGTTCGACGGCGCCGGTGAGGCTGCCGGTCGCGGACAGTGCGGGCCCGAACTCGACGCCGGTCAGGGGCAGGTCCCAGGCGAGGACCTTGTTGGTGAGTGCGTCGGTGGTGAGGTAGCGGTACGACGGCGACGCCATCAGGCGCGTTCCTGCTTCTCCCCCGCGCCGTGGTGTGGTGGTGTCGGTGCCGTGTCAGACGACGCCTTCGGTGAACTCCACGTCGGCGATCAGGGACGTCGCGGCGTCGACGCCGAGGTTGCCCCACTCGGATTTGGAGGGCTGGGTGCGCACGAAGAGGTCCTGGGTGGTGCCGCGCAGGGCCGCAGCCAGGGTGATGGTGTCGGCGAGGACGACGGTGTTGCGGCGGATGTTGGCGCCCTGGTCGTCGTCGATGGCGGTGGTCTGCCCCGTGTCGGTGCCCAAGGAGGTCTGCATGTTGGCGAACACGTCGGATTCCGAGAGGCGCAGGCCCGCCAGCGTCACCAGCAGCTTGGCGCTCGTCGCCCAGCTCGGGATCGGGACCTTCCAGCGGGCGGCGGCCGGCCAGTTGTACCACTGGCCGTTCTGCGCGACCAGCCGGTTCAGCGTGCTCGGGTAGGCGGTGTACAAGGTCCGCTCGCGTCGAGGGTTCGCGATCAACCGCAGGTCCGTGACCATCGCGCTGGTGATGGTGGCCGTGTTCGCCGGAATGTCGAGACGCGCTAGCGGAATCGCCGTCATCCCGGCCGGGACTGCCTTCGCGGTGGTGGAGACGCCGGACACGACGTGGAAGTAGCCGATCTCGTCGGCCGCCGGGTCGCGGTTGCCCTCGTACTCCGGGTCCTCAACTCGCAGGCACAAGAGGTCGGATCGGGCCGAGGAACCGGTGGGTGCGATCGGGACGATGGCGTCGCCCACGTTGTACTGCGTGTAGGAGCCCTGGCCCCACGCGGCCCCCGTAACAACGGCCGAGCCGTCGCCGACCCGGACGCCAGCGCCGGGGGTGGTCCACTCTCTGACCTTCAGGTCGTTGCCTTCGGTCACGCCCTGGTTCCCGGACGCGAGATCGCGCACCATCATCCGGAAGGCGCGTGCGGGGTGGGTGCCGCCGTGCGTCAGCATGGGCGGCTGGATCAGTGCCATCTGAGAGTGCTCTCCTTACAGGGCGGTGTAGGCGTCGCGCCACGACACCGCGAGACGGGTGGAGTTGGTGTAGTCCGCGCCAGTCCAACGGACTTCGCTCGTTCCGGGCGGGATCTGGAACAGGTCCAGACGGGACACAGCAGACAGCGCGTACGCGGCGTTGGCACCGTTGCGCAGCACCCAGCGCGTACCAGGGCGCGTGTCGATCTGGAGGGTGTCGCTCTCGCCGATGGCCAGCGACAGGTCGAGGACGCGGCCTGTCTCGGTGATCCATATGCGAGGGTTCACGACCGGGCCCTTGATCTTCAGCGAGGGCCAGGCGGGAAGGTCCCCGGCGTTGGTGACCCAGCCGGGCCGCTCCTCGGGGTTTGCCACGCCGGTCGTAATCGGCGCAGTCACGGGAGCAGTGAAACCTTCCTCATCGTCGTCGCGCGCCAGAGGAATCATGGTCTGCCGTTCCAGCTCTCCGTGCCATCGCGGATCGGTGGCCGCGAACTCCAAGGTCACGGGGATCCAGCCGTAGACGACCTGTGCCATGGACACGGCCTCGACCCGGCGGACCCTGCCGTACAGCCGCTTGACGCTCGCGCGTCCGGGCCACAGCAGCCGTAGTGTCTGCAAGGCGCCTGCTGTCTTCCGCACGGCCGGGTCGGCGGCGGCCTGGTCGAGCGCGGCGAGCGCGTCGACGGCGGCCTGCGGGTCACCCGGCGTCCTGATGCCGGCCTCGATCGTCACCGTGCGAGGGCTGTAGTAGTCCACGCCGGGGAATGAGCCGTCCTCGGTGGGCAACTCGACGTCTTGGGACCGGACTTCGGGCGTGCCCAGTCCGATGATCTCGCTGATCGGGTACGGCGTTCCGGGTCCCATGAGGACACCGGCGAAGTCGACCTGCCACTGCTGAGTGATCGTGGCCATCAGATACGGCCTCCCCTCTGGGCGTTGCGCAGCCGCCGCATGATCTCCGTGCCGACCTGATCGGCCGCTTTGGCGTCGGCGCCGCCGTTGACGGTCACGGGCATGGACCCGACGAGCGCGGCGGGCCGCTCTTCTCGGACGACGACGACTTGGACCGGGGCGGGCCGGGCATCGACGAGTCGTACGAGGCCGCTGTCGCCCGCGGGGGTGAGCTGGTAACCGAACCTGTTCGCCACGTCCGCCAGGACGCCCGTCGCCGATCGCCGCTTGTTCACACCGAGCGGCACGTACGCCTCTCCCCCGGTGGACGGCTCGGCGAAGCGGATGATCCCGTTGTTGGTGGCGTACAGGCCGGTACGGATGCCGCCGTCCTCGTACGCGAGTTGCTTGTTGGCCTTGTCCAGGTCGGAGAGGAAGCGGGTGGCCTTCTTCCCCAGTGCGTCCTTGATCCGGGTCCGGCCGAGTGTGGCGATCTCGATGATTCGGTCTTCGCCGAGTTCTGTCTTCTCAGCGACATCGTGGATTCCGGTCTTGCTGGAGGTGATCGAGGAGATGATCGCCACGAGGTCCGGGAGGTCGTCGTCCGGGATGGCCTTCGAGGCGGCCTTGGCTTGAGTGTTGGCATTCTTGGCCTTGCTGGGGGACTTGGCTGCTTCGGCGGCAACGTCCTCCGCGTCCTTGTCTCCCTGCTCGGCGAGCATCGTCGCGAGGTCGCCGTAGCCCATGGCTGCGAGCTTGGAGAGGTTCTTCTCGAACGCGGCCTGGTTCTTGATGGCCTGCTTGAGCTGGGTGGTGTAGTCGGACAGCGTGGCTCGCGCGACCACGCCCAGCTTCTCCAGGTCCTTGGTCATCTCCGTGACGTACTTGGAGCTGCCGGTGGCCATCTTGTGGGTGAGCTCCACACCGTCCTCGCCCATATCCTCCAGGGCGTCAGCGACATCCTGGCCAGCGCGCCGGGCGACGGTGGCGAGGTCCTTGCGCCACCGCTGGGCGCTCTTCACCGCCTTGTCGAGGTTCTTCTCGAACAGCTTCAGGTCGAAGACCTCGGTCTCCTTGCCACCCTTCTTCACCGTCCGCGTGGAGTCCGCGCGGACCGACGAGATCGAGACCAGCTCTGTCGATCCCGAGGAGCTGTAGGACCAGCCGGTCAGTCCTCCGTCGGCGTACCAGTCGACGTTCCTGCCGCCGAGGCGCCGGACGACCTCCTCGGTGATCGCCCGTGACCGGGTGCGCTTGTTGTGGGCGAGCGGGATGTACGCCTCGGGGCCCGCGGCCTCTTCGGCCCATACCCGCCACGTTCCCTGCCGCGCGATCTGCGCGACGTGTCTCTCGCGCTCACGGACACCTCCGCCGGCGTAGAACTCCAGCACGGAGCCGTTGGCCTGTTTGCTCGGGGCCTGGATGGAGTCGGGGACACCGTTGCCGTCGCGGTCCCAGGACGTGGCCTGCCGTTTGAGCACGAGGGGGATGACCACGGGCGGCGGTTGGTTCGTGGACACGCTGACGGTGACCGACTTGGTGCCGGGGATGTTCTGGACCGACAGCCCGATGGCGTTGAGCTGCGCCTTGACCGCGGCCATGTCGCCGGAGAGCAGGGCGGACGTCAACGCCGCGGCGGCGTCGGTGCCCTTGGTGTCCGCGACTTGCCGGATGAGGTCCAGGGCCCCGGACCATTCGGCGTTCGCGTCCTTTCCTGCCTTGGAGAACGCGGCCACGACCTTCGACAGGTCCGGGGCGTCGATCGGTACGTCCGCTCCCCAGATGCTTTTCAGGGTGTCCATGGCTCGTTCGGTGTCGCCCGAGAGAAGGGCGTCCTGGAAGGCTCCGGCAGCGTCCTTCCCCTTCCTCTTGGCGACCTCGGCCAGGAGGTCCATGCCGCGGTCGAACTCGCCGCGCGCGTCGCCCACGGACTCCTTCACGGCCTTGCGCAGATCGATCAGGGCCATCTGCTCGGTGACCTTCTGGAAGGCGGCCGGGTCGTTGCGCTCCGAAGCCTTGGCCCAGGCACGGCCGATCTCCTTGCCGTACTTCTCGGTGATCTCGGCGGTCTTCTGCAGGCCGAGCCGGTACGCCTCCGTGGACCGTTCCGCGTCCTCGGTCACGATGTCGCGCAGCTCGTCGGCGACCTTCGTCTTGCCCTTCTTCAGCTGTCCGACGAGTTCGTTGAGCATCGGCGCGGCGTCCACGCCGAGTTCCGCGAAGTGGTCGGCCAGGTCGTCGTAGCCGAACACCGCGAGTTCGGACAGATTCCCCTGGAAGTCGCGTTGCGCCTGGAGCTGCTTGTGCAGTTCCTCCATGTAGTCGGACAGCTTCACCTTGGCGGTGTCGGCGTCCTTCCCGGCTTTGCGCATCGCCTCGGCCGCGGCGCTCTGCGCGTCCCTGAAAGCCCGGGACGGGTCGACGGCGTCACCGACGGCCTCAGCGAGCGCCTTCATCTCGTCGGTGATCTCGGGCGCACCGGTGCGGTCGATGTCCGCGAGGGAGAACAGGTCGAAGATGCCGCCGCTGGTCTTGGCCTGCTGTTTGATCTTCGCCTCGACGATCGCCTTCTGCTCGGCAATCTCGGCTTCCTTCTTGACCGCCTCCGACCACATCTTGTGGCGCTCTTCGAGGGTCTTCTCCGCCTTGGAGTACTGGGTGATGCTCTCGAAGTCGCCGGATGCATCACCGGACTTCGCCTTACGCGAGTACTCGTAGGAGTCCTGCTGAAGGCGGCTCTGGAGGATGGCGAGCTTGGCCCCTCCGGAGGTGATCGCATCGATCGCCTCGGTCGTGCCGATGCCGACCTTCTCCAGGTCCTTCAGCGCGCCGTCGGCGGTGAGCTGGTCGTACAGCTTGTTGATACTGGCACCGGTCGTCGCCTCCTCGCGCTCCTGTTGCAAGGCTTGGACCAGTTCGTTGGTCGCGTCCTTCGCCTTCTGCTTGGAGGCGGTGTAGGCGGCGTATCCGGCGATGCCCAGGGTGAGGACAGCGGCAAGGCCGGTGACCGCGAGGCTGGTACCCGCCAGCACGGCGGGCATCACGGCCCCACCCGCCTGAGCGGCGGCCAGGGCTGTACGGAACGCGGCGATCTGTACGGTGACCTTCGTGTAAGCAGCCCGGAGCAGCAGCAGTCCCACGACGGACACGGTGACCATCGCCAGGACGGACTTCATCGGTCCGGGGAGGTCCTCGATGCTGCCGACGACGGTGTGGACGACGGACCCAACACTCTTGAGCACCGGGAGCAGGGCCCGGCCGACGTCGATAGCCAGTGCACGGGCCTGGTTGGAGGCCAGCTGCCACTGGCCGGTGACGGTGTCGGTCTGGAGGGCATACGCCTTCTGCGTGGCTTCGGCGCGCGACACTTCGTTCGCGATGCCCGCGTAGGTGTTGGCGTAGTTCTCTCCCCCAGCGGAGGCCAGGGCAAGGGCGGCGCGTGTGGCGCGGATGTCCTTCCACATGTTCGAGATGCCCTCGGCGGTGTTGCCCGCCGCCCCGTTCAGCTTGTTCACGACCACGTACAGTCCGTCCTGTTCGACGGCGGAGGCGGCCGACTCGTAGCCCAGGTCCTTGATGGCCTGCTTCAGGTCCTGCGTCGGCTTCATGACGCGGGTGAGGAGCATGTTCAGTGCCGTCACAGCCTCGGCCGCGGGGATGCCGGTCAGCGTGACCGCGGCGAGAGCGGCGCTCATGTCGTCGAACCCGACGCCGGCCGCCGCCGCCATCGGTACGACGTCGCCGAGCTGCTGCGCGAGTTCCTCGAAGGAGATGACGCCGTAGTTGACGGTCTGGAACATCACGTCCATGACGTCGCTGGCGTCGGACGCCGACATGCCGTACGCGTTCAGCACCCCGAGAACAGCGCGGGCAGAGGTCTCCGTCGTGGTCAGGCCCGCTGCCGCGCCCTGAGCCGCGACCTGGAGGATCTCCATGGCGTCCGCGCCGTCGAAGCCGGACGAGACGATCTGGTAGAGGCCATCGGCGAGCTGGTCGGCTGTCTGTGGCAGCTCGGTGGACAGCTCGACGATCTGATCGGTGAAGGCTCCGACGTTCTCGGAGGTGATCTGCTGGGAAATCGTCAGCACGTTGGCCATCGCCCGCTCCAGCGAGATCGCCTGAGCCACGCCGACGCCAAGAGCGGCACCGATGAGCAGGCCGTTCTTCGCGGTCCGCGCAGCCTGGGCGCTTCGAGCGGCGGCCAACTGGGCTTCGGCACGTGTGACTTGCTGTGCCTGGCGCTGCGCGTTGCGCGCGGCGGTGGTCTGTACCTCGTCCCTCATGCGGACTGCGGACAGGGCACGGGCGTCTGCCGAAGCCGCGAGGCCCGTGGCGCGGGTCGCCGTGGCCTGGGCCGCAGCCGCGCGCCGTTGGGCTTCGGCGTGTTCCTGGGCGGCGCGGGCGGCGGCTGTCTCAGCCGCAGCGGCGGTACGTGCGGCGGCTGCGGCCCCGGCGCCCGCCGTGGCCTGGGCGCGGGCGCTCATCGTCTGCGCCAGGGCTTGCGCCCGTGCGGCTCGTTCTCCCGTCGCCGCGACCGCAGCCTGTTCCGCTGCCGTACGGCGGGCCGCTGTCGCTGCCACCGTCTGTGCGCGGCTGGCGCGTTCCTGGAGCACGGTGGTCCGCTGCACGGCCTGAGCCACCTGCGCCTGGGAGCGAACCATCTGCGCGGACGCGGTCACTTGGGCGCGGGCCAGGTTGTCACCGGCCACGCGTACCTGGTTCAGCCGGGCGGCCGTTCCGTCCAACTGTCCGTCAAATACGCGGAGTTGGGTGGCTCCTTGCCGTAGACCGGTGGACAGCCCGCCGGTGGACGCGAGCAGGTTGACGTACAGGGTGTAGGCACCAGCCACGTCAGGATGCCTCTCTGGGCCTCAGCCCGATCTTGAGCCCCCGCGCATCTGGTCCGTCAGGAATGTGTTCGCGCTCCATCTCGATGACTTCGCAGCCCACACAGCGGTAGGGCTCGGCCACGTACGCGAAGCGGTCGCCGCCCTGGCTCTCGTCCCACTCCGCCGCCCGGGTCCCGCAGGTCTCGCAGACGCTGCGCTGGTATGCGAGGTAGGCCATCGCCTTCGCCCGGTCCAGAGCCGTCCAGCGGCCGTCCCCCGCACCCGTGAACTGCGAGTGCGGGAGTCCGTAGGCGTGGCACAACTCCATCTCGGCCCTGAATTGGGCGTCGGCGATCAGCCTTTTCCCAGGTCCGCCCGCATGGTCTGGTTGACCAGCAGCGCGGCCGTGAATAGGGCCTTGGCGTCCGCGTCGCTCCAGCTGTCGAGGAGTTCCTGCGCCTCCGCCTCGCTCATGCCGTCCACCGAGGAGGCCGAGACGAGAGCGGCGGGGAAGGTCTCGACGTTGTACTCGTGACCGAGATCCGCCTGCTCCTCCGTGGGGGCGTGCTCGCGAAGCAGTTGCTCCCAGGCGGGTCGCGGCAGAGCCCGGAAGGTGAGCGTGAGGGTCCCGGCTGCCAGGGCTCGCCGGGCCTGGTCCAGCGCGGCCTGGGCCGCCAGCACATCCGGCTGAGCGAGTGCCCAGCTCTCTCGGTCGTCGGCTGGTACCTCCATCTCGGAGGCACGGCCAACGGCGCTGGTGCGGGCCTTGGCCATGTCCAGCGCCGCATCGCTCACGCGCTGCTTCAGGTCCTGGTCGTCGAGGAAGGACACGGCGCGCTCGGGAAGTCGACGAGCCCGCAGACGGGCCATCTTGGCCGCCCAGTGTGGATCGCGGGCGACGGCATCGGCCGGCGGTTCAACGAAGGTCGTGGTCATGCAGCGCCCCCGCCGATCAGGCCGCGGCCGGGACGGCTACGTCCTGGACGGGCTTGCCGGTCACGTTGAAGCTGACCTTGAACTTCGCCGGCTCGGAGGCGGTCGTGTACGTGCTGGACCGGGAGCCGACGCGCACCGGGAAGATGTCCATGGACTGCGACGCCGGGATGTCGCCCTTGCGGAGGATGACCACGTAGCCCTCGGTCCCCTTGGCGAGGAGCTTCTCCAGGGCGTTGTCGACCTTGTCCTCGTAGAAGGTGAGGCTGGAGTTGTCGGCCTTGTCCTCACCGGGGATGTTGCCGGTGAACTCGGTGGCCAAGTCCGGGGTGTCGATGGGGGTGTTCTCGACGGCGAAGCCCTCGATGTCGCTGATGGCCGGGGACAGGTCGGTGCCGTTGGTGCCGCCGAGCTCCGGACGGATCGGGATCAGTTCCTTCGAGACGATGTCCTTCAGGAAGAAGAACTTCGTGGTGCCGCGACGGGTGAACCGCTGCTGTGACACTGATTCTCGCTCTCTGGGAACCGTGTTCCGGAGCGCGCACACGCCGGGCCGGTCCCCATGAAGGGGGAATCGGCCCGTGCCGGGTGGCCGGGCGTCCGCGAGATGCCTCCGCGGTGAGGTAGCTGGAACGTCAGGACCCGAGAGTGGTCACAGTGAGGACGTACCGCTGCACATAACTGTATACGCCACCGCTGACAGACATCCCTTCCTCCTTGTCCAGCTCGCGGTCGATCACGATGTAGCCGGTGATGGCGATGGTGTTGACGTAGGTCCCGCTCAAGCGCGCGAGGAGCGCGGTGCGGACCTTGTCGGCCATCCACTCGACCTGTTCGGCGGTTGAGGCGACCGAGGTGACCTGGACGAGCACGCGGGCGTCAGCATCACCATCACCGTACGGCGGGCCGCTCGTAGTCACGCCCAGCGGGTAGAGGACGCTGTAGGGAATCGTAGCCCCGGTGGGCGTACTTGATGCAGTGGGGGCGGTCCCGTACCCGCAGCTTCGGGCGGTTGCTATGGCCAGTGTCTTCTGGATCGCGAGGGACACCTCTCTGCCGGAGACGGGCACTACTCCTCCTTGTCTCCTTCGGGAGTGGTGATCTCTCGCCCGGCGGCGTGGCGGTCACTCACGAGTCGTCGTCGATCGTGTCGCCGAGCGCGGCGATGAACAGCGGCCGGATCTCCTCGACAGCTGGCCCGACATGCGGATAGGGCGGCTGGTTGAAGACGCGCCCCAGGCTGTCGGCCCCGACGAAGCCGTACTCCAGACGTCGGGCCTGGGGCTTGTTCGTGCCGACGACCGCCGTGACGGAGAGCCCGTCCGTAGACACCTCGTGCGTCCAGGAGCGCCGGTAGTCGCCCGTGGGCGCGTTGGGGCCCGGCCTGCCGCTGGCCTTGGCCTTGATCCTGGTCTCCAGCAGCATCGCGTAGTGCTGGACAGTGGCGGTGACCTCGGGCAGAGTGCTTGCGGCCCTGGCGTCAAGCTGCGCGGCGATTTGGAACGCGTTGGAGTAGGCGCCCGCAAGAGGGTGGGCGTTGGGGTGCGGATTCAGCGAGGACGCCACTGGCTCACTGCCCGTCTTCCGGTTCCGGCTCGCCCCACTGACCGAGGGCCCATTCCCGCAGGAGGGCGAGCATGGCGCGGGTCAGCTCGTGCGAGCGGCCGTCCATGAGGTCGTGACGGTCGAGCGCGGCCTTCTCCAATTCGGCGGGACTGATCGCGGACAAGAAGGCAGCCGCTGCCGGGCCAGGGTCCGGCGGGTCGCCGATGACGACGTGCGCCAGGCCCTCGAACACACCGGTCGCCGTGGATCTCGGGGAGAGCTCGATGACCATCTGCGGTACGTCGCCCGCGCGGTGGGCCAGTGAATAGGCAGAGAGGTCCCGGGAGACGTCGTGACCGCCGATCTCCACGACGGCGGTATGCCCCTGCCCGGTGACACGCACCGACAGGGGCTCACCCTCGGGAGAGATAGGTTTTGCACTCTGACGTGTTGGCATCTATCTGATGTTACGGGTATCCGCTGACAGTCCAACTCGCCCGGCGTCTACGGAGGGGTGATCTCGTCGAGACGGGTCACCCGAACGATCTCGACCGTGGACGCCTCCGACGGATCGAGGACCTGCCACACCCGATTCACTGTCGCCGCGTGCTCACCCGCTGCGGCCACAACTTCCACGCGGTCGTACCGCACAGGAACGGGCGCCGAAATCGGCGTGAGGAGCCGATACCAGCTGACCGTGTCGTCCAGCCATTCCCGCCCGAGAACGTGCTGCGCGGTGACCTGGCCATGGCCGGACAGGACAGCTCCCGGTCCCTCGTAGACCGACTCCGCCGGCACGGACCCCAGGAGGCCGGTTGAGGTATCGAGTTGGGGCGCTCCCGTTGGACGGGTGATCCGGACCATGTCCACCATCACCGCCGACTCCAGCCTTTCCCGTTCCGCCTCCGTGTCGATCGGTGTGGTCACGAAGTGCCGCCGGAAGTGCTGGACTGCGTGTTCTGG
Organism: Streptomyces sp. NPDC008092; assembly: GCF_042957285.1. Lineage (NCBI taxonomy): Bacteria > Bacillati > Actinomycetota > Actinomycetes > Kitasatosporales > Streptomycetaceae > Streptomyces > Streptomyces sp. NPDC008092. The sequence goes on from NZ_JBIBHY010000004.1 coordinate 17,531, forward strand.
TCCAGGAACGTCGTACGGACCACGGCCAGAGTGGAGGTCTGCCCAACGTCGAGGACACGCCACGTACGACCGACAGCAGCAGGATCGGCGGCGTTGACCACGCTCACCGTGTCCGCGCGGGAAGCCACAGGGGCATCCAGCGGCGTGATCAGCTTGTACTTCGAGGTGGAGTCGTCGACGTACGCCTGTCCTTCCAGATGCAGGACGATCCCAGGGGCACCGTTCGGAAAGATCCCTCCGTGACCTTCGTAGATGATGACCGGCGGGCCGGGTTCGTACTGACCCGTGTCGGGATTGAAGACCGGCTCGCCCTCCCTGCTGATCCGTACGGTGTCGGTGAGGATCTTGCGTTCGATCAGGTCGCTGACGGCCCCCAGCGTCAGCCCTTCGGTAGGTACGCTCATGCGTTCGAGAGTAGTGCTGGCTGCGGACAGGTCGATGTGACGTTCAGCGATAATTGGCCACTCGCGCCCGACGCTGCCCAAGGCTGACCTCGTTCCTCGATCGCGGCTTTCGGGTGTATGCCGGGCGCGGTTGCCTGCACTCCCCGACGGAACTTCACTCGATAGTGTGGGATCGTCGTAGCAACTCGCCTTTCTCGCCGACGGGTTCACAGAATGTCCTCACTCGTGGAGTGCACCGAGTGATCCTGGCCGGGGCATAGCGTTTGAGGTGCCCGGATGGGACGCGCAACTGGTCGACTGGGCAGGCGGGGACGATCTGTGCTGCCGCGCCATGGGTACACATCAGGAGTGTTCATAAAGGGGGGGCCATGGCGTCAGTTGGTATCGGACTGGTGGGGGACGATGCGGTCGGACAACTGATCGCTCTACGTGAGTGGTTGCAGACCGAACCCGAGCTACGCGGACGTGTGCGTCGTGTGGACCAGCCGATTCGGCCCGGCGAACTGGGCGGAACGGTGGAACAGTTGGTCGTCGCGCTCGCCTCCGGCGGCGTCGGTGTGACGCTGACTCAGTCGCTGATCGCATGGCTGCGCAGCCGCCCACGGTCGACGCGGTCAAAGCTCGTGCTGACCGTCACACGAGGGGATCGTACAGCCAGTCTCGAGATCGGCCAGGCCGACCTCCGCCAGTTCGACGAGGCGCTGGCAGTGCTCCACGCGGTCCTGTCAGCAGGCAGCGATGAGTGACCGTCTGGACCTGGCTCCACCCGAGTCCTGCGCGGTCCTGATCGGGGTCTCCGACTACAGCGACAAGCACTTCCCGAACCTGCCTGCGGTCGATAACAGTCTCCGTGACATCCGACAGATGCTCACAGACCCTGGTCTCTGCGGTTGGCGTCCAGAGCAAGTGATCACCATTGCCGACCCCGAAGAGGCGGGGCAGACAGCGACAAGGTTGCACGAACTGGCCTGTGCCACCAGCGGCGTATTGTTGTTTTACTACGCTGGGCACGGTGTTCTGACTCAGCACGGCCAGTTGTCCCTGACGGTCAGCGGCACCCGCAATGCGGCAGTGGACTTCACCGCTCTGCCCTTCGACTGGATCCGTCGAGCCCTGGAAGCGAGCCCCGCCCGGGTCCGCATCGTCGTCCTCGACTGCTGCTTTGCAGGTCGCGCCCTTGGACCCCGCGACCGCGAGGCATCCTTTGCCTCAGCCACCGCGATGGCCGGTACGTACGTTCTGACGGCGACCACGGGCTACAAGACGGCGCATGTGGCGGCCCCCGAGCATCAGACGTCGGTGAGTACGTCCTTCACCGCAGCCCTGGTCGATGTGGTGCGGAGCGGAATCCCGGGCGGGCCGGCCACGCTCACGCTGGACGATCTCTTTCCCGAACTGCGTCGGCGGCTACGTGCTCAGGGGCTGCCGCAACCCTCCCAGCGAAACAACAACAACGCCGGCATATTTGCGTTCACCAGAAACGCCCACACCACAACGCACCAGACCGCAGAACCAGCCGTCACAACCGCGGCCCCCGCCCTCCGCGTCGGCCGCCGGGCTGTGGTCGCGGCAACGGTGACCCTACTGGCTGGATCAGGCACGGCAACCGGTATTTTGCTGCGTGATTCTCCCCAGTCTGCCCTGCGTGCCACCCTGAAAGGCGGCACTGATGACGTGCGCACCGTGGCATTCAGCCGTGACGGCGCCGCCTTGGCCGGCGCGGGCCAAGACGGCAAGGTCCGGCTGTGGAATGCGGGTACTCAGGACAACATCGCGACGCTGACCGGACACGAGAAGGACGTCCTTACGGTCACCTTCAGCCCCGACGGTTCGTTGCTGGCCAGCGGAAGCGAGGACGCAACCGTCCGGATCTGGGACCTGCGTCGCCGTGGAACAGAGGTCACCGTCCTCCGGCACCCCGGGACGGTCTTTGAGTTGGCCTTCACTGCGGACGGCAGGCTCCTGGCTAGCGCCGGGCAGAACGACGTCCGCTTGTGGGACGTGAAGACCCACAAGCTCGCCGCCGTCCTTGCGAGTAATCTGTCGGGTACCGCCCTAGCCATGAGGTCTGATGGCCGCATGCTGGCCACCTCGGGCAGCGAGCCGGGGAGCATCCACCTTTGGAACCCTGCCACAGCGCGCTCGCAGGCAACCATCGACGTACCGGCTGGCGCCGTGCAGATACTCACCTTCAGCCCGGACGCGAAACTGCTCGTCAGCGGTAGCTGGGACGAGACCGCCCTACGGCTGTGGACCGTAACCGATAGAAAAGCGGCTGGCGTCCTTACCGGCCTCGCGGAAATAGTGACCTCAGTCGCCTTTTCGCCCGATGGCCGCACCCTGGCCAGTTCCGCCGGCGGCAACAGGCGGTCCGACGACGCCATCCACCTGTGGGACCTGGCCCGCCGCAACGTCAAGGGCACACTCACGGCCAATGGCGGCGACATTGCAGAACTGTCCTTCAGCCCCGACGGCAAGACGCTCGCTTCCGCCGGAGACGCCGTCCGCCTGTGGCGGGTATCGGCATGAGGAGCGAAGCACTGCGGCAGGAGGGCTCACACGCGCTCCTGATCGGCGCCTCCCGGTACCGCGACTTCCCTCCGCTACCGGCGGCCAGGCACTGTCTCGCCGGGATGCGGAAAATCCTCATCGACCCGGATCGCTGCGGCTGGCCGGCCAAGACGGTGACAACTCTGGCCGAACCACGGCGCTCAGACGAGACCGCCGTGCGGCTACGCACACTGACCCGCACGGCCACGGAGGCGCTGCTGGTCTACTACGTTGGACACGGCGTCCGCACCGCCACAGGAGAGCTGTACTTGGCGGTCACCGAAACCTCGCGGGAAGACGCGGACCTCACCGGATTACCCTTCGAAGTGATCCGCCGCGCAGTGAGTGAGAGCCCGGCGCAAGTTAAGTTCGTCATTCTGGACTGCTCCTGGTCGGGACTGGCCACCCAAGCACTCGGGGCTACGGAGACCGTCGCCGACCTCACCGACATCGCTGGCGCCTACACGCTGACCTCCACCAGAGGCAGCGCCACCGACAACCGGGACACCCCTCCTAATCTCCGCGGACTGACCCCGTTCACCGGTGAACTGATCCGATTGATCCAGGAAGGTGTCCCCGGCGGCCCGCCCTACCTCACGCTCGCCAACCTCTACCCCCAACTGCAGCATCGACTGCGTGCCCACGGTCTGCCAGCCGCTGGCCGGTACAGCACCGACACCGTCGGAAACTGGGTCTTCGCCAGGAACGTGCATCGGACCAGCGTTTCATCCCGTCCAAGACGGATCTCCCTCGCAGCCCGTGACGCTCTCTTCGTCCCGCGTCTGCGGATCCGGCGCCGCACCATCCTGCTATCGAGTCTCGGACTTGCCGCCGCCGCGGGCGTGCCCACCGGCATACGACTTCTGCGCGGACCGCAATCCAAACCGCTGGCTGTGCTGGCCGACCCGCTTGGTAGCGTCACTGACATCGCCTTCACACCAGACGGTAAAACCCTCCTTGCCGTCAGCGGCGGAACGCCTACCATCAGACTCTGGGATGTGGCCAACCGACGGAGCCGGGCCACCCTCACCGATCCCGACTTCGACATCACGGTCGCCCTCGCCATCAGCCCCGATGGCAGGACCCTCGCCACCGGCACGCAGTCCGGGAGTCTGCACCTCTGGGACCTCGCCGCTCGCAGCGTCAAGGCGAGCTTCCCGAAGTATGTGACCTCACTGAGCTTCAGCCCCGACGGCAGGACGCTTGTGTACTGCCTGGGCAACGGGACGATTCGACTGTGGGATCCGGCGACCCATCACGTCGCGGGTACCCTCACCGATCCCGACTCGCCGGCGGACTCCGCAAGTTACAGCCCGGACGGCAAGACGCTCGTCACCGCGGCGGGCACCTTGGACGCACTGTCCCGCATCCGGCTGTGGGACATAGACAGCCACAAGATCACTACCACGCTCTACGGTCCACACGGTCGCGTCTACTCGGCGGCCTTCCACCCCGACGGCGTACTATTGGCCACCTGCGATGGCACCATTCGCTTCTGGGATCTGGCCTCCGGAAAGATCGTCGCTGAAATCGCCGACCCCACCGGCCCGGTCTTTTCTGCAGTGTTCAGCCCGGACGGTACACAGCTCGCCACGTGCAGCGGTAACGATGGTACCGACGAGCACAATGCCTCTACGATCCGGCTTTGGCCTCTGCCTAAAAAACTCTACACGGCTGATGCGAAGTAGTCGGCGCGCAGAGCCGTCATCCCAAGCAGCTCTGCGATGACGTCAAAGCAGCAGCGGCCAATTACCTCCGAGCGAAATGGCCAACTGTCCTTAAGTACAGCCCGGTCAGCAGGGGGCCTGCCACCACCTCTGGCTCGCTATCTCTGAAGGTCACAACCGAATATCCTAACTACTGCTTTCTTGCCGTAGAAATGCCCGGCTCTTTCGCTCCTTTCAATGCATGGTCGAGCACCATCTCACCGATGCCCAGGGCGGTTTCGAGGTCGCGGTGCAGCCCGTCTGGGAGTACGCCGGAGTCGAGCGCGCAGCTACGGAGCAAGTCCTCGCAGTCCTGCCGCTGGGTGTCCTTGGCGAGCGCGTCGAAGAGAGGGTGGGCCAGGACCTCGCGGGCCGCGTATCCGTTGCGCGCTTCCGTTGTTCGCCGACACAGATCATCGATGAGACGGCGAGACCCAGGATGCGCAGCTGATCCGACGACATCCACGACGGTGAGACCGAGACGGACATCGAAGACGGTCATGCCCGCATGTGCCTCGTGACTCAGGAAGGTGTTCACCAACGACGTTAAGGAGCCGTCGACTGGTTGGCCTGCGGCACGGCGGCACAGCGTCATCAGGCAGGCCGTGACGGCGTGTTCCCACGGATCGCCCGGCGCTGTGGAGGCGAGGAATTCGTGAGCACGGCTGGTCTTGCCGGAGGTGAGAGCCGCAATGACGGCGACTTGACGCCCATCCAGCATCCTGGTGCCCACGCCCCGGTGCTGTTCGATGTGGGCCAGTGCCTCAGACCATCGTCCTGTGGTGGTGAGGCTGCGTGTGCCGTCAGCGAGTAGTACGCGCCATAGCCATGCCCGCACCTCGTGTCGGTCGCCCTCGATAGAGGTGAGGTCGGCCGGTACGGTGATGCCTTCGAAGGAGACGTCGACACCGGTGCCGACGGCCTCGTACAGGTCCAGGAGTCGCTGACGCCCCTCGTCGGTTCGGCCGGCGCGGATCTGCAGGCGGGCGAGGTTGACCAGGGGCTCCAGTGCGCGGATGGCGGCCATGGCGGGGAGCGGGCAGGCATTGAGGTATGCCTCAGCGTGCCGGTGGCACATCGCTCTCGCGAGATCTGGAAGGCCAAGGTCGGAGGCGATGAGCGCCGTCTGGTTGAAAACGGTGGAGGCAAGTCCCTGGTCACTCTGCTCCACGGCTCTTGAGGCCAGCACGGTCACGGACCGTACCCGTTCGGGCAGGGGGAGACAGGCGGGGCGGAAGCGGGCAACTAGCGGGAAGCGTCCTGCTATTGGGCCGTGTGGATCCATGGTCCCCTCGGGCGACGTTGACGTGATGGTGGGTGAACGAGCGGGGGCGGTGCTCGTCGAAGCGGCCAACGGGCACCGCCCCTCATCTATGGGCAGTTGTCTGTACGGGCCGTTGTCAGTTCCAGTCGACGACGATGCGGTTGAGCGGTGTGTCGAGGACGAAGCGGCCGGGGCGCGGCTCGCGCACGGAAGCGTCGAAGGGCTGGATCTCGAAGGTCGCTTCGCGGCCGCGGTACTCGCGGTCCCAGGTGCGGATCGCGTCGGCGATCTTCGCGGTCAGCTTGTCGCTGCCGGGACCGTGGCCGATGACGCCGAACTCCCAGAGCTTCCCGCCGTCGGAGGTCTTGTTGTCCGACAGGCGACGGGCGAGGTAGGTGATGGCGCCCTGGTCGACGGCTGCGGTGGAGGAGGGGTAGGGGTCCTCGGTCAGGACGGTCCCCTTGGCTTCCTGCGGGAACAGCATCCGGATCAGGCCGCTGGGCACCATGCAGGCGACAAACAGCTCCATCCACTCGGGCGACTCCATGGCTCGGACCGTCATCCCGGTCCATTCCTCGGTGTGCGGTTGCTCCAGGACTCCGGCCAGGGCGTCGGCGTCGATGTTCTGTCCGGCGGGGGCCTGGAGACGCACGGTGCCGTCCGTGCTGAGGGGGATGACGCGGCGGTCGTCGTCGGCGATGCCCCTGCGCAGCGGCATGAAGGTGTTCATCTTGCTGCTGACGCTCGTCCAGCGGCCGTCGCGCTGCTCGTAGGCGATGGAGCGGGACACGCTGCCCTTGAGCCGTTGGGGTACGACGAGGCGTCCGCCGGGGGCGAGTTGCTGCATCCAGGCGTGAGGGACGCCGTGGGCGCCGACGGTGGCGATGATCCGGTCGTAGGGGGCGCCTTCGGCGTGGCCGACGGCTCCGTCACGGGTCAGGGCCTGCACGTTGGTGAACCCGGCGGCCGTGAGGTGTGCGCGGGCGCCTTCCACGAGGTCGTCGTCCACGTCGACGGTGGTGACGTAACCGGCCTCGCCGACCAGGTGGGCGATCAGCCCCGCGTTGTAGCCGGTGCCGGCGCCGAGTTCGAGGATGCGCTCGCCGGGCCGGGCCTGAAGCTGGTCGAGCATGAGCGCGACGATTCCGGGCTGGGAGGCGCAGGAGATCGACGTGCCATCGGTGTCGTACTTGATGTTGACCGGCACGTTGGCGTAGGCGTCGTCGAGCGAGGCGTCGGGCACGAACAGGTGCCGTGGGACGGTGCGCAACGCGGTCTCGACAGCAGCAGTGCGGGCGTGCCCGGATGCGCGGATCTGGTCGACCAGCGCGTTGCGGAGCCGGGTGGCCTCGGAGTCGGGGGTGGTGATCGTGTCGGTGTTCACCGCCTTGACGCTAGTGGTTTCGGACGTGCCCTCGGCGGGCGACGCGGGGTTGTCACTCGATCCCATGACGGCCTTTCTTGCGATGTTGAACAGGGTGCTCTGGTCTACAGAAGGGAGACCAGCTCGGTTGGCGTGGAAGATCAGGTGGTGCGCGATGACGGCTCGCAGACCGCGGGTGAGATGACCGCCGACAGCGAGGCGGGCGAGGGTCGTTCCGGCCTGTTCGAATGCCTCAACCCATTCGGCTTGTCCTTCGAGCGGCCCGCTCGGGCGGCACAGGCTGTGGGCGTCGACCGTCATCAGCCTGTGCATGGACGGAATCAGGGCGGTCGCCCGTTCGGGGGCGAGCGGGTGGGCGGCTGGCCTTAGTGCGGCGGCCTTCGCCCAGACGTCCCCCTGCTCGAACCAGTCGAGGCGGGCGGCCCGCATCAGGGCGCTGTTCAGGAGGACAGCCATCTCCCGGCCGCCCAGCCGTCCTGGGCGGGGCTGGTAGGTGAGAAGGTGTCGGCTGTCGTGGTGGAACAAGTCGTGGGCGGCGTCCATGGCCTGTGGACCGCCGAAGGCGTCCGTCTCCGGTTCGTAGATTCCCCGGACACACGACGCTGCCGTGCCGTCGTCGACAAGGTCGCTCAACAGCAGCTCGACGAGTGGGGACGGTTCGGGGGCCTGGTACCGCAGCGGCCAGGGCCGTTTGTTCATGAACCACCAGTCGGTGAGCTGGCCGTCTTCTTCTGCCGCGCGAAGGGCGGGGCCGATGCGTTCGGCGATGGCGCGCTTGCCGATCTCACGGTTGGTGAAGGTGATGTTGTGCTGGTGCCAGGGGGCCGAGCGCATGGCGGTGGTCCTTCGGTGGATGGGTCAGGCGATGAGCAGGCAGGCGTCCCAGGAGGTTCGGGGCGGAGCCTCGGTCGCGGGGACCAGGAGCACCAGAGCGATGCCGGCGGCGCCGTTGAGGAAGCCGCGCCCGGCTTCGTTGACGATCGCCGTGGCGGCGTCGTCCGGATCAGTGCCTGGCGGGCAGAGGAGGGTCAGGAGGGCGGGGATCGCCGCTCGCAGGAGACCTGCGGTCGACGAGTGCGCGTCCTCGGCGGTGCGGGCGGCGATGTGGGCGAGACCGGCGAAGCCGTGGCACAAGCCGTTGTCCGTGGTGGCTTTGAGCTGGGCGGGGTCGGTGAGGGCGGCCACGAGTGCGTTCTCGACTTCGACTTGGCGGCCGGTGTCGCCGAGTGCGAGAGCGGCAAGTTGCTGGGCGCGGGCCAGTCCCGCGGTGCCGTAGCACCATGACGGTCGCCGGGGCGCGGACGGATCGAGGAGACCAGTCCGCAGTTCGTCTCGCGTGATCCAGTACGGCCAGACGGGGCCCCGGTCGGATTCCTCTTGCCATCGGTCCAGCCAGGCCAGGATGGTCCGCAGGGCTTCATGGTGATCACCAACGGTGGTGCCGCGACGGGCAGCGAGCGCCAGGAGGGCTAAGACCCCGCCGATTCCGTGTGCCATGCCGATGTTGCCGTGTCCGTCAGGGAACCGACTGTCCGGCCGCCCGGAGGGGCCGGTCGGTGTCCACCAGCCAGGCACCATCTCGCCGTTGTGCGTGACCGGTCGGGTGAGGCGTACGCAGTAGTCGAGGATGGCGCACGCTTCGCCACCGGCAGGGTCGCGGCGCAGGAAGTAGGCCCCGTAACCGGTCAGGCCCCGGATCGTGTCGAACTCGGCCAGGTGCGGTAGGTGTCCGGCGTCGATGCGGCGGTGCGCGGCGTCCAGCCTGCGGCGGACGTCTGCGCTCAGTTGGCTCTCGATCAGGCCGAGAGCGCGCTGATAGGCGCCGGCCGCGTGGTCGGCGGCGCAGGCCATGGCGTGCGCCAGGGCGGGCGCCCCGTAGAAGGGGTGGCTGTCGGAGCCGCTGGTGAAAGGGGACTGTGCAGCTACGTCGAGCCAGTCGTGGGCGCGATGCCACGGGCCCAAGCCAGCCGCGGCCCGCTCGATGTGCAGCAGCGCAAGCCCGGTCGGCCCGTACGCGAGGTGCTGGCGTGAGGGTGCGCCGTTTGGGCCCGGCAGTTCAGTAGCCGGGTCGGCCAGCAGATCGGCGACGGCTTCGGCCACCTTGAGCGTGATCGGGTCGGTCACCGTGTCCTCCTGGAAATCCAGGCCATGGCGGCGGCGCGGGTGAGGTACAGGCCGACCGCTTCCTCGGGAAAGTCGACCGCCACATGGCGTACGAAGTGGACATGCAGCAGCGAAGAAAGGACGTCGTCCTCCGCGATGCCCTGGGTGTCCGGACCGGGGACGTGGGCTCGGTAGGCCGCCACGGCCGCCTCCCGGTCGGCCCACGCCTCCACGATGGCCGCTCCCCCGGGCGTACTACGAAGGGCCGCCCAGTCGCCGGACGGGTCGGACAACCTGACCGTTTCCTTCAGTTGAGCGCGGGGAACCGATGTGGGCGCAGTGCGCGGAATGTGATTGATCAGCCAGCTCATGGCGGCCTCGGTGCTGCCGAGGAACGCGCTGGCGATGGCGATGCTGTGCGCGGCCACCAGGGCGCGCTGGTGGGGACGCTGAGGCTGGCGGAGCTGGGTGATGACGGCGCTCGAGTCGGCTCGAAACACCTCCTCGGCGGCATCCCAGGCGGCTCCGGAGCCCCAACGGCCCATCTCGCGGTAGGACGTGGGGTAGCGCAGATCCGACAGCAACCCCTTTGCGCGCAGTTCGTCGGCCCAGGTGCTGATCGTCCGGGTGCTCTCGGCGAAGGCGGCGGGGTCGGGCAGGGCGATCCTTATGCGCAGGTGTTGGTTGGGATCTCGGAAGCGGATGAACCACCAGGGTGGAGCGCCGAGTCGGTTCAACAGCTCGGGGATGTGCTGGGCCAGCAGGAGGTCCTGGCGTCGTACATCGCCGTAAAGGGTGGCGAGCAGCAGCGAGGAGACGCCCGGGGTCTGTGTCTGTGCCGGGAAGAGTGCGCGTGTTGAGGTGGGGGCGGGCAGGGGTGGCCATGCTGGTGACCGCGTCGCTTTGAGCGGCACGACCACCTCGTGGGCGCGATCGCCGCACCATCCATATGCGTCGCGGGTCGGGGCTTCAACGATGTGCGCGGGTCGGGCACGGTTCAGGTGCTGACGCAGCAGGCAGCGGTGCCCGACCTGGTCCAGGTCTAGGAGCAGGCGACGGTCGTCCTCGGCGAGGAAGACCCGTTGCGGCATCCGCCGTCGGATCCGCCAGTCTTCCAGCGCCGCGTCCCATTCACTCTGCGGGCGGTTGCGTCCAGGGAGCTCTGCGGGCTCCAGTCGCCATCGCGCGGGGGCGAGCACGGTACGTCCGTAGCGCAGTCGGGGCAGGAACGGCATGGCCAAGGCCGCGCCCCAGTCGAACAAGGTGACCTGGGCGCACTGAGCGCGGGACAGTTCGGTGAGGAATCGGACGAGCGGCGGGGTATGCGTGGCGAGGTTCAGCGCGTGCATGCCGACGGCTTCGATCCGGTACCCGCGCTGCGGGACGGCCAGGTACATGCGGCGTCCGTCGCACGCCACCGCAAGGTCGTCGGGCGTGAGGACACCGTCGTCGGGAGTGCGGTGTTCCTGAACGCTGATCACGGTGGGCAGGATCTGCGGGGTGCGGGTGACGTGGGCGCTCGTCGGCAACAGCGGTGGAAAGGACAGCTGGGCAGGAACGGTCGCACCGTCCGCCGCCGGCAGGTCGGCCAGCTCTCTCTCCAGGGCGATACGGTCCGCTGGGGCGAGCACGCTGAGGAATCTGCCAGAGGTGACGCCGACGCCCCGGGACACGCTGACCATCTCCAGGCGGAACCTCCCGCTCTGCAAGTCGCAGGTGCTGGCTGCGTGCACACGGATACCGATCTCCACGTGCGGCGGAATCCGGGGCTGCTCGGGCCCGATATCCATCGCGGAGATCAGTTCATCGGTGAGGACCACTTCATCACGGCCGTCCAGCACGGCGGCCTGCGCCAGGGCGACCAAGGTGTCGTCTCGCGCAGAGGTTCGGCGGCGGCGCACCTCTGCTGACGTGCCGGGGTAGCCGTCGGGGAAACCGGTGCCGCTGTCGGCGAGGACTTCCTTGAGGGGCACCATCGTGCCGATCCCGTACCGCTCGTAGAACCGCCGCTGATACGCCTTCCACGCTGCGGTCCCGTACGGGAGGGGGCTGACCCGGGTCATCACCCAGGCGGCGCGCTCGACCTCGCGGGCGACTGACTCGGGCAGAGCGACCTGGGCATCGAGCTGGAGATCAAGGGCGAGCGGATGGCGGCGGACCCCGGGAACCAGGGCCCGCATCCGCGCCGCCGTGCCAGCCCGGCCGCTACGGGAGTCACATTGCTGCAAGTCTGCCTGCACTGCGCGGAGTTCTCCGACGGTGTCGGCGACCGATGACACGGTCTCGGCGTGAACCGCGTCGAGGCTGCGCAGCAAGTACTCCAGTGCATCGGTCTCGGTGCTCGGCGCGTGCAGGCCGGAGATCAGAACTTGGTGTCGCATCAACTCCTGAACGAGCCACAGCGCCTTCTCCGCCCCTGCGTGAGGGAACTCCGAGACCAGCTTGTCCGCCAGATCACCGACGCGGATCGGTGATCGTGCGGCATCCAGGATCAGGCGCACCGGCGCGGACAGGCCGACGGACGCCTCGACCGCGTGTCGCGGGTCGTTATGGGTGTCGGGCTTGTACGGCACGACGAGCCGATCTCCACGTTCCGCCACGGCGCTGTTCAGCACCACCGGCAGGCGCCCAAGTAGTTCCGGGCACGACTCCAGCCGCTCGATGGCGGCCACCAGCCACTCTGCGCTCACCCGGCCGATCGTCAGATGATCCGCACCCCACACCGTGGCCGCCCTGGACCCGAGAGCCGCTGTCGTTACGCCGGCGAACAAACCGAAAGGAGTAGCCCGATGCTCGGCGCGCAGCAGATAGCGGGCCACGGAAGTGACCGCGCGGCGCACGTCACGCGTGGCCGGGTTGTCGGATGAACACAGGGTGCGGACCTGGGAGGCAAGCACAGGGCTAGCGTGCTCCAGGGCCTCGGCAAGGTCCCCGTCGGACCACGCCTCCCGCAGCCACGCGAGCCGCGTAGTCGCGCCGCGAGGAGAGGGGTCATCAAGGTCAGGGCACGGCGAAAGAGGAAGCTCCGGCCGGGCAACTGCACGAACAAGAGCCGTCTTACCGGCGCGGAAACCGGTGCTCGAAGCCATCACAACCTCCGTGATCCAGAAGGACGGCCGGTGCCCTCGCTGTGCGAGGTGCGAAGGCACCGGCCTGTACTGATGCGTGCCTTAGGTCAGGCCACGTTGGTGGTGCAGGCGCCGCAGGTCTCGCCGCAGCCGTCGTCCGTCAGGTTGACCAGGCCGGCGACGTCGGCGACCTCGACGAGGGTGACGTCGAGGTCGAAGCCGTCTGCCGTCGCGGCGGCCGGCTGTGTCGCCTTCGTGCTGTGCTCGATGCGAGGACTCATGTCAACTCCACTTGCTCGATGGGTACTTGCCTTGGAATTTCAGCCGGGCGCGTGCTCAGCGAGCGTACGGAGGCCGCTACGTCGAACTGTGCTTCCCGGCCACCGGTCCCAGGGGCCGTGCCTCGACCTTGGAGTGAATCGGGGCCGCTTTTCCCGGGGCTGGTGTCTTACGCCGCCTTCCGAAGACCGGCTCGAAGAGAGCGGTTCCAGGGGCGACCGTTTGTTAGGCCCCTCGGGGGTCTGTGCCGTTCAACTCGGCACTGGCCAGACGGCTGCGGGCAGAGGAATCGACGAACGTCCCCTCCTGCCGTGTACCGCTGAGGATTCCCCGTTTCTTCAGCGGCCGGAGCGCGGACTTGAGCGTGCCTTCGGTGGTGCCGAATTCCTCGGTGAGCGCCTTGGTGCCGGGGATCCTGCTGCCTTCCGGATAGGTGCCGTCTTTGATCCGGGCCGTGATCACGGCCCGGATGTGCGGGGATTGGGTCCTCGGCAGGGTCCAGGTCTGTATCTGCCCTGATCGCGTGCGCACCTGGATTGTGGATCCCGACGGCGGTTCGTCAGGGTCGGTGACCACGGTGCCGAGAGCGGAGACGCCGAGGGTGAGCCCAGCCTGGGCCAGCCGGGCCAGAGCTCGTCGTACAGACTCATCGCGGACACCAAGTTGCACGCACAACCGCTCCGGTGAGGGGAGCACATCACCGACCTCGTAGGTGCCGTCAGCGATGCCAGCCCGCAAGACCGTTTCAACCCGATGGGCCTCGCTCGCTTCGTCCAGGCCCTCCCCGAGGTCGAGGAGCCTTTGCACGAGAGCGAAGGAGCAGCCTAGGAGGGAGGCAATGCCCAGCTTGGATCCCCCGGCACGGCGGGCGCTGGCGACCGCCTTTGCGTACCGCGCGCGGTCTTCGCGGGTGAGCCGTACGCCTGATCTGTAGACGGGTAACTCTTGCAGGTGCTGTTGCCAGGGCGGAGTGCCGATCTTCCCAGGACCGGAGCGCGTCCTCATGCAACTGCATCCGTCGTGAAGGGGGCGAAGTCGTCGACGTCGTACACGGCCAGCTGGCTCCACGGGTTGGCGGCGGCGCCGAAGCGGGCGGCTTGCTGGGTCAGCTCGAACAGCAGGCCGAGGACGATGTCGGCAATGCGGTCCCAACGGGTGTCGTGGATGCGGGGCGGCGTGGTGGAGACGACATGTGCGTAGCGGGTCAAAGCGGTATCTCCTGCGAACGGAGCGGGGCGGGGACGGCTGGAGTTATGCCGAGAGGTCGTACGGCGCAAGGGCGGTCATGCGGCGGCGAAGGCCTTCGGCCATGGCGGCCCTGGAGAACACGAACGCCACGGCGTGGTGGTCGCTGAGTCCGGCAGTGTCGATGACGTGGACCGCGATCACGGCATTGACGAGCCAGGGGTCGACGTAGAGGCGGTCAATGCGGCGCTCGCCGCCCTGGGATGGCTTGACGTGTCCGGCGGTTGGGAGAAGGGCGTCCTGCTGGGCGAGGAGCCCGTGCGCAGCGTAGCGAGCAGGGTCGTGCAGCCCTGCGGCCAGCAGCGTCCGGTCGGCGTAGGTGCAGCTGACCCGGCTGCCATCCGGGCCGAGGTTGGTGCGGTGTGCTACGTGGAGCCTGTCTGTGACCGTGTCGCTCGTCCAGTCGATCGGTAGGACGCTCTCGCCGGCGGGGTGGGGGTACTCGTTGCAGTCCCCGCCGCCGATGAACGCCCACCCCTTGTTGATCTTGTCGGCCAGGGCGAGGATCTCGTCGGTCTCTCGCTCCCGGCCGCGGGGCGAGTTGAAGGCCAGATGCCAGCTGGTCATCACGATCGGGACGTCGGGAACCTCTCGCAGGCTGGCGACGATGTTGGTGGGAGGGGTGCGCCAGTGCCGGGTGTGCTCGAACTGCTGCTGCACGTCGAAGACTTCCGGCCGGACGAAGAGGCCGGTGCCGTTGCGGCCGGACCCCTGTGCACCGAGGAAGCCGCGCATCCCCAAGAGCCGCTCGGCCGCATGGAGACGGCGGTGGCCTTCGGCCCGGCTGTAGGTCATCTCCTGGCGCAGCAGCACGTCCGGGTGGTAGCCCCTGATCAGTGCGTGGAAGTCACGCCACCGCTGGGGCGACTCGCCGTCTTCATCGGCTCCGCCGTCGTGCTCAAGGTTGGCAATCACCACGGTGACGACGCGTTCGCTGTATCTGTCGATTGCGACGTTCAAGGTGTCCTCCAGGGACTGCGGGTGGGTGGAGTCCGCCGCCGGGCGAGGAGTCCCGGCAGCGGGCCGTGGGTTCAACGGCGGTGGAGCGGATGCCAGGGGACGCCGTGTTTCGAGGCTTGTTCCGGGTAGGCATCAGGCCCGCCCGATGCCGTACTCCCGCTCAACGTCGGTGACTTGGGAGCGTTGCCAGGCGATCTCCGCCTGGGCCGCGCGGACGTAGTGGCGCACGACGTTCTCCCCGAACGCGTCCAGCGCGATCTTGTTGCCGTCGAAGGCGCGGACGGCTTCGGTGAGGTCGGCAGGCATGGGGGTGGCGTCGTCGGCCGTGTACGGGTCGCCGACGCGCGGCGGGGGGAGGTCGGGATGGTCCTGGATGCCGTGGATTATGGCGGCGCAGGCGGCGGCGACGGCGAGGTAGATGTTGGCGTCGGCACCGGGCAGGCGGACTTCCAGGTGCGCGTTCTCGCCGATGCCGGTGACTCGGACGGCGCAGCCGCGGTTGTCGAAGCCCCAGGTGTAGCGGGCGGGGGCGAAGGTGTGCGGGGCGTACCGCTTGTAGGAGTTGCCGGTGGGCGCGCACAGCGGGGCGAGGTGCGGCAGCGCGGAGAGCAGGCCGGCGATGGCCCGTTCCATCACCGGGGGCAGGTCGTCGCTGCGGTGGTAGGTGAAGGCGTTGCCGTGGGGGGACCACAGGGACAGGTGCAGGTGCAGGCCGTTTCCGACGCCGTTGGAGGGGGCGGCCATGAAGTTGGGTGTCATGCCGCGGCGCTGGGCGAGGTCGTTCACGATCATCCGGAAGGCGGTGTAGGCGTCGCACGCCGCCATCACGTCCCCGTAGACGAAGGTCAGTTCAGTCTGTCCTGCCGCGCCCTCGGTTTTGATCGCCTCGACGGGGATGCCAGCTTCCTGGAGGACGTCGTGGAGGTGGTGGAAGAAGTCGGCTGCATGCGGGGGATACATCAGGGCGTAGTCGAGGTTGTGGGGCCAGGCCGGGAGCAGCCCGTGGTATCCGGCCTGGTGCGCGTCCTCGGCGGTGCCCTGCTGCAGCAGGAATTCCGCTTCTGTGCCCAGCGCCACGTGGTAGCCGAGGTCGGCCAGCCGCTCCAGCTGGGTGCGCAGGATGTACCGCGGGGCGACCTCGACGGGGGTGCCGTTGTGGTGGAAGACGTCCCCCATGACGAGTGCGGTGCCGGGCTGGTGGGGCAGCAGACGGATACCGGCCGGGTCCGCCTTCACGCCAAGGTCGCCATAGCCCTGCTCCCAGCCCGTGAGGTCGAACCCGTCGAGCGGGGTCATGTTGATGTCGGTGGCCAGGACGTAGGCGCACATCTCCGCCTGGGAGTCCATCCGGTCCACGAAGACGGGCGCAGACAGAATCTTGCCCTTGGGACGGCCCTGCATGTCGGGCACGGCCAGCCGGACCATGGTGACCTCCCCGCGGTCGACATAGCCTCGCAGGTCGCGCGGGGAGACCAGTCCCGCAGGCCAGGGCTCGGGGTCGGTGTGTTGTTCTTCGTCGGTCATCAGACGACCTCGTCCATGCTGGCCTGATCGGCGGCGGTGGTGAGCTGGTAGTCGCGGCGGCCGCGGGTGACCCACGTCAGCCAGGCCAGGAGCAGCGCGATGGCCAGCGTGAGGCCCGCGTAGTTGAAGGACTCGGCGGTGATCGGGGCGGACTGCGGCAGGCAGAAGACCACGGTGATGACGACCACGTAGACCACGGCGATGTAGCCGACCGGGCGCCGCCATCGGCCCAGTGTCCACGGCCCGGATATGTAGTGGTCGCCCTTGCGCAGGGCGAGGAAGACGGGGATGCCGTAGGTGGGGATCATGCCGACCGCGTTGATGGCGGTGATGGCGCCGTAGGCGGCGGGTGACCACAGGGCGGGCAGGGCGAGTAGGAACGGGAGCACGACCGCGAGCCACACGGCCGGGACGGGGGTCTTGGTGCGGCTGCTGACGCTCCGGAAGAGCTGCCAGCGGGGCAGGGCGCGGCTGCGGGAGAAGGCGTAGATCATCCGGCTCGCGGCGGCTACCTCGGCGTTGCCGCAGAACAGCATGGCCACGATGACGATGAGCAGCAGCGCCTTGGCGCCGCCGGTGCCGAGGACGTCGATGAAGATCTGGGCCGGTGGGACGCCGGTGGGTGAATTCTGGGTGGCCGTGTAGTCCTGGATGGCGAACAGCATTCCCGCGAGCAGGATGAACCCGGCGATCCACGAGACGGTGATGGCGTGCACGATCCCGCGCGGCGCAGAGGTCTGTGCCTGGGTGGTCTCCTCGGCGACGTGGGAGCTCGCGTCGTACCCGCAGAAGGTGTAGCCGGCCAGCAGGGCGCCAATGAGACAGACGTACAGCGGGTTGTTGAAGCCGCTGTCGTTGTGGAATTGGGTGAACACGAACTGGGCGGAATGGTGCTTGGCCGGGGCGAGGGTGAGCGCGCCGACGATGATCGCGACGCCCAGCAGCTGCCACCACACCGAGATCGAGTTCAGGACGGTGACCAGCCGCACGCCGCAGACGTTCAACAGGCCGTGCAGCAGCAGGATGCCCCCGAAGACGGCCATCGTCATGCCGCCGGTCGGCGCGATGTCCCACTGCATCTGGGCGAAGGCACCGATGAACGTCGCGGCGCCGTAGTCGATCCCGGCGATCGCTCCCAGCAGACCGAGGAGGTTGAGCCATCCGGTCGTCCAGCCCCAGCGGGGGCCGCCGAGCTTGTCGGCCATGAAGTACGGCCCGCCGCTGGTGGGGTAGGCGGAGACGACGTCGGCCAGGGACAGGCCCACCAGCAGCGTCATGAAGCCGATGACGATCCAGCTGCCCAGCATGACCGCGGGGCCGCCGTGGCCCAGGCCGAAGCCGAACAGGCTCATGCCTCCGGCCAGGATGCAGATCACGCTGAAGGAGATCGCAAAGTTCCCGAACACACCCATTTTCCGGGAGAGTTCGGCTCGGATGCCGAGCTGGGCCAGGACGGCGTCGTCGTGCGCTAACGAGGGGGCCGTTGTTCTTCCAGGCACAAGAGTTCCTCTGTAGTGACGTGGGGACGAGACGGGTGGGAGGGAGCGTGCTCCCCAGGCGGGGGTGCGCGACTGCTCATGAACGGTGCCCCCCTCGCCGGCGCAACGAGGAGTCGCGCGTACGCCGGAACTCGCTCTGCCAGTCGCGGCCCAGGGTTTCGCTCACCTGCGCCCACGGCGCGCTGGTCGCGTACGGGCCGATCGTCTCGAACACCCCGCTCGCGCCGATTTCCCCGCAGGTCACCAGGACGAAGGCCAGGTGGTTGAGGTCCAGTAAGGACAGCCGCGAGCGTGCCGGGACGGGTGTCGCGTAGAACCAGTCGTCGCAGGCTTTCCGCGCGTAGTGCTTGACCTGCGCGGTGGTCCAGAAGGAGATGGCGCCGTCACGGCCATCCGGGTGGCGCCGCCGGTACAGGGAGACGAACGCGTACAGAGGCAGGACGTTCAGCGGCGAACCATGCGGAGCGTAACCCGTCGCCCATCGGGTGAAATCCATCGCCTCGCCGCCGGACAGGCAGGTATCGGCGTACTCCCTCATGCGGTGATACGCCTCCCGGTTGCCCGGATCACGCCGGTCCACCTCGTGAAGCAGCGGCCACGGCCCGCCGAACAGGCCCATCTCCGGCGGTAGGCCCCACTGATAAGGGCGTTGTTTGAAGAAGGGGTCGAGGTGCCGAAGGTCGATGGGTAACTTGGCCAGGTCCAGCAGGCACACCCACGGCACCGGGTCCTCCGGCCAGTACCGCATCGCCGTCCAGCAGGCATCCCGTGCGACAGCAGCGGCCCGGTGCAGCAACGCCTCGTCCTTGCCTTCGCGGAGGGCCCGGACGGCCTGCCGGGTTAGGACGCGCGCCCACATCATCAGCGCGTCCGGGCTGCCCGGCTCCTCGTCGAGCCAGGCCGCGACAGCGCCGCCGTCGCCTGCTCCGACCGCGAGCACCTGGCTGCGCGCGGTACGCAGCGGCCAGTCACCGAACGTCTTCATCAACACGTCCCGCATGGCGAAGTGGCGATTCATCCGGAGATCTTCGAGCGCGCGGCGCAGCTCGTCGTCACGGCCCGCCAGGTCCACAATCAGGTCTATGTCATGGGCGGCCATCGGTGCACTCCCGCCGTGTGGGAGTCGAGAGAGCGGCATGGATGCTCTGCCCGTCTAAGAGGGGAATGGGGGACACGACAGCCTCACGATGTGGGGGGTACGGAGGCCGCCGGGTAGCAGCCGGGCACACACCTTGGGGAGGTAGGCAGCTGCGGCCCGACGGCTGTTCAGGGGGTCCCGACGGTCAGGAGGGTCTGGACGGCCGTCGGTACGGCCACCGATCGCTCATCAACGCGATCTGCTCGGCGTCTCGCTGGAACCGCCGTGGGTGCCAACGCTTTAGTGGCTCGCGCCTCCGCCGGCACGGTGAGGGAGCACCACGTCATCGTGCCGTCGCAGCTCACGCCCCACGCTTTCGACAGAGCGGCGACGAGTAGCAGCCCCCGGCCGTTCTCGGCATCGGCGTCCACGTCTCGTTGTCGAGCAGGAGTGGTGTTTCCGTCTGTCACCTCGATGCGTAGTTCTTCAGCCGCGCTCACGACCCGCAGCCGGATCGTGTTGCCGTGGCAGTGCCGCACCGCGTTGGTGACCAGTTCCGAGACTGCGAGCGTGGCCATGTCGTTCAACGCCATGAGGTCCCACAGGCGCAGGTGCGCCGAGATGATCCGCCGCATGACTCGGACGCGTGCGTCAGCTGGAGCGAAGGCCACCTCGAAGGTACGGATGGCCGCCCGCTCTGGTCCGGCGGGGGTGCGCTGGTCGCAACACCGCCGGCCATCCTCGAAGGTGGGTGCCTCACGGAACGTCATGGACCTATCGCACCGCGCTCTCAAGCAACCTGCCAGGGGAAACTAGAGGGGGAAAAACTTGTCAAGGGGGAAACCAGCAGGGGGATCTGACGCCATGATTGGGTCCAGTCCACCAACAGAGGTCACACTCATGCCAGCAGATCCGTTCGCTGAGCTGCTCGTCCGGCTGCGCAAGGAAGCTGGACGCACACAGGACGAACAAGCAGAGGCGATCAACACGGTCTCCGGCCGGGAGACCATGACCCGTCGCGAAATCAACCGGTACGAACACGGGCAGAACATCCCCACCAACCACACGGTTGCGCATATTGCGACGGCTTGCGGCTTACCCCCTGAACAGTTACAGCGGGAGGCAGCAGCCGCCCGCGCCCGGCGGAGGAAGGGACGCCGCCGTGAAGGGGAGGACCTGGACGACGTGAACCGCAGGACGCTGATTGGCGGCGCCGTACTCGGCGCAGCTGCCGCCGCCGAGCCGTGGGGGCGCCTCGCGCACGCCATCAAACGGGGAACGAAGGTCGATTCAGCCGGAGTGGAAGCTCTCACTGATCACGCCGCCGCCCTCCACGTCAGCGAGCATCACCTCACAGCCCGACAGCTCCAGAACAGGGTTGAAGCACACCTCGACGCCATCACCGCGGTACTGCCCCGCGTCGGCGAGCGCGAGCGCGCTGTGACCATTGCCGCTGGTGAGACAGCCGCCCTGGCCGGATGGGTAGCTTGGGATCTGGGCGACTCCGAGAGGGCGCGCGCCTTCTACGAGGTCACGAGCGAGTGCGCCGAGGTCGCCGGACATCCCCCACTCCGGGCCCTGGCCCTGGCGTACGCCAGCTACGGGGCCGCCACGCCGGAGAAGGCAATGAAGCTCCTGGCTCAAGCTGCCCAAGATGTACGGGGGCCGGGCAATGCTGCCGCTGCTGCCTGGGTCCACGGCCGTTATGCGGAAGAGGCGGCGACCGCCGGCGATGACATCGTGGCGTTGCGAGCCCTGGAACGTGCCCAGGCCGTGTACGACTTCGCAGACCACACCACCGAACAAGCATGGGTACACTTCATGACCCCCTACCGCCTCGACTCTCTGTCGTTGTCGGTATACGGCCAGCTCAGGCGGCAGGAGTTGACGGAGACCGCCGACAACGCCGTGAACCGCCTCGGTGATGAGCTGCCGGACTCTGGGGTCGTGATCCTGGGCGACCTTGCTTCAGCACTGCTGCGCGGAGGAGACGTCGAACAAGGTGTCTACGTGTCGCATCAATTCGCAGCTGCGGCAGATGCCCGGCCGAACACCATGGGCAGGGCACGCGCGCAGGACATCGCCACGCTGCTTCCCAGCCGGGAGAAGGAACTCGCCTGGCACCTGCAACAGTTGGCGGCGTGACCTGACGTAGCGGCTGCTGCACGCAGAGGCCGTGCAACAGCCGCTCCTCAGGAGTGGTTGCTCGCCCTACCTCGCAGTCGACTGTTCGGCTACCCAGGACAGGTAGGCCGGTGAACCCCCGATAATCGGCAGGACGACCCACTCCGGAACCTCGTAGGTGTGTTCCTGAGCCACCCATGCTTCAAGCTCCGGGAGGCGGTCGGCGGTCGTCTTGTACGAGATCCGCCATTCCCGGGCGGTCTCGATCTCCCCCTTCCACCAGTACACCGCGGTAAGCGGAGGGTCGATGTGGGCGCCGGCGGCTAGTCTGTTCTCAACCGCGCCTCGCGCCAGCGCCGTTGCCCTGGCCTCGTCATCGATGGTCGTCTGCGCCACCACGGTCTCGCTCGCCATGCGACTCCCCTCCTGGTCGATGTGTAACGACCCTACCTGTGTCAGGTGGTTGACCGATCTGTGGACATCGCACTGTGGGAACCCTCGGTGCCGCACAATGAGGTGTCGGTGAGTGGAAGTCAGGGGGCGCGGTGGCACTGGTACACGTTCACGGCATCGGAAACCGGAAGGCCGACGCCGTGGGGCGCTCCGCCGCACTGCGCGACGAACTGTTGCGCCGACACCTCCTCCCCGCGACCGGCCACTCCCCCGGCGCTCTGTTGTCGAGCCCCTGGTGGGGCGAGCTCGTCGCGGAACCGGCCTGGGGATGGGCCTCGCTGGCACCGGACGAGGTGGAGTCGCTGGGCGGCGAAGGCGAGGATCTACTGGAAGAGGCCCTCGCCGATGCTCTGGCGGATGCCGTTGTCGGACTGGAACAGCGGCACGCCGAGCAGGTCCTGACAGCAACCGCCCGCGTCTCGTTGCAGCGAGCGATCGATCTGGTCGCGCTGGCCGGCAACGACGACGAGGAGTCCGAGCCCGGCGCCCTCGCGGAGCTGGTGGCCTTCTGCGCGCGGGCCACCGCTTACTGGGCCGAGAAGACCGACGAGGGCGCCCGGGGTGACGGCGCGGCGTTCTTCGCCTGGCTCGAGGACGTCGAGGAAGACGACGAACTCCTCGACCGCCTGCACGACGAGGTCACCGACTGGGAGCGGCGCACGGGCCGCGGGTCGGCCGAGGCGGGCCCTCGGCCCTGGGAGAGTTTCGGGGTGGATGACGGCCTGCCCACCCGCGCCGTCCGCGCGGTGCACCGGCTGCGCGCCCTCGAAGTCTCCGTCCGCACACGCCCCTTGGTTGCTGGTGTCCGCCGCTGGGCCGCCCGCCCGATGGCTCTGCTGATGGGCGACGTCATGGGCTACTTCGCCGAGCGCGGCACCCGAGACATGCCCGGCCAGATCGTGAAACGGATCGCCGACTCCCTTGACGAGGCGGCGCGGGACGCCAAACTGCGCGGTGAACCGTTGGTGGTGCTCGCCCACAGCATGGGCGGGAACATCGTCCATGACGTGCTGTCTCACTTCCGGCCCGATGTGCGGGTGGATCTGCTGGTGACTGTAGGCACCCAAATCGGCCTTTTCGAGGAGCTCAAGCTCTTCGCGTCCAGCGACCACAAGGTGCCGAACCCGCGCTGCCCCAAGGTCACCGCGCTGCCGAACGTGGACCGCTGGATCAACGTCCTGGACCGGTCCGACCCGCTGGCTTTCTCGGCCGCGCCGGTCTTTGCCGGTGCAGAGGACCTGGTCTTCCGTACCGGCGCCTGGTGGGCGCACGGTGCCTATCTCACGTCCTGCGACTTCCACGCGCGACTGGCACGCAGGGTGGGGCAGCCGACATGACCAGGGTCTGGGAGAGCGGCCTCGATGGACCTGCCGCTCACGCGCTGGTGATCGGCGTCGGCGAATATGACTGGTTTCCGGGCGGAACACGGTATCTGAAGGGCCGCAAGGGCGACCGCCTTTCCAAGGAGTTCACTCAGCTAGCCTCTCCCCCGGCGTCCGCGCGTGCGCTGTGCGAAGGACTGCTCGAAGGGTTTCGGGACCTGCCCGGCGGAATGTCGCTCGGCAGCCTCGAAGCAGTCGTCTCGGCCCGCGAGGAGATGGTCCTCAAGGGTGACGACGGCGCCGAGGTGCCGCTCGGACCGGCCACCCTCGCAGGGGTGGAGGAGGCGTTCGATGCCTGGTACGACAGGTGCAACGGCCACCCGGACAACGTGGCGCTGTTCTTCTTCTGCGGTCACGGGGTCCAGGTCGGAAGGGGCTCTCAGATCCTCCTGCTTCAGGACACCGGTGAGAACGTGCGGGACTACTTCCGCACCGCAGTGGACCTCCGCGCTCTGGTGGAGGGCATGGAGAAGAACAGCGCCCGGGTCCAGTGCTTCTTCGTCGACGCCTGCCGTTTCGCTCCGGAACAGCTGTACGAGGAGGGGGATGTGCACGCCACGCATCTGTTGACACCCCCGCGTCGGCCGCGCCCCCGCGACAGAGTCGTCGTCCACTCCACTCTCCCGGGCATCAAGGCACACGGCCCGGTGGCAGGAGTCACCCGCTTCACCGAGGCGGTCCTAGGTGCCCTGCGAACACCCGACTCGGACTCCGCGGGCGAGTCCTGGGCGGTGACCACAGAGACCATCGGGAAATTCGTGCGCGAGCTCATGGCCTGGCCTGGCCTGCGATCGGACGGCATCGTAATGCCGAAGCAGCACTGCGACTTCTCCTCGCTGAGCACGAGCACCGGCGGCGTTCTCTTCTCGTTCGACGAGGCTCCGTCGGTCCCCTTCCACTTCGACACATCGCCCGGGGAGTCACTGTCCGACGCCGAGTGGGCGCTCACGGACCAAGAACACCAAAAGCTGTACGCGTCCCGCCCTCCAATGCCGGAACCTTGGATCGGGCACGGACCCGTCGGCCCGGTGCGGGTCGAGGTGTCGTTCGCCGACGGTCGATTCCGGGGCCGCGGCGACGACGTCTGGATGCAGGCGCCCTGCCGTGCGCGAACGGTGGAGGTGCAGGAGCTGTGAGCATCGCAACCGCACACGTCGAGATCGTGGCCCCCGCGGTGCTTGGTGCCACGCCAGGCACGGTGGTGGGCGCGGCCGAGGTCCTTGATCGTGGCAACCGCCGGCTGGCCCGGGTCCCGCTGCGCGCTGGGATGCCGACCCCAGTGGAGATCCCGCACGAGGAACGGTGCCTGGTCCACGGCTGGTCCCCCTACCTGTCGGTCCAGTCCGTCGTGGTGACCGGTGGCCGCACCCAGCAGGCCGTACTCTCCGCGCGGCGCCCGAGCGAGGTGAGCACGGGCGCCAAAAAGTCTGGCCGTGCCGCAAACGGCTGGGTCCGGCTGTGGAGCCAGGAGCCAGACGGCCACTGGACCGTACGGAACCCGTCGGACATGGCGACAGGCCAGGCCGCGACGGTGGCCACCCCGCGAGGTGGCCCCGCCGTCCTTCAGATCGGCGGCGGCCGAAGGCGTCCGGTGTGCACGCTGGTGCCGGAGGCATCCCTGTTCACCCTGCGGCCGGCCGCGCATCAGCCGCACGGTCCGGTGGAGGTCCGCCCCGTCGCGGACTCGGGATTCACCCTGCTGGAGGCGCTACGACTCGGGGAGTGGGGCTGGGCCGCTGTCGTGGAGCGGGTCTGGTGGGATGACCCCGGTGTACGAGGCACCCCGCTCTTCGATCTGGCGGTGGCCTATCTCGCATGCCGTCGCGGCGACTTGGACCGGGCCGACCAGTGGAAGGAGATGAACTGGGGCCGCTATGAGACTGGCGCCGCTCGGATCGACCTCCTAGCCGTGGACGCGTGGCTCGCCCGGCGCCGCGGTGACTCCCGGGACCTCGGCTGGGTCCTGGCCCGACTCGCCGAAGCGCGAGGGGCCCCACTTCTGTCCGAGGGTATGGACCTACTTGCCGCGGAGCTGGCCCGCCCGGGGCTGGAATCGCAGGCACTGGATCCAGGCGAGGCGCTACGCCGCCTTCTGGCCCCCTATCTGCGCGCATCACTGCCGTCGTCGCTCTCCTCCTTCACCGCTGCTCATCCGGAAAGGCCGGAGCCCCGGGCTCCGAAAGGAACGCGGCCCGGCAACTCGCTGCCATTCCACGTGGAAGCGGACGCGAGTGCCTTGCAGATCCGGTGGCGTGTGCTGAGCGGTGCGACCGCGCGCGGTAGGGATTACGAACTCGCTGCCGCCGAGAGTGCAATGCCCCGCGAGCCCGGCCTGATGGTCAGTGAGCCAGAGGGGCTCCGCGAGTGGCTCATCATCGAGGACGAGGACCCGATGGTGCTCTGGCGGCTGGCCCGCAGGCTCCTCGACGAGGGGGCGACCACCGGAGTGTCCTTCGTCCCGGGCCGAGATGCAGTCGCGGTGGCGCTGCCGGGGCTGCGAGCGGGTCGAGTGGCGGCCGTTCTGGCCAGTCTCCAGAGACAGGGCCTAGCGCAGCACCTAGAGCTCAGTGTGGGCGACGCGCGCCGGGAGCTGGGCATCGGGGGCGCTGGCGACGCCGAGCGGATTCTGGCCGTGCTGCTGCGGGAGGGCCGCCAATCGTCGCCGTAGTGGTCCGCCCGTGTCCGCTCTCCGCACAACACCCCTCCACCACTCTCGCACACGCTCAACCACCCGCCCATCATGACGAACAGCGCGCCGTCCGGATCACCATCCGGACGGCGCGTCATACGGTGTGCTCGGCGACGGAGATGCTCACCCTGTCTGCGCACGCTTCCTCGGCCGGCCCTGACAGGTCACTCAGCTTTCGATGGCACAGGCACAACTTTCACTGTCCGCGGGACACTGGTGTCCGTTGTCGGCGAACTTTGGGCGGCAGTAGCAGCTGCCCCAGCTGCGAGGCGGGGCTTCAACACCCGGTTCGAACGTCGGGGTGATGACCGCGGTGGAGGCTGCAACAGCCTGCTCGAACAGCACCTGCACACGGAGTTCCTGCGCGATGCCATCAGTCGGCCTCCTCCTGCTCGGCGTCCAGACGCACACCGTGGAAGGCGCCGGCGATGATGCTGTCCAGGCCCTTGCCATCACCGACGACCTCGGCCACTACTCTTCCAAGTTCCCCGGGGGCAGCGAGCAGAGTGTCGAGGATCCGGTCGCGGACCTTCTCGGACTTCAGGAAGTTCTCCAGGCTGTTCTCCAGGGCCCGCGACCTCAGCACCTCATCCGACTTGGCCGCCTTGATAACAAGAGCCATCAGTCCGGCGACGGCAGACTCCGATAGGTCGTCGAACAGGGTGTTGAGGGTGTCGATGACCTCCAGTAGCGGGACCATCTCAGGGTCCTTCACCTTGGCTGTGCCCAGCGCGCTCGGCCCGGTCAGCTTGTCGCCCCTCTCGGTGACCGAGGCATTCGTGACGCCCTTGTCCTTCTGTTCAATGGCGACAAGCCGGGCGCTTGAAATGTCGATCTCGTCGTGCGTCCGCTCGGCCTTGATCCACTGGGCCAGTTCACGGCAGAACGCACACAGGTCTTCCAGCGGGGAGCCAGAGTAGTCGTACACCTGGGACAGAAAGTCGTACAGTCGCACGAACGAGGAGACATTCTTCCGGAACTGCTCTAGCCGCTCCACGGCCTGAGTGTCCTCGTCGTCCTGCGCCTGGTCCCATGCCTGGGCGAACCGGTCCTGCGCCCGGCTCATTGCTGCGGTGATGGCATTGCGGTCACCGTCCTGGGCGCCCTGGACGAACTGGGCCACGTCCTGCGTGTCGAAGATACCGAAGGTGCGCAGCCCCACCGCCAGCACGTGCAGCTGGTTCGGGTTGGTCTCGGTCTCGATCTCTGCTTCTTCGTAATACTTTGCGAACTCCGCCTGGATGTCCTTGGGCTCGTTGACGAAGTCCAGGATGAAGACGCGGTCCTTGACCAGGTTGCCTGATCGGAAGGTGCGGTTCAGGCGGGAGAGGGTCTGCACCGCCTGAATGTTGTCCAGGCGCTTGTCGACGTACATCGCGCACAGCAGGGGCTGGTCGAACCCGGTCTGGAATTTGTCCGCGGCTATCATGACGCGGTAGTTCGGCTCGGCGAACGCCTCGGCCAGGTCCGGGCCAGCTCCCGGGTTCATCTTGGCTTCGGAGACCTCGTCGTGGATGCCGGACTCCGGGTCGTCCAGGGTGCCGGAGAAGGCGACCAGGGTGCCGAGGTCGTAACCCTTGGACTTAATGTACTTGTCGATCGCCAGCTTGTACCGCAGCGCGTGCTTGCGTTCCGAGGTCACGATCATGGCCTTGGCGTGGCCGCCAAGCATGCTGGCCACGTTGGCGCGGAAGTGCTCGACGATAATCTCGACCTTTTGGGCGATGTTCGTCGGGTGCAGGCGTACGAACCTCTTAAGGGCCTTTGCTGCCTCGATCTTCTCGACCAGGTTGTCCTCGTCAGCAGCGGAGACGTTGACACCGTTCTTCTTGATCGCCTCGGCGATCTGGTAAATCGTCCCGTAGTTCTGGTAGCGCGGCAGGACGTCCAGGATGAACCCCTCCTGGATGGCCTGCTTCATCGAGTACACGTCGAACGCGGACGGCTTGGCGTCGGACGTCTCGCGGCGCCCGAACAGCTCGATGGTCTTGGGCTTGGGGGTGGCGGTGAACGCGAAGAACGACACGTTCGGGGTCGGGGCGTCGGCAAATACATTGATGGTGTCCTCGGCGTCGACTTCCGTGCCCTCGTCGACTTCCTGACCGCCGGCGCGCAATACCTGCCGCACCTTCTTGGCCGTGGCACCGGCCTGTGAGGAGTGCGCCTCGTCCGCGATGACCGCGAACCGGTGCCCGGCCAGCGAGTCGTCCTGCGACAGAAGCTTGAGTACGGCCGGGAAGGTCTGGATGGTCACGACTACGATGCGGCGACGGTCCTGTAGGGCCTTGAGCAACGCACGTGACTTGGAGCCCTGGTCGGTGCGGGCCCTCCTGTCAACGTTGTAGACGTAATCCGGCTTGCCCTCGATCTGCAGGACCGCCCGCTGCATCTGGTCGTCCAGCACCATTCGGTCGGTGATCACCACTACCGTGTCGAAGACCTTGCGACCACTGTCGTCGTGCAGGTTCGACAGGCGGTGCGCTGTCCATCCGATCGTGTTCGTCTTGCCCGACCCGGCTGAGTGCTGGATCAAAAACCGTCCCCCCACGCTCTCAGCCTCGACCTGCCCGACCATCCGTGAGACGGCCTGCCATTGGTGGAAGCGCGGGAATATGACGTTGGTGGAGGTCTTGCGCTCACGCGTGATCGCGTTCGTGGTGGTCTTGACGTCCACGAATAGCATGGACCCGAAGATGTCCAGCCACGTATTGCGGGCCATAACCTGCTCCCACAGGTACGCGGTGGCTGGCCCATGCTCGTTGACCGGGTTGCCCGCGCCGCCGTTATTGCCCTGGTTGAACGGCAGGAAGTAGGTGTTCTCACCGTCGAGATGCGTGGTCATGCGGACCTCGGACTCGGTGACCACGAAGTGCACCAGCGCCCCGGTACCGAACGCCAGCAGCGGCTCTCCCTTGGGGTTGCGGTCCTGGGCGTATTGCTTGACGGCGGCGTCGATGGACTGCTTGAAGTTGGTCTTCAGCTCGAAGGTAGCCACCGGGACGCCATTGATGAACGCGACCAGGTCGATACTGTCGTGAGGCTTCTGCCGCGAGTAGTGCACCTGCCGCATGATCCGCAGGCGCACCTTGTCGTAAGCGGCCATGCGGGTGGCGTTCGTCGGGTCCGCCGGGCGCCACTGGACCATCTTCAGCTCGTCACGCAGCCCCACAGGGACTTCCGAGCGCAGCAACTGCAGGGTCCCGCCAGGGCCACCGCCCCTGTTGTCCAGCGGGGTGGAGCGCAGCTGCACGATCAGGTCCAGCAGAGCCTCCTTCGCCGAGTCTGCCCGCGGGCCGGAACCGATGCTGCGCTTCCATGCCTGCGGGTCCAGGTCCTTGAACCAATCGAACACGTCCTCTGGGAACAGGGCACGTTCGGCGTCGTACCCCTCCCCGTTCGGGGAGTACTCCCATCCGTGGGCTGCCAGGTATTCGCAGATGCGCTGCTCGAACTCCGACTCGTAGGTCAGGTCCACCACGGCTCAGGCCTCCTCGGGGATGTCGATCTGGCCGGTCACGGCCGCAGTAATGAGCGCGCTACGGCGCTTCCTGACGAGCTCGATGTGCCGCTGCGTCTTCGTGATCAGGATGTCGATCTCCGCTGTTTCCTCGTCGAGGTGCTTGAGGATGTGACGCTGTTCAGCGGGGTCAGGAACATTCATCGGAAGGTTCACGATGTCGTCCCTACTGATGTTCAGCATCGAAGAGCTCGCGCCAGACGCGGCCATCTCGATCAAATCCCTGACTCGGCGGCTGGCCATCAGGTGAGCGACATACCGGGGCAACGCCTTGGACTCGTCGAGCGCGAGAGCGTAGAGCTTGTCGCTCAGCATGAGCCGCGGGTAATCCCCGCACACTACTGCCGCGCTACCGACAAGGTTACGGGTGTTGGCTCGGGAGACCACGAGATCACCGCGCCGCACCACGGTCGACGGACGCGGCTCCAGGTCTTCGGGGAGTTCTTTGTTCTCTTCCGGGCGGAAGACCCCGCGGTTGGCCGCCCCAGCTTTCAGGACTGCCCAGGTCTGGACTCCATCCGCAGGCCAGGGAAAGCACTGCGGGCTCCACCCCTGTCGAACAGACCGCACCAGGTGCTTCAGCCGTGTGCCGGCCGCCGCCGGCACGACCTCCGCAAGCTCATGCTCCACGACAGCTTGACGTCGTTCCTGCAGCTGTCCAATGAACCGCTCCAGCGCGGCAATGAGCCTGTCGATCTCTGCGGTCTCGCGATCCAGGTGATCAGCGATGGCGCATTGCTCAGGACCAGAGGGAAGCGGGAGAGGAATAGCGGCCAGCTTCTCGGCCGTCAGGTGCGGCATGGAAACGACGTTGCAGTACCTCCGGAGGTACCCGGTGGCGCGCAGGGCGATCAGGTAATACGCAAGGAATCGCCCATTATTACCAGTTTTCGACCGGACACGGTTGATCGAGTTCTGGAACCCCCAGCCGTCGAGGTCTTCACCGACGTACGCGGCACGTCCGAAGCCCCCCTGCCCGCCCTCGACCACGACCACGTCACCCTGCCGAAGGGTGAGGTCGCCCAGTTCAGAGGGCGAGAACCACATTTCCTTCACGTCGTCCAAAGCAAGGACGCCGTCAGGCTGGACGTTGGCCGCCCTCATGTACGGAGCAAGGACGTCTTGGCCTGTGTCTCTTGCCTGGAGCATCTTGCCGAGAGTGACGCTCCCCAGGTGCTTGACCTTACCGATCGTCCACGGCGGCTGGGTGTCTCCCCAGGGAAGAGGGGTGCTCACTTGCTTGCCTCCACCTTGTGCAGCAGGCCAAGGATCTCCTGCAGGGACTCGTCGAGGGCGGCGTCGATCTCAGCGAGGGTGGGCGGGGGCACGTACTTGTAGAAGTGGAGGGTGAAGGGGATCTCGTAGCCCACCTTGGTCTTGGTGTGGTCGATCCAGGCGTCCTCGATGTGCGGCTTGACCTCCGCGTTGAAGTACGCCTTGATGATGACGTCCTTGGCGTCGTGCCTCTTGGGGTGCCCATTCCAGCCGAAGGGGACAATCTCGGTATCGCGGAGTGGAACGTCGGGCTCCGGCTCCCCCTTGTTCTTGCCGGACTGGAAACGGCAGATGTCGGCGTTCTCGTCTCGCTCGCCGAGGGTCTGCCACAGGGCCTTGCGCTGCGCGGAGGTCAAGCTGATGCTGCGGGAACCAAGGTGCTTGCCCAGGTCGTTGAGGAAGTCCTCGCGGTTGAGGTACTGGCCCCCGTTGAAGGAGTTCAGGGCGTCGATGAGGCCGTCGATGTTGCCTAGGGTCTTGTGCTCAGCGACGAGGGCGACCCGTTCAGGTGTGGTCTCGAAGTTCCGCCGCATAGGCCGCTCGACGGTGATCTGCCAGAAGGCGAAGTCGAGGTTGCCGAAGATCTTGGACGTGTCCGAGGACTCCATGTCCGCGTACTGCTGGAGCACGCGCTCACGGGCGGCGTCGTTGATCTTGACGCGCTTGGAGCCTAGGGACTTGTCCATCTGGGCGCCCAGGGCGGTGGCGTCGATGAGCTGCACCTTGCCCTTGCGCTCGGGGCGCTTGTTGTTGTCGAAGATCCACAGGTACGTGGGAATGCCGGTGTTGTAGAACATGTCGTTCGGCAGCGCGACGATGGCTTCGATCAAGTCGTTCTCCAGCAGCCACCCTCGGATGTTGCTGGAGCCGCCCCCGGCGCCGCCGGAGAACAGCGGGGAGCCGTTCAGGACGATGCCAGCACGGGCGCCGCCGTCCCGGCTGTCAGCGAGGTTCATCTTGGCGATGGCGTGTTGGACGAACAGCAGGGCGCCGTCGGAGGTCGGGGGCAGGCCAGCCCCGAAGCGACCACTGAAGCCCCTCTTGTGCTCCTTCTCCACATCCTCGGCAATGTTCTTCCAGTCCACGCCGTAGGGCGGGTTGGAGAGGATGTAGTTAAACCTGTCGTCTGGGAACAGGTCCTTGGTCAGGGTATTGCCCAGCACGATGTTCTGGGGGTTCTGGCCCTTGGCGAGCATGTCGGAGCGGCACATGGCGTAGGACTCAGAACGCAGCTCTTGCCCGTACAGGAGGAGCTCGGCGTCCGGGTTCATGCGGTGCAGGTGCTCCTCCGCCACGCTGAGCATGCCACCGGTACCGACGGTGGGGTCGTAAATGCTGCGGATGGCGTCCCCGGACAGCGCGTTGTCGTCCTCGGCGAACAGCAAGTCGACAAGCAGGTTGATCGCGTCACGCGGAGTGTAGTGGTCACCGGACTCAGCGTTGGACGACTCAAAGTCCATATAGATGAGGTGCTCGAACAGCTCACCCATCTTGGAGTTCGGCACGGCCTTGGGCGACAGGTCGAGATCGCGGAACTGGCGGACGATCGTGGCGAGGATGCCGCCCTTCCTCATCCGTTCGATGTGCTGGGGCAGGTGGAAGTTCGCGAAGACGTCGATGTCACTGCTGAACCCGCGCACATAGTCCAGCAGGTTATCGGCCATGTCGTCGCCCGAGTCGTACACCGAGGCCAGGGTGTGCTTCGTCGTGTTGTAGAACTTCACACCGCCAGTGAAAGACTTGATCATCTTCACGCGCAGCGTCTCGTTCGGCTGCTGGGCGATGATCGCGGCAACCTGGGCGCGGTGGGGTGCCATGACGCACTCCAGGCGGCGCAGGATCGTCATGGGCAGGATGACGTCGCCCGCCTTGTTGCGGGCATAGACACCGCGCAGGGTGTCCGCGATGGCCCAGACGTCCTTCTTCAGGTCGACCACTCTAGTTGTCCTTCCTACTGACCAGTGACAGTGCTGGTCCACAGACGAAAATGTAGATGGTGCCACCGACAATCGACGGCACTCCGGGGGCGATGCCCGATTTGGGCGGAAAGTTTAATCGTACGTGCGGTGCGTATTGTTCCCGTCGCGCTGAGTGCCATAGTGCCTGGCGCGCGGGGACCTGCAGTGCACGGGGCACTCTCCGCCGGCCGGAGCCCGCTGTGTCGGGCTGGCCGCAGGAGCGACAATCCTGGATCATGTTCACGGTCTTGCAGTCGGACTGCGCGCGCGTGATCGGCGGTGCTGCACAGACGGCGGATCGACCCGCATAGGGACCGCGCCGAGGCAGAGTCGGAACGGCTGACTCAACACCCCTCGGCATGTAAAGGCCTCCATCAGAGACCGGGTCCTGGGCTCTCCGTAGTGTCCGGACGCGGCCCGAATCCACGCCGACAGCGTGGATGGGAGATCGGCCACTCGGCCGCCTCTTCGACAGTGCGCACTGTGCGATTGGCCTTGTCGGTGTCTTGATGGGTGGTCCAGCCACAGTCGGGGCCGTCGAAGACCTCGACCATCGTGACGCCCGCCTGGCGGCTTCGGTTGAGGGTACCGGCGTTGTAGGCGACGGCCGACTTGGCCAGGGTGGCGGCCTCGGCCCAGGCACGCACCGGGACGCGAGCGCCGTTGCGGTAGACGACGTGGGTCAGCTTGTGCTCGGCGGCGAGTCTGGCCGACAGATTCTTCGCGGCTTGCTTCGCCGTCATGTTGCCCGCAGCAAGTAGTGGGACCTCTCGACGGGCTGCCTCTCGTGCCGCCCGATAGAACCGGTTCGCCATTCGCTCGGCCTCCTGGGAGCGGTGCAGGAAGTCGGCGTAGGAGTCGGCCGCGAGCGACTGTAGGGCGTCGCGGTGGAAGGTGGTCCAGGTGAAGGTCACGTCGAGGGCCTCGGCTGCGGTCTGAGCGCCAGCGGCGTACAAAAACGGCAGTTGCCGTTGGACGAACTGCCGGGCCTCCTGGTCGACGCGTTGGCGGAAGGCACTGATCGCCTGCTTGAACTCCTCCAGCGTCGCCGCGGTGTGCGGAGTCCTCGGGTTGTCGGCGAACTGAGCGAGGACGGCGCGCTGTTGGTCGGCGAGGCGTTGCCAGGCGTCTTCAAGTACGGCCGCGACACGGCGCGCGATCTCGTCCGGCTCTCCGGGCACCAGCGGTGGCCACTCGTGCGGCATGCGGGCTACCGGCCCCGGCGAGCGCGCAGCAGCGGCGCGGTCACGAGGTCTGTGCTTTCCTCACCGTCAGCCAGTTCATCCGGTGCGACCAAGTCCACGAGCGTGGTGATCTGGCGTTCGAGCCCCGCGAGGTTGTTGCTCTGGTCGATGGTGACCACGCCGTCCACAGTCATGCGGAGCGGGTCGGCAAGCAGCTTCGCGCGCCGCTCGGCCAGGACCTCGTTGGCGACGGCGCGAACGGAAGATAGGCGCGCGTAGCGTGCGTCCAGGTCGGCGGTGTCCGTGGTGGGGCCAAGCTGAGCCAGCAGCCAGGCCCGTACAGCGATGTCCATCAGATGCTCCTGTCGTACGAGGTGAGGCTCGGCACCGTCACGGTGCCGAGCCTCACCGGTGATGGGCCGCTACCTACGCACCTGCGCCGGCAGCCTTCGCGGTGCGTCGCCTCGGAGCCTTGGCGGGC
>NZ_JBIBHY010000004.1:51753-729612 GCF_042957285.1 Streptomyces sp. NPDC008092
CGGCTCCGGCTCCGGCTCCGGCTCCGGCTCCGGCTCCGGCTCCGGCTCCGGCTCCGGCTCCGGCTCCGGCTCCGGCTCCGGCTCCGGCTCCGGCTCCGGCTCCGAGGCAGGATCCGGTCCCGCGGCCGCGTCCGCCACGGTCTGTATCTCTCCCGCATCGCCGTCCGCTCCGACCGGATTCGAGGTGGCCTGATCCGGAGCGGGAGCCTCCCCCGACCACGCGGCCGGATTCGGGATAAGTGGAACGAGCCTCTCGGGAACCTCCTCCTCCGCTTCCAGCCGGATCGGGCCTTGCTCGGGGTCTCGCAGGAATACCGTGCGCGCCAACTTCGCCATGACCAGCTCCCGTTAGAAGATCGTCGCGGCGATGTGGATGTCCGGCACGTACAACACGGGCATCGCAGCAGCGGCAGAGATCGTGGACAGCTGGACGGGGGTACGTGTCTGCACGTGGGTGGTGATCACGATGCCGGGGGCCTCCTCGACAGTGATCACACCCTTGCCGCGCAGCTCGATCGCCTCAGCCGTCAGACCGTACTGGGTCTCGCCCCACTGCTCGCGGCGCGGAGGGATCATCGCCCACAGCGACTCCGGAGTCGTGCGCACCAGGTTGTCGCCGCTGTCGTACGCCTGCACGTCGTAAGTGGTCACGGGCGGCAGGTTGTACTTGGCGCGGACCCGGTTGACCTCCTCCGGAGCGAGCATCCCGCTCGGGATCTGCTCGGTGGACGGCGAGTTGTGGAACGCGGCCCGGTACTCCGCCGTAGACCCGAGCAGCGACAGCGCCTTCTCCGAGCTGATGACCCTCTCGGGGCGCGGCGCGCCGATGCTCTTCAGGTACTGAATCCACGCCAGCTCGTCGGTGATCGGGGTAGCCGCATCCGACTGGGACCACGGCACCGCGACCGTCGGCCGGTTGGCGGCCGGCACCTTCCAGTCGACGTCGAGGGCGACCCCGGGCAGGGACACCACACCGGCGGACAGCATCTGTCCGGCGGCGATCTCCATGGCAGCCTTCGTGGCCTCCACGTGCTGTTCGAGGTCGTCGTAGAGCAGGTCGAGGAACTCGCTGGTGTCCTGGCCGCGGTCGACGGCGGCCAGGATGATCTGGAGTTCAGAGAAGGGCAGTTCCTGGCCGACCCAGGGCAGCATTCCTTCGTTGATGACCTGCTCGGCACGCCGCCTGGCGAGGGTCGGCGCGGCTTCCCACGCGCGGAACTTCGCCGCGTTGACGCGTCGCTTGCTGCTCTTGGTACGGAACTTGACGTTGTCGATGTTGCGTTCGGCGAAGACCTCGCGGGTGAGGAGGTAGTCCTCCGGCGTGGTGATCGCTCGGATGAACGCCTGGATGTCTTCGGGGACGATCGCTTCAAGAAGCTTCTCAAGTGCCATGGGGATGCCTCCTTACCGGTAGTGGATGAATGCGGTCGTGTTCGCGGCGGCGGGAGGCGCGAAGGTGACGGGCAGCTTGGACGCCTGCACCTCGCCCCGCCACAGCAGTGCGCCCGCGGACTTCGTCGAGCCGGGGGTGAAGGCGGTCTCGGCAACGAGGAATCCGGCGAGGACTTGAGTGCCGTCACTGGCTGCGGAGTTGTAGGGCGCGTACAAGCCGGACGCGCTGATCTTCCCCAGTGGGATGCCGGACTTGATGATGTGGCGGGGCTGGTTCTGCGTGCCCGGCGTGTAGTGGGTCCCTGCCGTCAGCTTGCTGGTGTCGACGGTGATCGTCTGGGCTTCATGGACGCCGTCCAGTGAAGCGAGCCATGTCCGGTCGTCGGTGACCGTCGTGGCAGTGGTGAGGACCTGGTAGTCGCTCACGATGTCTCCCTCGTGGGTGCGGATCGGATTTCTCCCGCACCCGGCGCTAACTGCGAGGGGCGGTGTCCACGAAGTGCCGACGGTCGAGCCGCGCCAGGGCGTGGTCCCTGATCAGCCCGACCGGGTTCCGGAAGGGCGTCCACGGTTGGAAGGGCGTGGTCCCACAGCCATGTCTCGTTGACGTGGTCAGTCGCTGATAAGCCCTCGCCGCCGAGCCATTTCGAGCCCCGCCGCTCCGCGCCGGGGTGGAATGCCTCCGTGCCTCGGCGGTCCGCCGGCGGGAGATCCGCCCGGAGCGGGCGGCACGGTCTCCCGGGCGGGTCCGAACAACTCGGGTCGTCGCTCCTTGAGTTGTTCAGCGGCAGCGGCGACAGCCGTCTCGTCGGCGTCGGGCTGGTCGTGGAGGGCACGGTCGATCAGGAGCACTGCGTCGTCAAGGTCGTCTCCGGCCGCGCCGAGTCCCCCGAGAGCGGCGCGCCGGATGGCGGCGCGCTCCCTGGTGAGGGCCTGCGCCTCGCGTGCCTCGGCTGCCTTCAGCTTCTCTTCGGCGGCCTGCTCGCGGCGCTCGACCTCGGTCATCGCAGCCTGGTCGGCGTCACGCTTCGTGGTGATGAACTCGGTCAGTGCCTCGGAAGTGTCGAAGCCGAGGTCGCCTAGCAGCTTCTTCACAGCAGCCCGGCCGCCCTGGGTCTTCTCTCGGGCCAGCAGCCGCGACAGGTCGTCCTGGGTGACGCCCCCGCTCTGGGGGCTGCCCTCGTCACCGGGCTTGTTGGAGTCGTCCTCCGGCGAGGCGCCGAGGATCGGATAGATCGGCCGCCCATCACGGCGGTACCCGACCGGTTCGAGCGGGTTGGGGAGCGAAGGGCGCGTCATGCGTGAACCATCCACAGGTCTCCAGCGCCCCCGCGCCATTGATCAGTGTAGCGAGCGCGAGCATCTGTCCAGCTCAGCCTTCACGTATCCCGCCGAGGCAAGATCACTGTCAGTGCCATCCCGTATTCTGACGGTCGTCGACCGAAGGGGGACCGGTGTCAACTGTGCGCTCTAGCCGCCGCATTGAGAGGGCAGGCGTCAACGCTCTTCGCGCACTCCTTGAGGAAAATGACCACATCGTTCAGGAGATCGACGGAGGTAACGATCACGGCGAGGACATGATCGTGAACTTCACGCGCGGCGGGAAGCGGACAGGCTGCTGGATCGCCATCCAGGTAAAGAGCGGCAAGACATACAAGCGCGCAAACGGGTACGCGATCCCTATCGAAGATCACTTCGATGATTGGCGCCAGAGTCGAATCCCGATCATCGGAGTCGTCTATGACATGAAGAAAAGGGAGCTCTTCTGGGTCAATCTGACCGAAAAGCTCAGGGCTACTGACCAACACCCCGGCTGGGTGCAAATACCGAATACGTCACTACTGTCAGAAGAAACAGTTCATCAGTTCCACACGGATGTCGCAACCTACGTCGGGGACACTAGGATGCAGATTCGCGCGGCGACTCAAGAAGATGCACTAACCGAAGCGGTTCGCGCCAGGCAGGGACTGGACCCCCTGACAGCACCCAACCCCCTGTTCGAAGGCTTGGCCAGCTTCACCCTCCGCCACGAGGAGCGCCTTGACGTCATCGCAAAAGACGTGCGCCGCGCTCTCCCACTACTGATCTTGATCACGATTATGACGTGGGAGTGGCCTCGCCAAATCCGCTTCGCCGAGGGATCTGCGGCCGCAAGTCCGGCCCTATGGGTACTCAATCTCTACGCCTTTATGTTTTTCATGGCACTAACCATGTACTTTGAATTCCGAGCCGGGCGCTTCCCCAAAGAGACATGGAGATGGCTTTCAGTCATCGCCAGCAATTTTCTTTGGATTCCGTTCGTGGATCCCGATGGGGATCACGGCTGGTGGGGCACGACCTGGATCATAGCCGGAAGCCTCACGCCCGTAATCGGAATGGGACTCTTGTTTATCGCCTTCATTCATTTCGCTCGCGACCGAATGAAACTTCGACACACACAAGGCAATTAAGGGGCGCCAAGCCCCTTTCAAATATCTTTCACCTCCGAGGATTCGGGGACAAAGCTATTCGACGAGATCCTCGGCAGCTCCGGTCCAGCTTTTGGAAGGCCGAGGTATTCACGCACCGCGGCGTTGTCTCCGGTTGCATCCGCGAGGCGGGCAGCAGCCTCAAAGGCTCTCGACTGGATGCGCTCGATCTCCTCTTGGGCGTCGTCGATGGGATATCCGGCGTCGATCAGCATCCGCACGCCGGTCTCGACGGACAGGACCCCGGCGCCGACGCCCTTGACCACCTCGTCGAGAACGGCGGCACGGTCGGTCGGGGTGTGCGGGCCCCACATCAGACGCGCGGGCAGCGACTCCCCCGTGGGCCAGCCCTCGGCCTGTCCTGCCTGGTGAAGTCGCTGCACCATGCGCAGCAGGACGACGTACTTGTGGGTTCGGGCCAGGCGCATGGCGGCGACAAGCGAGTCGAGCGGGCCGAGTGCGAGCTGTAGCGCGTACCCGGAGGGCAAGGCGGTCGGATCGAGGGTGCCGAGGCCGGCGGCGGTGAGGCGGCTGTTCGCTGCGATCCGGTCGAGGATGTGATCGACGCGAGCGCGGAGTTCGGCGAGTTGAGCCGACGTGTCGAGGACGTCCATGCGCCCGTTGTCGTTGAGCTGCCACACCGTCCCGGCCCGGACCTTCACCGGCAGCGGCTGCCCGGTGGCGCGGTCGATGGGTAGCCGGGCCCCGGCCAGGCCGATGATCGGAGAGCCTGTGGTGGCAGATGCGCCGGAGCCGTCGGTGTCGGTCGCGGACAGTTCATCGAGGGCCTGGAGGACGGTGGCTACGGTCGGCTTCCCCCAGTGCTCTCCGCTGGTGGGGATGCTGTTGGTGATGTGGACGACGGGTATGAAGTCGGCCATCAGGTCGAGCCGGTCGAGGACTTCGCCGTCCGAGCGGACTCGGTACCGGGCCTTGTGCATCGGCAGGTCGTACAGCAGGTCGGCGTACGTGAGGTCGTCCAGGTCCCATTCCGCGTCGGTGAGGAAGCACGTCCATGGGGAGGACCGGTTGGGTGCCCAAGGGTACGTGCGGGTGATGACGTCCGTGTCGGCGTTCCGCACGTCGCCGCTCACCAGGATCGGGTCGCCGCCGTCGGTGTACAGGTACTCGCGCGCCGGGCTGCCGTCCTTCGCTGCGCCGCGCCGACTGGCCGGACCAATCGGGCCGAGTTCGTAGGTGACCCGCCGAAGCCTGGCCTGGAGCCCACGCCGCCTGTCCTCGGGCAGCTCCCACGCGAGGTGGACACGCAACGGGAACTCGGCACCGTCCTGTTCGCCGTCCTCCGGCCACTCCGGGAAGTAGAGGCCCGGGTCCCAAGTCCGCAGCAGGACCCGGCCCTTGCCCGGGTCCCACGCCAGGGTGTACACGGCGTCGCCCAGCAGGATCGCGGTTCGCTCGGCCTGCTGAAGGCGCAGCGGCAGCATCTCCTTCTCCGCCCACGTCCTCAGCTTGTCCTGCGCGGCCAGCGCAGCAGCCGCACCGGCGGTCGGCTCGTCGTCAGTGTGCTCCGCGCCCGCGATGCTGATGACCTGCTGGGACCCGAGGAGGTAGCCGAGCGCGGTGTCGACCAGCTTGGAGGCGTCGCCGAGTTCCCTCCGCTCGATGCCCGCCTCGTCGTCGCCCGTCACGGCGGCGAGCTGGCCGGCCTGGTTGGAGTCGTACGCTGCCAGGAGCCGGTAGGCGGCCAACCGTCGGAGGTCCTCGTCCGGCACCCAGGAGCGGGTCAGTTCTGCCCAGGCGTTACGGCCCGGTCGGCGCGGGTCGGCCATGGCTGGCTTGTAGTCCAGCCAGCTCCAGACGTCGGTGATCAGCTCGCGCAGGCCCACAGTGCCCCTCCGGCAGTCGGCCCCGCGCCGTATCCCCAGTTTACGGAGCGTTCGCGCCCGGCTGCTCCGGAAGAGCTGCTGTAGCCACCGCGGCACTCCTCTTGTGCTCAGCTACGTCCAGTCGCCGTGACAGGAAACTGAGGAAGGCCAAAGCTTCGTAGGCCTCCTCTTCGCTGTAGTTCGGGGACTGACCATGGCCTCCCGGGTTTCGCAGCGCACCCATCATGCCCATGAAGAGGAACCTGAAGCCCTCCTGCTCACTCGCCTGCGTGAACTCGTCCTCCGCCAACGTGACGTCCAACAGTGCAGGAGAACCCTTCAATGCTTTTGCCATCAAGGTCTGTCCACTCTCACTCGGATCAGTGAGTTGCTGAACGCGATGCTCGATGGCCTTACACATCTCGAAGACCGCTTGCTTTACAAAACCCGCGCGAAACAGGGCTCCGGCGTGCTTTTCCACATCGGGATGCAAAGCTCCCAGCATTCCCGAAGCAGTTCCCACCAGCTCTGCGGCTAGAGACTGTTCCAGAATGACGGAAGCGTGCTGCGTAGGCAGCTCGGGAGCAAGGACGCTCGTCCTCACCTTCCAGTATTCACCCAAGCTGGTCACCGCCGCGAAGGGGCGAATACGGCGGTCGAAGGAAACGCGCCAGTACAAGTCCTCAGGCCGGTACCCAATGCCCGATCTGAAGGGTTCGAACTGGGTCAGTTGGGCAGCACGATAGAGAACTTCCGCCGGCGGGAAGACACTTGGGTCGAAGTTCGGGTGCGAACGGAGCACCTCGGGATCGATGAACGGGTGGCTGGGGGCAGACGAGTCATCGGCGTCAGGTTCCCATTCCCGCTCAATAACGGCTCCGAGGCGAACGAGACCAACGAAGGCTTTGATCTCGGCCGCGCTGTCGTCACAGTGCACCGCACCTGCGAGAGAGAGGTAGATCGTCTGATCAGACGAAGGCGGTCGGTGCTTCAGATCGGGATCGACTCCCATCAGCAGCCCCTTGGGAAGCTGCGCCATCGCGCCTTCGAACTGAACCTCGTCTCGATAGAGGATCCTGTCGATCTGCTCGAAGGTGGGCCACTTGCCCGTCTGTGCAAAGTAGCGCCAGACGGAATTGAGGAGCTTGTACCCCTCGTCGCCCGAGGGATGCGGCATCCCCTTGGGCGCAATGGCACGCAGATGCATATTCATGGACAACCCCGCACACTCTGTAACCGTACAGGTCAGAAAGGTTATCGGACTGCCCGGTTGTTCTGCGACTGCGTTTGGGCAGTTTCCTCATGGGGCCGTTTCTTCCAGGCGCGGGTTCAACGGCGGCCGTCGAAGCGATCATCGTCAGCGTCGGTCGGCAGGGTGTCGAGCTGGTCGGGGTCAGCCAGCTCAGTCAGCCCATGGACGGCGGCGTCCATACGGTCAGGACTGTCCATCCCCTCGACCCAGGTGACCATCTGGCCCTCCAAGTCGGGGTACTCCCCGACGTGGTGTACGAGCTGCTGTTCGTACAGCTGGGCCACGGGGGCGGCCCGCAGGCGTTTGCCGACCTTCGCGGTGACCTCCAGGATCATGGGCATCAGGAGGCCCCTGGTGACACCCTCGCGGCGCAGCTGCTCCCATGCCTGGGTGACGATCTGCCGCGCCATGTCTCCGCCGTAGTTCTTCTCGACCACGATCGCGTCGGCCTTTAGTTCGAGAGCGAGACGGCATGCGGCCAGGCCCCAGTCGTTGGCGCCCATCGATCCGGATCGGTCGGCCAGGACGTATAACTGTCGGTCGAAGTCGCGGCCGACGCCGATGACGCCCGTCTCGTCGCCGACCGTGGACTCTCCGCCGGCGGGGTCGACGGCGACGACGATGCGCGCCATATCGAGGCCGGAGAACTGGACGGCGTTGATACGGGCAGTCTCGACCCACTCCCGCCTCCAGACACCCCCCTCCGTCGGCCGGGGCTTCTGCAAGTAGAGGGCGGCCCACACGCGTTCACCGACTCGTTTGCGGGTCTTGGCGTGGTGGGTGACGTCGAAGCGTTCGGGCCAGAGCGCCTCGCCCGGAGCCCGGCCGAGCGGGTCGTCGGGACTGTCGGCAATGGCAGGCAAGTCGATCACCCGCCAGGCGTCCCGCTCGGTGGCGAGGATGCGCCCGGCGAGGTCGTCTTCGTGCCACCGGGTCTGGATGAGGCAGATGGCGCCGACCGGTTCGAGTCGGGTCTGCAGTACCGAAGTCCACCAGTCCCAGGCGCGCTTGCGCATGGTGGTGCTGTCGGCGTCGGCCATATCCTTGACCGGGTCGTCGACGATGGCGATGTGCGCGCCGCGTCCGGTGAGGCCGCCGCCGATGCCGGCCGCGAGGAGGCCGCCTTCGCCACCGACGATGTCGAAGCGGTTGGCGGCCTGGCTGCCTGCCTTGAGCTGGATACCGAGGTCGTCGCCCCAGGTGTTGATGGCGTCCCTGATCCACCGGCCGTGGTCGTCGGCCAGGTCGGCGGAGTAGCTGGCGATCATCATGCGGTGGCCGGGGTTGCGCCGCAGGTACCAGAGGGGTGCCCATCGGGAGGCACGTCGGCTCTTGCCGTGCCGCGGGGGCATGGTCAACATCACGCGGTCGCATCGGCCGGCGGCCATGTCGATGAACGCCTGGTCGATGAGATCCAGGTGCGGGGCCTGCATCTCACGTCCGCCGGTGAGGACGGCGGCGAGTGCACCTGGCGAACGGTCCATGGCGAGTTGGCGTTCGGCGCGCCCCAACTCGGCGCGCAACGTGGGCGATGCGGCCCGTGCGATGGCACGCCGCTGCGCCGGTGGAAGGGTCTTGTAGTGGGCTATGACGCCTTCGTGGTCCCGCGGGGTCATTCGCCGTCCGGATCGGTGAGCGCGATCAGGGCGTCGAGTTCGTCGACGGTCACGTTCTCGACCTGGACCGGTCCACCGTCCGGGCCCGACAGTTCCGTGCGGACGGGCATGTCGAGGCCGAGCAGCCGTGCGCGACGCTCCATGATCCGCAGGGTGCGGTCGATGGCGGCGAGGTCCTGGTCCCGAACGGCCTTCTTGTAGGCGACGAAGAACAGCCGGTCGAGTCGGTCAGCCTCCAGCGCGCGCAACTCGTCCACTTCGTCGCTGAGTTCGGCGCGGCGGTCGGCGAGAGCGGTACGGACATCCCGGCAAGCGGCGTGAATCAGGGCCTCGTTGGTGGGCGGGTCCTGGTTCTTGCGGTACCGCTCGACTCCGTAGCCCTGCGGGTAGGCGATCCCGTCAGAGTTGACGGTCGGGTCGGCAGCGAGCTTGCGGGCGATCGTCAACCAGTCCACGCCGGCGAGGCGTAGATCGATGGCATCCGAGCGGCGGCGCGCGATGGCCGCACGCGCGGCTTTGTCGGGGCGTCCCACGGCGGGGGTCCTTCACAGCTCGGGTGCGCCCCCGCGCCCGAGTCCATGATCGCACCGTCGGCGGGAGCCAGTGCTCCGCCTCTTCGCCTGATCCCCAGACAGCGACCCTGCGGCCTACTACTCTGTCGGCTGGAAGTCCGGGAAGCGCCCCCACAGTTGAAGGGCGTGCACTCCCGGGTGCTCCGAGAAGTCCGGGCGGATCCAGCGGCCTGCCTGACTCGTCACGGTGCACGGACGAGCGACCACTTTCGCGACGCCAAGAGAAGCCAGAAGAGTCTGAACGTCCTGAGTTTCTATCGCTGGTACGGAACTCAGTTCAGCCACGAGTTGTGGCCGAGCTGAGTATGCGTGCCCGCGTTCAGTTCGGCCCTGTACAGAAAGGGACCGAACGGTGGACTCGACCGTCATCCTGTGGGTCTTCGCCTGGGCCGGAGTGCTCTCCGTCGTCATCTTCGTGACCAAAGGGCTCCTCGACCAGCTACCGCCTCTCGTCGACTCATGGCGGGCACTGGTTCGTACCGTGCGCGGCGAGGAAACGACCAGGGCGGCAGATGAGGCCAGGCGGCTCCAGGAGACGGCGGTGGGGCCAGACGACGTTCGCCCGGCCCCACCAGCATCACATCAGTGACATCTGCTCGCCCTCACTGGGCCGCTTGGGCGGCACGTACTCGGGTGGCGCGTCGGGCGCGTTGCGCTCAGTGCGCAGCCACCAGGCGAACTGATAGTTGCGGCAGGTCCGGAAACGCACCGCCTTCCGGCGCGGCTCATCTACGGGGATGTTGTGCTCGCCCCATCCGATGATGGGGCGAGCGTTCTCCAGATGCACATACAGGCCCGGCACCAGGGCGGACCCTTCCCACTGCTCTCCGGGTGCGCCCTCGAAGGCGAGGTGCGCGTTGTCGCTCCACTTCCATGGGTTCGGCAGCGCGCACAGATACCAGGCCAGGGGCGGGTTGCTCTCGGGGAGTTCGATTGTCTGGTGCCGGCGGCGGACATCCAGCCGAGGGCGGTCGGGCTGCCCGAAGCTGCGCAGGCAGTGCTGGTCGAGGGCTACGTGCCGCACTCCCGCCAGCCACATGATGTGGTACCGAGTTCGTGATTCAATTCGCATCCTTATTCGCTGTGACATCCGCTCCCC
The DNA here is from genome assembly GCF_042957285.1 of Streptomyces sp. NPDC008092. NCBI lineage: Bacteria > Bacillati > Actinomycetota > Actinomycetes > Kitasatosporales > Streptomycetaceae > Streptomyces > Streptomyces sp. NPDC008092. Next base: position 61,979 of record NZ_JBIBHY010000004.1, read on the forward strand.
ATTTACCCGTTTCAATTGGCGAGAGATGTATTTCTCTCTACTACCAATTTTATCAAATTTCCCACCAATTCCAGATGCCTGTCATGCCGGAAGCCATTCGGGTAAGGCATGTTGAATTCCTCTTCGAATGCCCTCTCGTACTCCTCCTTCGGGAGCGCGATGGGGCGGCGGCACGTGGCCTTGATATTGGAGCCGCTGAGGTCGGTGACCTGCACGTCCTCGAAGTAGCGGGACAGCAGCGGCTCCAGGGTCGCGGGCGTATGGAAACGCAGCTTCTGCCACTTCCCCTTGACGAAGTTCATCTCGACGTTGTCCTCGTCGAGGAAGCTCATCTTGGTCGTGGCGGTCTGGGAGGTGACCCGCTTGGCCTGCTCGTCCCGGAGTTCGCGGGCGAGGTTCCGCGTTCCGAGGCACACAACCCCGTCCGCCGAGCAGAGGGCGTTGACGGTGGTCATCACCCAGTGCTGGTAGTCGAGGGTGGTGGTGGCGTTGATGACGGAGTCGAGGACCACCACGTCGTACAGGCCGTTGGTCTGGATGTCCTTGTCGATGTCGCGGATCATGCCGACGACGGCGCGGATGTCGACGGCGTACGAGCCGTCCCGGCAGCGGTAGGGCTCGTAGTCGTGGATGTTGAAGCCCTTGGCGCGCAGGTGCTTGGCGTAGTCGCCGTACCCGGCGCCGAAGTCCACGACCCGGTGGGTGGGCTTGAGCCAGGGCGTGACCAACTGGTCCCAGGTTTCGGAACCGTAGGCGAGCTTTCCGGCCTTGGCCTTGGAGGAGAACTTACGGAGCCTCTTGGGCTGCACGATGTGCTGGTTCCACACCGGGGCCTTGCTCTCGATGGCCGTCCAGTCGTAGACGCCGTACTCGCCCGTGAGGTCGGCGTGGAGTTGGGCGGCGTCGGCGGATGTGACGGTCCAGGCGAGGAGGTCGAAGCGGTTGATGGAGGCGACGACGGCGTATTCGGCGTTGAGGACGATGCGGCCCTGGTCGTCGATGACGACGCTTCCCCACGGGCCGTGGCCGGTGGTCATGTGTCCGATGGCGTTGATGAAGGAGAGGTTCCTTCGTTCCGCGACCCGGATGGACTGCCATGGAATCCACGACCATGCGCCGATGACGCCGGGCTCGGCGTAGACGACGCTGGCCTCCGTCTCGACTCGGTTGTGCAGCAGGTTGAACTGGATCTCGTCCTGCAACCTGACCTTCGTGCCCAGCATGACCGCGGGCGTGTGCGTCAGGCCGATGGCCTGGAGGCCCTTGGTTCTCTGGTGGCCTGCGACCAGTGTGCCGTCGGCGTTGAGGATGACGGGCTTCACGACCCCGTGGCGGCGCAGTGACGCCTGAAGCCGGACGAACGCCTCCTCGCTCAGGCGGCGCGGGTTGTAGTCGGCGGGGCGAAGTCGGTCGAGCGGGTACGCCTCGTAGAACGTCGTGGTGGGGGCGCTGCTCATGCCGCCTCGCCCTCCTCGTGGGCCTGCTGCAAGACATGCCAGCCGAAGCCGAGGTCGCTGTTGGTGTCGTCCACGAACTTCGTGTAGATGGCGTTGAGGGCTTCGACCTCTTCGGAGGTGATCCGGACCCGCTTGGACTCCCACTGGAGGTAGCCCCACTGGAGGTAGTCGACGGTGGCTGCCGCGCCGGTGCCCGCGCCGTCGGAGGTGAGTTCCAGCGTCTCGGGCAGGGAGGTGTCGTCGAGGAGCCGGTCTACGCTCTCGCGGTCGTAGCCGGTGCCGGCCAGGTCCGGGATGTCGGAGAGGATCTCGGCCAGGAGCACGCTGTCGTATCCGGCGAGGTCGTTGGTCCGGTTGTCGACGATGACGATGCGGGCCGCCGCGTCGTCGTCGACGTCGACCCAGGTGACAGCAATCTGGTCCCAGCCGAGTTGCTGGGCAGCCGCGTACGTGTGGTTGCCCGCCAGGATCTCGTTGTGGCGACCCGTGTGGGTGCCCTTGTTGACGACGATCGCGCGGTACTGGCCGTTGACGGTCAGCGATTCGGCGATCGAGGGGAGGTCACCGTTGCGGGGGTTCCGGTAGTACGGAACGAGGTCCTCGGTGGGGACGGCGAGCGGCAGGAGCAGTTCGGGGATGTTGGCGGGCGTCGGGGTCACAGGGCGTCCCTTGTGTAGGCCGTTCCCCGCGCCCTACATCTAGTTCAGACTAGACGATCACGCTGGGCCGCCGCGGTCGCTGGGGCGAGGGTTCAGTTGGCGCCTCAGCCGCGCCGCCCGCCCATCGCTGAACGCGGTGGATGGCGGCGGCTACCAGCCCGACGGCGGGGAAGGCCAGGAGGGTGGCAAGAAGGACACCGCCGCCGCCGAGTTGTACAACGACCCAGGCGACAACGGCGATAACCGCTATGAGCAGGATGGTCATCGCGTCGGCGACAAAGCGCAGAAGGGTGTACATCACCGGTTGTTGCAGCCGCAGATGCCGGTCGGCAGGCACCAGGAGTCGCAGGATCGGCACCACACCGCACCGGGCACGGGAGGTGTCCGGCGCTCCGACTCTTCGGGCGGTGTCTGTTTGGCGGTCATGCTTCAAGTCGCTTTCGTCGTCCGGTAGTTGTGGCTGCATCGAGTGCCGTGAGGTGCTGGGCCGCGCCTGGATCGGGGTCTGTCGGTACTTCGAGGCCGGGGTCCCGTTCCGCGAGGGCCCTGGTCGGGGTCCCGTCCCGCTCGACGAGGAGACGTTCGTACAGCTCGCGATCTTCTGGGTGCCCGGCGAAGTCCTCTGCGTTCATGGCTCTCCTGAGTGCACGGGGACCCGCCCCCGGCGTGAGGCGGGGACGGGTCCGGTCGTGATCGTGGATCTTGGTGGCGCTCCGGTGGCTCCGCTCAGGCGCGGGGCCGGTGCCTGGCGGGTAGGGCGCGGGGGATTGGCCACCCGCCAGGCACCGAAGGGGAGTGCCGCATGCCACGGCACGCTGGTGAGCCGGTTCCTCGGTTGAGGCCGCCCCCACCAACGAGGTAGAACGTATCACGCATCAATGTTGGGATCTATCTCTAGCCATGGTGCAGCCCCGTACTCGAACCCATCGAGGGGTGCTGTGCCGTGGGCTGTCGGCGCGTCCGTGAAGAACAGCCCCTGCTGGGCCGCCGCGGGCCTCGCGGTGAAGTCCTCGGGCCTGGGCGCCTGGGGGTTGAACCGAGAGGGCGGCGCGGGCTCTCGAACCGGGATGACAGCCACCACCGTGGACACGCCGACCGGAAACGCGTCGTCGGGCAGCTCCGTGATCGTCCCTCGCGCCTCCCGAACCCGCGCCCGGAAGTCCTTGGCCTTACGGTCACTCCGGTACGGGAGGCTGCCGTACATGACCGCCACGACCAGGCCGCCCGGCTGCACGAAACGCAACGCCCGCTGAACATGCCGGATGTCCTGCCGGTCAGCGAACGGCGGGTTCATGATGACCCGGTGGTAGCGGCGCTGCACCTTCACGCTGAAGAAGTCGGCAGCCGTGACCTCGCGGGCGTAGCCGCCGGCGCGGATGTGCTCGGCACGAGCGGTGTCGAGTTCGATGCAGTCGACAACGGCACCGCGGGCGGCTGCGGCCTCAGCAATGGCACCGCGTCCGGCCGACGGCTCCAACACCTCACAACCGGCTTCGAGTTCGGCCAGGTCCAGGAGCTGTTCGACAAGGGGCTCCGGCGTGGGGAAGTACCCACGGTCGATGTCGGTGATCACCTCGCCGGTGGCGAGCAGTCCCGCGATGGCGTCGGCAGCAGCGAAGGGGAAGATGTGGGCGCGCTGGTAGCGGTTCCAGGTGCCGCCGACCGCTTGAAGGGCCAGGTTGACCCGGTCGTACAGTTTGCGGTCCAGCGTGCCGTTGAGACGGAGCGTCAGGCCGTCGACCGTAGCGGAGCGGATGACCTTGAGAACGTCGGCATCTATCTTCACGGTCGGTTCCTCACTCACCGGCAGTCTTGGCCTCGGCGGCGAGCAGCGCCGCTTCGAGCTCGACCAGGCGGGTCGTGACCATGATGTGGGTCCGCACGTACACCGAACCACCGGCGCCCGTCATGAGGTCGGAGGCGGCAATCAGAGTGAGGTTGTATGCCTCATTCAGGGCGGCCCCGTCGTTGTCACGGCGCGCCGTGAACAGGTGCGCCGCAGCCTCACGGACGAGTTCGGCCACGTCGGAGTCGTACTCCTCAAGGGCGTTGGCCGAGGCCGGCACGTCGAACAAGTTGTGGTTGATGTTCCGCATGGCCTGGATGTCGTTCATCACTGTGTTGCTCCATAGAGAAGGGGGCGGCCCCCAGGGGCCGCCCCGGGACGGACGGGTCAGGCCGCGACGGCGACCGGCTCAGCCGCCGCCTCGACCTCGGCGCCGTCCTCCTCCGGCTCGGCCGGGCTCTCGGTCTCCGCGTCGGCGGCCGCGGTGGCCTCGGTCTCCGTGTCGGCATCGGCGGCCGGGGCAGCCGGCTCCGGGGCGGGCTCGGCCTGGGTCTCCGGCCCGGCGTCACCGGCAGCCGGGTCCGCCTGGGCGAGGACGGCCTCGGCCTCGCCCACCAGGTCGGGCGCAGCGGCGTCGGGGTTGACCATGATCTCGCTGGCGTCGGCATGCGCCTTCGCCTGACGGAGCTGGAACCGGGCCTTCTGCACGACGTCCGCGACCCGGTCCATCTGCTCAAGCCGCTTGCCGACCTCCCCAGCCAGGGTGCGGGCCAGCTCCATAGGGTCCGCCTTGCCGATGCTGTCCAGCAGCTCCCACATCCCCTCGATCGCGTCGAGGTCGCTCTTGGTCTTGGCCTGCGCGCGACTCCGCTCGGCCTTCTCCTCAGGGGTCATCTCTTCGACGTCGACCATGGAGTCCTGCTTGGCCGCCTTCTCCTGCTTGCGCATGGCGTAGGCGATGTGGACGAGCTGGTTGTCGCTCTTGTCGCCCTTCTTCCAATCCTGGAAGACCGCCTTCTGGTTGTCCGTCGAGAGCGCGGCGATCTGGACGGCGGCCTGGGTCCCGATGTGCCCGAGGTCGACGGCCGCCTGGATCTCCGGCCGCAGGGCGAGCAGGGCCAGGCGCTGGTTAACGAACTGGACCGACTTGGAGAACGTCTTCGCGACACTGGCGGGCGTGGCTCCCTCCTTCTCGTCCAAGACCTTCTTGAAGCCGCGCGCCTCCTCCAGCGGGAGCATGTCCTCGCGGTTCAGGTTCTCGGCCATGGCCTTCTCGAAGGAGTCCATGTCGCTGATCTCGGACTCACCGTCGGACAGCAGGATCTTCGCCTCGATGGTGATGTTGTCCGCGAGTTCGTTGGCGCGGAAGCGCCGCTCGCCGGCCACGAGCTCATAGCCCTCCACCACCTTCCGGACGACGATCGGCTGGAGCAGGCCGTGCTGCTTGATCGACTCGGCCAGCTCGTTCAGCGCGCCTTCGTCGAAGGCCTTGCGGGGCTGGTTCGGGTTGCGGTGGATCTGGCGCATCTTGAGGGTGGCGAACTTGTGCGACATTTCGATCTCCAAGAGGTCAGCGGGGGGTTTCTTCTTCCCCCCTCCTTCTGGTTCTATTCTATATGCATTCAGGATAGGGGTCCACAATTTTCGAGAAGTTTTTGCAGGTCAGAGACGCACTGGCGGACCCCTCGCGGGGCCCGCCAGTCACTACTCGCGTAGATCAACTTTGGACAGCGCCCCCACAGACTCCACGCCGTAGCCGACCCGCTTCGGGTCGACGATCGCAAGAGCCCCTAACGCGGCGAGCGCGACCTCGTCGTCCAGGACAACGTTTTCCGTGCCGCCCGACTCCTCCAGTCGGGCCAGCACCCGGTCCAACTCGATCCCCACCCGTACCCTCCCCGCATTACAGCGTTCCCCCTCCGCATCGAACTGCCGACCACTTAGATCCCCACACAGGCGAGTTAGCGGCACACATCGGGACCCGTTTGGATGCCCGTCGCGATCTTGCACCCAAGGAGGCGGTAGAGGGGTGGCGGCCCCGCATGCCGAGCATGCGCTTACTGCGCCCAAGGTTATAGATCTTGCTGTGGGCGTTACCTATTGTCAACCAACATAGACATTGCGCTGCCTCACCAGCCACTTGCGCCTCATGGCGATACTGAGTGCGCACCACATCCACCGTCCACCGCCAGGTCGGGCCTACCGCGTCACAAGGAGTAGCCAGCACCATGCCGCTCGGCCCGGACACCCCTCTCGCCAGCAAACTCGCCGTCTTGATCGGCAGGAAGCTCAGGGCAGATGGGAAAACCCTGAGCACGCGCGACATCGCTGCCGCCACAGCCAAGACTCCCGGCGACAAGCCCGCGATGACGCACCAGGTCGTGAACGACCTCGTGAACGGGGCCAAGGCGAACCCGACAGTCTCTCAACTGGCGGGCCTGGCAAGGGCGTTGGGCTCTCCGGTAGCTTATCTACTCCCCGGTTACAACGGATTGACGTCTCTGTCGGTCTACGAGGAGTACCAAGACGCGCGCGAGGCGCTTCGGCTCATCCATGACCTGGGCGAAGCCGGAGCTGCCGAACTTCTGGAGGCCGCACGTGAGATCCGTCAGCGACACGGACACAGTGATCTCGCCGTCCCGGAGGTGCCTGAGCCTCTTCCGCCCGCCCCGGAACCACCGCGGCCAGGCCGGCGGAGGCGTCTCAGCTTCACTGAAGCGGCTGAGCGTGCCGTCTCCGATCTGGAAGGAACCTGAACCAAATGGACGGCTTAGTCTTCGGCCTGTGCGCTCTGATCGGCCTGGCGGGCACCGTGCTCTCCGCTCGGGAAGCCTGGCGTCAGCGTGACCGAAGCGACTACCGCGTAGCCCGTTTCACCCGAGCCGTGGCCATCGGCATCTGCACAGTGGGCGTCACTCTCGCCGTGCCGGCCATAGAGGACGCGATCGAGGCTGCGACCGGCATGAACAACGCCGCCAAGATCGGGGCGCACATCTGCGCAGTCATATGGTGCGGCAGCCTTCAGCTGATGCTCGTGGACTGGTCCTACAACCACGAGGTGTTGAAGGCCAGCCTGTACGCACGGGTCGCCTTCGCTGTGTGCGTCCTAGCGGCGATGCTGCCACTGTTCGTCGCCACCACCGACGAGACAGTGGAGTTCACGACCGAGTTCGCCACGGTGCCAGGCGTCACCGTCTACCTCATGGTCTACCTGGCCTACGTGGCCGTCACCTGTGGCGAGATCGCGTTCCTGTGCACTGGGATGACTCTCGTTGCCCGACGCGCAGGACACGCCTGGACCGCTCGCGGCCTCGCGCTGTCATCGCTCTCCGCGCTCCTCGGAGTGGCGTACGCCGCCAGCAAGGGGTCGTACCTGGTGACCCACTACCTGGGCCACCCATGGCCGCTGCGGTACGAGGAGGTCGTCTCCCCACTCCTGGCCGGGCTCGCCGTGATCTCACTGATCACGGGGCTGACCATGGCGATGGTAGGTCGGCGGCTCGCATCGCGGGTGACGGCGTCAGCCGCCTGACACGTCGGACAGCTTGCGCCAGTGAAGGACGACTCGTCCCGGCTCGATTGTCCGGACCCCCCGGGCGCTCGCGGGGAACACCTCGATCTTCTCCAGGAGGAGCAGCGCGATGGCCCTTTTCGATGCGGTGGGCGCAGCGTTCCACCACTTCACGAGGTCCTTGGCATGGCCGAGCGAGACGTTAGCCATCTGCTCCGCGTAGCGAAGGCGCGGACGGATGTCCTTGAGGTTGGCCGCAATCTCGCGTTCTCCGGCTACCAGTGCCTCGCTGCTGATCTCGCGGTTGCCGTAGAGCCTCCCGAGCTCCGCCTGGCGGCCCTCCAGGTCCTTGATGTCCTGCTTGAGGTTCTCAACCTGTTGGCGCACCGCGGCCTGGGCCTTGGCGATCTGGGCTCGGATGCCGGGCTTGAGGAGTTCCGCCACGACGTACTCTCCGACGTGGTTTTCCAGCAGCTCGGCATCAATCCGGACCTCGCCGCAACCGCCGTTCCCGTGCTTGTCTTTCGGACGACAGCGGTAGCCGGGTGTACCCGAATTGGTACGGGCGCCCGTGAGAAATTGGGTGCACTTTCCGCAGGTGCAGCCTCCTCCGACCAGGAGATAGTCGTACGCAGGCTCTGCATCCTTCGTACTGCGAGCCTTCTCCCGCTCTAGGAGGGCCTCGAACTCCTCGCGCGTGATGGCTCCAGGATGACCCGCGTCAACGAGTTCACCGTCATCGTCGTAGCGCAGTCCAGCGATCGCGGGATTGCGGAACAGGCGTCCCACCGACGCGTCCTTCCACTCCCCTCCGAGCGTTCCCCGGTATCCCTCACCGTTCGCCCACACCGCAACGTCCTGGTTGGACTGATCGCTGAGCGCCCGGCTGACCATCAGGCGGGTCGCGTCCACTTCATCGTCACGTAGCCGACGACGTGAGGCGTCCTCGAAACCGTAGAGCCGTGGCATGCAGTGGTCCGTTCTCGTTTCGTGCGCCCGTAGCCGCCTGATCCTAGGCCACGGCACATGTCCCAGCTATGGCCGAGCGAGACAGACAGACTCAGGGCTACACGATCACTGCACCAGTGGCGTCACCCCGAGCACTTGCCACAGTGCAGCAGTAGGGACTCTCACCGTGCCGCCCAGAGGGAGCGTCTGCACGGGGAAAGACCCGTCCTTGATCAAGTTGTAAGCCTTGTGCGTGCCGATCCCGAGTGCTCGCGCAGCCGTCACGACGTTCACGGTCGGTGGCAGCGCGAGTAGTTCCTCCAGGGTCATCGAACCGACCCCGGCGTCCGTAGCTACAGATGCGTCCTTCGTTGTCATTCCCGTTGTCGCGTTCTCCCCCACGCCAACGTGCCATAAGGATACTCCAACACTGGAGTGTTGGGGCAAGATAGGGCATCGGTCGACATAGACCGGCACAGAAGTTCCACAAGTGAAGGCCACGAAGGGGATATTCGTGTTCGACCCCAGTTACACGCGGCGTTGCGCCTGCCAGGAGCCTGTCATAGGCGAGGACGGCAGACCGGAGACGGACGCCAAGGGCAAGCCAAAGATGCGCAAGATCGGCGCGAGCTGCCCGAAGCTCGCGGAGAAGGACCACGGCACCTGGCACCTGTATTTCGAGCTGGAGCCCGGCGAGGGCGGCGAGCGTCAGCGCGTCCGGCGCGGCGGGTTCGCCAAGAAGACGGACGCCCAGCGGAAGGCGAAGGAACTGTACGACGCCGCCACCGCCGGCACCGACGTACTGTCCGACGAGACGTGCGGCGACTTCTTCCTCCGCTGGATCAAGGCGAAGAAGTCCCTCGCACGCACCACTCGCCACGGTTATCAGGAGCACCTCGACAACTACCTCGTCCCCCACCTGGGGCACATCAAGCGACGCGATCTCAAGGTCCGCCACCTCGACCTCATGTACGACGCGATCGAGAGGGAGAACGCGGAGCGCATCCTCCACCGGCTCCGTGTGACGGAGCTCCAGGAGGCTCGGGATGAGGTCCACCGGGCCTGGGTGAAGACCGCTGGCTACGCCAAGAGGGAAGAACGCCGTCCGTACCGGCAAGCCTTCCTGGAGGCCACCAGGGCTCTACGCGAGGGCCGCAGAGGCCTGCGAAAGGTCACCTCTCCCGCAACCATGCACCGCATCAACGACACCCTCAGCTCGGCGCTCACCTGGGGGATCAAGCGCGAGCAGGCATTCGCCAAGAACTGGTCGCAGCTCGTCGAGCTCCCGTCGGTCACACGGCCGAAGCCGATCGTCTGGACCCCAGAGCGCGTCGGGCACTGGAAGCGCACCGGACAGAAGCCCGGCCCGGTCATGGTCTGGACACCCAAGCTGACCGGGCAGTTCCTCGACTTCGTCAAGGACGACTGGCTCTACGAGCTGTGGCACTCGTTCATCTTCCTCGGCCCCCGCCGCGGCGAGATGGCCGCGGTGCCGTGGACGGAGGTCAGCATCGACGCCCTCTGGCTCCGGATCTCCCAGCAGATCGTGGAAGTCGCCTACCAGCTGTACGGCGAGGCTCCGAAGGCCGAGAGCGTCCGTACCGTGTCGCTGAGCCTGGAGTCCGCCGACAACCTGGTGAGCTTCCGCACGAAGCAGGAACAGAAGCGCCAGGAGTGGGGAGCTGCCTACGTCGAGACCGGTCGCGTATGGACCCACGAGAACGGCGAGGCACTGCACCCTGACTGGATCTCCCGACGGTTCACCCGTCTCGTGGAGCTGTCCGGCCTGCCGCCGGTCCGTCTCCACGACCTACGCCACCTGGCGGCCACGCTCTCCCTGCTCGCCGGGAACGACATCAAGGTGGTCCAGGAGAAGCTGGGGCACTCCTCACGCCAGATCACCTCCGACACCTACACCAGCGTCCTGCCCGAGATGATGCGGGCCGAGGCCGAGTCGGTCATCTCCGTCGTCCCCCGTGAAGTCCCCTACAAGGTGCACACGCCGTTGGAGATCCCCGAGACAGCCTGGCAGGGCGACCTCGCCGTCTTCTTCGCCCACGGCGCGCGCCAGGCGGGTGAGGACTGGTCCGTGGGCGCACAGGCCCGGCCCGACTCCGATCTCCTCGGTCTGGTCACTCTCGCCGGCCGGGGCCAGGACGACGCCGCCAATGCCGCCGTGAAGTGGATGCGCGATCACTGCACGAGCAATGACCTAGAGCTGGTCCGGATCGAGAACTTCAACGACCAGTACCAGGGTGAGCAGCGCCAGGAGTTCGCTCTCCTCCGCTTCACGCTCGCCCGAACGGAGACGCCGAGCATCGCGGGGTGGGACGCCTCGCGCCCCTCGCCTCTCGGCCGCAACAACAGGCAGAAGAGGGCTCGTTCACGCGCCGCGTGACCTGCGTCCAGAATTTGTCCAGACGATCATGAAATCATGATCGCGCCAGGGTCGCCAGGACCCTCATACTCTCGCCCGGACCAGGAAAGTGCCTGGTCAGAACGGTTCTTCTCGCGTAGCGAGTGGTGGGGCGGGTGGGACTCGAACCCACGGCCGACGGATTATGAGTCCGCTGCTCTAACCGGCTGAGCTACCGCCCCATAGCGGCGTGTCGCGTACAAGTGTGCGCGCCGTCTGCCGCAGCATAGCCGCTCATACGATCTCCTGCTTCGGCTGGTCGGCTTCTGCGGACAGTCACGACCTTCAGGACATCGGTGCAGGCCCGGCGGTTCCCGCGGACGCGCAGCGCACATGAAAAAGGACCCCCACGGGGGTCCTCGTTCAGCATGCTCCCCCGACTGGACTCGAACCAGTAACCTGCCGGTTAACAGCCGGCTGCTCTGCCAATTGAGCTACGGAGGACCGAGCTCCCCCGACTGGACTCGAACCAGTAACCTGCCGGTTAACAGCCGGCTGCTCTGCCAATTGAGCTACGGAGGAATGCCTCGTTGCATCGAACGTACCTACCTGGGTATTCGCCAGGGGGCGCTCGCTCGCTGCGACACATACATTAGCGCAAGCAGGGGGGTGCTCCGCCAATCGGTACTCCCCCACGTCGGAAGGGTGGCACCGCCATGCGCTACAAGCTCACGTTCGTCGTCGGGCTGGCTCTCGGTTACGTGCTCGGCACGCGGGCCGGACGAGAGCGCTACGAGCAGCTGAAGAAGTCGGCCCGGCAGGTCGCCCAGAACCCGGCCGTCCGCAACACCGCGGAGACCGCCGCCCAGCAGGGCCGCGTCTACGCCGGCAAGGCATTCCACTCGGTCGGCGCAAAGGTCGGCGACCACATGCCCGACTCCGTCGCCGCCCGGGTCCGCTCCCTGCGCGAACGCAGCCAGGCCGACGGCAGCGACGACTGGGGCACCAGCAACACCTGACGTTTCCACGCCGGGCGAGCTGTCTCGCCCAGGGGCACGGGCCGTATCGATTTGCGGCTCCGCCGCGCGGGCGCGACCAGCCACGGCGCGCCCCGCACCCACAAGTCCACGCGAACCCCTACGGCGCCCTCGGCCGAACCACAGCGGAGCGTGCGGCAGAATTTCGGTCATGGGGATAGTCGCCGGGTTGGACAGCTCACCCGATTTCACTCGCATCGTGGTCTGCGACGCGGACACCGGTGCGGTGCTCCGCCAGGGATACGCACCGCACCCGGTCGACACGCCGGACGGCGCGGCGCGCCCCAGTGACGTCGACCCGCAGGCCTGGCTGCTCTCCCTCGGCGAGGCCGCCGGCGGCGGGCTCCTGGAGGGCGTGCAGGCCATCGGCGTGTCCGCGCAGCAGAACGCGCTGGTTCCGCTGGACGCCCAGGGCAACACCGTCCGCCCCGCGATGGTCGGCGGCGACAAACGCGCCCAGGTCGCGGCCGCCGATCTCATCGACGCGCTGGGCGGGCGGGAGGCCTGGGCACAGGCGGTGGGGTGCGTGCCGCAGGCCGCGCAGCCCGTCACCAAGCTGCGCTGGCTGGCGAAGACCGAGCCGGAGAACGCCCGGCGGACCGCCGTACTGCTGCAGGCCCACGACTGGCTGGTGTGGCAGCTGCTCGGGCGGCCGGTCAGGAGGACCACCGACCGGGGCGGGGCGTCCGGGACCGGGTACTGGTCCGCGGCCACCGGCGGCTACCGGCCCGACCTCGTCGAACTCGCCCTGGGCCATCAGGCGATGCTGCCCGACGTGATCGGCCCGTCCGACGCGGCCGGTACCACCCCGGAGGGGCTGCTGATCTCCGCGGGGACCGGCGAGACCATGGCCGCCGCCTTCGGTCTCGGGCTCGGGTTCGGGGACGCCGTGGTGTCGCTCGGCGCCTCGGGGTCGGTGATGGCCGTGCACACCGAGGCGCTCGCCGACACCTCCGGGATGATCACCTCGCTCGCCGACGCCACCGGCATGCACCTGCCGGTCGTCACCACGCTCAACGCGGTACGGGCCCTGCGCGGCACCGCCGAGCTGCTCGGGCTTGCCGATCTGGAGGCCCTCTCCGACCTGGCGATGAAGTCCACGCCCGGGTCGCACGGGCTGGTCATGCTGCCGTACCTGGAGGGCGAGCGGACGCCGAACCTGCCGCACACCGCCGGGACGCTGGCCGGGCTGCGCCGGGAGTCGATGAAGGCCGAGCATCTCGCGCGGGCCGCCTTCGAGGGCATGCTGTGCGGGCTCGCCGACGCGCTGGACGTGCTGCGCAACCGGGGTGTCGAGGTGCGGCGGATCTTCCTGCTGGGGCAGGCCGCCGAGCTGCCGGCCGTGCAGGCGGCGGCGCCGATGCTGTTCGGCGCGCAGGTCGTCGTACCGCAGCCGGCGGACTACGCGGCGATCGGGGCGGCCCGGCAGGCGGCCTGGGCGCTCGGGGTCTCGCAGGGGACGCTGGACCCGCGTACGCCGCCCGTGTGGCAGGGCGCGGCGGCACAGGTGCTGGAGCCCGGGGACGAGCTGGCCGTCGGGCAGGCGGTGCGGCAGCAGTTCGTCTCGGTGCGGGAGCAGACCCATCCGGGGGCGTTCCGGGTCTAAACCCCGCGAAGCGTACGGCCGCGCGCGTCCGGGGACGGCGGCTGTCGGGTTAATCGGTTGAGGTAACGCGGGTGGAGTGTCGGACGATAGGGGCCTAGGGCAAACACCCCGCCCTTCGGGCAGGCGACCTCGCCCACCCCCACCGCCGACTCCGAGAGACGTAGCGTGCTCATACGACTTCTGCGGACCTATCTCAGGCCCTACAGGAAACCCATCTCCATCCTGGTGCTGCTGCAGTTCCTGCAGACCTGCGCCACTCTCTACCTGCCCACGCTCAACGCGCACATCATCGACAACGGCGTCGTGAAGGGTGACACGGATTACATCCTGTCCTTCGGCGCCCTGATGATCGGCATCTCGCTCGCTCAGGTGGTGTGCAACGTCGGTGCCGTCTACTACGGCGCCAGGACCGCGTCCGCGCTCGGCCGGGACGTGCGTGCCGCCGTCTTCGACCGGGTGCAGTCCTTCTCCGCACGTGAGGTGGGTCACTTCGGGGCGCCCTCGCTCATCACCCGTACGACCAACGACGTACAGCAGGTCCAGATGCTGGTCCTGATGGCGTTCACCCTGATGGCGTCGGCGCCCATCATGTGTGTCGGCGGCATCGTGCTCGCCCTCGGCCTGGACGTTCCGCTGTCCGGGGTGCTGGTCGCCGTCGTACCCGTGCTGGGGATCAGCGTGACGCTGATCGTGCGGCGGCTGCGGCCGCTGTTCCGGGCCATGCAGGTGCGGCTCGACACCGTGAACCGGGTGCTGCGCGAGCAGATCACCGGCAACCGGGTGATCCGCGCGTTCGTCCGCGACGAGTACGAGCAGGGCCGGTTCGGGAAGTCCAACGCCGACCTGACCGAGATGCAGCTGGCCACCGGCAACATGCTGGCGCTGATGTTCCCGATCGTCATGACGACGGTGAACGTGTCGTCGATCGCGGTGGTGTGGTTCGGCGCCCACCGCATCGACAGCGGCCAGATGGCCATCGGCGACCTGACCGCCTTCCTCGCCTACCTCATGCAGATCGTGATGTCCGTGATGATGGCCACCTTCATGTTCATGATGGTGCCGCGCGCGGAGGTCTGCGCCGAGCGCATCGAGGAGGTCCTGGACACCGAGTCCAGCGTCGTCCCGCCGCTCGCGCCGGTCACCGAGCTGCGCCGGCACGGCCACCTGGAGATCAGGGCCGCCGGGTTCCGCTATCCGGGGGCCGAGGAGCCGGTGCTCAAGGCCGTCGACCTGGTCGCCCGGCCCGGCGAGGTGACCGCCGTGATCGGCTCCACCGGCAGCGGCAAGTCCACCCTGCTCGGGCTGGTCGCGCGGCTCTTCGACGCCACCGACGGCGAGGTCCTCGTGGACGGCGAGGACGTCTCGGGCCTCGACCCGAAGCTGCTCGCGCAGACGGTCGGCATGGTCCCGCAGAAGCCGTACCTGTTCGCGGGCACCGTGGCGACCAACCTCCGCTACGGCAACCCGGACGCCACCGACGAGGAGCTGTGGCACGCGCTGGGGGTGGCGCAGGCCAAGGGCTTCGTGGAGAAGCTGGAGGGCGGGCTGAACGCGCCCATCGCCCAGGGCGGTACGAACGTCTCCGGCGGCCAGCGGCAGCGCCTCGCCATCGCCCGCACGCTCGTGCAGCGCCCGGAGATCTACCTCTTCGACGACTCCTTCTCCGCCCTCGACTACGCGACCGACGCCGCCCTGCGCGCCGCGCTCGCCCGGGAGACGGCCGAGGCGACCGTCGTCATCGTCGCCCAGCGGGTGGCGACCATCAGGGACGCCGACCGGATCGTCGTCCTCGACGAGGGCCGTGTCGTCGGCACCGGCCGCCACCACGAGCTCATGGCCGGCAACGAGACCTACCGGGAGATCGTGCTCTCCCAGCTGACGGAAGCGGAGGCCGCCTGATGGCCGGGCCCATGGGACGCATGATGGCCGGGGGCGGCCCCGACCAGCGGTCGATGGACTTCAAGAACTCGGGCAAACGGCTCCTCGCCCGGTTCAAACCCGAACAGCTCACGATCTACCTGCTGCTGTTCTGCGTGGTCGCGAGCGTCACCCTCAACGTGATCGGCCCCAAGATCCTCGGCCGGGCCACCGACCTGGTCTTCGCCGGCGTCATCGGCAAGCAGATGCCCGCCGGCTCCACCAAGGAGCAGGTCCTGGCGGGCATGCACGAGCGCGGCCAGGACACGGTCGCCGACATGCTCAGGAGCACCGACTTCACCCCCGGCAAGGGCATCGACTTCGGCCAGGTCGGCGACGTCCTGCTGTTCGCGCTCTGCACGTACCTCGTCGCCGGCCTGCTGATGGCGGTGGCGACCCGGCTCGTCAACCGGTCCGTCAACCGCACGATGTACCGGCTCCGCGAGGACGTCCAGGCGAAGCTGTCCCGGCTGCCGCTCTCCTACTTCGACAAGCGGCAGCGCGGCGAGGTGCTCTCCCGCGCCACCAACGACATCGACAACATCGGCCAGACGCTCCAGCAGTCGATGGGCCAGCTCATCAACTCGCTGCTCACCATCATCGGCGTGCTCGCGGTGATGTTCTGGGTCTCCTGGCTCCTGGCCCTGGTGGCCCTGGTCACCGTGCCGCTGTCCTTCCTGGTCGCCACCCGCATCGGCAAGCGCTCGCAGCCGCACTTCGTGCAGCAGTGGCGCTCCACCGGCAAGCTGAACGCCCACGTCGAGGAGATGTACACCGGGCACACCCTGGTGAAGGTGTTCGGCCGGCAGGAGGAGTCGGCGCAGCAGTTCGCCGAGCAGAACGACGCGCTGTACGAGGCCGGGTTCAAGGCGCAGTTCAACAGCGGTGTGATGCAGCCGCTGATGATGTTCGTGTCGAACCTGAACTACGTGCTGGTCGCGGTGGTGGGCGGCCTGCGGGTCGCGTCCGGCGCCCTGTCCATCGGTGACGTGCAGGCCTTCATCCAGTACTCCCGGCAGTTCTCGATGCCGCTGACCCAGGTCGCCTCCATGGCCAACCTGGTGCAGTCCGGTGTCGCCTCCGCCGAGCGGATCTTCGAACTCCTCGACGCGGAGGAGCAGGAGGCGGACCCGGTCCCGGGCGAGCGGCCTGCCGAACTGCGCGGGCGGGTGGCCCTGGAGCACGTCTCCTTCCGGTACGACCCGGAGAAGCCGCTCATCGAGGACCTCTCCCTCACGGTGGAACCGGGCCACACGGTCGCGATCGTCGGCCCGACCGGCGCGGGCAAGACGACACTCGTGAACCTCCTCATGCGGTTCTACGACGTGTCCGGCGGCCGGATCACCCTCGACGGCGTCGACATCAGTCACATGTCCCGGGACGAACTCCGCTCCGGGATCGGCATGGTGCTCCAGGACACCTGGCTGTTCGGCGGCTCCATCGCGGACAACATCGCGTACGGCGCCTCGCGGGAGGTCACCCGCGGCGAGATCGAGGAGGCGGCGCGGGCGGCCCACGCGGACCGGTTCGTGCGCACCCTCCCCGACGGCTACGACACCGTCATCGACGACGAGGGCACGGGCGTCAGCGCCGGTGAGAAGCAGCTCATCACCATCGCGC
Organism: Streptomyces sp. NPDC008092; assembly: GCF_042957285.1. Classification (NCBI taxonomy): domain Bacteria; kingdom Bacillati; phylum Actinomycetota; class Actinomycetes; order Kitasatosporales; family Streptomycetaceae; genus Streptomyces; species Streptomyces sp. NPDC008092. The sequence continues at coordinate 78,876 of NZ_JBIBHY010000004.1, forward strand.
GCGCCTTCCTGTCCGACCCGACGATCCTCGTCCTCGACGAGGCGACGTCGTCGGTCGACACCCGTACGGAAGTCCTGATCCAGAAGGCGATGGCCAAACTGGCGGACGGCCGGACGTCGTTCGTGATCGCCCACCGGCTGTCGACGATCCGGGACGCGGACACCATCCTGGTGATGGAGAACGGCTCGATCGTCGAACAGGGCGCGCACGCCGAGCTGCTGGCGGCGGACGGGGCGTACGCCCGGCTGTACAAGGCGCAGTTCGCGCAGGCGGTGGCGGAGGTGGACTGAGCGGGTGCGGCACGGGTGGGGACGCTTACCGGCGCTTGCACCCGTGCCGCCCTGCGGCACGACTGCCCGCAGCTATGTAGGACACGGTGGGGCAGCGCCCCGTAAGGGGCGCGGGGAACTGCGCGGCCAGCCCCCGCGCGCCCGCACCCGGCGTCAGTCCAGATAGCCCCTCAGCTGGTCCGCGAAGGCGTGATCCCGCAGCTTGTTCAGAGTCTTCGACTCGATCTGCCGGATCCGCTCCCGCGTCACACCGAAAATCCGCCCTATCTCCTCCAGTGTCCGAGGGCGGCCGTCGGCCAGGCCGTACCGGAGTTGGACGACCTTGCGCTCCCGCTCCCCGAGCGTCGACAGGACCGCCTCCAGGTGCTCCCGCAGCAGCAGGAACGCCGCCGACTCCACCGGGCTCGCCGCGTCGCCGTCCTCGATGAGGTCGCCGAGGGCGACGTCGTCCTCCTCGCCCACCGGGGCGTGCAGGGACACCGGTTCCTGCGCCAGCCGCAGCACCTCGCCCACCCGCTCCGGCGCCAGGTCCAGGTGCGCGGCGACCTCGTCCGGCGTCGGCTCGTAGCCCCGCTCCTGGAGCATCCGGCGCTGGACGCGGACGACGCGGTTGATCAGCTCCACCACGTGCACCGGGACGCGGATGGTGCGGGCCTGGTCGGCCAGGGCGCGGGACATGGCCTGGCGGATCCACCAGGTCGCGTACGTCGAGAACTTGTAGCCGCGGGCGTAGTCGAACTTCTCGACGGCCCGGATCAGGCCGAGGTTGCCCTCCTGCACCAGGTCGAGCATGGTCAGGCCGCGGCCGACGTACCGCTTCGCGACCGACACCACCAGCCGCAGGTTCGCCTCGATGAGACGGCGCTTGGCCATGCGGCCCATGACGACGAGCCGGTCGAGGTCCAGTGCCAGTTCGCTGTCCAGGTCGGGGGTGCTGCCCAGCTTCTCCTCGGCGAACAGGCCGGCCTCGACGCGGCGGGCGAGTTCGACCTCCTCGGCGGCGGTGAGCAGCGGGATGCGGCCGATCTCGCGCAGGTACTGGCGGAACAGGTCCGAGGAGGGACCGCCGGTGTCGGCGCGGGCGGCGGCCCGGGGCTCGGCGGGCTCGGGCTCGGGCTCCGTGTCGGGGGCTTCGGCCGCGAGCTCCTCCGGAGGCGGGCCGTCCGGCTCGGTCTCGGGGTGCAGCGCGGCCCGGCTCTGCGGCGGCACGCCGGCATGGCCGCCGGTATCGGCGTCCGGCTCGTCCGTCAGCGTGCTGCTGCTGTCCGTCTGGGTCAGGGTCTGGGTCTGCACGGGGGCGACCTCCAGGATGATCGCTGCCAGGGGGTGCGGCAGCGGTACTTCGGGGGCGGAGACGACGGCCTCGCCGCTGTCCGTCCCGTACGCGATGAGTGGAACGGCGGGGGTGTGGGACCCGTCCGGGACGGGCCGGCCGCGCTCCGAGGACTCAGGCACCGCCCCCAGTGTGGGGGAAGACACATCGCCGCCACGAGGGGCGTGCGGTGACTTTTTGCGTCCGGCCCGTGACCGCGCGGTTATCCCGACGGCCGGCCGGGGCTCAGAGGGCGGCCGGGCCCTGCTCGCGCAGCGCCTGCCCGTACTGCTGGAGGACCCACAACTCGTTCTGCACGGAGGTGAGTTGGGCGGGGTCGCCGCCGCTGCCGAGGCGGGTGAGGGTGATCTGGATCTCGTGGATACGGCGGTCGACGGCCCGGCGGCGGACGGTCACGAGTTGCTCGCCCGCGTAGTTCTCGTCGACCGTGCGGCGCATGATCGCCTCCACGGCGAGCTCCGTGACCATCGCGCGGACCGTGTCGTCGGCGGCGGCCTCGCGGACCCGGACCAGGTACTCCTGCGGATCCTGCACGCCGTACTCGGCGCCGCCCGCCTCCATGATGGTCTGGCGTACGGCCGCGTAGGGCTCGGCGGTGAACTCGTCGATGCCGTACGCGTCGAAGGCCGGGGAGACCAGCTCGGGGCGCTGGAGGGCGAGCTTCAGCAGCTCGCGCTCGGTGGCGAAGACGGCGTTGCGGAGGTTGAGGGCGGGTCCGGAGACGGCGGGGCGGGCGCCGGCCGTGTCGTACGACGGCTGCTGCGGTCCGCGGGCCGGACCGGCCCCCCTGCCACTCCCGCCGCCCTTCTCGCGGGCCCAGCGGGCCAGCTGGGCCACCCGCTTGACCACGAACTGGGTGTCGAGGATGCCGAGCATGCCGGCCAGCTGGACGGCGACCTCGTGCTGCGCGCCGCTGTTCTTGATCCGGGCGACGATCGGCGCCGCCTCGTCGAGGGCGGCCGCGCGGCCTGCCGGGGTGTCCAGGTCGTAGCGGGCGACGATCTGGCGGAGCGCGAACTCGAAGAGCGGGGTGCGGGGTTCGGTCAGGTCGGCGACCGCCTCGTCGCCCTTGGCCAGGCGCAGCTCGCAGGGGTCCATGCCGTCGGGGGCGATGGCGATGTACGTCTCGGCGGCGAACTTCTGGTCGTCCTCGAAGGCGCGCAGGGCCGCCTTCTGGCCGGCCGCGTCGCCGTCGAAGGTGAAGATCACCCGGGCCGAGCCGTTGTCCATCAGCAGGCGCCGCAGGATCTTGATGTGCTCGCCGCCGAAGGCCGTGCCGCAGGTGGCGATGGCCGTCGTCACGCCGGCCAGGTGGCAGGCCATGACGTCGGTGTAGCCCTCGACGACGACCGCGCGGCTGGCCTTCGCGATGTGCTGCTTGGCGAGGTCGATGCCGTACAGGACCTGGGACTTCTTGTAGATCGCGGTCTCGGGCGTGTTGAGGTACTTGGGCCCGTTGTCTGCCTCGTAGAGCTTGCGGGCGCCGAAGCCGACGACCTCGCCGCCGATGTCCCGGATGGGCCACATCAGGCGGCCGCGGAAGCGGTCGATGGGCCCGCGCCGCCCCTCCTGCGACAGTCCGGACGTCAGCAGCTCCTTGTCGGTGAAGCCCTGGCCGCGCAGGTAGCGGGTGAGGTGGTCCCAGCCCTGCGGGCTGTAGCCGACGCCGAAGTGGACGGCGGCGGCCTGGTCGAAGCCGCGCTCGGCGAGGAAGACCCGGCCGGTCTCGGCCTCGGGGCTGGTGGCGAGCTGCTCCGCGTACCAGACCGCGGCGATCTTGTGCGCCTCCACCAGCCGGATCCGCTCACCGCGCTGGTGGGACGGGTTGTACCCGCCCTCCTCGTAGCGCAGGGTGATGCCGGCCCGGGCGGCCAGCCGCTCGACCGCCTCCGAGAAGGAGAGGTGGTCGACCTTCATCACGAAGGTGAGGGTGTCGCCGCCCTCCTGGCAGCCGAAGCAGTGGAAGAGTCCCTTGCTCGGGCTGACCTGGAAGGACGGCGACTTCTCGTCGTGGAACGGGCACAGGCCCTTCAGGTTCCCGCCGCCCGCGTTGCGCAGCTGGAGGTACTCGGACACGACGGCGTCGATCGGGACCGCGTCCCGTACCGCCTTCACATCCTCGTCATTGATCCGTCCAGCCACGGGTGAATTCTACGGGGGTGCGGTGACAACTCCGGCGAGCCGGAGCGCCCCTTCAGGGGCGCGGGGAACCGGCGCGACCAGCCCCCGCGCACCCGCGCCCGCGAGACGGCAGAACCCGGCGGCCTCCTAGGCGAGCGATTCCAACGGCACATGGGGGTCGGCCAGAGCGTCGAGATCCACCGGCACCGCGGAGCGGATCAGCCGCTGGATCGGCTCTGTGACATCCCACACGTTCACGTTCATCCCGGCCAGCACCCGCCCCTCCTTCACCCAGAACGCGATGAACTCCCGCTTCCCGGCGTCACCCCGGATCACGACCTGGTCGTACGACCCCGCAGGCGCCCACCCGCTGTACTCCATGCCCAGGTCGTACTGGTCGGTGAAGAAGTACGGCACCCGGTCGTACACGGCGTCCTGCCCGAGCATCGACCGCGCCGCCGCCGGGCCGCCGTTCAGCGCGTTGGCCCAGTGCTCCACGCGCAGCCTCGTGCCGAACAGGGCGTGCGGGAAGGCGGCCACGTCGCCGGCCGCGTAGATGTCCGGGTCGGAGGTCCGCAGCCGCTCGTCGACGACGATGCCCCCGCCGTGCGCCCGGTCGGCCAGATCGAGGCCGGCCGCCTCGGCCAGCCCGACCCGCGGCGCCGCGCCGATCGCCGCGAGGACGTCGTGCGCCGGGTGCTCCTCGCCGTCGTCGGTGCGCGCGGCGAGCACCATGCCGTCCTGGCCGACGATCTCGGTGAGCCGCACCCCGAAGCGGAACCGGACCCCGTGCTCCTCGTGCAGCCGGGCGAAGACGCTGCCCAGTTCGGGTCCGAGGACGCTGTGCAGCGGGGTCTGTCCGTGCTCGATGACGGTGACCTCGGCGCCGTAGGTCCGGGCCGCCGCCGCGACCTCCAGGCCGATCCAGCCGGCGCCCGCGATGACGAGGTGCCCGTTGTCCCGGCCGAGGGCGGCGAGGACGCCCTTGAGGCGCTCGGCGTGCGCGAGGCGGCGCAGGTGGTGGACGCCGGCCAGGTCGGTGCCGGGGATGTCGAGGCGGCGGGGCTCCGCTCCGGTGGCGAGCAGCAGCTTGTCGTAGCGGACCAGCGTGCCGTCGTCGCCGAACCGGACGGTCTTCGCGGCGCGGTCGATGCGGTCCACGGTCTGGCCGAGGTGCAGTTCGATGTCGTGCTGGGCGTACCAGGCGGGCTCGTGCACGAAGACGCTGTCGCGTTCGGCCTTGCCGAGCAGGTATCCCTTGGAGAGCGGCGGCCGCTCGTACGGGTGGTCGCGTTCGTCGCAGATCAGTATCACCCGGCCGCTGAAGCCCTCGGCTCGGAGCGTCTCGGCCGCCTTCGCACCGGCGAGTCCGCCTCCGACGATGACGAAAGTCTGGTCCGCGTCGACCACTTGATGCCTCCTCGTAAGGGTGCCGCCACATATGCCGCCCACATGCGCCGCACTGTGAGCCTCCCGCACGCAGCGTGATGCGGGAAGAGGGAGTGACCCCCGCTGACGCGATCTTGCCCCGATCAGTCCACAGGGAGTCGCAGGGAGTCACGAAGTGTTCACATACGTCCCGTCAGTCGCGCGTGCAGCGACCGCGCGGAGGCGTCGGTGAGCGACGCGATCTGATCGACGATCACCCGCTTGCGGGCGTGGTCGTCGCCGGCCGCCTCGAACAGCGCCCGGAACTGCGGGTCGAGTCCGTCGGGCGCGCGGGCGGTGAGCGCCTCGGCGAGTTCGGCGACGACGACCCGCTGGTCGGCGCGGAGCCGCTCCTGCTCGGCACGCTGCATGACGTACCGGTGGGCGATGGCCTTGAGCACCGCGCACTCCATCCGGGCCTCGCGCGGTACGACGAGTTCCGCGCCGTACCGGGTGAGCCGGCCGCCGCCGTACGCCTCGCGGGTGGCGCCCTCCGCGGCCAGGCAGAACCGGCCGATGAGCTGGCTGGTGGCGTCCTTGAGGCGGGCCTGGGCGACCGCGGTGCCGTCGTAGCCGTGCGGCCACCACTCCTCGTCCTGGAGCCGGTCGAGGGCGGCGGCGAGTTCGGCGGGGTCGGTGCCTGCGGGCACGTACAGGCCGACGGCGACGGCGAACACCGCCTGCCGTTCCGGCTCCGCGTGCAGGCAGTTGGGGTCGATGTGACCGGCGTGCAGGCCGTCCTCGACGTCGTGCACGGAGTACGCGACGTCGTCCGACCAGTCCATGACCTGGGCCTCGAAGCAGGTGCGGGTGCCGGGGGCCTCCTTGCGGACCCAGTCGAAGACCGGCCGGTCGTCCTCGTACACCCCGAACTTGGGCGAGTCCGGGGCGGTGGGGTGCGCGCCGCGCGGCCACGGGTACTTGGTGGCCGCGTCCAGGGCGGCGCGGGTGAGGTTGAGGCCGACGGAGCCCTCGGGGGTGAACCGCTTGGGCTCGATGCGGGTGAGGAGCCGCAGGGACTGGGCGTTGCCCTCGAAGCCGCCGCAGTCGTCCGCGAACTCGTTCAGCGCGTGTTCGCCGTTGTGGCCGAAGGGCGGGTGGCCGAGGTCGTGGGAGAGGCAGGCGGCCTCGACGAGGTCGGGGTCGCAGCCGAGGGCGGCGCCCAGCTCGCGGCCGACCTGTGCGCATTCGAGGGAGTGGGTGAGGCGGGTGCGGGGGCTGGCGTCCCACGCCTGGGCGGAGGTGCCGGGGGTGACGACCTGGGTCTTGCCGGCGAGCCTTCTCAGGGCGGCGGAGTGCAGGATGCGGGCGCGGTCACGCTGGAAGGCGGTGCGGCCGGGGCGCTTGTCGGGTTCGGGGGCCCAGCGGTCGGCTGACGCCGGGTCGTAGGCCGAAGTGGCTGCGGGTGCGGGGACTGCCATGGTTCGACAGTACGGGTTGGTGGTGACAAAACGGGGGTTGTGGGGTGCCTACTCGGCTGCCGGGTCGGGGTGCGTCTGCGGCTGCGGGTGCGTGGGAGCTTGTCGCGCAGTTCCCCGCGCCCCTTTCAGGCCGGCCCAGTGGACCCGCCTTCTTGGGGGCGCGGGGAACTGCGCGATCAACCACAACCCGCCCGCAGCCGCAAACGCACCCCTAGGCGGCCACGGTCACCGGCGTTCCCAGTGCCTGCTCGTACCGGTGGAGGACCAGCTCGGCCATCGCGTCGTGGGCTCCGAGCGGGGCCGACGCGAGCCACGGGGCGTGGGCCGCGCACTCGGTGGCGAAGCGGCCGGGGGCCGTGAAGTAGGAGGCGAGGGCGATGTGACGTCGGCCCCGCGCCCGCAGGGCGGTGATCGCCTCCGGGACCGTCGGGGTCGCCGCCGACGCGTAGGCGGGGACGACCGGGACGCCCAGGCGGGCGGCGAGGAGGGCGGCCATGCGGCTGGTGTCGACCCTGGCGTCGGGGTCGCGGGAGCCGGCCGCCGCCAGGACCACGGCGCTCGCGGGGCGGGGCCGCCAGCCCGCCTCCAGCAGGCGGGCGTGCAGGACGTCGGCCAGGAGGGGGTGCGGGCCCAGCGGGGCGGCGACGCGCGTCCGGGCGTCGGCGGCGGCCGCCGTCTCCGGGATGTCCCGCTTGACGTGGTGGCCGCGGCCGAGGAGGAGCGGGACGAGGACGGCCTCGGCGTCCCCGAGGGTGGCGAGGGTGTCGGGGAGCAGCGGCGCGTTCAGTTCGATGTGACCGAGGTGCACGGGCACGCCGGGGCGGAGTGCGCGTACCCGGTCCACGAGTGCCCGCACGGTGCTGAGCGCGCGCGGGTCGCGGCTGCCGTGGGCCACCAGGACCAGGGCGGGCGGGCCGGGGCGCGGGGAGAGGTCGGTCACCGTCATGCGAGGATCCTCGCCGGGCGAGGTTGCCTGCCCGTTGCCTGACCGTCACGGGTCTTTTCGGGCACTTCACGGTGGGGACCCGCACGCTGTGAGCGAACCGGAGCGTCCCGTGCTGCGTCCTCCAAGGTCGAAGCCCACAGGGGGGAACAAGCGTATGAAGATCCGCCGACCGCGACTGCCGCGGACCCGCACCGGCCGGCGGCGCCTGGTGCAGGGCGTGATGGCCGCGTGCGTGCTGGCGCTGCTGCCCGCCACCTGGCTGTACGTCTCGACGGCCGGCCGGCTGCGCACCGTGGCGGACGTGCCGCGCGCCGACGTCGCGGTCGTCTTCGGCGCGGGCCTGTGGGACGGCGAGCCCTCGCCGTACCTCGCCAACCGCCTGAACGCGGCGGCCACGCTGTACAAGGAGGGGCGCATCAAGGTCGTCCTCGTCACCGGCGACAACAGCCGCAAGGACTACGACGAGCCGGACGCCATGCGCACGTACCTGACCGCGCACGGCGTCCCCGGAAAACGCATCGTCAGCGACTACGCCGGCTTCGACACCTGGGACTCCTGCGTCCGCGCGAAGAAGATCTTCGGCGTGGACCGGGCCGTGCTGATCAGCCAGGGCTTCCACATCCGGCGGGCGGTGGCGCTGTGCGAGGCGGCGGGCGTGACGTCGTACGGGGTCGGGGTGGACGCCAAGCACGACGTGACCTGGTACTACGGCGGGACCCGGGAGGTCTTCGCGGCGGGGAAGGCGGCCCTGGACGCGGTCTTCGAGCCGAACCCCCGGTTCCTGGGCAAGAAGGAACCAGGGGTGACCAGGGCCTTGGCAGACAGCGCCCCGTAAGGGGCGCGGGGAACTGCGCGACCGGCCAAGACGGCGCCGCAGACGGCAGACGGCAGACGGCAGATCGCGGCACTTCCGGCGGAACGCTCAGAAGCGCCGCGCCGTCGTCCTCACCGGGTGACCGTCAACGGGCCCGCCGTGCGTTCCCCGGCGAGCCGCAGCACCGGCCGTTCCCGGGACGGGACGGCCCGGCCGAGGTGTTCGAGGCCGCCGTCGGGGGTCCAGCGGCCGAGGTCGCGGGTACGGAACATGGCGCGGCCCTCGCCGAGGAACGGGTCGAGGGCGTACCGCTCGGCGTTCAGGGCGTCGTCGCCGAGGTAGCCGGCCGAGACGCAGTCGCCGCCCGCCCACACCTCGCCGGCCTCGCCCATGGGCAGCGGGCGGCGGTCGGCGCCGAGGACGTACACCGTGCTGTTGGGGGTGGGGCGGCCGGTGGCCGGCCGCCCGGCGACCGGCGCGTGGCGGCCCATGGTGGTGACGACGGTCGCCTCGGCCGACCCCCGGCAGTGGAAGAGGGCGGCCCGGCTCGACCAGCGGTCGGCGAGCGGGCGCGGGCAGGGTCCCCCGGCGACGGCGACCGTGCGGACGCGCGGGCAGCCGTCGGGGTCGATGCCGGACAGCAGGGCCGGGGTGGTGATCAGGACGGTCGCGGTGCGGGCCGCGGCGTCGGTGTCCTTGCCGCCGATGGCCAGGGTGGCGCCGTGGGTGAGGCAGCCGAGGATCTCCCAGGCGGCCAGGTCGGAGGCGATGCCGAGGAGTTGGGCGACCCGGTCGCCGGGGCGGATGCCGAGCCCGCCGGGTTCGGTGAGCAGCAGGTTGGCGATGTTGCGGTGGGTGAGCTTCACGCCGTGGCGGCGGCCGGTGGTGCCGGGGACGAAGAGGACGCAGCAGCCGTCGTCGGGGTGCGGCGGCAGCAGCGGCACGGGGCCGGGATCGTGGGGCGCGGGGTCGTCGAGGGCGATCAGCCGGTGGCCGCCGGGGAGGGGGACGCGCGGGGCGTGCTCCTTCTGGGTGAGGATCACCCGGGTGCCGGCGGTGCGGATGACGTGGGCGAGCTGGGCCGGGGGTGTGCGGCCGATGTCCTGGGGGACGTAGGCGGCGCCCGCCTTGAGGACGGCGAACAGGCCGACCAGCATCGGGATGGAGCGGCGGGCGAACAGGCCGACGTGGTCGCCGGGCCGGACGCCCTCGCGGACCAGGCGGGCGGCGAGGGCACCGGCGTAGCGGTCGAGTTCGCCGTAGGTGAGGGTCGCGCCGTGGTGTTCGGCGGCGACGGCGTGGGGGTGGACGATCGCATGCCGCTCGATGGCACGGTGGACGAGCGGTTCGTGGACGGGTACGTCGGCGCCGCGGCCGTACTGCCAGAAGAGGTGCTGGTCGCGGGGGGTGAGGTGGCGCAGAGGCATGGCTCGGGGACCTCCTGGCTGGCTCTTTCGAGTGGGGGGAGGCCGAGTCCGGGAGCGGCGGGGGCCCGGTCAGGGCGGTGTGTCGGGCGGGGTGGCGATCGGCGTACGGGGTCCGGCGGGGTTCTACGGGGTCCTGCGGTCCTCCGGGGCGGCGGTGGCAGACGACCGACTGTAGTCGTGCCCCGTGACGTCTCAAACGGGGCGGGACCGGCCAACGGGGGTGGGGAACGAGCCACCCGCGGGGCCCCGTGCCACCGCGGCCGCGGCGGACCGGCCGTCGGGGGCGAAGACGGGCCGACGTGGGCGGACGTGGGCCGACATGGGCGAACGCGGGCCGGCACGGGCCGGGACGGGGTCCTGGCCCGGCCCGGCGTGGGGCTCGTACCGGTCCGGTTCCGGCGCGAAGCGGCCCCGTACGGGCCCGTCGCCGGGGGCGCCGGTCCGGTATCGGTTCTCACGATGGCTGGGATGCGGCTGGGAGTTGGCCGTTTCGGCCGCGCAACAGGGTTCCGTCACGGGACGTAACACACCGGCAGCACGCTGGGCGACGTGGAGAACGCCTCGACGCCCACCCGCGCCCGTACCGCGCCCCGCGGTGCGGGACGGTCCTGTCGCCCCTGCCCACCGGGGGGCGTCGAGGCCTCCGGCCCGTACGGCGGGCCGTGAGCCGGCGAGACCCCGCACCGCACCGCCCCCGAGCCCGAGCCGCCCGCCTCTGTCCGTCAGCGGTGGGCCAGCCAGTCGCCGCCGTCGATGCGCCGGCCGTCGGCGCGCAGTTTCCCGGCCACGACGGGCCCGGCGACGTACACCCAGGCCCGGACCGCCGCCCCGTCCCGCAGCCGTACGACCTCCCGCGCGACGCGTACGTACAGGCTCGCCGGGTCCTGGGGCACGCACTCCTCCAACTCGTCGAGTTCCAGCAGGAGTCGGTCGTACGACTCGGGGCGCGCGGTGACGAGTTCGCCGCGCACCGTGGCCGGGCCGGGCTCCTCGACGGCGTAGGGATAGCCGGGCCCGTCGTAGAGCAGCGCGCCGTCGAGGCGGCCGGGCTCCTCGGTCTCCGTCCGCCCCCGCAGGAACGCGTCGTGGTTGACCTCGCCGGGGCGGAGCGTGCCGTAGACGAAGAACGGGAGGTGGCGGGGGTTCCGGGTGGTCACAGGAAGGATTCTGCACCCCCTCCGTCTCCACACACATCTCCATGGAGGCGCTATGGACATGACTTGTCATGCCCTCTTAAATCTCTGTCGTCATCAGCGCCACCCCCACGCCTTCGAGGCGCATCCCCAAGGAGACCGATGAGCCGGACACGGAACACCCGAGCCTCCCGTCTCGCCACGGCCGGCGTCGCCGCCACCACCGCGGCCCTGCTGGCCGCCGCGCTCTCCCCCGCCGCCCACGCCGACGCCAGACCGACCCGGGCCACCGCGATCGCGAACGCGGCGCAGGCGCTCGTGCGGCACGCCGCCGCCCTGGGCCTCACGGCCACCGAGGGCACCTCGGTCCGTGACGTGATCGTGGACAAGAACGGTACCCAGCACGTCCGTTACGACCGCACCTATCGCGAACTCCCCGTCCTCGGCGGCGACTTCGTCGTCCACCTCAAGGCGGACGGCACGTACCGCAGCGCCGACCGGGCGACCCGGAGCCGGATATCCCTGGCGTCGATCGCCCCGGACGTCTCCGCCCCGAAGGCCGCCGACCTCGCGGTCAACGCGCTGCGGGCGGCGAACCTCGGCCACGCGCTGAAGCAGGTGCAGGCCAGGCCGCAGCTGGTCGTCGACGCCCTGCACGGCACCCCGAAGCTGGCCTGGCGCACCAACGCCGTCGGCAAGGACTCGCTCGGCAACCCGGTCGCCCGCACCGTGCTGACGGACGCCCGCACCGGCGCCCAGATCGACGCCTGGGACAGCATCGAGACGGCGACCGGCGACGGCAAGTCGCTGTACGGCGGCACGGTCCCGCTGGAGACGACGCAGTCCGGATCGACGTACAACCTCACGGACCCGACACGCGGCAACACGTACACGGGTGACGCGGCGAACAAGACCGACCTGTGCATCTTCGGCATCTGCATCAGCCGGGCGCCGTCGACGGTGTTCACGGACGCCGACAACCACTGGGGCACGGGCGCCACTTCCGACCGCTCCTCGGCGGCGGTCGACGCCCAGTACGGCACCAACGAGACCTGGGACTACTACAAGAACGTCCACGGCCGCAACGGCATCGCGGGCGACGGCAAGGGCTCGTACAACCGCGTCCACTACGGCAACAGCTACAACAACGCCTTCTGGGACGACAGTTGCTTCTGCATGACGTACGGCGACGGTGACGGGACGACCTTCGGCCCGCTGGTGGCCCTCGACGTGGCCGGCCACGAGATGACGCACGGGGTCACCTCCAAGACGGCAGCGCTGACCTACTCCGGCGAGTCCGGCGGCCTGAACGAGGCGACCTCCGACATCCTCGGCACGCTGGTGGAGTGGTACGCGAACAACCCCTCGGACCCCGGCGACTACCTGATCGGCGAGAAGATCGTCCGCTCCGGCTTCGGCAAGGCGGCGCTGCGGTTCATGGACCAGCCGTCGAAGGACGGGAGTTCGGCGGACTACTGGAGTTCGTCGGTGGGGAACCTGGACGTCCACTACTCCTCCGGCGTCGCCAACCACTTCGCGTACCTGCTGGCGGAGGGCAGCGGCGCGAAGACCATCAACGGCGTGAGCTACAACTCCCCGACATACAACGGCTCGACGGTCACCGGCATCGGCCGCGACAAGCTGGGCGCGATCTGGTACCGCGCGCTGACGGTCTACATGACGTCCTCGACGAACTACGCGGGCGCCCGCACGGCGACCCTCAACGCGGCGAAGGACCTGTACGGCAACGGCAGCACGGAGTACAACGCGGTGGCCGCGGCCTGGAGCGCCGTGAACGTGAACTGACCGGCGAGACGGCCGCATGAGGACGGCCGCCCCGGCGAACGAACCGGGGCGGCCGTCGCATACACCCCAGACAAAGGAGAACGGCGCAATTCAAGGGAACCCGGAAACCCGGAGACCTGGAAAACCCGTAAACCCGGAAACCGGAAATCCGGGAATGCCGAGCACTTCCTGAGTGGATCCCATGGCGATGATGTGCAGTTTCGGTGACGGTATACGGAATTCCCGAACTCCTTTGTCCGGACGGCCACTTGCGGCAATTCCCGGAGTGGACTAACTAGATAAATCATGAACTTGTTCAGCCGCCCCCACACGTCCCGGCGCACCCCCACGGTCCCCCCACGCCCGACGGCGGCGCCGGCCTCCCCCACCTCGGCCCCCGTCCTGCTCGACCCCGCCCTCGCCGCCCTCACCGGCGAGTGGGTCATCGACCCGGCCCACAGCAGAATCGGTTTCTCGGTCCGGCACGCGATGGTGACGACGGTCCGCGGGGCCTTCACCGAATACAAGAGCCGCCTCTACTTCGACGGCCGCGACCCGTCCCGCTCCCAGGCGGAGATCATCCTGTCCACGGCGAGCGTCGACACGGGCGTGGAACAGCGTGACGCCCATCTGGCGGGACGCGACTTCCTCGACTCCGCGACCTATCCGCGGATACGTTTCCAGAGCACGGCGGTACGCCTGAAAGCGCCGGACGTCTACGTCATGACCGGCGACCTGGCCATCAGGGAAACGACGCGCCCGGTGGACCTGGAACTCACCTACATAGGCAACGTCACGGACCCCTTCGGCTACCAGCGCGTGGGCTTCGACGGCACCACCACCATCAACCGCATGGACTGGGGGCTGGCGTACAACTCCCGCCTGGCGGAGGGCGGGGCGATGGTGAGCGAGACGGTGCGGCTGCAGTTCGACATCGCGGCGATCCGGACGGCACCGGAGGGCCTGCGGGCTGTGCCATAGCCGGGGCTGTGCCATAGCCGGGGCTATGGCATAGCCGGGGGGATGCCGTAGCGGTGGGTACGCCGTAGCGGCAGGTACGCCGTAACTGCGGGTACGCCGTAACTGCGGGGAGACGGCCGGGGTGTCCGGCTCACGGGCCTCCGGCGGCCGCGGGCTGTCCGGGTCATGGCCCGGCCGCGCAGCGCCCGCCGTCAGCCGAGGGCGTCGAGCAGCTCGCGCTCGCGCCGTGCGCTGAGGCCTGCGCGCCTCTCCCGGTCCAGCCCCTGCTCGCGTTCCCAGCGCAGGGTGTCGGCCAGCATCCGGGCCGGGGGCCGGTGCCGCAGCCCCGCGGCGCGCGCCGCGGACCCGTCCCGGGCCGACCACCCTTCCCAGCCCGGCTCGACCAGCCACATCGCCAGCGATTCGGGGCCCATGTACTGGGCCACGCCGTTGGCGAGCAGCCACGCCGGGTCGGCGGCGACCACCGGACCGGTGTGCCCGCCGGCGGCGCGCGACAGCTCGATCCACTCCCCGAACGGAACGACCGGGCCGACGGCGTCGTACGTGCCGGTGGTTCCCGTCTCCGCGGAGTCGAGCAGCCAGGCGGCGAGGTCCCGCACGTCGACCACCTGGGTGGGCACGGCCGGCGTGTCGGGGACCAGCATCGGCCCTCGCGGATCGCGCGCGGCGCGGGCGACCCAGTAGCCGGAGCGCCCGCTGTGGTCGCCGGGCCCGCCGATGAGCCCGGCCCGTGCGGTCAGGAGGCGGTCGCCCACCGCGGCCGCCGACGCCTGCTCGCAGGCGGCCTTCGCCTCGCCGTACGACTCGGAGTCGACCTCGCTGCGGTCGGTCGGGGCGAGCAGGGCCGCGGACTCGTCCGCCCCCGGCGTGGCGTGGGAGGCGTAGGCGCTGCCGGACGAGACGTACACCCAGTGCCCGGCCTTGCCGCCCAGCGCGTCGAGCGCGCCGCGGACGAGGCCCGGCTGCCAGGAGACCTCGACGACCGCGTCCCACGCGCGGTCGAGCAGGGGTTCGTACGCCGACGGGTCGCGCCGGTCGGCGGCGACCAGCGTCGCCCCGTCCGCGACCCCGCCGCTCTCGCCACGCGCGAGGCAGGTCACCCGATGGCCGCGTTCGACCGCCTGCCGCGACAGCTCCCGACCCACCCATGCCGTTCCGCCCAGAACCAGGATCTCCATACCGACACACAAGCACCGGGATCACCGCCCGGCCAGGCGGATTCGCTGACAGCAGAGGGCCGGCCGCCGGTTCGGCCCCACCCCTCGGGCGATGGCGCCGACCCGCGGAGGCGTCCGGCCACCCGGTCACGAAGTCGCCCTGGAGTACCGGACCGCCGCGTTCCCGACCGCCCCGTGCGGGGGTCACCCGTTCACTCCCCCCGGCACCCACCATTCGTGTGCTCTTCATACTGATGCCTGTGCAACCCCTTTGACCTGCCGGAATCCGCCCTCACCTGCCTCCTCTTCCCTCCGCCGTGACACCCGTTCATCCCAAAACTGACGGCGCCTCAGGGGGCGCGGCCGGGCGCTTGGCTTTTACCTCGGTAGAGCAAGGGAGTGGACGACCTCGACCGAGGGAGCACCATGCGACGCACCGCCCGTCTGGTGACCGGGACCGCGCTGGCCGTGGCCACGGCCGGACTCGCCGTCGCGCCGGCGTACGGCGGCGTCACCGGCAGCCTCGACGTGTACCCGTCGACCGCGGCGGCCGGCGGTCAGGTCACGGTGAACACGGCGGCCTGCGGCGCGAAGGGAACGGCGCTCGGGGACGCCAGTTCGGTCGGCGCCGGCACGTTCACCCTTGCGCCGAGCACGCACGAGGGCGAGGCGATCGGGCAGTTCCAGGTGCCGCCGAGCGCGCAACCGGGGACGTACGAGATCGTCGCGAAGTGCGCCGAGGGGAACCGGCAGGTGACCGGGGACCTGGTGGTGGCACTGGCGCCGGCCGCGGGGCAGCAGGTGCAGCCCCACGGCAGTGTGAAGACGGGGGTCGGTGGCGCCTTCGGCTCCGACCCCGTGCAGACCGCGGCGGGCGTGACGGCTCTGGCCGTCGCCGCCGCGGGCGGTACCTGGCTCCTGCATCGCCGGGCGAGAGGCGATGTGATCTGACGGACACCCTCCGCTGTCCGTCGCCGGTACCGCACATCCCACCCCCTCCGGGTCCGACGCCCCTCGCGGCCCGGAGGGGGAGGGGGTCACGTTCGTCAGAGGCTCTCACCGCCGCGGGCGTCCCACCCCCTCGTCAGAAGTTCTCACCCGAGGGAGAGGGGTTCGCATGCGCAGGATCGGGGACACCGCGATAGCCGCCGTGACCGTCGTCGCCCTCGGCTCCGGCGTGTGGCTGCTCGGCCCCGGCAGCGGACCGCACGACGCGCCGCCCCAGCCGTCCGCCGCCGAGGGCCGCCCCGATCCCGGCGAGGAACGCCTCGAAGCCCCCGCGCTGCCGCCCTCCCCGCCCACCCGCATCCGCATCCCCGCCATCCACGTGAACGCCCCCCTCATGGGCCTCGCCCTCACCGCCTCGGGCAGCCTCGACGTCCCGCCCGCCGGGCAGAAGAACCTCGCCGGCTGGTACGAGGCCGGCACCACCCCCGGCGAGACCGGCACCGCGATCGTCGCCGGACATGTCGACAACACCGAGGGCCCCGCCGTCTTCTACGACCTCGGCGCCCTCAGGCGCGGCACGGCCATCGAGGTGGACCGGCAGGACAGGAGCGTCGCCGTGTTCAGCGTCGACGCGGTGGAGGTCTACCAGGCCCGCGACTTCCCCGACGAGAAGGTGTACGGCGCGGCGAAGCGCCCCGAACTCCGGGTCATCACCTGCGGCGGCGGCTACTCGCGCACGACCGGCTACCAGGGGAACGTCGTCGTCTTCGCCCATCTGACCGGCAGCCGCTGACCGGTCGCGGTCCGGCAGCCGCTGACCGGTCGCGGGCCGGTGGCCGCGCTCCAAGCGCGATGTACACAACCGCTCCGCCGCGTAACCGGCCCCGGCGCGGGGCACGGCGGGGCGTTCCCGTGTTCCCCCACCTCACAGTGCCCGCCACGCCTCCCCGTGGACCCCTCACACCCACCCCCCGCCTCCGAAGAGGGCAGCGTTCCTCCCGGGAAACAGCGGTGATGCGGCCGGGTAACGTCGGCCCCGCAGGCTCCTGGACATGACCTCGAATACGTGTGTGGCGGTGCTCGGCGCAGGCCACGCGGGCGGCCCGGCCGGCCGCGGCGGCGCCCCCGAGGTCACCCCCCGCGCCGCGTCCGCCGCCCGGCCCGGCGCCCGGGTGCTGCCGCAGGGCATGCCCTCCGAGTGCGGTCGCCGCCTGCTCCCCCTGCTCCCCCTGTGCCACGTGCTCCACCCGCTCACCGACGACGGAGGCTCCTGATGACCACCGCCCCCGAGGCCACCCCCACGATCGTGCTCGTCGGCCACGGCATGGTCGGTCAGCGCTTCCTGGAGGCGCTCGCCGAGCGCGGCCTGACCGCCACGCACCGCGTGATCGTGCTGTGCGAGGAGCCGCGCCCCGCCTACGACCGCGTCGCCCTCACCTCGTACTTCTCGGGCCGGACCGCCGACGAACTCTCCATGACGGACATGGAGTTCATCGCCGCGCACGGCATCGAGCTGCACGTCGGCGACCCGGCGGAGACGATCGACCGCGCGGCGCGGACCGTGACGGCGCGGTCCGGCACGGCATTCGGGTACGACACGCTCGTACTCGCCACCGGCTCCTACCCGTTCGTGCCTCCGGTCCCCCACAAGGACGCCACCGGCTGCTTCGTCTACCGCACGATCGAGGACCTGCTCGCGATCGAGGAGTACGCGAAGTCGGGCGCGACCGTGGGCGCGGTGGTCGGCGGCGGGCTGCTGGGACTTGAGGCGGCCGGTGCGCTGAAGGGGCTCGGACTCACCTCCCACATCGTGGAGTTCGCACCGAGGCTGATGCCGGTGCAGGTGGACGAGGGGGGCGGCGCGGCCCTGCTGCGCACCATCGAGGAGATGGGCCTGACGGTGCACACGGGCGTCGGCACGCAGGAGATCGTGGTCGACTCCGCGGGCGCCGTGACGGGCATGAAGCTGTCCGACGGTTCCGAACTGGCCACCGACATGGTGGTGTTCAGCGCCGGGGTCCGGCCGCGGGACCAGCTCGCCCGCGACTGCGGTCTGGCGGTCGGCGAGCGCGGCGGCATCACGGTCGACGAGCAGTGCCGTACCGTCTCGGACCCGCACGTGTTCGCGATCGGCGAGTGCGCGCTGGCGGCGGACGGCAGGGTGTACGGGCTGGTGGCGCCGGGTTACGAGCAGGCCGAGACGGCCGCGGCGACGATCGCCTCCGACGAGGCCGCCTTCACCGGCGCGGACCTGTCCACCAAGCTGAAGCTGCTCGGCGTGGACGTGGCCTCCTTCGGGGACGCGCACGGCACCACCGAGGACTGCCTGAATGTCGTCTACTCCGACGCCCGTTCGGGCCTGTACAAGAAGCTGGTCATCGGCCGGGACGGCACGCTGCTCGGCGGCATCCTGGTCGGCGACGCGGACGCGTACGGCACGCTGAAGGCCTTCACCGGTTCGGTCCCGCCGGTCGCCCCGGAGTCGCTGGTGCTGCCGGCCGACGCGAGCGGCGGCGCCCAGCTCGGCCCGTCCGCGCTCCCCGACGAGGCGGTGATCTGCTCCTGCCACAACGTCAGCAAGGGCACGATCCGCGGCGCGGTGACCGAGCACTCCTGCACCACCGTGCCGGAGGTGAAGAAGTGCACCAGGGCCGGTACCGGCTGCGGCAGTTGCGTGAAGGTGCTCGGGCAACTGGTCACGGCGGAGCTGGAGGCGTCCGGGGTCGAGGTCGACAAGGGCCTGTGCGGCTGCTTCGCGCAGACCCGCGAGGAGCTGTACGAGATCGTCCTCGCGCTGCGCGTCACCACGTACCGGGACCTGCTCGACCGGTACGGCCGGGAGGACGCCCGGGGCGGCGACGGCTGCGAGGTCTGCAAGCCGGCGGTGGCGTCGGTCATCGCGTCCCTCGCCCCGACGATCGGCGCGAGCGGTTACGTCCTGGACGGCGAACAGGCGGCGCTCCAGGACAGCAACGACCACTTCCTCGCCAACCTCCAGAAGAACGGCTCGTACTCGGTCGTGCCGCGCATCCCCGGCGGCGAGATCACCCCGGAGGGCCTGATCACGATCGGCGAGATCGCCCGCGACTTCGGCCTCTACACGAAGATCACCGGGGGTCAGCGGATCGACATGTTCGGTGCCCGGGTCGAGCAGCTCCCGCTGATCTGGACGCGGTTGGTGGACGCCGGCTTCGAGTCGGGCCACGCCTACGGAAAGGCCCTGCGGACCGTCAAGTCCTGCGTGGGGTCGACCTGGTGCCGGTACGGCGTCCAGGACTCGGTCCGGATGGCGATCGACCTGGAGCTGCGCTACCGGGGGCTCAGGTCGCCGCACAAGCTGAAGTCGGCGGTGTCGGGCTGCGCCCGCGAGTGCGCGGAGGCCCAGTCGAAGGACTTCGGCGTCATCGCCACCGCGGCCGGCTGGAACCTCTACGTCGGCGGTAACGGCGGCGCCACCCCGCGCCACGCGGACCTGCTCGCCCAGGACCTCACCGACGCCGGGCTGGTCCGCCTGATCGACCGTTTCCTGATGTTCTACATCCGCACGGCCGACCGCCTGGAGCGCACGTCGACCTGGCTGGAGCGGATCCCGGGCGGCCTGGACCACGTGCGTGACGTGGTGGTCGAGGACTCGCTGGGCATCTGCGCGGAGCTGGAGTCCCTGATGGCGGCGCACGTCGCCAACTACGCCGACGAGTGGGCGACCACCATCGACAACCCGGAGAAGCTCGCCCGGTTCGTCTCGTTCGTCAACGCCCCCGACACCCCCGACCCGGTCGTCGGCTTCGTGCCCGAACGCGGCCAGGTGAAGCCCGACCTGCCGCTGCTGTCCATCGGCCTGCGCCGCGCGGACGGCACGGCCACCGTTCTGGAAGGAAGCCCGCAGCGATGACCCTGGCCCCCGAGACCACCGACCTCAAGGTCCAACTCCGGCTGGACGACGGCTGGTTCACGGTCTGCGACCTGAGCCTGCTCACCCCCGGCCGGGGCGTGGCCGTACTCCTCCCGGACGGCCGGCAGGCCGCCGTCTTCCGCGACCGCGCCGGCCGTCTGCACGCCATCGACAACCGCGACCCGTTCGGCGGCGCGGCGGTCCTCTCCCGCGGCCTGACCGGCACCCACCGGGGCCGCCCGTTCGTGGCCTCCCCGCTCCTCAAGCAGCGCTTCGACCTGGAGACCGGCGCGTGCCTGGACGACGAGACGGTACGGGTGACGGCGTACCGGGTGCGGACCGCGTAGGTCCGTCCACACCCGCTCACGGCCCCGCGGCCCCGTCCTGCGGACCCGGGACACGGGACGACACCGGACGCGGCCGTGCGCCGTACACCGTGCTCCACGCGCCACGTGCCGTGCGCCACGCGCCGTGCGCCACGCGTAGGGTGCCGGAATGATCGGCATTCCGGAGGCACTGGTACGGGGCACGATCGACCGCGAGGGGGACAGCGGGGCGGCGTGGATCGCCGGACTCCCGGCGACGGTCGAGGACTTGCTGCGGCGCTGGGACTGCGTACCCGACGGCGAGGTGACGCACGGCGGGGTGGGCGTGATCGTCCCGGTCCGCCTGCGGTCCTCCGCGCGCCCCTGCGTGGTCAAGGTGTCCTTCCCCCACCCCGGCAACGTCCACGAGCCGGACGCGTTCGAGGCGTGGGCCGGCCGTGGCGCGGTCCGCCTGCACCGCCGCGACGACGCCCGCTTCGCCCTCCTCCTGGAACGGGCCCACGTGTCGACGCTGGCGGCGCTGGAGTCCGACGACGAGACGGTGATGACGGTCGCGGGCCGCCTCAGCCACCGCCTGGCCGTCCCGGCGCCGCCGAAGCTGCCGCGGCTCCGGGACCGCGCGGACACATGGGCGGCGGAGCTGCGCGAGAACGCCGCAAGCCTGCCGCACGCCCTGCCGGCCCGCGCGCTGGACGCGGCCGTCGCCACCACCCGCGAACTGGGCCGGACCCAGCCGGACACCCTCGTCCACGGCGACCTGCACGCACGCAACATCCTGCGGGCGGACCGGGAACCGTGGCTGGCGGTCGACCCGAAGGGCTACGCGGGAGACCCGGCGTACGACGGCGGCACCCTCCTCAAGTCCCGCGCCCTGAGCCTCATGCGGTCCGACGACCTCCCGAAGACCGCCCACCGCCTCCTCGACGTGTTCGCCGACGCCGCCGAACTCGACCGCGAACGGGTCCGCCGCTGGGCCCAGTTGCACGCCGTCCAGGCGGCGTTCTGGGGCCGGCTGCACGGCTTCCGCATCGCCCGCAGCGGGCCCCGTCTCGACCTCGTCACCCGGTTCGCGGACCGGCTGGCGGAGTCCCTGGTGGTCTAGGTCACCGCCGCCCGCCGAACTCCCAGTCCCGCACCTCGACGTCCGCGTACCGCACCGGTGCCAGCACCGCCAGGGCCTCGTCCGGGTCCGGGGCCCGGACCAGTGCCGCCGTGCCGATCCAGGTGGTGCCGTCGTCGGACAGCAGCGGGCCGAAGGCGATCAGGTCGTCGTGACCGGTGCCGGGCGGCAGGCCGCCGGGCCCGCTGACGGCGCGGTCGCCGCCGTCACCGCCGCCGGTGTCGGTGTCGGCGTCGGCGTCGGCGTGCAGCGGGCCAAGGCCGAGCACCAGGTAGCGGTTGCCGCCGGTGCGGCCGCCGGGGAACTCCCACATGGTGCGCCCCAGCAGGTTGCGCCACCGCCGCAGCAGCACGTCCCGGTACACGCCGGCCTGGTAGTTGGGCTCGTCGAAGGCGAAGGCCCGGGCGGCGGCGGGGCCGGGCAGGTCCACGACGTGCACACTGCCGGTCGGCACCTCACCACCGGCCTCGAACGTCGGCCCCCGGGCGATCAGTTCGGCCGCGTAGCGGTCCATGTAGCCCCAGTGGTCCTCCACCAGCTCCGCCCGCAACGCCACGGAGCCGGCCCGGTCACGGTGGTAACAGAAGAACTCCATGCCGCGGAGCCTTCCGCAGGACGGCCCGGCCCCTCAACACGGTTTCCCCGGCCACGGTCCGCGGCGGCCGCAGGGAGGCGGACGCGTCAGCCCCCCACGACCCCGCGCAGGAGCAAGTCGATGAGCCGGGCGGCCAGTTCGCGCTGCCCCTCGTTCGCCGCCATCAGGCTGATCCCGCCGAGCGCCATCAGCACGTCGCGCGCGTCGACCCCCGGCCGCACCGCCGACGCGCTCTCCCCCGCATCCAGCAGGTGGGCGATCGCATCGACCAGCAGGGTGCGGGTGTGCAGCTTCTCGCTCTCGTCGGTGAGGATCACCCGCAGCGCGTCGGCCATCCCCTGCTTCGCCGCCATGAAGTCGATGAAGCGCTCCATCCACGCCTGCAGCGCCGCCACCGCCGGCAGCTCGGCCGCCAGTTCCTCCGCCGCCTCGCACAGCCGCTGCACCTCGTGCCGGTAGACCGCCTCGATGAGCAACTCCTTCGACGGGAACCGGCGATAGAGCGTGCCGACGCCGACGCCCGCCTGGCGGGCGATGTCCTTGACCGAGGCGCCCGCCCCCGCACGGGCGAACGCCGCTGCCGCCGCCTCCAGCAGCCGGTCCTCGTTGCGCCGCGCATCCGCGCGCAACGGCCTGCGGGACGTCGCCGCACCCTCGTCGATGCCGGTCAACCCAGCCCCCTCCTCGTCGCCACCACTTGCAACCGGAACCGGTTCCGCTTACCGTCGGGAAGCGAGCGAAGCGGAACCAGTTCCGGATACGAGCCTACGACGGCCCCTGCCGCCACGCCACCGCCCGCGCCCACCCCCACACCCACCCCCACATCCACATCCACACCGTCTTCCAGGAGAGCCCCCATGTCCCGCCCTCTCATCACCACCCCCTTCGGAGCCCGGAGCACCGCCGCCGAGGTGCTCGCCGGCCTCGACCTCGGCGGCAGGCGTGCCGTGGTCACCGGCGGAGCCTCCGGCATCGGGCGCGAGACCGCCCGCGCCCTCGCTGCGGCGGGCGCCGAGGTCACCATCGGCGTCCGCGACCTGGCGGCAGGCGTCCGGGCCGCCGGGGAGATCGCCCCGGCGAGCGGGCCGGGCAGCGTGCGCGCCGCCTTCCTCGACCTCGCCAACCAGCGCTCCGTCCGCGCCTTCACCGACGCCTGGCAGGGCCCGCTGCACGTCCTCGTCCTCAACGCCGGCGTCATGGCCACGCCGCTGCAGCGGACACGGGAGGGCTGGGAGACGCAGTTCGCCACCAACCACCTCGGCCACTTCGCCCTCGCCACCGGCCTGCACGGCGCCCTCGCCGCGGCCCGCGGCGCACGCGTCGTCGCGGTCAGCTCGGTCGGCCACGTCAACGGCGGCGTCCTCTTCGACGACGTCAGCTTCGAGCGGCACCCCTACGACCCGTGGGCGGCCTACAGCCAGTCCAAGACCGCCAACGTCCTGTTCGCCGTCGAGGCGGCCCGCCGCTGGGCCCCCGACCTGATCGCCGTCAACGCCCTCAACCCCGGCCGCATCACCAGCACCCGGCTCGGCCGCCACATCGGGGACATCGCCAACAGCCCGGCCTCGTTCGACGCCACCAGCACCGACGTGTCCTGGAAGGACATCGAGCAGGGCGCCGCCACCTCGGCGCTGCTCGCCGCCTCCCCGCTGGTCGAGGGCGTGACCGGGCGGTACTTCGAGGACTGCGCCGAGGCCGGCCCGCACCGGCCCGGCGTCCGCCGCGGAGTGGCCGCCCACGCCCTGGACCCCGGCCACGCGGCCCGCCTCTGGCAGCTCTCCACCGACCTGCTGACGGCGACGGCGACGGGGGCGGGGACGGACACGGGGACGGGGGCCGGGGCGGCCGCCGTCTGACGGTCCGGGGTCACGGCGAGGCGTCCGCCCGCGCCGGAAAGCCCTACGGCCGGAAAGCCCTACGGCCGCAAGGCCACCGCGACCGCCACGCCCAGCTTGCGCACGAACTCCCCCCGGTCCGCGACGCGGTGCTTCCAGCCCTCGCCGGCCGCCTGCAGGACCTCGGAGATCTGGTGGGGCGTGGCGCCGGCCGCCGGCCGGCCGGAGTCGGCGATCGCCTTCGCGAGGGTGTCGAGGAAGGCGTCCCGGTAGTCGTCGTACATGTCATGGAGCTGCGCGGTCCCGTGCTCCAGCAGTTCGTCGACGCCCTCGTTGAGGTGGGTGCCGACGTACCGGCCGAGGTTCGCGTCGAGCGCGGCCACCAGGCGGGCGTCGAGGTCCGCGCCGGGTGCGGCCAGCGCCGTGCGGACGTCCGCCAGCGCCCGGTCCAGTTCCTGCCGCATGGTCTCGCGGAACAGCTCCTCCTTGCCCGAGAAGAGGAAGTACAGGCCGGGGCGGGAGATGTCGGCGGCCCGGGCCACCGCGTCCATCGACGTCTTGCGGTAGCCGAACGTCGCGAAGACGGTCAGCGCCGCCGCGAGCACCTGCTCGCGGCGTTGGGTGTCCCCTCGGGTCGCGGTCATATGCACACCATACCGACTGGGCGTGCTATACATGTTTTGTCGATCCTGTTTAGTAGCGTTCAGCAGGCAGCTGGCGGCAGGCGCGACCGGGGGGCACGGCACACGCGAGAGAGAGCATCATGAGCAAGACCGTTCTGATCACCGGCGCCTCCACCGGCATGGGAGAGGCGCTGACCTTCGAGTACGCGGCGCGCGGCTGGAACGTGGCCGCCACCATGCGGGACACCGCCAGGGCCAACCCGGCCTTCGCCGGTCTCGGCAACGTCCTGGTCACCCGCCTCGACGTCACCGACCCGGCCGGCATCGAGCAGGCCGTGCAGGCCACCGTCGGCCGTTTCGGCGCCGTCGATGCCCTGGTCAACGCGGCCGGCTACGGCCAGGTCGGCGCGGTCGAGGAGATCAGCCCCGAGCAGCTGCGCGACCAGCTGGAGACCAACGTGGTGGGCCTGGTCCAGGTGATCCAGGCCGTCCTCCCGCACATGCGGGAGCGCCGCTCGGGCCACATCCTAAACATCGGCTCCATGGGCGGCCACGTCAGCCTGCCCACGATGGCCGTGTACTGCGCCTCCAAGAGCGCCGTGCAGAACCTGACGGAGGGCCTGGCCAAGGAGCTGGCCCCGCTGGGCATCCACGTCACCCTGGTCGAGCCGGCGGGCTTCGACACCGGCTTCGAGGGCAACGCGAAGCTCCCCGCCGCCTCCATCCCGGACTACGCGCCCGCCTACGCCGGCATGGCCGAGTTCGCCGAGCAGGCGGTGCGCGGCAACCTGGTGCGGTCGATGGCGGCCGTCGCCGACGTGACCGGCACCGACGCGCCCCCGCTGCACCTCGCGGTGGCCACCGCCGGTCTGGAGATGGTGCGCGGCCGCTTCGCCGAGCTGATGAGCGAGTACGACCGCTGGGAGCGGGTCACGGCCGGCACCGACTGACAGCACGCCTGCGCAGGTCACAGGACCCGTCGGAGCGCCTCCGGGGTGAGGTCGGCGAGGGCCGGGTAGCCGTCGACGGCCATGATCAGGTCGACTTCGGCGAGCAGCGCCCGGAGGATGTGCACGAGGCCGGGTTCACCGCCGTAGGCGAGGCCGTAGGCGTAGGGACGGCCGACGCCGACGGCGGTGGCGCCCAGCGCGACCGCCTTGACGACGTCGGCGCCCGTCCGCACCCCGGAGTCGAACAGGACCGGCAGGCCGTCGGCGGCCTCGACCACCTCCGGCAGCATGTCGAGGGCGGGCAGGCCGCCGTTGGCCTGTCGGCCGCCGTGGTTGGAGCAGTAGACGCCGTCCACGCCCGCGTCCCTGGCGCGGCGGACGTCCTCGGGGTGGCAGAGGCCCTTGAGGATCAGCGGCAGCTCGGTGATCGACCGCAGCCAGGGCAGGTCGTCCCAGGTGAGCGGGTTGCCGAAGATGCCCGCCCAGAGCGCGACGGCAGCCTGCGGGTCGTCCTGCGGGTCCTTGCCGAGGCGGGCCCTGAAGACGGGGTCGCTGGTGTAGTTGGCCAGGCAGTTCCCGCGCAGCTGCGGGAAGTTGCTGGTGCTCAGGTCGCGCGGTCGCCAGCCGGTGATCCAGGTGTCCAGGGTGACCACGATCCCCTTGAACCCGGCCTTCTCGGCCCGGTGCACCAGGCTCTCGGCCAGTTCGCGGTCGGTGGGCGTGTAGAGCTGGAAGAAGCCGGGGGTGTCGCCGAACTCGCCGGCCACCTGCTCCAGCGGGTCGACGGTCAGCGTCGAGGCGACCATGGGCACGCCGGTATGGGCGGCGGCGCGGGCGACGGCGAGGTCGCCGTGACCGTCCTGCGCGCACAGCCCGATCACCCCGACCGGGGCCATGAACAGCGGTGCGGGCAGCCGCATCCCGAACAGGTCGACGGACAGGTCCCGCTCCGTGGCCCCGACCAGCATGCGCGGCACCAGCCCCCAGCGCCCGAACGCGCCGACGTTGGCCCGCTGCGTCCGCTCGTCACCGGCGCCGCCCGCGACGTACGAGCGCACCGCGGGGGGCAGCGCGGCCAGGGCCAGCGGCTCCAGATCGTCGTACGACATCGGGAACCGCGGCACCACTCCGCGCAGCCCGTCGAGGTAGATCTCGTTCTGGTAGTCGGCGAACGCCATGTCCCGGCCCTTCTTCACGACTGCGCCCGCGGGGTGCGGGCCCCTGGAAGTCCACAATGGGAGAGTGGCGCACAACGGCTCCGAAACGCAGGATTCCGGCTCGCACGGCGAGTGGGCGCAGGATGCTGCCGCCCGTGCGGCGGCACCGGCGCTGCTCAGCGAGGACGAGCTGGCGCTGATCAACGCGCTGCAGCTGAGCCCGCGCGCCTCCTGGACCGAGCTCGGGCGCGCCCTGGGCGTCGACCCGGTCACGGTGGCCCGCCGCTTCCACCGCCTCTCCGTGCAGGGCTCGGCCTGGGTCGGCTTCTCGCCCGGCCCGCGCCTGCTGGAGCAGATCTGCGTGGCGTACGTCGTGATCGACTGCGCCCCGGGCAGCACGGCCCGCGTCGCCGGGGCCCTGAGCGCCCACCCCCACATGGTGACCATCGAGCGGACGGCCTCGGGCCACGACATCCTCGCCACGGTCGCCACCCGCGACCTGCCGGCCCTGTCCCGCTACACCCTCGACCTGCTCCCCCACCTGCCGGGCATCACCGCCGTACGGTCCCGGATCGTCACCCACATGTTCACCGAGGGCGGCCGCTGGCGGATCGCCGCCCTGGCCCCGGACCAGCGCGCCCGGCTGACGGCCCGGGTATCCGCCCCCGCGTCCGCCCCCGCATCCTCCTCCGCCGGGCGACGGACCGCCCACCGGCAGCTCACCTCCTTCGACCGGGCCCTCGCCACCCGCCTCGCCCACGACGGCCGCGCGTCCTACCAGAGCCTGGCGCGGGACCTCGGCGTCAGTCTCTCCACCGCCAAACGCCGCGTCGAGGCCCTCGTCCGGGGCGGTCTGCTCCGCTTCCGCTGCGACTTCGCCCGCCCCCTCGGCGGCTGGCCGGTCGCCGTCACCTTCTGGGCCAGGGTGCCGCCCGCCGACCTCCCCGGGATCGGCCAGTCCCTGATCCGCCTCCCGGAAACCCGCAACTGCGCCGCGATCAGCGGCCCCCAGAACCTCGTCCTCCAGGCAAGCCTGCACTCGCTCGGCGACATCCTCCGCCTGGAGACCCAGCTGGCGACGGCCCACCCGGCCCTCGACATCGCGGACCGGGTCGTCACCCTGCGCCAGGACAAACTCCTCGGCCGTCTCCTGGACGCGCACGGCCGTTCCGTCGGCGTCGTACCGGCGGACCTGTGGGCGGAACCGGCCCTGTAGCCGGGCCCCGGCGCCTGTCACCGGGCTGCCGTAGAGTGCGCCATGGTGGGGACGGGACAGTCGTTCGAGGGGGGCCTGCCATGGGTGTGCCGGAGAAGGAACCGAAGAAGCGACCGAAGAAGGACCGGCCCGTACCGGTACCGATGAGCCCCGAGCAGATGATCGCGGAGGCGCGGAAGGCGTTCTTCGTGATGTTCGGCCTGCTCGCCGTCGTCTGGCTGGTGCAACTGGCCAACTACTCCGACCACTACGCCCTCTCCCGGGACTACGCGGTGGTCTCCGGCGACATCGGCACCCTGCCCGACGTCCTGGTCGCGCCGCTGCTGCACTGGAGCTGGGCGCACATCGAGAGCAACTCCGGCCCGCTGTTCGTCTTCGGCTTCCTCGCCGCCTACCGGGGAGTGGCGCGGTTCCTCGGCCTCACCCTGCTGATCGCGCTGAGCAGCGGCCTGGTGGTCTGGTTCTTCGAGAAGGGCGACGTGGCGACGGTCGGCGCCAGCGGCCTGATCTTCGGGTACTTCGGCTACGTCGTGGTACGGGGCCTCTTCGACCGGCACCTGATCGACACGCTGATCGGGATCGTCATGGGCGCGTCCTTCGCCTACCTCCTCACCGTGGCCGTTCCCGGCACCCCGGGCGTGAGCTGGCTCGGCCACCTCGGCGGGCTGCTCGGGGGCCTGGCCGGCGCCTGGATCTTCCGCGACCGCCGGGCAGCACGCCCCACCACCGGCGACATCGCCCCCCGGACGCCGGCCGGCGGCAACACCCCGCAGCCGCAGCCCGGTTCCGATTCCACACGCGCCGACCTGTACAAGGAACTCGGCGACCTCGGGCTGCTCTGACCGCCCGCGGCCACCTGACGGAGGTCCTGTGACACCGAGTCCGCGCGACGTCTTCCTCCGCCTCGTCCAGGGAGTCGCCGACGGGAACTTCGAGGAACTGCCCGACCTGTACGGCGAGGTCACCGATGTCCGGCATCCGATGGCGACGCCGGAGCCGGAGCCGCTGACGACCCGGCGTGCGCTCCGGGAGCACTTCACGGTGCCGCCGGAGGGCCGGGCGTCCCTGCCGAAGAGACGGGTCGTCGACGTCGTCGTCCACGAGACCGCGGATCCCGAAGTGATCGTCGCGGAGTTCGGCTACGAGTTCACACGGCCGGACGGCTCCACGAGCAAGGTGCCCTGCGTCTTCGTCATGCGGGTCCGGGACGGCCGGATCGTCGAGTCGCGCGACTACATCGACCCGATCCGCACGTACACGGCCCGCGGCGACCTGGACCTCCTCATCGCGTCACTGCGGAGCGGCGCCTCCTGAGGCGGCCGGGGACCGCAGGCCGAGCCACTGCTCGGCGCCCCAGGCCTCGAACCGCTCCACCTCGGTGAATCCCAGCTTCGCGGCGAGCCGCATCGAGGCGGCGTTGGCGGTCTGGGTGTGGAGCACCACCGGCTCGCCGGGAAGCTCGCCGGCGAGCCAGCCGAGCGCCGCCGCGCACGCCTCGGCTGCGTACCCGAACCCCCACGCCCGCGGCAGGAACAGGTAGCCGAGATCGACCTTCCCGCCGGCGGCCGGGCGGCCCTGCCCCGGCACTCTCCTGAGCAGGACCTGGCCGATCATCGCCCCGTCGAGTTCGACGACGAAACTCCCGGGCCGCCGCTCGGGCACCCCGGGCAGCTCGCGTTCGAGCTCGTCACGCGGCCGGGAGCCACCGAGGTAGGTGTGCACCTCCGGCGAGGCGAGCAGTTCGACGAAGACCGCACGGTCCCGGCTCTCGGGCTCCCGGAGCACCAGCCGCTCGGTCCTGACCGGCCGGGGCGGCCACGTCACGGAACTCAGATCATCCATCCGCGCACGCTAACAAACCGTCAAACCCCTTGGGCCACAAGCACGGAGGGGCGGCACCCCCGCACAGGGTGCCGCCCCTCTTCTTGCGTGCCGGGGCCGCCGTCCATCGGTCTTGAGGGTCGGGGACGGACGGCGGACCCGGGGTTCGCGGGAGGCCTGCGGCGGCCTCAGCGGTGGTCGCTGCCCGTCGACTCGGTCGCCGCGCGGCCCGCCTCCAGGCGGGCCACCGGGATGCGGAACGGGCTGCAGGAGACGTAGTCCAGGCCCACCTCGTGGAAGAAGTGGACGGACTCCGGGTCGCCGCCGTGTTCGCCGCAGACGCCGAGCTTCAGGTCCGGGCGGGTGGCGCGGCCGGCCTTCGCCGCCGCCGCGACCAGGGAGCCGACGCCGTCCCGGTCGATCGTCTCGAAGGGGGAGACGCCGAAGATGCCCTTCTCCAGGTAGGCGGTGAAGAAGGAGGCCTCGACGTCGTCGCGGCTGAAGCCCCAGACCGTCTGGGTCAGGTCGTTCGTGCCGAAGGAGAAGAACTCCGCCGCCTCGGCGATCTGGCCGGCCGTCAGGGCGGCACGCGGGAGTTCGATCATCGTGCCGATGGAGAGCTTGAGGCTGGTGCCCGTCGCCGCCTCCACCTCCGCGATGACCTGGTCGGCCTCCTCGCGGACGATCTCCAGCTCCTGGACCGTGCCGACCAGCGGGATCATGATCTCGGCCCGCGGGTCGCCCTTGGCGTTCTTGCGTTCGGCCGCGGCCTCGGCGATCGCGCGGACCTGCATCGTGAACAGGCCGGGGATGACCAGGCCGAGGCGTACGCCGCGCAGGCCCAGCATCGGGTTCTGCTCGTGCAGGCGGTGGACCGCCTGGAGGAGGCGCAGTTCGTTCTCGTGGGGTTCCTGGCGGGACTCGGCGAGGGCCACGCGGACCGAGAGTTCCGTGATGTCCGGGAGGAACTCGTGCAGCGGCGGGTCGAGGAGGCGGACCGTGACCGGAAGGCCGTCCATCGCCGAGAAGAGTTCGACGAAGTCCTTCTTCTGGAGCGGGAGGAGGGCCTTCAGGGACTCCTCGCGGTCCTCCTGCGTGTCGGCCAGGATCAGGCGTTCCACCAGTTCGCGGCGGTCGCCGAGGAACATGTGCTCGGTGCGGCACAGGCCGATGCCCTGGGCGCCGAAGCGGCGGGCGCGCAGCGCGTCCTCGGCGTTGTCGGCGTTGGCCCGGACCCGGAGCCGGCGCTTGCGGTCGGCGAACGCCATGATGCGGTGCACCGCCTCGACCAACTCGTCGGCGTCCTGGGCGCCCGCGTGCATCCGGCCCTCGAAGTACTCGACGACCGGGGAGGGTACGACGGGTACCTCGCCCAGGTAGACCTTGCCGGACGAGCCGTCGATGGAGATGACGTCGCCCTCCTCGACGACGTGACCGCCGGGGACCGTCATGCGGCGGCGCTTGGTGTCGACCTCGAGCTCCTCCGCGCCGCAGACGCAGGTCTTGCCCATGCCGCGGGCGACGACGGCCGCGTGGGAGGTCTTACCGCCCCGGGAGGTCAGGATGCCTTCGGCGGCGATCATGCCGTCGAGGTCGTCGGGGTTGGTCTCGCGGCGGACCAGGATGACCTTCTCGCCGGAGCGGGACCACTTGACCGCGGTGTACGAGTCGAAGACCGCCTTGCCCACCGCCGCGCCCGGCGAGGCCGCGATGCCGCGGCCGACCTGCTGGGTCTTCGCCTGCTCGTCGAAGCGGGGGAACATCAGCTGGGCGAGCTGGGCGCCGGTGACGCGCTGGAGGGCCTCGGTCTCGTCGATCAGGCCCTGGTCCACCAGCTGGGTCGCGATCCGGAAGGCGGCGCCCGCCGTGCGCTTGCCGACGCGGGTCTGGAGCATCCACAGCTGACCGCGCTCGATGGTGAACTCGATGTCGCAGAGGTCCTTGTAGTGGTTCTCCAGCGTCTCCATGATCTGCATCAGCTGGTCGTACGACTTCTTGTCGATGTTCTCCAGCTCGGCCAGCGGGACCGTGTTGCGGATGCCCGCGACCACGTCCTCGCCCTGGGCGTTCTGCAGGTAGTCGCCGTAGACGCCCTGGTGGCCGGAGGCGGGGTCGCGGGTGAAGGCGACGCCGGTGCCGGAGTCCGGGCCGAGGTTGCCGAAGACCATCGAGCAGACGTTGACCGCGGTGCCGAGGTCGCCGGGGATGCGCTCCTGGCGGCGGTAGAGCTTGGCGCGGTCGGTGTTCCAGGAGTCGAAGACCGCGCGGATCGCGAGGTCCATCTGCTCGCGCGGGTCCTGCGGGAAGTCCCGGCCGGCCTCCGTCTTGACGATCTTCTTGAACCTGGTGACCAGCTTCTTGAGGTCCGCCGCCTCCAGCTCGGTGTCGACGGTGACCTTCTTGGCCGCCTTCGCGTCGTCCAGGGCCTCCTCGAAGAGCTCGCCGTCGACGCCGAGGACGGTCTTGCCGAACATCTGGATGAGGCGACGGTAGGAGTCCCACGCGAAGCGGTCGTCGCCGGCCTGCTTGGCGAGGCCCTGTACGGACTTGTCGGAGAGGCCGATGTTCAGGACCGTGTCCATCATGCCGGGCATGGAGAACTTGGCGCCGGAACGGACCGAGACCAGGAGGGGGTTGTCGGCCTGGCCGAGCTTCTTGCCCATGCGCTGCTCCAGCGCGTCGAGGTGCGCACTCACCTCGTCACGCAGTGCCGCCGGCTCCTCGCCGCTGGCGAGGTAGACCTTGCAGGCCTCGGTCGTGATGGTGAAGCCCGGGGGAACGGGGAGCCCCAGGTTGGTCATCTCGGCGAGGTTCGCGCCCTTGCCACCCAGGAGGTCCTTGAGGTCCTTGTTTCCCTCGGTGAAGTCGTAAACGAACTTCACACCGTGGGGTTCTTTGTTTTCCGACACGGGTCTCGACTCCCTGGAAGACTCGGTGGCTGCCCTGACGGCCAGGAACATACCCAGATCGAAGGCGCCTGGGTACGTCTACTTGCGTGTCATGCGCCTGTAACCAGTCGTCCGCCACCGGATCGAAAGTCAAAGCTTGGCAAGCGGAGACCGGGCCGTGTTTTCACTTCTTGAACACAAGACCGCTCAGCACCGCACCTTTCCGCTCACTTGAGCGACCATACCGCACACTTGATTTCGATCGATGAACGATCAAGGGGTGGCACCCAGTGCCACCCCTTGGAGAAGTGCAGTCGCCCATGATCCGCTCATCTGAGCGCAACCCTTATCAAGGGTGGCGAGAATCACGCTGCCACAGACCGCCGGAGTTCACCATGCGGACGCGGGGACGGACACCACAACCCGCAGGAAACGCGCCGGTCACACGCCCGGGGCCGGAATCCGCGCCGGTCACACGCCGAGCGCCAGCAACCGCTCCTCGACCCGCTCGGGCGCGTACAGGTGCTCCACGACCAGGGCGCCGGCCCCGACCAGGCCGGCCCGCTCCCCCAGCCGCGACGTCACGACGTCCAGATGAGCGGTGGAGCGGGGCAGCGCCCGCTGGTAGAGCAGTTCGCGGACGCCGGTGAGGAACGAGGTGCCCG
Source organism: Streptomyces sp. NPDC008092 (assembly GCF_042957285.1). NCBI lineage: Bacteria > Bacillati > Actinomycetota > Actinomycetes > Kitasatosporales > Streptomycetaceae > Streptomyces > Streptomyces sp. NPDC008092. The sequence continues at coordinate 111,748 of NZ_JBIBHY010000004.1, forward strand.
CGAGGTCGCCCGCGATCATCAGGACGCCCGGGTTGAGCAGGGTCACGACGGTCGCCAGCACGTCCCCGACCCGGCGGCCGGCCTCCCGGGCCAGCGCCGCCGCCTCCGGGTGCCCCGAGGCGAGCAGGTCGCGCACGTCCGAGCCGGAGGAGGCCGGGATCCCCGCCTCCGCCAGCCGCCGGGCCACGGCGCCGCCGCTCGCGACGGCGGCGAGGCAGCCGTACGACCCGCACCGGCACCGCGCCTCCGCGCCCACCCGGATGTGGCCGATGTCCCCGGCGCCGCCGTCGACGCCCCGGTAGATCGAACCGTCCACCACGACCCCGGCGCCGATACCCGTCGAGACCTTGACGAGGACGAACGCCGAGCAGTCCGGGTATCCGGTGCGCTGCTCCCCGTACGCCATCAGGTTCGCGTCGTTGTCGACCAGGACCGGGACAACCGGCGCGCCCGTGTGCTCCGTGAACGCCCTGGCGAGGCGGCCCCTTATGTCGTAGCCGTCCCAGCCCGGCATGATCGGCGGCTGGACGACCCGGCCGGTCTCCGTGTCGACCGGGCCGGGCACCGCGAGGCCGATCCCGCACACCTCCGTCGCGCGATGGCCGGCCTTCTCCAGCAACTCGGCGAACCAGCCGCCGAGTTCGGCCAGAACGGCTTCCGGACCGTCCTGGATGACCGGGGTGCCGGAGTGCTCGGCGAGGATCTCGCCGGTGAGCGTGAGCACGGCGGCGCGGGCGTGGCGGGTCTCCAGGTCGGCGGCGAGGACGACCGCGTGGGAGTCGTCGAACTCAAGGGTGATGGAGGGGCGTCCGCCCAGCGGGGAGTCGACCGGGCCGCCGGCGCCCTCGCGCAGCCAGCCGGCCCGGAACAGGCGGTCCAGGCGGTGGCCGACGGTCGCGCGGGAGAGCCCGGTGGCCTGCTGGAGCGCTCCGCGTGTCACGGCCCGCCCGTTGCGCACCAGTTCGAGCAGATCTCCGGCGCTCGCCTGTCCGCCGCCCTTGCCGGTCCTGCCGGGACGTCCGGTCATGCGCACCCCCTTGTGTTTCTCAAGCTTGCATTACATATTGAGTTTTGCGTGTTAAATAGACGTAACCCTACGGTAGCCACTGCCAAACCCGGCCGGCCGGACGTCTTCGGGGAGCCCCGAGTGGATCGCACTGCCCAGCTCACCAGCCATGCGCTCGATCGCGGTATTGCATACGATCCGCCGTCCGCGCGCGCCGTCACCGGCACCGGCGCACGACGGTCGCTGCACGTCAGGGCCGCACAGGTGCTCGACGAGAACTGGACCGGCAGTTCGACCGTGCCCTCCCGGAGCCTGTATCCGCACCAGTGGTCGTGGGACTCGGCGTTCATCGCGATCGGCCTCAGGCACCTCTCGCCGCTGCGCGCGCAGACGGAGCTGGAGACGCTGCTGGCCGCCCAGTGGGGCGACGGGCGGATCCCGCACATCGTGTTCAACCCCTCCGTGCCCCTCGACGCGTACTTCCCGAGCCCCGACTTCTGGCGCTCCTCGACCGCGGGGCGCGCTGCGGGCGCCCCGCGCACCGTACAGACCTCCGGGATCGTGCAGCCACCGGTGCACGCGCTGGCGGCCTGGCTGGTGCACCTCGCCGACCCGGGCCTGTCCCGGGCCCGGGGCTTCCTGGCCGGTGTCTACCCACGGCTCGCCGCCTGGCACCGCTATCTGCTGCACCGGCGCGACCTGGGCGGGGGCGGGCTGGCCTCCGTCGTGCACCCCTGGGAACAGGGCATGGACAACAGCCCCGCCTGGGACGCCCCGCTCGCCCGGGTCGCGCCCGCCCCGGCCCGCTCCTTCCGGCGCGCCGACCTGGACCACGGCGCCGCCGAGGACCGGCCGACGGACCTGGACTACGGGCGGTACGTGCGGCTGGCGGCCGACTACCGCGACGCCGGATACGCCGACCGGACCCGGGACTTCGCCGTCGAGGACCCCGCGTTCAACGCGCTGCTCATCGCCTCCGAGCACGCCCTCGCCCGCATCGCACGGGAGCTGGGCGCGCCCGGCACGGCCCGGCACGCGCGGGCGGAGCGGCTGACGGCGGCGCTGGTGGACCGGCTGTGGGACCCGGAGAAGGAGATCTTCCTGTGCCGAGACCTGCGGGGCGGCACGGACGGCGAGGTCGGCACGGACGGCGCGGACGGTGCGAGTGGCACGGACGGTGCGGGCGGCGCGCTGATCCCCGAGCGCGGGGTCTCCGGGCTGGTCCCGCTGCTCCTGCCCGGTCTGCCCCGGGAGATCGCCGCCGCGCTCGTGCGCACGCTGGACGGCCCGCACTTCGGCACCGGCACCCGCCTGGTGCCCAGTTACGACCTGCTCGGCGAGGCCTTCGACCCGCACCGCTACTGGCGCGGGCCCGCCTGGTTCAACACCGGCTGGCTGCTGGAGCGCGGGCTGCGCGAGCACGGCGAACGGGAGCGGGCGGACGCCCTCGCCGAGGCGGTCGTACGGACCGCCGACGCGAGCGGGTTCGCCGAGTACGTCGACCCGTACACCGGCGAGGCGTGCGGCGCGACCGGGTTCGGCTGGACCGCGGCGCTCGCGCTGGACCTGCACCACCAGCGGCACGCGGCACCGCACAGCACATCGCACGAAGAGCCACACAGCGAACGTCAAAACCTGCACAAGAGCTGACAAAACGGGGTGTCTTCGGCGGACACCGCACGTTCGACCAGAGGAACGAAGGAGGGGACCGGGGATGACGGACCGGCATCATCTGCTCGTGCACGGCACGACGTTCGCGGCCGTGGACGACCGCGGCGACATCAGCGGCGTGCGGGGCGGCGGCTCCCCGGACGGGTTATTCGTACGGGACGCCCGGCACCTCAGCCGCTGGCAGCTGACGGTCGACGGGGCGCTGCCGGAGGTGCTCACCCCGGTCGCCGACGGGGACGGCACGCGGTGCGTCCTGGTCCCGCGCGGCGGCCGCCAGGAACCGCCCGCGCACACGCTCTTCCGCGAACAGGCCGTCGGCGACGGCTCGTTCGTGGAGTCCCTGCGGGTCACCAGCAACCGCCCGGTGCCGACCACGATCCGGCTCGCGATCACCGCCGACGCCGACTTCACCGACCAGTTCGAACTCCGCGCCGACCACCGCACCTACACCAAGGCCGGCGCCGTCCGCTCCCGCCATGTCCTCGACGACGGGCTGGAGTTCGGCTACCGCCGGGGCGAGTGGCGGTCCTGTACGACGATCACCGCCGAGCCCGCGCCCGACGGCGTGGAGGAGACCGGCACCGGTGCCCGGCGGATGGTGTGGACGCTGGAGCTCGGCCCGCACGGCACCACCGAGCTGCTGGTCCGGGTGATGGCCCGCCCGCACGGCGACCGGCGGGCGCTGCGGGTGCCCCGCGACCCGGCTGCGCTGAACGAACAACTCCTCTCCCTGGAGGGCGAGTTCGTGGAGGGCGTGGCCTTCCCGACCGGCTGGCCGGAGCTGGCGGCGGCCTGCGCCCGCGGTCTCTCCGACCTCGCCACCCTCCAGGTACCGGCCACCGGACCGGACGGCGAGGAGCTCAGGGTCCCGGCGGCCGGGGCCCCCTGGTTCCTCACCCTGCTCGGCCGCGACGCCCTCCTCACCTCCCTCTTCGCCCTCCCCTACCGCCCCCGCCTGGCCGCCGCCACGCTGCCGGCCCTCGCCGCCACCCAGGCCACCGAGACCGGCGCGCACTCGGTGGCCCAGCCCGGGAAGATCGTCCACGAGGTACGCCACGGCGAACTGGCGCACTTCGGGCAGGTGCCGTACGGGCGCTACTACGGATCGGTCGACGCGACCCCGCTGTTCCTGATCCTGCTCGGCGCGTACGTGGAGCAGACCGGGGACGCGGAGATGGCCCGGCGGCTCGAACGCCACGCCCGCGCGGCCGTCGGGTGGATGCTCGACCACGGCGGGCTGACCTCGCGCGGCTACCTCGTCTACCGCGCCGACAAGGGCGGCCTCGCCAACCAGAACTGGAAGGACTCCCCCGGCGCGATCTGCTCCGCCGACGGCAGCCGGCCGATGGGGACCGTGATGGCGGCGGGGGCGCAGGGGTACGCGTACGACGCGCTGCGCCGGACGGCGTGGGTGGCGCGGACGGTGTGGGCCGACGAGACGTACGCGGCGCTGCTCGAACAGGCCGCCGGTGATCTGCGGGACCGGTTCCAGCAGGACTTCTGGATGCGGGAGGCGTCCTTCCCGGCGCTGGCCCTCGACGGGGAGGGCCGGCAGGTCGACGCGCTCGCCTCGGACGCCGGGCACCTGCTGTGGTCCGGGCTGCTGGACAAGGAGTACGGGGAGGTGGTCGGGCGGCGGCTGCTGGAACCGGACTTCTTCTCCGGGTGGGGGGTGCGGACGCTGGCCGCGGGGCAGGCGGCGTACCACCCGCTGTCGTACCACCGCGGGTCGGTGTGGCCGCACGACAACGCGCTGATCGCGCTGGGGCTGGCGCGGTACGGGCTGCACGACGAGGCGCGGGCCGTGGCGCACGGGCTGGTGGACGCGGCGACGGCGGGCGGGCACCGGTTGCCGGAGGTGCTGGCCGGGTACGGGAGGGACTCGCATCCGGAGCCGGTGCCGTATCCGCATGCGTGCGTGCGGGAGTCCCGGTCGGCGGCGGCTCCGTTGGCGCTGCTCACTGCCGTGGGCGGGGCGTAGGGGTCGTTGGTCGGGTGCGGGTGCGTGGGGGCTGGTCGCGCAGTTCCTCCCCCAGCCTTCGGCCGGGGGCACCCCCAGCGCCCCTTACGGGGCGCTGCCCGCAGCCGGATACTGAGACGGCCCGCGTCCCTTGCGGGGCGCGCCCGCAGCCGGATGCTGTGTTTGCCCGGTGTTTGCCGAATGGCCTGAACACGGACCTAAAGAGGGCCGTACGGAAATGTGGCGGGTTCGGCCTCCGAGCGTTGGCCCGCTTCCGTTTCACGGGTCTCGCACGGAAGGACCTCCGGGTTGTCTCAGCACACGAGCATTCGCCAGCCAGCGGACACGCCGTCCGGGCCGTCCGAAGGCGAAGCCCCGCCGGAGGAGTCCGAGGTAGTGAAGTCCGAGCGGGAAGCGGCTTCCGAGGAGCCGGAGCCCACGTCCGAACCACCCGTGTCCGCCGACGAGTCGAACGACGCCGCAGCCGAAGCCGAAGCCGCGTCAGAGGCCGAGGCCACCACCGAGGCCGAACCCGAGTCCATAGCCGCCTCCGGGGACGGCTCCGGAGCCGAACCCGAAGCCGCCGTCGCCGAGACCGAAGCCGCCGTCGACACCGAACCGGAATCCGAGACCGACGCCGGATCCGAGCCCAAAGCCACCGCCGAGACCGACGCCGCCGCCGAGACCAAAGCCGCCGCCGACACCGGCCCCGGCACCGAAGTCGGCCCGAAGTCCGAATCCGCTGACGCCCCCGCCCTCGCCCTCGCCCCCGGAAGCACCCCCAAACCCGCTCCCGCGCCGGACGCCCCCCGTCCCCGTCGTCGCGGCTGGGCCGCCTGGAGTGGGCGGGTTCGGGAGCGGCGGGCGGTGTGGCGGGAGGCGCATCCCGCGGCTGCCTCCGGGCTGTCGATCGGTGTCAGCGTGCTCTGTGCCGCGCTCGTGATCGCGGCGCTGGTGATGCCGAACACCGTCGTCGAGCTGGGGCCCGCGAAGTTCGTGCGGCTGCCGTCCGAGGGGATCATCGCGGCGGCCGTCGCGCTGGCGCTGCCCCGGCGGCCCCGGATCGTGCTGGCCGCGGTGTTCGGCGTCGTGCTGGGCGCGCTGACCCTGGTCAACGCCCTCGACATGGGGTTCAAGCAGTACCTGGGCCGGAGCTTCAACGCCATCCTGGACTGGAGCCTGCTCGGCGACGCGGAGTCGTACCTGGAGGACACGCTGGGCCGGACGGCCACCCTCGCGGTCAGCGTCGGTGCCGTCGTCCTCGTGCTGCTGCTGTTCGTGCTGCTCGCGCTGGCGACGGTCCGGCTGAGCAATCTGCTCGCCCGGCATCCGGGGCGGGCCACCCGCGGCACGCTGATCGCCGGTGTCGTCTGGATCACCTGTTCCTCCTTCGGCGTCCAGCTGGCCGGCGGTGTGCCGCTCGCCGCCGACTCCACCGCGACCACGCTGGAGATCAAGGCCCGTCAGGTGAAGGACACCCTGCACGACGAGGCGGAGTTCCGGAAGGTCGCCAAGGTGGACGCCTTCGGCAACACCCCGCCCGACCAGCTGCTGACCAGCCTGCGCGGCAAGGACGTGGTCTTCACGTTCATCGAGAGCTACGGCCGCAGCGCCGTCGAGGACCCGATCGAGGCACCCGGCGTCGACAGCACCCTCGCGGTCCGCACCCAGGCGCTCGCGAAGGCCGGCTTCCACGCGAAGAGCGGCTGGCTGACGTCGGCGACCTACGGCGGCAGCAGCTGGCTCGGGCACTCCACGACCATGTCGGGGCTGTGGGTCAGCAACCAGCAGCGCTACCGGACCGTGATGGCGAGCGACCACCTGAGCATCACCAAGGCGTTCAAGAAGACCGGTGCCTTCGACACGGTCGGCGTGATGCCCGGTATCCAGAAGGGCTGGCCGGAGCAGAGCTACTACGGCCTCGACAAGGTCTACAACGCCTTCCAGCTCGGCTACAAGGGACCGAAGTTCAGCTGGTCGACGATGCCCGACCAGTACGCGCTGCAGCAGTTCCAGGACCGGGTGCACAGCAAGAAGCCGGCCGACGGCAAGTCCCGGATGTCGTTCCTGATCCTGACCTCCAGCCACCAGCCGTGGGCGCCGATCCCGAAGATGGTGCCGTGGGACCAGCTGGGCGACGGCTCGGTCTTCGACGCCATCCAGAAGGCCGGCAACAAGGCCTCCGACGTCATCGCCGACACCACCAAGTCCCGCCAGGAGTACGGCAAGTCGATCCAGTACTCGGTGACCGCGCTCACCGAGTGGCTGGAGCGCTACGGCAACGACAACACGGTGCTGGTCTTCCTCGGCGACCACCAGCCGATCGCCCGGGTCAGCGGCAACCACGCCAGCCGTGACGTGCCGATCTCCATCGTCGCCAAGGACCCGAAGGTCCTTGACGCGATCGACTCCTGGAACTGGACCGACGGTCTGCGCCCGGCGCACGACGCCCCGGTGTGGAAGATGAGCGCGTTCCGCGACAAGTTCCTGACGGCGTACGGCTCGACCCCGCACCCGAAGACCAACTGAGCGTTCCGCCGGACGTGCCGCGCTCCCTGCGGGGCGCGGCGCTCAGCCCCCCGAAGTCTCCAGTTCCGCGTCCTCGCCGATGCCCGCGCAGTCGTACGGGTCCTTCAGCCAGCCGTCCGGCAGCACCACCCGGTTGTTGCCGGACGTACGGCCGCGGGGCCCGTCGGCGCCGGTGGGCCAGGGCTGGTCGAGGTCCAGCTCGTCCAGCCCCGCGCGCAGTTCCGCCAGGGACGACGTGATGGCGAGGCGCTTGCGCATCTCGCTGCCGACCGCGAAGCCCTTGAGGTACCAGGCGACGTGCTTGCGGAAGTCGACGACGCCCTTGGACTCGTCGCCGAGCCACTCGCCGAGCAGGGTCGCGTGCCGGACCATGATGTCGGCGACCTCGCGGAGCGAGGGCTTCAGGACGTCTTCCGGACGGCCCTCGAAGGCGGCGACCAGGTCGGCGAAGAGCCACGGCCGGCCCAGGCAGCCGCGGCCGACGACCACTCCGTCGCAGCCCGTCTCCCGGACCATCCGCAGCGCGTCCTGGGCCGACCAGATGTCGCCGTTGCCGAGCACCGGGATCTCCGGGACGTGCTCCTTCAGGCGGGCGATGGCCTCCCAGTCGGCGGTGCCGCCGTAGTGCTGGGCGGCGGTGCGGCCGTGCAGGGCGATCGAGGTGACGCCCTCCTCGACGGCGATCCGGCCGGCGTCGAGGTAGGTGATGTGGTCGTCGTCGATGCCCTTGCGCATCTTCATGGTGACGGGCAGGTCGCCGGCGCCGGAGACGGCCTCGCGGAGGATGGCGCGGAGCAGGTGCCGCTTGTAGGGGAGGGCGGACCCGCCGCCCTTCCTGGTGACCTTCGGGACCGGGCAGCCGAAGTTCAGGTCGATGTGGTCGGCCAGGCCCTCCTCCGCGATCATGCGGACGGCCTTGCCGACGGTGGCCGGGTCGACGCCGTACAGCTGGATGGACCGGGGCTTCTCGCTCTCGTCGAAGCGGATCAGCTGCATGGTCTTCTCGTTGCGCTCGACCAGCGCCCGGGTCGTGATCATCTCGCTGACGAACAGCCCCTTGCCGCCGCTGAACTCCCTGCACAGGGTGCGGAAGGGCGCGTTGGTGATCCCCGCCATGGGGGCGAGGACGACCGGCGGCCGGACGGTGTGCGGGCCGATCTGGAGGGGCGACGTGGGCTCGGGCATTCCCCCATTGTCCCGTACGCCGCGCGGTGCTCGTCCGGTGCTCCGCCGCACCTGTGGACAACCGCCTGTCCCGCACCGCCCGTCACGATCATGTATCACTCATTAGTTAGACGCACTATCGAAACGGGCGTACGATGGGACGCATGCCCGAGCTCAGCCCCCGCCGCCGCATGCTCGTTCTCGCGATCTGCTGTATGAGCCTGCTGATCGTCAGCCTCGACACCACCGCGCTCAACGTCGGCCTGCCGTCCATGCAGCGCGAACTGCACGCCTCGACGGCGGGCCTGCAGTGGACGATCGACGCGTACACCCTGGTCCTGGCCTCGCTGCTGATGCTCGCCGGTTCCACGGGCGACCGGGTCGGCCGCAAGAAGGTCTTCATGACGGGCCTGGTCGTCTTCTCGATCGGCTCGCTGCTCTGCTCCCTCGCGCCGAACCTGGACTCGCTGATCGCGTTCCGGATGGTCCAGGCGGTGGGCGGCTCGATGCTCAACCCGGTCGCCATGTCGATCATCACCAACACCTTCACCGACCCCCGCGAGCGGGCCCGGGCGATCGGCGTGTGGGGTGCGGTGGTCGGCATATCCATGGCCGCCGGACCGCTGGTCGGCGGCCTGCTCGTGGAGTCGGTCGGCTGGCGGGCGATCTTCTGGGTCAACATCCCGGTGGGCCTGGCGGCCGTCCTGCTGACGCTGCGCTTCGTGCCGGAGTCCCGGGCACCGAAGCCCCGCCGCCCCGACCCGGTCGGCCAGGTCCTGGTCATCGCCCTGTTCGGATCCCTCACCTACGCGATCATCGAGGCGCCGACGGCGAGCACCGGCACGGTCCTGCCCTTCGCCGCGGTGGCCCTCGCCGCCCTGCTGGGCCTCCTCCGGTACGAGCCGAGGCGCGACGAACCCCTGATCGACCTGCGTTTCTTCCGCTCGGCGCCGTTCAGCGGCGCGACCGTGACCGCGATCAGCGCGTTCGCCTCGCTCGGCGGCTTCCTGTTCCTGTCCACGCTCTACCTGCAGAACGTGCGCGGCCTGGACGCCCTGCACGCGGGCCTGTGGATGCTGCCGATGGCGGTCCCGATGTTCCTGTGCGCCCCGCTGGCCGGCCGCCTGGTCGGCAGCCGGGGCCCGCGGCTGCCGCTGGTGATCGCCGGGGTCGCGATGACCGCGAGCGCGGTCCTGTTCGCCGCGTTCGAGGCGGAGACCTCGGACACCACCCTCTTCCTCGGCTACGTCCTGTTCGGCATCGGCTTCGGCTTCGTGAACGCCCCGATCACCAACACGGCGGTGTCGGGCATGCCCAGGACCCAGGCGGGCGTGGCCGCCGCGGTCGCCTCCACCAGCCGCCAGCTGGGCCAGACCCTGGGCGTCGCGGTGATCGGCGCGGTGCTGGCCTCCGGGATCGGTTCGTCGTCGTACGCCGACAGCTTCGTGGGCGCCGCCCGCCCCGGCTGGTGGATCCTGGCCGGCTGCGGCCTCGCGGTCCTGCTCCTGGGCGCCGTGACGAACGGCAGCTGGGCCCGCGCCACGGCGGAGCGGGCCGCGGAACGGCTCGCGGCACCGGAGATCCGCGCGGCCGTGGGGACGGCGGAACGGGTCTGACGGGCCGCCCGCCCCGTCACCGGCAGGGTGCGCCGAGGTCGGCGGAGCGGACCGAGCGGCGGTGCCGGGCCAGGACGGCCTGCCTGAGGGCGCCCAGGACCAGGGACTGGAGCAGTGCCGAGACGACGACCGTGGCGACGAAGAACCAGTTCGGGGTGTCGGTGCGCCAGGCCGTCCGGCCGAGCGCCGCGACCACCGGGAACACCGGGAAGGTGACCAGGGGCGGCCAGAGCCAGGCGTAGTCGGAGCCGTGGTCGTCGGTGCCGGCGGCGTCGACGGCGGCCTTGGCGATGACGACGGCGACCAGGACGAGGTAGGCCGCCGAGAGGCGGTTGGTGAGCATCAGCCGGACAACGGTGCGGGCCGGGCCGGTTTCCATCGTCGTCTCCCCCGTGGCCGGTCGTCGTTTCCTCGCGCTCACTGCATCGTCGGGGCCGGACCGCGTCCCGGTCCTGAGTACGCGTACTCAGTTGTGCGAACGAATTCCCGTGACCCGGTCAGGAGTTCGGCGTCGCCGACCCCGCCCGTGCCAGGTCGTGCAGCCGCTCCAGGCGCTCCCGCGTGACCTCGTCCACCGGGACGTAGGTGACCATCCGCGCCCCGGACCCCGGGTGCAGGAACAGGTCCGTGTGCTCCAGGGTGAGGAAGCCGACGTACGGGTTGAGGAACTGCTTGACCCTGGCGCGCGGGTCCACCACCTCGTAGCGCTCCCAGTTCTCCCGGAACTCCGCGGACTCCGCCGCCAGCCGCTTGACCAGCATCTTCCAGGCCGGCTCGGCGAGATGGCCGGCCATGGACGCGCGGAGCTTCGCGGCCATCAGGCGGCGGCTCTCCTCCAGGTGCACGATGGAGCGGCGCCAGTCGGGGTTGGTGTAGACGAGGATCATGCAGTTGCGGTCCTCGGGCGGGACCGCGTCCAGGTCGCCCATCAGGCGGGCGTAGGTGCGGTTGTAGGCGAGGATGTCGTAGCGGCTGTTCTGGACGGAGGCCGGCAGGGGTTCCAGGGCGCGGAGCATCTCGTGCAGGGCCGGGGTGACGCCCGTGCAGCTCGCGGCCGGGGTCGGGTCGACGGCTTCGGCCAGCTGGAAGAGGTGGGCGCGCTCGGTGCCGTCGAGCCGCAGCGTGCGGGCGAGGGCGTCCAGTACCTGGACGGAGACCTGGATGTCCCGGGCCTGTTCGAGCCAGGTGTACCAGGTGACGCCGACCGCGGAGAGCTGGGCGACCTCCTCGCGGCGCAGGCCGGGCGTGCGGCGGCGGGTGCCGCGCGGCAGGCCCACCTCCTCCGGGGTGATCCGCTCCCGGCGGCTGCGCAGGAACGCGGCGAGCTCGTGCCGGCGGATGTCGGCGGCCCGGCCGGGGGCGGGGGCCGATGTGTGCCGAAGGCTCGTCGTCTCCTGCGCCGTGGTCGTCATGGATCCAGCCTGCCGTGTCGCCGATCCTGTTGCCAGGTACTTCTACTACCAGGACAAGGAGACTCTGGTACCCGTCTCGGGGAGACCGCAGGCTCGGGTGCATGACCGAAACCGTCACCACCGCCCACGTACGGTCCCCGTCCGCGCCACCGGCGCTCGGCGGCCCCGGACTGTTCACCGTCCTGCTGGCCGCCGCGCTTCCCCTCATCGACTTCTTCATCGTCAACGTCGCCCTGCCCACCATCGGCGCCGACCTGCACGCGGGCGAGGCGGTCCTGGAACTCGTCGTCGCCGGGTACGGCGTCGCCTACGCCGTGCTGCTGGTGCTCGGCGGCCGGCTCGGCGACCTGTTCGGGCGCCGCCGGCTCTTCCTCGGCGGCATGGCCGCGTTCGGCCTGACCTCGCTGGCCTGCGGACTCGCGCCCAGCGCCTGGACGCTGGTGGCCGCCCGGGTCGCCCAGGGCGCCGCGTCCGCCGCGATGCTCCCGCAGGTCCTCGCCACCATCCAGGCCGCCACCGCCGGCGGCCGCCGCGCCCGCGCCATGAGCCTGTACGGCGCCACCGCCGGCCTCTCCATGGTGGCCGGGCAGATACTCGGCGGGGTGCTGGTCGCCGCCGACATCTGGGGCACCGGCTGGCGCTCGGTGTTCCTCGTCAACGTGCCGGTCGTGGTCGTCGGGCTGGTGCTCGGCGCCCGCTTCGTGCCGGAGACGAGGTCGCAGAAGCCCGAACCCGTCGACGGACCCGGCACCGTGCTCCTCGCCGCCTCCCTCCTCGCCCTGCTCGCCCCGCTCACCGAGGGCCGGGCGGCGGGCTGGCCGCTGTGGACCTGGCTGTCGCTGGCCGCGTTCCCGGGCGTGGCCGTCGCCTTCTACGCCGTGGAGCGCCGCGCCGACCGCGCGGGCCGTACGCCACTCGTGCCGCCGAGCCTGTTCGAACTCGCCTCGCTGCGCCGGGGGCTGGTGCTGATGGTGCCGTTCTCGATCGGCTTCAGCGGGTTCATGTTCGTGATCGCGGTGGCCCTGCAGAGCGGGGAGCACCTGGGGCCGGTCGCGGCCGGGATGGCGCTCGCCCCGATGGCGGTCGCCTTCCTGTTCGTCTCGCTCGCCGGGCCGCGGCTGATCGCCCGGTACGGCAGCCGGGTGGTGACCGCCGGGTCCGTGATCCAGGCGGTCGGCATCGTCCTCATCGTGCTCGCCGCCCGCCGGGACTGGCCGCACCTGGACTTCGCCGGTCTGCTGCCCGGGGTCGCGGTCGCCGGCGCCGGCCAGGCCCTGCAACTCCCCAACGTGCTGCGCCTGGTGATGTCCGAGGTGCCGCCCGCGCGGGCCGGGGTGGGCAGCGGCGTGATGGTCACCACCCAGCAGTCCGCCCTCGCCCTCGGCGTGGCCACCCTGGGCACCCTGTTCCTCTCCCTGATCCCGCACCAGGGCGTACGGGACGCCCTGGTCGTCACGCTGCTGGTCCAGCTGGGCCTGGTGGTGATCACCGGCCTGCTCAGCCTGCGCCTGCCGCGCACCGTGAACTGACCAGCGCCCCGTAGGGGCGCGGGGAACTGCGCGACCAGCCACAACGGCGCCGCAGCCGCCAGACGGCACACCGCGGCACCCCCAGCGGCGCACTCACCCGCCGCTGCCGCCCAGCTCGAACCACACGATCTTGCCGGTGCCCAGCCGAGTCGTCCCCCACCGCCGAGCCAACCGGTGCACCAGATAGAGCCCACGGCCATGCTCGTCGGTCGCCTTCGCCTGCCGCAGCCGCGGCAACTGCGGCACGTCGTCGCCGACCTCGCACCGCAGCACGTCCGTACGCAGCAGCCGCAGGCTGATCGGGCGGGAGGCGTGCCGTACGGCGTTGGTGACGATCTCGCTGACCAGCAGCTCGGCGGTGTCGGTGAGGTCTTCCAGGCCCCAGCCGGCCAGGGCCTGCCGGGTGAGCCGGCGGGCCCGGCCGGGGGCCCCGACCTCCGGCTCCAGGCTCCAGTACGCGACGTCGCTCGGTGCGATGCCGTCGAAGCGGGCGGCGAGCAGCGCGATGTCGTCGTCGCGGTCGCCCGGGCCGAGCATGTCGAGCACCTCGTCGCACAGCGCCTCAAGCGGCGGCGGCCGGTCGGGGCCGGTCAGCTGGGCGGTCGCGGCGATCCGTTCGCGCAGCTGCTCGATGCCGGTCCACACGTCGCGCAGCCGGGACTCGACCAGGCCGTCGGTGTACAGGAGCAGGGTGGCCCCGGTGGGGGCGTCCAGCTCGACCGCCTCGAAGTCGATGCCGCCGACGCCGATGGGGGCGCCCGGCGGCACCGTGAGGACCTCCGTCTTGCCGCCCGGGTGCAGCAGGATGGGCGGCGGATGACCGGCGTTGGCGATGGTCATGCGGTGCGAGACGGGGTCGTAGACGACGTACAGGCAGGTGGCCATGCGGTCGGTGCCGAGCCGCTGGGCCTGTTCGTCAAGGTGGTGCAGGACCTCCTGCGGGGGCAGGTCGAGCCCGGCCAGGGTCAGCGCGGTGGTGCGCAGCTGGCCCATGACGGCGGCCGAGGTCATGGAGTGGCCCATGACGTCGCCGACGACCAGTGCCACCCGGCTGCCGGGCAGCGGGATCGCGTCGTACCAGTCGCCGCCGACCCGCGCGGTCTCGGCGGCGGGGAGGTAACGCACCGCCAGCCGGACGCCGGTGGGCCGGGGCAGGGAGTGCGGCAGCATGGCGCGCTGCAGCCGGTCGGCGATGAACGCCTCCCTGCTGTACAGCACGGCCTTGTCGACGCCGAGCGCGGTGTGGGTGGCGAGCTGGGCGGCGACCAGCAGGTCGGCGGGCTCGAACGCCGGGCGCTCGGGCCGGCGCAGGAAGACGACGGCGCCGGTGACCCGGCGGCGGCCGCGCAGCGGGGCGAGGATCGCGTGCGAGCCGACCCAGTCGTTCAGCGCGCTGTCCGCGCCGACGAGTTCGCCCAGCGCGTCGCGGGTCGGCGGGGTGTCGGCGAACACCGGCCGGACCCCGCGCAGCACCTCGGCGAGGGCGCCGCCGGGCACCACCTCGCTCCAGTCGGAGGCGTCCAGGTCGTCCTGCTCGTCGTCCACCGTCTCCGCGGGCCAGACCAGGCCCTCGGCGCCCGGGCCCTTGAGCCGGTCGGTGCGGCGCAGCCGCAGCACGGCCGGGCCGTTGGGGCGTTCGTCGCCGACCGGGAGCGGGTCGCGCAGGTAGACGAGGGCCGCGTCGGAGTACGTCGGTACGGCGGCCCGGCACAGGCCGAGCACGATCTCGTCGGTGTCGAAGCCGCGGGCGATCCGCCGGGTGGCGGCGCCGACGTAGCGGAGGCGGTCCTCGTCCGGGGCCTTCGGCGCGGCGGGCGGCCCGGCGGCCAGGGCGTCCTCGCGCACGGCGAGCGCGGTCTGCGCCGACAGCGCGTCGGCCAGGGCGATGTCGTCGTCCACGAAGTCCTCCCGGTCCGGGCGCCGCAGGAACACCGCCACGCCCACGACGGCGTCGGGGGCGCGCAGCGGAGCGAGCAGGACCCGGTTGCCCTGCGGGAGCCGCGGTGCGGTCCCGAGGAGTTCACGGAGTGCCTCGTCCACGTCGTCCGGGCCGCGGCCGCGTGCCCTGCCGCAGCGCAGCAGTGCGGCGAGCGCGCCGTCGGGCGCCACCGGTCTCGACTGCGGGGGCGTCCCGCCCATGGCGCCGCCGAGTTCGGCGGGCAGCCCGTCCAACTCCAGGCGCTCCGGCTCCGAACGGTCCGGCGAGCGGTCGCCGAGGTAGACGAACATCCCGTCCGCCAGGTCCGGGACCGTCACCCGGTACAGCTCGCGGACGGCCTGGGCCGCGCCCTCGGCGCGCGCGATCCGGCGGCCGGCAACGGCCAGGAAACGTTGAGGATCCGGCAGCATCGCCTCTCCGTGCCGGTGGCCGCTTCACAAGGTCGCTTTCATCTTGAGCCTTGGTCAATTCCCTGTCCAGGGTTTCCGCCGGTACACCAAGTCCGGTTCATGATCCGGCGGTTGGGACCGGGAGGTTTCGGAACGTACCCCCCGGCCCGCCCTGACCTCGCTCTCGTCCCGCGCGGCGGGGCCTCGTCCGCCGTGTGAACTCCGGGGACATCCTCGACAAAACCCGGTGAAGAAATCCCCGTTGATGTTGGTCTTGCTGCACACTCCTTGCCGTCGGCCCGCCGTCGACACGTGCCGGACAGCAGACCGGGCACAGACTCCGGAGGCGTCAATGTCGCAGATCGACGAGAGCAAGGTCAGCCGCTGGGACCAGCACGGCCGGGAACACGTGGTCCGGGTGCAGCGCACGGGGGTGCAGCGCACGATCAAATGCGACACCTGCGGCTGGCAGAAGGGCGCCCAGTTCCTGCCCTGGCTGAAGGCGGAGGAGCACCTGGCCGAGGCCCACCAGGCCACCGTGGACCCGGCGGGCACCCAGCCCTCGCGATGACTTTCCGCGGGCGCGCGGGTCGTACCACCCGACACCGCGCCCACCGGAAGGACGACCGATGACCGTCTCCCCGCTGCACGCCACCCTCAGCCGCCACGTCGAGGCCGGCACCGTCCCCGGAGCCGTGGGCCTCGTGGCCCGTGGCGACGACGTCGAGGTGGTGGCCGTTGGGCACACCGACGTCGAGGGATCCGCGCCGATGGCCCGGGACTCGGTCTTCCGCATCGCGTCGGTCACCAAGCCGGTCACCGCCGCCGCGGTGCTGATGCTGGTGGACGAGGGCCGGATCGGGCTCGGCGACCCGGTGGCCGACTGGCTCCCCGAGCTGGCGAAGCCGATGGTGGTCCGGACGCCCGCGGGCCCCGTCGACGACGTGGTGCCGGCCGTCCGCCCGGTCACCGTCGAGGACCTGCTCAGCTTCCGGGCCGGCTGGGGTCTGCCCGACGACTTCTCGCTGCCGGCCGCGCAGGCCCTGTTCGCGGTGCAGGACCACGGCATCCCCTTCCGGGACTGGCCGGACCCGGACACCTGGCTGGGCCTGCTCGCCCAGGTGCCGATGCTGCACCAGCCGGGCGAGGCGTGGCTGTACGGCACCGCGTCCGCGCTCCAGGGCATCCTGGTCGCCCGGGTTTCGGGCCGTTCCCTCCCCGGCTTCCTGGCGGAGCGGATCTTCGAGCCGCTGGGCATGCGGGACACGGCGTTCGAGGTGCCCGCGTCGAAACGGCACCGCTTCACCTCCGCCTACGCCCCCGCCGCGGACGGCACGCTGCGGCTGACGGACACCCCGGACGGCGCGTACAGCGGCCTGCCGCGCTTCCCCTCGGGCGGCGGCGGTCTCGTCTCCACGGCCGACGACTGGCTGGCGTTCGGCCGGCTGCTGCTGAACGCGGGCGCCGCCCCCGACGGCCGCCGGCTCCTCTCCGCCACGTCGGTGAGCCGCATGACCACCAACCACCTGACGGCGGCCCAGCGCGAGCGCGCCGCGCTCTTCCTGGAGGGCCAGGGCTGGGGGTACGGCGGCTCGGTCGACGTCGCCCCGGCCGACCCCTGGTCGGTACCGGGCCGCTACGGCTGGGTCGGCGGCACCGGCACCACCGCGCACCTCGTCCCGGCCACCGGCACGGTCACGGTCCTGTTGACACAGACGGCCATGACGGGTCCGACGCCGACCCCGCTGATGCGGGACTTCTGGCGGGTCACCGCCTAGCCCGCGCGTTACGCCGTTCGGGTGAGCTTCCGGGTAAGGATCGCGAGGTCAGGGCACCCGCCGCCACCTGCGGTCTTTACCGAACCGGAGGACGGTCCAGACCACTTCGGGGACCGCCCGGGTCGCCGCCCGGCGCGACCCGGCCAAGCCTTGAGAGGTCCCCCCGTCCCTCGACAGGAGTACTTCCATGCACACCATCCAGCGCCAGATCCCCCGCGCCCTCGCCGCCGGTGCGCTCTCCGTCGCCCTGCTGTCGGCCGGTTCCGCCGGGGCCTTCGCCGCAGGGGCCAAGCCGACCCCGTCGCCCACCATGACCGCCAAGCCGCACATGAGCTCCAAGCCGGAGCCGAAGCCGAGCCCGACCACCGCGGCCTCGATCTCGGTCCGGGCGAACACGACCTCGGTCAAGCCCGGTGAGTCGGTGACCTTCACCGGCCGCACCTCGGGCCTGAAGGTCGGCTGGCCGCTGGTGCTCCAGCACCAGAAGGACGGCAAGTGGATCCCGCTGAAGGCGACCGCGAAGGTCAAGAACGGCAGCTCCTACGCGCTGACCGCGAAGCTCAACAGCCC
Source organism: Streptomyces sp. NPDC008092 (assembly GCF_042957285.1). Taxonomy (NCBI): domain Bacteria; kingdom Bacillati; phylum Actinomycetota; class Actinomycetes; order Kitasatosporales; family Streptomycetaceae; genus Streptomyces; species Streptomyces sp. NPDC008092. The sequence continues at coordinate 129,311 of NZ_JBIBHY010000004.1, forward strand.
GGGCCCCGAGCACCTGCGGGTCGCGGCGGTCGGCAAGAAGGTCTACTCCCCGACCGTGACGGTCAACGTGGGCTGAGGCCCCGCAGCAGCAGCTCCACCAGCGACCCGAAGTCCGCCTCGGCCTCCGGCCGCACCCACTCCCGCGCGTAGCCCGGGTCGTGGAAGCGGCCGGTGGCCTGGAAGACGGTCCGGGCCGCGGCGGCGGGGTCGGGCACGGTGAAGACACCGGTCCCGGCCCCGTCCGCGATGATCGCGGTCAGCTGGCCGGTCAGGTCGGCGATGTGCCCGGTGACCGCGGGGCCGTTCTCGTCGGCCAGCACCATGTAGGTGGCGAACAGCTCCGGGTCGGCGCCCGCCTTGCGGCGCTTCGCGTCGAACAGGGCCCGCAGCCAGTCGCGCAGCCGGTCCCGCGGGTCCCGGTCCCCGGCCGCGATGCCGGACAGCTGCTCCGAGGTGCGGTCCAGCCACCTCTTCGTCACCGCCTCGCGCAGCGCCGCCTTGGTCCGGAAGTGCCGGTAGACGCTCCCGTGGCTGACGCCGAGCGCACGGGCCACGTCCACCACGGTGGCCTTGGCCGGGCCGTGCCGGCGCAGCACCTCCTCGGTCGCCTCAAGGATGCGCTCGGCGGTCAGGGCCGGGGTCGGGGTCGGGGACGTCGCTGCCATGGCCTAGACGGTACCCGGCACCGCGGTCAGTGCTCGGTGCCGAGATGGCTCATCTGCGCGGCCGGGTAGCGGGTGCCCGCCGCCGCGTCCGCCGGTACGGCCTCCTCGATCGCCGCCAGGTCGGCCGCGTCCAGGGTGACGTCCAGCGCGCCCAGCGACTCGGCGAGCCGCTCGCGGGTGCGGGCGCCGACGAGCGGCACGATGTCGTTGCCGTGCTGCGCGCCCCGGGACAGCACCCAGGCGATGGCGATCTGGGCGACGGTCACGCCCTTCTCGTCGGCGATCTTGCGCAGCGCCTCGACGAGGTCGAGGTTGTGCTGGAGGTTGTCGCCCTGGAACCGCGGCGAGAAGGCCCGGAAGTCGCCCGCGCCGAGCTGCCGGTCGCGGGTGAAGTGGCCGGAGATCAGGCCGCGGGAGAGCACGCCGTACGCGGTGATGCCGATGCCCAGCTCACGGGTGGTCGGCAGGATCTCCCGCTCGATGTCGCGGGTGATGATCGCGTACTCGATCTGGAGGTCGGCGATGGGCGCGGTGGCGGCGGCCCGCCGGATGTTCGCCACGCTCGCCTCGCTGAGGCCGATGTGCCGGACGTGCCCCTTCTCCACCAGTTCGGCGATGGCGCCGACGGTCTCCTCGATCGGCACGTCCGGGTCGACGCGGGCGATCCGGTAGACGTCGATGTGGTCGACGCCGAGGCGCTGCAGGGAGTAGGCGGCGAAGTTCTTCACGGCGGCCGGGCGGCCGTCGTAGGCGTTCCAGCCGCCGTCCGGGTCGCGCAGGGCGCCGAACTTGACGCTGGTCAGCGCCTTTTCCCGGAGGGCGGCGGGGGCGGTGCGCAGGGCCTCGCCGATCAGCATCTCGTTGTGGCCCATGGCGTAGAAGTCGCCGGTGTCGAGCAGGGTCACGCCGGCGTCGAGGGCGGCGTGGATCGTGGCGATCGACTCGGCGCGGTCGGCCTCGCCGTACAGCGCGGACATGCCCATGCAGCCGAGGCCGAGGGCGGAGACCTGGGGGCCGGTGGATCCGAGGGTGCGGGTGTGCGTCGTCATGGCTCCACCTTCGCATGACAGATGACAGATTTCAATATCTGTCATCTGTCATGCGTCGCGGCCCCCTCGGGGGTGGTCCAGACCTATTGACGAAAGGTCTGGACCAAGAGCACTGTCATGTCTACGACATCCGCGCGCCCCGACCCGACCCCACCGGGAGGCCTCGCATGATCCGCCGTACCCTCGCCCTGCTCGCCGCCGCGCTCACGGCCGCGGCACTCACCCAGCTCCCCGCCGCCGGCTCCGCCTCGGCCGCCGACACCTGCGCGGTCAAGTCCCGCCCCGCAGGCAAGGTGCTGCAGGGCTACTGGGAGAACTGGGACGGCTCCGCCAACGGCGTCCACCCGCCCTTCGGCTGGACCCCGATCACCAACTCCGCGATCGCCGCCCACGGTTACAACGTCGTCAACGCGGCCTTCCCCGTGATCCGTTCCGACGGGACGGCCCTCTGGGAGGACGGCATGGACGCGGGCGTGAAGGTGGCCACGCCCGCGGAGATGTGCGCGGCGAAGGCCTCCGGCCAGACCATCCTGCTGTCGATCGGCGGCGCGGCCGCGGGCATCGATCTCAGTTCGGCCACCGTGGCCGACAAGTTCGTCTCGACGATCGTCCCGATCCTGAAGAAGTACAACTTCGACGGCATCGACATCGACATCGAGACGGGCCTGGTGGGCAGCGGCTCGATCACCCAGCTCTCCACGTCCCAGGCCAACCTGGTCCGCATCATCGACGGCATCCTCGCCCAGATGCCGTCCAACTTCGGCCTCACGATGGCCCCGGAGACGGCGTACGTCACCGGAGGCAGCATCACCTACGGCTCGATCTGGGGCGCCTACCTGCCGATCGTCAAGAAGTACGCCGACAACGGCCGTCTGTGGTGGCTCAACATGCAGTACTACAACGGCAGCATGTACGGCTGCTCGGGCGACTCGTACTCGGCCGGCACGGTCGCCGGCTTCACCGCGCAGACCGACTGCCTCAACAAGGGCCTGGTCGTACAGGGCACCACGATCAAGGTGCCCTACGACAAGCAGGTCCCGGGCCTGCCCGCCCAGTCCGGCGCGGGCGGCGGCTACATGTCCCCGTCCCTGGTCTCCCAGGCCTGGAACCACTACGGCACGTCCCTCAAGGGCCTGATGACCTGGTCGATCAACTGGGACGGCTCAAAGAACTGGACCTTCGGCGACAACGTAAAGGCCCTACAACACCGCTGACCACACCACCCCGGCCGACCCACCCCACCCCGCCACCCGCTACATCCCGCCAGTCCACCCAATCCGGCCGACCCACCCCACCCCGCCGCAACGACGATCAGCCACAGCGGCAGACTCCGGCGGTGCCGACCCAGGCCGTGGAACCCCGCGACCCGACGGGGGCCGATCGCGCAGTTCTCCGCGTCCCTGAGGTCGGGCAGCTCCCCGGCACTCACCACACACCGCCACCCGCCCAACCCCGCCACCCGCTACATCCCGCCAATCCACCCGCTCCGGCCGACCCACCCCACCCCACCCCGCCGCAACGACGATCAACCACAGCGGCGGACTCCGGCGGTGCCAGGCCAGGCCGTGGAACCCCGCGACCCGACGGGGGCCGATCGCGCAGTTCCCCGCGTCCCTGAGGTCGGGGGGCTTCCCGGCGCTCGCGGGGTGTTGGCGGGGTGCTTCGAGCTGAAACGCCCACCCTCCCAGCCGACCGGGTCGGGTGGGAGGGTGGGCGGAAAACTGCGGGAGGGGTGTGGAGCTAGCAGCCCAGGAGGCGGCTCGCGAGGTAGCCCTCGATCTGGTCCAGGGACACCCGCTCCTGCTTCATCGAGTCGCGCTCGCGGACCGTGACGGCGTTGTCCTCAAGGGTGTCGAAGTCGACGGTCACGCAGTACGGCGTGCCGATCTCGTCCTGGCGGCGGTAGCGGCGCCCGATCGCACCGGCGTCGTCGAACTCGATGTTCCAGTGCCCGCGCAGCGCCTGGGCGAGGCCCTTGGCCTTCGGGGACAGCTCGGGGTTGCGGGAGAGCGGCAGGACCGCGACCTTGACGGGAGCGAGGCGGTGGTCCAGGCGGAGCACCGTCCGCTTCTCCAGCTTGCCCTTGGCGTTCGGCGCCTCGTCCTCGACGTAGGCGTCCAGGAGGAAGGCCAGCATGGCGCGGCCGACACCCGCCGCCGGCTCGATGACGTACGGCGTCCAGCGCTCCCCGGCCTCCTGGTCGAAGTAGGAGAGGTCCTGGCCGGAGGCCTTGCCGTGGGCGTTCAGGTCGTAGTCGGTGCGGTTGGCGACACCCTCCAGCTCGCCCCACTCGCTGCCGCCGAACTGGAAGCGGTACTCGATGTCAGCGGTGCGCTTGGAGTAGTGGGAGAGCTTCTCCTTCGGGTGCTCGTACCACCGCATGTTCTCCTCGCGCAGGCCCAGGCCGGTGTACCAGTTCCAGCGCTGCTCCATCCAGTACTCCTGCCACTTCTCGTCCTCGCCCGGCTTGACGAAGAACTCCATCTCCATCTGCTCGAACTCGCGGGTGCGGAAGATGAAGTTGCCGGGCGTGATCTCGTTGCGGAAGGACTTGCCCATCTGCGCGATGCCGAAGGGCGGCTTGCGGCGCGAGGTGGTCTGCACCTGGGCGAAGTTGGTGAAAATACCCTGCGCGGTCTCCGGCCGCAGGTAGGCGACGGAGCCGCTGTCCTGGGTCGGGCCGAGGTGGGTGGAGAGCAGACCCGAGAACTGCTTGGGCTCGGTGAACTGGCCCTTGTTGCCGCAGTTGGGGCAGTTGACGTCCGCGAGGCCGTTCTCCGGCAGGCGGCCGTGCTTGGCCTCGTACGCCTCCTCCAGGTGGTCCGCGCGGAACCGCTTGTGACAGGCGGTGCACTCGGTCAGCGGGTCCGTGAAGGTGGCGACGTGACCGGAGGCCACCCAGACCTCGGGGGCCAGGATGACGGACGAGTCGAGACCGACCACGTCCTCGCGCGACGTCACCATGTAGCGCCACCACTGGCGCTTCAGGTTCTCCTTGAGCTCGACACCCAGCGGCCCGTAGTCCCAGGCGGCACGCTGGCCGCCGTAGATCTCACTGCACGGGAATACGAAGCCACGGCGCTTGCTCAGGCTGACGATGGTGTCGATCTTGTCGGCGGCCACGGTGCTCTCTTCATTACGACGACGGGCGACGAAGCAAAGACGCTTCAGAGCGAATGCTTCAGGGTACCGGCGGGGGCTCCCCCTCAACCAAATCGGTTCCCCTCACCGACCTCTCACCACGGCTTGTTGACAACGGTTTCCATGTTTGTTGAAAATGACTCTCATGAACGTACGACGAGGCCTCATACCCACGGCCGCCGCGACCACCGTCACCGCACTCGGCATAGCGACCCTCACGGCCTGCGGCGGCGACGCCACGGCGGCCCAGACCGGCAAGTTCGACGTCGTCGCGTCCTTCTACCCGATGGCCTACCTCGCCGACCGGATCGGCGGCAGCCACGTCCACGTCACCAGTCTCACCCAGCCCGGCCAGGAGCCGCACGACCTGGAGATCAGCCCCAAGCAGATCATCGGGATCGAGAAGTCCGACGCGGTCCTCTACCTGAAGAACCTCCAGCCCTCCGTCGACGACGCGGTCGCCCAGTCGTCCGTGCAGACGAAGATCGACGCGGCTTCCCTGACCACGCTGGAGAAGCACGGCAACGAGGTCGGCGGGCACGCGGCCTCCCACGACACCTCGAAGAACGAGGAGCTGTCCGGCCTCGACCCGCACATCTGGCTCGACCCGGTGCGCTACGCCCAGGTCGCCGAGGGCGTCGGCAAGGCCTTCGAGAAGGCCGACCCGGACCACGCGGCCGACTACAGGAAGAACACCGCGGCCCTGGTGAAGAAGCTGGACGACCTGAACACCCAGTTCAAGACCGGCCTCGCGAACACGAAGTCCAAGGTCTTCATCACCACCCACGCGGCCTTCGGCTACCTCGCCGAGCGCTACGGCCTGACAGAGGAGGCCATCAACGGCCTCGACCCGGAGTCGGAGCCGAGCGCGGCCCGCGTCAAGGACCTGGAGACCATGGCCAAGGCCGACGGCGTCACCACCGTCTTCTACGAGACGCTCGTCAGCGACAAGACCGCCAAGACCATCGCCGCCGACGCCGGCCTGAAGACGGACGTCCTCGACCCGATCGAGGGCATCACCGCCAAGTCCCGCGGCAGGGACTACTTCGCGGTCCAGGAGGCCAACCTCAAGGCGCTCCAGCAGGCACTGGGCGCCAAGTGACCGGCCGAGCGACACCCCGCCCGACACCCCAGGGGACAGGAGACGACGAGATGAGCGGCGAGCCCGTCATATCCCTGCGCGGCGTCACCGCCGAGCTGGGCTCGCGCCCCGTCCTGCGCGGCATCGACCTCACCGTGCACCGCGGTGAGGTCGTCGCGCTGCTCGGCGCGAACGGCTCCGGCAAGTCGACCGCGATCCGCACGATCATCGGCCAGGTGCCGGTGAGCGGCGGCGGGATATCCCTGTTCGGCACCCCGCGCCGCGCCTTCCGGGACTGGTCGCGGGTCGGCTACGTCCCGCAGCGCACCACCGCGGCGGGCGGGGTCCCGGCGACGGTCACCGAGGTCGTCTCCGCGGGCCGCCTCTCCCGCACCCGCTTCGGCCTCTTCCGCAAGGCCGACCACGCGGCCGTCCGGCACGCGCTCGGCCTGGTCGGCATGGCGGACCGGGCCAGGGACAGCGTGGAGGCGCTCTCCGGCGGCCAGCACCAGCGGGTGCTGATCGCCCGCGCGCTGGTCGCCGAACCCGAACTGCTGATCATGGACGAGCCGATGGCGGGCGTCGACCTGGCCAGCCAGGAGATCCTCGCGCAGACCCTGCGCGAACAGGTCGAGCGGGGCATCACGGTCCTCCTCGTCCTGCACGAACTGGGCCCGCTGGAGCCGCTGATCGACCGCGCGGTCGTCCTCCGCGACGGCTGCGTCCTGCACGACGGCCCCCCGCCGCGCGCCGTCGGCCAGCACGCCCTCCCCGGCCACGACCACGTCCACCCCCACGACGAGCACACACCACTGCGCACGGGACTGCTGAGCTGATGGACTTCCTGAACTACGCCTTCATGCAGCGGGCCCTGCTCGCCGCCGTCCTGGTCGGCATCACCGCCCCCGCCGTCGGCATCTACCTCGTCCAGCGCCGCCAGGCCCTGATGGGCGACGGCATCGGCCACGTCGCGATGACCGGCGTCGGCCTCGGCTTCCTGCTCTCGACGTCGCCGGTCTGGATGGCGACGGCGGTGTCGGTGCTGGGCGCGATCGTGATGGAACTGATCCGCTGGTACGGCCGCACCCGCGGCGACATCGCCCTCGCGATGCTCTTCTACGGCGGCATGGCCGGCGGCGTGATGCTGATCAACCTCGCGCCGGGCGGCTCCAACGCCAACCTGATGTCGTACCTCTTCGGCTCGCTGTCGACGGTGTCCGAGTCGGACGTGACCGCGATCTGCCTGCTGGCGGCCTTCGTCCTGCTGGTCACCCTCGGCCTGCGCCGGCAGCTGTTCGCGGTCAGCCAGGACGAGGAGTTCGCGCGGGTGACCGGCCTGCCGGTGCGGGCGCTGAACCTCCTGACGGCGATCACGGCGGCGGTGACCGTGACGGTCGCGATGCGGGTGGTGGGCCTGCTGCTGGTCTCCGCGCTCATGGTCGTCCCGGTGGCCGCGGCCCAGCAGCTGAGCCGCAGCTTCGCGGCCACGTTCGCGATCGCCGTCGCGATCGGTGTGACGGTGACGATCGGGGGCACGATCACGTCGTACTACCAGTACGTCCCGCCGGGCGCGACGATCGTCCTGCTGACCATCGCCGCGTTCATCGCGCTGAGCGTGCTGGCCACCCCGCTGGCCCGCCGACGCGCCCGCGCCGCCGCCGTGCGACGGCCCGCCGGGGATCCGGCGGAGTGCGCGATTCCGGCCACCAGAGGGGCTGCCGACGAGGTCGGCGTCTGAACGCCCCCGGCCCGGGCTGGCACAATGGCCCGGCAGAGGCAGTGACGTGAGGAGGCAACCGGTGACGACCGCTGGACAGCCCGTGAAGGGCCGCTCGACCCGTCAGCGGGCAGCCGTGGCGGCGGCCCTGGACGAGGTCGAGGAGTTCCGCAGCGCGCAGGAACTGCACGACATGCTCAAGCACAAGGGCGACTCGGTCGGCCTCACCACGGTCTACCGCACCCTCCAGAACCTCGCCGACGCCGGCGAGGTGGACGTCCTGCGCACGTCCGAGGGCGAGTCGGTGTACCGCCGTTGCTCCACCGGCGAGCACCACCACCACCTGGTCTGCAGAGCCTGCGGCAAGGCCGTGGAGGTGGAGGGCCCGGCGGTGGAGAAGTGGGCCGAGGCCATCGCCGCCGAGCACGGGTACGTCAACGTCGCCCACACCGTGGAGATCTTCGGTACCTGCGCGGACTGCGCGGCGGGCTGCTGAGCTACGCGCGCGTGAGGTGCCGGTCGAGGATCGCGCGCAGCCGGGCGGCGTCGGCGGGGTCCCGGAGACCGCGTTTGGGCAGCACGGTGAAGCAGGAGACGTTCTTGTCGTCGCTGTAGGTGAAGAAGGCGTCCTTGGTCTCCCGGTACCGGGGCTGCGCCGACCAGTTGAGCGACGTCGTGCTGTTGTCGTTGACCAGCGTCAGCCCGGCGTCCGTGACGGTCGCGTGAAACGTGCCGTTGCGGGCGCCGAGCTTCTGGAACGCGCGGGCCTGGAGCCGGGGTGTGAAGAACACCAGGACCGCGGCCAGGGGCATCAGGACCAGCAGGAACCAGTTGGGCTTGTCGCGCCCCGCCAGGGAGAGCGAGGCGTTCAGCACGAAGGCGAGCGCCACGACGACGAAGGCCCAGCGCCGCGGCCGCACCCACCGCCGCCGCAGCCGCTCGCGTTCCCGCAGCGCCCCCGTGAAGTCCTCCATCGCCGGCTGGTAGACCAGCTCGACCACGCCCCGTTCGGCGTCCCGCCCCATGTCCATGACCATGGGGCGGATAGTACCGGCGCCCTTCAGCTCCGGTCGAAGCACCTCTCCAGCTCGTTCAGGTCGTAGAACGTGCTGTGCTTCGAGACCGGCTTGCAGCCCGCCTTGAAGGCGATCTCCTTCTCGTTGTAGAGCATCCGCACCAGGTAGTCGTCGCCCTTCCTGAAAACGTCCCACTGGATGTTGGAGGCGAGCGAGGCCACCTCGGCGCCGCGCCACGGGTTGTCGGCGTAGGTGTAGTCGGCGCCCGGAGCGGCCGCCTGCTCGCTGCCCGGCAGCCGCATCAGCGCGGCCAGCGGGATGATCTCCTCGGCGTGCGTGAAGCGGAGTTCGGCACCGAGGGTGCTGGTGCCGTCCCGCTTGGCCTCGACCTGCTTGAAGAGGTCGTCGAGCAGGGGCTGGGCCATCTTGTAGGTGATGTCGCTGTCCGAGAAGCTCGGGCCCTTCTCGTAGAAGTCCTCGGCGTCGCCGAGGTAGCCGAACCAGGCCGCGTCGCGCGGGGCGATGTAGCGGTCGAAGTCCCAGCCCCTGCCGTCCGGGCTCTCCTCGCTCATGGCGGGCGCGATGGCGTAGAGGTTGTAGACGGCGGTGGCGGCGGTGATGTCGTCGGCGGTCGAGGCGAACTCGCCGTCCACGATGCGCTGCACGAAGGCCGGCTTGAAGATCCTGCCGAGGACCCGGGCGGCCGCCTTGTGCGAGGCCGGCTGGTCGGTGACCGCCTTCAGGGTCGAGGCGAGGCGCTCGTCGCCCGCCAGCCACTTCTGGTAGTCGGCGCCGCCGGCGGACTTGTGGAAGTAGAGGAGGTTCTTGTCGACGCGGGCGGTGCCGAGCGAGGCCTTCAGCGCCGGGTCGGCGTCGGTGAGGGCGGTGGTGAAGACCGTGCCGCTGTCGACCGCGCGGCCCTGGCCGGAGCTGACGACGTCGATCTTCTCGCCGGTCGCGGCGATCGAGGAGAACAGGCCCGGCAGGCGCTTCTCCAGGCGGACGGCGGTGGCGCGGAGCTCGTCCTTGCCGCGGCCGCTGAGGTTGCCGTACCCGGTCGCGCTCATGGCCGCTTCGAGGGCCTGCACGTCCGGGCCGAACTTGTTGCCGCGCGCGGTGAGTTGGCCGTCGGCCTGGGCCTGGTTCCAGAGCGCGAGGACCGTGTCGCCGTCCTCGCCGTCGGTGGCGGAGCGGGAGCCGTGCCGGGAGACGTTCTCGGTGAAGACGGCGGTGTAACCGGCGGGCGGCTGCTGGTAGGTGCGCGGGTTCTGGCCGGGGGCGTAGACGGCCTTGGTGCCGTAGCTGTCGCGGTGGGTGAGCCCGGAGTCCGTGGCGTGCGCGGGCAGCGCGGCCAGGAGCAGGGCGCCGAGCGAGAGGACGGGGATGACGCGCTTCATGAGGACCGTTCCAGAGGCGGGAGACGACCGGGGGGTGGCCAGCGATGGATCTTCCGCATCCTCGACGGCCCTCATGAACGGCGCGTGGCCGTCAGGTGCCGGAGGGGTTCTCCTCGGTGCGGCCCTCCATGGCCAGCAGTTCCTCGTTGGGGATGGCCCCGCCGAACCGCCGGTCACGGGAGGCGTATTCGACGCACGCCCGCCACAGGTCGCGGCGGTCGAAGTCGGGCCACAGCACGTCCTGGAAGACCAGCTCGGCGTAAGCGCTCTGCCAGAGCAGGTAGTTGGAGGTGCGCTGCTCACCGCTGGGCCGCAGGAACATGTCCACGTCGGGCATGTCGCCGTAGTAGAGGTGCTTCTGGATGGTCTTCTCGGAGACCTTCGACGGGTCGAGGCGGCCCGCCTTCACCTCCTCGGCGATCGCCTGCACCGCGTCGGAGATCTCCGCCCGGCCGCCGTAGTTCATGCAGAAGTACAGGGTGAGCAGGTCGTTGTCCTTGGTCTGCTCCTGGGCGACCAGCAGCTCCTTGGCCACCGACTTCCACATCCTGGGCATCCGGCCCGCCCAGCGCACCCGGATGCCGAGCTCGTCGAGCTGGTCGCGGGTCTTGCGGATGAAGTCGCGGTTGAAGTTCATCAGGAAGCGGACCTCGTCCGGCGAGCGCTTCCAGTTCTCGGTGGAGAAGGCGTAGAGCGAGATGTTCCGGACGCCGATCTCGATGGAGCCCTGGAGCACGTCGAGGACGCGCTCGGCGCCGACCTTGTGGCCCTCGGTTCGGGGCAGCCCGCGGTCCTTCGCCCAGCGGCCGTTCCCGTCCATGACGATCGCCACGTGGTTCGGGACCAGCTCGCCCGGGAGCTTCGGCGGGCGGGCGCCGGACGGGTGCGGCTCCGGCGCCCTGTACTCGCGGCGCTGACGCCCCAGGATCCCGCGTACGACCATGTGCTTCTCGTCTCCCTCTGGCTTTCCCGCTAGCTCTTCCCGCTAGCTCTTCTCCACGTACCTGAGCGAGCGCAGCCCGCGCTCCAGATGCCAGTGCAGATAGGCCGACACCAGCCCGCTGCCCTCCCGGACGTGCCGGGCCTCGGCCGCGTCCGCGGTCTCCCAGTCTCCCGTAAGCAGCGCGCCGAGCAGAACCAGGGTCTGCGGCGAGGGTACGACGCTGCCGGCCACCCGGCAGTCGACGCAGACGCTGCCGCCGGAGGCGACCGAGAAGAAGCGGTTCGGTCCGGGCATGCCGCACTTGGCGCAGGCCTCGAAGCTGGGCGCGTAGCCGTTGACGGCGAGGGAGCGCAGCAGGAAGGCGTCGAGGACGAGGTGCGGGGCGTGCTCCCCGCGGGCGAGGGTCCGCAGGCCCCCCACGAGCAGCAGGTACTGCTGCACGGCCGGCTCGCCCTCGTGGTCGGTGAACCGCTCGGCGGTCTCCAGCATCGCCGTCCCGGCGGTGTACCGCGCGTAGTCGGTGACGATCCCGCCGCCGTACGGCGCGATGGTCTCGCTCTGCGTGCACAGCGGCAGCCCGCGCCCGACCAGCTCGCTCCCCCGGGCGAAGAACTGCACGTCGACGTGGGAGAAGGGCTCCAGGCGGGCCCCGAACTTCGACTTGGTCCGCCGCACCCCACGGGCCACCGCCCGCACCCTGCCGTGCCCACGGGTGAGCAGCGTGATGATCCGGTCCGCCTCGCCGAGCTTCTGGGTGCGCAGGACGACGCCGTCGTCCCGGAAGAGACTCATGGCGCACCGCCCCCCGGCCGGACGCCGTGCCCGCCGCACGGCCGCAGCACGATCCGGTCCGCCTCACCCGGCTTCCGGGTGCGCAGCACGTTGCCGTCGTCGCGGAACAGGCTCATGGGCCCATTCTGCCCTGCCGCCGGAAGGGGGTGGCGGGCAAGGCCGCTTCAGGAGGCCTCGCCGCGGCTGCGGGCGTTGGCGTGGGCGGTGGCCGCGCCGAGCCGTTCGGCCTGGGTGGCGACGCGTACGGCGTCCGGGGGCGCGTCCCACTCCCGGCCTCCCCCGTACGGCCGCAGCTGCACGTAGGGGCCCTCGTGGCCCATGACGATGCCCAGCCGTCCGGTACGGGTGTCGACGGCACAGGAGCCGATGGGGAGGTTCATCGCGTTCACCTCACCTGGCTCCCCCGCCCCTGGGAATTTCACGCTTCGCATCACCGGTGTGGCGCTGCGTGCCTAGACTCGGCCGGAGTCTGTCCCGGGCTCCGGGACGGCGTTCACATCAGACCAGCGCCCGCGAGGTACTTCGCCACGCACTCGGTCTCCTCCTGCGACAGCGGCACCTGGGGCTCCGCGGTGGCGGGGCAGTCGATCACGCCGCGCAGGTGCAGCGCCGCCTTGAACGCCCCCAGCCCCGCCGAGCTGCCGCCCATCCGGGCCGGGTCCCCGGCGCCGGTCATCCGGAAGAGGCCGCACAGCCGCTCCTGCTCGGCCCGCGCCCGGTCCCAGTCGCCGGCGCGGCAGAGGCGGTGGAGGCGGACGTAGCCCTCCGGGTCGACGTTGGCGAGTCCCGGGACCGCCCCGTCGGCGCCCAGCGCGAGGGCCGAGTCGACGGTCAGCTCGGACCCGGTCAGCGCACTGAAGCCGGTCAGGCCCCTGCTGCCCGTGACGACCTCGCGGAAGCCCGCCAGGTCGCCGCTGGAGTCCTTCAGCCCGGCCAGCACCCCGGCGGCGGCCAGTTCGAGAACGAGGTCGGCGGGGAGCTTGGTGTGGACGGCGGCCGGGATGTCGTACGCGATCACCGGGACCGGGGACCGCTCGGCGACCAGGCGGAAGTGGCGGGCGATCTCGGCGGGGTGGGTGCGGGTGTAGAAGGGTGCGGTGACGACGACCGCGTCCGCGCCGGCCGCGGTGACGGACGCGACGTGGTCCAGGACCCGGGGGGTCGTCATGTCGATCACGCCCGCGAGCACCGGGAGCCGGCCGGCCGTGTGGGCGGCCACCGTCTCGGTGACCAGCCTGCGCTGCCGGTCCGTCAGGTAGGCCGCCTCCGACGTCGAGCCCAGCACGAACAGGCCGTCCACCCCGGCCGCCGTCAGATGGTCGACGAGCCTGCGCAGGGAGGTGACGTCCACCTCGCGGTCCGGTGTCAGGGGCGTGCAGACGGGCGGTACGACACCGGTGAGCGGGGTGGGCAGCGTCATCAGGGCTCCCTGGGCAGGCTGTGGCTCGGCTGGTCCTCCTCCACAGGATCCACGGGGTGGTGGCAGCGGTAGCGGTGACCGGGCCGTGACGCGGCCGTGAAGTCAGGCATGCGGACGGCACACGCGTCGTCCGCGCGCCAGCAGCGGGTGCGGAACGGGCACCCGGACGGCGGCCGGGTCGCCGAGGGCACCGGGCCGGTGAGCGGGATGGGGTCGATCGGGTTCAGCAGGCCCGGGGTGGCGGAGAACAGGGCCCGGGTGTACGGGTGCCGGGCGTGGCCGGTGACGTCGGCGGCCGGGGTGTCCTCGACGATCCGGCCCAGGTACATGGTGATCACCCGGTCGCTCATCCGCCGTACCGTCTGGATGTCGTGGGAGACGAAGACCATGGCGAGGCCGAGGCGTTCGCGCAGGTCGAGGAGGAGGTTGAGGATCTGGGCGCGGACCGAGACGTCCAGGGCGCTGGTCGGTTCGTCCGCCACCACCAGGCCGGGGTCCAGGGCGAGCGCGCGGGCGATCGCGACGCGCTGGCGCTGGCCGCCGGAGAGCTGGCCGGGCAGCGCCTCGGCGAGGGCCCGCGGCAGGCCGACCAGGCTCATCAACTCCCTCACCCTGTCCTCCCGTTCGGCCTTCGTGCCGCGCTCGTGGACGTCCAGCGGGTCGCGGACGATACGGCGTACCGGCAGCCGGCGGTTGAGGGCCGTCGAGGGGTCCTGGAAGACCATGCCGGTGCTCGCGCCCACGGTCGTCCGGCGTTCGGCCTGCGGCATCTCCCACAGGTCGCGGCCGTGGAAGGTGACCGTGCCGGCCGTCGGCCGCTGGATGCCGACCAGCACCTTCGCCAGCGTCGACTTCCCGCACCCCGACTCGCCGACCACGCCGACCGTCTCGCCGGGCGCCACGGTGAGGTCGGCGCCGGTCAGCGCGTACACCTTGTCGCGGCCGAACAGGCCCCCGCCGCGGGCCCGGTGGACCACGTCGACGCCGGTCAGCCGCACCGCGCTCATGTGACCGCCTCCGTGCTCGCCGCCGGGTCGACGGCCGGGTGGTGGCAGGCCGCGGTGTGGGCGGGGGTGCCGACGAGGCCGGGTGGTGTCGTACGGCAGATGTCGCTCGCCGCCGGGCAGCGGCCGCTGAAGCGGCAGCCGGCCGGGAAGTCGGCGGGCGACGGCACCACGCCCCTGATCTGGGTGAGCCGCTCGGCCCCGGACTCCAGCGACAGCACGCTGCCGAGCAGGCCGCGCGTGTAGTGGTGGGCGGGGGCGCCGACCAGTTCCGCGGTGACGCCGGTCTCGACGATCTGGCCGCCGTACATCACCACCACCCGGTCGGTGACGTCGGCGACCAGGGCGAGGTCGTGGGAGACGAGGACCAGCGCGAAGCCGAGTTCCTCGCGGAGGCGGAGCAGGAGGGCCATCACCTGGGCCTGGACGGTGACGTCGAGGGCGGTGGTCGGTTCGTCGGCGATGATCAGGCGGGGGTCGCGGGAGAGGGCCATCGCGATCAGGACGCGCTGGCGCTGGCCGCCGGAGAGTTCGTGGGGGTAGCTCCGCAGGGTGCGGGTGGGGTCGAGGCCGACGAGGGTGAGGAGTTCGGCGGGGGTGCGGTGGCCGCCGCGTCTTGTCAGCTGCCTGAGCTGGGCGTTGATGGTCATGGAGGGGTTCAGGGAGGAGAGGGCGTCCTGGTGGACCATCGCGATCTCGTGGCCGAGGAGGCGGCGGTGGGGGGTGGTGAGGTCCACGGGTGGCTGCGGGCCGGTGGGGGCTGGTCGCGCAGTTCCCCGCGCCCCTTTGGGGCGCGTCCCCTCACCGGCGTGGAAATCGATTCGGCCCGCTACCCGTGCCGACTTCGGTTGCAGGCCCATGATCGTGAGGGCCGTGAGGGACTTTCCGCAGCCCGACTCCCCCACCAGGCCCAGGACTTCGCCCGGGTGGATGTCGAAGCTGATGCCGTTGACGATGTTCGTGCCCCGGTGGCGGTCCGGGAAGGCGATCGTGAGGTTCTGCACGGAGAGGACCGGGGGGCCGTCGCGGGAGGGGAGGGGACGGGCACGCCGTCGGAGCCGGTCGGCCGCCTCGGTCAGGGACGGGAGCTCCAGGGCCTCCCCCGGCTCAAGTACCTCCGCGGGCTCCGTCGGCTCCACCTCCCTCGCCGCCGGTGACGCCCACGCGTCCGAGACGCCCTCGGAGAGGATGTTCAGGCAGAGGACGGTGAGGAGGATCAGCAGGCCGGGGAAGAGGGTGGCCCACCAGCCGCCGGTCAGGACCATGTTCCGGCCGTCGGCGATGACGCTGCCCCAGGACGGGTCGGGGGGCCGTACGCCGGCGCCGACGAAGGACAGGGAGGCCTCGAAGACGATGGCCTCGGCGACCTGGACGGTGCAGAAGACGAGGACGGGGGCGAGGCAGTTGACCGCCACGTGGCGGACGACGATGTGCGGGGTGCGGGCGCCGATCACGCGTTCCGCGGTGACGTAGTCCTCGCCGTACTGGTCGAGGACGTTGGCGCGGACGACCCGGGCCACCGGTGGGGTGAACAGGAAGGCGATCGCGCAGATCAGGACCGTGATGCCGCCGCCGAAGACGGCGACCAGGACGGCGGCGAGCGCGATGCCGGGGAACGCCATCACCACGTCCAGGCAGCGCATCAGGGTCTCGTCGACGGCCTTGCGGGAGGTGGCCGCGAGGGCCCCGAGCAGGGCGCCGGCGACCAGGGCGAGGGCGGTGGCGCCGAGGCCGATGGCGAGGGACCAGCGGGCGCCGTACATCAGCCGGCTGAGGATGTCCCGGCCGAGGCTGTCCTGGCCCGTCCAGTGGGCGCCGGAGGGGTGCCCGGTGCCGTCGACGGGGGCCTGCTGCGCCAGGGGGTCGTCGGGGGCCAGGAGGGGCGCGAACACCGCGACCAGGACGATCACGGTCAGGAAGGCGAGGGCCGCCTTCGACAGCGGTGACAGCCTGCGCAGCCGTACGCCGGGGCGGGCGAGCGCGGCGGTGAGGGCGGCGCGGGTGAAGGTCGTCATGTGGCCTCCCTCAGGCGCGGGTTGACCAGCAGGTAGAGGATGTCGATGACGAGGTTGACGACGACGAAGCCGGTCGCGGTGGTGAGGACGACGCCCTGGACGACGGCCGGGTCGCCGTTCTGGACGGCGTCGATCATCAGCTTGCCCATGCCGGGCAGGGCGAAGATGGTCTCGATGACGACGGCGCCGCCGAGCAGGTAGCCGACCCGCAGGCCGAGCACGGTCAGGGGGTTGACCAGGGCGTTGCGCAGGACGTTGCGGCCGACCACGACGTGCGGCGGCAGGCCGCTGCCGATCGCGGTGCGGACGTAGTCCCTGTCGAGTTCCTCGACCACCGAGGTGCGCACGATCCGGGTCAGCTGGGCGGCCACCGGGAGGGAGAGCGCGAGGGCGGGCAGGGCCATGGTCCTGAGCCAGCCGGTGACGGAGTCCTCCGGGTTGATGTAGCCGCCGGACGGGAACCAGCCGCGGTCGACCGCGAGGTACTGGATCATCAGCAGCGCCAGCCAGAAGGCGGGGGCGGCCACCCCGACCAGGGAGAGGACGCGGATGATCTGGTCCGGCCAGCGGTCCCGGTGGATGGCGGCGGTGACGCCTCCTGCCAGCGCCAGGACGACGGCGATGCCGAGGCCCAGGAAGGTCAGCTGGAGGGTGAGCGGCAGGGCGGTGAGGACCTGGTCGAGGACCGGGGTGCGGGTGAGGGCGCTGGTGCCGAGGTCGCCGTGGAGCAGGCCGCCGACGAAGTGGACGTAGCGCAGCGGGAGGGGGTCGAGGAGGCCGTTGCGGGCGCGGAAGTCGTGGAGTTGCTGCGGGGTGGGGTTGGCGCCCTGGAAGAACGCGGACGCCGGGTCGACGTCGGAGAACCGCATCACCAGGAACACGAACAGGGCGATGCCGAGCAGCAGGGGCACCAGCAGGGCGGTGCGGCGCAGCAGGATGCGCAGGACGGCGGCCACGGGGTCAGGACCACCTGGCGGTGAGGACGTTGATGCCCGGGTAGGGCTGGGCCCTTATGCCGGTGAGTCTGCGGGGGTCCCAGGCGGTGATCAGCTCGTTGTGGACGACCGGGTAGAGGACGGCCTGTTCGGCGACGACGTCGATGTAGTCCTGGATCATCGTCTTCTTCTTGTCCGGGTCCGGTTCGCGGGTGGCCGCGTCCATGTCCTTGAAGAGCTGCCTGGCGACAGCGTTGTCGGCCCAGCGGGCGTAGCCCATCCACAGGTTCCGGGGGCCGTAGTTGTAGTGCATGATCAGGTCGGCGTCGAGGCCGAACTGGTTGGGGTTCGAGACGGCGGCGACGACCTGGTAGTCCTGTTTCTGGTCCATCTTGGTGAACACGGCCGTGGTCTCCTGCGGGGACAGGGTGGTGGCGACGCCGATCGCGTCCCAGGACGACTTGATGGTGGGCAGGCAGTCGACGAGCCAGCTCACGTTGGACGCGAGGATGTCCACGCGCAGGCCGCTGACCCCGGCGGCCTTCAGGAGCGCCTTCGCCCGGTCGGGGTCGTGGCCGTAGACCGTTTTGGCCCGGCGGTAGGCGGGGTTGGCCTCGTTCAGGAACGAACTCGCGGGTTTTCCATGGCCCTTGAGGGCGACCTCGACGATCTTCGCCTTGTCGATCGCGTAGTGCAGGGCCTGCCGGACGCGGACGTCGTCGAAGGGCTTGTGCCGCGTGTTGAACATCAGGAACGCGTTGTTCATCCCGGCCCCGCCGCCGACCGAGAGGCCGCCCTGTTCGAGGCGGGGGATGTTGGCGTAGGGGATGTTGTCGGAGATCTGGGCGCCGGCACCGGCCCCGGAGATCCGTGCGACGCGGGAGGCGGCGTCGACGATCGTCAGCCAGTTCATCTTCCGGAAGGCGGGTCTGCGGGGGCCGTTGTAGCGGTCGTACGCGGCGAAGGTGGTGTTCGACTTCGGGTGGTGCCCGGTCTGCCGGTACGGTCCCGAGCCGACCGCCAGTCCCCTGATCGCGTCGTCCCAGGCGCCGGGCCGGGAGAAGACGTGCTCCGGCATGATCTTGGCGAGGGTGAGGCGGGCGACGCCGTCCGGGAAGGGGAACCGCAGCACCAGGTCGACGGTCCGGGTGTCGACCTTGCGGACCTCCTTCAGCCAGCTCGCGAAGAAGCCCTGGGCGAGGGTCTGGGTGCCGGGGTCGAGGATCCGGTCGAAGACGAAGACCACGTCGTCGGCGGTGACCGGGCTCCCGTCGTGGAAGGTGGCCCCGGAGCGCAGGGTGAACCGCCAGGTGGTGGCGTTCGCGTCGGCGGGCAGCCGGGTCGCCAGCGCCGGGTAGGGGGCGCGGGTGATGGGGTCGGTGTCGGCGAGGCCCTCGTAGAGGTGGTTGTTGGCGGCCATCGCGAACGCGGACGCGGTCTGGGTGGGGTCCCAGCTGCCGTCGTTGCCGTAGCCGATCACCGCGGTGAGGGTGCGGTCGGAGCCGCTGCCGCCGAGGTCGATCGTGGACCTGGGGCCGCACGCCGTCAGCGCCGGCGACAGGGCGGCCGCCGCGCCCAGCGCGCCGGTGTGTGCCAGGAACGTCCTGCGGCCGTGGGTCGCCTCGTCGCGCACGGTGCCTCCAGCGTGGGGGAAAGGAGACGTCGGACGTCCGGTGTTAGCGCGACCATAAGAAAGGGTTCGGGGACGGTCAAGGCAAGGCGCGCGAATGGCGTAAACCGTCAGAGGTGGGACCAATGGCGCCGGGTGGGCGGGGCCCATGCGGCCACGGGCGCGCGGGAGTTGGCGCCGGCCGCACGGGCGGCGGCCGGCGCCGGGGTGCCGGGTCCTGTCGTCACCCGTCGTCGCCCGGAGGGCGGCCACGCGGCGTCAGGTGCGTGCTCCCGGTGCGGCGGGAGTGCGTGCATGGCGTCGCACGGCAGACGGGAACGTGACGACAGGGCCTAGGCGGGAGCCGTCAGCTGGGCGGCCACCGCGGCGCCGTCCAGCCACACGTTCTCCCGGGAGATCCGGCCGTCGCGGAACTCGAAGACGTGCAGGATCCGGAAGGTGACCCGGCGTCCGCCGCCCGGGATGCCCAGCATGGAGCCGGGCACGGTCCCCGTCATCACGTGCTCCATGGTGACGGCGTCGTCGGAGTAGTAGGTGTGGGTCCGCTCCTCGCTCTCGGCGTGGAAGTCCTTGCACAGCTGCCGGTAGAAGTCGAGCGCCGCCGGGATGCCGCGCTTCGGGCCGTTCGGGTCGCCGACGACGTCGTGCTCGATGTCGTCGGTGTAGACGGCGACCGAACCCTCCGGATCACCGCGTTCCTCGGCGCTCATGTGCGCCTCGATCAGCGCTTCCATCTCGGCGGTCGTCATGGAGCCCATGGTCGGGAGCCCCCTCTCTCGTCACGCCGCGCACCCCTCGCGGAGCCCGCGGCCCCCGTAATGAGACAGTGCTACCGTAATGAGAGAAGTTTCTCACGACAAGAGGGGATTCTCATCATGGAGGGGCGTGCAGGGGCCGGGGAGAGCGCGGGGGGCGCGCAGGACGGCCGGCGCAACCAGAAGCTGCGCACCCGCCGGGCGCTCGTGGACGCGGCCGCCGAGCTGCTGCGCGCGGGGCACCCGGTCACCATCGCGGACGTGGCCGAGGCCGCCCGGGTCTCGCCCGCCACCGCCTACCGCTACTTCTCCAGCCCCCAGGAGCTGATCCGGGAGACCCGCACCCTGCTGCGCAGCCCGGACGTCACCGCGGACCTGCCCGCCGA
The DNA here is from genome assembly GCF_042957285.1 of Streptomyces sp. NPDC008092. Lineage (NCBI taxonomy): Bacteria > Bacillati > Actinomycetota > Actinomycetes > Kitasatosporales > Streptomycetaceae > Streptomyces > Streptomyces sp. NPDC008092. The sequence continues at coordinate 149,257 of NZ_JBIBHY010000004.1, forward strand.
CGCCGCCGGGCGGGTGGACACGGTGGTCTCCCGGGTCGCCGACATGCAGCTGGCGAACGAGCCGGCCTGGCGGGCCATGCTGAGCGCGAGCCTGCAACGGTACTTCGAGCGGGCCGACGACGACCCGGCGGAGCACTTCCCCGTCCGCAGCCGCAACCGCCTCGACCTCTCCCGCACCGCCCTCGACCCCCTCACCACCACCCTCCCGCCCGCCGCCCTGCGCCGCCTGACCATGGCGCTCACCCTGGTCTACGGCGTGGAGGCCCTGGTCTCGACCCGCGACGTCTGCGAACTGGACCCCGAGGAGGCGAAGAACGTCATGCGCTGGGCGGCCCAGGCCCTGCTGGACACGGCCCTCCGCGAGGAGACCGAGGACTAGGCACGCACCCCGAAAGCAACACCCCGAAAACAGCGCCCCCGAAAACAGCACTCCCGAAGGGGCGCGGGGAACTGCGCGACCAGCCACGACGGCGCCGCAGACGACAACCGGCAGACGACTAACGGCAGACGGCAAACGGCAGCCCCGACAACCCGCCCACCAGTTAATGTACGCTGAGTCCATATAACTGGCGGCGACCCGGCCGGGAGGCAGCACGTGGAACAGGGCACGGAAGGGCCCCCGGCACGGCGGGGGCGCGGGCGGCGGCCCGCGGACGAGGTGCGGGCCGACGTGCTCGCCGCCGCCGGGGCCCTGCTCCTGCGCGACGGCATGGCCGCCTTCACCTTCGAACGGGTCGCCCAGGAGGCCGGGGTCAGCAAGACGACCCTCCACAAGTGGTGGCCCTCACGCGGCACGCTCGCGCTCGACGGCTACTTCCACGCCGTCGAGCCGGTCCTCGCCTTCCCCGACACCGGCGACATCGGGGCCGATCTGACGGCCCAGGTCCGCGCGTTCGTGCGGCTGCTCACCGAGACCCCGGCCGGGCGGGTCATCGGCGGGCTCATCGGCCAGGCGCAGACCGACCCCGACCTGTCCGCCGCCCTGCTCCAGCGCTACACGGGGCCGCGCCGCGAACTGGCCGTGACGGCGATGCGGCGCGCCCAGGACCGCGGCCAGCTGCGCGCCGACGCCGACCCCCAGGTCCTGGTCGACCAGCTCTGGGGGGCCTGCTACCACCGCCTGCTGCTGCCCGACGAACCCCTCACCGAGGACTTCGCGGACCGGCTGGTCGCCAACCTGCTGCACGGGGTCGGCACCGGCTGAGCCGGCGGGCGGCTACGGCAGCGTCTTCTCGTACGACGCGTCGTGGTCGGAGTCGTAGACGAGCTTGCCCGCCGCGTCGTAGCCCTTCAGGTGCGGGGCCGCGGTGACCTGCTTGTGCAGGGTGCCGGTGGCGACGAACCAGCCGTGGTCGAGGACCACCTCGCCCGCGCTGCCGCCGTAGGAGACCGTCATCGTGGCCACCGAGGCCCGGTACCCGCCGATGATCCCCCAGCGGAACGGCAGCTTCCAGTTGCCCTTGTCGATGACCGACTCCTGGTACAGCTTGCCGCTGTTGATGTCCGGCACCACGGGCGTCCGCGCGTCGCCGAAGGGGTCCCCGATGCTGGTGTTCAGGCCGGAGGCCGCGCCGTCCTTGACGGTGCAGATGAGCCGGGCGGGCACCGGCTTCTCCCGCACCGCGACCACGAAGTAGCCGTCGCCGGGGGCGTTGGAGTCCCCGGTGCTGCGCATCGCCAGGATGATCCGGTAGTCGGCCGGGCTGCCGAGGTCCGTGTAGGTCGGGTCCTTGGGGAGGCGGTGCGCCTTGTTGTAGTCGAGGCACTTGCCGAGTCCGGCGGCGGCCTGGCCGAAGGTGATCCCGTCCAGCAGCTGGTGGGCCGCGGAGGCCGGGCGCGCCGGGGCCGTCGGGGTACCCGACGGGGCCGAGGCCGACGAGGCGGCCGGGGCCGACGGGGTCCCGGACGGTGCCGGGGCCGACGCGGTGGCCGGACCGGTCGGTGCCGGGCGCGCGCTGGTCAGCACGGTGGGGCTGGGCCCGGCCGGGCTGGTCGTGGTGGTGCCGCCGCCGAACGCGTACGCCCCGACCGGCACCGCCGCCAGCGCCGCCAGCGCCGCCCCGCCCACGGCCAGGCGCCGCCGCCGCTCCAGCACGCCCCGCCGGCGGATCTCCGGGTACGGCACCGGTGACGGCCGGACCAGGGACGCGTCCCCGGCCAGCAGCGCCCGCACCCGGGCCTCGAACTCCGGCTCGGCCGCCCCGCCCTGCTTCTCGCCGCTCACCTGCTGCCTCCCTGTGCGGGCGCCGCGTGGCTCATGGCCTGCGCGAGTCCCGGAACCGTACGCAACTTCGCCAGGCCTTTGGACGCCTGGCTCTTGACCGTGCCCTGGGAGCAGCCGAGCACCTCGGCGACCTCCCCCTCGGACAGGTCCTCCCAGTACCGCAGCACCACCACCGCGCGCTGCCTCGGCGGCAGTCCGGCCAGGGCCGCGAGCAGCGTGCCGCGCTCGTCGGCCCGGGACACGGCGTCGTCGTACCCCGCGCGCTCCGGCGGTGCGTCGGTCAGCGACTCGGTGACCCGGCGCTTGCGGAACCGGTCGCTGTTGCAGCTGACCAGCATGCGGCGGACGTACGCCTCCGGATGGTCGGTCCGGGACACGCGCCGCCAGGACCGGTAGGCCTTCGCCAGCGCGGTCTGCGTCAGGTCCTCCGCGTGGTGCGGGTCGCCGGTGAGCAGATAGGCGGTCCGTACGAGGTGCGACCACCGTGCTCTGACGAATTCCTGGAACTGGGCCTCTAGTTCGGCCTGCATCAGCCACCCCCTCGCCCTCCAGACCACCGGACCCGTGGATTCGGTTGCCCGGCCGGGAGAAGGGGCCCGGGCCGGGCGGCCGGGGCACCGCTCAGGGCGCCGCGACCCGCCGGAACTCGATCGTGTCGTACGCCGTCCTCGTGCCCGTCTCGTACAGCACCCCCACCGTGCCCCTGTCCACCTGGACCAGGTCCGAGTAGGCGGCCTTCCGGTCGGACAGGGTGAGGTACCTGTCGAAGGTGATGCCCTGGTCCGTGCTGGTCCACAGGGCCATGGACCGGCGGGCCGTCGGGACCGAGGGGGCGGAGAAGAGCAACGGGCCCTCGCGGCCCGGGAGCTGGAGGACGGAGCCCTCGACCACCGGGACCCTGGAGAGGGTCGGCTGGACGGTGTAGGGGGCGTCCAGGGTCTTGCCGCCGTCGCTCGACCAGGCCTCCAGGCGGTTGCCGGGGCTGGAGCCGTTCTGGTCGCGGGCGTTGAAGTAGAGGCGGCCGTCGGGGAGTTGGGCGGCGGTGGTCTCGTTGGCGTTGTCGTGGCCGGTGTAGGAGTCGTCGACGAAGCCGAGGTGCCAGCTGAGGCCGTTGTCGTCGCTGTAGATCGCGTGGCCGCCGTAGTACCTGGCCTCCCGGCCGGTGTCGGCGGAGCCGGCGCGCGGGGCGGCGGAGTGGTCGGCGGCGACGACCAGGCGGCCGCGGTGCGGTCCCCGGGTGAGCGCGACGGCGTGCCCGGGGCCGGTGGCGTACCAGCGCCAGCCGGAAGGTTTCACCTGGGCGGTGATCTCGTGCGGGCGGGTGAAGTGGCGGCCGTCGTCGCGGCTGCGCTGCACGTACACCCGGCGGCTCTGCGCCTCGGTCACCTGGCCGCGCATGATCTGGTCCTCGTTCACCGAGCCGTCGTTGTACGAGGTCACCAGGACGACCTGGCCGGTCCGCGGGTCCACCACCGGCGCCGGGTTGCCGCGGGTGTCCCCGTCCCCGGCGGCCACCACCCGGAGCGGGTCCCAGGTGCAGCCGCCGTCGGCGGAGCGTCTGAGCACGACGTCGATGTCGCCGCTGTCCCCGGTGGTGGTGTGCCGGCCCTCGGCGAAGGCGAGCAGGGTGCCGCGCGTGGAGCGGACGACGGCCGGGATGCGGAACTGGGCGTAGCCGCCCTCGCCGGAGACGTACGGCACGGAGGACTCGCAGCCGGCCGCCCAGGCCCTGGGCGCGGCCGTGAACGCCCCGACCAGCAGGGCGGCGGCGAGGGAGATCCGGCTCGCACAGGACACAGGAGACACATGGTTCACTCTCCCCATGGTGCTCCCGGCCGCCTTCGGCGCACCTCCACAACGGCCGAACGGGTAGGCGGATCTGGCGCCCCGTCAGGCGGCGGCGCGGGTCGTGCCGGACTGCCGCGCACCGGGCTGACGTGGTGAATCGCCCCGGCAGCCGGCACCACGGCCGCCAACGGCGGTCGGCCGCGGACCTGGTGACGATCCGCCAGGCCTCCTTCGGCCACGCGGGTGAACGTGCTCAGGACGGCATGCGCGCCGCCGCCAGCAGCCGGCTCACGTCGGCGGCGCAGATGGTCAGGGCCGCGCCGACGGTGCCGAGGACCTCGCGTTCGGCGTTGGTGTAGGGGCCGTCGGCGAGCGCGATCCGGGCGCCCTGCAGGAGCAGCGCCTCCCGCCCGGCGGGGGCGAGATGCGGGGCCAGCGGGTCGAGGGCCTCGTGCAGCTCTATCGCGAGGCTCGCGCGGTACGGCTGCTCGAAGACCCGCCCGGTGTCCGCGACGAGGGCCTCGACCAGCGCGCTCAGCTGGTCCTCCGTGGCCTCCTCGAAGCCGGCCGCGCGGACCGCGCCCGCGGCCGCCTCCAGGGCCGTGCGGGCGCAGGTGCCGCCGGCCGCCAGGACGGCCAGGGCGACGGTGTGCACGGCGTCGCGGAGCATCGCCGAGAAGCGGGAGGTGGTGGGGTGGTCGAGGACGTCGGTGCCGTAGTGGTGGCGGCAGGCGGCGCACTCCACGACCGGCCCGGTGGTGCCGCGCGGCAGCACGGGCACGCCGAGCAGGGTGAAGCGGCGCCGGCCGGTGAGCCGCTGGTAGTTGCGGTCGCCGCCGCAGCCGGGGCAGAAGAACTCCCCGTCGCCGACGGGTGTCCAGGCGGTGCGGGTGCCCACAATGCGGGCAGGCCTGGCGGTTCGGCAGTCTCGTCCCCGTACTGGCAGCACGTCGCACCTCCGTAACGCCGTGGCAACATCGCCACCGCTGGCGTGATGTTAGCCACATGGAGGAGCCGGAGTCAGTACCCCGTACGAGACCAGTCCGTGACCTGCCCGGCGAGATGGCCGGGAAACGACGGGGCCCTGATCGCCACGAGAGCTGATCAGGGCCCCGAAACCGCCGGTCAGAGGGATTATCGCGTCGCGCGGTTGACGGCGGAGACGACCGCCTTCAGCGACGCACGCGTCGTGTTCGCGTCGATGCCGATACCCCACAGGATCTTGCCGTCGATCGCGCATTCGATGTAGGAGGCGGCCTGCGCGGAGGCGCCCTCGCTCATCGTGTGCTCCTGGTAGTCCAGCAGCCGTACGTCGATGCCCAGGCCCTGCAGCGCGTCGAAGAACGCGGAGATCGGGCCGTTGCCGGAGCCGGTCAGGACGGTGTCCTCGCCGTCGACGGTGGCCTCGACGGTGAGGGTGTCGGTGCCGTCGGTGTCGGTGGTCGACTGACCGGTGCGAACCTGGACGCGGCCCCAGGGGTTCTCCGGGTTCGGCAGGTACTCGTCCTGGAAGACCGACCAGATGGCGGCGCCGGTGACCTCGCCGCCCTCGGCGTCCGTCTTGGCCTGGATGATCTTCGAGAACTCGATCTGCATCCGGCGCGGCAGGTCCAGCTTGTGGTCGTTCTTCAGGACGTACGCGATACCGCCCTTGCCGGACTGCGAGTTGACCCGGATGACCGCCTCGTAGGAGCGGCCGACGTCCTTCGGGTCGATCGGCAGGTACGGCACGGCCCACTCGATGTCGTCGACGGTGACGCCCTTGGCGGCGGCGTCGGCCTCCATGGCGTCGAAGCCCTTCTTGATGGCGTCCTGGTGGGAGCCGGAGAAGGACGTGTAGACCAGGTCGCCCACGTACGGGTGGCGCGGGTGGACCTCCATCTGGTTGCAGTACTCCCACGTACGACGGATCTCGTCGATGTCGGAGAAGTCGATCTGCGGGTCGACGCCCTGCGAGAACAGGTTCATGCCCAGGGTGACCAGGTCGACGTTGCCGGTGCGCTCGCCCTGCCCGAACAGGCAGCCCTCGACGCGGTCGGCGCCGGCCATCACGGCCAGTTCGGCGGCGGCGACGGCGGTGCCGCGGTCGTTGTGCGGGTGGACGGAGATGCAGACGTGCTCGCGGCGGGAGAGGTTGCGGTGCATCCACTCGAAGCGGTCCGCGTGCGTGGACGGGGTCGAACGCTCCACCGTGGCGGGCAGGTTGAGGATGATCTCGCGGCCCGGACCCGGCTGGTAGACGTCCATGACCGCCTCGCAGACCTCCAGCGCGAAGTCCAGCTCGGTGTCCGTGAAGATCTCGGGGCTGTACTGGTAGCCGAACTCGGTCTCGGGACCCAGCAGTTTCTCCGCGTACTCCATCACCAGGCGGGTGCCGTCGACGGCGATCTGCTTGATGTCGTCCTTGGAGCCGCGGAAGACGACCCGGCGGAAGACCGGGGCGGTGGCGTTGTACAGGTGGACGGTGGCCCGGCGGGCGCCCTTCAGCGACTCGACCGTCCGCTCGATCAGGTCCTCGCGGGCCTGGGTCAGTACGGAGATGGTCACGTCGTCCGGGATCGCGCCCTCTTCCTCGATGATCGAGCGCACGAAGTCGAAGTCGGTCTGGCCGGAGGCGGGGAAGCCGACCTCGATCTCCTTGTAGCCCATCTTGACCAGCTGGTCGAACATCCGGCGCTTGCGCTCGGGCGACATCGGGTCGATCAGGGACTGGTTGCCGTCGCGCAGGTCGGTGGAGAGCCAGCGGGGAGCGACGGTGATCCGGTTGTCCGGCCAGGTGCGGTCCGGGATGTCGACCTGCTCGTAGCGGCCGTACTTGTGGATCGGCATGGTGCTGGGCTGCTGGCGGTTCGCCATGATTGCGGGGCTCCTAGTGGGTGTCCGGAAGGACGGCCGACGACGCAACGCGAAGCTCCGCGGGGAGGGAGTCGACCTGGACTACAGGCCCTCGCCGCGGCAGCTAAGAAGAAGCAGCCCGAAACGCATGATGCTCCGCATGCTAGCCGAGCCCCTTCGGAGGCGGGGCGCCGTATCAGTATGCGGGACCACGGGGAGGAAAGGGACAAAACGTGCGCCATACCACTCCCCGTCACGGAGGGTGGTCAATTGTCACGGTATTTCACCAATCATGGTTGCGGGTAGTGACACCGGCGTGACGCGATGCGATGGTGCGGTGCATGACGACCAACGGGGGCTCTGAGCCCGTCATCAACCGCACGCCCGTCTTCTGCGGGATCGTGCCACCGCACATCCTCGACCGCCTCGCCACCCACGAGGACCAGGCACTCGCCGACTCCGCGCTGCGCACCCTCCAGCACGACTCGGCCCAGCGCACCCGCCGCCGCGTGACCGCGGTCCGCACCGCGGCCGCCGCCGTCGCCACCCCGGCACCCGCGACCGCGCAGCCCCACCGCACGATCTACGACGCCGAGCACCGCACCGGCCTGCCCGGCACCGAGGTCCGCGCGGAGGGCACCGAGCCCGGCCAGGACGCCACCGTCAACCGCGCCTACGCCGGCCTCGGCGCCACCTTCGACCTGTACCTGAAGGCGTACGAGCGCGACTCCATCGACGGCAGCGGGCTGCCGCTGAACGCGAGCGTCCACTACGACGTCAACTACGACAACGCCTTCTGGAACGGCGACCAGATGGTGTTCGGCGACGGCGACGGCGAGATCTTCGTCGACTTCACCACCTCCGTCGACGTCATCGGCCACGAACTCACCCACGGCGTCACCCAGTACACCGCCAACCTGGAGTACTACGGCCAGTCCGGCGCCCTCAACGAGTCGGTCTCCGACGTCTTCGGCTCGCTCATCAAGCAGTACTCCCTCGGCCAGACCGCCGACCAGGCCGACTGGCTGATCGGCGAGGGCCTGCTCGCCCCGGGCGTGAACGGGGTGGCGCTGCGCTCGATGAAGGCCCCGGGCACGGCGTACGACGACACCCGCCTCGGCAAGGACCCGCAGCCGGCCACCATGCAGCACTACGTGAAGACCAGCCGGGACAACGGCGGCGTGCACATCAACTCCGGCATCCCCAACCACGCCTTCTACCTGCTCGCCACCGCCCTCGGCGGCAACGCCTGGGAGCGGGCCGGGCAGATCTGGTACGACGTCCTCACCGGCGGCGAACTGCAGTCGGACGCCACGTTCGTCGACTTCGCGAAGCTCACGGTGGCCGCGGCCAAGGCCCGCTACCAGGCGGGCGAGGAGAGCGAGGCGGCCCTCAAGGCCTGGTCCCAGGTGGGCGTGCAGGCCTCCTGACCGTGCGCGGGCGAGGACGGGGGCGGGGATGCGCAGCGCCCCGTTCCGTACTACACAGGGACCCATGCGTATTCAGGTGAGGCGCACGGGCGGGTTCGCGGGCATCGAGCGCCGGGCCGAGGTGGACACCTCGGGCCGGTCCGACGCCCCCGAGTGGCAGGCCCTGGCCGAGCGCGCGCTCGCGGCCGGCCGGGGCTCCCCGCCGCCCGGCGTACCGGACGGGTTCGCGTACGAGATCACGGTGGACGGACGGACGGTGTACGCGGCCGACCCGCGGCTGTCCGAGGACCAACGCGAACTGATCTCGCGGGTGTTGAAGGAAGGGGCGTGACCGGGCTCCGTAACGGGTAGTTCACGCCCGGGCGTTGACTTACGTTACCGGTGGTAAGGATGATCCCGGCCATGGCGACAGACTCGGTCCATCCGATCCCCGGCTTCCCCCGCTTCCCGGACGGCTTCCTCTGGGGCGTCTCGACCTCGGCGCATCAGATCGAGGGCGCGGCCGACCTGCGCGAGCCGTCCGTGTGGGACGTGTTCGAGGCGGAGCCGGGCCGGATCAAGGACGGCTCGACGGCGGCGGTGGCCTGCGACCACTACCACCGCCACACCGAGGACGTGGCCCTGCTCGCCGGCCTGGGCGTGGACGCGTACCGCTTCTCGATCTCCTGGCCGCGGGTGCGCTCGGCGGGCGGCCTGGACTTCTACGACCGCCTGGTGGACGAGCTGTGCGCGGCCGGCATCCGCCCGGTCCCGACCCTCTTCCACTGGGACCTGCCGGCGGCTCTGCAAGAGAAGGGCGGCTGGCTGGACCGCGACACGGCGTCGCACTTCGCCGACTACGTCGCGACGGTCGCCGACCGGCTCGGCGACCGCGTGAAGAAGTGGATCACCCTCAACGAGCCCGCCGAACAGACCCTGTTCGGCTACGCCCTGGGCGCCCACGCCCCCGGCGAGCAGCTGATGTTCGACGCCCTCCCGGTCGCCCACCACCAGCTCCTCGCGCACGGCCTGGCGGTACGGGCGCTGCGCGCGGCCGGCGCCGCCGACATCGGCATCGCCAACTCCCACGGCCCGACCTGGCCGGCCTCGCAGGAGCAGCCGGACCTGGAGGCGGCCGCCTTCTACGACCTCCTCCTCAACCGCCTGTTCGCCGAACCGCTCCTGCTCGGCGAGTACCCGGACGGCATGGGCGACCTGATGCCCGGCGACGTCGCCGCCGACCTGAAGGTGATCGCCGAACCGCTCGACTGGTACGGGATCAACTACTACGCCCCCACCAAGGTCGGCGCCCCGCAGGGCACCGAGATCGAGTTCGGCGGACTCACCCTCCCCGCCGAACTCCCCTTCTCCGTCCAGGACATCGAGGACGTCCCGGTGACGGACTTCGGCTGGCCGGTCGTCCCCGAGGGACTCACGGAGCTTCTCACCACCTTCCGCGACCGCTACGGCGACCGCCTCCCGCCGGTCGTCATCACCGAGAACGGCTGCTCCTACCAGGGCGTCGACGACCAGGACCGGATCGCCTACCTGGACGGCCACATCCGGGCCCTGCACAGGGCGGTCGAGGCCGGCGTGGACGTGCGCGGCTACTTCGTCTGGTCGCTCCTCGACAACTTCGAGTGGGCCGAGGGGTACGAGCGCCGCTTCGGCCTGGTCCACGTCGACTACGCGACACAGGCGCGGACGCCGAAGTCGTCGTACGCCTGGTACCGGGACGTCCTGCGGGCGCAGAGATGACGACGACCCGCGAGCCGGCCGACCCGGCCGCCGCCCTGGCGGAGCCCGTCGAGCGGGTCGGCCGCGGCTGGACGTCCGCCCTCTCCCTCGCCAACGGGGCGATCTGGGTGGGCTGGTACGGCCCCCTGCAGATCCTGCTCGCCTCCCAGGCCAAGGACTTCGCGCCCGGCTCCGGGATGTCGAAGGAGACGATGCTGGCCTGGGTGACCGGCGTCGGCGCGGTGGTCTCGCTGGCCGCGAACCCGGTCTTCGGCGCGCTGTCGGACCGCACCACGTCCCGCTGGGGCCGCCGTACGCCGTGGATCGTCGCCGGTACGGCGGGCGGGGCGCTGTCCCTGCTGCTGCTCGCGGGTGCGGGCGGCATGTGGACGATGATGCTGGGCTGGGGCCTGGTCCAGCTCACCCTCAACGCGGCCTTCGCGGCGGTCACGGCGGCGGTACCGGACCGGGTGCCGAGGCTGCAGCGGGGCTCGGTGGGCGGCTGGCTGGGGGCCGCGCAGATCCTCGGCGTGGTCGGCGGCACCGGCCTGGCGACGGCCGCCGGGGGCATCGGGGCGGGCTATGTCGCGTGCGCGGTGTTCACGGCGCTGGGCGTCCTGCCGTACGTGCTCCGCCACCCGGACCTGCGGCTGGCGCCGGCCGACCGGCCGCCCTGGTCCTGGCGCGCCTTCCTGGCCGGCTTCTGGCTGAGCCCGCGCCGCTACCCCGACCTGGGCTGGGCCTGGCTGACCCGCTTCCTGATCAACCTCAGCAACGCGCTGGTCCTCCTGTACCTGCTCTACTACCTCCGCGACCGCCTGCACTACTCCGACCCCGACCAGGGCGTGCTGATCCTGACCGCCGTCAACGGGCTGACGCTGATGGCGACCGTCGTGGTCGGCGGGGTCTGGTCGGACCGGGTGGGCCGCCGCAAGCCGTTCGTGATCTGGTCCGGGATGCTGATGGCGGTGGCCACGGCCCTGCTGTCGGTCTGGCAGACCTGGCCGGGAGCGCTCGTGGCCTCGGCGGTGCTGGGCATCGGCTTCGGGGTCTTCACCTCCGTGGACTTCGCGCTGATGACCGACGTCCTGCCGAAGGCGGTCGACCGCGGCAAGGATCTCGGCGTCATCAACGTCGCCAACGCCCTCCCCCAGGTCGCGGCCCCCGCCCTCGCCGCCCCGATCGTCACCTACCTCGGCGGCTACCGCGTGCTGTACCTGGTGGCAGCGGTGATCGGGCTGGCGGGGGCGTGGCTGGTGGGGCGGATCAGAGGGGTGGACTAGAGGGCCGGACAGGTGGGCGAGGAGGGTGGGCCGGAAGCGGGCCGCTAGACGGGGAACCAGCGCTGCCGGCTGCCCTCCGCGTGCAGGAGGGTGCCGACGCGTACCGTCTCCCGGATCATGTCCGGCCAGGCGCTGCGGTCCGCGATCGCGAGCAGATGGGCCGACGGATCGTCGGTGCGCTTGCGGATACCGGCCCGGATCAGCACCCGCAGGATCTCCGGGGGGCCTTCCCAGGAGCCTTCGACGAGTTCCTTCCACTGGTCCGGCGTAGCCCGTTCGGCGAGGCGGGAGAGCGGGCGGTACCAGCGCTGGGCCAGGGACATCACCTGCCCCCGCCCCAGCGCGCGCAGCGTCCCGGAGACCGTGTTGACCACGGCGACGGCGTCCTGGGGCGACGCCTCGGCGAGCCGCTCGACGAACCACCCCAGCACCGTAACGTCGTCCACCTCGGTGGCCCTCGCCAGGTGGCCGCGCGCATGCGCACACGCGCGGGCGATCTGCCGGGGCGTCTGCAGCGGGTGGTGGCGGCACACCAGCCCGGTCAGGCAGCGGCGGGCCACCGCCTCGACGTCCTCGTGCCGGCCCCGGCCCGCCCCGGTCGGCCCCGGTGTCCGGGCGGTCGACGTGAAACCGCGCAGGGTCTCCTCCAGGTGCCGCCACTCCAGGGTGTCGAGCGAGCCGTTCGGGCTGTGGTCGATGATCGTCTCGACGAGCATGAGCGCGGCCCGGATCTGGTGCGGGTGGCCGCCCCCGGCGAGGATCTCGTCGAGGCGCCGGGCGCTCGGGGGGTCGAGGACCTTCCGGGCTAGAAGTTTGCCGCGCAGCAGGAAGGACCGCTTGGCGTTCGTCGCACCGAACGTGCCGGTCCAGGTGGCGTCGCAGAGCGCTTCGAGGGTGACGGCGTGACGCCGCAGCGCGGCGGTCAGCCGCCGGTCGACACCGGCTCCGGGCCGCCCCAGCGCCTCGTTCAGCCAGCCCGGGTCCAGACGCGGGTCGATGGTGCCGCGGGCGAACAGCTCGTCCAGCAGTTCCGGGTGTTCGGGCACCAGCCGCTGCAAGGTGAGCGAGATCTTCTGGTCCTCCTGCGACACCCCCTGTTTGCGACCGGCTCCCTCGACCCGGCCCTTCCCCGCCCGGTCGGTGCGCCACAGCCGCAGGGCACTGCGCGCCTGCAGGTGCCCGGCCGCCGCCGCGGCCACCAACAGCTGGACAGCAGCTTGGTCGGAGAGCCAGATCCGGCGCAGCCTCGCCTCCGCCTCCGCCTCCGTCCGCCCGGGGGCGGGGTCCGCCCGGTCGCCGTCCCGCGGCCATGCCTCCGCCACCAGCCGGGCCGTGGTGGACACGTCGAGGTCGCGGCTCCAGGTGTGCTCCGCCAGCCGGTGGGCGAAGGAGACGGGGGTGGCGGGGCTGTCGAGGGCCCGCAGTTCCTCGGCCAGCCAGGCACGGACCGCGGCCGTGGCCTCAGGTTCCCCTCCGGCTGTGCGGCTCGACGGGCTGTCGCCGCCGATCGTCGCGGGGTCGCCCTCCGCTGCGGTCAGCAGCGGCAGCAGCAGATGGTCGGTGAGCAACGGCATGGCCGGGGGTCCCGCGTTCCGTGCCGCGACCTCCACCAGCCACCGCACCTCGTGGGCGGACGACAGCAGCGCGATCTCGCCCACCGCGCGCACCTGGGGATACGACATCGCGTCCTCGGGCCACCGGACGGCCGCGGCCAGGACGGCCTCCTGCGACGGCAGCCGATCGGCGGTCAGCCACGAAGTCGCCGTCAACCGGCCCAGCGCCGTCTGGAGTTCGAAGCCCTCCTTGTTGCGCGGGCGCTCCCGGCCCCAGCGGTGCCGGACCACGGGCCGGACCGCCGGGTAGGGACGCTCCGGCCAGTCCACCCGCCGCGCCGCGAGCCGCAGGCAGCGGGCCATCGGTGCCAGGTCGCTGGACGGATCCGTCAGCAGGGTGCGCAGCCGGGGCCACACCCACTCGGGCCGCTTGGGCGCCAGTGCCTCCAACACGGCCAGGAACTTGAAGACCTCCGACCTGTGCCGGGTCAGCAGCCAGGCCCACAGGCACTCCTGCGGGGCACACCGGACGCCTCGGCAGCCGCCGCCCTGGGCCGCGGCCGGGCAGGCGGCGTCGATGACCGAGATCACGCTCGCGGGCAGGCTCTCCGCGAGCCAGCCCAGGGTGACGAGCAGGGGCTGTCTGAGCTCCTCGTGGCCACGGCGCCAGATGCCGAGCAGCTCGTCGACGATCCGGTCGTGGTCCCGGTGCCAGGTCGTGGGCAGCGCCTCCAGGTAGATCCGGCCCAGCACGGGGGGCAGTTCGGCGACGGCGGGCCCGAAGTGCCGCCGCAGTTCGGGATCCGGGGCGGGCAGCCTGGCGTAGACGCGGATCAGCAGAGCGCGCAGACCGTGCAGTTCGTGCCCGCCGTCCCGGATCTCGGTGAGCAGCCCGGCCAGCAGCGCGGTGCCGGCCTCGGCCACCCGGCCGCCGGCCCGGCAGGCCTGGACGAGGGCCTGTTCGGCGACGGCCGCCCGGAACTGGTCCTCGGGGTGCTCCTTCAGCCAGTCGAGCAGCTGGGCGAGGTGGGACGGCCCGCCGGCCGACGCGGCGGTGCGGGAGAGCCCGCGGCCCGCGGCGTACTCGAACAGACTCTGGTGGGTGTAGGAGTACCGCTCCGTGTCGTCCGTGTCCTGCCGCTCGACCACCCCGCGTGTCACGAGTCCTTGGAGGTCGTCCAGCAGGCCGGGAGCCGGGGAGCCGGGGGCCGCACCCATACCGACCTCCGCGGTGGTGACTTCCAGCCGGCCTTCCTGGAGCATCAGGCGGGCCGCCTCCTCACCGGCCGCGGAGAGATCGCGTGCCGGTACCGTGCCGGCGGACGGGATGTCCCCGGCCCGCCGGTCCCGGCTGACGCGGTGCTCCCAGTACAGGTCGTACAGGGTGGTGGCGTCGATCTCCTCCACCAGGGGCGCCCTGGGCGCGAAGGTCTCGAACAGCATGCGCAGGGTGAGGGGAGCCTGGCAGACCTTGCGCATCGGCAGGCCCCGCACCGCGGCCTTCGCGACCGTACGGCAGACCTCGGCCACGGAGACCTCGGCCTGGCCCTCGTAGAAGTACCGGGCGTGCGACCGGATGGCCGCCTCCTGCTCACGCGGGCTGTAGGGGCCGAGCGTCTCCCGTCGGGTGATGAAGTCGGCCACGTACGGCCACAGGTCGCGTGCCGCCTCCTTCCGGCAGGTCATCAGCACGCGCACGGAGTGCTCGGCGGCGACGGTGAGCAGTTCCCGCGCCAGGAGGAGGCCGGAGGTGCCGGAGACCAGCAGGTCGGCGGTGTCGAGGAGGAAGACCGTCGGTCCGGGCAGCGCGCGACAGGCGGCGCGCACGGTCTCCAGGGTGAGTGCGGCACCGGCCGCCTCGCTCCCCAGGTCGCCGGCGCGCAGGAAGTAGGGCCGTGTCCCTTGGCGGTCCGCGGCGAGCTCCCGGTACAGCCGCCACAGCAGCGTGGTCTTCCCGGTGCCGGGCTCGCCGATCACGCATGCCGAGCCGCCCTCGGCCAGGAGGCCCAGCAACGACCACTCCAGGTCCCTGGGGACGGCGAGCGTGGCCAGGTCCAGAGGGTGCGCGTCGGCCCCGGAAGCGCCCTGATGGCCGGCGGCGATCACGGCGGTACGGCTGTAGATCTCCAGCCGGCGGAGTTCCTCAAGCGGGTCCGGGGCGGGCGGAACGGCCACGGTGCGGGCTGGTGCTGCCGGGCGGTGCGCGGCCGGTGCGGGCGCGTCGACCGGCCGTCCCGGCGGTAACGGGCCGTCGTCGTAGCGCCGCAGGAGCTCGCCGCCCGCGTGCGCCGCGAGCCGGAAGTACCACCAGCGGCCCGCGTCCCCCATGTTCTCGTAGGTGCTGAACCGCAGTCCCGTGGCGACGAGGGAGACCAGGAACTGGGTGCTCCACAGGTCGTGGAGGCCGCCCTTCGCGGCCTCGGCGCAGGTGTCCCGTACCGATTGCACCAGGCGGCCGGTCGCGGGCGGGATCTCGTCCAGGAGCGGCCGGCGCGGGCGCACCAGATATCTGAGCAGGGCGTCGCCGCCCCCGGCCGCCTCCGCCGGGACGCGCCGGGCCAGGGCGGACAGCAGCAGCATCGCCACGTCCCGGGAGAGCGGTGCGTCCTCGGAGTAGGTGGCCAGGTCGATGAGCTGGAAGTCCTGGTGCCGGGGGGTGCCCTCGCGGTGCGGCACCATGATGTTGTCCAGATGGAGGTCGCCGTGTGCCCGCCCGCGTGCGACATAGAGCTCCGGGTCGGGCAGTGCGGCATGACCGACGGCCATCGCCAGGGGATTCGGCAGGTCCCGGCCGTCGACGCGGATCCATGGAGTGTCCGCCTCCAGGCCCGGGATCCGCGAGCCGTACGCGAGCGCCGAGCCGCCGTGCGTGACGAGCGCGCCGAGTTCGGCACGCAGCAGCTCCGTGACGCCCGTGGGCCGGGGATCCCCGCCGCCGGGGCCGTCGTTCCACTCGGTGAGCAGCCACTTCGTCACAAAGGCGCAGGCCTCGGGGAGTTCGCCGTTCCCCAGGGCCGCCATCGTGTCCACTTCGTGCAGGCTGCCCCCGGCCGGGGACTGGAACGTCAGCATGCGGCCGTCCCCCACCGGCCACGTCCACAGCAGTTCGGCCACGCGCTCCGGCGCCGTCCGCCGGGCCCGGGCATGGGTGTGCCCTTCACCGGACCGGTCGGCGGTGGACACCTTGACCACCACGGCACCCGGGCGGGGCGTGACCAGTACCGCGGCCAGCAGGGCTCCGCTGGCGCCGTCGGCGAACGGGCGCCACGGCGGGACGACCGGCCGGACCGTGCCGCCGTGCGCCCCCTTCTCCGCCCACTCGATCAGGGCGTCGGACACGGCCGTGTCGTCGAACAGACTCCGGAGGCCGGCCTCCTTCTCCACCCGCGCCTTCCCTGTCCAGGACCCGTCCGTGCCCGTCGTGGAGCCCGGCACCGGCTGTCGGCCGGGTGATCGCCTCGGGCATACCGTCCGTACCAAGCTGCCACAGAATCAACCGGGTTGGGGTGTCGTACGGCCGACAAGGCCCTGCAGATGCTCCATCGCGGCCTGGAAGTCCGCCCGGTCCGTGCTCTTGAAGCGGCGGAAGAACCAGTCGGGCACGCGCGTGTGCCGCTGCCGCGACTGGAAGATCACGTCCTGGACCTGCCGGGCGAAACCCAGCAGGGCGGCCGGGTCGCCGCCGGCGGCGACCCGGGCCTCCAGGAGCTCCATCACCCGCTCCCGCTCCGCGGCCACCTCCCACTGGGTACGGCACACGTCGAGGCCCGTCATCACCGCGCCGAGCGAGGGCACGTACCACAGCAGAAGCAGGTCGAGGACGCTCATGCGCGCCGAGAGGCCGGCCACCAGTCCCAGGGCGAGCCAGACGATCATCGCCGTCAGCACAGTCCTGGCGTACCGGCGGCGGACCCGGGCACCCCAGCCGAGGTTCTGCTGCTGGCAGGCGAGCACGTCGTACGGGCGCGGCAGTTCGGGTATCTCGTAGTAGTCCCGCAGCTCCGTCTCGTCACCCCGGAAGCGCCGGCTGAGGCCGTTGACCTGCTGGGGTGCGGGCGGTGGACCGGCCATCGGGCTGTTCCACTCCAGCCGGAACAGCCGGACGTCGAACAGTTCCTGGAGCAGCGCCGCACGCCGGGCCTCGTTGCTCTCCCACGAAGTGAGGCCGACGGAGTACGCCACGGCCCAGAGTCCGCCGAGGACCGTCACCGTGACGGTGAGCCGGGGCAGCAGGACGGTGCCGAGTCCGGCGGCGGCCAGCAGCAGGGAGACCCCCGTCCGGGCGTTGGCCAGCCGCTGGGCCCTGCGGTGGGATACGGCCATGGCCCGCAGCCGTTGCCTGGCCGCCTCGGCGTTCTGTTCCGACGGTATGCGGGAGCCCCCGGCCGGCTCGCTGCCCATGACGTCCCCCTCGCCCTCGGCTGTCCCCTTCAACTCTGCCCGCGGGGCCGCCGGGTGTACACAGGGCAGGGCGTCCGGGGCGGCGGCCGGAACGGTGCCAGAATGTCCCGGACCGGCCTTGGGGGACGAGGCCGTCGTGCGGGGGCGGTGACAGTGCTTCTTGAACTGACCGAGTGCCTCGGGGACGAGGACGCGGCCCAGGCACTCCTGCGCTGGGCGCGGGTGATGGGCGTGACGCTCACGCCCGTCGTCCCCCGCTGGGAGCCTTCCGGCAAGGGGTACACGGGTGCGGCGCTGGCGGCGGTGACGGTGACCCCCGGTCCGGGTGCCGTCGTGGTCAAGCTGTGCCCCGCCGGCCAGTGGGCGGAGCACTCGGCCCACGTGCGGGCCCGGCGTGTCTCCCGGCTGCACGGGGACTTCGCCCGACGGCATCTGACCGAGCAGGTCTTCGATCCGCACCCGGTGGGCGACGGACGGCTGCTGACGTTCCAGAGTCCGGCCGGCGGCAGCCTGCGCGATGTCGTCACGATGGCGCGGTTGTCGGAGGGCGAACTGGCCTCCGTGTTCCGGACCGTGGTCACGGGACTGGTGAACGACTGGAACCGGGGCGTCGTGGACCGGGACACCGAGTCCGTCACCGTCTCGGGGTTCCTGCGCGGCGAACTCGGCGCACTGGTCGAGGCGGACGGCGAGGTCACGCAGTACGCCGCCGGTGTCCACACGCTCCTGACGGACCCGGCACGGGCGGCCTGGATCGAGATCGACGGCACGGTCGTACCCGATCCGCTGCTCATGGCCAGGGGGAACCGTCTGCTGCCCGACCCGGAGTTCCCGGTGGTGCGCGGCCTGACCCACGGCGATCTGCATCTGCAGAACGTCCTGGTGCCCTGCCGCAGGGGGACGTTGCGCCCCGACGCCTACCAGCTGATCGACCTGCCCGACTTCGACGAGGCCGCACCCCTCACCCGGGACGTCGCGACACTGATGCTGTCGGTGCTGACCGGGAAGGCGCCCCTCGGCCTCCTTCCCGAGCAGGAACTCGCGCTGCTGTCCCAGGTGGTGGACCCTCGGGACGCCCATCTCCCGCAGATCGTCCCCTGGCTGGCGGAGCTCCTGGAGGAGATCCACACCGCCTGCACCGAAGTCGTCCCGGACGGCTGGCGGGACCTGTGGTCGGACCAGCTGCTCCTGTCGGTGCAGGCGACGGCGCTGCGCTTCACCACGTACGAGAATCTCGGCGACGACCAGCGGTGGCGGTGCTTCCGGCTGGCGGCCCATGCGGGCGGTGAACTGCTGCGGCGCAAGGGCGTGGCGCCGCCGGCGTCCGGGCCGGCGGTCCCGGCACCGGCCCGCACGGGTGCCGGGCCCGGGCCGGACGCCCGCCCCGGGCCCGCCCACGGCCCGGACCCGGGCGGCTCACGGCCGCGGGCCGACGTCCCGCACATGGCACCCGCGGTCCCGTCGGACTTCGTCGAACGGCCCGAGGAGGGCGAGGCCCTGGTCCGGTCGCTGCTGAACGCGGCGGCAGGCGGCGGAAGCGGCAACGGCGGAACGGTCACCGCCGGCGCACCCACAGCCGTCGGACTGACCTCTTCCGCCGTCACCGGTGTCCACGGCACCGGCGGTTTCGGCAAGACGACCCTGGCCGCCTGGGCCTGCGGCCACCCGGAGGTGCGGGCGGCCTTCCCCGACGGCGTGCTGTGGCTGCAGCTCGGCCAGGACGTGCCGCAGCAACGGATCGTCACCGGGGCCCGCGATCTAGTCAGGCTCCTCACCGGCGCCGAACCCCCCGCCTACGCCACCGTGGACGCCGCGGGCAGCGCGCTGGGTCGGGCGCTGGCGGATCGGCGCGTCCTGCTGGTGGTCGACGACGTCTGGCGTCAGGAGGACGTGGCGCCGTTCCTGCGGGGCGGCGGCGCGTGCGTCCGGCTGGTGACGACCCGCAGGCGCGGGGTCCTGGACCCGTCGGCGCCGCTGGTCCGGATCGACCGGATGTCCGCGGCGCAGTCGCTGCGCCTGCTGACGGCGGGCGTCGACGGGGCCGACAACACCACCGTGCTGCCGCTGTTCGAACGCTCCGGCCGCTGGCCGCTCGCCCTGGGCCTGCTCAACGGCGTGCTGCGCAGCATGGTGCAGCGCAGCGGGATGGCCGTGTCCGACGTCGTACGCGACATGGTCGGCGAACTGCGCCGGCACGGCCCGGAGCGACCGCTCGACGCGTACGCGGAGTCCGACACCCGCACGGTGGCGGCGACCGTCGACCTCAGCCTCGACGAACTCGCCCGGATCCCGCGCACCGGCCGCGGCTCCCTGGCCAGGCTGCTGTCCCTGGCCTGTTTCCCGGAGGACCAGCACATCCCGTACCGCTGGCTCACCCGGCTGTGGGACGTCGACGAACTGACGGCGCGGCGCGAGTGCCTACGCCTGGACGACCACTCCCTGCTGGCGCAGCTGGACGAGGAGGGCGTACGGCTGCACGACATCATCCGGGAGGTCCTCGCGAGCCGCGACCCGGAGGCGGTACGGCGGGCACACCGCGCCCTGCTGGACGGGCACGCACCGTTGTGCGGCAGAGCGGGCTGGCACACGTTGGGCAGGCCCGGTGCCGATCCCGCGTTCCTGGACAACGTCACCTACCACCTGGGAGGAGCCGGCGACGCCGAGACCCTCGACCGCACCACCACCGACTTCCGCTTCCTCGTCGAACGGGTCTGGCACAGCGGGCCCGCGGCCCTGGCGGCGGAGGCGGCGCGCCGCGAGGCCGTGCTCGCGCCGCCCGGGAACCAGGACGACTACGGGACGGGGCTCGCCGAGCTGGTCCACGCGGAGGCCCATCTGTTCGCCGGGCACGCGCGGCGCATCGACCTCGCGGTCACGCTGTACAGCCGTCTCCTGGCCGCGGTGCCGGTGCCGGAGCGGCTGCACGACACGCGTGCGGCCCTCCCCGAGGGCCTGCTGGCCCTGGACGCCTTTCCCGACCGGCCCGACCGGCGGCTGTGGCGGGTGCTGACCGGTCACGCGAGCCCCGTGCACGCCCTGTGCTGGCGACCGGACGGCCGGGTGCTGGCCAGCGGCGGCGACGACGGCACCGTGCGGCTGCACCGGATCGACGAGGACGACCGCGCGGAACTGGTCGTGGACGCGACGGACGGCGCCGGCGCGGTGACCGGACTGTCGTGGAGCCCCGACGTGCTGTACCTGGCCGTGGGCACCGACCGGGGCGAGGTCCTGCTGGTGGACCCGTCGGACGGCCGGATCACGGGGCGGCTGTCCCTCGGGGACCTCGGGGAAGCGGACCGTGCCCGGCAGGTCCTGGTGGCCTTCGCGCCCGGCTCCCGGGCGGTCGCCGTGGCCTGCGGCGGCGAGGTCCGGCTCTGGCACGCGCCGTTCACCGCGGACACTCTGGGCCCGCCGCTCCCCGTTCCGCACGGCGCCGGCTGTACGGCGCTGAGCTGGCATGCGCGGGGCGGGCTGGCCGTCGGCCTCGGTGACGGCCGGATCCGGCTGTGGCGGGAGGAGCCGACGGGCGAACCCGTGGTGCTCGACACCTGCCACACCGTGGTCCAGGGCCTGGACTGGCATCCGGACGGCAACCTGCTGGCCGTCGTGGGCCGCGCCGCCACGGTGGTCGTCGTCGACTGTGCCCGAACCGGTGCCCCCGAGCGTACGTTCGGGGAGGAACGCGCCGGGGAGGCCTGGCTCCGTTCGGTGGCGTGGTCACCGTCGGGGGACACCCTGTTCACGGGTGACAACGACGGGACCGTCTTCGCCTGGAGGCTCACCTGGTGGGAGAACGTGCCGCTGCTGGGTCTCGGCCACAGCTTCTCCGCCCGCAGCGTCCAGGCGAGGGCGATCGCCCCGCATCCGCGCGAGACCCTGATCGCTGTCGGCACCCGGCACCCCGCGGTACGGCTCTGGGACCCTGAGCCGCCCGTGGCCCTGGACCCGAAAAGCGTCGACCGGGTGAACACCGTGGCCTTGTCCCCGGGCGGGGAACTGGCCGTCGGTGATGCCGGAGGAGGGCTGACGGTACTCGACACAGACGCCCCGGTCCCGCGGTTCTCCTGGCGCCGGGCCGACCACGAAGGCGAACTGCGGGGCCTGGCCTGGGCCCCGGACGGCCGCCGCCTGCTCAGCGTCGGCGACGACGGCCGGCTGCGGCTGTGGGACGCCGACCGGGCCGGGCCGATACGTTCCCAGGTCCGGAGGCTGAGCTATCCGGGGGCTGTCGCCTGGAGCGCCGACGGCCGGTGGCTGGCCGCCGGGGACAATACCGAGGTACTGCTGTGGGAGACGACGGACTGGGGACGGATCCACACGGTCGCCGCGGGTGCGAGTGTCAACGCCCTGGCGTTCGAGCCGGCCGGGTCCCGGCTGGCCGTCGCCACCTCCTCCGGGGAACTCCGGATGGTTCCGCTGGGCCCGGCCGGTCGTCCCGCGGGCCCGGTCGCCGGGTGGGCGGGCCACACCAGTTCGGTCAGCGCGGTGGTCTGGTCACCGGACGGCCGGAACCTGGCCACCGCCGGCTACGACGGCCACGTACTGCTGTGGGATCCCGCCACCGGGCTGCCTCGCCACCGCCTCGAAGGCGACGGTTCGGCGGTGTGGTCCGTCGCACTGTCCCCGGATGACAGGAGTCTGGTGGCCGTCACCATGGACGGCTCGGCTCTCCTCTGGAACACCGCGAGCGGGGCCGAGGTGTGCCGAATGCGTGTGGACAACCACCTGTCCTCCTGCTCCTTCGATCCGCGCGGCAACCGGGTCGTTCTCGGCGGCGCGGCCGGCATCTACCTGTGCGAGGTGCGCCGCCGGGGCGTCAGAGGACCCCGGCGTCCCGGGCCGTCCAGGCGCTCGGGTAGATCGGCCGGAAACCGAGATCCCGGCGGATCTTCCGGTTCGACATGATCCCGTACCAGGGGTCGCGATCGCTGCGGTCGGACAGTTCCTCGGGCGGCTCGGCGCCGGCCAGCCGGTACAGCTCCACGGTCGTGACGGGCGCGTCGTCGGCGATGTTGTAGACCGGGCCGTTCACCGCGGGGGCGTACAGCAGCCGCATCAGCCCCTGTCCGACGTCCGCGTGGTGGGCCATCTGGAGCCGCTGCGCGAGGGCCCAGCGCGCGGCCCAGGGCATCGCGTTGGCGATGTGCGGGTCCCCTTCGCCGTAGACGAACGGCAGCCGCCCGATCCGCACCTCCATGCCGCCCGCCAGGGCGAGCAGTTCCCGCTCGGCGGCCGCCTTGGACTCGGGGTACGCGCCCCACATCTCGCCGCCAGGCCGGCTCTCGTCGTCCTCGGTGAGCGGGCGGCCGCGCCCGGACCCGTACACGTTCCCGGTGCTGACCTGCACGAACCGTCGTACACCGGCGCTCAGTGCGGCCCGCCCGAGGGCCACGGCCGCGTCCCGGTTGACGGCCCAGGCCTCCTCGTCGGGCACCCCGCGGAAGGCGGCGGCGACGTTCACGACGGCGTCCGCCCCGGCGACGGCCTTGCCGAGCGCCTCCTCGTCCCGCAGGTCGCCGACGGCGACCTCGGCGCCCAGCGCGGCGAACGGCTCCCCGCGGGCCGCGTCCCGCACGAGGACCCGTACCCGCTCACCCGCCTGCGCCTGCTGGACGAGCCGCGGCACGAACCGCCGCCCGACCTGACCGGTCGCCCCGGTGACAAGAGTGATCACGACCTTCTCCTTCGCTCTGGTCCCCTCACCCTCGCCCCGGTCCCCGGCCACCGGGAGAGACCTCCCGATCAGGGGACCGGCGGTCCCTGGATAACCCGGGCGCCCCCGGTCACCCTGGAGACATGGACCGCCCCGGACTCGCCGACTTCCTGCGCCACGCCCGCACCCGCCTGGACCCCTCCGACGTGGGCCTGCCCCCCGGCGCCCGGCGGCGCACCCCGGGGCTGCGGCGCGAGGAGGTGGCGTCGCTGGCCGGCATGTCCGCCGACTACTACACGCGCCTCGAACAGTCCCGGGGCCCGCGCCCGTCCCGCCAGATGCTGACGGCACTGGCCCGCGCGCTGCGCCTCACACAGGACGAACGGGACCACCTGTTCCACCTGGCCGGCGAGGAGCCGCCGCGCCGGGAGGCGACCAGCACCCATGTCGGCCCGGGGCTGCTGCTGGTCCTGGACCGGCTGCACGACACCCCGGCGCTGGTGACGACCGACTGCGGCGAGGTCCTGGCCCAGAACGCCCTGTCACGGGCGCTGAGCGGCGACGTGCTGGCCCGCCCGCCGCGCGAACGCAACCTGCTCCGCCGCTACTTCCTGGACCCGTCGACCCACGGCGTCTTCCCGCCGGAGGACCGCCCGGCGCGGGCCCGTGAACACGTGGCCAACCTGCGGGCGGTGGCCGCCGCACGCCCCGGCGACCCGGTCCCGGCCGCCCTGGTCGCCGAACTCCTCGCGGGCAGCGAGGAGTTCGCGCGCCTGTGGTCCGAACACGAGGTGGCGGTGCGCCGCGCGACGACGAAGCGCTTCCTCCATCCGGCCGTCGGCCTCCTGGAACTGGACTGCGAGGTCCTCATCAACACCGACACCCACCAGCACCTCGTCATCCACACGGCCCGCCCGGGGACGGAGTCCTACGAACGGCTTCAGCTGCTGCGGGTGGTGGGGCTCCAGGACATGACCGGGGCCCTGCCGGGTCACCAGGTGTGAGCCACGTCCACCACGAGGTGGTTGGCCGTCTGGAAGACCCGGAACGGCAGCCGGGCGCGGACGCCGAGGCCCGCCTGGGTGTAGCCCTCGGAGCCGCCCGTGACCTTGAACTCCCGGAAGGTCCGGTACCCGGTGACGTCGACGGACGGCAGCGCCGGGTAGGGCTGTCCGGTCACCGGGTCGTAGCGCGGGGCGAACAGCGAGATCTCCAGAATGGCGCCGCCCTTGATCGGGACGACGACGTCGGACGGGTCCTGGTGCAGGACGTCGACGTAGTGGACGTAGTAGCCGACCGGGTCGGCCGAGGTGCCCTGGGCGTCGAAGACCAGCCGGTCGTAGCACTCGTGCTGTCCGGTCCGCACGTCGGTCAGCCGCCTGGAGGCGGTGGCGTCGGCGGTCTTGTCGAGGCTGCCCCAGGTCACGGCGCAGTCCACGGCCGTCGGCGCGGCCACCGCCGGAACCGTGCCGGCCAGCAGACCGCCGCCGGCCAGCATCATCGCGGCCACTGCAGTACCTATGCGTCGTATGCGTCGCATGACTACCCCCCGGTAGTTCGCGTAGGTGTGTGCCTGTTCAGACCGGCGGCCTCGCGGAAGGTTGTACGCAGGGGAGCAGTCCATCGCGGCGCAGGGGTCCGTCGGGACGCAGGGGTCCCTCCCGGCCCCGCCCCCTCAGAAGCCCAGCCGCCGCAGCTGCTTCGGGTCCCGCTGCCAGTCCTTGGCGACCTTCACGTGCAGGTCGAGGAAGACGGGGGTGCCCAGCAGCGCCTCGATCTGCTTGCGGCTCTTGATGCCGACCTCCTTCAGGCGCTTGCCCTTGGGGCCGATGATGATGCCCTTCTGGCTGGGGCGCTCGATGAACAGGTTGGCGTGGATGTCCAGGAGGGGCTTGTCGGCGGGGCGGTCCTCGCGCGGGAGCATCTCCTCGACGACGACGGCGATGGAGTGCGGCAGCTCGTCGCGAACGCCCTCCAGGGCCGCCTCGCGGATCAGCTCGGCGATCATGACCTGCTCGGGCTCGTCGGTGAGGTCGCCCTCGGGGTAGAGCGCCGGGCCCTCGGGAAGGAGCGGGACGAGGAGGTCGGCCAGCAGGCTCACCTGCTTGTCGCCGACGGCCGAGACCGGCACGATCTCGGCCCACTCGAAGCCCAGCTCCTTGCCGAGCTGGTCGATGGCGATCAGCTGCTCGGCGAGGGTCTTGGAGTCGACCAGGTCGGTCTTGGTGACGATCGCGACCTTCGGGGTCTTGCGGATCCCGGCCAGCTCCTTGGCGATGAAGCGGTCGCCCGGACCGATCTTCTCGTTCGCCGGGAGGCAGAAGCCGATCACGTCGACCTCGGCCCACGTCGTGCGGACGACGTCGTTGAGGCGCTCACCGAGCAGCGTGCGCGGCTTGTGCAGGCCGGGGGTGTCGACCAGGATCAGCTGGGCGTCGTCCCGGTGCACGATCCCGCGAACCGTGTGCCGCGTCGTCTGCGGCTGGTTCGCGGTGATCGCCACCTTCTGCCCGACCAGAGCGTTCGTGAGGGTGGACTTGCCCGCGTTGGGGCGGCCCACGAAACAGGCGAAGCCCGCCCGGTGGACGGCCTCCGACGATTCCGACGGCTCGGTTGACTGGCTGCGAACGCTCATGGCCCCCATTCTCCCTGATCGTCGAGGCGCCGCCGCACCGTGAGATTTCGGTAACCCGGCCGCAACGAAACGTCACGGAAACACAGCTGTACGCAACCGGAAACGGGGACCGGTGACCCTCTGACGAGCCCCGACCGACGTTGGAGACGCCCGTGTTCCTCTCCGCCGCGCACGCAGACACCGGCGACACCGCCTGGCTGCTCGCCGCGACCGCCCTGGTCCTGCTGATGACCCCGGGGCTGGCCCTGTTCTACGGCGGCATGGTCCGCACGAAGAGCGTCCTCAACATGCTGATGATGAGCTTCGTGTCGATCGCCCTGGTGACGGTGGTGTGGCTGGCGGGCGGCTACTCGCTCGCCTTCGGCGACGACCTCGGGGCCGGGCTCCTCGGCGACCTGGCCCACGCGGGCATGAGCGGCCTCGGCCCGGACAGCGTCCAGGGCACCGTCCCGACCCTGCTCTTCGCCACCTTCCAGCTCACCTTCGCGATCATCACGGCCGCGCTGATCAGCGGCGCGATCGCGGACCGGGCGAAATTCGGGGCGTGGCTGGTGTTCGTGCCGGTCTGGGCGCTGCTCGTATACGTTCCGGTCGCGCACTGGGTGTGGGGCCCGGGTGGCTGGATCGCGCACCGCCTCGGCGCCCTCGACTTCGCCGGCGGCCTGCCCGTCGAGATCACCTCCGGCGCCTCCGGTCTCGCCCTGTGCCTGGTCCTCGGCCCGCGGCTCGGCTTCAAGAAGGACGCCATGCGGCCGCACAACCTGCCGATGGTGATCCTGGGCGCCGGTCTGCTCTGGTTCGGCTGGTTCGGCTTCAACGCGGGCAGCGCGCTCGGCGCCAACGGCCTCTCGGCCGCCGTCTTCCTGAACACCCTGGCCGCCGGCTGCACCGGCCTGCTCGGCTGGCTCTTCGTCGAGCAGCGGCGCGACGGCCACCCCACCACCCTGGGCGCGGCCTCCGGCGCGGTCGCCGGCCTGGTCGCCATCACCCCCTCCTGCGGCTCGGTCTCCCTGCTCGGCGCCCTCGTCGTCGGCCTGGCCGCGGGCGTGGTCTGCTCGTACGCCGTCAGCTGGAAGTTCAGGTTCGACTACGACGACTCGCTCGACGTCGTCGGCGTTCACCTGGTCGGCGGCATCATCGGCACCCTCCTGATCGGCCTGTTCGCCGAGAAGGCCATGACCGGATCCGCCGAGGGCCTCTTCTACGGCGGCGGGCCCGCGCAGCTCGGCAGGCAGGCGGTGGCGGTCGTCGCCGTCGCCGCGTACGCGTTCGCCATGACGTACGGCATCGGCAAGGTGCTCGACAAGGCGATGGGTTTCCGGGCCGCCGAGGACCAGGAGCACACCGGTTTGGACCTTACGGTGCACGCCGAGACCGCTTACGATCACGGGGTCCTGGGCCACGGCGCCCCGGTCTCCCACTCCGTCCTCGCCACCGCCCAGAAGGTCGACAGCAAGCCATGAAGCTCATCACCGCGATCGTGAAGCCCTACCGCCTCGACGCGGTGAAGACCGCGCTCCAGGAGCTCGGCGTGCACGGCCTGACCGTGACCGAGGCCAGCGGCTACGGCAGGCAGCACGGCCACACCGAGGTCTACCGGGGCGCCGAGTACCGCGTCGACCTGGTCCCCAAGGTCCGGATCGAGGTCGTCGTCGAGGACGCCGACGCCGAGCCCGCGATCGAGGCGGTCGTCAAGGCCGCGCAGACGGGGAAGATCGGGGACGGGAAGGTGTGGGCGGTGCCGGTGGAGACGGTCGTACGGGTGCGGACGGGCGAGCGCGGCCCCGACGCCCTGTGAACCACCCGAACCACCTGGCGAACGGCCGCCGGCCCCTGCGGCGCGAGCGGGCGAACAGCGCTCCGGCCACCGCCCCGGCGGCGAACACCACCACCAGCACCAGCCACGGCAGCGCGAGGAACGACGCGCTCGCCGACTCCTTCGTACCGGCCGCGCTGGCCGTCAACGTCACCTTTCCCCAGTCGAGTTGGGGTGCGTCCCGCCAGTGCGTGGTGAGCTTGACCCGCTCCCCCGGCAGCAGCTCGGAGGGGACCCCGGTGAGGTCGCGGCTGAGCAGCGTACGGCCGAACAGGCCCTGCGCCCGCAGCCGTACCTTCGGATCCAGGGTGACGTTCCCGGTGTTGTGCAGGGTGTAGGAGATCGTCGCCGTACTGGCGCCGAGGCCGGGCACGAGCGGCTGGTGATGGGCGATGTGCACGTTCTCGACGGCGACGGCCGGGAGCGTCGGCCCGCTCACCCGCAGGTAGACGCGGGCGCCGACGGCCCGCTGCACGCCGAGTGCGAGGGATCCGGACCCCGGATCGACCTTCTCGTCCAGCGCGACGATCGCCCCGGGATGGTCACCGGGCTCGGCCCCCTCGGGCACATGCAGCGTGAACGGCACGGTGACCGTCCTGTGCGGCGGGACGGTCACCCGCACCTTCCCGATCTTCGCCCAGGCCCCCACCCCCCGCATCCGCTCCTTCACCGTCCGGACGGCGAACCCGCCGTCCCGCGCGGTGTTGTAGGCGTCGGCCGCGTACAGCCGGAAGGTGAGGGGCTTGCCGGTCTTGTTGGCGACGGCCACCTTGTCGGTGATCGTCTGCCCGGGGTCGAGGGAGAGGTAGAAGTACGGCCGGGCCGCGATCTTCGACGCGACCGGGTAGACGGACCAGCTGCCGTTGTCGGCGGCGCGCGCGGGAGCCGCCGTGCAGAGGACGCCGAGGATCAGGCTCAGGAGGAGGGCATACGGCTTGGCGCGACGCATGGGTGCGGACCCCCGGTCGGAAGCGGGCCGGTGACGACCGGGTCTTTCGCTGTTCGAAAGCCCGGTCGCCACAAGGGAGTTGAGTCGACGGTCGGTGGTCGGCTCAGGTGAGCGTCAGGGTCAGGACTCCGGAGTACGACCCCGGAGGCGTGAACGCCGGTACGTCCAGGGAGAGTCCGGCGTCGACCGTGAACTCACCGCCGGTCAGCGTGGCGTCCGGGGTCGACGCGAGGGTCGCTCCGGAACTGCCGACGGTGCCCGCGGAACCGGCCGCACAGGTGCTGGGGCTGCCCGACTTGGTCGCGCACTTCGGGGTCCAGCTCAGCTTCCCGGCGTCGATCTTGGCGCCGGGACCGGTGAAGTCGGTGACCTTGCCGGTGAGCGACCAGCCGGCCGGCCCGCCACGGAAGTCCTTGACGGTGACGGTCTGCAGGCTGCCCGTGGAGGCCCCGCCCTGCCCGAAGTCGACCGCCGACAGCGCGACGGAGTCCCCGGCCTGGGACATGGACAGCGTCCCCGCCTTGACGGTGGTCGTCAGCTTCTGGCTGCCGTCGGGGATCGGCGTGGTGTCGTTGACGACGTAGGCGGCAGGACCCGCCCCCGTGTCGCTGCTCCACGCACTTCCCTCGTAGGCCACGATCCCGGTCGTCGTCTTGTCGTTGACGGTGATCGGGGCGCTGAAGGACCCGTCGGAGCCCGCGGTGGCCGTCGCCGTGTCGGCGGTCTGGGTGTCCCCGGACCGTCCGGCGAGGGTCACGGTCGCCCCCGGAGTGAAGTTCTGCCCGCTGACGGTCACGCTGTCACCGGGGTTCCCGGAGGCCGAACTCAGGCTGATGGCACGGTTGTTGACCGGAGTGGTCGAGGTCGCCGTGACGGTCTCCGACACCGGTGCGGGCGGGTTGGTGACCGTGCAGGGGGTGTCCAGCTCCAGGATGTAGCTGGTGTGGATGTTGTAGTCGCTGGGCGAGAGCGTGATGGCGCCCGGCGAGGTGACGGTGAACGTCCCGGTCATGGAGAACGACGGGAAGACCCCGTACCCCGGCACCGGATCGTTCTTCTTCGGCCCGGTCACCGTCACGTCACCCGTCTGCGCCCCGCCCAGCGCGACCTTGCCCGTCGGCGTCATGATGTCGGCCGGCAGGGCGAGGGCGGTGGGGTTGTTGGCGGCGGGCGTGACCACGGTGTAGGTCACGGTGACCGTGTCGCCGACCTTCGGGCTGGTGTTGTCCACCGAGATGCTGGCGGTGGTGGTGCCGTCGATCGGCGGAAGGCCCGCGACGGCGGGCGGGATGCAGTGCGTGGCGAAGTCGACGTTCGTCCCGGCGGCGCCGGCCGGGCAGGCCAGCGCACCGCCCGCCGTGACCGCGAGCGCGGTCGCCCCGAACAGTGAGATCCAGCGCCACCGTCGGGATCTTCGTGATCTTGGGGGTGAACCCATGGAAGCCCCCTCCTGAGGGTTGCGGGCGCAGCGGCTCCTCTGCGCCGACAGGGGGCCATTGATGTGGAGGCCGCGTGAGAAGTCAATGGAGATGCCGCAGAAACCTGACGGTTCATCAGCTTCTGCGGCATCCGGAACGAGCCCGTCAGCACGCTCAGAACACGAACGGGCCGGGGGACTGGGCGGCGCTGGACGTACAGGTGACGGTGATGCCGAAGATGACCATCTTCAGCGAGCCGCCGTAGAAGTCGAGGCTGTCGCCGGAGGCCACGGTGCCGGGGAGCGGACCGACGGTGACCGCGGAACCGGCGGACATGGCCGGGTTCACGGTGCCGCTGAAGACGACGTTGCTGCCGGCCGAGTTGGCCATGGTCAGCGTGGAGGCGATGGAGTTCGCCGACAGGGCGAGCGGGGTGGTGATCGCGCTGGAGGTGAGCGTGAGGGTGGCGCTCGTGCCGCTCTGGGTCGCGGTGAGCGTGGCCGAGCCGCCGCCGAAGATGCCGCAGCTGGCGGTGACGGTGGCGGTGGTCGGGGTGACGGCGGCTGCCGTGGGCGCGAAAGCCAGCGCCGTTGCGGCGAGGGCCCCCGCCGCGAGTGCCGCACCGGTGGCTATTCGTTTCATGGGGATCGGGCTCCCTTCCCGTTGCGTGGGAATGCCATGTGGGGATGGCGACCCCGGTCCGGGTGGGTGCGGACACACCGCGGGGCCGAATCTGACGGTCCGTCGGAACTTACGGTCCCATTGATGCGCGAGCGACTCAGACCTACAAGGTTGAAATTTGGCCGACTGCGGAGAGGGGGCGGCCGGAGGGGGCGGTTGCGGCCGGAGGGCGACTGCGGCTGCGTGGTTGCTCGCGCCCCTTCAGGTGGGACCAGCACAGCGCCCCCGAAGGGGCGCGGGGAACTGCGCGAGCAACCACGGCGACGCCGCACCCGCCCGCTCATGCCCGCCACCCCGAGTCAACCCACCCCGCCGCTCCCCCGACGGAGTCAAAGAACACCCCGCTGCTCAGCCACCCCCACCCCCCGCCCCTCCCCCGACGGAGTCAGAGAAGTCCTCGCTTCTCGGCGGAGCGAGTCGGGTGGGCGGGTGCGCAACAGGTCAGGCAAGGACAGTGAGCCGAACCTCCCCGTCGGCCCCCGCGAGCAGCACCGGCGTCCCCGGCCCCCCAAGATCCCGCACCGCGGCCAGATCCTCCGCCGAAACCCCGTCGGCCCCGGAAACCACCGCCGCGGCCTCCAGGGACTCCGCCCCCGACGCCACCGCCATCGCCACCGCCGTCCGCAGCGCGCTCAGCTTCAGCGAGGCCAGCTCCACGGTCCCCGCCACATACGTACGGCCCGTCGAGTCCCGTACGGCCGCGCCCTCGGGCACCCCGTTGCGGGCCCGGGCCGAGCGGGCCAGGGTGACGATCTTGCGGTCCTCGGCGCCGAGCGCGCTGCTGTCGGTCATGCCCCGAGCATACGAACAACCCGGACCGGCCCCCGCTCCTCCCCCGCCGCCGGACGGAGTCAGCCGGGGTTCCGGACGGTCTGACTCCGCCCGCGCCCCGGGCCCCGGGCCGGGAGCGGAGCGGCTACGGCCGGTCCAGCCGCAGCCGCTCCGCTCTCGGCAGGCCGGCGACGACGAGGTCGTACGAGTCCTCGATCAGTTCCTGCACGAGCCGCTCGGGAAGACCGCCGTCCACCGTCACGGTGTTCCAGTGCCGCTTGTTCATGTGGTACCCGGGGGCGATCAGCCCCTCGTGGTCGGTGCGGAGCCGCACCGCGTCGTCGGGGTCGCACTTGAGGTTGACCTTGAGGGGCTTCGCGTCGATCCAGCTCAGCGCGAACATCTTGCCGAGCACCTTGAAGACGGAGATGTCCGGGTTGAAGGGGAAGTCCTCCTCGGCCGCGTTGAAGGAGAGGCAGAAGGCGCGGAGCTGGTCCGGGGTCACTCGGGGCCGTCCTCCGAGGCGTCGGGTACCGGCACCGGCTCCACCAGCACCGTCACGATCTTGTTGCGGCGGCCGGCGGCCGACTCCGCGGTGAGGGCGAGCCTGCGGCCGTCGGGGAGTTCCACCTGTGCGGAGGCACCGGCGATCGGCACCCTGCCGAGGGCCTTCGCGAGCAGGCCGCCGACGGTCTCGACGTCCTCGTCGTCGTACTCCTCCAGGCCGTACAGCTCGCCGAGGTCGGTGATGTCGAGGCGGGCGGTGACCCGGTAGCGGTCGTCGCCGAGGTCGGTCACCGGCGGGAGTTCACGGTCGTACTCGTCGGTGATCTCGCCGACGATCTCCTCCAGGATGTCCTCGATGGTGACGATCCCGGCCGTGCCGCCGTACTCGTCGATGACGACGGCGACGTGGTTGCGTTCCTTCTGCATCTCGCGCAGCAGGTCGCCGGCGTTCTTGGTGTCGGGCACGAAGAACGCGGGCCGCATCGCGGTGGAGACCAGGTCGGACTCGGCGTCCCGGCTGATGTGCGTCTTGCGGACCAGGTCCTTCAGGTACACGATCCCGACGATGTCGTCCTCGCTCTCCCCGGTGACCGGAATGCGCGAGAAGCCGGAGCGCAGCGCGAGGGTGAGGGCCTGCCGGATGGTCTTGTAGCGCTCGATGACGACCAGGTCGGTGCGCGGGACCATGACCTCGCGGACCAGGGTGTCGCTCAGCTCGAAGACCGAGTGCACCATCCGGCGCTCCTCGTCCTCGATCAGCGACTCCTTCTCGGCGAGGTCGACCAGCGCCCGCAGTTCGGCCTCGGAGGCGAACGGGCCGCGCCTGAAGCCCTTGCCGGGGGTGAGCGCGTTGCCGATGAGGATGAGGAGATACGGGATCGGGCCCATGACGCGGGCCAGCGGCAGCAGCACGTACGCGGCGGCCGTCGCCGTGTTCAGCGGGTGCTGGCGGCCGATGGTGCGCGGGGAGACGCCGACGGCGACGTACGACACGAGCACCATCACGCCGATCGCGGCGAGCAGCGCCTGCCAGGTGGCCGGAATCTCCTGGAGGCAGGCGTAGGTGACCAGCGCGGCGGCCGCCATCTCGCAGGCGACACGGACCAGCAGCGCCACGTTGAGGTAGCGGGTGGGGTCGGCGGCGACCTGGGCGAGCTTGGCGCTGCCGCGCCGCCCGGACTTCACCGCCTCCTCCGCCCGGAAGCTGGAGACGCGGGCGATACCGGCCTCGGCGCAGGCGGCCAGCCAGGCGACGACGACCAGCGCGACCGCGCCGAGGACGATCTGCGGACTCATACGACGACGACCCGCCCGGCTAGGAGACCGTCGGCGCCGGGGACGGGCCGGTCAGGCCCTGCTCCGCACGCCAGCCGTCCACGATGGCCGCCTGCAGGCCGAACATCTCGGCCTTCTCGTCGGGCTCCTCGTGGTCGTAGCCGAGCAGGTGCAGCACGCCGTGGACGGTGAGCAGCTGGAGCTCCTCGTCCATGGAGTGCTGGGTCTCGGCCTCGGCCCCCTGCTTGGCCGCGACCTCCGGGCAGAGCACGATGTCGCCGAGCAGCCCCTGCGGCGGCTCCTCCTCGTCCTTCGACGGCGGCCGCAGCTCGTCCATCGGGAAGGACATGACATCGGTCGGCCCGGGCAGGTCCATCCACTGGATGTGCAGCTGCTCCATGGCGTCGGCGTCCACGACGATCACCGAGAGCTCGGAGAGCGGGTGGATGCGCATCCGCGCGAGGGCGTAGCGGGCGATGTCGAGGATCGCCTGCTCGTCGACCTCGGTTCCGGACTCGTTGTTGACGTCGATCGACATGGCGCTGTGCTTGTCTACTTCCCCTTGTGCCCGGACTTCGAGCGGCCGCCCTGGTGCGCGCCGTTCTCGGTGCCGTGCGTGCTGTCGTACTTCTCGTACGCGTCGACGATACGGCCCACCAGCTTGTGCCGTACGACATCGTGGGACGTCAGCCGGGAGAAGTGCACGTCGTCCACGCCGTCCAGGATGTCCTGCACCTGGCGCAGACCGGACTTGGTGCCGTTCGGCAGGTCGACCTGCGTCACGTCACCGGTGATCACGATCTTCGACTCGAAGCCGAGCCGGGTGAGGAACATCTTCATCTGCTCGGGCGAGGTGTTCTGGGCCTCGTCGAGGATGATGAAGGCGTCGTTGAGCGTCCGGCCGCGCATGTAGGCGAGCGGCGCGACCTCGATCGTCCCGGCCGCCATCAGCCGCGGGATGGAGTCCGGGTCGAGCATGTCGTGCAGCGCGTCGTACAGCGGGCGCAGGTACGGGTCGATCTTCTCGTAGAGCGTGCCCGGCAGGAAGCCGAGCCGCTCGCCCGCCTCGACCGCCGGCCGGGTCAGGATGATGCGGTTGACCTGCTTGGACTGCAGGGCCTGCACCGCCTTGGCCATGGCCAGGTAGGTCTTGCCGGTACCCGCGGGCCCGATGCCGAAGACGATCGTGTGCTTGTCGATCGCGTCGACGTACCGCTTCTGGTTGAGGGTCTTGGGGCGGATGGTGCGGCCGCGCGAGGACAGGATGTTCTGCGTCAGAACCTGGGCCGGGGTCTCCTCCGGGCCCTCCCCGTTCTCACTCGCCCGCAGCATGGCGATCGAGCGTTCCACTGCGTCCTCCGTCATCGGCTGTCCGGTGCGGAGCACCAGCATCATCTCGTCGAACAGGCGCTGTATGAGGGCGACTTCATGGGCATCGCCGACCGCGCTGATCTCATTGCCCCGGACGTGGATGTCGGCCGCCGGGAAGGCCTTCTCGATCACGCGCAGCAGGGAGTCGCCGGATCCCAGCACGGTGACCATGGGGTGCTGGGCGGGAACCTCGAACTGAGCTCGGGCCTGCTGCTGCGCGGGAGTGTGAGCTGTGGGTGTCTGAGTCATGGGCCGGCGCTTAAGGCCTGCGGTTCCTCCTCGTCACGGCCGCGTAGCTGAGGG
Source organism: Streptomyces sp. NPDC008092 (assembly GCF_042957285.1). Lineage (NCBI taxonomy): Bacteria > Bacillati > Actinomycetota > Actinomycetes > Kitasatosporales > Streptomycetaceae > Streptomyces > Streptomyces sp. NPDC008092. Next base: position 183,866 of record NZ_JBIBHY010000004.1, read on the forward strand.
CGGCCTCGCGGTATCAAGCGTACGACGCGGGGCTGACAACGCCGTAGGGCTTTTCACAGCGGAAGGCGCCCCCGTTGCAGCCGTGAGCCCTGCATGCGCTCCCGCACGCCGGGGCAGGATCGGGCCGTCACTGCCATTACGTGGTCGGGGGGCCGCGTCCGCTCGCTCCGGGCCACCTGTCCGCACAGAAAGCAGGTAGCCGTGCTGCTGCGTCTGCCCACGTCGGTGTCCGAGGCCCGGGACTGTCTGGCCGAGGGGGCGATACCCGTCGGCGGAGCGACCCTGATATGGGCCGCCTGGCAGCGGGACGGCTTCCCCGAACAGGCGGTGTCCCTGCGGAAGGTACCGGAGGCGACGGCGATAGGGAACGGGGTGCTCGGCGGCGCGGTCCTCCTCCACCAGGTGGACGACCGGGTGCCGGCGGTGCTGCGGCAGGCGGCGAAGGGCGTCGGCACGGGGGCGGTGCGCCGGACGGCGACGGTGGGCGGGAACATCGCCGGGTCGAGTCTGCGGGACCTGCTGCCGGCGGCGATCGTGCTGGACGCGTGGGCCGACGTGCTCACGGCGGACGGGGTGGACCGGGTGGACCTGGCCGAGGTGCAGGCCAAGTCGCCGGTGCTGCTTTCGCTGCGCTGGCGGGAGCCGGTGACGGGGGCGTACGCGAAGGTGGCCGACCCGGCGGGCGGCGAGGTCCCGACGATCGCCGCGGCGGCGCTGGACACGGAGGGTGTGCTGCGGGTCGCGGTACGCGAGGGGTACGTGGTGAGCAGCGGGAGTGTGGGGGCCGACGGGGGCGGGGTGGAGGAGTTGTTCGCCAGGGCGTTGTCGGGGGTGTCGGAGGCGGGACGGTCGCTGGTGCGTCAGCAGGTTGCCGGGGTGCGGGGGGAGTAGGCCGGGGCTGTGCGGCTTCGTCGTCGGCCGCGGCCCGGTGGGGGCTGCTCGCGCAGTTCCCCGCGCCCCTGACGGGGCGCTGCCCAGCCGCGCCCCTTCGCCTCCCCCCCCCAGCCGCGGGCAGTCGTGCCGCTGGGGCGGCACGGGTGGGCGCTGGGGGTCCCCCCGGCCGAAGGCTGGGGGAGGCACCCGGCAAGCGCCGGCAAGCGTCCCCACCCCCGGCCCGCCCCTACCCCGCCCGCCCGAACCCGATCGTCGGCACCGCCCTCCGCAGTGGCCACGGCCGCACCTGGTCCTCCTCCGGCACCAGTCCCTCCAGGAACGCGTACCGTCGCAGCGCCGCCGGATCCTGCCCCGGCACGGACTGCACCTTCCGCCACCACGCCCCGATCTCCGACCAGCCGGGAGCGGACAGCGACCCGCCGAACTCCTGGACGGAGAGCGCCGCGGTCAGCCCCGCGAAGGCGAGGCGGTCGGCGAGCGGCCAGTCGGCGAGTGTGCCGGTGACGAAGCCCGCGACGAAGACGTCCCCCGCGCCGGTCGGGTCGAGGGCCTCCACGGCGATCGCCGGCACCTCCGCGGACTCGCCGGTGCGTCCGTCGACCGCGTAGGCGCCCTCCGAGCCGAGGGTGACGACCGCGAGGGGCACGTACTCGGTGAGGGCGTGCGCCGCGGCCCGCGGGCAGTCCGCGCCGGTGTACCGCCGGGCCTCCTCCGCGTTGGGCAGGAACGCCTCGCAGTGCTCCAGGTCGGCGAGGCCCGCGAGGTCCCACGCGCCGGTGTCGTCCCAGCCGACGTCGGCGAAGATCCGGGTCCCCTCGGCGGCCGCCCTGGCGATCCAGGGGTTGCGCTTGCCGGGCGTGAGGGAGGCGACGGCGGCCCGCGCACGGGCGGGGTGGCCGGGTGCGTTCTGCTGGCGGAACAGCGTGTCGGCGGGCGGCTCGTGCCCGTGCGAGACCATGGTCCGCTCCCCCTCGTACGCCATGGACACGGTGACCGGCGAGTGCCAGCCGCGCACCTTCCGGGACGGGGAGAGGTCGATGCCCTCGCCCTGGGCGAGCGCGTCCCAGCAGTACTCGCCGTAGTGGTCGTCGCCGAAGGCGGCGGCGAGGGAGGTCCTCAGGCCGAGGCGGGCGAGGGCGGTGGCCATGTTGGCGACGCCGCCGGGGCTGGAGCCCATGCCCCGCGCCCAGGACTCGGTGCCGCGCACCGGGGCGCTGTCGAGGCCGGTGAAGACGATGTCGAGGAAGACGGTGCCGGTGAGGTAGACGTCCCAGGGCGGGTCGTCCGGCGTGCGCAGGGCGGCCAGCGGGTCGACCTGCGCGGCGCAGTGCGGTGTTGTTGCTCCCCTGTCGTCGTCGAGGTACTCCGGTTCCTCTCCGGCGAACGCGTTGGACGCGGTCACGGTGCGCTCCCTGACGTGGTGCGGATCCGGCCAGTGTGCACCATGTCACGGGAGCGGCGGCCGCCCCCGCCGTACGACCGCCCGATCGGGCGGCGCTACCAGCGGGGCACCGCCGGTGCCGTCCAGCCCGGCTCGGCCGCCCGCATCGCCGCCGCGTCGTCGCGGTCGCGGAGCGTGCCGTCGTCGTCCAGCCACCGCCGGTGCAGCCGGCGCAGCTCCTCCCGGTCCAGTTCGACGCCGAGTCCCGGGGCGTCGGAGACGGCGATCCGGCCGCCGTCGAAGGCGAGGCGTTCGGTGAGGACGTCCTCGGACTGCCAGGGGTAGTGGGAGTCGCAGGCGTGGTGGAGGCCGGGGACGGTCGCGGCCACGTGGGTCATCGCGGCGAGGCTGATGCCGAGGTGGGTGTTGGAGTGCATGGAGACGCCGACGCCGAACGTCCGGCAGACGGCGGCCAGTTGCCGGGTGTTGACCAGTCCGCCCCAGTAGTGGTGGTCGGAGAGGACGACCTGCACGGCCCCGCGCGTGAACGCCTCCGGGATCTCGCCGAAGGTCGTCACGCACATGTTGGTCGCGAGCGGGACGTCCGTGCCCGCCGCCACCCGGGCCATCGCCGGGGTGCCGAGCGCCGGGTCCTCCAGGTATTCGAGGACGTCGCCGAGTTCCTCCGCCACCTTCAGCGAGGTCTCGACGGACCAGGCGCCGTTCGGGTCGAGCCGCAGCGGGTGCCCGGGGAACGCCTCGGCCAGCGCGCGGACGGCCGCGATCTCCTCCTCGGGCGGGAAGACCCCGCCCTTGAGCTTGAAGGAGGTGAACCCGTACCGCTCGGTGAAGCGGCGGGCCTGTGCCACCACCCCGGCCGGGTCGAGCGCGGCTCCCCAGTCGTCCGGCTCGGCCGGCACCCCGTCCGGGTGCGCGGCCCATTTGTAGAAGAGGTACGCGCTGTACTCGACCGAGTCGCGCACCTTCCCGCCGAGCAGCGCGTGCACCGGCAGTCCGAGCGCCTTGCCGAGGGCGTCGAGGCAGGCGACCTCGAAGCCGGAGACGACCGACAGCCGCAGTTTCTCGGCGGTCTGCACGCCCCGCAGCCCGCCGACGTCGGCCTGGCCCGAGACCCGGGCCGCGTCCACGGCGACCTCGTCGGCCAGGCCGGACAGCCCGTTCAGGTCGGCGGCCTGCCGCCCGCGCAGCTTCGCCGCGAACGGTCGGGCCAGCTCCAGGTACTTGGTGTCCCCGTAGGTCTCCCCGACCCCGACCACCCCGCCCGCGGTCTCCACCTCCACGATCAGCCGGGGCGTGTACGGCTGGTGCACGCCCTGCGTGTTCAGCAGCGGCGGGTCGGCGACGAGGACCGGGGTGAGGCGGACGTCGGTGATCGTGAGGTTCACAGGGACGCTCCGACGAGGTCGAGCCCGGCGCCGAGCAGGTCCCGGAGTTCGGCGAGGTCGGCGGCGGACGGGTCGGTGAGCGGGGCGCGCACGGGTCCCACCGGCCGGCCGCGCAGCCGGGCCGCCGCCTTCACCAGCGACACCGAGTATCCGGGCACCCGGTCGCGCAGTTCGACGAACGGCACGTAGAAGTCGCGCAGCAGCTTGTCGACGGTGCCCTGGTCGCCGCCCTGGAGGGCGGCGAAGAAGGCGTCGGCGATCTCCGGGGCGAAGGCGTGCACGGCGGAGGAGTACGCGGGGACGCCGACCGTCGCATAGGCGCGGGCCTGGATCTCGGCGGTGGCGGCGCCGTTGAAGAAGAGGAAGCCGTCCGGGGCGGCGAGGGTGAGCCGCTGGAGCCGGTCCAGGTCGCTGTGCCCGTCCTTGAGGCCGATGACGCCGGGGACGCGGGCGATCCGCGCCACCGAGTCGGCCGTGTAGGTGACCTGGCCGCGCTGGTAGACGACGAGCGGCAGCCCGGTCCGGCCGGCGATCGCCTCGACCTGGGCGACCAGCCCGTCCTGCGGGGCGGCGACGAGGTAGTGCGGCAGCACGAGCAGGGCGTCCGCCCCGGCCTCCTCAGCGATGCGCGCGAACCGGACGGCCTGCGCCCAGCCGTACCCGACCCCGGCGACCACGGGCACCCGCCCGCCGGCCTCCTCGACCGCCACCCGCACGACCCGGCGGTACTCCTCCTCGTCCAGCGAGAAGAACTCCCCGGTCCCGCAGGCCGGGAAGAGGGCGCCGGGCCCGGCGGCCAGCTGTCCGGCGACGTACGCCCGGAACCCGTCCACGTCGAGGGACCCGTCGGCGCGGAACGACGTGAGCGGGAACGACAGCACCCCGCCCACCATCCCGTCCCGCAGCCTCCGCGCCACCTGCTCCGGCCGTCCGGCCACCCCACTCATCTCCGTCTCCATACATAGACAGCATCCACGTACAAGAACCGAGACTAGATATGCGAACGCACCCCCGTCAACGGCGCACCCCGCCCCGCCCCTCTACGATCTGCACATGTCCGAGACAGCAGGCGTCCGCGAGGTGAAGTCCGCGGCGCGCACGGTGGAGCTGCTGGAACTCCTCGCGGCCCGCGGCGACCGCCCGGCCCGCCTCCAGGAACTGGCGGACGAACTCGGCGTCCCGCGCAGCTCGATGTACGCCCTCCTCCAGACGCTGATCACGAGGGGCTGGGTGCGCACCGACGCCACCGGCTCCCTCTACGGCATCGGCATCCGCACCCTGCTGACCGGCACCAGCTACCTGGACTCCGACCCGCGCGTCCGCCTCGTACGCCCCTACCTCGACGAGGCCTCGGAGGCGCTCGGCGAGACGATCCACCTGGGCCGCCTGGACGGCACGGACGTGGCGTACCTGGCGACCCGGGAGTCCCACGAGTACCTGCGCACGATCAGCAGGGTCGGCCGCCGCCTCCCCGCCCACGCGGGCGCCCTCGGCAAGGCCCTGCTGGCGGAACGCCCGGACACCGGCCTCCCCGAGGGCCCCTACCGGCCCCTCACCCCCCACACCCGCACCACCCCGGACGCCCTCCGCGCCGACCTCGCCGGGGTCCGCGCCCGCGGCTACTCGATCGACCGCGAGGAAGGCGTCCTCGGCATCACCGGCTACGGCTTCGCCCTGCGCTACGACACCCCGGCCCAGGACGCGATCAGCTGCTCGGTACCGCTGGCCCGCCTCACGCCGGAGCACGAGGCGGAGATCGTCGCGGTGATGCAGGAGACCCGCACGAGAATCGAATCGGCGACAACAGGCGGCACGGTCAGCTGGCGCTGAGGGCCGGGGACGGGTCGCGCAGTTCCCCGCGCCCCTAAAAAACACAGCTGCGGGCAGGCGTGCCGCAGGGCGGCACGGGTGGGCGCAGCGGCACCCGGCCAGCGCCGGTAAGCGACCCACCCCCCGCCCAGCCCTCACCCGCCACCTCAAGACGCGCGGCGCTGCTACCCCCTCCCCCGCACCCGAAACCCCGCCGTGCCCCACATCACACCCCCCACCCTTCTGCTCCCCCTCCGCACTTGATACAAATTCCCCGCGCGTTCCTGTCCCTCGACGGCCTGCGCCCAACCCCCTTTCTTGAGCCGCTCCTTCCGCATGCCCTGGGAACGCCCGTGTCCGCCCCCCGCACCACCCCCTGGCCCCTCGTCGCCCTCTTCACGGCCGGGTACCTCGCCCCGTACCTCCTCCCGACCACCGTCGGCAGGCTCGAATCGGGGCTCCCCCTCTCCGCCACGCAGGCAGGCGCCGTCGGCAGTGCCCTGCTGCTGAGTTCGGCGACGGCCGGCTTCCTGCTCGCCGCCCGGGTGGACCGCGTCGGCCCCCGCACCCTCGCCCGCCTCGGCCTCCTCCTCGCCGTCGTCGGCTACGGCGGGGCCGCCCTGACGACCGCCGTCCCCGCGGTCGTCGTCGGCGCGGCCGTCGGCGGCTTCGGCTCCGGCACGATCACCGCCGTCGCCGCCACCGGCATCGCCGCCCAGCGGGACCCCCACCGCACCACCACCCTCGGCCTGCTCGGCGTCTCCGCGCTCGCGGGCGCCGTCTACCTGACGGTCCCGCACCTCGGCCCCGGCCACGCGCAGCCCCTCGCCGCGATCGCGCTCACCGCGCTCGCGGTCTGGCCGCTCACCGCCCGCCTGTCCCCCCGTACCGCCCCGGCCCTCCCCCGCACCGGCGCCGGCTCCCGGCTCCCGCACCTCCGCTCGGGCCTGTTGCTGGCCGCCGCGATGCCGTGCTGGTCGGCCGTGCAGAACTCGCTGTGGGGGGTCAGCGGCCGGATCGGCCTGACGCAGGCGCATCTCAGCGAGGCGACCGTCGGCGCCGTGTTCGCGGTGGCGCTCGGCACCGGCCTGCTCGGCGTGGTCGGCGCCGGCGCCCTCGGTCCGCGCCTCGGCCGGGCGCTGCCCATCGGTCTCGGCACCGTGCTGATCGCCGGCTGCATCGCGCTCAGCGCGTCCGCGACCGACCTGACGACGTTCGCGACCGGCGAGATCGCCTGGAACCTGCTCTACCCGGTCGTCCTGTCGTACGTCATCGGGCTCGCCGCCGCCCTCGACCCGCGGGGCCGCTGGGCGGTGCTGGTCGGGTCGGCGTCGTCGCTGGGGACGGCCGTCGGCCCGATGACCGGCAGCCTGCTGGCGGCGCAGGCCGGGTTCCCCGCGATGGGCACGGTTCTCGCGGTGGCCCTGCTGGCCGTCGCGGTACCGCTGACGGCGGTGGCCCTGCGACGCAGGACCACCACCGTCACGACCGGCGAGGTCCCGGTCGGGCAGCGTCCCGAAGGGGCGCGGGGAACTGCGCGACCGGCCACGACGGCGCTGCGGACGGCAGACGGCGCATCGCGGTACTTCCGGCGGAGCACTCAGCCGAACTCGTAGGCGTCCACCTCGGCGAGGTACCGCGCCCGCAGTTCCTCGTCGTCCTCCAGGAAGGACGCGAGGAAGGAGTTGCGGGCCAGTTCCCGCATCTGCTCCCTGGTCAGGCCCAGGGCGTCCCGCACGGCGTGGTAGTTGTCGGCGACGTAGCCGCCGAAGTAGGCCGGGTCGTCGGAGTTGACCGTGCACAGCAGCCCGGCGTCGATCATGGCCGGAAGCGGGTGTTCGGCGAGCACGTCGACCGCGCGCAGCCGGACGTTCGACAGCGGGCACAGGGTCAGCGGGATCCGCTCCCGCACCAGACGCTCCACCAGCCGCGGGTCCTCCAGGCAGCGCAGCCCGTGGTCGACGCGCTCGATGCCGAGCACGTCCAGGGCCTCGGTGATGTACTCCGGCGGCCCCTCCTCACCCGCGTGGGCCACCCGGCGCAGCCCCAGCGCGGCCGCCGCCTCGTACACCTCGCGGAACTTGACCGGCGGATGGCCGACCTCGGCGGAGTCCAGCCCGATGCCGGTGATCCGGTCGAGGTAGGGCTTCGCGGCGTCCAGCGTCTCCATCGCCGACTCGGCGGACTCGTCCCGCAGGAAGCACATGATGAGGCGGGTGGAGATCCCGTGGTTCGCGGCGCTGCGGCCGAGCGCCCGCCACAGGCCCTCGACGACCGTCTCCATGGCCACGCCCCGCGCGAGGTGCGCCTGCGGGTCGAAGAAGATCTCGGCGTGCCGCACGCCCTGAGCGGCGGCCCGCGCGAGATACGCGTTCGCGAGGTCCTCGAAGTCCTGCTCGGTGCGCAGGACGGCCATGAGCTCGTAGTAGAGGTTCAGGAAGGACTGCAGGTCCTCGAACCGGTACGCCTCGCGCAGCGCGTCGGTGTCCGCGTACGGCAGCTCGACGCCGTTCCGCGCGGCCAGCCGGAACGCCAGCTCGGGCTCCAGGGTGCCTTCGATGTGGAGGTGCAGCTCTGCTTTGGGGAGGGGCATCAAAGCATGGTACGGCCGCTTCACCTGCGCTTCGGAACCGGCACTCGGAGCAGGTCGCAGGCGACGGTCAGCTCGCCCTCGTAGCCGGCGGCCCGGGCCTGCCGTTCGAAGCTCGCGGGGTTCTCGGAGTCGGAGTAGCGCTGGCTGAAGTGGGTCAGCACGAGGTGCCGTACCCCCGCGTCCCGGGCGACGGCCGCCGCCTGGCCGGCGGTCAGGTGGCCGTGGTCCGCGGCGAGCCGGGCGTCCTCGTCGAGGAAGGTCGACTCGATGACGAGCAGGTCGCAGCCCTCCGCGAGGGCGTACACCCCGTCGCACAGCCGGGTGTCCATCACGAACGCGAACCGCTGGCCGCGGCGCACCTCGCTGACCTCGTCGAGCGTGACGCCCCCGAGGACGCCCTCGCGCTGGATCCGGCCGGCGTCGGGGCCGCTGATGCCGTGCGCGGCGAGCCGTTCGGGCAGCATGCGGCGGCCGTCGGGCTCGGTGAGCCGGTAGCCGTACGACTCGACGGGGTGCGAGAGCTTTTGGGCCTGGAGGGTGTAGGAGCGGGTGACGGCGAGGTCGCCGTCGGCGTCGACGGGAGCCTCGGTGATGCCGACGGTCTCGCGGTAGGCGGTGGCGTACCGGAGCCGGTCGAAGAAGTGCTGACCGGACTTCGGGTAGTGCGCGGTGACCGGGTGCGGGACCTGGTCGAGGTTGACGCGCTGGATGACCCCGGCGAGGCCGAGGGAGTGGTCGCCGTGGAAGTGGGTGACGCAGATCCGGTTCAGGTCGTGGGCGGCGACGCCGGCCCGCAGCATCTGCCGCTGGGTGCCCTCGCCGGGGTCGAAGAGGATGCCCTCGCCGTCCCAGCGCAGCAGGTAGCCGTTGTGGTTGCGGTGCCGGGTGGGGACCTGGCTGGCGGTGCCGAGGACCACCAGTTCACGTACGGACACGGCGAGTTATCCGGGGGGCCACTGCAGGCCGCGGCCGCCGAGGACGTGGGCGTGCGCGTGCCAGACGGTCTGGCCGGCGCCGCTGCCGGTGTTGAAGACGATGCGGTAGCTCTCCAGCTTGTCCTCGTCGGCGACGGCCTGCGCCTCGCGCAGTATGTCGGCGGCGATCACGGGTTCGCCCGCGGCGAGTTCGGCCGCGTTCCCGTAGTGGACCTTGGGGATCACCAGGACGTGGGTGGGGGCCTGGGGGTTGATGTCCCGGAAGGCGACGGTGGTGTCCGTCTCCCGGACGATCGTCGCCGGGACGTGGCCTGCCACGATCTTGCAGAACAGGCAGTCGTCCTGGGGTTCCCCGGCCATGTTTTCTCCTCGCCCGGTGATCAGTTCCGGGGGCATCGTAGTCGGTTTGGCTGCGGGCCGGTGGGGGCTGGTCGCGCAGTTCCCCGCGCCCCTTTTCAGGTGGGACCAGGCGCCCCTCCCTACATCGGCAGCGTGGGCGGAGTCTTCGCAGGCGTCGTCTCCAAGGCCTCCAGCGCCATCCTCACCGCCTCGTCCAGCTGGGGATCCCGCCCCGCCCCCCAGTCCTGCGGCCGCTGCACCACCTCCACGTCCGGGTCGACGCCGTGGTTCTCGACGCCCCAGCCGTAGCCCTCCAGCCAGAACGCGTACTTCGGCTGGGTGACCAGGGTGTCGTCGACGAGGCGGTAGCGGCTGTCGATGCCGATGACGCCGCCCCAGGTGCGGGTGCCGACCACCGGGCCGATGCCCAGCGCCTTGATCGCCGCGTTGACGATGTCGCCGTCCGAACCGGAGAACTCGTTCGCGACGACCACGACCGGCCCCCGGGGCGCGTCCTTCGGGTAGCTGAACGGCCGCATGCCGCGCGGCAGGTCCCAGCCGACGATCCGCCGGGCCAGCTTCTCCACCACGAGTTGGGAGGTGTGCCCGCCGCGGTTCTCGCGGACGTCCACGACGATGCCCTCGCGGGCCATCTCCACGCTCAGGTCGCGGTGGATCTGGGCCCAGCCAGGCGCCTGCATGTCGGGGACGTGCAGGTAGCCGAGGCGGCCGCCGGAGAGTGCGTGGACGTGGGCACGCCGGTCGGCGACCCACGCGTGGTAGCGCAGCGGCTCCTCGTCGGCGACCGGGACGACGACCGGGTGCCGCAGGTCGCCGCCGCCCGCCGGGGACACGGTCAGTTCGATCGCCTTGCCCGCGGTGCCGACGAGGAGCGGGCCGGGGCCGGTCACCGGGTCGACGGGGCGGCCGGCGACGGCCACGATCGCGTCGCCGGGGCGTACCGCGGCGCCGGGTGCGGCGAGGGGGGAGCGGGCGCCGGGGTCGGAGGTCTCGGCGGGCAGGATCCGGTCGATGCGCCAGCTGCCGTCCTCGTGCCGGGAGATGTCGGCGCCGAGCAGGCCCTGCCGGGCGCCGCTGCCGTAGCCGCCGCGCGGGGTGACGTAGGCGTGCGAGGTGCCGAGTTCGCCCTGGACCTCCCAGAGCAGGTCGACGAGGTCGTCGTGGGTGGCGACCCGGTCGACGAGCGGGCGGTAGCGGTCGAGGACGCCGTCCCAGTCGACGCCGCCGAGGTCGGGCCGCCAGAACTGGTCGCGCATGATGCGGCCGGTCTCGTCGAACATCTGCCGCCACTCGGCGGCCGGGTCGACGGTCTGCCGGACCCGGGACAGGTCGACGGTGACGTTGGTGTCGCTGTCGTCGTCGCCTGAGGCGCGGCGGTCGCTGGGTACGACCCTGAGCTTGCTGTCGGCCCAGAGCAGGACGCGTTTGCCGTCGCCGCTGACCTCGAAGTGGTCGGCGTCGGAGGCGAGGTACTCGATGCGCTGCTGGGCGAGGTCGTAGCGCTCCAGTTCGGTCTTGGGCGCCGGGTCCTCGGGGTGGGCGCGGGAGGCGCCGAGCACGCCGCGCACCGGGTGGCGCAGCCAGAGCACGCCGTCCTTGGCGGCGCGGAGCGTGGAGTAGCGGCCGGCCTCGACGGGGAAGGGCACGATCCGGTCGGCGAGGCCCTCCAGGTCGATGCGGGTGGCGGGGGTGCCCTCGGCGTCCGGGGTCTCGTCCTTGTCCGGGGTCTCGAAGGGGCGGCCGTGCCGCTGCGGGCCGAACGGCGAGGGGGTGGTGGCGGCGAGGGTGATCAGGTGCGGGCGGTCGCCGACCACGAAGGCCAGGTCGAAGACGTGCTCGTCGTAGACCGGGTCGAAGGAGCGGGTGGAGAGGAACGCGAGGTGCTTGCCGTCGCGGGTGAAGGCCGGGTCGTAGTCCCGGAACCGCAGCGGGGTCGCCTCGGTGACGGTGAGGTCGGTGGTGTGGGCGATGCGGAGCTGGCAGAGCCCGCCGGCACCCGGGTGGGACCAGGCGAGCCAGCCGGAGTCGGGCGAGAAGGCGAGGCCGGAGACGTCGCCGTCCTCGCTGCGGTCGACCTCGCGGACCTCGCCGGTCTCCCGTTCGACGAGGAGCAGCCGGCCGTCGTGGGCGGCGACGGCGACCCGGCCGCCGTCGGGGGCCACGGCGAGGTCCAGGACCCGGCCGAGCTGTCCGGCGGCGATCCGGCGCGGGGTGGCGCCGGGCGCGAGCCCGGTCGCGGGGGCGAACTCCAGGGCGTCGTCGCCCTCCGCGTCCGTCACCCACACCACCCACTCCTCCGCGTCCACGCGGAAGGTGACGGGCAGCCGGGCCCGCACCCCGGGCTGGGCGACGAGCGCCCGCGCCGGGCCCGAGCGGTGGGTCACCCAGTGCACGCCGCCGCGCACCAGGACGGCACTGCCGCGCGCGGTGTGGTCGGGGGAGGCGGAGCTGAACCAGCGGGCCGCGTTGACCGGGTACGGCTGCCGGTCCACCCGCTGTCCGCCCAGCCGGATGTCCAGGCGGCGCGGCTCGGCGCCCTCCAGGTCGTCGAGGAGCCAGAGTTCACCGGCCGAGGCGTAGACGACGCGGGTGCCGTCGCCGGAGGCGTGCCGGGCGTAGAAGCCGTCGAGGGGGGTGTGGCGGCGCAGGTCGGAGCCGTCGGCGAGGGAGGAGTACAGCGCCCCGGTGCCCTCGTGGTCGGACAGGAACGCGATGCGCTCCCCGGCCCACACCGGGTACTCCAGGTTCCCGTCCAGCTCCGCGTGCAGCCGTACGAACTCGCCGGCGCCCTCGCCGCCCTGGCCGTCCCGGTCGATCCACAGCTTGCCCGCCGTACCGCCCCGGTACCGCTTCCACCAGGCGGCCTCCCGCCCCATCGGCGCGGACAGCAGCACGGTGTGCGGGCCCTGGGCGACATGGCCGACCGGGCCGTAGGGCAGGACGGTGGACGGGCCGCCGTCGAGCGGGACGGTGTGGGCCCAGCTGCGCCGGAGGCTGGCCTGGCCGTAGGTGGAGATGGCGAGGACCTGTCCGTCGGCGGTCCAGCCGCGCACCTGGGTACGGGAACTCCCCCAGTGCGTCAGACGGGTGGACGAGCCGCCGTCGACGGGGGCGAGGTGGATCTCGGGGGCGCCGTCGCGGGTGGAGGTCCAGGCGACCGTGGTCCCGTCGGGCGAGATGCGCGGCAGCGTCACCGGGACGTTGTCGGCGCTGGCCCGCCAGGCCCGGCCGCCGTCCAGGGGCGCGAGCCACACGTCGTCCTCGGCGGTGAAGGCGACCAGGTCGCCGTGGACGTGCGGAAATCGGAGGTAGGACCGCGGTCCGTTCGCTGCACCCTGAGTCACCCGCTCAGCCTATGCACCGGGGCGTGTTCCGGGTGGCCGATTTCGATCACTTTCCCTGCGCCGGCCAGCACTTGGGGTCGCCCTGGCACCAGATCGTCTTCGTGACGGTCACGGTCGGGCCGGGCTGCTGCCCGTACGTGGGCGGCCGGTAGGTGCTGTACGCCGGCCCGGGCGTCGCGTCACAGTCGCCCAGTCCGTTCACCCGGAACCACTCCTTGCCGCCCACCTTGGCCACGAGGTTCCCGCGCACACAGGCCCCGCTGACGGCCTTGGTGACCCGGCCGGTCACGGTGATGTTCCGGCCGTCCTTGGTCCTGCCCTGGCAGTCGACGGAGACGACGGTGGTCGCGGTGGCCGACGGCGTCCTCGTGCTCTTCACGGTCGTCGCGGTCTTCGCGGTCTTCGCGGTCTTCGCCGATGATCCCGGCGAGCCGTAGTTGCCGGTGCAGGTGAGCCAGTCGACGTCGACGTGCTGGCGCGTCAGCTCCGCGGTGGCGGTCCGGTCGGTGGTGTAGGCGACCGTCGCGGTGTTCAGGTCGCTCGGCCGACACGCCGCCGCACCGCCCACGGCGATCACCGCGAGCCCCGCCACGGCCGCCACCCTGGTCCCGCGCGGCCGGCCCCAAATCCGCCTCAATACCCCCATGGAGGGCAGCCTGCCACCGTCGCGCCGGTGGCGGTAGAGGGCTTACGGCCACTCACGTGTTCGGAGGGGTCACCCGTGCCGGTGTCCCCTCCCCAGGGATCCTCAGGTGCGCAGCAGCAGCCACTCCTGGAGTTCCACCAGGTTGCCCTCGGGATCCTTGAGGTGGGCGACCCGCATGCGTTCCGTCATCGCCGCCGGCCCGTGCAGGAGGTCCGCCCCGCGCCCGGCGATCTGCTCGCAGTAGGCGTCCAGGTCGTCGACGCGCAGCACCACCAGCGAACGGTGCCCGGTCGCCGCGTCCCCCAGCTCGCCCAGTATCGCGGCCATCATCGCCCGGTCCTGCAGGGCGATCCCCGCCGATCCGGCGTGCGGGCTGAACTTCTCGTACGGCCCCTCGCTCGCCCCCGACTGCGGCTTCAGCCCGAGCACCTCGGCGTAGAAGCGGTAGCAGGCGGCGAAGTCGGTGACCAGGAGCCGGACTTGGGCGAGTTCCACGGCTGTCCCCCAGGGTGCGGTGCGGTTCAGGACCACCGGCCGGTACGGCCGAGCAGCAGGGCCGCCGCCGCCGTCCCGGCAGTGGACGTGCGCATCACGGTAGGCCCCAGGGTGTACGCCTTCGCACCCGCCTCCTCGAACAGCGCCAGCTCGTCGCGGGCGACACCCCCTTCGGGGCCGACGACCAGCACGATCTCGCCCTCGGCGGGCAGTCCGGCCGCGGCGAGCGGCTCGCCGGCGTGCTCGAAGTCGGAGTGGAGGACGGCGGCGAGGTCGGCCCGGGCCAGGAGCGCCGCGACCTGCTTGGTCGTCGCCGCGTCCGCGACCTCCGGGAACCGCACCCGGCGGGACTGCTTGCCGGCCTCGCGGGCGGTGCCCCGCCACTTCGCCAGCGACTTGAGGCCCCGCTCGCCCTTCCACTGGGTGATGCAGCGGGCGGCCTGCCAGGGCACGATCACGTCGACGCCGACCTCGGTCATGGTCTCCACGGCGACCTCGCCGCGGTCCCCCTTGGGAAGGGCCTGGACGACGGTGATCCGCGGCTGCGGCAGGGGTTCCTCGCGGACGCTCGCCAGCCCCGTCACCACCAGCCGGTCCTTGCCCTCGGCGGCCCGTACGACGCCCGCGGTCCAGCGCCCGCGCCCGTCGGTGAGGATGACGTCCTCACCGGGCTGCAGCCGCTTCACGGAGACGGCGTGCCGCCCCTCGGGCCCGTCCAGCACGACCTCGCCGCCCGGCAGACCGGGCACGACCAGCTGATCGACCACGAACACCGGAGCGGTCATCGCCCGTCCCCCTCCACCCTGGCCTCTGCCCTGGCCTCTGCCCTGGCCTCCTCCTTGGCCTTGGTGGACAACGCTGTCGACGCGGCGGCGAGTTCCGCCGCGAGGGTCTCCACCAGCTGCCCGGCGGGCAGTTCGCGGGCCATCCGGTGCCCCTGCCCGGCCCACAGGGCCATGCCCTGCGCGTCCCCGGCCCGGGCGGCGGCCTTGCGCAGCGGGGAGGTGAGGTGGTGGACCTCCGGGTAGGCGGCGGGCGCGTACGGGCCGTGCTCGCGCATGAACCGGTTGACCAGGCCGCGGGCGGGCCGCCCGGAGAACGCCCGGGTCAGCGCGGTCCGCGTGAACAGCGGGTCGGTGAGCGCCTGCTTGTACGGACCGGCGGCGCCGGACTCCGGGGTGGCGAGGAAGGCCGTCCCCAGCTGCGCGGCGCTCGCCCCCGCCGCCAGTACGGCCGCGATCTGGCTGCCGCGCATGATCCCGCCCGCGGCGACGACCGGGATCCCCACGGTCTCGCGCACCTGGGCGACCAGCGACAGCAGCCCGATCCCGGACCCGTCGTTCTCCGGCACGTCCCGGTGGGTGCCCTGGTGTCCCCCGGCCTCCACGCCCTGGGCGATCACCGCGTCCGCCCCGGCCCGCTCGACGGCCCGGGCCTCCTCGGCGGTGGTGGCGGTGACCAGCGTGAACGTCCCGGCCCGCCGCAGCGAGTCCAGCACCTCCCGCGTCGGCACACCGAAGTGGAAGGAGACGGCGGCCACCGGGTTGTCCAGCAGCACGGCCAGCTTGGCCTCGTACCCGTCGTCCCGCCCGCTGTCCGGGTCGCCGAGCTCGGTCTCGTACCAGGCGGCCTCACCGGCCAGCTGATGCGCGTAGACCTCCACGGCACCGGACTCGGCGTGTTCGGGCTGCGGCATGAAGACGTTCACACCGAAAGGACGGCCGGTCAGTCCCCGCAGCTGCTTGATCTCCTGGTACATCCCGTCGGCGGTCTTGTACCCGGCGGCCAGGAACCCCAGCCCGCCCGCCTCGGACACGGCGGCGGCGAGCTGCGGGACGGAGACCCCGCCTGCCATGGGGGCCTGCACGATCGGAAGAGGGAAGAGATCGGTCAGTGCGGAGGACATGACGGCATGTTGTCACGTCCTCCGAACAAGACCGAATCGGGCCGCCCCATTGGCACATGCCAGAAATCTCCCCCGACAAGGGCCCCGACCACGCTGCCGAGAGGCACCGCCACCTCTGGGAGGAACCGCCCCGAGAGGCGGCTGCACCCCTTCGAGAAACCGAGCCGAGAGGCGACCGCACTCATTCGAGGAACCGAGTCAGGTGGCGACCGCGCCCCTTCGAGAAACCGAGCCGAGTAGCGACCGCGCCGCTTCGAGAAACCGAGCCGAGTAGCGACCGCGCCCCTTCGGCAAACCGAGTCGGGTGGCGGCCTCGCCTCTTCATCGGCCGAGTCGGGTGGTGGGTGGGCGGAGGTCTCCGGGGGTCCAGGGGGCGGAGCCCCCTGGCGGGGTCGAAGGGGCGGAGCCCCTTCACGGTGACCCGTCAACGCCCGTTGAACGCGTCCTTCAGCCGGCTGAACAGCCCTTGCTGACCGGGCTGGAACTGCCCCGTCGGCCGCTCCTCCCCACGCAGCTTCGCCAGCTCGCGCAGCAACCGCTCCTGCTCGGGGTCCAGCTTCGTCGGAGTCGTCACCTCGACGTGGACGATCAGATCACCCCGCCCGCCACCGCGCAGATGCGTGACCCCACGCCCGTGCAGCGGAATCGACTGCCCGGACTGCGTACCCGGCCGGATGTCGACCTCCTCGAGACCGTCCAGCGTCTCCAGCGGCACCTTCGTACCGAGCGACGCCGCCGTCATCGGGATCGTCACCGTGCAGTGCAGATCGTCCCCGCGCCGCTGGAACGTCGAGTGCGGCAGCTCGTGGATCTCGACGTACAGGTCACCGGCGGGACCGCCGCCCGGCCCGACCTCACCCTCACCGGCGAGCTGGATCCGCGTGCCGTTGTCGACACCGGCCGGGATCTTCACGGTCAGCGTCCGCCGCGACCGCACCCGCCCGTCGCCCGCGCACTCGGGGCACGGCGTCGGCACGACCGTCCCGAAGCCCTGGCACTGCGGGCAGGGCCGCGAGGTCATGACCTGGCCGAGGAAGGACCGCGTCACCTGCGAGACCTCACCGCGGCCCCGGCACATGTCACACGTCTGGGCGGAAGTGCCCGGCGCCGCGCCCTCACCGTTGCAGGTGTTGCAGACGATCGCCGTGTCGACCTGGATGTCCTTGGTCGTGCCGAAGGCCGCCTCGTCGAGCTCGACCTCGATCCGGATCATCGCGTCCTGGCCGCGCCGGGTCCGCGAGCGCGGACCGCGCTGGGACGCCGTACCGAAGAACGCGTCCATGATGTCGGAGAAGTTCCCGAAGCCACCGGCCCCGAAGCCGCCCGCGCCCGCGCCGCCGCTCTGCGAGAGCGGATCCCCGCCGAGGTCGTAGACCTGCTTCTTCTGCGGGTCGGAGAGCACCTCGTAGGCGGCGTTGATCTCCTTGAACCGCTCCTGGGTCTTCGGGTCCGGGTTGACGTCCGGGTGCAGCTCGCGCGCGAGCCGACGGAAGGCCTTCTTGATCTCTTCCTGCGACGCGTCGCGGCGCACGCCGAGAACGGCGTAGTAGTCCGTGGCCACTTACGACTCCGCCAGGATCTGTCCGACGTACCGTGCCACCGCTCGTACCGCTCCCATCGTTCCCGGGTAATCCATGCGGGTCGGGCCGACCACGCCGAGTTTGGCGACTGCCTCGCCGCCCGAACCGTAGCCGACCGACACCACGGACGTGGAGTTGAGTCCCTCGTAGGCGTTCTCGTGACCGATGCGTACGGTCATGCCCGAATCACCGGCCTCGCCCATGAGTTTGAGGAGGACGACATGTTCCTCCAGTGCCTCCAGGACGGGCCGGATCATGAGGGGAAAGTCATGTCCGAAGCGGGTGAGATTGGCGGTGCCGCCGATCATCAGCCGCTCCTCGTTCTCCTCGACGAGCGTCTCCAGCAGGGTGGAGAGCACCGCCGAGACCGCGCCGCGGTCCTCGGCCTCGAAGGCTTCCGGCAGGTCCTCCACCAGCCGGGGCACGTCCGAGAACCGGCGTCCGGCGACCCGGCTGTTCAGCCGCGCCCGCAGGTCCGCCAGAGACGTTTCCCCGAAGGGTGCCGGGCAGTCGACCATCCGCTGCTCGACCCGTCCGGTGTCGGTGATCAGCACCAGCATCAGCCGGGCCGGAGCCAGCGACAGCAGTTCCACGTGCCGCACGGTCGACCGTGTCAGCGACGGGTACTGCACGACCGCCACCTGCCGGGTCAGCTGCGCCAGCAGCCGGACGGTCCGTGCGACCACGTCGTCGAGGTCGACGGCGCCGTCGAGGAAGTTCTGGATGGCCCGCCGCTCGGGCGCGCTCATCGGCTTGACGCCGGCCAGCTTGTCGACGAACAGCCGGTACCCCTTGTCGGTGGGGATCCGCCCCGCGCTGGTGTGCGGCTGGGCGATGAACCCCTCGTCCTCCAGGGCGGCCATGTCGTTGCGCACGGTCGCCGGGGAGACCCCGAGGTTGTGCCGTTCGGTCAGCGCCTTCGAGCCGACCGGTTCCTCGGTGCCGACATAGTCCTGGACGATGGCGCGCAATACCTGAAGCCTGCGTTCACTCAGCATCCAGCGCCACACCTCCAGAAAGTCGTCCCCGCGGCCTTTCGGTCCCTTCGGGCCTTTCGTCTGGCACTCTGCGAACGCGAGTGCCAGCATCCCCGGCCCAGTGTACGGCCGTGGGGTACTGACTGGGCAAGGTCGGTCGGGACCCATGGCGTTCTACGGCTAGCGTCGCGGCATGACGGTGACTTGGGAAGAGCTGGGCTGGGAGCGGGTGGCCGAAGGGGTCGGCCGGTGCCGGCTGCCGGGCTGGGACTGCACGGCGGGTCTGGTCCTGGGCGCGGGCTCGGCCCTGATGGTGGACGCCGGGTCGAGCCTGGCGGAGGGCGCACGGTTGCGCGTGGAGGCGCAGGCGCTGGCCGGCCGCCGTGTGACCCATCTCGCGCTCACCCATCCCCACTTCGACCACGTCTTCGGCGCGGCCGCCTTCGCGGGCGCGGACCTGTACGCGGCGGTGGGCACCGAGGCCGTCTTCGCGTACGACCACGAGGCGCTCCGCCTGGACGCGGTCCGCAACGGTCTCCCCGCCCCCGAGGCCGAGGAGGCGGCCGACGCCCTCCCTCTCCCCCGTCATCTGGTCTCCGGCGAGTGGACCCTCGACCTCGGCGACGGCCGCCAGGCCCTGCTGGCCAACGTGGGCCCCGGCCACACCGCCCACGATCTCGCCGTCCTGGTCCCCGGCGACCCCGAGGTGGTGTTCTGCGGCGACCTGGTGGAGGAGTCCGGTGATCCCCAGGCCGGCCCCGACGCCGTACCGTCCCGCTGGCCCGCGGCCCTGGACCGCCTCCTGTCGCTCGGCGGCGAGCGCGCCCGGTACGTCCCCGGTCACGGAGCGGTGGTCGACGCGGCATTCGTCCGGGCCCAGCGCGACGCCCTGGCGGCCCGTTTCGGCGTGTCGTAGGCGCACCCGTTCGGCTTCTCCTATCGTCATCCGAATGCGCCAGTACTCCGCCGACCTGACCCCGCCGTGGAAGAAGCCGAAGCCGGTGCCCGAGGTGGCCGCCGAGCCCGGTCTGGTGGTGGAGGAGCCCGGTACCGGTTTCTGCGGCGCGGTGATCCGCTGCGAGGCGGGCACGGTCACCCTGGAGGACCGCTTCGGCAAGCACCGGGTCTTCCCGCTGGAGCCGGGCGGCTTCCTCCTGGAGGGCCGGACCGTCACCCTCGTACGCCCCGCCTCGGCCGCCCCGGTACGCCCCTCCCGTACCGCCTCCGGTTCGGTCGCCGTCCCCGGCGCACGCGCGCGTGTCGCCCGCGCGGGCCGCATCTACGTGGAGGGCCGCCACGACGCGGAGCTGGTCGAGAAGGTCTGGGGCGACGACCTGCGCATCGAGGGCGTGGTGGTGGAGTACCTGGAGGGCGTCGACGACCTCCCCGCCATCGTGGCCGAATTCGCCCCCGGCCCGGACGCCCGCCTGGGCGTCCTCGTCGACCACCTGCTGCCCGGCACCAAGGAGTGGCGCATCGCCCGGTCGGTCACCAGCGACCACGCCCTGGTCGTCGGCCATCCGTACATCGACATCTGGGAGGCCGTGAAACCGTCGTCCCTGGGCATCGACTCCTGGCCCCGCGTCCCGCACGGCCAGGACTGGAAGACGGGCGTCTGCCGGGCGCTGGGCTGGCCCTCGGACAACACGGGCGCGGTATGGCAGGCGATCCTGGCTCGGGTGACCTCTTACAAGGACCTGGAGCCGGAACTGCTGGGACGGGTGGAGGAACTGATCGACTTTGTTACGGGTAGCGGTGGGGCCTGACTTTTTCGTAGGCAGCGAATTCGCTGGTGTCGAGTTCGATGCCCAGGGGCTCCAGCGGCGTGAGATCGCCGAACTTCGTGATGCGCTGGCGCCGGTAGTCTGAGTCGTCACCGGGGCCCGTCGGCTCAGTAAGCAGTACGCACTGGGCCATGACCGGGTCAATGATCAAGTAGGCAGGCACCTTAGCCGCCGCGTAGATCGATCGCTTAACGCAGTAGTCGCGCTCCACACTCGTTTTGGAAACGACTTCCACCAACAATGTGATGACTTCTGATGGCATCAGCCTGCCGTGGCCCGGCCCCGAGCCGCGCTCAAGCACCACGAGGTCCGGCTGCGGCTCACTGGTCTGTTCGAGCATGGCGACGTCCTGAGTCTGGAGGCGCCGCCACTGCCGACGGGGGATCTGGTCCACGACCGCTTCCACGATGTCGTTATGGGCCACATCCGGCCCCGCCATCATCACGATTTCCCCCCGAAGGAGCTCAACCTTGAATTCCTCGGGGAACTCAAAGTTCTCGAAGTACCGCATGATGTCGGTGGTCGTCGGTCGGTCATCCACAGCGGTCACTCCGCAGCCCTCCGGTTTCCGCCACCGTCAACTACGGCAGCGGACTACGAACCAGGTTAGGGACCGAACCGGCGTTCCGGGCGGATTCACTCGCCAGAGTGATCAGTCCACCAGATCCCGCACCACCGCATCCGCCAGCAACCGCCCCCGCAGCGTCAGCACAGCCCGCCCTTCGTCGTACGCACCGCTCTCCAGCAGCCCCTCCCCCAACGCGCGCCGCGAGGCCTTCAGGCCCTCCTCCCGCAAGAGCGAGAGCGGCACCCCCTCCCGCAGCCGCAGCTCCAGCAGGATCCGCTCGACCCGCCGGTCCTCGTCCGTCAGGACCTCCCGCCCGGCGCCCGGCGACCGCCCGGACGCCAGCGCCGCCGCGTACGCCCCCGGGTGCTTCACGTTCCACCACCGCACGCCCCCCACGTGCGAGTGCGCCCCCGGTCCGGCGCCCCACCAGTCGGCGCCCCGCCAGTACAGCTCGTTGTGCAGGCAGCGGCCCGCTTCCGAGGTGGCCCAGTTGGACACCTCGTACCAGTCGAAGCCCGCGCCCGCCAGCACCTCGTCGGCGATCAGGTAGCGGTCGGCGTGCACGTCGTCGTCGGTCATCGGGACCTCGCCGCGGCGGATCCGGCGCGCGAGCTGCGTGCCCTCCTCGACGATCAGCGCGTACGCCGACACGTGGTCGGGTCCGGCGCCGATCGCCGCGTCCAGGGAGGCCCGCCAGTCGTCGTCGGACTCGCCCGGGGTGCCGTAGATCAGGTCGAGGTTGACGTGCTCGAAGCCGGCCGCGCGGGCCTCCGCGACGCACGCCTCGGGGCGTCCGGGGGTGTGGGTGCGGTCGAGGACCCGCAGCACGTGCTGCCGTGCGCTCTGCATGCCGAAGGAGATCCGGTTGAAGCCGCCCTCCCGCAGCGCCGCCAGGTAGGCCGGGCCGACGGACTCCGGGTTCGCCTCGGTCGTGACCTCCGCGTCGGCCGCGAGCCCGAACTCGTCGCGGATCGCGCCCAGCATCCGTACCAGGTCGGCGGCGGCCAGCAGCGTCGGCGTACCGCCCCCGACGAACACGGTCCGCACCTCGCGCGGATCGTCGCCGAGGACCTTCCGCGCCAGCCTGACCTCGTCGATCAGGGTGTCCGCGTAGTTGTCGCGGGAGGCCAGCACACCGCCGGTGCCGCGCAGCTCGGTCGCCGTGTAGGTGTTGAAGTCGCAGTAGCCGCAGCGGGTCGCGCAGTAGGGGACGTGCAGGTAGAACCCGAGGGGGCGGGCGGCGGCACCGGCGAGCGCGGACGCGGGGAGCGCGCCGTCGTCGGGGACGGGCTCGCCGTCGGGGAGTGCGGAAGGCATGTCCCCCATTGTCCCGTACCGATTTCTTGTACGGCCTCGGTCACTCCGCCTGCAGGACGAGCAGCGCCAGGTCGTCCTCCGGCTGCCCGCCGCCGAACTCGTGGACGAGCCGTCTGATGCGCTCGGCGATCAGGTCGGCGTTCAGCCCCGCGCAGCCGGCCAGCGCCCGCGCCAGCCCGTCGCCGTCGTCGAACTGGCGGCTGCCGGAGCGCCGCTCGGTGACCCCGTCGGTCACGCACAGCAGGCTGTCGCCGGGCGCGAGCTCGATGGTCTCGCTGGTGTACGTCTCGTCCTCGACGACCCCGAGCAGCGTCTGCGGGCGGGCGGCGGTGCTGACCTCGCCGTCGGGGCCGAGGAGTAGCGGCAGCGGGTGCCCGGCGGAGGCGAGGGTGCAGCGGACGCCGCCGCCGTCGAGGGGCGTGAGCTCGCCGTAGAGGAGGGAGAGGAAACGGGTCTGCGGGCCGTCGCCGGGCGGCAGGGCGCGGCCGCCGGCGGCGACCAGGGCGCGGGCGGCGGCGTCGGCGGCCTCGGTGGCGTCGTCGAGGAGGAGCTGGTTGAGGCGGTCGAGGACGTCGGCGACCCGGTAGCCCTCCCGGGCCAGGAGCCGCAGCCAGGGCCGGGCGAGGCCGATCACGACGGCCGCCTCGGGGCCCTTGCCCTGGACGTCGCCGACGGCGAAGCACCAGCGGCCGTCGCCGGCCGGGAAGAGGTCGTAGAAGTCGCCGCTGGGACCGCCCTTGTCGCAGGGCTCGTAGACGAGCGCGCTGCGCACCCCCGGGATCTCCGCGACCGCGCCGGGCAGCAGCCCGCGCTGCAGGACGGCGCTGATGGTGGCCTGGCGGGCGTACTGGCGGGCCGCGCCGATGGCCAGGGCGACCCGGCGGCCGAAGTCCTCCACGAGGCCGGTGATCTCGTCGGGGATGCCGTCCGGGCCGGAGCGTCCGATGACGAGCGTGCCGAGCGGGCGGCCGCCGGCGATCAGCCGGTAGGCGAGCGCCGAGCCGTGGGTGCCCTGCGGGCCGAGGGCCGCGCCGGGCCAGGGGTACGGCTCGGGCCCGGACCGTAAGCCGCTCTGCGCGCACGGCGGGTCCTTCTGCAGGGCGTGCCGCAGCTCCTCGATGCGGTTCTCGCTGCCGTGCCAGACCCGGGCCAGCCGCGGGCCGCCCGCACCGCCCGCACCGCCGGGCTCGCCCCAGCCGCCGCCGCGTACGGTCGCCTCGTCCTCCAGCCACACCGCGCACCAGTCGGCGAGCCGGGGCACGATCAGCTGGCCGGTGAGCGCGGCCACCAGGTTCTCGTCGAGCTGCCCGGCGAGCAGGTCGGAGGCCTCGGCGAGGAAGGACAGCGCGCCCCGGTTGACCCAGTCCCGGTCGCGCTCGGGGCGGTGGGCGCATCCTCCGCGCTCCCCCGCGCCCGCGCCCGCGTGCGCGTGCTGGGGCGGTTCGGGGGCGAGGATCTCGGCGACCTTCAGCTGCCGCTCGTCGGGGAGCGTTCCGCCGCGGCCGGTCAGCCGCGCCCACACCGACTTTGCGCCGGTGCGGTACGTCACCCCCCAGGACTCGGCGAGCGAGGCGACCAGGCGCAGCCCGCGCCCGAACTCCGGTGTCTCGTACGGCGTCTCGCCCGGGTGGTCGCGGGGCGCGCGGGAGGGGTGGTGGTCGGTGACCTCGACGACGAACGCCGTCTCCTCCCGATCCTCCAGCCACCAGTCGACCTCCACGTCCGTGCCGGCGTGCACGACGGCGTTGGTGACGAGTTCGCTGACGACGACCATGGCGTCCTCGGCGACCCGCTGCTGCTCCGGGCGGAGGAGGCCGCACTCGGTCCACTCGTCGAAGGAGGCGCGCACCAGGGCGCGGGCGGAACCGGGCGCGAGGGGGCTTCCGGGCAGGGTCGCGCGCCCCTGCGCACGCGGGCCCGCGGTGTCGTGCGCGGGCGCCGCGTCGTGCGCAGGCGCCTCACGGACCCGGGAGACGGTCTCCCGTTGCGTGGGTATGGCCCCCATGTCCAGCTCCCCGAGCAGTTCGGACGAATACATCCCGATCGATGCGGACAGAGTGACAGACTGACTGCGCCCATAAGCACCGAGTTACCGAAGTGGGCCGCCATGAGTGAGAACAGTGCTACGCGTGTGCTCGAAGACGGACAGAAACCGGAACAACTCCGAGCATCCGCACTGCGCCCACTGCTCGCCGCGATGACCGCCGCCCGCGACGGCGACTTCGCGAAAGTCCCGGAGACCGGGGCCGACGGGGCCACCGGGGAGGGGATCGTCGCCGAACTCACCGCGGTCTTCAACCAGATCATGGACCGCGGCATTCACTTCAACACCGACCTGAGGCGCGTGAAACGGGAACTGGTGCGCCACGGCCGGCTGGACGAACGGCTGTCGGCGAGCCCCGGCCAGGGCGCCTGGACGTCACGCGTCAACGACGTCAACCAGGTCCTCGACGCCCTCGTCGCACCGGCGGCGAACGCCACGCGCGTGCTGGACGCGGTGGCCGGCGGCGACCTGACCCAGCGGGTCGATCTGCACGACGGCAGCCGGCAGCTCCGCGGCGATCTGCGCAGACTCGCCCGCGCGGTCAACACGATGGTCGATCAGCTGTCCCTGTTCACCGGCGAGGTGACCCGCGTCGCGCGCGAGGTCGGCACCGAGGGACGGCTCGGCGGCCGGGCCAAGGTGCAGGGCCTGTCGGGCAGCTGGCGGGACGTCACCGAGGCCGTCAACACCATGGCGTCCCGGCTGACCGCGCAGGTCCGCGACATCGCCCTGGTGACGACGGCCGTGGCACGCGGCGACCTGACCCGCACGGTGACCGTCGAGGCGACCGGTGAGCTGCTGGAGCTGAAGCTCACCGTGAACACCATGGTCGACCAGCTCTCCGCGTTCGCCGACGAAGTCACCCGCGTCGCCCGCGAGGTCGGCACGGAGGGCCGGCTGGGCGGCCGCGCCCAGGTACGGGGTGTGTCGGGCGTCTGGAAGGACCTGACGGACAACGTCAACTTCATGGCGTCGAACCTGACCTCCCAGGTCCGCAACATCGCCCAGGTGACGACAGCCGTCGCCGACGGCGACCTCTCGCAGAAGATCATGGTCGACGCGCAGGGCGAGATCCTCGAACTGAAGTCGACGATCAACACGATGGTCGACCAGCTCTCCGCGTTCGCCGACGAAGTCACCCGCGTCGCCCGCGAGGTCGGCACCGAAGGAAACCTCGGCGGCCGGGCGCACGTCAGAGGCGTCTCCGGCGTCTGGAAGGACCTCACCGACAACGTCAACTTCATGGCCGACAACCTGACGTCCCAGGTCCGCAACATCGCCCTCGTCTCCACGGCCGTCGCCCAGGGCGATCTCGGCAAGAAGATCACGGTGGAGGCGAAAGGCGAGATCCTGGAGCTGAAATCGACGATCAACACGATGGTCGACCAGCTCTCCGCGTTCGCCGACGAAGTCACCCGCGTCGCCCGCGAAGTCGGCACCGAAGGAAACCTCGGCGGCCAGGCGCAGGTCAGGGGCGTCTCAGGCGTCTGGAAAGAACTGACGGACAACGTCAACTTCATGGCACTCAACCTGACGTCCCAGGTCCGCAACATCGCCCAGGTGACCACAGCCGTCGCCAACGGCGACCTGTCCAAGAAAATCACCGTCGACGCACGCGGCGAGATCCTCGAACTCAAGGACACCGTCAACACGATGGTGGAACAACTGCGGGCCTTCGCCGACGAGGTGACCCGCGTCGCCCGCGAGGTCGGCACCGACGGCCGGCTGGGCGGCCGCGCCCAGGTGCTCGGCGTCTCCGGGGTCTGGCGGGACCTGACGGACAACGTCAACTACATGGCCGACAACCTGACATCCCAGGTCCGCAACATCGCCCAGGTGGCGACGGCCGTCGCCCAGGGCGACCTGTCGCGGAAGATCGACGTGGACGCGCGCGGCGAGATCCTCGAACTGAAGACCACCATCAACACCATGGTCGACACCCTGTCCTCGTTCTCCTCCGAGGTGACCCGGGTGGCCCGCGAGGTGGGTTCCGACGGCCGGCTGGGCGGCCAGGCACGGGTGGAGGGCGTGTACGGCACCTGGAAACGCCTGACGACCAACGTGAACGAACTCGCCCTGAACCTCACCACCCAGGTCCGCGCGATCGCCGAGGTGGCCTCCGCCGTCGCCCAGGGCGACATGTCCCGCTCGATCACGGTCGAGACCCGCGGCGAGGTCGCCGAACTCAGGGACAACATCAACCTGATGGTGGCCAACCTGCGCGAGACGACCCGCGCGAAGGACTGGCTGGAGTCCAACCTGGCCCGCCTCGCCGCCCTCATGCAGGGTCACCGGGACCTGATGGAGGTCGCCGACCTCATCCTGCGCGAGCTGACCCCGCTGGTGAACGCCCAGTACGGCGCGTTCTTCCTGGCCGACCCGGACGAGGACGGCGCCGCCGTACGCACGGCCGTACCGGCCAAGGGCCTCGCGTTCATCGCCGGCTACGGCTCCGCACAGGGCGCGACGGTCGAGACCGGCGGCCTCCCCGTGCACGGCCTGGTCCGCCAGGCGGCCCGCGAGAAGAAGCGGATCCTCGTCGAGGAGACCCCGCCGGACTACATCAAGATCAACAGTGGTCTCGGCGAGGCCGCGCCCACCACGATCGTCATCATCCCGATCCTCTTCGAGGACAAACTCCTCGGCATCATCGAACTGGCCTCCTTCTCCCGCTTCTCCGACGTCCACCTCGCGTTCTTCGACCAGTTCGTCAACACCATCGGCGTCGCGATCAACACGATCATCGCCAACTCCCGCACGGAGTCCCTGCTCGGCGAGTCGCAACGGCTGGCGATGCAGCTCCAGGAACGTTCGGACGAACTTCAGAAACAACAGGCCGAACTACAGCGCTCGAACGCGGAACTGGAGGAGAAAGCCGCCCTCCTGGCGACCTCTTCCCAGTACAAGTCGGAGTTCCTGGCGAACATGTCCCACGAACTGCGCACTCCGCTGAACTCCTTGCTGATTCTGGCCCGGCTGCTGTCCGACAACCCGGACGGGCGCCTCTCCGACCAGGAGGTCCAGTTCGCGACGACGATCCACCGCTCCGGCTCGGACCTGCTCCAGCTCATCAACGACATCCTTGACCTGTCGAAGATCGAGGCCGGCCGGATGGACGTACGCCCCAAACGCCTCCCCCTGATCAAACTCCTCGACTACGTCCACGCGACCTTCCGCCCGCTGACCCTGGACCGGGGCCTGGCCTTCGAGGTGACCGTCGGCGAGGACGTGCCGCGCGAGATGTACTCCGACGAACAACGCCTCCAGCAGATCCTGCGCAACCTGGTCTCCAACGCGATCAAGTTCACCGCCAAGGGCCGGGTGGAACTGCGGGTGCGCCGGGTGAAGGACCCCGAGCACCACTACGTCCACGACAGCGACGAGGTGATCGCCTTCGAGGTGTCGGACACCGGCATCGGGATCGCCGCCGAGAAACTCCCGGTCATCTTCGAGGCGTTCCAGCAGGCCGACGGCACCACGAACCGCAAGTACGGCGGCACCGGCCTCGGCCTCTCCATCAGCCGGGAGATCGCCGGCCTCCTGGGCGGCCGGATCGTCGCCGAGAGCGAACCGGGCACGGGCTCGACGTTCACGCTGTACGTCCCGGTCGTCAGCCCCGGCCACACGGCGCCCGGGCCGGCCCCGCAGAACCACACCGCGCCGGCCCTCGGCCCGGCACCGGCCGCCGCTCCCGACCCCGACGACTCCTGGCCGGCCCCGACCCGGCTGGAGGCATGGCAGACCGGCCGCGCGGGCCGCGTGCTCCCCGGCCGCCGCGTCCTGATCATCGACGACGACATCCGCAACGTCTTCGCCCTCACCCACGTCCTCGGCCGCGTCGGCATGCCGGTGCTGTACGCGGAGAACGGCCGGGAGGGCATCGAGACCCTCGAACGCAACCCCGACGTCGAACTGGTCCTGATGGACATCATGATGCCGGAGATGGACGGCCACGAGACCATCGCGGCCATCCGCCGCGCCCCCCGATGGACCGGCCTGCCGATCGTCGCCCTCACCGCGAAAGCGATGCCGGGCGACCGGGAGAAGTCCATCGCACGCGGCGCCAACGACTACGTACCCAAGCCGGTCGACGTCGACCGGCTGCTCACCGTCGTCTGCGCACTCCTGGACCCCGACAGCACACAGGACGGCGAGACCGCCGACGACGAACGGACGGGGCAATGACCGCTGACGACCGCGCCGGCATCCTCCTGGTCGACGACATGGAGGACAACCTGATCGCGCTGGAAGCCGTTCTGGGGTCGCTGAACGAGCCGATCGTCCGGGCCCGCTCCGGCGAGGAGGCGATGAAGGCCCTGCTCCGCCGCCGCTTCGCCGTCGTCCTCCTCGACATCCGCATGCCCGGCATGGACGGCTTCGAGACAGCCGCGAACATCAAACGCCTCGACCAGACGAAGGACGTCCCGATCATCTTCCTGACCGGAGCGGACGAGGACGCGGGATACACGTTCCGCGGCTACGCCACCGGCGCGGCGGACTACCTGACGAAACCGTTCGATCCGTGGGTGCTGCGGGCCAAGGTCAACGTGTTCCTGGAACTGCACAGAAAGAACCAGCAGCTGCAGGAACTGCTGGCGCGGGAACAGGCGGACTTCGGCGAGTTGGGCAAGCGGCTCGCCGTGCTGGAGGACCTGTTGTCCGACGAGCCCGTCGATGTGACAACGCTGAGAGAAGAGGCCAGGGAACTACGGCAACTGCTGAACAGAGCCAGGCCGAACTGAGGTGAAGGGGTGGGGGGACTGAGCGACCAGCCCCCACGCACCCGCGCCCGGCGACGAACCCCTACGCTTCGCGCGTCCCCGCGTACATCTCGTCGATGAGGTGCTTGTACTCCCGCTCCACGACCGGCCTCTTCAGCTTCAGGCTCGGCGTGATCTCCCCGTGCTCCACGTCCAGGTCACGCGGCAGCAGCCGGAACTTCTTGATGGTCTGCCACTTCTGCAGCCCCTCGTTGAGCTGCTTGACGTACCCGTCGACCATCTCGACGGTCAACGGCGCGGCCACCACCTCGGCGTAGGACCTGCCGTCCAGGCCGTTCTCCTTGGCCCACTCCAGGATCGCGACCTCGTCGAGGGCGATCAGAGCGGTGCAGAAGTTCCGGTCGGCGCCATGCACGAGGATGTTGGAGACGTAGGGGCAGACCGCCTTGAACTGTCCCTCGACCTCGGCGGGCGCGATGTACTTGCCGCCGGACGTTTTGATGAGGTCCTTCTTGCGGTCGGTGATCCGCAGATAGCCGTCGGGGGACAGCTCGCCGATGTCACCGGTGTGGAACCACCCGTCGGCCTCCAGCACCTCCGCCGTCTTCTCCGGCAGCCCGTGGTAGCCCTGCATGATGCCGGGGCCGCGCAGCAGGATCTCCCCGTCGTCGGCGATCCGCACCTCGCAGCCGGGCAGCGGCTTGCCGACCGTACCGGTGCGGTAGGCCTCGCCGGGGTTCACGAACGACGCGGCCGAGGACTCCGTCAGTCCGTAGCCCTCCAGGATGTGCACGCCGGCACCGGCGAAGAAGTAGCCGATCTCGGGCGCCAGCGCGGCCGACCCGGAGACACAGGCCCGCAGCCGCCCGCCGAAGGCCTCGCGCAGCTTGGAGTAGACGAGCCCGTCGGCGACCTTGTGCTTGGCGGCGAGCCCGAAGGGCGCGGTCGCGGCACCGGTGCGGCGGAAGTTGTCCTGGGTGACCTTGGCGTACTCGCGGGCGACCTCGGCCGCCCACTGGAAGATCTTGTACTTGGCCGCGCCGCCCGCGCGGGCCTTCGCCGCGACGCCGTTGTAGACCTTCTCGAAGATGCGCGGCACGGCGGCCATGTACGTCGGCTGCACGACCGGAAGGTTCTCGATGATCTTGTCGACGCGGCCGTCGACGGCGGTGACGTGACCGACCTCGATCTGCCCGGAGGTGAGCACCTTGCCGAAGACGTGGGCGAGCGGCAGCCACAGGTACTGCACGTCCTCGCTGCCGATCAGGCCGGTCGCGGCGATCGCCTTCGCCATGTACGACCAGTTGTCCTGCGGCAGCCGCACGCCCTTGGGACGGCCGGTGGTGCCGGAGGTGTAGATGAGGGTGGCGAGCTGGTCCTTGGTGATCGCGCCGACCCGCTCCTTGATCAGCTCGGGGTGCTTCTCCAGGTACCTGGCACCGCGCTGCTCCAGTTCGGCGAGGCTGATGACCCAGTCGCCGGTCTCGACGCCGGCCGGGTCGATGACGACGACCTGGACGAGCTCGGGCAGCTCGGCGCGCTTCTCGACGGCCTTGGCGACCTGTGCCGCGTCCTCCGCGATCAGCACCCGGCTCTCGGAGTCGGAGAGGATGAACGCCGACTCCTCGGCGTTGGTCTGCGGGTAGACGGTCGTGGTGGCGGCGCCGGCGCACAGGATGCCGAGGTCGGCGAGGATCCACTCGACGCGGGTGGAGGCGGCGAGCGCGACCCGCTGCTCGGGCTCGATGCCGAGTTCGATGAGACCGGCCGCGATCGCGTAGACCCGCTCGGCCGCCTGCGCCCAGCTGAGCGACTTCCAGTCGTCCGGGCCCTGGCCGGAGGCCGCGGGCACCGGGTAGCGGTAGGCCTCGGCGTCCGGTGTGGCCGCCACGCGATCCAGGAAGAGGGCCGCCACGGACGGCGGTCGGTTCTCGATCAGTGTCTGTGTGTCGGTCACGACATCCTCCGGGGCCCGCGACGGTGCGGCTGGCTCAGTGCGGCTGGGGTGTACTCACGGTGGGGTTCGCGCTGGTGTTTCTGGTTGTTTAACTCGCGAGTAACTATCGAGCAGGGATCAGAGTAAGCCGCGACCGGCCTGTACGTAAGGGGCATCGGCCTGTCTGTTTCGCCGCACGGTCCACGCAGAGCGACGCAACGCACGCGTAGGGGTCCGCCGCACTTTCGCACGGCGGACCCCCGTTGTACCCGATTTGCGGCCGCGACCGATTGTTACCAGCGGTTACTTCTTGCTCTTGGCCGATCCCGCGCTGTCATCGCTGGAGAGCACCGCGATGAAGGCCTCCTGCGGAACCTCCACGGAACCCACCATCTTCATCCGCTTCTTGCCTTCCTTCTGCTTCTCCAGCAGCTTCCGCTTCCGGGAGATGTCACCGCCGTAGCACTTGGCGAGGACGTCCTTGCGGATGGCGCGGATGGTCTCGCGGGCGATGACCCGGGAGCCGATGGCGGCCTGGATGGGCACCTCGAAGGCCTGCCGCGGGATGAGCTCGCGCAGCTTGGCGACGAGCCGCACGCCGTACGCGTAGGCCGCGTCCTTGTGGGTGATCGCCGAGAACGCGTCGACCTTGTCGCCGTGCAGCAGGATGTCGACCTTGACCAGGCTGGAGGTCTGCTCGCCGGTGGGCTCGTAGTCCAGCGAGGCGTACCCGCGGGTCTTCGACTTCAGCTGGTCGAAGAAGTCGAAGACGATCTCCGCGAGGGGCAGCGTGTACCGGATCTCGACCCGGTCCTCGGACAGGTAGTCCATCCCGAGCAGGGTGCCGCGCCGGGTCTGGCACAGCTCCATGATCGAGCCGATGAACTCGGTCGGCGCGAGGATCGTGGCCCGTACGACGGGCTCGTACACCTCGTTGATCTTCCCCTCGGGGAATTCGCTCGGGTTGGTGACCGTGAACTCGGTCCGGTCCTCCATGACCACGCGGTAGACCACGTTCGGCGCGGTGGCGATCAGGTCGAGCCCGAACTCGCGCTCCAGCCGCTCCCGGATCACGTCCAGGTGCAGCAGTCCGAGGAAGCCGACCCGGAAGCCGAAGCCGAGGGCGGCGGAGGTCTCCGGCTCGTAGACGAGCGCGGCGTCGTTGAGCTGGAGCTTGTCGAGGGCCTCGCGCAGCTCGGGGTAGTCGGAGCCGTCCAGCGGATACAGACCGGAGAAGACCATCGGCTTCGGGTCCTTGTAGCCGCCGAGCGCCTCGGTGGCGCCCTTGGTCTGGCTGGTGACGGTGTCACCGACCTTGGACTGCCGGACGTCCTTCACACCCGTGATCAGGTACCCCACCTCGCCGACGCCGAGTCCGTCGGCGGACAGCATCTCCGGCGAGTTGGTGCCGATCTCCAGCAGTTCGTGGGTGGCGCCCGTCGACATCATCTTGATCCGCTCACGCTTGTTGAGCTGACCGTCGATGACACGGACGTAGGTCACGACACCGCGGTAGGAGTCGTAGACCGAGTCGAAGATCATGGCACGGGCGGGCGCGTCGGCGACGCCGACCGGCGCGGGGATCTCCTTGACGACCTTGTTGAGCAGCGCGTCCACACCGAGGCCGGTCTTGGCGGACACCCGCAGCACGTCGTCCGGCTCGCAGCCGACCAGGTTCGCCAGTTCCTCGGCGAACTTCTCCGGCTGCGCGGCCGGCAGGTCGATCTTGTTGAGCACGGGGATGATCGTGAGGTCGTTCTCCATCGCCAGGTAGAGGTTGGCGAGGGTCTGCGCCTCGATGCCCTGGGCGGCGTCGACGAGGAGGACTGTCCCCTCGCAGGCCGCCAGCGACCGCGAGACCTCGTAGGTGAAGTCGACGTGCCCCGGGGTGTCGATCATGTTGAGGATGTGCGTGCTGCCCTGGTCCGGGCCCTCGGTCGGGGCCCAGGGCAGACGTACCGCCTGGGACTTGATCGTGATGCCGCGCTCGCGCTCGATGTCCATCCGGTCGAGGTACTGAGCACGCATCTGCCGCTGCTCGACCACGCCGGTCAGCTGGAGCATCCGGTCGGCGAGCGTGGACTTGCCGTGGTCGATGTGCGCGATGATGCAGAAATTGCGGATCAGAGCCGGGGCGGTACGGCTCGGCTCGGGCACATTGTTAGGGGTCGCGGGCACGCAGGGTCCTGTCTCTTGAGGCGCCTTATGCCTCGGGTCGGATCAATACGTAGTCTCCATGGTCCCATGGAGAGGGACCGGGGACCGGTTTGGGCCATTCTCCTGCCCGCTGGTAGTGTGGGCAGCTGTGTCTCATGCCCTCTCAGCGCGAGACACATCTTCTGGAAATCATCGGCACGGGACCTTCACCGGCTCGTGCCAGAACCTGAAAAGGCTCATTCGTGGCGAACATCAAGTCCCAGATCAAGCGGATCAAGACCAACGAGAAGGCTCGGCTGCGCAACAAGGCCGTCAAGTCCTCCCTGAAGACCGCGGTCCGCAAGGCCCGTGAGGCCGCTGCCGCGGGTGACGTCGAGAAGGCCACCGAGCTGCAGCGCGCTGCCGCGCGTGCGCTCGACAAGGCCGTCTCGAAGGGCGTCATCCACAAGAACCAGGCCGCCAACAAGAAGTCGGCGCTTGCTTCCAAGGTTGCTTCCCTCAAGGGCTGAACACTTGATTTGACGCCGGAAGGACCCGGGCGGGCCCTCTCTCATCCGCCCCCGACCGGCACCCGATGATCGACGCGCGGCCTGCGTTCGCCACGCGGGCGTCGATCGGCAGCTTGAACCGAAGGCCCCGGCACCTCGCCCTTCCCCAGGGCGGCCGCCGGGGCCTTTCGGCATGCCGCGGGCCTCCGGATGCCCCGGCGCCGTGCCTCCGGCTCCCCCGCCGGCCTGCTACCCCCGGCCTCGTGACCGCGCCGCCCGCGCGATCGTCACCACGGCCTTCTCCAGGGCGTACTCGGGGTCGTCCCCGCCGCCCTTCACGCCGGCGTCCGCCTCGGCGACGGCCTGCAGCGCCACCGCGACCCCGTCCGGGGTCCACCCGCGCATCTGCTGCCGCACCCGGTCGATCTTCCACGGCGGCATCCCGAGCTCCCGCGCGAGATCGGCGGGCCGCTGCCCGCCCCGCGCCCCCGCGAGCTTCCCGATCGCCCGGACGCCCTGCGCGAGCGCGCTCGTGATCATCACCGGGGCCACCCCGGTCGCCAGCGACCAGCGCAGCGCCTCCAGCGCCTCCGCGGTGCGCCCCTCCACGGCCCGGTCGGCCACGGTGAAGCTCGACGCCTCGGCCCGCCCGGTGTAGTACCGCCCGACGACGGCCTCGTCGATGGTGCCCTCGACGTCAGCGGCGAGCTGGGTCACGGCTGACGCAAGCTCCCGCAGGTCGCTGCCGATGGCGTCGACGAGCGCCTGGCAGGCCTCGGGCGTGGCGGACCGCCCGAGCGCCCGGAACTCGCTGCGTACGAACGCGAGCCGGTCGGCCGGCTTGGTCATCTTCGGGCAGGCGACCTCCCGCGCCCCCGCCTTGCGCGCCGCGTCGAGGAGGCCCTTGCCCTTGGCCCCGCCGGCGTGCAGCAGCACGAGGGTGATCTCCTCGGCGGGCGCCCCGAGGTACGCCTTCACGTCCTTGACCGTGTCGGCGGACAGGTCCTGCGCATTGCGTACGACGACGACCTTGCGCTCCGCGAAGAGGGACGGGCTGGTCAGCTCGGCGAGGGTGCCGGGCTGCAACTGGTCGGGGTTCAGGTCCCGTACGTCCGTGTCGGCGTCGGCGGCCCGGGCAGCGGCCACCACCTGCTGCACGGCACGGTCGAGCAGCAGCTCCTCCTGGCCCACGGCCAGCGTCACCGGGGCGAGCAGATCGTCATCAGCAGTCTTCTTGGCCATCGCGCCAAGCATCCCACGGCCCACTGACAACAGGGCGGCCCGCACCTTCCCCGCCCCGGGCCGCCCGCGCTCCTACGGCTCCTCCCGCCACCCGTCCCACTGCCCCGCGAACTCGTCCAGCTCCGCCGGGTCCAGCCGTCCCCGCTCGTCCCTGAGCAGCACCAGCCACTGCGCGTCCTCGGCGTCGTCCTCCCCCGCCAGTGCGTCCCGCACCAGCCGCGGCTCCTCGTCGACCCCGAACCGCTCCCCCAGGGCCTCGGAGGCCTCCTCCGCCGCGTCCCGGTCGGGCAGCACCAGTACATGTCTCACATCGCTCACGGCCCCATTCTCGGGCACCGCCGGCCACCGCAACGAGCAGGAGCAGGAGCAGGAGCAGCAGCAGCAGCAGCAGGCCGGAACGAACCACGGATGGGCGGGAGCGGACCGGAACGGCCGGTTCAGCCCTTCGGGACGATCTGCACGTCCAGGTCGACGCGGATGCTCGGCCCGACCACCGCGATCCCGCGCGCCAGCATGCTCTGCCAGCTCACGGTGAAGTCGTCCCGGTGGAGTTCGGTGGTGGCCCGGCAGGCGGCACGCACCTCGCCCTCCATCCCGTTGCCGAGCCCGAGGTACTCCGTGTCGAGGGTGATCGTGCGCGTCACGCCGTGCAGCGACAGCGCCCCGGTGACGGCCCACCTGGTGCCGCCCCGGTGCACGAACCGGTCGCCGTAGAACTCCAGCGTCGGGAAACTCTGCGCGTCCAGGAAGTCCGCCGACCGCAGATGGTCGTCGCGCATCCGCACGCCCGTGTCGATGGTCGCGGCGTCGATCACCACGTGCATCGCCGAGCGCTCCATCTGCTCGGCGATCCGCACCGCGCCCGCGAACGAGTTGAACCGCCCGTGGATCCGCGCCAGTCCGATGTGCCGGGCGGTGAAGCCGATCGAGGAATGCGTCGGTTCGATCTCCCAGTCGCCCGGTGCCGGGAGCTCCGGCGGCTGGGCGACCTGGAGGGTCACGTCACCGAGGGAGGCGAGGCAGTTCTCGCCGACCTGCGCGGTGGCCCGGTACGGCGTGAACCCCTCGGCGGACACCGCCAGCCGGTACTCACCGGCCGGCACGGTCGTCACGAACGACCCGTAGGGGTCCGTGCCCCCGCTGACCACCGTGCGCCCCATGGTGTCGCTGACCGCGAACTCGGCGTTCGGCACCGGTTCGTTGACCGGGTCGAGCACCCGGCAGCTCAGCACCCCTGCGTCGGGCGGCGTCTGCACCGCCGCGAGGGGGCTCGTCCGCTGCACGCGGTTCGTTCGGTTTCCCATCAAGCGGCCGAACATCCTCGCCACCCCTGTACGCCTCGCCACCGTCCATTACCGAAGAAACATTCGATCACTGATGCGGCTTTCGGGGCAACACGGGCCCACATCGCGGGAATCCGGCGCATGCGCCGGAACTACCCGCGAGTAACACACTACGCGCCGGTAGAAACATGTTCTTCCGCGACACCCGAATTAGCCGTTCGCGTTGATTTTCCCCGGATTTCGCACAGTCGGCACACAGTCCAACTCGATCCCGAACCGCTTCCGGTAGACCCCGAGCACCTCCTCGTCGCGCTCCAACTCCCGCACCTCACGCGCCCCGTCGGCCGCCGTCTCCGTCAACGTCCGCCCGCTCAGCGTGATCCGCCCGCCGTCGTCGGTGACCCGGGAACAGACCAGCGACTGGGTGAAGTGCGACGACGGCGAGGTGCTGTGCCACCACGCCCCGGCCGTGAAGTCCCCGAGCAGCCGCGGCCGGACCTCCAGCCGGTACTGCGGCTGCCCGTCGCGCAACACGTCCAGGTCTCCGCCCACCGCGCGGTCCGCGCCCTCTCCTGCCGCCCCCGCCGCGTCCGGCCCCGCCTCCGCGATCCGGAACGTGCCGCCGGGATCTGCCTGCTCGCCCCGTTCCGCGAAGGCCAGCGGGTAGTGGCTGTGCGCCCCGAATCCCACGTCGGCGAGCCACTCGCCCCCGTCCACCGTCCGTACCCGCAGCGCGAGATGGTCGTACGGGATCCCGAGCCGCCCCTCCGCCCCGTACACCCGCCCCGCCAGCGGTGTCACCCCGAAACCGAGCGCGGTCAGCAACACCGAGAAGGCGCCGTTGAGTTCGTAGCAGAACCCGCCCCGGCCCGCACCCACCACCTTCTCCAGCAGCCGCTCCTCGGCCAGCACGATCTCCTCGCCGAGGTGGATCGACAGGTTCTCGAAGGGCACGGTCCGCAGGTGCCGCAGGTGCAGGTCGCGCAGGGCGTCTGCGGTGGGCCGGGCCGGGCGGGCGGCTCCGAGCCGGCTGAGGTAGGCGTCGATCCGAGCGGGGTTCACCGAGTTCATGCCCTCAGTCTCGCGCCACGCGCAGTGCGCCCACCGCCCCGCCCCTGCCTCCGCCGGTCACGGCGAGCGCCCCGTCCCGGTCGGTCCGCAGCACCACCGCCCCCACGGCCCGCAGCTCGGCCACCGTGCCGGGTGCCGGGTGACCGTAAGGGTTGTCCGCACCGCAGGAGATGAGCGCGACCCGCGGCGCCACCAGCCGCAACAGCTGCGGATCCTGGTACGCGGACCCGTGATGGGCGACTTTCAGCACGTCCACCCGGGCCAGTGCGGCGGCGGCCGGTGATCTCAGCAGCTCCTGCTGGGCCGGGGGTTCCAGGTCCCCGAGCAGCAGCATCCGCAGTCCGGCCGAACGGACCAGCAGGGCGACACTCGCGTCGTTCGGCCCATCCGGTGCCGGGCCCGGGCCCGGGGGCGGCCACAGCACCTGCCAGTCCAGCGGCCCGGTCCTGCGCCGCTCCCCGGCGACCGCCCGCGTGACGGGGACGTGATGCTCCGAGGCCTCCCTTCTGACGAACTCGGCCTGGTCCGCGGGTTCCTCGAACCCGGTCGTCTCGATCTGCGCCACCTCACGCCCGCGCAGCACCCCGGGCAGCCCGGCGACGTGGTCCGCGTGGAAATGGGTGAGGACGACGAGCGGAATCCGGGTGATCCCGAGTTCCCGCAGGCAGTGGTCGACCAGCGCCGGATCGGGCCCGGCGTCCACGACCACCCCCGTGCCCGCGCCCGCCGCGAGCACGGTCGCGTCGCCCTGCCCGACGTCGCACATCGCCAGCCGCCAGCCGGGCGGCGGCCAGCCCGTGACCACCCGGGTCAGCGGCACCGGGCGTACCACCAGCAGCACGAGCAGCACGCCCAGCACCCCGCACCACCACGGATGCCGCGCCAACCGCCGTCCCAGCAGTACGACGACCACCGTCACCCCGGCGAGCAGCAGCGCCCCCGCCCAGCTCCCGGGCCAGCCCACGCCCGCCCCCGGCAGCCCGGCCCCCGTCCGGGCGATGCCCGCGATCCACCCGGCCGGCCAACTCGCGCACCATGCCAGCGCCTTGGCCGCCGGCATCGCCACCGGAGCCGCCGCGAGCGCCCCGAACCCCAGGATCGTGGCCGGCGCGACCGCGACCTCCGCCAGCAGGTTGCAGGGCACCGCCACCAGACTCACCCGCGCCGACAGCACCGCGACCACCGGCCCGCACACCGCCTGGGCGGCCGCGGCCGCCGCCAGCCCCTCGGCCAGCCGCTCCGGCACCCCGCGCCGCCGCAGCGCCTCGCTCCACCCGGGCGCCAGCATCAGCAGCGAACCGGTGGCCAGCACCGACAACGCGAAGCCGTAACTGCGGGCCAGCCAAGGGTCGTACAGCACCAGCAGCAGAACCGCCGTGGCCAGTGCCGGGACCAGGGACCTGCGGCGGCCGGTCGCCAGGGCGAGCAGGGCGACCGCGCCGCAGGCCGCGGCCCGCAGCACGCTGGGGTCCGGCCGGCACACGACGACGAAGGCGAGCGTGAGCGCCGACGCGAACAGCGCGGTCGCCCGCAGCGACAGCCCGAGGCGCGGAGCGAGACCCCGCCGCTCGGTCTGCTGGGCCAGTCCCGGCGGTCCGATGAGCAGGGCGAGCAGGATGGTGAGGTTGCTGCCCGACACCGCGAGGGTATGCGCGAGGTCGGTCGCCTCGAACGCCTCGTCCAGTTCCGGGCTGATCCGTGAGGTGTCCCCGACGACCAGCCCGGGCAGCAGTGCCCGGGCGTCCTCCGGCAGCCCGCCGGTCGCCTCCCGCAACCCGGCCCGCAACCGTCCGGCCAGCCGCTGCGACCCGTTCGGCTCCCCCACCACCGCGGGCGCGGGGCGCTCCCGTACCCGCAGCATCGCCGCGACCCGGCCACCGCCGGCCGTGGCCGGCGCCAGCCGGCCGCTCACTCTCAGCCGTGTGGAGGGCAGCAGCCCGAGCCACCGCGCCCGGCCACCGCCACCGGGCGCCGGCACGCCCGTGTCCACGGCCAGCAGCACCGGTGTGCGCGTCGTCACCGCGGTCCCGTCGCCCTTCTCCACCCGGCGCACCTCACCGCGCACCAGTACGGCGGCCGGGGTGGCGTGGTCCCCCCGCACGCGCGGCCTGGCGGCCCAGGGGTCGCCCGTGAGCTCCACCTCTGCGGTCACGGTGGCGTACGCGCGGGCCAGACCGGGAACCGGTCCGCGGGACACGTCCGCCCCGTGCAGCCCCGCGGAGGCGGCCGCCCCGGCGACGCAGAGGAGCAGCGCGCCGGCCGAGGCCCGCCGCCAGGCCGGCCGGGCGGACCCGACACCGACGGCTGCCGTCCCCGGCCCGGGACGCGTCCGGCCGAGCCGCAGCAGGATGAGCCCGGCAGCCAGGCAGACGACGGCGACCGCGGCCGTCCACCCCGGCGGCGCGTCCAGTGCCAGGGCCGCCGTGGCCCACACGGCGAGCGCG
This sequence comes from Streptomyces sp. NPDC008092, assembly GCF_042957285.1. Lineage (NCBI taxonomy): Bacteria > Bacillati > Actinomycetota > Actinomycetes > Kitasatosporales > Streptomycetaceae > Streptomyces > Streptomyces sp. NPDC008092. The sequence continues at coordinate 223,247 of NZ_JBIBHY010000004.1, forward strand.
GGCGGCACCAGCCGCAGGTCGGCCCGCGCGTCCTGCCGGGCGTGCGCGGAGCCGCCCTGCTGTCCCGGCACCGCGCGCGCCGACCGGCTCACGGCCGCGGGTCCGGGTGCCGCTCCGCCGGGTGCGCGGCTCATGGCCGTACCAGGTCCCGCAGATCGGAGTAGCGGCGGTCGCCGATGCCCTTGACCTGGCGGAGTTCGTCGACCGACCGGAAACCGGCGTGCTGGGTGCGGAAGTCGAGGATGTGCTGGGCCAGTACCGGGCCGACTCCGGGCAGGGCGTCGAGCTGCTCGACGGTCGCGGTGTTCAGGGAGAGCGGGGCGGCCGGGCCCGCTCCCGTCGCGGCACCGCCCCCGGCCTGGCCCGGTGCGGCCGGCGGAGCGGGGCCCCCGACGACGATCTGTTCGCCGTCCGTCAGGAAGCGGGCGCGGTTGAGCCCGTTGGTGTCCGTACCGGGCCGCACCCCGCCCGCCGCCTGCAGCGCGTCGGTCACCCGGGAACCGGCTGGCAGCGTGTGGACCCCCGGATCCCGAACCTTCCCGGTGACATCCACCACAATCTCCGCGCCGGGCCCGCCGGTTCCGGTGGTCGCGCCGGAACCACCGCCCGGCGCACCGGGCGCGGAGGCGGCACCGGCTCCTACGGCATCGGCTCCGGCCGCCGGGACCCGCTCCCCGCCCTGCTCGTACGGCGCCTCCGCGCGCACCGTCTCCGGCGCGCTCACCGACTCGGTCCGGCCCGTCCAGAAGTGCTGCACGGCCAGCGCCGCGGCCACGACGAGGACCGCCCCCAGGGCGACCGCGCCCCGGCGCTCCAGCCCACAGCGTGTCTGGAGCCACACCGGCATCCGCTCCCGTACCGCGAGCCCGACCCGGGACCGCAGCCCGGGCAGCGCCCGCTCGCGGCGGGCCGTGGCCTCGCCGGCCAGCGCACGGGCCGACGACATCACGGCCGCCGCCGTGGACAGCGCCGCCGCGGCGGTGCGCACTCCGGCCGTGGCGGTGCGCACCACGGTCGTCGCCGCGGTCAGTCCGGTCGCCGCACCGGTGCCGGTCACCGTTTCCGCGGAGGGCGGTCCTTGCCCCGGCCCCGGCCTGGCGACGGCCCCTTCGCCGAAGAGGAGTTCCGCCCGGCGGCGCAGTTCGTCCGCCGGTGCGGGGCGGTGGCGGACGCGGGCCCGGACCGGGGACCGCCGGTGCCGGGTGCGGCCGTCGGAGGTGGGGCCCCGGCCCGGGCCACTGGTCGCATGTGTCTCGTGTGAGCGTGATCGAAGTGCCATGCGACGAGGATCGGGCTTCCCGCCGATCCGCGATGATCTTGCTCAGTTTCCGTGGACCGCGCCCGAGTTGTGGATAACTCCGCCACCCGCACGAGTGATGGCGGCGAGGCCCGCGCCCTCGGATCGCCGGGTCACCGCAGTGAGACGACCGCCCCGAGCAGCCCGGGGCCGGTGTGCGCCCCGATGACCGCGCCGACCTCGCTGACATGCAGGTCGGCCAGCCCGGGCACCCGTGCCCGCAGCCGGTCGGCGAGGGCCGAGGCCCGGTCGGGGGCGGCGAGATGGTGGACGGCGATGTCCACCTCGGCGCCGCCCGCACGCTCGGCGGTGAGCTCCTCAAGGCGGGCGATGGCCCGGGACGCCGTCCGTACCTTCTCCAGGAGCTCGATCCGGCCGCCGTCCAGCTGGAGCAGGGGCTTCACGGCGAGCGCGGAGCCGAGCAGGGCCTGGGCGGTGCCGATGCGGCCGCCGCGGCGCAGATAGTCGAGGGTGTCGACGTAGAAGTACGCGGAGGTGCCGGCGGCCCGCTTCTCCGCCGCCGTGACGGCCTCGTCGACGGTGCCGCCCGCCTCGGCTGCCTCGGCCGCCGCGAGCGCGCAGAAACCGAGGGCCATCGCGACCATCCCGGTGTCCACCACCCGCACCGGGACGGGTGCCTCCCGGGCGGCGACGACCGCCGCGTCGTAGGTGCCCGACAGTTCGGCGGAGAGGTGGAGCGAGACGATTCCGGTGGCCCCGGCCCCGGCTACCCTGCGGTAGGTTTCCGCGAACACCTCGGGGCTGGGCCGGGACGTGGTGACGGGGCGCCGCTTCTGCAAAGCCTGGGCCAGCGAACGGGTCGAGATCTCGGTGCCCTCTTCGAGCGCCCGGTCGCCGAGGACCACGGTCAGAGGTACCGCGGTGATGCCGTGGCGCTCCACCGTCCGCGGCGGCAGGTAGGCCGTTGAATCGGTGACGATCGCGACATGGCGGGACATGAGCTGGAGGTTACCTGGCGTAGCCCGGGTGCGGCAGCCCGCCCCCGGCCGCCCGGACCGGGACCGGCCGGATCAAGTGGTGCTCTCCGGCCGGGGCTTCTTCTGCCAGGGGTAGGCCCGAGGCCTGCCGGGCGGGGTGATCGCGGGCTGCACCGGCTCCTCGGCCGCGGCCGACCGGGGTTGCTCGGGCCAGGTCTGCCGGTCGTCGGGGCCGGCGGCGGCCTCGGGCCAGGGCGGGGTCTGCCCGGCCGGGTCCGGCCGGGTCCAGTGCCGCAGGGCGTCCGCCTCGACGCCGATCTGGGTGCTCAGGGTGTCCAGATCGTCGTCGGCGAAGCGGCGGGCCCGGTCGCGGGCCGCCCAGCGCAGCGCGTCCGCGGACTCGGTGATGCGCTCGGTGCGGCGGCGCAGCTCGGGCAGGCGGGTGGCGAGCGTGGCCCGGTCCGGTTCGGCCTCCAGGCGCCTGAGTTCGCCGTCCAGTTCCTGCCCGTGGGCGCTGAGGCGCTGGAAGAGACCGAGGGACTCCTTCAGCGACTCGTCCTCGGCGACGCCCGCGTGCAGCGCGTCCTGAGTGGCCCGCATCGAGGTGCGCAGTGCGAGCCGGAGCTGGGCGATCTCGCCCGCCGGGCCGATCTGGACCATGGACTTGGCGCGCAGCGTGTGCTCCTCGACCGTGCGCCGGGCCTGGGTGATCGTCCGGTCCACGCCGCGCTTGGCGGCACCGACCGCCTTGAACGTGACGTACGCCCCACCGGCGACGAAGAGCAGGAACAGCAGGGCGAATACGGCGATCACTGTTTCCACGGTGCTCCTCCTCGCTGCCCACCACCCGGCCGTCTCCGGGCACGGCATGGGTGGCCGTGCCCCTCAACGGTAAACGCAAAGGGCAGGCCCGGAGTTCCGGAAGAACCCCGAACCTGCCCGTAGGGGACCACCCGGAGATGGCCGACGGCGTCAGGCCGTGACGATGTTCACCAGCTTCGGCGCGCGGACGATCACCTTGCGGATCCCGGCCCCGCCCAGTGCCCTCACGACCAGCTCGTCGGCCAGCGCGGCCTTCTCCAGCTCCTCCTCGGAGATGGCCGGCGACACTTCCAGGCGGGCCTTGACCTTGCCCTTGATCTGCACGACGCAGGTCACGGTCTCGTCGACGACGTACTCCGGGTCGGCGACCGGGAAGTCCCGGTGCACGACCGAGTCCGTGTGGCCCAGCTTGCGCCACAGCTCCTCGGCGATGTGCGGGGCCAGCGGTGCGATCATCAGCACCAGAGGTGCGGCGACCTGCCGCGGCAGCGCGCCGCCCGCCTTCGTCAGGTGGTTGTTCAGCTCGGTGACCTTGGCGATGGCCGTGTTGAAGCGCAGCCCCTCCAGGTCCTGGCGGACGCCGTCGATCGCCTTGTGCAGGGCGCGCAGCGTCTCCTCGTCCGCCTCGGCGTCGGTGACGGTGACCTCGCCGGTGGCCTCGTCGACGATGTTGCGCCACAGCCGCTGCAGCAGCCGGAACTGGCCGACCACCGCGCGCGTGTCCCACGGCCGGGACACGTCCAGCGGGCCCATCGCCATCTCGTACAGGCGCAGGGTGTCGGCGCCGTACTCGGCACAGATCTCGTCCGGAGTGACGGCGTTCTTCAGGGACTTGCCCATCTTGCCCAGCAGACGGGTGACCTTCTCGCCCTGGTAGTAGTACTCGCCGCCCAGTTCCTCGACCTCGGCGGCGGGTACCGGGAAGCCGCGGCCGTCGCGGTAGACGTAGGCCTGGATCATGCCCTGGTTGAACAGTTTGTGGAACGGCTCGGCGGACGAGACGTGCCCCAGGTCGTACAGGACCTTCGACCAGAAACGGGCGTACAGCAGGTGCAGCACGGCGTGCTCGGCGCCGCCGACGTACAGGTCGACACCGCCGTGCGGCATGCCTTCGCGCGGACCCATCCAGTACTGCTCGATCTGCGGGTCGACCAGCTGCTCGCTGTTGTGGGGGTCCAGGTAGCGCAGCTCGTACCAGCAGGAACCGGCCCAGTTGGGCATGGTGTTGGTCTCACGGCGGTACTTCTTCGGCCCGTCGCCCAGGTCCAGGGTGACGTTGACCCAGTCCTCGTCGCGCGACAGCGGGGTCTCGGGCTGGGTGTCCGCGTCCTCCGGGTCGAAGGTGCGCGGCGAGTAGTCGTCCACCTCCGGCAGTTCCAGCGGCAGCATCGAGTCGGGCAGCGCGTGGGCGACGCCGTCCTCGTCGTAGACGATCGGGAAGGGCTCACCCCAGTAGCGCTGGCGGCTGAACAGCCAGTCGCGCAGCCGGAAGTTGACGGTGCCCTGGCCGATGCCCTTGCGGGCCAGCCACTCGGTGATACGGGCCTTGGCCTCGGCGACCGGCAGACCGTCCAGCCTGATGTCGTCGTTGGAGGAGTTGACGATCTTCGCGTCGTACGAGGCGAAGGCGTCCTCCCACGTCGACGTGTCGGTACCGCGGCCGTCGGTCGGCTCGACGATGCAGACGATCGGCAGCTCGAAGGCGCGCGCGAACTCGAAGTCGCGCTGGTCGCCCGCCGGTACGGCCATGATCGCGCCGGTGCCGTAGCCCATCAGCACGTAGTCGGCGATGAACACCGGGATCTTGTCGCCGTTGACCGGGTTGGTCGCGTACGCGCCGGTGAACACACCGGTCTTGTCCTTGGCCTCGGCCTGCCGTTCCACGTCGGACTTGGCGCCGGCCTGCGCACGGTACGCGGCGACGGCGTCGGCGGGGGTCGCATGACCCCCGGTCCACACGTCGTGGGTGCCCTCGGGCCAGGCCTCCGGAACGAACCGGTCGACCAGCGGGTGCTCGGGGGCCAGCACCATGTACGTCGCGCCGAACAGGGTGTCCGGGCGCGTGGTGAAGACGGTGATCTTCTCGCCGTCGATCGGGAAGTCGACGCGGGCGCCCTCGCTGCGGCCGATCCAGTTGCGCTGCTGCAGCTTGATGGCCTCGGGCCAGTCCAGCTCGTTCAGGTCGTCCAGCAGCCGGTCGGCGTAGGCGGTGATGCGCATGTTCCACTGGCGCAGCTTGGCCTTGAAGACGGGGAAGTTGCCGCGCTCGGAGCGGCCGTCGGCGGTGACCTCCTCGTTGGCCAGCACGGTGCCCAGGCCGGGGCACCAGTTGACCGGCGCGTCGGAGGCGTAGGCCAGGCGGAACTCGCCCAGGACGTCGGCGCGCTCGATGGCGGTCAGCTCGTTCCACGCGCGCGTGTGGCCCGGTACGGCTCGCTCACCGGACTCGAACTGGGCGATCAGCTCGGAGATCGGGCGCGCCTTGTCCGCCTCGTCGTCGTACCAGGAGTTGAAGATCTGCAGGAAGATCCACTGGGTCCACTTGTAGTAGTCCGGGTCGATCGTGGCGAACGACCGGCGCTTGTCGTGGCCCAGGCCCAGCCGGCGCAGCTGGACCTTCATGTTCTCGATGTTGGCCTCGGTGGACACGCGCGGGTGCGTGCCGGTCTGCACGGCGTACTGCTCGGCGGGCAGGCCGAAGGCGTCGAAGCCCAGGGTGTGCAGGACGTTGTGGCCGTTCATCCGCTGGAAGCGGGCGAAGACGTCGGTGGCGATGTAGCCCAGGGGGTGGCCTACGTGCAGGCCCGCACCGGACGGGTAGGGGAACATGTCCATGATGAACTTCTTGGGCCGGGCGGCCACCTCCGGGTCACCGGCCAGGTCACCCGTGGGGTTCGGCGCCGCGTAGGTGCCTTCGGCGTCCCAGAAGTCCTGCCAGCGTGCCTCGATCTCGGCCGCCAGGGCGGCCGTGTAGCGGTGCGGCGCGGCCTCCGCCGACGTGGCGGCGGCAGCGGGGTTCGTCTCGCTCATGATCCTCAAAGCTCCATCGGTCGTCTCTGCCAGCGGCTGCGAACTTTCTAGAAACGAAAAATCCCCTCGCACAGGAGGGGACGCCGCGCCGATGCCGACCAGCCGTTCATACGGCGGTCGGGACTGATCAGCGCGGCCCGCTAAGCAGAAGGCGTACGGCACGCATGGCGTCAGGGTACCGCAGCGCTTGAGCAAGCTGCGACGCGCTTGCGTATCAATGGTTGACACGTGTGTCTGAGGCGACCATCGGGACGAGAGTTGAACCAGGTTCAAAATTTACTTCGCGTAACGTCCGCTAAGGGACATCACAAGGGCTGCATCGCTCTTTGATAACAACGCAATAACTCAAACCTCGTACTGATCGGTATGGCGCCACTTAGGCTGCGGCACCGGGACCGCTTTCCCGAACTGCTCGGAGTTGCCCCCATGAACCCTCGTCGTAGTAACAGCTCGCTTCCCAAGCCAGGCCGGTCGGCCTGGGGGGTGGCGTCCGCTGTCGTCCTGTTGCTCATACCCGTGGTTGTGCTGACCGGAGGCAGCCAGTTCCAATCGTTCCTGAACTTCGGCGCGGGCGTGCTCTCGCTCGTCTCGCTGAGCTGCTCGGTGATCTGGGGTCTGATCGCACAGGACCGCATCTTCCTCAACACCCGCCAGCGGATCGTCGGCCAGGCGGTGCACCGGACGACCGCGGTCGCCTCGATCGCGTTCCTGCTGGTGCACATCGTCACGAAGATCGCACTGGATCACACCGTGGTGATCGCCGCGATCATTCCGTTCTCGCTCGGCATCACCGGAAGCGCCGGCCTGATCGGGCTCGGTTCGCTGGCCGGACTGCTGATGATCTTCGTGGGCGTCACCGGCGCCCTGCGCAGCAACTTCGCCGCCCCGGCCGTCGTCGCGGCCCGCTGGCGGGCCATGCACATGCTGGCCTACCCGGCCTGGTGCGCCGCACTGATCCACGGCCTGTACGCGGGCCGCGCGGCGAAGCCGTTCTTCATGATCTCGTACGACCTGTGCCTGATCGGCGTGATGGCTGCGCTGGCGCTGCGCGCCGCCCCGCGGCCGTTCAAGCGGAGGGTCGCCGACCGTCTCGTCTCCGTCCTCGGTACTTCGGAGCGTCCGGAGCTGGACGATCTGGACGCCAGCCGCGCCCGGGTGGGCGAGTCCGGGCTGCCGGGCTACGAGACCCTGCGCGAGCGCGAGCCGAGGTCTTCGCGCGCCGACACTGCTGCCTCGCAGCCGAACCCGCTGTTCCCGTCCGGGGCGGCCGCCGCACCCGGCCCCGATCCGGCGTCCGGCTTCGCCGCCGCCTACCGGGCGACGGCCGCACCCGGCCAGCCCCAGTCGCCGTTCGCGGCCGGCCAGACCGCGCGCATGGAACGCCTCGACATGCAGGCCACGCAGGCCAACCCGCGCATGGACGGCCCGTCCAGCACCTCGGGCAGCTGGCCGATCCCGTCGCCGCCGCCGGTCGGCGAGGCACCCCGGTCGGCGTACGACCCGATGCAGGACACCGGATACAACATCCCGGCCTATGGCAATCCGGGCGCCGGCGGCACGGGCGGACGTGATGTGTACGACACGGGTGAGACGAATGCCCGGTACGGGACGTACAACTCGAATGACACGTACAACAGCGGTCCCGCCAACGAACCACCGCCCGGTGCGTCCTTCGACGCCCCGGGTTCGGGCGAACCTTGGAACACGCCTTCCGGAGGCTATAGGTGAACGAGGCCCTGCCCGACGTCCCAGAAGTCCGCGTGGTCGGCCTTCCGCAGCTCACGTCGGGCTTCGACCTTGTCGAAAGACTCGATCTGCCCATGCACCTCAAGGTGCACGGGCCGCTCGAACCCCTGGGCGGAGAGCAGCTCGCGCAGCTCTCCGAACGCATCAACCTGAAGGGCCGCGGCGGCGCGGGCTTCCCCTTCCACAAGAAGCTGCGCTCGGTCGCCGAGGCCGCGATCAAGCGCGGCGTACGGCCCGTCGTCGTCGTCAACGGCAGTGAGGACGAGCCGGCCTGCCGCAAGGACACGGTGCTGATCAACCGTGCCCCGCATCTGATCCTGGACGGCGCGCTGCTGTGCGCCGAGGCGCTGGGTGCCCGCACGCTCGTGGTGGGGGTCACCCGGGAGTCCACACAGCGCTCCATGGAGCAGGCGCTCGCCGAGCGCGGTCTGAGCAACGGCCGGCGTTCGGCGCTGAAGGCGTTCGTCCAGCGCAACCCGGTCCGTATGGTCACCGGCGCCGCCGCGTCACTGATCCGCTCGATCGACGGCGGCCCGGCGATCCCGCCCGGCCGCAAGACCAGTGCCTCGCAGAACGGTGTCGGCGGCGCGCCCACGCTGCTGTCGAACGCGGAGACGTTCGCGCAGCTGGCGATCGCCGCGCGTATCGGCCCGGAGCGCTACGGCAACACCGGTCTGTACGACGAGCCGGGCACCGTCATGCTGACGGTCTCCGGCGCGGTCGCCCGCCCCATGGTGATCGAGGTCCCCACCGGTGTGCCGCTGCGTTACGTCCTGCAGCTGGCCGGCGCCCCGCCGGTGCCGCAGGGTGTGCTGACCGGCGGCTACCACGGCAAGTGGATCGACGCGGCCACGGTCAACGAGGCGATCGTCTCGCGCAACTCGCTCGACGCGGTGGGCGGTGCGCTGGGCGCCGGCGCCATCCTGCCGATCACGCAGGAGACCTGCCCGCTGGGTGAGTCGCTGCGGGTCGCCCAGTGGCTGGCGGAGGAGAGCGCGGGACAGTGCGGTCCCTGCTACCTCGGTCTGCCGGCGGCCGCGCGCGGCATGGAGGACATCCTCAACGGCGGCGGACCGGCCGCCCTGGAGGCGCTCAAGCAGGTCGCGAAGAACGTGAAGCGGCGCGGGGCGTGCTCGCACCCGGACGGCTCCGCGATGTTCCTCGAATCGACGATCAAGGCGTTCACCGACGACCTCGCCGCGCACGTTCTCGGAAACGGCTGCGGACGGCCCGTGGAGGGCGTTCTGCCGCTCTTCGAGGACGGCAAGATGCCGTCCGGCATCCCGGGCGGCGGAGAGCCCGAGGACAACGGCGCCGGCAGCCGCCAGAAGATCTACGTCGACTGGACGCTGTGCCGGGGCCACGGTCTGTGCGCGGACATCCTCCCGGAGGTCTTCGAGCTGGGCGCGGACGGGTTCCCGACGGTCGCGCAGGCGAAGGTGCCCCGGTTCGCGGAGGCCAAGGCGCTGCGCGCGGTGCGCCGCTGCCCGGCGCTCGCCCTGCGTCTGGAGGAGGACACCCGCTCGCAGGCGCCGGCCAAGAACCTGCCGGTTCTCTCGCAGGGGCGCGGCCGACGGGCGCTGGGGCGCTGATCGGCACCCTTCACGGCACGCATGTGGGGCGGGTCACCCGGTCAGGGTGGCCCGCCCCACGTATGCGGAGACCCTGCCTGCGCGGGAGGTTCCCGCGGACAGGGTCTCCGCGTTCTTTCGGGACAATGCCGACCGGGACAACGAAGAAGGCGGACCATCCGTTCGGATGATCCGCCTTCGACTTCTGTGGAGCTAAGGAGAATTGAACTCCTGACCTCCTGCATGCCATGCAGGCGCTCTACCAACTGAGCTATAGCCCCGTGTTTTGGTCCGCCCGGTTTCCCCGGCGGCGACGCCAACATTACACGGTCGCAGGGGTGCACCACCAAATCGTTTCCGTTCTGTACGGATACGGAGGCTAGTGTCGGACTTCGTGACCGTGATCGCGCTCTCCGAGACCCGGCGCCGGACGCCGGTGGCCCTGGGGGCGTGCCTCCTGTCGTTCACGGCGTTCTGGGTGGCCCAGCGGGCCGCGCACGTGTCGATGATCGACCTGATGGTCTACCGGGCGGAGGGGGCGACCGTCCGCGCGGGCGGCGATCTCTACGCGCTGCGTACGACGGCGGCCCATCTGCCGTCCACCTATCCTCCGTTCGCGGCGCTGCTGTTCGTCCCGCTGACGCTGCTGGACGTCACGAGCATGCGCACACTGGCGACGGCCGGGAACCTGGCCCTGCTGCTGGTGTTCGTCGGGCTGTCGCTGCGGCTCGTCGGGCACGCGCGCGTGGAGCACGTCCTGTGGGTCGCGGCGGCGGCGGTGTGGTGCGAGCCGGTGTGGACGACCGTGCGCTACGGGCAGGTCAACCTGCTGCTGGCCGTACTGGTGCTGTGGGATCTGTCACGTCGTCCCGCCGAACGCCCGGACCGCTGGGCGGGGGTGGGGGTCGGGCTCGCGGCGGCGGTCAAGCTGACCCCCGCCCTGTTCGCGGTGTTCCTGCTCGCCAGCGGCCTGGCCGCGCGCCGCGCCGGACGGGACGGCGGCCCGTGGCTGCGGCACGCGCGCGGGGCGGCCGCCGTCTTCGCGGGGGCGACCGCGCTGGCGTCGGCCGTCCTGCCGTACGACTCGTGGCGGTTCTGGACCGGGATGGTGTTCCGGACGGGACGGGTGGGGCAGGCCGAGGAGACCGCGAATCAGGCCCTGCGCGGCGTTCTGGCGCGTCTGCTGCACACTCCCGACCCGGGAGCCCTGTGGGCCGCCGCGGCGGCCCTGACGGCCGTCCTGGGGCTCGCGGTGGCGGTGACGGCGGAGTTGCGCGGCCGACGGGCCTGGGCGGTGGCCGTCTGCGCGGTGACCGCGCTGCTGATCAGCCCGGTGTCGTGGTCGCACCACTGGGTGTGGTGCGTGCCCGTGGTGCTGCTGCTGTGGACCCGCGGGCACCGGACGGTGGCCGCGGGCACGCTGCTGGTCTTCTGCTCGTACGCCCTGTGGTGGGTGCCACACGGGCACGGGCGGCCCGAACTGCACCAGAACGCCGTCGCCTTGACGCTGTCCGCGCTCTACACGGTCACCGGGGTGCTGTTCCTCGCGCTGGCCCGGACATCGTTGCCGAGGCCGGGCCCCGGTCAGGCCGTGACGAACGAATAGAACCGCTTGAGCGTGCAGTGCTCTTCGAGGAGCCGTCCGTAGATCGGCTCGCCCTCCAGCTCACGGTAGGTCTCGATCGGGTCGCCTTTTATGATCAGCGCTCGCGCGCATTCCTCGCACCAGTACTGGTAGTCGGGATTGATCGGCTCCATGTCGCGGACGATGGGGGTACCGCTCCCGCACCAGTCGCACTTCCGCCTGTGTGCACCCATCGATCAGCTCCAGCTGTGGCCGCAGGCCGTGCACACGTAGGAGATCCCGCCGTTGTCGCCGAGTACTTGGGCGACATGCGCGGAACCGCAGGAAGGGCAGAGCAGCCGGGTGATCGTGCCCCGTATCAACGCCGCACCGAGGAGGTGGCCGCCCTCCTCAAGGATGCTCGCAGGCATCGCTACTCCTCCCGTCGGGCCGCGCCCCCTTCCGGCCGTTTGATTCTGCCACGGCCGGACCAATACGGTCAGCGACGCCTCAGTACCAGTCCGGACACGGCACCCGCGGCCGCCGTCGCGGCGAGCGCCCATGCGCAGGCTGACAGCGCCTCCGCAGAGGTATACGCCTGCGGGCCCCCAACTGACTCAAGCCGGTTCAAGAACAGTGTGCCGAACGCGGCGACCCCTATGAGCTGACCGAGCTGGGTGACGGTCGCGAGGAGTCCGCTGGCGTCCGCGGCGTCCTCGGGGCGCACGGTTGCAAGCGCGCCGGTGAGTGTGGGACTGAACGCGAGCGCGAGCCCCGCGCCCACGCCCGCGTACGCCACGTACAGCTGCGCGCCCCCGTCGCCGCCCCCGTGGAAGGCCAGCCCGACACCGGCCACGCCCAGGGCGGTGAGCACGAACCCGGCCGGGGTCAGCGCCCGCTGCCAGGCGGCCGGACACCTGCGCCAGGTGAGGGCGACCGCGCCGAAGACGACGGCGGTCGGCGCGAAGGTGAGACCGGCGCGCAGCGCGCTGTAGCCGAGGCCGCGCTGGACGTGCAGGGTGAGGGTGAAGAGGAATCCGGCGTTGACGGCCATGACGGCGAGGATGCGCAGGACGGCCAGGCCCATGCCGGGGTGGCGCAGCACCCGGGGTGCGACGATCGGGGCGCCGCCGCGCCGGGCCAGCCTGGCCTCGTACCCGCAGAACAGGGCGAACAGGAGCACGGCGGCGGCCAGGGACAGCCAGGACCACAGCGGCCAGTCCTCCTCCTGGCCGAGCACCAGCGGAACCGTCAGCAGCGACACGGCGGCCCCCAGCAGGACCAGGCCGGGCAGGTCCAGGCCGCGTGCCCGCTCGGGGCCGGCTCCGCCGCCGCGCGGCAGGACGCGCCGGCCGAGGACGAGGAGTACGGCGCCGACGGGCACGTTGACGAGGAACACCGGCCGCCAGCCGGTGCCGAACAGGTCGGCGCTGACCAGGACGCCGCCGATGATCTGTCCGGCGGCGGCGCCGACCGCGAGGACCGCGGAGTAGGCGCCGAGCGCCCGTATGCGGGCCTCGCCGGTGAAGGCGCGCTGGATGATGCTGAGGACCTGCGGGATCATCACCGCCGATCCGGCGCCCTGCACCAGCCGGAACACGATCAGCTCGGTGGCTCCCTGGGCCAGGCCGCAGGCGAGCGACGCCGAGGTGAACAGGGCGAGGCCGGCGAGGTGGACCCGGCCATGGCCGAGCCGGTCGCCGAGCCGGGCGCCGGTGATCAGCAGCACCGAGTAGGTGATGGCGTAGCCGGCCACGACCAGTTGCAAGTCGGCGCCGGAGGCGTGGAGTTCGGAACCCATGGTGGGGGCCGCGACGTTCACGATGAAGACGTCCAGCACGGCCATGAACAGGGCCGCGAGGACGACGGCGAGGAGCAGCCGGGGCCGGTTGTCAGTGCCGGGTGCTTCACTTTTCGCAGGGGTCGGAGCGGGTGCGGGACCCGGTCCCGTCCGGGATGTGGTCGTCATGCGTCCGAGCGTGGCGGCGGGCCGGTACGGGTGCCGAGAGCCCGCCGATGCTGGTAGTGGCAGCACCTGGCAGGGGACGGTGGCCGGGCCGACGATGGACGAGTGACGACGGGGGACGTGACGATGGCGACGACAGCACACCGCCGCAGGCCGGAGCTGGCCGCGTTCCTGCGCAGCAGGCGGGCCCGGGTGCAGCCGGCGGACGTCGGGATGCCACCGGGGCTGCGGCGGCGTACGCCGGGGCTGCGGCGGGAGGAGGTCGCCCAGCTCTCGGGGGTGGGCGTGACCTGGTACACGTGGCTGGAGCAGGGCCGGCCGATCAACGCGTCGGCGCAGGTGCTGGACGCGGTGGCGCGGACGCTGATGCTGGACCTGCCGGAGCGGGAGCATCTGTACCGGCTGGCGGAGGTGCCGTTCGCCCCGGTGCCGGAGGGGCTGTCCCGGTCGGTCGGGGCGGAGGTGCAGGGCATCATCGACGCGCTCGACCCGCTGATGGCGGTGGTGTACACCTCGCGCTACGACGTGCTGGCCACCAACGCCGCCTACCGGGACCTGTTCCTGGTACCGGAGACGGTGCGGATCGGCGTGCCGAACGTGCTGTGGACGCTGTTCACGGTCGCGGAGGAGGCCTCCCCGGTGGTGCACCTGCAGCGTGAGCTGCCGGTGATGGTGGCGACCCTGCGTTCCTGCTACGGCAGACATGTCGGCGAGCCGGCCTGGGAGGACTTCATACGGGCGCTGTCCCAGGCCAGTCCGTACTTCGCCCGGTTGTGGGCGAGCGGGGCGGTGGCGCAGCCGGGGCCGCGGGTGAAGACGTTCCGTCACGAGGCGGTGGGCGAGCTGCGGATGACGTCGCAGTCGCTGTCGGTCGACGGGATGCCGGAGGCGCGGATCGTGGTCTACACGCCGGAGGACGAACGGACGCGGGAGCGGGTGGCGTTGCTGCGGGAGCGCAGGCAGCGGCTGTGGCCGGTGACGGAGGAGGAGGCCACCGAGATCCTCCGGGAGTGGAACACGAGAAATCCCGCCCTCTGAAGAGGACGGGATTCCCATCACCGATCTTTGACAACTCGACAGTGTGTGGAGTGTCGATCTGTGGAGCTAAGGAGAATTGAACTCCTGACCTCCTGCATGCCATGCAGGCGCTCTACCAACTGAGCTATAGCCCCGTGCGTTCTTCCCGTCTTTCCGCTCGGCGGGCTGAACAAGAAGAACTTTAGCCTGCGACCTGCCGGAAAGTGAAATCCGGGCTCCGGGCAGGCCGGGTGGCCGCAGGTTCCTCAGTCGTCGTCGCCGAGGACCGGCTCCGGGAGGGTGCCGGCGTTGTGTTCCAGGAGCCGCCAGCCGCGGGCGCCTTCGCCGAGCACGGACCAGCAGCAGTTGGTGAGACCGCCGAGGCTCTCCCAGTGCTGGGACTCCAGGCCGAGGAGGCGGCCGATGGTGGTGCGGATGGTGCCGCCGTGGCTGACGACCACGAGGGTGCCGTCCTCGGGGAGCTTGTCGGCGTGCCGGAGCACGACGGGGGCGGCCCGGTCGGCGACCTCGGTCTCCAGTTCGCCGCCGCCGCGGCGGACCGGCTCACCGCGCTTCCAGGCGGCGTACTCGTCGCCGTGGCGGGCGATGATCTCCTCGTGGGTGAGGCCCTGCCAGACGCCCGCGTAGGTCTCCCGCAGTCCCTCGTCGCGGATCACGTCGAGGCCGGTGAGGGCGGCGAGCTGGGCGGCCGTGTCGGCGGCCCGTCGCAGGTCGGAGGAGACGATCGTGTCCGGGCCGAGGGAGGCGAGCAGGCGGGCCGCGCGGCGGGCCTGGCCGATGCCGGTCTCGGTGAGCTCGACGTCGGTGGAGCCCTGGAAGCGGCGCTCCACGTTCCAGGCGGTCTGGCCGTGCCGCCACAGGATGACGCGGCGGCCGCGGCCCCTGTGGTCGGTCACCTCGCCCGTGGCGCTCATCACCAGTCCCCGCCCGGCTCGCCGGAGTCCTCGGCGGCCTGCAGCCTGGCGTGCTCCGCCGCCTTGCCGCGGGTGGCCTTGGCGTCGGCGGGCAGCTCGATCTCGGGGCAGTCCTTCCACAGCCGCTCCAGGGCGTAGAAGACGCGCTCCTCGCTGTGCTGGACGTGGACGACGATGTCGACGTAGTCGAGCAGGATCCAGCGGGCCTCGCGGTCGCCCTCGCGGCGGACCGGCTTGGCGCCCAGTTCTTTCTGGAGGCGTTCCTCGATCTCGTCGACGATCGACTTGACCTGGCGGTCGTTGGGCGCGGAGGCCAGCAGGAAGGCGTCCGTGATCGACAGGACGTCGCTGACGTCGTAGGCGATGACGTCGTGGGCGAGCTTGTCGGCGGCCGCCTGGGCGGCGGCGGTGATGAGCTCGTGGGAACGGTCGGTTGCGGTCACTGCATGGCTTTCCGTCGGCGGTCGTTTGACCTCAAGGGTCTCACGTACCGCCGGGCGCACCCCACGTGATTACCGGGTCACGTGGGGTGCGAGGGGCCGCCTCAGGAGGAGGACGGCTTGTAGTCCTGTCCGAGGACGACCGAGACGTCCGCGCCGGAGCCGACCGCGCCCTTCCGGACGGTGCCGGCGGCGAGGCCGAGGGTCTTGGCGACCTCGGTGGCGTTCTCCTTGTCGGCGGCGTCGGAGTACAGCACCTTGGAGGTGGCCTGCGTACCGGAGGCCGTACCGCCTTCCAGGAAGGTGTAGCCGCCGTTGACGAGGACCACGCGGGCCTTCTCGGTGTCGTCCTTGACGCCGGTGGCGTTCTGGACGGAGACGCGCACCGCGGAGCCGGCCGACGGGCTCTTGGCGGTGCCGCCGAGGATGTCCTTGACGACGCTGGAGCTGGTCTCGGCGCTGAGGGTGCCGTCGGTCTGGACGGGCAGCAGGGCCGTCTTGTAGTCGCCGTCCTTGGCGAGGTCGGCGAGCTTGGCGAGGAAGGTGCCGAGGTCCTTGTCGGTGAGGGACGGGTCGAGGATCTGCGCGAGGGTCTGCACGGTGGTCGTCGCGGCGGAGGCGTCGGAGGACAGCTTGCGCAGCACGCCCTGCATGACCTGTCCGAACCGCTCCAGCTGGGCGTTCTGGGCTTCGCCGGAGGCGCGGTAGGTGGCGTAGGCGACGGCGGCCTTGCCCCCGAGGGTCTGGTCCTTGCCCTGGTTGACCAGGGGCTCCTCGCCCTTCTTCTTGGCGTCCGGGTCGGGCACGTCGGCGTTGGTGTCGATGTCGATGTTGCCGACGAGATCGACGAGGTTCTGCAGGTAGGGGGTGTCCAGGCGCCAGGTGCCCTCGATGCTGGTGCCCAGGACGGTGTCGAGCTGGTCGCGGGTGCCGGAGGAGCCGTCGCCGTCGACGGACTTGGCGAGGGTCGTGGTGGTGCCGTCGTCGTCGGTGAGGGCGAGGGAGTTGGGCAGCAGGACGGTGCTGCCCTGCTTGGTGGTGGTGTTGTCGACGAGCAGCACGGTCGAGGTGCCGCCGCCACCGGTGTTGTGCAGGTGGACGACGACCACGTCGCGTTTCTGGGCGGCCGCCGAGGTCGTCGTGGAGCCCTTGGCGGCGGAGGAGGACAGACCGGGGATCTTTCCGGCGTACCAGAGGTAGCCGACGCCGCCGGCGGCGACCAGGGCGAGGACGACGACCAGGGCGACCATCCGGCTGCGGGCGCGGCGCTTGGCCTCCTCGCGGCGCTCGGTGCGGTTCTCGGTGAAGTTCAGCCAGTCGATGACGTCCTCGGAGTCACCGTCGGGCTGTTCGACGAAGGCGAACTGGCCGGTGTGGTAGTCCCGTTCGTCGTCGTCCTGCCGGGGACCGACGGCGTGGTCGGGCGGTCCGGCCTGCTGCGGGATGTGCGCGGTCTGCTCGGCGACCCGGGGCTGCCGGCCGCTGGTGGCGGCCTGCCCGTAGGGGTCGTAGGCGGCGTGGCCGCCGGTGCCGTACGGGTCGTACGGGGGCGTGACCGGCTGCCCGCCGGTGTCGTGGACGGGGGCCTGCTGCCCGGTGTCGTACGAGGGCGCGGCCTGCTGCCCGCCGCCGGCGTACGGACCGTAGCCGTAGCCCTGCCCCTGCCCCTGCCCCTGCCCCTGCCCCTGCCCCGCGTACGGGTCGTACGTCTGCTGTTGTTGCGCGGGGATCTGGCGGTACACCGGCTGCCCGTACTCGTCGTAGCCGACGAGTTCGTACTGGTCGCTTCCGTAGCCCGCGTCGTATCGGTCGTTCACCGGTGCCCCTCTCGGCTCACTCGCCGCGGTACAGCTCGCGCTTGTCGATGTAGCGCACGACTCCGTCCGGCACCATGTACCAGATGGGGTCGCTCTTCGCGACTCTCGCACGGCAGTCTGTGGAGGAGATGGCGAGCGCGGGAACCTCCACCAGCGAGACGCCGCCCTCCGGGAGACCGCGGTCGGTCAGGTGGTGCCCGGGCCGGGTGCAGCCGATGAAGTGGGCCAGGGAGAAGAGTTCCTCCGAGTCCCGCCAGGTGAGGATCTGGCCGAGCGCGTCGGCGCCGGTGATGAAGAACAGGTCGGTGTCGGGGTTGAGGGCGCGCAGGTCGCGCAGGGTGTCGACGGTGTAGGTGGGGCCGCCGCGGTCGATGTCGATACGGCTGACGGAGAACTGCGGGTTCTCCGCGGTCGCGATGACCGTCATCAGATAGCGGTCCTCGGCCGGCGAGACGGCGCGGGCGGTCTTCTGCCACGGCTGCCCGGTGGGCACGAAGACCACCTCGTCGAGGTGGAACTGGGCGGCGACCTCGCTGGCCGCCACGAGGTGCCCGTGGTGGATCGGGTCGAACGTTCCGCCCATGACCCCGAGGCGGCGTTTGCCGGTGTGCGCGGGGCCCGCCGGTGTGTACCGCGGCCGTGTCACCATGTCGTCGGCCTCGTCATCTGCCGGACCGGTAGGCATGTCCTGCTCTCCCATGCGTGCAGACCCTACCGGCCCGGCCCGTGGGCCCCGCCCGGAGGACCGGTGCCGGGCTCGGTGTCCGGCTCAGCGGTCGCGGTTGAAGCGGGTGGTGATCCACAGCAGGAGCAGCAGGATGACGAAGGCGCTGCCGCCGGTGACGGCCGGGTTGAGGCTGTTGTGGTTGCCGCCGTGCTCCTCGCCCTCTGCGGCGAGGGTGACCAACTGGGCAGCGGCGCTGTGGAGATTCATCATCTGCGGCAGGACCTATCGCGTGTGGACGGGATAAAGATGTCGGCTCATCGTATGCGGGCGCCCCGGCGGCGATCACGCCGACTCCTCCATCGGGGAACGATCCCGGCGGCTCAGTCGTCCTTCTGTTTGTACCCGCGCAGCAGGAACCAGGCGGTCAGTGCGCAGCCGACGAACATGACGACGATGACGACCCGGAGCAGATCGCCCGAGCCCTGGTGCTGGGCGGCGCTCGCGGCCTGGGTGAGCCAGGCGGCCGGGGGGTGGTGCTCCATGAGGACTCCTTCGGCTGTACTGCCCGTCCACGGTATCTCCGCCTAGGCTGGGCCCTGCCCCGGGGGCACGGCAGACACTCACGCACATGGGGGATGACATGTCCGACGACGGCGACGAGCGGAACGGGCACGAGCGCGTGCCGAGCAGGCAGCGCAAGCGGTTCCCGGGGATCTCCTCGCGTGCGTACGAGCATCCGGCGGACCGTTCGGCCCTGGTGGCGCTGCGCAGGCTCAGCGGCTTCGACGCGGTCTTCAAGGCGCTCAGCGGGCTGCTTCCGGAGCGGAGCCTCAGGCTGCTGTTCCTGTCCGACTCGGTCCGGGTGTCCGACCAGCAGTTCACCCACCTGAACGACATGTTGCGGGACGCCTGCTACATCCTGGACCTGGAGAAGGTCCCGCCGATGTACGTGACGCAGGACCCGCAGCCGAACGCGATGTGCATCGGCCTGGACGAGCCGATCATCGTGGTGACCACGGGTCTGGTGGAGCTCCTCGACGAGGAGGAGATGCGGGCGGTCGTCGGCCACGAGGTGGGGCACGCGCTGTCCGGGCACTCGGTGTACCGGACGATCCTGCTGTTCCTGACCAGCCTCGCGCTCAAGGTCGCCTGGATCCCGCTGGGCAACCTGGCGATCCTGGCGATCGTGACGGCCCTGCGGGAGTGGTTCCGCAAGTCGGAGCTGTCCGCCGACCGGGCCGGACTGCTGGTGGGCCAGGATCTGCGCGCCTCGATGCGCGGGCTGATGAAGATCGCGGGCGGCAACCACCTGCACGAGATGAACGTGGACGCGTTCCTGCAGCAGGCCGAGGAGTACGAGGCGGGCGGCGACCTGCGCGACTCGGTCCTGAAGATCCTGAACGTGCTGCCGCGCTCGCATCCCTTCACCACGGTCCGCGCGGCCGAGCTGAAGAAGTGGGCCGAGTCCCGTGACTACCAGCGGATCATGGACGGTCACTACCCGCGGCGCACCGAGGACAAGGACACCTCGGTCGGCGACTCGTTCAAGGAGTCCGCGGCGAGCTACGCCAGTGACGTGAAGAGCTCCAAGGACCCGCTGATGAAGCTGGTCTCGGACTTCGCGGGCGGGGCAGGAAACCTGGGCGGCCGGGTGAGGCGCGGCTTCGACGGGTTCACGAGCGCGCCCCCGCCGAAGGACGCACCGCCCGCGGACACTCCCCCGGAGGACGGCGAGGCGTAGCCGGGGCCTCGCCCTCTCGCCGAACGACCGGTTCGGCGGATGTCCGGCTCAGCGGATGTCCGGCTCAGCGGATGTCCGGTTCGGTGGCCGCTCAGACCTTCGGTTCGGCCGCGGTGGCCAGCGTCCCGCACAGGGCGGTGGCGCTGTCCGTGGCGAACGGGTTCGTGCCCGCGGGGCCGCCCGCCTTGGCCGTCTGCCCGGCCAGCAGGGGGTGCAGGTGGTCGGCGGCGTCCTCGGCGCAGGACAGGGGGCCCGCCTGGACGTAGGAGACGACCAGCTGGGCCTGGTGCAGCCGCAGGTCGTCCCGGTCGAAGCGGAAGGTCAGCTGGCGGCGCACGGTGAACAGGGAGGCCTGGGCGCCGGCCGCGGCGCCGGTGGGCCGCAGCGCGTAGACGAAGGTGTGGTCGGCGGTGACCTCCAGGGTGGCCGGGTCGGCCTCGGTGGCCGTCAGGTTGCCCTGGACGCGGATCCTCGGGTCGGCGAGTTCGGCGCGGGTGGGGTCGAAGCGGACCAGCCATCCGGTGGGGGCGTGCCGGCCGTCCGCCGCCGGGTGGTCGACGCTCTGGTCGAACTGGTCGAGCTGACCGGGGTCGAGCAGCGCCCGCGTGGGCCGCACCTCGCTGCTGTCGAGGACCTCGGGGTAGAGCGAGGAGCGGACGAGGTAGTCCTTGGCCGTGGTCAGGGCAGTGACGACCTGGCTGTCGGAGAAGTGCGCGGTGCTCCGGGCGGCCGGCAGCGGTATCCCCTCGGCGCCCACCTCGTAGTGCGCGGCGGGGCTGCGCGCGAACAGCGTCTCGGCGTCGGCGGCGCCGGGCACCTTGCCCTGCGGGGAGAGCGGGATGACGGTCATCCGCAGGGGTTCGACGGGCTGCTGGGCCTCGTCGGTGCCGTAGGGGTGGCGGACGCCCATGTAGATCGCGGTGCCGAAGGCGACGAGGATCAGTACGACAAGGACCAGGGCCTGCCGGGTGAGGCCCCGGCGCAGGGGCGGGCGGCGGCGCACGGCGGGCGCGTGGTCGGTCATGCGTTCGCGTGCGGAGGACTCCTGGAGGCGGGCAGCGCGGACGAACGATTCGTCGAAGACGACGGATCGGTACTCGTCCTCGCCACCCACGGGGGCGCCCTCGGGTGTCCCCTCAGGTGGGTCTCCTGGCCCGCCCATACTTTCAGAGTAGGTCTCGGGAGCCTCAGGTAAACGCCCTGCTACACGACAACTTCTGACAGGTTCTCACCAGGTCTGCCACCAGCGCGGCCGCGGCCGGTCAGGGGGTGCGCGGGACCACGGAGACCGCCGGCTTGGCGGACTGGGAGTAGTCGGCGGACACGGAGGGTGCCGCCGCGGTGCCCTGTTCCTGGCCGGTGGAGGGGGGCCTGGGCACCTGGTCGCGGCTGCCGCCCGAGGAGGCGCTGCGGTAGACCGCGGCGAAGGCGAGCGCGACCATGCCGATGCCCATGACGAGGGCGAGCACCCAGGCGACCGGACGGTGCCAGCGGACGTGTTTGCCGTACGTCCCGGCGGCGCCGTACCGGTCCTCCAGTACGTCGGTGTCGTCCAGGTCGTCGAGTTCGCCGGCGTGCCCGAACTCGGGGCCGTCGGGGCCGTAGCCGTCGTCGTAGCGCTCGCCTCTGGTGTGGGCGCGGCGGGCCTCGGCCTCGGAGGCCTCGGCTCTGGCCTGGGCGGCGGCAAGGAGGCGTTCGACGGCGGTCGGCTCGTGGACCACGGCCGCCTTCACGAAGGCCTCGTCGAAGACCACGGCGTCGAACTCTTCGTCCGACTTTCCGTGGTCATGGTCGTCGTCGGGCTCCCAGCCGTCAGGGAACGGCGTGCCCCCCACGTCCTCCGGCACGGATCCAGAGTAGACCTGGGGGGTCAATTTGGGCAGACGGTATGGAAATTCATAGGCCCGGTGAGACGCCTCTCACGCCGGGCCGGGGTCGCGTACGCCCTGCCGCGCGCCCGCACGCCGTACGGAATGCGCGGTTGGGCCGTACGGGTGTCAACGGCGGATGTGGCCGTCGCCGGTGACGATGTACTTGGTGCTGGTCAGCTCCGGCAGGCCCATGGGGCCGCGGGCGTGCAGCTTCTGGGTGGAGATGCCGATCTCGGCGCCGAAGCCGAACTGGCCGCCGTCGGTGAAACGGGTGGAGGCGTTCACGGCGACCGTGGTCGAGTCGACCAGCTGGGTGAAGCGGCGGGCGGCCTGCTGGGAGGTGGTGACGATGGCCTCGGTGTGCCCGGAGGTCCACAGCCGGATGTGCTCGACGGCCCGGTCGAGGGAGTCGACGACGGCGGCGGCGATGTCGTACGACAGGTACTCGGTCTCCCAGTCCTCCGGAACCGCCTCGACGACGGTCGCCTTGGAGTCCGCGGCGTAGGCGAGGACGCGTTCGTCGGCGTGCACGGTGACGCCGGCCTCGGCGAGGGCGTCCAGGGCGCGCGGCAGGAACTCGGCGGCGATGTCCTGGTGGACGAGGAGGGTCTCGGCGGCGTTGCAGACGCTGACCCGGTGCGCCTTGGAGTTGATCAGGATGTCGACGGCCATGTCGATGTCGGCGTGGGCGTCGACGTAGACGTGGCAGTTGCCGGTGCCGGTCTCGATGACCGGGACCTTGGACTCCATGACGACGGTCTGGATGAGGGAGGCGCCGCCGCGCGGGATGAGGACGTCGACGAGGCCGCGGGCGCGCATCAGCTCGTGGACGGACTCGCGGCCCTCGCCGGGCACCAGCTGGACGGCGTCGGCGGGCAGCCCGGCGCCGCCGACGGCGTCGCGCAGGACGCGGACGAGGGCGGTGTTGGAGGCGTGGGCGGAGGCGGAACCGCGCAGCAGGACCGCGTTGCCGGACTTCAGGCAGAGGGCGGCGGCGTCGACGGTGACGTTCGGGCGGGCCTCGTAGATGATGCCGACGACGCCGAGCGGGACGCGGACCTGGCGCAGGTCGATGCCGTTGGGGAGGGTGGAGCCGCGGACGACCTCGCCGACCGGGTCGGGCAGCTTCGCCACGTCGCGGACGTCGGAGGCGATGGCGCGGACCCGCTCCGGGGTGAGGGTGAGGCGGTCGATGATCGCCTCGCTGGTGCCGTTCTCGCGGGCCTTGGCGATGTCCTTGGCGTTGGCCTCGACGATCTCACTCGTACGGACTTCCAGGGCGTCCGCCACGGCGAGCAGCGCGTCGTCCTTCACGGCCCGCGGGAGCGGCGCGAGGTCGGCGGCGGCGGCCTTGGCGCGGTAGGCGGCCTGGGTGACCGGGGACATGGCGTCGTACGGCGAGAGCGTGGTCATGAGGGAAGGGTAGTGCGCCCCGGCGGGCCGTCCACGCGTCATCCCACACCGCGAGACATGGATCAAAACGGGTGAATACCGGCCGGCGGCAGAGGAGGCGCCGGACGGGCCGGAGGGTCCGGAGGAGTCGGTGGGTTCAGAAGGGGTGGAGGGTTCAGAAGGGGTGGATGCCGACCGGTGTCGCGGGCGGCGGGCCGTAGCCCTCGGCGACGCGCTGGTGGTAGGTGGCGCGGTCGATGACCTCGAGACCGACGATCTCCCAGGCCGGCAGACCGGCGGTCTGGCGGTGCTCGCCCCACAGGCGCAGGGCGACGGCGGCGGCGTCGTGGAGGTCGCGGGCCTCTTCCCAGTAGCGGATCTCGGCGTGGTCGCAGGCATAGCGGCTGGTGAGGAGGAAGGGGTGGTCGTGGGCCAGCTGTTCGAGTCCGCGGCGCAGTTCCGGCAGGGGGACCTCGGCACCGCAGACGCTGAGGGTGACGTGCCACAGGCGGGGCAGGTCCTTCGGCTCCTCGTAGGTGTCCCCGGCCGCGACGCTCGTCAGAGCACCGCGGGAGGCCGCAGCCCCAGGGCGCACTCGTCTCACGACGGCCTCCTTCAGCTGTGCTCGTGCGGAACGTGGTCCTGAGACAAAGTTGAGCAGGCCGCAAGGGTTCGTGTGGCGGTTTTACGGAACGTCCCCCACCGGGGTCCGTCGTTACGCCCCGTTTTACGGGTGCAGGATCACCAGGTCGTCCCTGTGTACGACCTCGCGTTCGTAAGCGGGACCCAGTTCGCGTGCCAGCTCCCTGGTCGAACGCCCGATCAGCTGGGGGATCTCCTTGGCGTCGAAGCTGACGAGCCCGCGGGCCACCGCGCGGCCTTCGGTGTCGCGCAGCTCGACCGGGTCGCCGGCGCCGAACTCGCCCTCCACCGCGGCGATCCCGGCCGGCAGCAGCGACTTGCGGCCCTCGACGACCGCGCGGACGGCGCCGTCGTCGAGGGTGAGCGAGCCCTGGGGGGTGGAGGCGTGCTGGAGCCACAGGAGGCGGTCTGCGGACCGTTTGCCGGTGGGGTGGAAGTAGGTGCCGGTGTCGCTGCCGGAGAGCGCGTCGGCGGCGTGCACGGCGCTCGTGAGGACCACCGGGATGCCCGCGGCGGCGGCGATCCGGGCGGCCTCGACCTTGGTGACCATCCCGCCGGTGCCGACGCCCGCCTTGCCGGCGCTGCCGATCTCGACGCCCGCGAGGTCCTCGGGGCCCGTCACCTCCGCTATCCGCGAGGTGCCGGGCCTGCTGGGGTCGCCGTCGTAGACGCCGTCGACGTCGGAGAGGAGGACCAGCAGGTCGGCGTGGACGAGGTGGGCGACGAGGGCGGCGAGGCGGTCGTTGTCGCCGAAGCGGATCTCGTCGGTGGCGACGGTGTCGTTCTCGTTGACGACCGGCAGCGCGCCCATCGCGAGCAGCTTGTCGAGGGTGCGGGAGGCGTTGCGGTGGTGGGCGCGGCGGCTCATGTCGTCGGAGGTGAGCAGGACCTGTCCGACGCGGACGCCGTAGCGGGCGAAGGAGGCGGTGTAGCGGGCGACGAGCAGGCCCTGGCCGACGCTGGCGGCGGCCTGCTGGCGGGCCAGGTCCCGGGGGCGGCGGCGCAGGCCGAGCGGGGCGAGTCCGGCGGCGATGGCGCCGGAGGAGACGAGGACGATCTCCTTCTCCCCGCCGCTGCGGCTCTTGGCGAGGGCGTCGACGAGCGCGTCGACACGGTCGGCGTCCAGGCCGCCGGAGGCGGTGGTCAGCGAGGAGGAGCCCACCTTGACGACGATCCTGCGGGCCTCGCTCACGGCCTGCCTTGCCCTTGCCACGTGCTGTGTGTCCCCTCGCGTAGGTACGGCTGCCCGCCCGGCAATCTACGCGAACGGGACCGTGCGTCGCGCGTCGGTCCACACCCCGGACAGCGATCCGCGACCGGCCGCCGGGACCGGCTGCCGCGACCGGTCGCCATGGCTCAGTAGCCGCGGACTACTGTGCGCATGGACACGAAGTTGTTCTTGTACTGGTCGTGGATGCCCGCGCTCTTGATGCGCAGCAGTGCCTCGTCGTTTTCACGGAGCGACGATTCGTCGTAGTTGGGGCTGCCGGTGAACACCCACTTGGTGTCCTTCTGGCTCGCGTAAGTGCCCTCCACGAGCAGGTACTTGGAGTGGATGAGGTCTCCGTCAGCCTGGTTCAGCTCGTAGAGCTTGATGCGGTCGTGGCCGGAGAGATCCGCGGCACTGCCGGAACTCATGTGCCGGTAGACGACGTCGATCCAGCAGTTCTCGTCAGCGAGACTCCGCAGTTTCTTCGCGATGCCTTCCCTGGTGAGGTCCCAGGCCCCGATCCTGATCACCGTGCGGCCGGTGGGCGTGCCGACGGTGGTGTTGCCCTCGCAGGTGACGTTGTCGAGGATCTCGACGACGGTGTCCGTGGAGTCGCCGCTGCCGGCGCGCGGGAAGAAGTACGACTTGACGTCACCCGAGGTTGTCATCCGGTAGTAGTCGTCGGTCTCCCGGTCCGGCGACGCGGCCAAGTCGGCGAAGTAGTCGACGTAAGCCGTGTAAAGGCCGGTGTTGCCGACCACGGTGACCGCGTTGTTCCAGTAGTCCTGGGTGTTGTGGGCGGTCAGGTTGGCGGAGGACTGCACGACTACGTCGTCCCCGTCCCCGGCGCGGGAGAAAAGGAAGAACTTGTTGTGCATGCGCGGGGTTCCGGCGTTGCCGACACACGCGCGGTTCGCGCATCGCTTGACCCATGAGTTCGCGGCGCGATCGCCGCCCAGCGCCGACACCAGCCTGGCGTACGCCGGGTCGTTCTGGTCGGTCGAGTCGAGCACGATCCGGACGTGCACGCCCCGTGCGCTCGCGGCGATGAGTTCGTTCACGAAGTCCATGTCGGTGACGACGTAGAGGGCGATCCGGACCCGTGCCTCGGCGGGCGCCTGCCGGACCAGGCTCTTGACATGGCTGACGATCGCCTGTTGTTCCGCCGCGGTGCCCTGCGGGTCGTTGAAGACGGCGCCGGTCGTGATCGCGGCCGCGGCCGGTTCCTCCGCAGCGGGAGCGGCGTTCGCCGAGGCGACCAGTACGGCGATCAGGGTCACGGCGACGGCGAGGGCATGCCGGAGAGACGACCTGCGGGACATGGAGCTCCTCTTTGCGGTTCGAGGTGGGCGTGGCGCGGCGGCCCGGGGCGGGAGGCGCCCGGGCCGCTGCAGAGGCCGGCCGGTTCACCGGCCGGGTCCGGCCGGCGGATCGGGTGCTAGAGGCCGGCGACGCCCTTGATCCAGTCAAGGCTCGTGGGCACCGTCGAGGACCACATCGGGCCGATGCAGACGTTGTCGCTCGTCCGGTAGGTGACACCGGAGGTCACGCCGACCTGGTAGCGCAGCCCGTCGACCAGCTTGAACTGCGGGCCGCCCGAGTCGCCGGAGCAGGCCATGCCGTTGCCCTTGGAGCTCTTGATACCGCGTCCCTCGCCGAGGATGTCGGTACTTTCGATGTCGTTGACGGTGATCGTCGCCCGCTTGAGGCTCTTCGACGGTGCGCCGCCGATCTTGCTCTGCGACCCCCAGCCGAAGATGTAGTTGGTGGTGCCTTCCTCGGGGCTTGCGCCCGCCAGGCGTACATGTTCGGAGTTGGCGTCACGGGTGAGGTGGAGCAGGGCGATGTCGTGGTTGGTGCGCCACTTGATGTCGTCCACCTGGATGACGCCGCCGCCCTCGTTGTACTGCGTGCTCTTGACCCGG
Organism: Streptomyces sp. NPDC008092; assembly: GCF_042957285.1. Lineage (NCBI taxonomy): Bacteria > Bacillati > Actinomycetota > Actinomycetes > Kitasatosporales > Streptomycetaceae > Streptomyces > Streptomyces sp. NPDC008092. The sequence goes on from NZ_JBIBHY010000004.1 coordinate 249,838, forward strand.
ACCTGAATCTTGGAGGCGTCCTGTCCCACGCTGGTGTTGGCGAAGCAGTGCTTCGCCGTGAGGATCCAGCGTTCTGCGATGATCGAGCCGGTGCACAGCAGATTGCCCCGGCCGGTGCCCGCGTCGGCGCTGTCCCAGAGAATCGCGGCTATGCCGTCGGCCGAGGCCGCGGCTTCTCCGTTCACGACCGTGGGGGATTCGGACACCCCGTCGCCGCTGGTGCCCACCGGGCCGGTGGTGGCGACGCCGTCCTCTGCCATCGCACTCGGCGCACCCGCACCGAAAAGGCTCGCGCCGACGATCGCGGTCGTGGTCACGAAGGTACGAATTCTCAAGGCTGTTCCTTCTGTCGGCCTGCATGGGATCGCCGAACATGCTCGACGCCGGCCCTGAAAAACGCCTGAATTCTCGTTGAAAGCGTGTGACCAATACCGAAAAATCACCTGTTGAATGCAGAAAACGGAACCAAAGATCATGTTCCGGACAACAGGAAAGAGATGGTGATCACTGGATTACTCAGCGGTGACGTACGAGGTCGCTGGGGTAAAATTGAGGTATTGCCCAGGGGTGGTTTAGGCCAAGGGGGGACAATGGGTCAGGTCGAGTTCCGACTGCTTGGACCTGTGGATATCTTGAACGGCGAGCAGTCACTGGGGCTCGCGACCCCGCAGCAGCGAGGCATTCTGGCCGCACTGTTGCTCGACGCGAACCGAGTCGTCCCCATAGAGAAGATGCTTCGAGCGATATGGGGAGAGGAGCCGACAGAATCGGCTCGCAACGCAGTGCAGGGATACATATCGAAAATTCGCCGCACTTTGGCACCGTTTCCCGATTGCGGGATAGTGACCAGCCCGCAGGGCTATTCCCTGCAAGTGGACCGGGAGCGAATCGACCTCTACCGTTTCCGGCGCCTGGTGGACGCGGCCCACCGGTCCGACTCGGCACGCTCGGCCAATTACCTGAAGCGGGCGCTCGAACTGTGGCAGGGCCCCCCGCTCACGGGAGTGGCGGGCCAGTGGCTGCCCTCCAGGGTCGGCACCTACCTGGAGGAAGAACGGCTCTCCGCTCTCGAGGACCACGCTGCGGCCGTACTGGAGGTCGGACATCTACGGGAGGCGATCGCGGAACTGACGACCCTCGTCGTCGACCATCCACTCAGGGAGCGGGCGGCGAGCCTCCTCATGGCGGCCCTGCACAGAGCAGGCCGCCGTGCGGACGCCCTGACGGTCTTCCGGAACACCCGTCACCATCTCGTGCGGGAACTCGGCATCGAACCGGGAGTCATCCTGCACCGTACGCATCAGCAGATTCTCAGCGACGCCCTGTGACCACCGCGAGGACACAGCGCCCGAGCACGGCCACCGCCCGCGCCGTCACACGGCCGTAGCCGTCCCGCCCGGCCCGACCCTCGACCTCAGCAGACGGCGCACCTTGCGTGCCGCGCGCCGCAGGAAGGTGTTGGCGGCTTCCTCCCGGTAGCCCTCGACGGCGCGGGCCTCGCGGGGTTCGGCGAGGTAGATCCAGTCGGGGACGCCGGCCGCCTCGGAACGGAAGTGCGGGTAGCCGAGGTAGACGCTGGTGCCGCGGTTCTCCAGGACCGGGACGGGCTGCTTCCCGGCCCGCACGAACTCAAGGACGTCCGGGAGGAGTTCGGTACGCCGGGCGGCGACCAGGTGCAGCTGGAGCCGCTCGTGGACCTTGAGGCGGCGGGCCACCCCGGGGCTCCAGTGGGCGTCCATCAGCGGCTCGGCGAGCTCCAGTTTGTGCCGCCGTACGTCGTCGGTGTCCTTGAGGAACCGGGGGCCGAACTGCGGGAGCAGCGTGACCTTGAACGGCCGGACCATGAGGCTGTCGCGCCGCGGCCCTGCCGGGACCATCTCGGCGATCAGGTTGATCAGGGCGCGCGCGGAGTCGAAGCGGAGGATGTAGCCGCCGGTCTTGGTGACGTGTTTGCCGTCCTCGCGGCCTACGAGGTAGTAGCAGGGGTAGTCGGCGACGACCGAGACGCCGTCGGCGCGCAGATAGGCCTCCATGGTGAACAGCGCGTCCTCGCCGGTCCACAGGGACTCGTCGAACCGCATGCCGTGGCGTTCCAGCAGGGCTCGGCGGAAGAGTTTCTGGGCGCTGAGCGTGAACTTGATGTTGGAGGAGAAGACGTCGGTACGGTCGAGCGTCTTCCCCCACATCGACCGCGGGGGTTTGCGGTTGATTCCCTCGACCTTGCCGAGGACGACGTCGGTGCCGTTCCTGTCGGCCATGGCGACCATGCGTGCCAGTGCCTCGTCGCCGAGCCGGTCGTCGGCGTCCAGGAAGAACACGTAGCGGCCGGCGGCCTTGGCGAGGCCGACGTTGCGCGGGCCGCTGGGGCCGCCGGAGTTCTCCTGGCGGATCACGGTCACCGGCATGGCGGCGCGGGCCGCGAACTCCTCCAGGTACTCCCCCGTGCCGTCGGTCGATCCGTCGTCGACGGCGATGACCTCCATGCGGGCCGGGTCGAGGGTCTGGCGCTCGACGGAGGCCAGGCACTCGACCAGGTACGGCATCGCTTCGTACGCCCCGATGATCACGGTCACATCAGGCTGCGCAACGACGGTCACGTTTCCCCCTAGTCAATGGCGCGTTCCCTCTGCGTCAACCCGATCGCAACGTCGAACGCACCGTCTTAGATGACCGATCGGTGCGACAGGTTGCCCCGGAAGGCACACTCAGTGATCCAGCTCACATGACGAACGGACAGCTTGGTGGTGTACAGCGGGTTACATCGGACAGTACGGGCGCACGGTAAGAGCTGCTCAACGGGAACGGCGAAGCACGGGTAAGAAGACGTCCGCGCATTCTTGAGCAGAGGTAAGAGAACGCGGCGCGAGAACGAGAACGGCGAACGGGCCCGGTTCCGGGGAGATGCCCCCGGGACCGGGCCCGTTCGCGGTCGTGGCAGAGGTCAGCCGGCGGTCGCGCCCTCCGCCTCACCGGCGGTCGCCCGCGGCTTTCCGCCGGGCAGTGCCTCGGCGAGTTCGGCCGCCCCGGGGTCGCCGGCCGCGGTCCGGGCCTCCTGGCCCAGGTTGCGGGTCTCGGCCTTGCGGGCGAGCGTGGCCACCGCGTCGTTGAACTGCTCGATGGAGGTCGGCTCGTCCGGCCCGAGCAGGTAGTGCTTGAGCTCGTCCCGGTCCGCGGCCAGCGGATCGCCCGAGGGGTCGCGTACGGCGTCCAGCAGGCCGCCGAGTTCCTTGGCGCTGTTGGAGAGGATCACGGCGGCGCGCACGGCGGTGTTCGCCCGCTTGAACTCCTCCACGCCGACGCCGGCCGAGTCGGTGACCGCGTAGGGCTTGCCGCTCGCGATGAAGTCGGAGACCACGCTGGAGATGTCGGAGACCATCGCGTCGGAGACGTTGAAGCAGTCGTACAGCTGGGGTTCGGCACCTGTGATGACGGCGTGCTGGTGCGACGGCAGCGCCTGCCAGTAGGAGTCGTTCCAGGCGGCGCGCAGCCGGGCGATCTCCTCGTGCTTCTCCAGGTCGACGACGTCGTCGCGGCTGGCCTCGGCCTCGTCGCGCTTGTCGTCGCCGGTGCCGGCCAGTTCGGTCAGGCGGGTCTCGATGCGGGTCAGCTCGGCCTGTGCCGCCGCCTGGGCGGCCGGGTCGGCGGTGAAGCGGGCGTCGGCGGCGCGGGCGGTGGCGGCCTTCTGGACGAGGGCGGTGACGCGCCGGTGGGCGGCGCCGGCCTCGGCGCTGACGGTGCCGGTGAAGGGGTGCGGCTTGTAGAGGACGCGGACCGGCGGGTCGGCCTTGACCAGCTTCTTCACGATGTTCTCGCCGGCGAGGACCAGGGAGGTGTTGCCGGGGTTGCCGTCCCAGCCCTCCCAGGTGGGCGCGTAGAGCACGGTGGGGATACGGCCGTCGGGGACGCCCTGCCAGTTCTGGATGGGGGCCAGCTGGGGGCGGCCGACCTCGACGATGTCGTCGTCGCGGACGCCGACGTCGGCGATGGCGTAGCGGTCGCGGCCCGCGCGGCCGGCGGTCCACACCTCGTCGTACACCTTGCTGAACGGGTTGACGCTGGCCAGCTTGTCGCTGTCGCCGTGGCCGATGAAGACGTGCTTCATCGTGGGGACGCGCAGCAGGTGGATGTTCTTGCCGACGTTGGCCGCGTAGAGGGCGACACGGACCGTGGAGAGGTCCATGTTCATCAGGTGCACGCCGCCGGGCACGCAGATGACGGGGGCGGTGGTCGGCGCCAGGCTCTGCAGGATGACGCGCTCGCGCAGCAGGATCAGCGGGCGGGACTCCAGCTGATCCATCGTCTCCAGCCACATGTTGAGCTGGTAGGCGGAGTCCTTGGAGCCGGAGAAGTACAGCACGGTCCCGGGCCGGTACTCGGCCAGCCAGTCGTCGACGGCCGCCAGTACGGTGTCGGCGTCCGGCGGGGTCTTGCGGCCGCGTACGTACGGCATCAGTACCAGTACGTACAGGCAGCCCAGGGCGAGGGTGATGCCGATGCCGACGAATCCGGCGACCGGGTCGTCCGTCGCCGCCGAGACCAGCAGGCCGACGACGGCCGCGAGGTCGAGGTGGAGCATCTTCTCGGCGGAGCGGTCGAGCAGGCCGCGGGGCGGGGCGTCCGGGATGCGGATGCGGGACTTCAGGTCGACGTTGCGGGTGGCGACGGGCATCCGGCGGCGGTTGCGGATCAGGGTGACCAACGCGCCGTGCGGGGCCTGCAGTCCGTAGAAGGCGATGAAACAGGCGATCGCGCCGTAGAAGACCAGGCCGTTCGAGAGGTCCATCCTGGCCAGCAGCAGGATCAGCAGCAGCTGCCGGATCAGGAAGCGGATCGACAGGCCGGCCCGGACCTTGCTCAGGCGGCTGACGAGGTAGCTGCCCTTGCGGTGCAGGTAGTGGTCCGCCAGGTACGTGACGGCGGCCGCGGCCGCGAAGGCGTAGACGCTCGGGACGAGCGCGGCGACCATGAGGACCGGGAAGCCCAGCATCATGAGTGCCGCCGCGGCCAGCTCGGCCGCGCTGCCCACTCGGGCGACGCGAATAGCGGTGGATATCACGGAGAACCTTTTGCTGACAAAAAGGCCTGAATTTGACCTTGCGGACAATCTGGGAGGTGGTCGATCCGGGTTCTACGGGTTCAGGCCCCTGCGATTGCTCCGCGAACGCGCAACCACAGAGGCCTGAATTACAGATGACTAATGGCTGTCGATTATGCCACGCCGTCCTGTCGGTCCAGGACACTGGCCAGGGCCTGCTCGAAGCCGGAGGCCTGGCCGGCGGCGGCCGTCGGGTCCTGCTGGCGGACGTCGATGACGTGGCCGGTGAGTTCGGAGAGCAGCACGTCGAGGGAGGTGCGGGCGACGGCCTCGGAGGAGAGCAGCGAGCCCGTCGGCTCCTGGCCGAACGCCTTGGTGCGCATCGGGGTGGCGGTGCGCTCGGGGTTGATGCAGTTGACGCGGACGGCGTCGCCGGCCCATTCGTCGGACAGGGCCTGGGTGAGGTTCACCATGGCGGCCTTGGTCGAGGAGTAGAGGCTGTACTCGGCGCGGCCGCGGGTGTAGCTGCTGGAGGTGTAGAGCAGCAGCTGGCCCTGGGTCTCCGCGAGGTACTTGTAGCTGGAGCGGGCGATCTGCACCGGGGCGAGGTAGTTGACCTTCAGCGCCTCCTCGATGGTGGCGTTGTCGGTCTCGGCGAGCTTGCCGATGCGCAGCACGCCCGCGGTGTTGACGACGTAGTCGATCCGGCCGGTCTCGGCGTACGCCTTGGAGAGCGCGTCGTCGACCTCTTCGGGGTTCTCCACGTGGGTACCGGTGGTGGAGCGGCCGAGGGCGTAGACGTTCGCGCCGTAGGACTCGGCGAGTTCGGCGATGTCCTTGCCGATGCCGTACGAGCCGCCGAAGATCACCGCGGTCTTTCCGGTGAGGAGCTCGCGGTAGGCGTCCTCGCCGTTCTGCTCGGGAGCGGCGGTGGAGGCGAGCTGGAAGAGCTTGTCGGCGATGAAGACGTCGACGGGCTGGGTGACCTTCATGTTGTACTCGTCGCCGGCGACGACGTGGATCGGCACGTCCGGCAGGTATTTGAGGACGACGGAGCAGTCGTCGGTGGCCTGGAAGTTGGGGTCGCCGTCGGCGACCTGGTAGGCCCGCTTGATCGTGGACAGCTTGAAGGCCTGCGGGGTCTGGCCGCGGCGCAGCCGGGAGCGGTCCGGGATCTCTGTGATGAACTCGCCGTCCCCGCCGTGGGTCCGCGTGACGATGATGGTGTCGGCGGACGGGATGGCGACGTCGACGGCCTGGTAGCGCTCCAGGGCGGCCACGCAGTCGTCGATCACGCGCCGTGACAGCAGGGGGCGTACGGCGTCGTGGAAGAGGACGTTGAGGTCCTCGCCCTCGGCCAGGCCCTCGCCGAGTGCCTCGATGGCGCGCTCGGTGGTCTCGTTCCGCGTGTTGCCGCCCTCGATGATCTTCTTGACCTTCGCGAACCCGGCCTTGGCGACGATCTTCTCGACGTCCGCGACGTAGCCCGGTGCCATCAGCACGATGATGTCGTCGATCGAGTCGGCCTTCTCGAAGGTGGCCAGGGTGTGCTCGATGACGGCCTTGCCTGCGATCTTCAGCAGCTGCTTGGGGATCGACAGACCCACCCGCTGACCGGTGCCACCGGCCAGGATCACTGCGGTGGTTCGGGGCTTGGCTATGTGCTGGGACACAGGTGACCTACCTTGGGGCATCAGGGAACCTGGAAATGGTCCCACTTCCGGTAACCGCTGTGCAAGGTGAGCGCCGTCCACTGAATATGTGCCCGCAACCTTTCATTCACCTTGCGTCGCTGGTGATGGGCGCGGCCCGCCGGGCCGCTGGAGGAGTTCCGTGAATTTGCTGTGAGTAACTACACAGGGCATTTCGATTGCTGTGCGTGACTCGAAGCACGTCTCAGCAGCACTACGCCGTGCTGCGGGGACGGCTTAGCCGCGCTAAGCCGTCCCCGCAGCACGGCCTCCCGGCACCTCACCGGCGGCGCAGCTTCTTCAGACATCGGTGCCCCAGGACCCGTACCAGCTCCTTGGACGACGTCTGGTGCACGGTGCGGGACTTCGCCTCGGCGGTGTGGCGCACCGGGGCCGCGGCCGCCGCGGCGAGTGCGCCGTAGAGGGCCTGGGCGGCGACCTCGGGGGCGATGCGGGCCTCGGCGGCGGGCGCTCCCGGCTGTGCGGGGATCGCGGGCAGGGCGTGGAGCAGGGCCGGGTCGCCGACGACGCGGACGCCCATGGCGCCGATGCGTTCCACCATCTCGGCGCCGATGCGGCCGGCGGCCTCGACGGCCCAGGCGGGGGTGGAGATCTTCACGTCGGCGGCCGTGGGGCTGCACGAGTTCTTCATATGCATGACGGCGCCGTTGCGGACGAGCTTGGAATACAGCTCGTCGGGGAGTCCATTGCCGCGGAATTCCACGTTGAGCTTTCGCAGCATTTCGGTCTCGGCGAGGGTGAGGGAGCGGTTCGCCGTGTCCGGGACGGGCTGGAGGAGTTTTTCGGGGAGTCCGAGGAGGGCTTCGAAGGTGCGCATCAGGCCGTCGCGGTCCCGGTCGTCGACCACGACGACGGTGATCCGGTCGGCGCCGACCGCGCGGACCCAGCGTTCGACGAGCCGGTCGTGCCGGTGCCGGCGCCAGAAGCTGGGGTTGGGCTTCTCGTAGGGGGCCTTGCGGAGCATGTGGTCCAGCCAGTCCTCGTAGCCCATGCGCAGTCCGTTCTGCACGTACTGCTGCCACTGGGAGGGCATGATCCTGGCGAGCGGGCGGAGGGTGACGAGGACGTGGACGCGTTCGCCGCCGAGCTGCTCGACGATGCGGGCGACGGTCTCGTCGTCGGGGGCGTCGGCGAAGAACTCGCTGCTGATCACCGAGGTGCGGGTGCCGGTGGCCTCGACCGCGCCGATCAGCCGCGTCCAGTGCTTCTCGGTGGGCACGGTGTCGCCGATCATCGCGGGCCGGGCGCAGGCGGCCAGGGCGGCCTCCATCGGGTGCCGGGTGGTCGCCGGGAACTCCACACCGTGCTCGGGCAGCTTGTCCTTCGCGGCGAACAGGGCACCCTGGATGGCCGTGGTGCCCGTTTTGTGCGGGCCGATGTGCAGCAGGCGGGTGCCGGCAGGCAGGGCGGCAAGGGGACCGGTGGGGCCTGCGGGGTCCGTGATGGCGTCGTTCACCGGGGCTTCGCCTCTCGTACAGTCCGTCTCCATGGTTAACGGAAGGTAAGACGTTTACCTTAGGTTCACCTGAGAGAAGCCTGGGACACAGATGAGTCCCAGGCTCCTGTTACACAGACTTGACCTTCGGCGTGCCCGGTTCGCCGACCATGCTCCGGGTGTTCCCGGTTCGTCCCTCGCGGCGCACCGGGTGACGGGCGGTGGGTGGGCCCGCGGCGGCCCGCGGCTCGGCGGCGGTGTCGACCGGACGGGGAACGGAAAAACCCGTTGGGGCCAGGAGGAGTCCGGCCCCAACGGGTCTGACGGGTCCGACGGGTCTGACGGCGGACCGGCACTCCCCGGCAGCCGGGGAGGCCCGTGGTCCTACTCGAACGGGTCGAAGTCGCCGTACTCCTGCAGGGACTCGTCGCGTTCCGCCTGCCGGTCGCGGCGGCGCTGCACGGCAGGCCGCTGCTCCTCGAAGCGGTGGTCCTCGCCGCGGCGGCCGAGCATCTCGGCGCCGGACATCATGGACGGTTCCCAGTCGAAGACGACGGCGTTGTCCTCGGGACCGATGGCGACGCCGTCGCCGGACCGGGCCCCGGCCTTCATCAACTTCTCTTCCACACCGAGGCGGTTGAGGCGGTCGGCGAGGTAGCCGACGGCCTCGTCGTTGTTGAAGTCGGTCTGGCGGACCCAGCGTTCGGGCTTCTCGCCGCGCACCCGGAAGAGACCGTCCTCCTCCTGGGTGACGGTGAAGCCGGCGTCGTCGACGGCCTTGGGCCGGATGACGATCCGGGTCGCCTCCTCCTTGGGCTTGGCCGCGCGGGCCTTGGCGACCAGCTCGCCGAGTGCGAACGTCAGCTCGCGCAGGCCCAGGTGGGCGACGGCGGACACCTCGAAGACGCGGTAGCCGCGGGCCTCCAGGTCGGGGCGGACCATCTCGGCGAGGTCCTTGCCGTCGGGGACGTCGATCTTGTTGAGGACGACGATCCGGGGCCGGTCGCCGAGGCCGCCGTACTGCTTGAGCTCCTCCTCGATGACGTCGAGGTCGGAGACGGGGTCGCGCTCGGACTCCAGGGTCGCGGTGTCGAGGACGTGGACGAGGACGCTGCACCGCTCGACGTGGCGCAGGAACTCCAGGCCGAGGCCCCTGCCCTGGCTGGCGCCGGGGATGAGGCCGGGCACGTCGGCGATGGTGTAGACGGTGGAACCGGCGGTCACCACGCCGAGGTTGGGGACCAGGGTGGTGAACGGGTAGTCGGCGATCTTCGGCTTGGCCGCGGACAGCACGGAGATCAGCGAGGACTTGCCGGCGCTCGGGTAGCCGACCAGTGCCACGTCGGCGACGGTCTTCAGTTCGAGGACGATGTCGTCGAGGTCGCCGGGCTCGCCGAGCAGCGCGAAGCCCGGGGCCTTGCGGCGGGCGCTGGCGAGGGCCGCGTTGCCGAGGCCGCCGCGGCCGCCCTGGGCGGCGACGTAGGAGGTGCCGTGTCCGACGAGGTCGGCGAGGACGTTGCCGGCCTTGTCCAGCACCACGGTGCCGTCGGGCACCGGCAGGACGAGGTCCTGGCCGTCCTTGCCGGCCCGGTTGCCGCCCTCGCCGGGCTTGCCGTTGGTGGCCTTGCGGTGCGGCGAGTGGTGGTAGTCGAGAAGGGTCGTCACCGACTGGTCGACGGTCAGCGTGACGTCGCCGCCACGGCCGCCGTTGCCGCCGTCGGGGCCGCCGAGCGGCTTGAACTTCTCCCGGTGCACGGAGGCGCAGCCGTGGCCTCCGTTACCCGCGGCGATGTGCAGCTCGACGCGGTCCACGAAGGTGGTCATGGTGCAGTGCCTCCAGCTATTACGGGGTAGTACCAATGTCAACACGCGAAAGGCGGACCCGCCTTCCCGATCGGGAAGTGAGGTCCGCCTCGCGAAACGTTCGGTCTGAGCCCTGGATCAGGGAACTAGATCAAGCTCAGGCGACCGGAACGATGTTCACGACCTTGCGGCCACGGTGGGTGCCGAACTCCACCGCACCGGGCAGCAGCGCGAACAGCGTGTCGTCGCCGCCGCGGCCGACGCCCGCACCCGGGTGGAAGTGGGTGCCGCGCTGACGGACCAGGATCTCGCCCGCGTTGACGACCTGACCGCCGAAACGCTTCACGCCGAGGCGCTGAGCGTTGGAGTCACGACCGTTACGGGTGGACGATGCGCCCTTCTTGTGTGCCATCTCTCCTCAGTCCCTTACTTCGCAGCCGCGGGGATCTCAGTGACCTTGATCGCCGTGTACTGCTGGCGGTGGCCCTGACGACGGCGGTAGCCGGTCTTGTTCTTGTAGCGAAGGATGTCGATCTTGACGCCCTTGTGGTGGTCCACGACCTCGGCCTGGACCTTGATGCCGGCCAGGACCCACGGGTCGCTGGTCACAGCGTCGCCGTCGACAACGAGCAGGGTCGAGAGCTCGACCGTGTCGCCAACCTTGGCGGTGGAAATCTTGTCAACCTCGACGATGTCGCCGACAGCAACCTTGTGCTGGCGACCGCCGCTGCGCACGATGGCGTACACGCGGATCTCACTCTCTCGCTCGGGAACGGCACCCCCGCAGTCCAGCCGCCCGGCGAACGCGGGCGGCCTCTCCGGAACACCGTGTGCTCCGGAGGAAGAGGTTTACGGGGATGTGGCACGTCCTCATATCCATGGACACGCCGACGGTCAAGGTTACGGGGCCGCGCGGAGGCGGTCAAACCGGGCCCGAGCCCGCCGTCGCGGCCGGCCTTCCCGTCGACCCGGTCGCCCCTGAGAAGCGGCTGCGGTTACCCTGTGACCCCCACTCGTGCATCCGTTGGTCACCGGCTGTACACGGATCATTAATGCAGTAGTCAGCTTTCCAAAACTGGAGCCAGGTAACAGAGATGTCGATCAAGGTGAGCGTCATCATCCCGGTGTACAACCCGGGAAAGTACATCCAACCCTGCATCGACTCCTTGTTGAGGCAGACGCTTCCCGCGAACGAGTTCGAGGTCCTGTTCGTCGACGACGGCTCGACCGACGAGACCCCTGCCACGCTGGACGCCCTCGCCGAGCAGCACCCGCATTTCCGGGTGATCCACATACCGAACTCCGGTTGGCCCGGAAAGCCGAGGAACATCGGCGTGGGCGAGGCCAAGGGCGAGTACATCCAGTTCGTCGACCAGGACGACTACCTCGCGTCCGACGCTCTGCGCCGACTGTACGAGATGGGGCACCGCAACGGTTCCGACATCGTCATCGGCAAGGTCGCCAGCAACTTCCGGGGCGTACCGCACGGCGTCTTCAAGGTGGACCGGGAGAAGTGCACCATCCACGACGCGCCGCTGTACGACAGTCTCACGCCGCACAAGATGTTCCGCGCGGAGTTCCTGCGCGAGAACAAGATCGCCTATCCCGAGGGCAAGCGGCGCCTGGAGGACCAGCTGTACATGATGGAGGCGTATTTCCCCGCCAAGGTCGTCTCCATCCTGGGCAGCTACACCTGCTACTACTACTCGAAGCGTGACGACGGCAACAACGCGGGTTCCGTGCGGATCATCCCGTCGGGCTACTACGGAAACCTCCGTGAGGTGCTCGACGTCGTCATGGCGAACACCGAGCCCGGCGACTTCCGCGACCTGCTGCTGCGCCGCTTCTACCGGGTGGAGATGCTCGGCCGGCTCAGCGAGCCCAACGTCCTCAAGTACGACGAGGCCTACCTCGGCGAGATGCTGGCCGCCGTGCGCCCGCTGGCCGAGGAGTTCATGGGCGAGGGAGTGACCGACGGGCTCGGCGCCCTCACCCGCGTCCGCTCGACACTGCTGCGCCGTGACGACGCCGACGGCCTGGTGCGGTTCGCCCGCTTCGGGCAGTCCCTCAAGGGCGCGACCCGGCTGGAGGAGGCCGAGTGGCGGCCCGACGGCAAGCTCGGCGTCACCGTCAGCGCCCGGCTGGTGCACGGCGACGACGCCGAACCGGTCCGCCTGCTGCGCCGCGACGGCCGCTTCTACCTGCACCCCGAGCTGGTCCAGGACGTGCTGGGGGCCGACGAGCCGGTCGACGTCACGGACGAGATGGACCAGTTCAAGGCCGAGATGTCGCTGCGCAACCGCGAGACGGCCGTCGAGTGGCCGTGCGCGGCCGCGTTCACCTCGCATGTCGAGGACCTCGGCGACGGCGTCTGCGAGGTCGTCCTGCGCGGCAGCGGCGTGGTCAGCCCCCAGGGCGTGAAGGGGCGCGGCCCGGTCTCCAAGGGCTTCTGGGACATCTGGATCAGCGTCCGGGGCCTCGGTCTGGTCCGCAAGGCCCGGCTCGGCGCCGACCGCGTCGCCGGTGTGGAGACGGAGCTGCGTCCGGCGCTGCTCGGCTCCCCCGCCCGCCCGGTCATCCCGTACTTCACCGACCCGCACGGCAACCTCACCCTGGACGTCGCCCGCCGCAGCAAGAAGCTGGCGCCCTACCTGGAGAACCGCCCCGTGCAGCGGATGCCGGGCAAGCGCCCGGAGCTGCGGCTGGACGTGTTCACCCGCCCGAAGACCGCGCCGGCCAAGACCGAGCTGGTCCTCAGTTCCGGGGACGGCGGCGGTACGCACGTGGTGCCGGCCGAGATCCGCAACGTGGCCGGCCGCGCCCACATCGCCGTTCCCGCGCGTGCGGCGTCGGTTCCCGCCGGCCGCTGGAGCCTTTCGGCCCGGCTGGACGGCCAGAAGGACGCGGCCCTGCCGCTGTGCACCGTGACCGTCAGGAGCAACGGACGGCTGCAGCTCGACGACGCCCTTCCCGAGGTGGATGCCGAACTCGTCCGCACGACGCTGTCCAAGCGCCGCAAGGCGACCCTGCGGCGGCGGCTGCGCGCCGTCGGCGGTCCGGTCGTACGCAGGCTGCCCGCGCCGGCCCGCAGGAAGCTCCGCGGCCTGGCGGCGAGGCTGACCGGCTGATCCACCGGACCTACCACGGACAAGCACCACGACAAGGATGTGATCGACATGCGGGAGCTCGACATCGCCGGGGCCTGGATCCACGAACCGAAGGTCTTCCCGGACGCCCGCGGAAGCTTTCACGAGTGGTTCAAGGGACCGGACTTCGCCGAGGCCACGGGCCATCACCTGAATCTGGCGCAGGCCAACTGCTCGGTCTCCAGCCGCGGCACCCTGCGTGGGATCCACTTCGCCGACGTACCGCCCAGCCAGGCCAAGTACGTCAAGTGCGTACGGGGTGCCGTGCTGGACGTCATCGTCGACATCCGTACCGGCTCGCCCACGTACAAGCGGTGGGAAGCCGTACGGCTGGACGACGTGGACCACCACTCGGTCTACCTCTCCGAGGGGCTCGGGCACGCCTTCATGGCGCTGACCGACGACGCCACCGTGGTGTACCTGTGCTCCGAGGGGTACGCCCCGCAGCGCGAGCACGGCATCCACCCGCTCGACCCCGAGCTGGGCATCGAGTGGCCGGCGCATCTGACCCCCGTGCTGTCCGAGAAGGACGCGGCGGCGCCGTCCCTGGCCGTGGCCGAGGCCGAGGGCCTGCTGCCGTCGTACGACGCGTGCCGGTCCTACCTGGCGCAGCTGCGCGGCTGAGACCGTACTACGACGAGGGGCCTCGCGGATCTTCCGCGAGGCCCCTCGTCATGGTCGTCCTGCCGGTCAGCCGCCGAGGGCCGCGATCTGCCCCCGCAGCCGCTCGAAGCCCGCGCGCGGACGGCGCAGGTTCCGGGCCCGGACCAGGGCGGGCCAGAAGTCCGCAGCCAGCAGTGCCTCCGGCCGCGCGGCGTGCTTGCGCACCAGCACCTCGTCGGGGACCGCCTGCGGATCCGGGGTGACGTACTCCGCGATGATCTCGTCGTACGCGTCCTTGAGGACCGTGTTCTGCGGATCGGCCCCGAAGACCACGGCGACACCGGTCGGCGCGGTGTCGACCTCGACGACGACCAGGTCGGGTCGGTACTTGCGCAGGACCGTCACCAGTTTGTAGACGTCGCCCGTCCAGTACTTGGTGTGCCGGTCGCGGGCCGCCTCGTCCACGTCGCGGGGCAGCATGTCGTCGAGGACGATCACGCTCGACCAGCGTGAGTGGCGTTCGACGTTCATGAAGTCGCGCAGCGCGTACTCGAAGAGATGCATGCCGTCGATGAAGGACAGTTCCAGCGTGGGATCGCCGCCGAACACCCCGAGCGGGTCGCGGCGGGCGAGGGCGCGGAAGGGGTTGCGGCCTCGCCGCAGGTGCACCAGCGGGTCCTTGCGGGCGAAGAAGTCGTCACTGGTCGACTGGACCAGATGCACGTCGCAGCTGATCGACGTCACCACCTTGAAGGCCGGGTCGACCGCCACCGACGCCACGCGCGAGAGCGCAAGGCTGCGACCGTCATTGACGCCGATCTCCAGATAGTTGCGCGGGCGGTAGACACGGTGCAGTCCACGCAGCAGTTCATGACGGTTCACTGGAGCGGCCTTTCGTCGTAAATTCCGCTGTTCGGGTTCCCGGCGAAGTTACTCGTTGACAAGCATGCGCGTAACCTTTCCCGTCAATTTACCGAGTGTTCCCTGTGAACCGGACGGCGGGAGGAGCTTCCCCGACGGCGCCCTGGTCACCGCGCCCGTCCGGCCGGTGACACTGTGCTGCGGCAATCGGCCGCACCGGTGCCGGCGATCTTGTCGGAGGCGAGGGTGCGCGGGTGCGCGCGGAGCGCGGGCCGGTCGCCGGGGCGGTCCACGACCCGGCGTACACGCGATCGGCTCCCGGTCGTGTGACCGGGAGCCGATGGCTGGTGGTGCGTGGGCCTGGGCCCGTCAGTCCTCGTCGGAGGCGGTGGCGACCGTGGTGGTCTTCTTCGCCGTCGACTTGGCGGCGGCCGTCTTGGCGGTCTTGACCGCCTTCTTGGCCGTCGTCGTCTTCTTCGCGGCCGTCTTCTTGGCAGCGGTCTTCTTGGCGGCCGTCTTCTTCGCCGCGGTCTTCTTGGCAGCCGTCTTGCGGGCCGTCTTCTTGGCCGGAACGGCCTCCTCGACACCCTCCTCGGCGGCCCCGGTGGGGGCCTCCTGGGCCGCCGCCGGCGTCTCCGCCGACGGTACGACCACGACGGCCGTCTCCTCGGACGCGGTCGGCGCGGTGGCCTTGCGCACCGCACGGCGGCGCGGGCGGGCCGGAGCCGCGCTCTCGGCCGCCGCAGCGGCCTCGGGCTCGGCGACCGGTTCCGGTGCCGTCTGCGCGACCGTCTCCGCCTCCGCGACCGTCTCCGCCACCGGGGCGCTCTCGGCGACGACCGTCACCACGGTCGCCTCGGCACCGGCCGGGGAGCCGGCGGGCGCCGACACCTTCCGGGTGGCACGCCGACGCGTACGGCCCTTGGGAGCGGTCTCCTCGACGGCCGGGGCCTGCGCGGCCTCGACCACCGGGGCCTGCGCGGCGGCCGGCTCCGGCAGCAGCGGGCGCTCGGTCTCGACGGCGGCCGGTACGTCCTGCGCGGTCGGCGCCTCCGCCCCGGCGGTCTCGGTGCGGGCCGTGCGGCCCTTGGGCGCGCCCGCCGGAGCCGAGGCCCGGCGGCTCGCCCGGCGGCGGGAACGGCCGCGGCCGGCCGCGGCCTCCGCCTCGGCGATGCTGCTGTACAGCTCCTCGTCCGGCGCGAAGTCGGGCGCGGGCAGCGCGACGGGCCCGGCGGCCTCGGCCGCGACCTCCGCCGCCGTCTCGACCGCGTGGACGGCCTCGGCGTGCTCGACGGCCCCGTCGGCCACGACCTCGTGCGTCTCGTGCACGTCGTGGTCGTGGTCGTGCTCGTGCCCGTCGCCGCCGCGCCCGCGCTTCTTGCGCTTGCCGCCGCCACCGCCGCCGGAGCCGGGCTGCTCCATGTGGACGATGACGCCACGGCCGTTGCAGTGCACGCAGGTCTCGGAGAAGGACTCCAGGAGGCCCTGTCCGACGCGCTTGCGGGTCATCTGGACGAGTCCCAGCGAGGTCACCTCGGCCACCTGGTGCTTGGTGCGGTCCCGCCCGAGGCATTCGAGCAGGCGG
Organism: Streptomyces sp. NPDC008092; assembly: GCF_042957285.1. Classification (NCBI taxonomy): domain Bacteria; kingdom Bacillati; phylum Actinomycetota; class Actinomycetes; order Kitasatosporales; family Streptomycetaceae; genus Streptomyces; species Streptomyces sp. NPDC008092. Next base: position 266,018 of record NZ_JBIBHY010000004.1, read on the forward strand.
CGCAGCACCAGGTCCCGGTTGGACTCCAGGACCATGTCGATGAAGTCGATGACGATGATGCCGCCGAGGTCGCGCAGCCGCAGCTGGCGGACGATCTCCTCGGCCGCCTCCAGGTTGTTGCGGGTGACGGTCTCTTCGAGGTTGCCGCCCTGGCCGGTGAACTTGCCGGTGTTGACGTCGACGACGACCATCGCCTCGGTCCGGTCGATGACCAGCGAACCGCCGCTCGGCAGCCAGACCTTGCGGTCCAGTGCCTTGGACAGCTGCTCGTCGATCCGGTAGGTGGCGAAGACGTCGACCTCGGAGGTCCACTTCGACAGCCGGCCCGCGAGGTCGGGCGCGACGTGCGAGACGTAGCCGTGGACGGTCTCCCAGGCCTCGTCACCGCTGACGACGACCTTGGAGAAGTCCTCGTTGAAGATGTCGCGGACGACCCGGACGGTCATGTCGGGCTCGCCGTACAGCAGCGTCGGGGCGTTGCCGTTCTTCGACTTCTTCTGGATGTCCTCCCACTGCGCCTGGAGCCGTTCGACGTCGCGGCGCAGCTCGTCCTCGCTCGCGCCCTCGGCGGCGGTGCGCACGATGACGCCCGCGTCCTCGGGGACGATCTTCTTGAGGATGGTCTTCAGCCGCGCGCGCTCGGTGTCGGGCAGCTTGCGGCTGATGCCGGTCATCGAGCCCTCGGGGACGTACACGAGGTAGCGGCCCGGGAGGGAGACCTGGCTGGTGAGGCGGGCGCCCTTGTGGCCGATCGGGTCCTTCGTCACCTGGACGAGGACCGACTGGCCGGACTTCAGGGCGGCCTCGATGCGGCGCGGCCCGTTGGCCATGCCGAGCGCCTCGAAGTTGACCTCACCGGCGTACAGGACGGCGTTGCGGCCCTTGCCGATGTCGATGAAGGCGGCCTCCATCGACGGCAGCACGTTCTGGACCTTGCCCAGGTAGACGTTGCCGACGTACGAGGTGGCCTGCTCCTTGTTGACGTAGTGCTCGACGAGCACGCCGTCCTCCAGGACGCCGATCTGGGTGCGGTCGCCGTGCTGGCGTACGACCATCACGCGCTCGACGGCCTCGCGGCGGGCGAGGAACTCGGCCTCGGTGATGATCGGGACGCGTCGGCGGCCCTGCTCGCGGCCCTCGCGGCGGCGCTGCTTCTTGGCCTCCAGGCGGGTCGAGCCCTTGATGGACTGGACCTCGTCGGACGGCTCGGAGGGCTTGCGGGGCTCACGGACCTTGACGACCGTGCGCTCCGGGTCGCCCTCGCCGGGCTCGGCGTCGGCGGAGCTGTCCCCGGCACGGCGGCGGCGGCGCCGGCGACGGCGGCTGCTGGAGGAGGACAGGCCGGCCTCGTCGTGGGCCTCCTCGTCGTCCTCTTCCTCCTGCTCGGCGGTGTCCTCGGCGTCCTGCTCGGCCTGTTCGGCGGCGAACTCGTCGGTGCCGTCGTCGCCGTCGGCGGCGTCACCGCGACGGCGGCGTCGGCCACCGCGGCGGCGGCGCCGGCGGGAGCCGGACTCCTCGGCCTCGTCCTCGCCGTCGGCGATGTCCTCGGCGGACTCCTCCGGCTCCTCGGACTCGTCCTCGGCGGTGGCCTCGGTGACCGGGGCCTCCTCCACGGCGCCCCGGCGGCGGCGCCGACGGCGCGAACCGGCCTCGGCCTGCTCGGCCGGCTCGGCGGCGAAGGCCGCGGGAGCGGTGGAAGCGGCAGGAGTGGCGGAAGCGGTGGAAGCGGCGGCAGCGGACGATGCGGGGGCGGCCGGGGCAGCCGCGAGCTCCTCCGGTTCCTCGGTGCCGGCCGCGGAGGCGGCGGCCTCGGCGGCGGCGCGCTCCGGGGTCTGGAACTTGGGTTCGGTGAACACGGGCGCCTGGAAGACGGCGACGGCGGGCCGGGCCGGGCGGCGCTGCTGCTCCTCGTCGGCGCCGGCTCGGGCGGCGGGCTCGGAGAACCCGGTGGCGGCCTGGCGCACCACGCGGCGCCTGCGGCGCGGCGCCTCGGCCTCGACGGGCTCGGCGGCCGGGGTCTCGGCGACCACCGCCTGCGGCTCCTCGGCGACGGCCGTCTCGGCGGCAGCGGCTTCGGGCGCACCGGCGGGCGCGGACACCCGGCGGGTCGCACGGCGACGGGAACGCGGGACGGACACGGTCTCCTCAGGGGCCTCGACCGTCTCGGGTGCCTCGGCCACGTCGGCGGTCGCGGCGGTCTCCGTACCGGCCTCGGCGGCGACGGCCGGGGCCGCGGCTTCTTCGCCCGCCTCGGCAGGCACCGGGGCACCGGCGGGCGCGGACGCCCGGCGGGTCGCACGGCGACGGGTCCGCGGGGCCGGCGTGTCCTCGTCGGCGGCCGTGGCGGGTGCGGGGGTCTCGGCCGCCTCGGCGGTCTGAAGCGGCTGTGCCTGCTCCGCCTCCGCAACGGCGGACGGCTCCTCCGCCGCGGCCGGGGCCGCGGTGGGCGCGGAGACGCGGCGGGTCGCGCGGCGGCGCGTGCGCGGAGCGGGCGCGGCCTCCTCGTCGCTGTCGGCGGCGGACTCGACCGGGGCCGTGCTTTCGGCGGGCTCGGTCGCGGCGGTCGCACCGGCAGCAGCAGGCGCGACGGTCTCCGCGGTTCCGGTGGCCTCCGCGGCCTCGGTGGGGGCAGCGGCGGGTGCGGACACGCGGCGGGTCGCACGGCGGCGCGTCCGCGGAGCGGGCGCGGCCTCCTCGACGGCTTCCGCGGCCTCTGCGGCCTCGACCGTCGCAGCGGCCTCGGCGGCCTCTTCCGTGACCTCTTCTTCTGTCGCTTCGGCGACGGACTCGAAGGTCTCGGCGGCCGGTATGGCCGGCGCGGTGGTCTCGGCCACTGCCTCGGTCCCGGCGGGCGGTCCCGCGGGGCGGGACGCGGCACGGCGACGCCTGCGCGGCGGCAGGGTGTCGCTGGGGGTGTTCAGTTCGGAGCCCTCGGTGGGCTCGGTCGGTTCGAGCATGCGGGCGTTTCTCCCGTCAGGCTCCCGGGCGCCGCGCCTGGTCCGGCGTCGATCGGTTCGAGCGACCACCGGTGACGTCCACGGCTCGCGCGATGCGCGGTGCCGCCGTGTGGGGCGCGGGCGCCGCACAGGAGCTCTCTGTGTCCTGTCTCGCCGGTTCCGTACGCCTTGTCGCGGACGGCCTGGCGAAAGTCTTCTGGTCGGTGCGCTGCCCGACCCAGGTGGCTCCCGAGTACGAGGGCTGCGCTACGACGTGCGTCCTTCGCGGGACCTTCCTTACGCCGGCACCGTCGCGGTGGCAGTCGGTTCGGCCTTCGAAAGGGCCTCGGCTGCCTCGCGGTCGGGCGCGAGCGGGTCGGTCACCGTGCCGGTCTCTTCATCGAGCAGCCCCTGCGCCAGCCTGGTCACCGCTGCGGGGACCGGCGGCGCCAGGTCGGCCACGGCGCGGAGACCGGACAGGACGTCGTCGGGTCGTACGGCAGGCGTCACGTGCCGAACAACCAGCCGCAGTATCGCACAGGGCTGGTCGGTCGGCCTATCAGCCGTTTCACTCTGTGTTTCAAGTTGCACGACGGCGGGGCGGGCGTCGAAGGTGCGGACGCCGTTCTTGGTGGTGCGCCGGACCTCGACGGACTCGGCGGCGTTGAACGCCGCGACGGCCTTCGCGGCCTCCGCCGGGTCCTGGCCGGCCAGCCGCAGCTCCCACACGGAGGCGGTGAGCCGGTCGGCGAGTCCGGACGTGTGCACCTCGACCGCGTCGACGATGTCGAGCCCGGCGGGCAGGGACTCGTCGAGGAGGGCGCGCAGCCGCTCCGGGTCGCGGGGTGCGGTGAGCGCGATCTCCAGGTACTCGGCCTCGCTGCCCGTGCCGGTGGGTGCGGCATTGGCGTACGACACCTTCGGGTGCGGTGTGAACCCCGCCGAGTACGCCATCGGCACCTCGGCGCGGCGCAGCGCCCGCTCGAAGGCGCGCTGGAAGTCACGGTGGCTGGTGAACCGGAGGCGGCCGCGCTTGGTGTAGCGCAGTCGGATGCGCTGCACCGCGGGTGCGGGCGGCGGGCCTTCGGGCTGTCGCTTGCCCAGTGTCGTCAGTCCTTCGTGGTTCTCGTGCGTTCTTGTGCGAGGCCGTACCGCTGTGGGCCGTACGGCTGGGTACTGCTATCCATCAAGAGTACGTGTGTCGCGGCCCCGGGGTTCCCGGCGGTCCACGGGCGCGGGCCGCCGCGGCTCGCCGAAGAGGGCGCGGCGGACGTCGGCGCGGGCCTGTCCGACAGCTCGGCCGATCGCGCGGGCGGCCTGGGCCGCGGGGCGCAGGACGAGGTCGCGGACGACGTGTCCGACCGGGGTGAGGACGGTCCGGTACGCCCAGCGTGCGGGTTCCAGGAAGATCCACCGGAAGAGGGTCCCGAGAACCCGTCCGACGGCACGTGCGACGTATCCGGCGGCCCGCCAGGCGTGTCCGAGAGCGTCCCCGATCTCGCGCAGGACGACGCCGAGGACCCGGGCGACGGGGGCGAGGACCCAGCGCCACAGGGCGAGGGCGGGCAGGACGAGGAGCACGCGCGCGGTCCAGTACAGGCCGACGGCCAGCTTTTCCGCCAGCCAGGCGATCGCTGCGGCCACCAGGGCGACGGCTTTCGCCACGGCCGCCACGACGGGCGCGAGGAGCCGTACGAGCGCGTGGCCGATCGGGGTGAGCACGCGCGCGTGGAGCCACAGGAGGGCGTGGCCGAGCGGAGTCAGCAGGTGGCGGTAGAGCCAGACCAGCGGGACGACGAGGAGGACGTGCAGGAGCAGGCCGACGGCGCGGCCGGCGGGGGCGAGAAGGTACCGCCACAGGAACCGCGCGACGGCGGCCAGAGCGTCCCAGAGCAGCCGTACCGGCAGCACCACGAGGAACGCGAGGATCCGTACGGGGATTCTGATCGCGACGACCAGACAGCCCTCGGGGTTCTGCGAGTACCGGGGCTGTGACTGTGGCTGTGACCGCTGCTGGGGCTGTGGCCGCTGCTGGGGCTGTTTCTGCATGTCCATGGCCGGAGAGACGTTATCGCGCACCGCGCGGATGCGATCGGCCCGTCTTGATCACCGATCGGCGGCGAGACGGTAACGGTTGACCCGCTCACGCCAATCTGGATGGATCCGGCCACGACGGCTTGATTTGCTGGGCGCCAGCGAAATCTTGAACCTTTCTTGGGTCCTTGGGGGACGAGCAATGAACTGGTACGTGGACGTACTGAAGAAGTACGTGGTGTTCAGCGGGCGCGCGCGTCGGCAGGAATACTGGATGTTCACCCTGATCAACACGATCATCGCGATCGTGCTCATCGCCGTCGGCGCGGCCATCCACTTCAGCGCCCTCGCCGCGATCTACGACCTCGCGGTCCTGCTGCCGAGCCTCGGTGTCGCGGTCCGCAGGCTGCACGACACCGGCCGCTCGGGCTGGACGATCCTGGTCGGCATCATCCCGCTGGTCGGCTGGATCTTCGTGCTCGTCTGGCTCGCCTCCGACGGCAAGCCGGAGGAGAACCAGTACGGCGTCAACCCGAAGTACGCGGCCGCCGTCTGACCCGCCGACACCCCGAAGGCCCGCCGGAACCGTCCGGCGGGCCTTCGCGTGTTCGGCCGTGGTGCTGTGCTGCTGTGCTGCTGACGCCCACGTGCCTACGCGTCCTGGGCGTCTACGCGGCGGAGGACGAGTTCTTGTTGCGTTCGCTCTGCAGGTGCAGGACCAGGAAGAGGACGCGCAGGAGGTCGTCGGGGAGGGCGTCCAGGCCGGCGGGCAGGACGACGCGGCGGGGCCGCCCGCCCAGCAGGTCGTACTCCACGGAGAGCGGGCCGACCCCACGCACCCGGCCGCTGAACCTGGGGTGGTCGATCAGGTACGGCCCGATCTGCCGCGGGATCCCGGACCAGGCGGCGCAGTCGACGTCCCAGCTCCCGAACGTTCTGGGCACGCTGCCCAGGCGGCCGTAGCCGATCTCGACGTCGCCGATGCGCCGCAGCCGGCTGCCGAGCAGGTCGTACTCCAGTGGATGCGGCCCGAGCGTGCGGGGCCGGCCACCCCACCTGCCGTAGGTGAGTTCGACCTCGCCGATGCTGCGGAGCCGGCCGCCCAGCAGGTCGTATCCCAGTTCCAGTTCCATGTCCGCCCGCTCCCCCGCCGTCCGTCGGCATTCGACCGCACACCCGTGTTCGGTTTTCCTGATTGTGCGGCCCGTTCGGTGCGGCTTCCATGGCGGTCGTGTCACGGTTTCGTCGGCGTCGGCGAAACCCGGTCGACGGCACGTCAGGTCCTGGGCACCGGCCTGCCGTTCCAGCGGGCGAGGAACTTGCCGATCTCCCACAGCGCAAGCAGCGCGAGCGCCGGGAGCAGCGTCCAGCCGAACTGGGCGAGGTTCAGTTCGGTCGTGCCGAGCAGTCTGCGGAAGGCGTCCAGCTGGGTGACCAGGACCGCGAGGACGAACTCGATCAGCATGGCCCGGTTCATCTGCTTGCTGTCGAAGCTGGCCGTGGTGAGCACGGTGTCGCGTTCGCTGCGGCACTCCAGGGCGGCCACGATCAGGCAGAGCGCGAAGGACGTGAACGCCATCGACTGGCCGATCGCGACACTGCCGTAGCGGGATCTGCCGAGGTCGATCAGGCAGAGCAGGCCAATGGTGATCACCAGGCCGGACAGTCCGACGGTGAGCATGACGCCCCGGTTGAGCACGTGTGCGCCGCGCGGTCGCGGGCGGCGGGCCATCAGGCCGGGGCTCTGCCGGTCGAAGCCGAGCGCGAAGCCGAAGGCCGCGTTGACGAAGAAGTGGATCCACAGGACCTGCGCCGGGGTGAACGGTTCCCCGGCGGCGATGTCGAACAGGGTCGCGCCGAGAAACGTCAGCACGAACACCACGAGCAGGACGAGCACGAACCGGATGTACTTGGTGAGGTTGTCGTAGATCTTGCGGCCCTGTTCGACGGCGAAGACGATCGTGGCGAAGTTGTCGTCGGCGAGAACCATGCGGCCTGCGTTCTTGGCGACCTCGGTGCCGGAACCCATGGCGATGCCGACGTCGGCCGCCTTGATCGCGGGCGCGTCGTTGACGCCGTCGCCGGTCATGGCGACGACGCCGCCCTTCTTCTTCAGCGTCTCGGCGAGGAGCACCTTGTGTTCGGGCGCGACCCGGCCGACGACGCCGATGCCGTCGATCCGGGCGAGCCGTTCGCTCTCCGGGAGGGCCGCGAAGTCCGCGCCGAGCATGGCTTCGCCCTCGATGCCGACCTGCCGGGCGATGGCGGCGCCGGTGACGACGTCGTCGCCGGTCACCATGCGGACCCTGATGTGCGCGGCCTGTGCGTCGGCGACCGCGGCCTTCGACTCGGCGCGCGGCGGGTCGACCATGCCGACCAGGCTGGTCAGCTGGAGGTCGGTGACGTGGCCGAGCAGGTCGCCGTCCGGGTCGAACGCCGCCGGGTCGAAGGCCGCCGGGTCGAGGTCGCGGCGCGCCGCGGCCATCACCCTCAGTCCCTCGCTCCCCATCCGTTCGACCTGCTCCTGGGCCCGCTGCCGCAGTTCCGCGTCCCACGGGACGGACTCGCCCTGCCTGAGCGCCGTGGCGGCCCGGTCCATGACGGCGGGCGCCGCGCCCTTCACGAAGCAGCGCACGACGGGGCGGCCGGTGTCGTCGGTGGCCCGGTTGAAGGTGGCCATCAGCTTGTAGGTGGGGTCGAAGGGGAGCACGGCGAGCCTGGGCAGCCGTTCCCGGGTGGCGTCGACGTCCAGGCCGCTCTTGTGGCCGAGGACCAGCAGGGCGCCCTCGGTGGGGTCGCCGACGACCTTGCCGTCCACCAGCCGGGCGTCGTTGGCGACCAGGTAGGGCAGGATCACGTCGGTCATGTCCGGGGCGCTGCCCACCGGGTGCCGGATCCTGCCCTCCAGGCCGTAGCCGGTGCCGGAGACGGTGTAGCGGTCGCCGGCGTCGACGACCTCCACCACCGTCATCTGGTTCATGGTGAGTGTGCCGGTCTTGTCGGAGTTGATCGCCGACGTGAAGCCCAGCGCCTCCACCGACGGCAGGTCCTTCACGATCGCCCGGCGCCTGGACAGGTCGACGGCGCCGATGGACAGGATCGTCTGGGACACGGTGGGCAGGGCCTCCGGGATGGCGGCGATCGCCAGCGAGACGGCGCTGACGAACAGCGCGTCCCACGCCGTGCCCCGGCCGCGGCCGAGCACGAACATCAGGATCATCGTCACTCCGGCCGTCGCCGTGATCCACAGGGTGAGCCGGTCCATCTCCCGGGTCAGCGGCGAGGCCTCCCGGCGGGTGGTCGACAGCATGCCCGAGATGCGGCCGATTTCGGTGTCCGCGCCGGTGGCGGTGACCACCACCGTGCCGCTGCCGTGGGTGACGGGGGTGTTCATGAACGCCATGTTCCGGCGCTCCCCCGGCGGCAGGTCGACGTCGCCGAGTGTGCCCGCCTCCTTCGCGGCCGGCACGCTCTCCCCGGTCAGCGCCGCCTCGTCGATCTGCAGGGCGTTCGCCGCGACGACCCGGCCGTCGGCCGGCACCTCGTCGCCCGCCGCGAGCAGCACCACGTCGCCCGGTACGACCTGCTCGGCCGGGATCTTCGACTCGGTGCCGTCCCTGCGCACCCGCGCGGTGGCCTTCATCATCGACTTCAGCGCGTTCATGGCGCTGTCCGCCTTGCCCTCCTGCCGCATCCCGGCAACCGCGTTGACGACGGTCAGGACGAGCAGCAGGATCCCGGTGCTCCACTCCTTGATGACGAGCGAGACGACTGCGGCGGCCACCAGGACGAGTTGCATGTAGCTGCGGTACTGGGCGAGACAGCGGCGCCAGCCCGGCAGCGGCTTCTCCTCCGGCAGCGCGTTCGGGCCGTGGGTCCGCAGCAGCTCCGCGGCGCGGGCGGTGGACAGGCCGGCGGCCGGATCCACCTCGAAGGCGGCGGCCACCTGCTCGGGCGGACGCGCGTACCACGGCGCGCCGTCGGCCGCCCGGTCCTGCGGGACCTCTGCCGGCGCGGTCATGAAGACGCCTTCGCGTTCTTCTTGCCGCTCTTCTTGTTGTTCTTCTTCTTACTCTCCTTCTTGCTCTTGATTTTCTTGATTTTCGTCCTGTTTTTGTTCTCCGCCGCCGCGTACGGGTCCGGGGCGGCCCCCGCGGGTGCCTCGGCCTCCAGTTGCTCCCTGACCTCGGCGAGTTCGCTCCGCCTCTGGTCGCTGACCTGCGGGTACTGCGGGTCGATGGCCATCAGGGTGTGCACCAGGACGGCGGCCGCGCACACCCGGGCGAACCACTTGTGGTCGGCGGGAACGACGTACCAGGGCGCCCATTGCGTACTGGTTGCGGACAACATCTGTGAAAACGCCTGTTGATAGTCGTCCCAGTAGGCCCGCTCACGCACGTCTGCCGACGAGAACTTCCAGTTCCGCTCGGGTACGTCGATGCGTTTGAGGAAACGGGTGCGCTGTTCTTCCTTCGACAGGTTCAGGAAGATTTTCACGATCCTGAAGCCGTTGTCGGTGAGGTAGCGCTCCCAGTCGTTGATCTCGCGGTAGCGCCGTTCCCACACGTCCGGGCCGCGGGCCGCGTCGGGCAGTTTCTGGCGGCGCAGGTTGTCGGGGTGCACCCGGACCACGAGCACTTCCTCGTAGTGGGAGCGGTTGAAGATGCCGATCTCACCGCGGCCGGGCAGGTTCTGGGAGTAACGCCACAGGTAGTCGTGGTCGAGTTCGTCGTTCGAGGGAACCTTGAAGCCGACCACGCGCACGCCCTGCGGGTTCACCCCGCTCATGACGTGGCGGATGGTGCCGTCCTTGCCGCCGGCGTCCAGGGCCTGCAGGCAGAACAGCACCCCGTAGGTGTCCTGGGCGGCCAGCCGCCGCTGGTAGTCGGCGAGCTGCTCGATACCGCTGCGGAGCAGTTCGACGCCGTCCTTCTTCTTGCGGATGCCCGCTCTGAAACCGGGGTCGAAGTCCTCGGGCAGCCGCACCTTGCTGCCCGGTTTCACCCGCAGCGGCTCGATGAACTCCGCGATGCGGTCGGCACTGCCGGCGCTGCCGGCTCTGTCGTCGGCCATGGCCCACCCGCCCTTCCGGACCGTCCAGCTTCCGGCCGGCCGCGCGGGACGTCCTCACCCCTCGCGGGTGGTTCACGCCGTGCGGCGGGGTACGGCGGGGAAGCCGCCGCCCCGGTGTGCGGGCGGGAGCATCAGGCGGCGGGGTCGTCGCCGCCGGGGCGTCCGCCGCCGCGGCGCGGCAGGACGCCGGCCGCGAGCAGGGTGTCGTAGAGCCGCTGCTGTTCCGGGTCGAGGCCGGAGTACAGCAGGTCGTACGCCTCCTCCTCGCCGCGCACCATCTCGACGGGGTCCCAGTCGTCGCCGAGCGCCGCCATGACATGGGCGCGGCGGGTCAGCTCGTGACCGGTGAGGTCGACGGAGAACTCGACCGGCTCGGCGGGACGGGAGGCATCTTTGTCGGACATATAACGGAATTTAGGTAGGCCTTCCGGGTGACGACAAGGGCCCGTGGGACACATCACAGCAGGTCGGAGGGGGATGGATGGGCGCGGCCGGGTCACGCGGGCGGTTCGGTCCCGGCCTGCTCGCTCACCAGGTAGCGCGCGTACCAGTCCGGCCAGTGGGGGTCCTCGCTGCCGGTGCGTGCCTCGTGCTCGCCGTGTGCGGCCGCGGCCCGGCGCAGGGCGTCCGCGAGGTCGTCGACCGAGGAGAAGGTGGTGGTGGCGGGGTCGAGCCGTCCCGGGAGCCGGGTGGTGACCTCCTGGAGGAGCCAGCCGTTGCCGTCCGGGTCGCTGAACGACAGGAAGGAGCCGTAGCTGCCGTCAGGACCGTCCAGCCGGGCGTCGGAGCCGGCGTGGTGGAAGACGCCGCCGGCGTCGTGGAACACCTCGCTCGGGTGGGCTCCGTGCCGGGCGAGTTCGTCGTGGGCGGTCCTGATGTCGTCGACGATCAGGTGCAGGCCCTGGGCCGAGCCCGGAGCCTGTTCGGTGACCGACGAACCGAAGATGACCGACGCCGGGGAGCCCGGCGGGGTCACCTGCACCACCCGGAAGTCCCCGTCGCCGGCGACGTCCGCGTCGAGCCGCCAGCCCAGCGTGGTGTAGAAGTCCTTGGCCCGGTCGACGTCGGTGACCGGCACGACGACGACCTCCAGTTTCATGTCCATGGCTTGTGCCTCCCGTCTCGTAGGGGCGTGGGGATGCCGGCGTGGGCGGGCGGTCAGCGGGCGAGCAGTTGCTGGCCGCCGTCGATGTCGTAGGTGGCGCCGGTGAGGGCGTCGTTGACCATGATGTGCACGGCGAGAGCGGCCACGTCCGCCGGGCCGACCACCCGGCCGATGGGCAGCGTCCTGCGCAGTTCCTCGCGCCGTGCCTCCAGTTGGTCGCCGAGGAGGGCGGCGGACAGCGGGGTGTCCACGAACCCGGCGGCGATGAGGTTGACCCGGACCGGGGCGACCTCCAGGGCCAGGTTGGCGGTGAGCGCCGGCAGCGCCGCGGTGACCGCGCCCACGACGGCCATCCCGGGCGCGGGCCGCCGGCCGCCGGTGCCGCCGATGAACAGCAGCGTCCCCCCGGCCCTGACCTTCTCCCGGCCCGCCCGCGCCACCGCGAGCATCATGGCGATCCGCGCGCCGAAGTCCCGGGCGGCGTCGGTCAGATCGAGTTCGGCGAGCGGGGTGTACGACGGGTTGCCGGCCGTCACCAGCACGTGGTCGACCCGTCCGGACAGCTCCCCGAGGAACCGCTCCAGGTGTGCGGTGTCCTGGGCGTCGAGCGCGGCCGTGCTCAGTGGGTGCAGTTCGTCCGCGGCCCGGCGCAGGCGCTCGGCGTTGCGCGCCACCAGCACCAGGTCGCCGCCGGCCGCCCGCACCTGTCGCGCCGTCTCCAGACCGATGCCGGCGCTGCCGCCCACCACGACGACCGTCTGCCCGGCCAGTTCTCCGTGCGCCCCGCCCGACCCACCAGCCATGACCGCCTCCACGTCCACCGGCACCGTCCACTGCGCGGGCCCTGCCGGCCACTACCAGGAGTCCCGCCGTCCCCGCCGTCCCCGCCCGCGGGGCCGGCGGGGACGGCGGTGGTGAGCACGGCGTGGGCTTACCGGGGCTCGTCGGGGTCGACGCCCTGTCGTTCTGGCGGAAGCGAGCGGTGGTAGCGACGCAGGCGCCGTCTCGTATGCCGATGAGCAGGACCCGGCCAGCGGGGATACGGACCGATCGCTGCAACGACACACAGCGCGCGGATCAGTCGGAGCCGCACGGGACTATCCGCCACCGCCACCCGGCACCGGACTCCGAACTCTCAGTCTGTCACCCACCCGGCGCAACGGCATCCGGGCCGCCCCCTGCCCGCATCGCCACCCGCCACCCGCCACCCGCCACCTGCCACCTGCCACCTGCCACCTGCCACCTGGACCACGAGCTCACCGCCGCCTCCAGGGCCTGTGCCTGTCTCAGCGGTCAGCTCGCCGCTAGGAACAGGAAGGCGGGCCGTCCACCGGCCTGCAAGGTCACCCACTGCGCCGCCGTGCCCCGCGCAGCAGGACCCGCCATCCGCTGTGCGAGGGTGGCCTGCGAGGAACCGAACAAGGTGGGTGGGCGTCCTGAAGGCCATGATCAACGGTGCGAGGATGGCGGCGCACGGGTGGAGACGCGAGGGGGCGGCTTCAGTAGCCGTGGTTGCGGCGGTCGTGGGTCTGGCCGGGTGCGGGAGCAGCACGCCGCAGCCGGTCGGGGATCCTGATCCGGGCGGACGGTTGCTCGCGGCGATCAAGCCGGTGCTCGCCGTCGCTCCGGCGGGGGCGCATGTCTCTTCGAGGTACGCGACCAAGCCGAGGTGGGACTCCTGTGACGGGATTGAGTCCACGTACGGCTGGGACGAGCCGACGGTGAGCCTGGGGTTCACCGGCGGGGGCACGGACGCGCAGGTCGTCGCGCATCTGAAGTCAGCCCTGGGGAAGTTGGGCTGGACCTTCGATACCGCGGACTCCGCCCCCACCGGGCCTTGGTACTGGCACAAGACCGTGGCCGGGAACGTCCGGGGCACCGTGCAACTGCTGGGCGGTTCGGCCTTCACCCCCTCCGACTGGGACCTCCAGGCCACCACTCCCCCGGCCACCCACCCGGCCACCGGCTGCTGAACCGGTCGTCAGAACCGACTACCTGGACGACCAGGCGTGGCAGGACGTGGCGGCGAGCTGTGCTGTCACGTGACCCGTGAAGGCGCCCGATGGATCGCAGAGTGCCTCATGAGCCGTTGAACACCCACAACCGTCGCAGACCCTGCTGTCGGCGCCTCTTGTCCAGCGCCGTGAGCCCGAGATCGCGCCCTGTGCAGATGTCGGCGAGCGCTCACCGCCCGGCAGACGGTCCGTAGGCGCGGAAGCCGCGCACCGGTCTCCGTACCTTCTCCCCTTCTCCGGCACGGCCGAGTGGCAGACGGTCGCCGATCGCCGAGTTGACAGCGTCAACGAGCCGCCGTTCAGGGCGACTTCAGGTCGCCAGGCAACCTGAACCGAATTTCCGGCCTTTTCACAGATGGCACACAAGTACATCCTTCCGTGCCTGCAAGACGTGCACGACTCGTCCCGACCAGACGGAGAAAGAGCACCCATGACCAGACACCACCCCAATGCCTTACGGCGTTCGGCGGTCATCGCCGCTGCCGCCCTCACCGTCGGCGCCGCCGGAACCCTCGCCGCGCCCGGCGCGGGAGCGGCTACACCGGCGGGTACGCCGAAGCTCGAACTGATCGCCGCCACCCCCGCGGTGACCGTCGACCGATGGGAAGGCGAGCCGGGGATCTACCTGGACCTCGGCACTTACATCACGGTCGACAAGGGACCGTTCGAGCTGCGGGTGACGCGCAAGTCCTACAACGACCCCGTCGTCGCGTCGCAGGTGATCCGCTCCGGCGGCCGGACGGTGACCAGGACCCTGCCGAAGGGCCTGGTGAAGGACTTCTCGGGTCTGCCGGGCTTCCTCAAGGTCAGCATCAGCGACGAGTCGGGGGCGAAGAAGGTCGACACCACGCAGTCGTTCTGCCCGAACAACCAGGCGGGCCGGATCCGGCCGGATGCACCGGCCACCTCGAAGTACCCCGACGGCTGCTCCGACAACCCGTTCGCGCTGGGCGGGGTGTGGGGTGTCGAGAAGGGCTGGGCGGCCGCCACGTCCCAGGGCTTCCGCGGGGACAATGCGATCGACCTGCCGGCCGGCGTCTACACCGCGAAGGTGTCGGTGGCGAAGAAGTACCGCGACCTGTTCGGAATACCCGACAAGACCCAGACCATCAAGGTGACGGTCCGCCAGCAGGACTCCGGCGGGGGCCAGGGGCTGGCCGGCGCCAGGCGCGGGCAGAAGAGCACGTCGAAGAGCCCGAAGCCGGCCGCCGGACGCCCGGTCGGCAAGGCGGCCGTGGCCGCCGCCATGCCCAAGCCCGACCTGCGGGCCCTCCCCGCGTACGGCATCGCGATCACCGACGGGGCCGAGGGCGGAGCGGGAGCCGCCCCGGGCAAGGAGTACCTCGCCTTCAGCGCCACCGTCTGGAACGGCGGCCCCTCGCCGCTGGTCGTGGACGGGTTCCGCAAGCCCGGCGCGGAGAAGATGGACGCGTACCAGTACTTCTACGACGCCAAGGGCAAGCAGGTCGGGTACACGCCCACCGGCACCATGGAGTGGGATCCGCGGGAGGGCCACCAGCACTGGCACTTCAGCGACTTCGCCAGCTACCGGCTGCTCGGCGCGGACAAGAAGGAGATCGTCCGCAGCGGCAAGGAGGCGTTCTGCCTCGCCAACACCGACGCCATCGACTACACGGTGAAGAACGCCAACTGGCACCCGTACAACACCGACCTCGCCACCGCCTGCGGTGAGGAGACCGCCGTCTCGGTGCGCGAGGTGCTCGACGTCGGCAACGGCGACACCTACAGCCAGTACCGGCCCGGCCAGTCCTTCGACGTCACGGACCTGCCGAACGGCACCTACTACATCCAGGTCATCGCCAACCCCGACAACCGGCTCAAGGAACAGAGCACGGCCAACAACGTCACGTACCGCAAGGTCGTCCTCGGCGGCACGCCGGGCGCCCGCACGGTGACCGTGCCGAAGTACGGCCTCATCGACGCTCCCTGACCACCCCGCGGGCGGGGGCAGACGCCTCCGCCCGCTCACCGGCAGGACGGTCGCTTCCCGATCGCCGTTTCAAAGACCGTCGGGGTTTCGAGGCAGCCAGTCCTGGTGGCTGTCACGTATTCGGTCGCGTTCCGCGGAGTTCGTTGCGATGACGTCAGCGCCGCCGTCGTACGGATGGTGGATGCGCGTGAGGTTGCTGTCGGTGATGATCACTCCGCTGAGCACGTCGTCTGCCACTTCGCGGAGGATGTCGTCGACCGTGCCTGGTCGCCAGGGGCGACGGTCAGCGTAGAGGTGCGTGTAGCTGTGGGGTTCGGGGTCGGGATCGTCGTCGTACGCGAGTGTCGTCCATCGGGTGCCTCGGGGGTGTACCTCTTGCCGTCGCAGCGGGCGTTCAGGTCCGTCCGGTTCCCAGGACCAGGCCATGGTGATGACGTAGACGTCGCTGCCCTCGAAGAGTTCGTCCAGGATCGTGTTGTACCGGTGGAGGGCGATGGCGTACTCGCCCTCGGTCTCCGGGTAGCGCTTTGCGCCCGGGAGACTGTGGAACCGCACCCAACGGTCGCTGTATGCAGTGCGCAGTTCGTGTGCGATGGGAGGCCCCTTGGGGAACTGGTGCTGCCACAGTGCCGACAGGCGGATCAGGCCGTCATCCCCGTAGATGGGCAAGGAACGCGTCCTCAACGGGATAGGGGTGCTCCTGGGGCAGCAGTCGGTTGGCTGAGTCCAGGTCACCGCTGCGGACGAGGGCGTGGATCTCGTGGGCGAGTGGTGTGACGTCCCGGATGGCGACCGTCCACTCGTCCGCGTAGCGTCGTGCGGCCTCACCGGAAACGCCGAGCTGCAGAGATCGGTACGGCAGGGGCTGCAGGTGCAGATCCCGCTCGGGGTCCCACTGCACGCGAGCGGGCGCCCGCTTCAACTGACGCTGCCAGGCGGCTCGGTCGGCATGCATCCCGGGGGCGTAGCTCGACAGACACGCGTTGCGCAGCGCCCAATCGAAGCCGTCACGGCCGATCTCGACAGCCAGCACGGTCTCCTGCCCCTCCTTGGTGCCCCAGCCGCAGCGGTACATCATCCACAGGAACGACGGTTTGATCCACGTCATCCTGTCGCGTTTCCATACAGTGGGAAAACGGCCCTCCCGGACGGCGGGCAGGCCGATCTCCGGGGCGTATGCCTGGTAAACGGTGATCGTGGATGCCGTGTGCAACGCGCGGATCCTGTGTCGCGGTTCCTCCATGACGTAAAGGGTGGGCTGCTCCGTCCCTGCCAGCCATCCATTTTCGAACGCGACTGATGCCGCCCATGGGGCCCGCAGGGTTTGAGGGTTCAGGCGAGGGACCGGTTCAATGGCGTCGTGACCATGACGCCGACAGATCCTACGAGCATCATTGCCGGACGGGCCTCACTCGACGACGTCATGGCGGAGCTGTCCCGGCGCAGGCCGGTCTTCCACTCCGAAGCCGACCTCCAACATGGTTTCGCCCGGGTCCTCTGGGAGTTGGCGCCGGACGTGCAGTCGCGGCTTGAGGTGCCGCAGCGGGGGCCGGGCAAGACCGAGTATCTCGACCTCCAGTGCCTCGGGCCCGAGGGCCGCACTGCAATTGAATTCAAGTACTTCACCCGAGGCTGGACCGGCAAGGCCGGCACTCCGGTCGAGGACTACGCCCTGAAGGCGCATGGCGCCACCGACCTTGCCCGCCTGCACTTTGTCCGGGACATAGCGAGGCTGGAGCGCTTCTGTCGTCGGCCCGGTCAGAACGGTCTTGCCCTCATGCTGTCCAACGAGGCGTCCCTGTGGACTCTCCCGGATCCTGGCCGCCGACGTACTCGGGATCACGACTACCGGATTCACCACGGACGGGAACTGGCGGGAACGCTGCTCTGGGCCGAGGGGACCTATGAGCCGAACACCTGCAGTCTGCGAGGTGCGTACCCCCTCAAGTGGGAGATGTACTCCGAACAGGTCGGAGCAGGTGGAGAGTTTCGCTACCTGGCGGTGTTCGTCGGTTCATCGGCAGGCGGAGTCGACGCCGCCGCAGGTGCGTAGTCGGTTCGTGCGCTCGTGCTCCCATGCCCGGCGAGGCCGACGCCGCTGGACGACCGGCGACGGCTTTCAGGCGGCGGCCTCGGGCTGGTCGCCGGGGGCTTGGTGAGCGCCTTGCCGGTGGTCCTCCCGTCGGCCGGGCCTCCTGCTGTGTGAGCGCAGCACGCGTCTGTGGAGGATGGTCGGCGTCAGTGACACTTAGCTGAGCAGGCGCCGAATGCAGCCTGCCCACAACTCTTGGCCCGGGCCCGGGACGCACAACCGCCCTCGGCAGGGGGTCAGCCAACCGCGGGAGACGGAACGAGCCCCGCCGGGCAAGAGGTGCCTGGTCGGCCTCGAACGGGTCACTCTCCTCGGCTCCCGTCCCGCCCAACCCGCAGTACCCGCCCGGGTTTTTGTTGCCCGGAAGGGTACTGGTGGTGGTACCGCTCAGCCCGGCAGATGCTGTTCGGCGCCTCCTACTGCGGCCCGTCGCCACCCGCAGTGCGGGCAGCCGCAGGCGGCCACTTCGGGGACCGCCGCCTCCTCACGCCCATTCCGCCTCGGAAATGATCTGCGGGGCCCGCACCGGACTCGGCAGCGGCGTCCCGAAGGGAACCGACGGCACCGCCAGGCGGGAACCGGGAACGTGGAAGGCTTACCGCAGCCGACGCCGCAGCCGCTTCCTCCGCTCCCGCCTCAGTGCACGTGCCCGCTCGAAGCCGGGGCCGGACCCGTGTTCTTGACCGTCAGGGGCAGCAGCTTCTTGCCCGTCGGCCCCACCTGGATCTGGGTGTCCATGGCCGGGCACACCCCACAGTCGAAGCAGGGCGTCCAGCGGCAGTCCTCGACCTCTGTCTCGTCGAGAGCGTCCTGCCAGTCCTCCCAGAGCCAGTCCTTGTCGAGGCCGGAGTCAAGGTGGTCCCAGGGGAGGACCTCCTCGTAGGTGCGCTCGCGGGTGGTGTACCAGTCGACGTCCACGCCGGAGGAGGCCAGGGCCTTGTCGGCGCAGGCCATCCAGCGGTCGTAGGAGAAGTGCTCGCGCCAGCCGTCGAAGCGGCCGCCGTCCTCGTAGACGGCGCGGATGACGGCGCCGATGCGGCGGTCGCCCCTCGACAGCAGGCCTTCCACGATGCCGGGCTTGCCGTCGTGGTAGCGGAAGCCGATCGAGCGGCCGTACTTCTTGTCGCCGCGGATCTTGTCGCGGAGCTTCTCCAGGCGGGCGTCGGTCTCCTCGGCGGAGAGCTGCGGGGCCCACTGGAAGGGGGTGTGGGGCTTGGGGACGAAGCCGCCGATGGAGACCGTGCAGCGGATGTCGTTGGAGCGGGAGACCTCGCGGCCCTTGGCGATGACCTTGGTCGCCATGTCGGCGATCTGGAGGACGTCGTCGTCGGTCTCGGTGGGCAGGCCGCACATGAAGTAGAGCTTCACCTGGCGCCAGCCGTTGCCGTAGGCCGTCGAGACGGTGCGGATGAGGTCGTCCTCCGAGACCATCTTGTTGATGACCTTGCGGATCCGTTCCGAGCCGCCCTCGGGGGCGAAGGTGAGGCCGGAGCGGCGGCCGTTGCGGGTGAGTTCGTTGGCCAGGTCGATGTTGAAGGCGTCGACGCGGGTGGAGGGCAGGGAGAGGCCGATCTTGTCCTCGGTGTAGCGGTCGGCCAGGCCCTTGGCGATGTCGCCGATCTCGGAGTGGTCGGCCGAGGACAGGGAGAGCAGGCCGACCTCCTCGAAGCCGGTCGCCTTGAGGCCCTTGTCGACCATCTCGCCGATGCCGGTGATGGAGCGTTCGCGGACCGGGCGGGTGATCATGCCGGCCTGGCAGAAGCGGCAGCCGCGGGTGCAGCCGCGGAAGATCTCGACGGACATGCGCTCGTGGACCGTCTCGGCGAGCGGGACGAGGGGCTGCTTGGGGTACGGCCACTCGTCGAGGTCCATGACGGTGTGCTTGGAGACCCGCCACGGGACGCCGGACCTGTTGGGGACCACGCGGGCGATGCGGCCGTCGGGGAGGTACTCGACGTCGTAGAAGGCCGGGATGTAGACGGAGCCGGTCTTCGCGAGGCGGAGGAGGACCTCCTCGCGGCCGCCGGGGCGGCCCTCCGCCTTCCACTCGCGGATGATCTTCGTCATGTCGAGGACGGCCTGCTCGCCGTCGCCGATGATCGCCGCGTCGATGAAGTCCGCGATCGGTTCCGGGTTGAAGGCCGCGTGCCCGCCGGCGAGGACGATCGGGTGGTCGAGCGTGCGGTCCCTGGACTCCAGGGGGATGCCGGCCAGGTCCAGGGCCGTGAGCATGTTCGTGTAGCCCAGCTCGGTGGAGAAGGACAGGCCGAACACGTCGAAGGCCTGCACGGGGCGGTGGCTGTCCACGGTGAACTGGGGGACGCCGTGCTCGCGCATCAGCGCCTCCAGGTCCGGCCACACGCTGTAGGTGCGCTCGGCGAGGACGCCCTCCTGCTCGTTGAGGACCTCGTAGAGGATCATGACGCCCTGGTTGGGCAGCCCGACCTCGTAGGCGTCCGGGTACATGAGCGCCCAGCGGACGTCGCAGGCCTCCCACGGCTTGACCGTGGAGTTGAGCTCGCCGCCGACGTACTGGATCGGCTTCTGTACGTGCGGGAGCAGCGCTTCGAGCTGCGGGAACACAGACTCGGCGACCTGAGCGGCGGCTTCGGCAGGCATCTCGCGGACCTTTGTGAGGTGGCTGGGGGCGACTCCCCGGCCGGAGGCCGGGGCGGTTCCCCGGCCGTGACCGGGGAGGGTGACCATCAAGCCTAACCCGGTCGGCGGACTCCCCCGTACGCCCGGATCACACCGGCGTCCCGGCCTTGATGCGTGCCCAGGCCTCCGGTGTCCCGGCCTCCACTGCCGCCGCGCGCTGCTCCTCGCGGCCGTAGAGCAGCCCGTACGTGAACGTGCTCTCCCCGGCCGCGTGGGCCACCGCGGCCAGCTCGCGCAGGGTCTCGCGGGCCATCACGCTGTCCTGGTGCTCGCCGAGCATGGTCTGGAGCGCCTTCATGGCGGCGAGCAGGGCTTTGGCCGGCTTGCCGAGTACGGGGCGGGTGGCCTCGGCCGCGTAGCGGGTGCGCTTGGCCTTCTTGCGGGCCTCGTGCAGGCCGAGGTCGCGGTCGTGGCCGGGGGGCTGTGCCATGCCGGTCTCGATCAGGTCGGCGACCTTCGCGAAGTCCCTGCGCACGGCCTTGGCGAGGATCTCCCCGGGGTCTCCGGCGGCCGCCTTCAGCAGGGGCGGGTCGGCGGCGAGGGTGTCCAGGGTGTCGAGGAGTGCCAGGTAGCGCCGGGAGTCGAGGACGCCGAGGAGCCGGCTGCGGGAGCCGCGTTCGCTCGCCTCGGCCCAGTGGTGCAGGCGGTCGTGGACGGGGCCGTCGACGAGGGCGGGGGGTACGGCGGCGAGGTCTGCCAGCAGGCGTTCGGCCAGGACCTCCTGGTCGCGGCCCACGCCCAGTTCGCCGGCCAGCCATTTCAGCTCGTCGGCGACCGGGTCGGTGACCTGCCGGTCGAGGACCTTGCCGAAGGTGCGGAAGGTGCTGCGCAGCCGGCGGGTGGCGACCCGCATGTCGTGCACGCCCTCCTCGGTGTCCAGGCGGACGGCCGGGTCGAGCTCGACGATCGCGTCGCGCTGGGCGCGGACGTAGGCCATGACGTGGTCGCCGGCGGTGGCGGGCGGGGCGGAGCCGGTCTTCGGCGGGCGGGGCTTGCCGCCCTTGGTCTCGGCGAGGGCGCGGGCGAGCTTGGAGGCGGACTTCGAGGGGCGTACGCCCGCCTTGCCCAACCGTTTCTCCACCTTGTCGAGGAAGGCGGGGTCGCCGCCGTCGGCGAGTTCCACCTCGATCTCGGTCCACTGGGCCCTGCCGTCGCCGCCGAAGAGCCGGTCGGCCCGGACGCGGTCCACGCTCACCTCGGCGAGCAGGGCGCCGTCGGCGTCGACGAGGTGCCGGACGTCGCGGGTGGTGCGCAGCCGGATCACCGGGACCAGCCGGCCTTCGCGGACCCGGGAGCGGGCCAGGGCGGCGAGTTCGTCGGGGAGCGTGTCGGAGAGGGGGGCGTGGATCTCGTCCCGGACGCCGGGGGCGACGGGGAGTTTGAGGTGCCAGCCGGCGTCACTGCCTCCGCTGCGGCGGCGCAGGGTGACCTTGGCCGAGGCGAGGCGCAGGTCGGAGGTGTCGTGATAGGTCGCGTCGAGGTCGGCGGTGCCCTTGTCCACGACGTTCGCCACCCCCGCGACGCCGGTCAGGTCGGGCAGGCCGCTGTCGTCGGACTCGTACTTGCGCTCGATTTCACGCTTCGTATCCGCCATGAACAGAATCTAATGGCCGAGCACCGCAGGGGCCAGCGGCCGAAGCAGGTAAATCGGAGGGAAAGGCAAAACAAGCCACAGGTGAACACATGGGGAACAATGTGTTCACCTGTACGCTTCTGCCCCGGTTCTCCGCGGTGCTAGGCCGACATCGGCCGCTGCACCCTGATCGACTGCAGCAGTCCCACGGCCACCCACACCGCGAACATCGACGATCCTCCGTACGACACGAACGGCAGCGGCAGACCGGTGACCGGCATGATGCCGAGGGTCATGCCGATGTTCTCGAACGCCTGGAACGCGAACCACGCCACGATCCCCGCCGCGACGATCGTGCCGTACAGCTCGGTCGTCTCGCGGGCGATACGGCAGGCGCGCCACAGGACGACGCCGAGGAGCACGATGATCAGGCCCGCGCCGACGAAGCCCAGCTCCTCCCCCGCGACCGTGAAGACGAAGTCGGTCTGCTGCTCGGGGACGAACTGGCCGGTGGTCTGCGAGCCGTGGAAGAGGCCCGCGCCGGTCAGGCCGCCGGAGCCGATGGCGATGCGGGCCTGGTTGGTGTTGTAGCCGACGCCGGAGGGGTCGAGGCTGGGGTTGGCGAAGGCGGCGAAGCGGGCGATCTGGTACTCGTCGAGGATGTGCAGCTGCCAGATGGCGACGCAGCCGACCACTCCGGCGGCGAGCAGGCCGAAGACCCAGCGGTTGGAGGCGCCGGAGGCGAGCAGCACGCCGAGGATGATGGTCACCATGACCAGGACCGTGCCGAGGTCGGGCATGAGCAGCACGATCAGGATCGGGACCGCGGCCAGACCCAGGGACTGCAGGACGGTGCGGTGGTCCGGGTACTTCTTGTCACCGGCGTCCACCCGCGCCGCCAGTATCATCGCCATGCCCAGAATGATCGTGATCTTCACGAACTCGGCGGGCTGCAGCGAGAACCCGCCGCCGAGGACGATCCAGTTGCGGCTGCCGTTGATGGTGGCGCCCAGCGGGGTGAGCACCGCGAGGATGCCGGCCAGCGAGAGGCCGTAGAGGATCGGTACGGCGTTGCGGAGCTGGCGGTGGCCGACCCAGATGGTGCCGATCATCAGGGCGAGCCCGATGCCCATGTTCATCAGGTGCCGGACCAGGAAGTAGTACTGGTCGCCCTGGTTGATCTCGGTGCGGTTGCGGGTCGCCGAGTAGACCAGCACCGAGCCGAGCAGGGACAGGGCGAGGGCGGCCAGCAGCATCGGCCAGTCCAGGCGGCGGGTCAGCGAGTCCCGGGCGAAGGCCCGGGTCCAGCCGGCCCGTGCCGGGCCGTATCCGGAGACGGAGAAGTTGTTGACGCCGGTCATGTGAGCATCCTCCGGCGTCCCCTCTTGCGCGGTCGCCTGCGGGTGGTGCGGTTGCCCGTGGACGGGGAGGCCGTGGTGGCGGCCGGGGTCTGCCCGTCGCCGGTGTTCTTGTCGCCCTGCTTGGAGAAGACCTCGAAGTCCTTCGCCGGGTCCTTGGACACCTTCGGGGAGTCGATCGTGCCGTCCGTGCGGACCTTCGGCAGGCCCTTCTGCGGGGTGTAGAGCAGCGCCTTGTTCTTGTCGACGGAGCCGTCGGCCGACACGCCGTACAGCGCGCTGTAGATGTTGCGGACCGCCTCACCGGAGGCACCGGAACCGGTACCGGCCTGGGAGATGGTCATGATGACCGTGTAGTCCTTGCTGTAGGTGGCCAGCCACGACGTGGTCTGCTTGCCGTAGACCTCGGCGGTACCGGTCTTGCCGTGCAGGGCGATCTTGTCCTGCGGCCAGCCGCCGAACTTCCAGGCCGCCGTACCGCGGGTGATGACGCCCGCGAAGGCCTCGTCCATGCCCTTGAGGGTGGCCTGGGTGACCGGCAGCTTGCGGACCACCTTGGGCTTGATCTCCTGGACGGTCCTGCCGTCGGCGCTGATGACCGCCTTGCCGATGGTCGGCTGGTACTCGGTGCCGCCGTTGGCCACGGCGCCGTAGATCATCGCCTCCTGTATCGGCGTGACGAGGGTGTCGCCCTGGCCGATGGAGTAGTTGATCTCGTCGCCCTCGCGCATCTTGTTGCCTTCGAGGCAGTTCTCGTACTCGATCTTCTCGACGTAGGTGCCGTCCTTCTTGCCGGACTTGCACCAGGCGTCCTTGTTGGCCTTCCAGTAGTCGATCTTCCACTGGCGGTCGGGGACCCGGCCGGTGACCTCGTTGGGCAGGTCGATGCCGGTCTCCTTGCCGAGGCCGAACTGGTGGGCGGTCTTGAAGAAGTAGTCCCTCGGCTCGCCCTTCTTCGGGTTGATGCCGCCGTCCTTCTTCCACTCGCGGTCGGCGAGGCCGTAGAAGACGGTGTCGCAGGAGACCTCCAGGGCGCGGCCCAGGGAGATGTCGCCGAAGTTCTCGCCCTCGAAGTTCTTGAAGACCTGGCCGCCCACCGAGTAGGAGCTGGTGCAGGGGTAGCCGCCGTCCCACGCGTAGCCGGCGTTGACCGCGGCGGCGGTGGAGACCACCTTGAACGTCGAACCGGGGGCCGCCTGACCCTGTATGGCCCTGTTGAGCAGCGGGTAGTCGGAGTTCTTGCCGGTGAGGGCCTGGTAGTCCTTGGCGGAGATGCCGCCGACCCAGACGTTCGGGTCGTAGGTGGGAGCCGAGGCCATGGCGACGATCCGGCCGGTCTTGGCCTCCATCACGATGACGGCGCCGGAGTCGGCCTTGTAGTTCTCGTGGGTGATGCTGTCGTACTGCTGGCGGGCGGCCTTCATCGCCGTGTCCAGCTCGTACTCGGCGACCCGCTGGACGCGGGAGTCGATGCTGGTGACCAGGTTGGAACCGGGCTCGGCGGCGTCGGACTTGGCCTTGCCGATGACGCGGCCGAGGTTGTCGACCTCGTAGCGGGTGACGCCGGCCTTGCCGCGCAGTTCCTTGTCGTACTCGCGCTCCAGCCCCGAGCGGCCGACCTGGTCGGAGCGCAGGTACGGGGAGGAGGTGTCCTTGGCCTGCTGGATCTCGTCGTCGGTGACCGGGGAGAGGTAGCCGAGGACCTGGGCGGTGTTGGACTTGCCGGGGCTCGCGTAGCGGCGGACGGCCTCGGGCTCGGCGGTGATGCCGGGGAAGTCCTCGGAGCGCTCGCGGATCTGCAGGGCCTGCTTGGCGGTGGCCTCGTCGGTGATCGGGATCGGCTGGTACGGCGAGCCGTTCCAGCAGGGCTGGGGGGTCTTGGCGTCGCAGAGGCGGACCTTCTGCATGACCTCCTCGGGCTTCATCCCGAGGACGCCCGCGAGCTTGGTCAGGACCGCCTTGCCGTCGTCCTTCTGCTTGAGCAGGTCGGTGCGGGAGGCGGAGACCACCAGCCGGGTCTCGTTGTCCGCGAGGGGGACTCCGCGGGCGTCCAGGATCGAACCGCGCACGGCGGGGTCGACGACCTGCTGGACGTGGTTGCCGGAGGCCTCCTTCTGGTACTCGGAGCCCTCCCGGATCTGCAGGTACCACAGGCGGCCGCCGAGGGTGCCGAGCAGGGAGAGGACAAGGATCTGGATGACGACGAGACGGATCTGGACCCGTGGGGTCCGACCGGTCTCGGGAATGTTGGTCACTGGGCTGTCTCCCCCTCTCCCGGCACAAATGCGCGTGCGCGTACGAATGATGAACGATCGACCTGTGAGACCGCGTTCCGCCCCCGTGCACCCGTTCGGGTGAACTCCCCCGCCTTCACAGCCGCTTGACCCCCTTGATGCGGCCGACGCGGACGTTGCGGGTGCGGGCCCTGGCCTTGAGGCCGCCGAGGCCGCCGCGCTGGCCGCCGATGCGCATCCCGGTGCCGGAGGAGATCCAGCCGGAGGAGATGTCGCCGGCCTTGCCGCCGGAGTTGGCCTCGGTGAGCGGGTCGTTGTCGGCGCGGCGGGCCAGCGCCATGACGCCGGGGACCACGAAGGGGGCGAGCAGCAGGTCGTACAGGGCGGCCGTGATCAGCAGGCTGGTCATGCCGACGTGCCGGGCGGCGGTGTCGCCGACGAGGGCGCCGACGCCGGCGTACAGCAGGGTGGAGCCGACGGCGGCGGCGACCACGACGAGCATCGGGCCGGTCGCGGACTTCAGGCGGCCGTTCTCCGGCTTGATGAGGCCGGCGAAGTAGCCGACGACGCAGAGCACCAGGGCGTAGCGGCCGGCCGCGTGGTCGGCGGGCGGGGCGAGGTCGGCGAGGAGTCCGGCGCCGAAGCCGACGAGGGCGCCGCCCACATGGCCGTAGACCATGGCGAGGCCGAGGACGGTGAGCAGCATGAGGTCGGGGACGGCGCCGGGCAGGTGGAGGCGGGCGAGGACGCTCACCTGGATCACCAGGGCGACGACGACCAGGGCGGAGGAGAGCAGGATCCTGTTGACGCGCATGGGGGATTCAGCTCCTACTGCTGCTGGCCGGTGGTGTCGGTGCCGTTCGCGCTCGCGTCCGCGGACGGGGTGACCGTGACGGTCACCGTCGGGGTCGGGGTCGGCCTGGGCTTGGCCGGGAGCACCTCGTCGCGCGGGTCCCTCTTCGGCGCCTGGACGACCACGCCGACGATGTCGAGCTTGGTGAAGGAGACGAACGGCGTGACGTACAGGGTGCGGGTGAGGCCGCCGTTGGACGGGTCGACGCTGGTGACCGTGCCGACCGGGACCCCGGGCACGAACGGCTTGTCGCCCTGGGAGCCGAAGGTGACGAGCCGGTCGCCCTTCTTCACCTCGGCCTTGCTGTCGAGGAGTTCGACGCGCAGCGGGCGGTCGCCCTGGCCGGAGGCGAAGCCGAGTTCGTCGCTGCCCTCCATGCGGGTGCCGACGGTGAAGTCGGGGTCGTTGGCGAGCAGCACGGTGGAGGCGTCCGGGCCGACCGTGGTCACGCGGCCGACCAGGCCGTTGCCGTTGAGGACGGTCATGTCCCGCTTGATGCCGTCGTTGTAGCCGACGTCGATGGTGACGGTCCAGGAGAAGCCCTGCGCCGACCCTATGGCGATGACCTGGGCGCCCTTGATGCCGTACTGGCCCTCGGCGGCGACGTTGAGCATCTTCTCCAGCTGGTTCAGGCGGCTGCGGTTGCGGTCGTCGCTGCCGAGCTTCGCCTTGAGCGTCGCGTTCTGCTTCTCCAGCCGGGCCAGCCGGTCGTGCCGTCCGCCGGAGTCACGGACGGCGGAGACGGCGTTTCCGACCGGGTCCACCACCGTCGACATGCCGTTCTCGATCGGGCCGAAGACCGCGGCCGCGGCCTGCCGGGCGCCGTCCACCGGGGAGTTCCTGCCACCTCGGATGTCCACCGTGATCAGCGCGAACGCGATGGCGATCAGCAGCACCAGGAGCAGCCGGCTCTCTTTCGTGTCCCTCACGTGCGGCGGCCGTGCCTTCCTCAATAGGAACTTGCGGAACTTGATTTCGGGAGTTCGTCAAGCATGTGGGGCATATGGAGCATGTGGGGCATGTGGGGGGGGTGCGGAGGTTTGCGGGAGGGGGGAGAACTCGCTCGGTGCGAGCCTATGCCTCCATATCAACGATCCGCCGCACGAGAGGAGATCATCTCGTACGGCGGAATCGAAGAGTTACGTCATCTGCGCGGCTGGGCGTCCAGGACCTGCTGGAGCGCCTCGAACTCCTCGACGCACTTGCCGGAACCGAGCGCCACGCTGTCCAGCGGGTCCTCGGCGATGTGGATCGGCATGCCGGTCTCCCGGCGCAGCCGCTCGTCCAGACCGCGCAGCAGGGCTCCGCCGCCGGTCAGAACGATTCCCCTGTCCATGATGTCGCCGGACAGCTCCGGCGGGCACTTGTCGAGCGTGGTCTTGACGGCGTCGACGATCGCGTTGACCGGTTCCTCGATCGCCTTGCGGACCTCGGCGGCCGAGATGACGACGGTCTTGGGCAGGCCGGACACCAGGTCCCGGCCGCGGATCTCGGTGTGCTCGTCGGAGTCGAGGTCGTACGCCGAACCGATGGTGATCTTGATCTGCTCGGCCGTCCGCTCACCGAGGAGGAGCGAGTACTCCTTCTTGATGTGCTGGATGATCGCGTTGTCCAGCTCGTCGCCCGCGACGCGGATGGACTGGGCGGTGACGATGCCGCCGAGCGAGATGACCGCGACCTCCGTGGTGCCGCCGCCGATGTCCACCACCATGTTGCCCGTGGCCTCGTGGACCGGCAGGCCGGAGCCGATGGCGGCCGCCATGGGCTCCTCGATGATGTGCACCTGGCGGGCACCGGCCTGCGACGACGCCTCGATGACGGCACGGCGCTCGACACCGGTGATGCCGGAGGGCACGCACACGACCACCCGCGGCCGCGCGAGGTACCGCCGCTTGTGGATCTTCAGGATGAAGTAGCGGAGCATCCGCTCGGTGATCTCGAAGTCGGCGATCACGCCGTCCTTCAGCGGACGCACGGCGACGATGTTTCCGGGCGTGCGCCCGATCATCTTCTTCGCCTCTGCGCCGACCGCAAGAATTCCACCGGTGTTCGTGTTGATCGCGACAACGGACGGCTCGTTGAGTACGATCCCGCGACCCCTGACGTACACCAGCGTGTTGGCGGTCCCGAGGTCGACAGCCATGTCACGGCCGATGAACGACATTGAGTTCCCCATCAGGATTCGTCTGGCCTTCCCGGGAGCTTTTGAGGGCATTTCAGGTCGGCGAAGTGGGTGCTGTGACGTGAAGGCTTCCATCGTAGACGCGCCTGCACGAACACTGCGCGAGGGTCTTCGCCATTGTCAGCACGTGTACGGCCGCCTCGCTTGTGGAGACGGTCCGACGGGGCCACTCGTTCCCCCGATCGGCACGCATATGCCGAGGGACGGCCGAAATCGTTCGGCCGTCCCAGATCACGCAGCTCAATGGGCTGACGCCCCGTCAGGAACTTCCACGAAAACTCCGTACGGGCCCTTTGCGGAACCCTGACGGCTATGCGCGGCCGGGGAAGAAGATCTTGACCTCGCGCTCGGCGGACTCCTCCGAGTCGGACGCGTGGATCAGGTTCTCGCGGACGATCACGCCGAAGTCGCCGCGGATGGAGCCGGGCGCCGCGGCGATCGGGTCGGTGGGGCCGGCCAGGGCGCGGATGCCCTCGATGACCCGCTCGCCCTCGACGATCAGGGCGACGGACGGGCCGGCGGACATGAACTCGACCAGCGGCTCGTAGAACGGCTTGCCGACGTGCTCCGCGTAGTGCTGCTCCAGCGTGGCCCGCTCCAGGGTGCGCAGCTCCAGCGCGGTGATCTGCCAGCCGGCCTTGCGCTCGATGCGGCTGATGATCTCGCCGGTCAGGCCCCGACGGACGGCGTCGGGCTTGAGCAGGACGAGGGTGCGCTGGGTCACGGGTGAGCTCCTTCGGTACTGGCCGGGTGCGGTGAGGAGAGGCTACAGGGCCGGTCTGAGCGCCTGTTACACAGTGTGCAGGTCGGCTTGGTGCGGCCGGCTTCGGGGGCTGCCGCCCCCGGACCCCCGCATCGGCCTGAACGGCCTCGTCCTCAAACGCCGGACGGGCTGGGTTGTGGTACCGGCCGCCGGCCTTCGCGTGCACACACCCGACAAGCCGAGATGTGGTACCGGCCGGCCTTGGCCTCCACACACCCGACGAGCCGAGTTGCGATCCCGGCCGGCCTTCGTCGTCACGCGCCCGACGGGCTGTCCTGGGTGGTCTGGGCTGCGAAGCGGGCCTTCGCCTCGTCGATCTTCTTCCCGTAGTGCACCGAGGCCCACCACAGGCCCGCGAAGACCGCGCCCAGGAAGTACATCGTCGGGACGAAGACGCCGGACGCTACCAGGGCGATCTGCAGGGCCCAGCCGAGGGCCACGCCGCCGGGGCGGGTGATCACGCCGCACAGGGCCACGCACAGGAACATGGCGATGCCGCTGACCAGCCAGACCGTGGCGGTGGACAGGTCGGCGTCCTTCATGGCGACCAGGGCGGCGAAGCCGATGACGAAGAACTCGCCGATCAGGGTGGAGGAACAGAGCGTGCGCATGGTCAGGCCCTCCCGAGGAGCAGTCGGGCCTCGCCGACGGTGATGACGGAACCGGTGACCAGCACGCCGCCGCCGGTGAACTCGCCCTCCTCCTCGGCCAGCGTGATCGCGGCCTCCAGGGCGTCGGGCAGCCTCGGCTCGACCTGGACGCGGTCCTCGCCGAACACCTCGACGGCGACCGCGGCCAGCTCGTCCGCGTCCATCGCGCGGTGGCTGGAGTTCTGGGTGATCACGACCTCGGCGAAGATCGGCTCGAAGGCCTCCAGGAGCCCCCGGACGTTCTTGTCGCCGCTGGCGCCGACCACGCCGATCAGTCGGCTGAAGTCGAAGGCCTCGCCGACGGCCTCGGCGGTGGCGCGGGCCCCGGCGGGGTTGTGGGCGGCGTCGAGGACGACGGTGGGCGAGCGCCGTACGACTTCCAGGCGGCCCGGGGAGGAGACCGCCGCGAAGGCCTTGCGGACCGTGTCGATGTCGAGGGGCTCGGGGCGCTGGGCACCGACGCCGAAGAACGCCTCCACCGCCGCCAGGGCGACGGCCGCGTTGTGGGCCTGGTAGGGGCCGTGCAGGGGGAGGTAGACCTCGTCGTACTCGCCGCCGAGGCCGCGCAGGGTGAGCAGCTGGCCGCCGACGGCGACCTGGCGGGCGACGACGCCGAACTCCAGGCCCTCGCGGGCGACGGTGGCGTCCACCTCGACGGCCTTCTTGAGGAGCACCTGCGCCGCGTCGACCGGCTGCTGGGCCAGGATGACCGTCGCGTCCGGCTTGATGATGCCGGACTTCTCACCGGCGATCTCCGCGGTGGTCCCGCCGAGCCGGTCGGTGTGGTCGAGGTCGATGGGGGTGACGACGGCGACGTCCCCGTCGATGACGTTGGTGGCGTCCCAGGAGCCGCCCATGCCGACCTCGACGACGGCGACGTCCACGGGGGCGTCCGCGAAGGCCGCGTACGCCATGGCGGTGAGCACCTCGAAGAAGGAGAGCCGGTACTCCTGCTGCGCGTCGACCATCTCGACGTAGGGCTTGATGTCGTTGTACGTCTCGATGAACCGCTCGGCGGAGATCGGGGCGCCGTCGAGGCTGATGCGCTCGGTGATCGACTGCACGTGCGGGCTGGTGTAGCGGCCGGTACGCAGTTCGAAGGCGCCGAGCAGGGCCTCGACCATGCGGGCGGTGGAGGTCTTGCCGTTGGTGCCGGTGATGTGGATCGAGGGGTACGACCGCTGGGGCTCGCCCAGGACGTCCATGAGGGCGGCGATCCTGGTGACCGACGGCTCCAGCTTGGTCTCGCCCCAGCGGGTGGCGAGCTCCGTCTCCACCTCCCGCAGGGCCCGGTCCACCTCGGGGTCCTCGGGGCGGCCCGGGACGTCGGCCTGCTGCGGGCCGCCCCGGGTACGCAGGGTCCGGCTGCCGGCCTCGATCGCCGCGAGGTCGGGGTCACGGTCCGTCTCGGCCGCGACGATCTCGTCGAAGCCGTCCTCGGAGCCGTCCTCGAAGTCGCCGTCGAAGCTCTCATGGGGGTCGCGCGGAGGCAGATCACTCACGGCACCAGTCTACGGAGCCTTCCGGACGGGTGGACGCGTCGGTCGCCGGAAGCGGCTGCTCGCACCAGATCGTCTTGCCTGCGGAGGTCTGCCTGGTCCCCCACCGCTGGGTGAGCTGGGCCACCAGCAGCAGGCCCCGGCCGCCCTCGTCGAAGACCCGGGCCCGCCGCAGGTGCGGGGCGGTGCTGCTGGCGTCGGAGACCTCGCAGATCAGCATCCGGGTGTCGCGGATGAGCCGCAGCTGGATCGGGGGGCTGCCGTAGCGGACGGCGTTCGTGACGAGTTCGCTGACCACCAGTTCGGTGGTGAAGGCCAGCTCGTCCAGCTTCCAGGCGGCGAGCTGGTCGGTGGCCAGGGTCCGGGCCCCCGCCACCTGCCCGGGGTCCGCGGGGATCTCCCAGGCGGCCACCTGGTCGCGGGGCAGGGCGCGGGTGCGGGCCAGCAGCAGGGTGACGTCGTCGGCGGGTTCGCCGCTGCGCAGCGCGGCCACCACCCGGTCGCAGGACTCCTCCAGCGGCTCCCCCTCCCCGGCGGAGGCGAGCGCGCGGCGCAGCCGGTCGAGACCGTGGCCCATGTCGAGGTGGCGGGAGTGCACAAGGCCGTTGCTGAACAGGGCGAGGGTGGAGCCCGCGGTGAGTTCCAGGTCGGTGGTCTCGAACGGCAGCCCGCCGAGCCCGAGCGGCGGGCCGGCCTGGCCGGGGGCCGGCTCCACCGCCCCCTGGGGAGTGATCACGAAGGGCAGCGGATGGCCCGCGCTGGCCAGCGAGCAGTGCCGTGAGATCGGGTCGTAGACGGCGTACAGGCAGGTCGAACCCACCTCTCCGGCCTGCTCCCCGGCGCCGTCGTCGAGGTGCAGGACCAGGTCGTCGAGGTGGGTGAGGAGTTCGTCGGGGGGCAGGTCGACGTCCGCGAGGGTGCGGACCGCCGTGCGCAGCCGGCCCATGGTGGCGGAGGCCTGGATGCCGTGGCCGACGACGTCCCCGACGACCAGGGCCACCCGGGTGCCCGACAGCGGGATCACGTCGATCCAGTCGCCGCCGACGCCGGCCCGGGTGCCGGTGGGGAGGTAGCGGTAGGCGAAGTCGACGCTCGGGCAGTCGGGCAGGCCGTGCGGGAGCACGCTGCGCTGGAGCGCCAGCGCGGTCTCGCGCTCCCGGGTGTAGCGGCGCGCGTTGTCGATCGCGGTCGCGGACCGCGCGGCGAGTTCCTCGGCGTCGGACAGGTCGTCCTTCTCGAACGGCGGGGAGTCCCGGGTGCGCCAGAAGACGATCACCCCCATCAGGACGCCCTGTGCCGACAACGGCGCGGTGATCAGCGAGCGCATGCCGTAGTCCAGGAGCTCCTCGGTGCGCCGCGCGTCGGGAAACCGCGCTCTGCGGGTGACCCGCAGGTCGGCCATGAGGGCCGGGGCGGCCGCGGTGTGGCGGGTGGCGCCGGGCGGCGGGTCCACGGCGATCAGGGCACCGGTGGGGTCCAGCGGGGAGTCGTCGCGGACGCCGCCCCGGGCGACGCGCCGCAGGACGTTCTCGGCGGCCGTCGGCTCCCCGCCGCGCAGGACGGACTCCTCCAGGTCGACGGTGACGAAGTCGGCGAAGCCGGGCACGGCCACCCGCACCAGTTCGTCGGCGGTCCGCCCCACGTCCAGGGTGTTGCCGACGGCGGTACCGGCGTCGTAGAGCAGCCGCAGCCGCCGGTGGCTCTTCTCCAGCGAGCCCGCCATGGTGTTGAACGCCGTCTCCAGCTGCCCGATCTCGCGGCGTCCGGAGGGCGGCACCCGGGCGCCCATGTCCCCGGCGGCGAGCCGGGTCGCGAAGCCGGCCATCCTGCGCACCGGCCAGACGATCACCCGGGTCACGTAGGCGCCGTAGGCGACGATCAGGAGGACCGCCGCGCCGACGCCGACGGACGCGGCGATCGTCAGCGTGCGCATCCGGGCCTCCAGCGCGTTCTCACGCCGGTCGATCGAGGTGCGCTCGGTGTCGACGTAGCGGGAGAACCGGTCCCGGAGTCCGTCGAGCCGCTGCTTGCCCTCCAGCGTCCGCGCCGTGCTGCTCGCGTCGGGATCGCCGCGCCGGGCCTCGGCCACGAGCGGGACCGAGTAGTCGTCGATGAAGGACTGGCCGGACCGCTGGATCTGCTGGGCCAGCCGGCGCTGGGCGGGGGACGTGCTGAGGTCCACGAGCCGCTGCGCCTGCCCGGGGAACGCGGTCCTGGCGGCCTGCCAGGGTTCGAGGAAGGCGTCCTTGCGGGTGATGACGTAGCTGCGCTGACCGCTCTCCATGTCGAAGACGGCCCCCTGGACCACACCGACCTGGGTCAGGGCCGGCCGGCCGCTGCGCGCGGAGAGCAGGGAGTGCTCGGCGTCCCCGATCGCGAGGACCAGCATCAGGAAGACGAGGCCCATGACCACGGCGAGCAGGCCGCCCGCACCGGCCGTCAGGGGGACCAGGCCCCGGTGCGGAGGCGTCCTCGTTCGGCCCCTGCGCTGCATGTGGGCGTTCCCTCCGCCGCATGGCACCAAAACGGAACATTGGGGTCATGTTCCTACTTTTGGATTGTAGGGCGGTGGCCGGGTGGCGCTGTTCGGCCCGCAAACGCGCGCAGGCGCCCGGCAGCCCTGCGGGAAGGGCTGCCGGACGCCTGTACGGACTCCTCGGCCGGGGCCTTGCGGGGGCCTCCGGTCACGCCTCCGGAAGGCGGTCCAGCTGGGTGCGGATGCGGGCGATGTCCTCGTCGGCCTTGGCGAGCCGGGTGCGGATCTTCCCGACCACGTCGTCCGGGGCCTTCGCCAGGAACGCCTCGTTGCCGAGCTTGCCGGTGGCCTGGGCCTTCTCCTTCTCGGCGGCCGCGAGGTCCTTCGCGAGGCGCTTGCGCTCGGCGGCGACGTCGATGGTGCCGGAGAGGTCGAGGGCGACCGTGGCACCGGCCACCGGGAGGGTCGCGGTCGCCGCGAAGGCGTCGCCCTCCGGCTGCAGGCGGAGCAGCTGGCGGATGGCGGCCTCGTGCGGGGCGAGGGCCGTGCCGTCCAGCGTCAGGCGGGCCGGGACCCGCTGGCCGGGCTGCAGGCCCTGGTCGGCGCGGAAGCGGCGGACCTCGGTGATGACGGACTGGAGGGCCTCGATCTCCCGCTCCGCCGCCTCGTCGCGGAAGCCGCTGTCGGCCGGCCAGTCGGCGATCACGACGGACTCGCCGCCGGTCAGCGTCGTCCACAGGGTGTCCGTGACGAACGGGACGACCGGGTGGAGGAGCTTCAGGGTGACGTCGAGGACCTCGCCGAGGACGCGCTGGGAGACCTCGGCGCCCCGGCCGCCCGCCTGGAACGTCGTCTTGGACAGCTCGACGTACCAGTCGAAGACCTCGTCCCACGCGAAGTGGAAGAGGGCGTCGGACAGCTTCGCGAACTGGAAGTCGTCGTAGAACGCGTCGACTTCGGCGACCGTCTCGTTGAGGCGGGAGAGGATCCAGCGGTCCGTCGCCGACATCTCGGCCGGGTCCGGCAGCGGGCCCTCGACCGTCGCGCCGTTCATCAGGGCGAAGCGGGTGGCGTTCCAGATCTTGTTGGCGAAGTTCCGGGACGCCTGGACCCACTCCTCGCCGATCGGGACGTCGGTGCCGGGGTTGGCGCCGCGGGCCAGGGTGAAGCGGACGGCGTCGGAGCCGTACTTGTCCATCCAGTCCAGCGGGTCGACGACGTTGCCGAAGGACTTCGACATCTTCTTGCCGCGCTCGTCGCGGACCAGGCCGGTCAGCGCGATGGTGCGGAAGGGGACCTCGCCGTCCATGGCGTACAGGCCGAACATCATCATCCGGGCGACCCAGAAGAAGATGATGTCGTGGCCGGTGAGCAGGACGTCGGTCGGGTAGAACTTCCGCAGGTCCGCGGTCTGTTCGGGCCAGCCGAGGGTGGAGAACGGCCACAGGCCGGAGGAGAACCAGGTGTCGAGGACGTCGGTGTCCTGCTGCCAGCCCTCCGCCTCGGTGCCGGGCGGCTCCTCGTCGGGGCCGACGCAGACGACCTGGCCCTCGGGGCCGTACCAGACGGGGATGCGGTGGCCCCACCACAGCTGGCGCGAGATGCACCAGTCGTGCATGTTGTCGACCCAGTCGAAGTACCGCTTCGACATGTCCTCGGGGTGGATCTTCACCCGGCCGTCGCGGACCGCGTCACCGGCGGCCTTGGCGAGCGGGCCGACCTTGACCCACCACTGCATGGACAGCCGCGGCTCGATGGTGGTCTTGCAGCGCGAGCAGTGGCCGACGCTGTGGACGTACGGCCGCTTCTCGGCGACGATCCGGCCCTGCGAGCGCAGCGCGGCGACGATGGCGGAGCGCGCCTCGAAGCGGTCGAGTCCCTCGAAGGGGCCGTGGACGGTGATGACGGCCCGCTCGTCCATGACGGTGATGGACTCCAGGCCGTGGCGCTGGCCGATCGCGAAGTCGTTCGGGTCGTGGGCCGGGGTGACCTTGACCGCACCCGTGCCGAACTCGGGGTCGACGTGCGTGTCCGCGACGACCGGGATGCTGCGGTCGGTGAGCGGCAGCTTGATCCGCCTGCCGATCAGGTGCCGGTACCGCTCGTCGTCGGGGTGGACCGCGACGGCCGTGTCGCCGAGCATCGTCTCCGCACGCGTGGTGGCGACGACGACGGTCTCGTCGCCCTCGCCGTACTTGATGGAGACCAGCTCGCCGTCGTCCTCCTGGTACTCCACCTCGATGTCCGAGATGGCCGTCAGACAGCGCGGGCACCAGTTGATGATGCGCTCGGCGCGGTAGATCAGCTCGTCGTCGTAGAGCTTCTTGAAGATGGTCTGGACGGCCTTGGAGAGTCCCTCGTCCATGGTGAAGCGCTCGCGGTCCCAGTCGACGCCGTCGCCGAGCCGGCGCATCTGGCCGAGGATCTTGCCGCCGTATTCTTCCTTCCACTGCCAGACCCGCTCGACGAACTCCTCGCGGCCCAGGTCGTGGCGGGACTTGCCCTCCTCGGCGAGCTGCTGTTCGACCTTGTTCTGGGTAGCGATGCCGGCGTGGTCCATGCCGGGCAGCCACAGCGACTCGAAGCCCTGCATGCGCTTGCGGCGGGTCAGCGCGTCCATCAGCGTGTGCTGGAAGGCGTGGCCCAGGTGCAGGGAGCCGGTGACGTTGGGCGGCGGGATGACGATGGTGTACGCGGGCTTGTCGCTCTTGGCGTCGGCCGCGAAGTAACCGCGCTCTACCCAGCGCTCGTACAGCGGCCCCTCTACGTCGGCCGGCGCGTACTGGGTCGGCAGTTCGGTGCTGGGCGCTGTGGGCTGCTGCTGAGCATTCTCGGTCACGGGGCTCAGTTTAGAGGTGTCTCAGGGCTGTCCCGAAACGCGTTTGTTCCGTAACGGTGGGCACCCCCACGCCATGAGTCCCCTGTGACTGCGCCAAGATGTCAGGAACACATAAGCATCTGGAGGGGAACCCAGAGATGAGCTACAACCAGCCGGGCCCGTACGGCGGGCCGCCGCCGCAGCAGCCGGGACCGTACGGGCAGCAGCCGGGTCCGTACGGCCAGCCGCCGCAGGCGCCCCAGCCCGGCTACGGCTACCCGCAGCAGGCTCCCCCGCAGCCGGGGCCCTACGGGCAGCAGCCGCAGCCCCCGCAGCCGGGCTACGGCTACCCGCCCCAGGGCGTTCCCCCGCAGGACAACCCGTACGGCCAGCAGCAGCCGCCCTACGGCCAGCCTCCGTACGGCCAGCAGCCCTACGGCGTTCCGCAGCCGCCGGCTCCGGGCGGTGGCAGGAAGAAGACGGGGCTGGTCATCGGGGCGGTGGCGGTGGTGGCCGCGGTCGCGGTGGGCGCGTACTTCGTGCTCGCCGGGCACGGCAGCAGCGGCGGCATCACGGACGACGGCGCGCACAAGCTGACGACGCCCGCGACGGTCATCAACGGGACGTACAAGAAGTCGGACGGCTCCGGCTCCTCGGACGGGCTGACCGACTCGGACATCTCGGACTTCGAGAAGATGGGCGTGAAGAACCCGAAGGCGGTCAGCGCCGGGTACGCGAACGGCTCGGGTCTGACGACGAAGAGCCTGTCGTTCGCCGGGGTGTACGGGACGATCGACGACCCGGAGGCCGTCGTCGACGCCATGTTCGCCAAGGTCAAGTCCGAGTCCGAGAAGAGCGGTTCGTCGGACAAGAGCAAGCTGGTCGGCAGCCCCGAGAAGGCCAGCCCGGCGGGCTTCGCCAACGGCGTCATGAAGTGCCAGCTGGTACAGATCGACAACAGTTCCGGCGCCTCCGCGGGCGAGCCGAAGACCCTCAAGACGCCCATGTGCATCTGGGGTGACCACAGCACCGTCGCCATCGTCACGGCGTTCAGCTTCGCCAATCTGGCCGGGAGCGACTCCACCCTGATCGCCGGCAACGCGGACATCGCGGCCAAGCTGCGGAACGAGGTCCGCGTCAAGCTCTGACGACGTCCGCGCCACGCTCCGGCGGACCCCCGTACGACGAACGGCGGAAGGGGCCCCGGTCGACCGGGGCCCCTTCCGCCGTTCGTCGTACGGGGGTTACGCCGACTTCTGCTCGCCCGCGCCCCGGCCGCGCGCGTCGCGCGGGATCAGGGTCGGGTTGACGTTGGAGTGGACGACGTCGGCCGTGATGACCACGCGGGCCACGTCCTTGCGGGACGGCACCTCGTACATCACCGACATGAGGACTTCCTCCATGATGGCGCGCAGGCCGCGGGCGCCGGTCTGCCGGAGGATGGCCTGGTCGGCGATGGCCTCCAGGGCCTCGCGCTCGAAGTCCAGCTCCACGCCGTCGAGTTCGAAGAGGCGCTGGTACTGCTTGACGAGCGCGTTGCGCGGCTCGATGAGGATCTGGAGCAGGGCCTCGCGGTCCAGGTTGTGGACCGAGGTGATGACCGGGAGGCGGCCGATGAACTCCGGGATCATGCCGAACTTGACCAGGTCCTCGGGCATGACGTCCTCGAACTGGTCCTTGGACTGCAGCTCGCGCTTGGAGCGGATGGTCGCGCCGAAGCCGATGCCCTTGGCGCCCGCCCGGGACTCGATGATCTTCTCCAGGCCGGCGAACGCACCGCCCACGATGAACAGCACGTTCGTCGTGTCGATCTGGATGAACTCCTGGTGCGGGTGCTTGCGGCCGCCCTGCGGCGGGACCGAGGCCGTGGTGCCCTCCAGGATCTTCAGCAGGGCCTGCTGCACGCCCTCGCCGGAGACGTCCCGCGTGATCGACGGATTTTCACTCTTCCGCGCGACCTTGTCGATCTCGTCGATGTAGATGATCCCGGTCTCGGCCTTCTTGACGTCGTAGTCCGCGGCCTGGATCAGCTTGAGGAGGATGTTCTCCACGTCCTCGCCCACGTAGCCGGCCTCCGTCAGCGCGGTGGCGTCGGCGATCGCGAACGGCACGTTCAGCATGCGGGCCAGGGTCTGCGCGAGGAGCGTCTTGCCGGAGCCGGTGGGGCCCAGCAGGAGGATGTTGGACTTCGCCAACTCGATGGCGTCGTCGCGGCCTTGGGCGCCGCCGTTCTCCCCTGCCTGGACGCGCTTGTAGTGGTTGTACACCGCGACCGAGAGGGCCTTCTTGGCGGGCTCCTGGCCCACCACGTAGCCCTCCAGGAACTCGTAGATCTCGCGGGGCTTCGGGAGTTCCTCCCAGCGCACCTCGCTCGTCTCGGCGAGTTCCTCCTCGATGATCTCGTTGCAGAGATCGATGCACTCGTCGCAGATGTACACACCGGGCCCTGCGATGAGCTTCTTGACCTGCTTCTGGCTCTTGCCGCAGAACGAGCACTTGAGCAGATCGCCGCCGTCACCGATGCGTGCCACGGTGTGCTTCCCCTTCGCCTGGGAGACGCCTGGACTCTCTCGAATCCAGCGGCTCCTGGTGCTGCCTTATGTCGACGGTACCTTGCCGGGCCCCCCGTACGGGCCCCCCTTGGCACGGTTCACTTTGACGTGCACCCTGCGGTGCGCGCGGTCAAACCGTGCCAAGGGCGGCAGAGAATACATTCTCTGTCAGCGGCCTCTGTCAGCGGACGTCCGCGTTGTTCATCTTCCGGGTGGAGATGATCTGGTCCACGATGCCGTAGTCCAGCGCCTCCTCGGCCGTGAGGATCTTGTCGCGCTCGATGTCCTCGCGGACCTGCTCGATCGGCCGGTTGGAGTGCTTGGCCAGCATGTTCTCCAGCTGGTCGCGCATCCGCGTGAACTCGTTGGCGATGATCTCCAGGTCGGAGAGCTGGCCGCGGCCGGTGGAGCCGGCCGGCTGGTGGATCAGCACACGGGAGTTCGGCAGCGCCATGCGCTTGCCGGGGGTGCCGGCGGCCAGCAGGATGGCCGCGGCGGAGGCCGCCTGGCCCATGCAGACCGTCTGGATGTCGGGCTTCACGAACTGCATCGTGTCGTAGATCGCCGTGAGGGCGGTCATGTCGCCGCCCGGGCTGTTGATGTAGATCGAGATGTCCCGGTCGGGGTCCATCGACTCCAGGCACAGCAGCTGCGCCATGACGTCGTTGGCGGAGGCGTCGTCGATCTGGACGCCGAGGAAGATCACGCGCTCCTCGAAGAGCTTCGCGTACGGGTCGTACTCGCGGATGCCCTGGGAGGTGCGCTCGACGAAGCGCGGGATGACGTAGCGGGCGTCGGGCCGGGGCCCGTCGTAGCGGGCGTCAGCGGCGCCGGGGATGTTGCTCATGAGGGTGTTCACCGTCCTGGTGGCGTTCGGGGGGCTGGAGTCTCGGCGGAGCGCGGCCTGGCCGGGCTCAGACGGCGCCGGTGCCGCCGCCTCCCGGAACACCGGAGGCATGCGTGATGATCCCGTCGATAAGACCGTACTCCTTGGCCTCTTCCGGGGTGAACCAGCGGTCGCGGTCGCCGTCGCGGACGATCGTCTCGACGGACTGGCCGGAGTGCAGGGCCGTCAGCTCGGACATGGTCTTCTTGGTGCGCAGCAGGTACTGGGCCTGGATCTTGATGTCCGAGACCGTACCGCCCAGGCCCGCGGAGCCCTGGTGCATCATGATGTCGGTGTGCGGCAGCGCGAAGCGCTTGCCCGCGGTACCGCCGGTGAGCAGGAACTGGCCCATCGAGGCCGCCATGCCCATCGCGATGGTCACCACGTCGTTCGGGATGAACTGCATGGTGTCGTAGATCGCCATGCCGGCCGTCACCGAGCCGCCGGGGCTGTTGATGTAGAGGAAGATGTCCTTGTTGGGCTCGGCCGCGAGCAGCAGCAGCTGCGCGGTGATCTTGTTCGCGATGTCGTCGTCCACCTGCTGGCCCAGGAAGATGATCCGCTCGCCGAGCAGCCGGTTGTAGACCTGGTCGCCGAGGCCGCCACCGATGGAAGGCTCGCCGGCGGCGGAGGGCATCAGATTCGTCACGTATCCACCTGCTCGTCAGTACGACGGCGCCGGGCCGTCTCACGTTTCCGTAGCCGGGGGCTTGGCTGCCCTCGTACTCATGGACCCTAACGCGATGGTCCCTTCGGGGAATCCCGGTAACAGGGCTGTTCGCCGGGGGCGTAGTGGCTACGCCGCCGGGCCGACGGCCACGCGCCGTGGTTGTGGGGGTGTGTGGGCGCGTGGTGGTTGCTCGCGCGGTTCCCCGCGCCCCCGAGCGGCGGCTGCGCCGCCATCGGGGGCGCGCTGCAGCCCGGGAGGACGACAAAGGGGCCCCCGGGACAGTGCCCAGGAGCCCCTGTGCGCCGTTACGGGCGCCGTAGGGCTCAGCCCTCGGTCTTCTCCTCGGCGGGGGCGTCGGCGGCCTCGGCGGCGGCCTCAGGGGCCTCCGCGCCGGTCTCGTCCTCGTCCTCGTCGTCCAGGTCGACGATCTCGCCGTTGGTGTCCTTCACCGTGGCGGCCTCGACCACGACGGCCAGGGCCTTGCCGCGGGCGACCTCGCCGACCAGGAGCGGGACCTGGCCGCCCTCGACGACGGCCTGGGCGAACTGGTCGGGGGACATGCCGGAGGAGGCCGCGCGCCGCATGAGGTGCTCGGTGAGCTCCTCCTGGTTGACGTTGAGCTTCTCGACCTTGACCAGCTCGTCGAGGACGAACTGGGTCTTGATGCCCTTGACCGCGGCCTCGCGGGTCTCGGTCTCGAACTCCTCCTCGGTCTTGCCCTGGATCTCCAGGTACTTCGCGAGGTCGAGGCCCATCTGGCCGAGCTGGTGGTGCTCCAGGTTGTGCTTGCGGGTGTTGATCTCGTCTTCGAGCAGCTTCTCGGGGACGGGCACCTCGACGAGCTCCAGGAGCTTCTCCAGGACGCGCTCCTGGGCCTGGGTGGCCTGGTCGTACGTCTTCATGTTGGCCAGCCGCTTGCGGCTGTCCTCCTTGAGCTCGTCCAGGGTGTCGAACTCGGAGGCGAGCTGTGCGAACTCGTCGTCCAGCTCGGGCAGTTCGCGGGCGGCGACCTGGGTGACCTTGACGGTGACCTCGGCCTCGCGGCCGGCCGCGGAGCCGCCCTTGAGCTCGGAGGCGAAGGTGGCCTCGCCACCGGCCTCCAGGCCCTTCACGGCGTCGTCGATGCCGTCGAGGAGCTCGCCGGAGCCGATGGTGTACGAGACACCGCTGGCGATGCCGTCCTCCAGGACCTCGCCGTCGACCTTGGCCTCCAGGTCGATGGTGACGACGTCGCCGTCCTCGGCGGCGCGCTCCACCGGGGAGGTGGAGGCGAAGCGCTCGCGGAGCTGCTCGACGGACTTCTCGATGTCGTCGTCGGTCACCTCGACGGCGTCGACCTCGACCTCGATGCCGGAGTAGTCCGGGATCTCCAGGGCCGGGCGGACGTCGACCTCGGCGGTGAAGTTCAGCGTCTCGCCGTCCTTCAGCTCGGTGATGTCGACGTCGGGCTGGCCCAGCGGGTTCAGCTCGGCCTCGTTGACCGCTTCGGTGTAGAACTTCGGAAGCGCGTCGTTGACCGCCTCCTCCAGGACCGCACCGCGGCCGAACCGCTGGTCGATGACGCGGGCCGGGATCTTGCCCTTGCGGAAGCCCTTCACCGTGACCTGCTGGTTGATCTTCTTGTACGCCGCGTCGAGGCTGTCCTTGAGCTCCTCGAAGGGCACCTCGACAGTGAGCCGAACCCGGGTCGGGTTCAGGGTCTCCACGGCGCTCTTCACGGTTCGGTCTCCTTGTGGCTGACTTCTCGGGTTCTGCCGGTGCCAGAGGGGCCCGGCGGAGTTTCGCCGCCCGGAGGAGTTCGTAGGCCGCCGTGCGGGGGCCGGGACACGCGGGCGCGCAGCTTGCATAGTAACCGCAGCGGCTCAGGGCCCCAAAAGGCGATCAAGACGGACGCCGTCAGGTGGTGGTCGGGGTGGCGGGATTTGAACCCACGGCCTTCCGCTCCCAAAGCGGACGCGCTACCAAGCTGCGCCACACCCCGTATCGGTGCGACACGTAGGGTACATGCCCGGGCCGCCTGCGTCGGCCGCTTTGTTCACCCGCATCGGCGCCGGATCCTCGTCGCGTCCCGGCCGCATCCCCGCAGACCAATCGCGTTGGCCTACGCGGCGGACGACCCGCTACGATGCCTTCTGTGCCGCGGTCACCGACCTGCGGCGCGTGTTGTGCGGGCGTAGCTCAATGGTAGAGCTTCAGTCTTCCAAACTGACTACGCGGGTTCGATTCCCGTCGCCCGCTCCGCATGGCTCAGGCCCAGGTCACCGGATAGATTCACCGGTGACCTGGGCCTGAGTCGTTGCCCGGGCCGGATCGGCAGGTAAGGAGAGGCCGTCGTGGCCATGGGAGCGGCGGGGTTGCCCGGCAGGGAGTGGATGGTCAAGGACGCCAAGGGTCGTAAGTACAGCTACGACTCGGAGGAAGAGGCGTTCCGGGAACTCCCCGAGCACGGCGAGGGCGCCACCGTGTGGACCCGCGAGGTCTACCGGGTCCTGTTCGTCACGAGGTCGGCCGAGGGCTGGAAGCAGGTCCCCGTGTCCCGCGGACAGCGCGAATAGCACGTCTGTCCCGGACCGGCCGACTGCACACGTGTGGCTCAGCGCATGCGGGTGAAGGTGCGGCCGGCGTCGGGGCTGTACCAGGCGGAGCCGTCGTCGCCGGTGGCGATGCGTTCCGGGTCCCGGGCCTGGCCGGGCCTGTTGCGGTTGACGTCCCACAGCAGATAGGCGACCGGGCCGCCCGCGTGATCGGTCCCGGGGAGCGTTCCGTCGCGGTTCGGCCAGGAGGAGCCGCCCTTGGTGCCGGAGCCGTCGTTCGGCGGCCACTGACCGGCGTCGATCAGTCCCAGGGTGTCGAAGGCCCGCTGCGGAACGGGCGCGGCTGCGACCGGAGCCGCCACGGGGCGCGCCTGCTGGGCGGAGTGCGCGGGATCGCGGGCCAGGGCGGTGGCGGGCACGCATGCGCCGCCGGTCACCGCCGCCGCGGCGACGGCTGCCGCCACCGTCGTCCGCCAGGTCGTGTTCTGCACTGATGCGACTCCTTCCGTACCGGTATGGGGTACGAGGGAGTCTGGCGGTGTCCGGGCAGGCCGCGCGATCTTCCACGCATGCCGCCACCCGATTTGGTGACGTCACGGGACGCGGTGCGGGTACAGGGCGTCGCGGCCGGCCCCGGCGGTCAGAAGTTGATCGAGTTTATGGTCTGGGCCAGCGAGTCGAGGAAGCGCTGGATGGAGGGGGCCATCCCGGTCGACGCGAGGAAGAAGCCGAACAGGACGGCGACGATGGCGGGGCCCGCCTTGATGTTCCCCCCTCGCATCATCACCACAAGGATGATCGCCAACAGCAACACCACAGACAGTGAAATGGCCACAACTGATCACACCCTCGGTCGGTCCGCTCTCCGGCCCTGGGGTACGGCCCCGCACCCCCGCCAGATCCATCGTGCCACCAACCCGGCCGCACTATGCGGTTCGTGACACAACGTCGACAACTCACCGCACACCGGCAACTGCCCGCACTGCAATTCGAGGCCCCACCCGCCCACGGATCCAGGGCAATTGACGGACATCGTTTCCGTGTCCACACAACTCGCGCGCAGCCAATTCGAATTATTGACACAGGCACGGCAAGGGACGACGACCCGCGGTCGTTATGCACCAATTAGTAGGGATCAATAGGGACATCACGGGTGTAAGTGCAGCATGGAACCGCATAGGCACAGGCATCGCCCCCGGTGAATCACCCGGCGATCAAGATTCGGTTGCCGCCGATTAGCAGGAATCG
The DNA here is from genome assembly GCF_042957285.1 of Streptomyces sp. NPDC008092. NCBI lineage: Bacteria > Bacillati > Actinomycetota > Actinomycetes > Kitasatosporales > Streptomycetaceae > Streptomyces > Streptomyces sp. NPDC008092. The sequence continues at coordinate 310,178 of NZ_JBIBHY010000004.1, forward strand.
CATCGGCGGTTTTACGAAATCCCACAGGCGACGCTAGGGTGCCTCAAATGTTTGACGCCGCCACGTCCCCCGGCCAGAACCGAGCACCCCGTCCCCCGGCACTGCCGCCGGCGGGCAGACCGCGCGACGCGTTCTTCGACAACGCCAAGTACCTGGCGATCGTGCTCGTCGCGATGGGTCACTCATGGGAGCCGCTGAAGGGCGACAGCCGCGTCCTGGAGGCGGCGTACTGCGTCGTGTACGCCTTCCACATGCCGGCGTTCATCATCGTCTCCGGCTACTTCTCGCGGAACTTCGACATGCGCCCGGACCGGCTGAAGCGGCTGGTCACCGGAGTCGTCGTCCCCTATGTCCTGTTCGAGACCGCCTACTCGCTCTTCCAGCGCTTCGTCGTCGGCTCCGACCAGGACATCAGCCTGCTCGACCCCTGGTACCTGACCTGGTTCCTGTGCGCGCTGTTCGTCTGGCGCCTGACCACTCCCCTGTGGAAGGCGGTCCGCCATCCCCTTCCGGTCGCCTTCGGCATCGCGATGCTGGCGTCCGTGTCCCCGAGCATCGGTGACGACCTCGACCTCCAGCGGGTGCTGCAGTTCCTGCCGTACTTCGTGCTCGGCCTGTGCCTGCGGCCCGAGCACTTCCGGCTGGTGCGCCGGTGGCCGGTGCGGATCGCCGCGGTGCCGGTGTTCGCCCTCGCGCTGGCGTTCGCGTGGTGGTCGGTGCCGCGGATGAACACCGAGTGGTTCTACCACCGGGACTCCGCGCAGGAGCTGGGCGCGCCGTGGTGGTGCGGGCCGGTGATGGTGCTCGCCATGTTCGGCTGCTCGATGCTGCTGACGGCCGGCTTCTTCTCCTGGGTACCGGGCCGGCGGACGTGGTTCACGGCACTGGGCGCGGGCACGCTGTACGGCTACCTGCTGCACGGCTTCGTCGTGAAGTACGGCGCCCACGCGGGCTGGTTCGACCCGAAGTGGCTGCACGGACCGCTCGGCGAGATCCTCGTCACGGCGCTCGCGGGCGGGTGCGTGACGCTGCTGTGCACCCGGCCCGTGCAGCGGGTGTTCCGGTTCTCCATGGAGCCGCGGATGGACTGGGCGTTCCGGCGGGACGCGGCCGAACCGGCCCGGGGCCGGGAGCAGGGCCAGGAGCGGGAGCCGCGGAGCCGGGAGATGGCCAGCGCCTGAGAGTGCCTACCCGGGGAGGCCGAGGAGGGCGCGCATCCGGGCGTACTTCCCGGTCAGCCGGCTCCGGGTGTCCTCGTCCAGTACGGCGAGACGGGCGGGGTCGGCGTTGTGCGCGAGGTCGGCCTCCTTGACGAGGAGGGCGCCCGGGGTGGTGAGGATCCGGTGGGCGTACGACTCCGGGGGCTCGCCGGGGTGCTTGGTGAGGGCGAGCACGACGGCCTTCGTACGGGGGCTCAGGGGGGCCGTGTCCAGCCACTCCTCGGTGACGGCGTGATCCTCGACGGCGTCGTGCAGCCAGGCGGCGGCGATCTGGTCCGGGTCGCCGCCGCGGACGGTCACGCCGTGGGCGACGGCGGCGAGGTGCTCGGCGTAGGGGCGGCCGGCCTTGTCGGTCTGCGCGGCGTGGGCCTCGCGGGCGAGCTTCTCGACTTCGGGGAGGGTGAGGGGGTGCACGGTGCGAGTATGTCGCGGCCGGGGGCGGGGGGTGTCACTTACCGGCGCTGGCCGGGTGCCTCCCCCAGCCTTCGGCCGGGGGGGGACCCCCAGCGCCCACCCGTGCCGCCCCAGCGGCACGACTGCCCGCGGCTGTGTCTTTTGTCTTTCAGGGGCGCGGGGAACTGCGCGACCGGCCACGGCGAACCCGCAGCCGCCGACGGTCCGCGGTCGCACCCCGGTCCGCGTTCATCTCGCCGCTTCCCGGCAGATCAGCAGCAGCGCCCTGTCGTCGTTGACGTCCTTCGCCACCGCCTCGATGAGGTGCCAGGCGGCGCCGTGGAAGCCGCCGGCGACGTAGCGGTCGGCCTCGCCCGTGAGGCGGTCCATGCCTTCCACGATGTCGCGGTCGGACGTCTCCACCAGGCCGTCCGTGAAGATCATCAGGACGTCGCCGGGGCGCAGGGAGCCCTTCACCGGGTCGAACTGGGCGCCGTCGTACACGCCGAGGAGAGGCCCTTCGGCGGCCTTCTCCTCCCAGCGGCCGCTGCCCGCGCTGAGCTGGAGGCCGGGCGGGTGGCCCGCGGAGTACAGCTCGTAGTCGCCGGAGTCGAGGTCCAGGACCAGGTGTATGGAGGTCGCGAAGCCCTCGTCCCAGTCCTGGCGGAGCAGGTAGCCGTTGGCGGCGGTGAGGAAGGCGTGCGGCGGGAGGGAGCCGAGGAGGCCGCCGAAGGCGCCGGACAGGAGCAGGGCGCGGGACGCGGCGTCCATGCCCTTGCCGGAGACGTCGGTGAGGACGACCTCCATCGTGCGGCCGTTGTTCGTGCGGGCGGCGACCACGAAGTCGCCGGAGAAGGACTGCCCGCCGGCCGGCCGCAGGGCCATCTCGCGGTGCCAGCCCGGCGGCAGCTTCGGCAGCTTGCTCTGCACCCGGATGCGTTCTCGCAGGTCGAAGAGCATGGTGCCGCCGCGCCGCCAGGGCACGCCGACCCGGCTGCGGAACTGGGCGGTGAGCAGCCCGAAGAAACCGCAGGCGGCGACGACGAGGACCACGCCGGGGGTGACCCGGGAGGGGCCCTCGGTGTAGGGGCCGAGCCGTACCGACTCCACGATCAGGGCGGTGGCCGCCGCCGCGTACAGGCCGAGCAGGCTCGCCGGGCGCAGCAGCAGGCCGCCCGCGATGATCGGCAGGACCAGCGCGGCCGGCGAGAACCAGACCGAGTTGGCGAGGGTCATGGACGCGAGGACCGGGACGGTCAGGAGCAGTCCGATCAGCGCGATCCAGTCGGAGCCGTCGCCGCGGAAGTAGTCCACGGCGCTTCTGCGCACGCCGACGCGGACCCGGTGCCACTGCACTTTCCACCGGGCCGGGAACGTCTCGGCCTTCGCGCGCCGCTCTCGGTCTACTGCCATTAGTTCGGGACCCTATCCATCGGACCAGCTGCTTGGCACGGGAGGTCCCACTTGTCCCCCGTCCGAGGCTCACCTTCGGGTGCGACTTCACAGTGAACTTCACCGGAAGCCCCCGCGTCGCCGTCCGGGAGAAATTCGCTGGCTCGTCCCGCAATGCGCTGGTAGGCATGGCGTATGGCGACCGAGCGTGCGACCGAGTTGAGGGTGCTGCGTCCCGAGGAGTTCGACGGGTGGTGGGACCACCTGGTGCGGGCCTTCGGCGCCGGTGCGGCTCCGGCCGAGGAGCGCGAGCTGGACCGGTCCATCATCGAGTGCGAGCGTTCGCTGGCCGCCTGGGACGGGTCCGAACCGGTCGGGACGGCGGGGGCGTTCCGGTTCCGGATGACCGTGCCGGGCGGTGCCGTGCTGCCCACCGCGGGGATCACCATGGTGAGCGTGGCCGCGACGCACCGGCGGCGCGGGGTGCTGACGTCGATGATGCGCCGCCAGCTGGACGACATCCGGGAGTGGGGCGAGCCGCTGGCCGCGCTGACCGCCTCCGAGCCGGCGATCTACGGCCGCTTCGGGTACGGCGCCGCGACCTCCCAGCTGCAGGCCGAGATCGACACGAGCCGGGTGACGCTGGACGTGCCGGCCGGCACCGGTGACGTACGGCTGCGGTACGCCGACCCGGCCGGGGTGCTCGACGCGTGCGAGGCGGTCTACGCGGAGCTGGTGCCGCTGCGGCCCGGGATGCTGGCCCGGCAGCCGGGCTGGGAGCGGGTGGCGCTGCTGGACCCGGAGAGCGAGCGGGACGGGGCCTCGGCGCTGCAGTGCGTGGTCGCCGAGCGGGACGGGCGGGTCACCGGGTACGCCCGGTTCCGTACGAAGCTGGGCTGGTCGCCGAGCGGGCACGACGGCACGGTGTCGCTGGACGACCTCGCCGCGCTGGATCCGGCGAGCGACGCGGCGCTGTGGCGGTTCCTGTTCGGCATCGACCTGATGTCGAGGCTGACGGTACGGGGGCGGCCGGTCGACGACGCCTGGCAGTACCAGGTCTCCGACATCCGGCGCTGTCTGACGCGGCTTCGGGACATGGGGTACGTGCGGCTCGTGGACGTCGGTGCGGCGCTCGCGGCGCGCACCTACCAGACGCCGGTGGACGTGGTGTTGGAGGTCGACGACGCCTTCTGCCCCTGGAACACGGGCCGTTGGCGGCTCACCGGGGACACCAAGGGGGCGTCCTGCGAGCGTACGACGGACACGGCCGAGCTGGCGCTGTCGGTACGGGAGTTGGGGGCGTCCTACCTCGGTGGCGTGTCCCTGCTGTCGCTGGCGCGGGCCGGGCGGGTGGGCGAACTGCGGCCGGGGGCACTCGCGGAGGCGTCGGTGGCGTTCGGCTCACCGGTGCCGCCGTGGCTGTCGCACGGCTTCTAGCGCGCACTCAGCGTTTCTGGCAGGTGGGGCACCAGAAGAGGTTGCGGGCGGCGAGGTCGGCCGTGCGGATGCCGGTGCCGCAGAGGTGGCAGGGCAGGGTGGCCCGGCGGTAGACGTACACCTCGCCGCCGTGGTCGTCCACGCGCGGCGGGCGGCCCATCGCCTCCGGGGTGTGCTCGGGCCGGACGGTGTCGATGCGGTTGTTCCGGACGCCTTCGTGCAAGAGCCCGACGAGGTCGGCCCAGATGCCGTCCCACTCGGCGGGGGTGATGTCCCGGCCCGCGCGGTACGGGTCGATCCCGTGCCGGAAGAGGACCTCGGCTCGGTAGACGTTCCCGACACCAGCGATGACCTTCTGGTCCATCAGCAGAGCGGCGATCGTCGTACGGCTGCGGGAGATCCTGCGGTACGCCGCGTCCGGGTCGGCGTCGGCGCGGAGCGGGTCCGGGCCGAGGCGGGCGTGTACGGCGGTCTTCTCGGCGTCGGTGATCAGGGCGCAGGTGGTGGGGCCGCGCAGGTCGACGTAGGCCGTGGGGTTCGCCAGGCGGAGGCGGACGGTGTCGCCGGCCGGGGGCGCGGGGGCGTCTCCGAAGGCGACCTTGCCGAAGAGGCCGAGGTGGATATGCACCCAGGCGCTGTCGCGGAAGCCGAGGAAGAGGTGCTTGCCGTGGGCCTCGGTACGGGTGAGGGGGGCGCCGTCTATCAGCGCGGCGGCGTCGGAGAACTTGCCCTGCGGGCTGGTTGCCCTCACGGGCCCGGTGAGCCGACGGTAGTCCAGCGCGAGCCGATGGATCGTGTGCCCCTCTGGCACTGAGGTAATTCCTTTCCCACCCACCCACCCGACTCGGTCAGTGGAGAGGTGAACGTCCAAGGGCGCCACGCACAGCGCCCCACAGGGGACACGGGCTGAGCTGTGGCGCCCCCTAAGGGGCGCGGGGAACTGCGCGATCAGCCCCCGCCGGGCCGCGGACGAGCGTCTGCCGGGTGCATGCCGCCTCGCCCCTCGGGCAACCGAGTCGGGTGGGTGGGTGGGCGAACGCTACGGCTGCGGGTGGTGCGCCGGGATCGGGGGGAGGTCGCCCGTCGTCTCGTATGCCGTGAGCATGTCGATGCGGCGGATGTGCCGCTCGCCCTCGGAGAACGGCGTGTTCAGGAAGGTCTCCACGAACTTCGTCGCCTCGTCCTCCGTGTGCATGCGCGAGCCCACCGCGACGACGTTCGCGTTGTTGTGCTGCCGGCCGAGCGACGCGGTCTCCTCGCTCCAGGCGAGCGCCGCCCGCACGCCCTTCACCTTGTTCGCGGCGATCTGCTCACCGTTGCCGGAGCCGCCGATCACGATGCCGAGGGCCTCGGGGTCGGCCGCCGTCCGCTCGGCCGCGCGGAGGCAGAACGGCGGGTAGTCGTCGTCGGCGTCGTAGATGTGGGGGCCGCAGTCCACGGGGTCGTGGCCCGCCGCCTTCAGCCACTCGACGAGGTGGTTCTTGAGTTCGAAGCCCGCATGGTCGGAGCCGAGATACACGCGCATGGGATGAGTGTGACACGGACGTGAACGCACGGCAGGGGCGGGGCCAGGCCCGGGAAATTGTGAGTAACACTACAGAACCTCAGGAAAACCTCAAGTAACGATCCGGATTCAAAGGTTCAGGAATCAGTCCACCTCCGTTTCACTGGACCGACTCGTACGCCGCTCGTACGAGAGCCCGCTCACCCGGCACAAAGGAATTCCCCCCATGACTGCCAACGGTCCCCACGACGGTCCCCGGGACGGTCTCCACGCAGGACTCAAGAACCGGCATCTGTCGATGATCGCCATCGGCGGTGTCATCGGCGCCGGCCTCTTCGTCGGCTCCAGCACCGGTATCGCCACCGCAGGCCCCGGCATCCTGCTGTCGTACGCACTCGTCGGCACGCTCGTGGTGCTGGTGATGCGGATGCTCGGCGAGATGTCCGCCGCCAACCCCACCTCCGGATCGTTCTCCGCGCACGCGGACCGCGCGCTCGGCCGCTGGGCCGGGTTCTCCATCGGCTGGCTGTACTGGTTCTTCTGGGTGGTGGTGCTGGCGGTCGAGGCGACCGCCGGTGCCACGATCCTCGAAGGCTGGATCCCGGCCGTACCGCAGTGGGGCTGGGCGCTCATCGTGATGACGGTGCTCACCGCCACCAACCTGGTCTCCGTCGGCTCCTACGGCGAGTTCGAGTTCTGGTTCGCCGGCATCAAGGTCGTCGCGATCGGCGCGTTCATCGTCGTCGGCCTGCTGGCGGTGCTGGGCGTGCTGCCCGGCGCGGACACCGACCGGGCGAGCTTCTCCAACCTCACCGGCCACGGCGGTTTCCTGCCGCACGGCCCCGGCACCATCCTCACCGGCGTGCTGCTCGTCGTCTTCTCCTTCATGGGCAGCGAGATCGCCACCCTGGCCGCCGGCGAGTCCGAGGACCCGCAGCGCGCGGTCACCAAGTCCACCAACAGCATCATCTGGCGGATCGGCGTCTTCTACCTCGGCTCGATCCTGATCGTGGTCTCGCTGGTGCCGTGGAACGACCCGTCCATCAAGGAGAAGGGCTCGTACGTCGCCGCCCTCGACTCCCTCGGCATCGCGCACGCCGGCCAGATCATGAACGTCATCGTGCTGACGTCCGTGCTGTCCTGCCTCAACTCCGGCCTGTACACGGCCTCCCGGATGGCCTTCTCGCTCGGGCAGCGGGGCGACGCGCCGAAGGCGTTCGCCCGGACCACCTCCCGCGGGGTGCCGCTGGCCGCGATCGTCGCGTCCGTCGTCTTCGGGTTCGTCGCCGTGTTCTTCAACTACCGGTTCCCGGACTCCGTCTTCCTCTTCCTCGTCAACTCCAGCGGCGCGGTGGCCCTGTTCGTCTGGCTCGTCATCTGCTTCTCGCAGCTGCGCATGCGGAAGATCATCCAGGCCGAGGCACCGGAGAAGCTCGTCGTGAAGATGTGGCTGTACCCGTACCTGACCTGGGCGACGGCCGGTCTGATCGTGTTCGTGCTGGGCTACATGCTGACCGACACGGAGGGCGAGAGCAGCGGTCGTACGACGGTTCTGCTCTCGCTGCTGGTCGCGGCGGCGGTGGTCCTGGTCGCCGTGGTGAAGCAGAAGGTGACCGACGGCCGTACCGCCCCGGTGGCCGCCGAGTCCGCCAGGTCCGCCGAGTCCGCCGACGAGGTGTCCGTCGGCTGACGCTCACAGCAGGGTGAAGCTCGCCTTCACCCGCTCGTAGGTCCGCACGGCCTGGGCTTCGACCGCCGGCTGGTACCAGGTGTTGATCTGGTACGACTTGCCGTCGGCGTCGAAGCCCAGCAGCCGTGCGTGCCAGGCGGTGCCCCTGAGGGTGAAGGTGTACTCCCAGACCACCGCCGGGTGGCCGCGGAAGGTCGTCCGGGCCAGCCGGATCTTGGTGTAGTCCTGGCCCTGGTGGGCGCTCTGCTCGGAGGCGCTCCAGCTGTCCATGAGGTTGCCACGGGCGAGCGAGGACTTGGCGACGAGTTCCTGGCTGCCGTCGGGGGAGGTGTAGTGGACCTCGGCGCCCGTCTTCACGTCCCTGCGCCAGCCGGTGGGCGGCGCCCAGGCGAAACCGCCGGCCTCCTCGTGGGTGCCGGGCGGGAGGGAGCGGGGGCGGGCGGTGCCCTCGACTGTGGGCGCCGATGAAGTGGGCGTCGAGGTCGAGGGGGTTGAGGAGTTGCCGGTCGCTTTATTGCTTTCGCCGCCGCCTGTTGTGGTGGTGAGGAGGATGGCGAGGGCGGTGGCTACCGCTGCGGTTCCCAGTACGGCGAGGAGAGTTGTGCGTCGGGGGGTCTTGCCCCGGTGGGTACCTGCGGGCTCGTCGTGGCTGGTCGCGCCGTTCCCCGCGCCCCTGACGGGGCGCTGCAGTTCGGGGCGTTCACTGGCGGGGCGCTGCGGTTCGGGGCGTTGTAAGGCGGGGCTCGGCTGAGGGCGGGTCGGGAGTGTCGGGCCTGTCGGACTGTTCGACGGGGTTTCCGAGCGGACCTCCGCGCGGGGTTCCGAGGGGGTCTCTGTGGATGCGCTGACCGGCGGGGACGGCTGTATCTCCGTCGGTGGTGGCTGCGGGCGTTCGTCCTCGGGGGCCGGGAGGTGCACCACGTACGCCGGGGTCGGGCGTTCCGCCGGACGCGGGGCCGGATAGCGCTCCGTCGGCGTCTGCGCCGGGTACGCGATCGGGCGGAGTTCCTGTTCCACCTCCTCCAGCCCTGGCCGCGTCGTCGGGTCCTTCTCCAGGAGTGCTGCCAGCAGGTCGTACAACGGGCCTGCCGTGGGCGGCAGTTCGGGCTCCTCGTAGAGGACGGCGTGCAGGGTGGCCAGGGTGGTGTCGCGGGAGAAGGGGGAGCGGCCGGCGAGGGCCGCGCACAGGGTCGCGCCGAGCGACCAGAGGTCGGAGGGCGGGCCCTGCGGCCGGCCGGAGACGCGTTCGGGCGCCATGTAGTCGGGGGAGCCGACGAGCATGCCGGCCATGGTGAGCGCCTTGGCGTCCTGGATCGCCGCGATGCCGAAGTCGGTGAGGACCACCCGGCCCGCGGTGTTCTCGACCAGGACGTTGCCGGGTTTGATGTCGCGGTGCAGCACTCCCCCGGCGTGCACCTGACGCAGCGCCGCGACCAGGCCGAGGCCGATCCGGGCCGCCGCGCGCGGGCTCAGCGCGCCCTCCTCGGCCATGATCCACTCCAGGGAGCGGCCATGGACCAGCTCCATGACGATCCACAGGCGTTCGCCCTCGTCGACGACGTCGTAGACCCGCACCACGTTGGGGTGGTCGATCCGGGCGGTGGCCCTGGCCTCGCGCAGGGTGCGTTCGCGGCGGGTGCGGGTGTCCTCGGCGTCGAGGCCGTCGATCCGCATCTCCTTGACGGCGACCTGCCGGTCGAGCGTCTCGTCGGCGGCCCGCCACACCCGCCCCATCCCGCCCTGACCGATACTCTCGGCCAGCCGGTAGCGGCCGGTCACCAGCAGCCCGGGAACACCGCCCGGCCCGGCGTTCTCCGGACCCCCCGCATTCCCCGGATTCCCCGCACCAACTGAATTCCCTGAATTCTCTGAATTCCCCGGCAATTCGCTGCACCCCCTCAACGACCGCCCCTGCTGACACACAATGGTCACACTTACGGCCGTACCAGCATAGTGCGGAGAAATCTTGTGGTACCTCTTCAAGTGACCGCGAATTCAGGCGCGGTCCAGGGGGTTGCAAGGGGGACGAACATGAGTTCTCGTCGTACGGTCCGGCGGCTGACCGTGGTCACCGGATCGCTGGTCACGGCATCTTTCTCGGCCGTGATGATCCTGCCGTTCACGGCCGCCGCCGATGACCAGGGACCGGCAAGCAGCAAGGGGGGAAAGGCGGTCGACCAGGCACCGGACGGTGTGCGGCTGACGACCACGCTGCCCGCGAAGATCTCGGTCGACAACAGTTCGCAGAAAACGACGATTACCGCCACCGTGAAGAACGAAGGGACCAAGGACAGTGCCGACATCAGTCTTCTGGTGGTCGGTTTCGACGGCCTGAAGGTCAACGGAGTGCAGGGGTGCGACGCCGTCGCCGGGAAGGATCTGCCGGCCGGTTCGAACAGCGCCTTCAGCTGCTCCGTCGGCGCGCTCGGCGCGGGCAAGTCGAAGTCGTACGCCGTCGACGCCACGTTCGACCTCGGAAAGACCGGGAAGATCTGTCTGCCCGTGCAGAGCGCGGACGGGAAGAAGACGTTCTGGCAGCAGGGCCCGGTGCCGTTCGGTACGACGAACCCGTCGCCGAACGCACCGGCCACCCCGCTGCTGCTCGGCACCGACAACAAGCCGGTGGGGCCGAGTGGCGACCAGTTGCCGAAGACCGGCGCGGGACGTGACGTGCTGCCGCTCGGCGCGGCCGGTGCGGCGCTGGTCGCGGCCGGGGCGGCGGGGGTGTGGTGGTCGCAGCGGCGGCCGCGGCAGCGGTCGTAGCACCCGGTACGACAGCGGGGCCCGGGGTGCCGAAGCATCCCGGGCCCCGCTGCGGTCGGGTGGGGTCAGCGCTTGTCGACGAGCTTCCACGCCGCGGGCACCGCGCCCATCGCGAGGGCCGCCTTCACCGCGTCGCCGATCAGGAACGGGGTGAGGCCGGCCGCGATCGCCGCGGACGCGGACATGCCGGCGGCGTAGGCGAGGTAGGGCACGCCGACCGCGTAGATGATCGCCTCGCCGAGCAGCATCGTGCCCGCCATGCGCAGGACGCCGCGGTCGGCGCCGCGCCGGGCCAGGGCGCCGACGGCGGCGGAGGCGAGCATCATGCCGAGGATGTAGCCGAAGGAGACGGAGACGCCGGAGGTGCCGCTCGCGAACCAGGGCACGCCCGCGAGGCCGGCCAGCGCGTACAGGGCGAGGGAGAGCAGGCCGCGGCGGGCACCGAGGGCGGTGCCGACCAGCAGGGCCGCGAAGGTCTGGCCGGTCACCGGCACCGGGGAGCCGGGCACCGGGACGGCGATCTGGGCGGCGAGGCCGGTGAGCGCGGCGCCGCCGGCCACGAGGGCCGCGTCGCGCACCCGGGACGCGGGCAGGAGGTCGGCGAGGACGGTGCCGGTGCGGGTCGACGCGGTGGCGGTGGCGGTGCTCATGGGGACTCCGCGGGGTGGGGTGGACAGACAGGGACCTCGTGACGCTATCCCGGCCCGTCTGAGCCGGACACGTCAGCGGTCGACAAAGGCCGGAAGCGGCACTTGGTGGGCTCTCCACAAAGGATGTGGGTTACACGCGGTACGGGGTGACGCCGATCACTCAGGCAGGGATGTTTCAGCCACGTCAACGGCATTGAACGGGGCTGTGGAGTTCCGCCAATCGAATCCCAGCGGTCTGGTGGGATTCGAGCTTTCTGGCCTACGCTGCCGGACATGGTCGCCCAGTCCCGGAACTTCACGTCGCGTCGCTATGTCGACCTGCGACGCCAGGGGGCTGCCACCTGTCGCCGTACGCCCTGAGGCCGCGCGGCGGGAGACCGGTCCGGCGCGCCTCGACGTCCGAGACGTGTCGGCCCCGTTCCCGAGGACGGTTTCCCATGCCCCGTACCGCGGCTCCCCCGCTCACCTCCGCACCCCGCGACCGGCGGCGGACCAGCGCCAGTGTGGTCCTGCGCTCGGTGCTCGAACACGGGCCGGTCGCCCGGTCCACCATCGCCCGGCTGACCGGGCTGTCCCCGGCCTCCGTCACCGACTACTGCGCCCGGTTCACCGAACTCGGCCTGATCCGGGAGACCGAGGCGCCGCAGCGCGTCAGGGGCGTGGGCCGGCCGCACGTCCCGGTCGACCTGGACGACTCGCGGTTCGTGGTCGGCGGGGTGCACGTGGCCGTGCCGTACACCACGGTCGCCCTGCTCGACCTGCGCGGACGGGTCGTTCTGCGGCGGGAGTTGAAGCACCGCTCCACCGACCCGCGCGCGGTGCTGGCGCGGGCCGCCGCCGGGCTCGCCGCGCTGCTCGACGAGGTGCCCGGCAGCCGGCCGCTGGGCGTCGGGGTCGCCGTCGGCGGCTGGGTGGACCGGGACTCCGGGACCGTCGTCGAGCACCCCCTGCTGGGCTGGCGCGAGGTGCCGGTGCGCGAGCTGCTCGGCGCGCACACCGGGCTGCCGGTCCATGTGGACGGCCACGCGCGCGCGTTGGTCAACGGGGAGCGGCTCTTCGGGCGGGCCCGGGGCAGCCGGAGCGTGCTGCACCTGTTCGTCGGGAACGTGGTCGACGCGGCCTTCGCCACCGGCGACGAGGTGCACCACGGCCCGCGCTCCCAGGCCGGCATGATCGGCCATCTCCCGGTGCCGGGCGGCACCGAGCCCTGCGGCTGCGGACGCACCGGCTGCCTCCAGGTGGAGCTCAGCGAACGCACCCTGGTGCGGCGGGCCCGGGCGGCCGGGGTGGTGGACAGCGCCAATCCGATGGACGTCCTCGCGGCGGCCGGGGCCGGCGATCCGGCGGCCGCGGGGCTGCTGGTGGAGCGGGCGCGGCTGACCGGGCGGGCGGCGGCGCTGCTGCTCGACGTCCTCAACCCGGAGAGCGTGGTCGTCACCGAGGTCGGCGTGCTGTACCGCGAGGACTGTCTGCGGGCGCTGCGCGAGGCGGTCGGGACGGAGCGGGCGGCCGTGGTCGCGCCGACCAGTTTCGGGGCCTCGGTGCTGGCGGTGGCGGGCGGTTCGGTGGTCCTGGACGTGCTGTACCGGGACCCGCTGAGCGCCTCGTCCCCGACGGCTCCGGCCACGACCGCGGCCCCGGCTCCGGCCCTGTCACCAGAGCTTATTTAATTCAGAAACTCGGAATATTGACAGCCGTCGCGCACGGCAAGGAACATCCATCCCATGACCTGTCGCACCCTCTGTTGCTGACGTCTTGACGCGCCCCGGGCGCGCATTTCCCTCTGCGTGAGATCTCTCTTTCCGGCCCTCCGGCGCCGGGAATTCGCCCTGCCTTTCTGCTGCTTTTCTCCCCGGAGCACTCCCATGTCTTCTGCGTCCTCCTCCGGCATCGACCGCCGGCTCTTCCTCACCTCACTGCTCGGCGCCTCGGCGGCCGTGGCCGGGCTGAGCGGCTGCGCGGGCGGCAGCGCGGCCGCCGACACCGCGGGCGCCGCCACCGCCCCGCTGGCCGACAAGGTCCCGGCCGGCACCAGCCTGAAGATCGCCTCCTACCAGGGCGTGCAGCAGCTGGAGTTCAAGCTGGCGAAACTGCCGGAACTGCCGTTCACGGTGTCGAGCTGGGTGAACATCGGCGCCGGTCCGGATGTCATCAACGCGTTCCGCGCCAAGTCCCTGGACGTCGCGAACAACGCGGGTATTCCGCCGATCCAGGCGCAGTTCCAGGGTTTCGCGGCGAAGATCGTGGCGATCAACATCACCCGCAAGCCGAACTACCTGTTCGCCACCAAGCCCGGCAGCGACATCCGCACGGCCGCCGATTTCAAGGGAAAGAAGCTCGCCTTCTCGCAGGGGCAGGCCCAGGGTGTGGTGCTGCTGCGGGCGCTCAAGGAGGCCGGGCTCGCCTACGACGACGTGAAGCTGGTCCCGCTGACCAGCAACCAGTTCCTCACCGCCCTGCAGTCCGGGCAGGTGGACGTGGCCCCGCTCGCCAACACCCAGGCGCCGGCCTATCTCCAGCAGTACGGCTCCAAGGGCGCCCACACCATCGCCACCGACGTCGTCGACCTGCTCAACCTGCTCTGGGCGCCGCAGGCGGTGCTGAACGACAAGGCCAAGGCCGCCGCGATCGCCGCGTACATCCCGCAGTGGGCCAAGGGCCTGGTCTGGCAGTGGGAGAACCCGGACACCTGGAACGAGGAGTTCTACGTCAGGACGCAGAACCTGACCCTCGCCCAGGCCCAGGGCATCACCAGGCTCGCCAACAAGCCGCTGTTCCCGCCCAGCTGGGACGAGGCGGTCAAGTGGGAGCAGGAGACCGCCGATCTGCTGGCGGAGGGCGGCTTCGTGAAGAAGACCGACGTCACCGGGCTCTTCGACCACCGCTTCGAGTCCCTCGCCGCGAAGGCCGTACCGGCGGAGTACCGGAAATGACCGCCGTGACCACCGGCACCGTGCCGGTCCCCGTCGCGGAGGAGGAGGCGCACCGGGTCCGGCCGCGCCGCCGGCTCTCCCCCGGCCGCCGGCTGCCCGCCGCCCGGCTCGCCGGTCCGCTCGTCGTCCTCGCCGCCTGGGCCATCGCCTCCGCCGCCGGGCAGCTCGACCCCGGCGCGATCCCGGCGCCCTGGACCGTCCTGGACACCGCCGTCCGCCTGTGGACCGCCGGAACGCTGCGCACCGACATCTTGACCTCCGTGGAGCGGGCCGGGTACGGCTTCGCGATCGGCCTGACCGCCGGGGTGCTGCTGGCCCTGGCCTCCGGGCTCAGCCGCACCGGCGAGGCGCTGATCGACGGGACCGTGCAGATCAACCGGGCGATCCCCACCCTCGGCCTGATCCCGCTGTTCATCCTCTCGCTGGGCATCGGCGAGACCTTCAAGATCGCCATCATCGCGATCGTCGTCTACATACCGGTCTACCTGAACACGCATGCCGCGCTGTCCGCCATCGACAGCCGGTACGTCGAACTCGCCGAGGTGCTGGACCTGTCGAGGGTCCGGTTCATCCGGCAGATCGTGATCCCCGGCGCGCTGCCCGGATTCTTCGTGGGGCTCCGGCTCGGCGTCACCGGCTCCTGGCTCGGCCTGGTCGTCCTGGAGCAGATCAACGCCACCAGCGGCCTCGGCTACATGATGTTCCAGGCCCAGAACTACGGGCGCAGCGACATCATCCTCGTCGGTCTGCTGATCTACGGCGTCTTCGGCCTCGTCTCCGACACCGTGGTCCGGATCATCGAACGGAGGGTGCTGTCATGGCGCCGCACACTGAGCAGCTGACCCGCCCCGCCGTCCGGCTCCGGGGCCTGACCCGGTCGTTCGGGGAGCGCACGGTCCTCGACTCCGTCGATCTCGACCTGCCGGCCGGGCAGTTCACCGCCCTGCTCGGGCACAGCGGCTCCGGCAAGTCCACCCTGCTGCGGGCGGTCGCCGGACTCGACCACGGGGTCACCGGCAGCGGGCAGCTCACCGCCCCGGAACGGGTGTCGGTGGTCTTCCAGGACTCCCGGCTGCTGCCCTGGCGCCGGGTGCTGGACAACGTGGTGCTGGGCCTGGACGGCAGGGACGCCCACGACCTGGGGCGGGCCGCCCTCGAAGAGGTCGGTCTCGGCGGCCGGGAGCGGGCCTGGCCGGGCGAGCTGTCCGGCGGCGAGGCGCAGCGGGCCGCGCTCGCCCGGTCCCTGGTCCGCGAGCCCGAACTGCTCCTCGCCGACGAGCCGTTCGGCGCGCTGGACGCGCTGACCCGGATCAGGATGCACCACCTGCTGCGCGAGCTGTGGAAACGGCACCGCCCGTCCGTCCTGCTCGTCACCCACGACGTCGACGAGGCGATCGTCCTCGCCGACCGGGTGCTCGTCCTGGAACGGGGCCGGATCGGCCTCGACCTGACCGTCGACCACGACCGCCCGCGCGGCGAGTACCGGAGCCGGCTGCTGGCGGCGCTGGGCGTCACGGAGGACGTCGCGTGACCGTGCGCCGGGGGCTGCGCCCCCGGACCCCCGCTTCGGCCTGAACGGCCTCGTCCTCAATCGCCGGACGGGCCAAAGGATGCAAAGGACCCCGCATGACCCGCACACTCCACCTCAACGCCTTCCTCATGACCACCGGCCACCACGAAGCCTCCTGGCGCCTCCCGGAGAGCGACCCCTACGCGCACGTCGACCTCGCGCACTACGTCGGGCTCGCCCGGACCGCCGAGCGCGGCACCTTCGACTCGCTCTTCCTCGCCGACGGCCCGCATCTGTGGGGCAGCGTCGGGCAGCGGCCGGCCGGGGCCCTGGAGCCGCTCACGCTGCTCACCGCGCTGGCCACCGCGACCGAGCACATCGGCCTGATCGCCACCGCCTCCACCTCCTACAACTCCCCCTACAACCTGGCCCGCAAGTTCGCCTCGCTGGACATCATCAGCGGCGGCCGGGCGGGCTGGAACATCGTCACCACGGCGGGGGCGGAGGCGGCCCGCAACTTCGGCGTGGACGAGGAGCCCGCGCACGCGGAGCGGTACACGCGGGCCGCCGAGTTCCTCGACGTGGCCCTGAAGCTCTGGGACAGCTGGGAGGACGACGCGATCGTCGCCGACAAGGCGTCCGGCGTCTGGGGCGACGACGCAAAGATCCACCCGCCCCGGCACCGGGGCACGTACTTCCGTGTCGAGGGCGCCCTCAACGTGCCCCGCTCCCCGCAGGGTTACCCGCTGCTGGTGCAGGCGGGCTCCAGCGAGGACGGCAAGGCGTTCGCGGCCCGGTACGCGGAGGCCGTGTTCACCGCGCAGCAGACCGTCGAGGAGGCGCGGGCGTTCTACGCCGACCTCAAGGCACGGACGGTCGCGGCCGGCCGGGACCCGGACCACGTCAAGGTGCTGCCGGGCATCGTGCCCGTCATCGGCTCGACCGAGGCCGAGGCGCGGGCGAACGAGCAGCTCCTGGAGGACCACATCGTGCACCGGCACGGGGTGGCCAACCTGGAGCGGCTCCTCCATCTCCCCGCCGGCTCCCTGGAGCTGGACGCCCTGCTCCCCGCCGACCTGCCGCCCGAGGACGCCATCGAGGGCGCCAGGAGCCGCTACACGCTGGTCGTCGGGCTCGCCCGCCGCGAGCGGCTCACCGTGCGGCAGCTGATCGGCCGGCTCGGCGGCGGCCGCGGTCATCTGACCTTCGCCGGGACCCCGGAGCAGGTCGCCGACGCGATCGAGACCTGGTTCACCCAGGGCGCCGCCGACGGCTTCAACATCATGCCGCCCGTGCTGCCCTCCGGCTTGGAGGCCTTCGTCGACCACGTCGTCCCGGTCCTGCGCGCCCGCGGCCTGCTGCGCACGGAGTACGGCCCGCGCCGGACCCTGCGGGAGCGCTACGGCCTGCCCCGCCCCGCCAACCAGTACGTCGCTCCCGCACTCGCCACCGCCTGAAAGCCCGCAAGCCCGCAAGCCCGCAAGCCCGGCCTTCCGAAAGCCCGAACGTCTGAAAGGACGCCCCCGCATGTCCATCGAGATCCGCAAGGTCACCGCGAACATCGGCGCCCAGGTCCTGGGCGTGGACATCGCCAAGCCGCTCGACGCGGAGCAGGTCGCCGCGATCCGCGAGGCCCTGAACGTCCACAAGGCCCTGGTCTTCGACGACGTCCGCCTCGACGACGAGGGCCAGGAGGCCTTCGCCCGGCACTTCGGCGACCTCACCACCGCCCACCCGACGGTGCCCGCCGTGGACGGCGCCCCGAACGTGCTGCCCGTCGACAGCGAACGCGGCCGGGCCAACCACTGGCACACCGACGTGACGTTCGTCCTGAACCCGCCGCAGGCCAGCACCCTGCGCTCGCTCACGGTCCCGCCGTACGGCGGCGAGACGCTGATCACCAGTTCGGCCGCCGCCTACCGCCGGCTCCCGGAGCCGCTGCGCGCGCTGGCCGACACGCTGTGGGCGGAGCACACCAACGACTACGACTACGCCGTGCCGGACGAGGAGATCGACGAGGAACAGGCCGCCCAGCGCGTCCAGTTCACGTCGACCAGGTTCCGCACGGTCCACCCGGTGGTCCGGGTGCATCCGCTGACCGGTGAACGCGGCCTGTTCATCGGGGGGTTCGCGCAGCGGATCGTCGGCCTGTCGAAGGACGAGTCCCGCAAGGTCCTCGACCTGCTCCAGGCGTACGTCACCCGCCCCGAGAACATCCTGCGCCACCGCTGGTCCCCGAACCAGCTCGTCCTGTTCGACAACCGCATCACCCAGCACTACGCCGTCGACAACTACGACGACCTGCCGCGCCGCCTCCACCGCGTCACCGTCGCCGGTGACGTCCCGGTCGGCATCGAGGGCAAGGAGAGCTACTCGATCGAGGGCGACGCCTCGCACTACACGTCCGTAGCCGCGTGAACACGTCACGTTAACGGCGCGTCCGGATAATGGGCGGCCTCCCCCGGACAGCGGGGAGGCCGCCCACACTATGGGCTCTTTTGCCCATCTCACGCATTGGACGAGCCGCGCCCATGCCGCACCGCAGCACCCCGGTCGAGACCCCGCCGACACACGACGACGGCGTCTCCCCCACCCGCACTCCCGCCCCCTCGCCCGCCCTCTCCCCCGGCCTCAGGCAGCGCCACCTGTCGATGATCGCCCTGGGCGGAGTCATCGGCGCGGGTCTGTTCGTCGGCTCCGGCGCAGCCATCGCCGCCGCCGGGCCGTCCGTCGTCGTCGCGTACACCCTCTCCGGGCTCCTCGTGATGCTGGTGATGCGGATGCTGGGCGAGATGTCGGCCGCACATCCGTCGTCGGGCTCGTTCTCGACGCACGCGGAGCGGGCGATCGGGCCGTGGGCGGGGTTCACGGCCGGCTGGTCGTTCTGGGTGCTGCTGTGCACGGCCGTGGGGCTGGAGGGCATCGGCGCCGCGAAGATCGTGACGGGCTGGCTGCCGGGCACGCCCGAGTGGGCGTGGGTGGCCCTCTTCATGGTCGTCTTCTGCGCCACGAACCTGGCCTCGGTGCGCAACTTCGGCGAGTTCGAGTTCTGGTTCGCGGCGCTGAAGGTCGGCGCGATCAGCCTCTTCCTGGTCCTCGGCGTCCTGGCGGTCGCCGGCGTGCTGCCCGGCACCCGCTCGCCGGGCACCTCGAACCTGACGGACTTCCTGCCGCACGGCAGCGAGGGCCTGGTGATCGGCATCCTGGCCTCGATCTTCGCCTACGGCGGCCTGGAGACGGTCACCATCGCGGCGGCCGAGTCCGCGGACCCGGTCCGGGGCGTGGCGAGCGCGGTCCGCACCGCGATGTGGCGCATCGCGCTCTTCTACATCGGCTCGATGGCGGTCATCGTCACCCTGGTCCCCTGGGACTCGGCCGAACTGGTCGGGAAGGGCCCGTACGTGGCCGCCCTGGACCGGCTGGGCATCCCCGGCGCGGGTCAGCTCATGAACGTCGTCGTGCTGGTCGCCCTGCTCTCCGCGATGAACGCGAACATCTACGGCTCCTCGCGCATCGCGCACTCCCTGGTGGAGCGCGGCCAGGGTCCGCGCACGCTCGCCCGGGTGTCCGGGGGCGTCCCGCGCCTCGCGGTCCTGACCTCCTGCGTCTTCGGTTTCGTCTGTGTCGTGCTCAGCTACTGGCGCCCGGACGACGTCTTCCCCTGGCTGCTGAACATGATCGGCGCGGTGATCCTGGTCGTCTGGGTCCTCATCGCCGTCTCCCAGCTGCTGCTGCGCCGCCGCACCCCCGGGAAGCCGGTCGTGCGCATGTGGGCGTTCCCGTACCTGACCTGGCTGGCGCTGGCGGGCATGGCCGCGATCCTGGTCCTGATGGCCCGCGAGGCGGACACCCGCGTGCAGCTGTACTACACGGGCGGGATGACGGCCGTCCTGGCGGCGGTGGGGTACGCACGGCAGCGGCGGCGCCCCGCCGGCTGAGGGCTCAGGGCTTGCGGCCGAGGCCGCCGTGCTGGCCGATCGGCCGGGGGGCCGGGTCCGTGTCGGGGCGCCACAGGGGCACCGACACCACTCCCGGGCCGACCAGGTCCAGGCCCTCGAAGTAGCCCTCGATCTGGTCGACGGGACGCAGGTAGTAGGGGACCGCGCCGGTCTCGTTGTAGGCGTCCTGGGCCTGCTCGTAGGCGGGGTCGGTGCCGCGGGAGCCGTCGTTGACGGAGAGGTGGCTGCCGGCGGGCAGGCCGGACAGCAGGGCGCGGACCAGGTCACGGGCGCGGTCGTGGCCGTCGACGTGGCCGAGGATGCCGCTGAGGATCAGGGCGGTGGGGCGGGTGAGGTCCAGGGTGCGGGCCGCGGCCGCCAGGATGCGCTCCGGCTCGTGGAGGCTGAGGTCCTCGTAGGCGGTGACGCCCTCCTCGGTGGAGGTGAGCAGGGCGCGGGCGTGCGCGAGGACCAGCGGGTCGTTGTCGACGTACACGATCCTCGACTCGGGGGCCAGGCGCTGCGCCACCTCGTGGGTGTTGTCGACGGTCGGCAGCCCGGTGCCGACGTCGAGGAACTGGCGGATGCCCGCCTCCGCCACCAGGTACCGGATGCTGCGGCCGAGGAAGGCCCGGCTGCTGCGGGCGATGGTCACGATCCCGGGGAAGACGGCGGTGTAGGCGTCGCCGGCCTCCTGGTCGACGAGGTAGTTGTCCTTGCCGCCGAGCCAGTAGTTCCAGATGCGCGCCGAATGCGGCACCGAGGTGTCGATCTCCGTCATGTGCCCATGGTGCTACGGGAGATGGGCTCGCGGGGCACATCGGGTGAGGGAAGTACGGCGGAACCGCCGGCCGCCGCCCCAGGGGGCCGTGCGAGGAGGAGGCCGGGCCGCAATGTCCGGAATCCGCCCCGATGGGACGGATTCCGGACTCATCGCCGGGGTGCCGGTCCTCCTATGCTGCTCGTCCCGACTGGAGGAGGCGTACGTGGCCGACGTCCGATGCCCGAACTGCAAGGGGCCCCTCAAGGAGTTCCGGGACCTGAAGCCCGACGAGATCCCGGCCGCCGAGGCAGCGGTGAGCAAGTACCCCGGCGAGCGGGCCGAACGCTTCCGCCCCCAGGCCTACCACCGCTGCACGGCGCCGGGCTGCCGCCGTATCCAGCGCAAGGACAACTGGCAGGTGGGGGCCAATCTGCCGGAAGGCTTCTAGGGGGTCTCTACAGGTTGCTGAAGTCGGGGCCCTTGGTGCGGGTCCGCTTGATCTCGTAGAAGCCGGGGACGGAGGCGACCGCGAGGGTGCCGTCCCACAGGCGGGCCGCCTCCTCGCCCTTGGGGGCGGGGGTGACGACCGGGCCGAAGAACGCGATCTGCTCGCCGTCGGCGCCGGGGACCGCGATCACCGGGGTGCCGACGTCCTGGCCGACCTTGTCGATGCCCTCCTTGTGGGAGGCGCGCAGCTCGGCGTCGAACTCGAAGTCCTCCTGGTCGGCGTAGTCGATCAGGTCGGCGGGCAGGCCGACGTCCGCGAGCGCGCCGGCGACGGCCTCCACGGTCGGGCCCTCGCCGTTGTTGTGGATACGGGTGCCGAGCGCGGTGTACAGCGGGCCGAGGATGTCGGAGCCGTGCTTCTGCCAGGCCGCGGTGACCACGCGGATCGGCTTCCACGCCTTGGTCTCCAGCAGCTCGCGGTACTCCTCGGGCAGCTCGTCGAGCTTGGGCTCGTTGAGGACCGCGAGGCTCATGATGTGCCAGCGCACCTCGATGTCGCGGACCTTCTCGACCTCCAGGACCCACCGGGAGGTCATCCAGGCCCAGGGGCACAGCGGGTCGAACCAGAAGTCGACGGGGGTCTTGCCTGAGCTGGTCACGGTCTCGGACATGGCTCTCCTCGGAATACGGGCCTTTTCCAGCGGCAACACCATCACCGGCCACCCCATTCCCGGGCGCCCGCCGTCAGGGGCACGTGGGAGGATCGGTGCTGTCCCGACTACCGACGACGATGCGTGTCGACGCGAAGGAGTACCGCCCGTGCCCGGTGAGAATCTGTCCCGCGACGAGGCCCGGGAGCGGGCCGCCCTGCTGTCGGTCGACGGGTACGACGTGTCGCTGGACGTCCGGTCCGCCGTCGGGGAGGGCCAGGCAGAGCCGCGTACCTTCCGCTCGGTGACCACGATCCGCTTCCGCTGCAACGAGCCGGGCGCGTCGAGCTTCGCCGACCTGATCGCGCCCGGCGTGACCGCCGTGACCCTCAACGGCAAGGACCTCGACCCCGGGGAGGTCTTCGACGGCACCCGGATCGTCCTGGAGGACCTGGCCGCGGAGAACGAGCTGGTGGTGGACGCCCGGTGCGCCTACTCCCGCACCGGTGAGGGCCTGCACCGCTTCGTCGACCCCGAGGACGGCGAGGTCTACCTCTACACGCAGTACGAGCCGGCCGACTCCCGCCGGGTCTTCGCCAACTTCGAGCAGCCGGACCTCAAGGCGCCGTTCCGCTTCGAGGTGCGGGCGCCCGAGGAGTGGACGGTGTGGAGCAACGGGGCGGGTGAACTGGCCGACGGGGTGTGGCGGTTCGCGGAGACGAAGCCGATCTCGACGTACATCACGTGCGTGGTGGCGGGCCCCTACCACTACGTGACGGACTCGTACTCCCGCACCCTGCCGGACGGTTCGACGCTGGAGATCCCGCTCGGCGCGATGTGCCGCAAGGGCCTCGCCCCGTACTTCGACGCGGACGACGTCTTCCTGATCACCAGGCAGGGGCTGGACTTCTTCCACGAGCACTTCGACTACCCGTACCCGTTCGGGAAGTACGACCAGGCGTTCGTGCCCGAGTACAACCTCGGCGCGATGGAGAACCCGGGCCTGGTGACCTTCCGGGAGGAGTACATCTT
This sequence comes from Streptomyces sp. NPDC008092, assembly GCF_042957285.1. Lineage (NCBI taxonomy): Bacteria > Bacillati > Actinomycetota > Actinomycetes > Kitasatosporales > Streptomycetaceae > Streptomyces > Streptomyces sp. NPDC008092. The sequence continues at coordinate 332,500 of NZ_JBIBHY010000004.1, forward strand.
CCGGGGCAAGGTGACGCAGGCGTCGTACGAGGCGCGGGCCAACGTGATCCTGCACGAGATGGCCCACATGTGGTTCGGCGACCTGGTCACCATGGTGTGGTGGGACGACCTGTGGCTGAAGGAGTCCTTCGCGGACTTCATGGGCACGTTCGCGAACGTCGGCGCGACCCGTTTCGAGAACGCCTGGACCACCTTCGCCAACCGCCGCAAGGCCTGGGCGTACCGCGCCGACCAGCTGCCCTCCACGCACCCGGTGACGGCCGACATCCGCGACCTGCAGGACGCCAAGCTCAACTTCGACGGCATCACCTACGCCAAGGGCGCCTCGGTCCTCAAGCAGCTGGTGGCGTACGTCGGCCAGGACGCGTTCCTGGAGGGCGCCCGCCGCTACTTCAAGCGCAACGCGTACGGCAACACGCGCCTCGGCGACCTGCTGTCGGTGCTGGCGGAGACCAGCGGCCGGGACATGGGCGCCTGGGCCGGGAAGTGGCTGCAGACGGCGGGGGTGAACTCGCTGACCCCGCAGGTGCTGCTGGACGGGGACGGCAGGGTGGCCGAGCTGGCCGTGCTGCAGGAGGCCGCCGCTTCGCATCCGGAGCTGCGCCCGCACCGGGTGGCGATCGGCCTGTACCGGCTGGAGGGCGGCGATCTGGTCCGGTACGCGCGGGCCGAGGCGGACGTCGACGGCCCCCGCACGGTGATCACCGAGCTGGCCGGCGCCGAGGCCCCGGAACTGGTCCTGGTCAACGACGACGACCTCACCTACTGCAAGATCCGCTTCGACGAGACGTCGCTGGCGACCCTGCGCGGGCACCTCGGCTCGCTCACCGACCCGCTGGCCCGGGCGCTGTGCTGGTCGGCGCTGTGGAACCTGACCCGGGACGCGCTGCTGCCCGCCCGGGACTTCGTCGGCCTGGTGCTGCGGTTCGCGAGCCGCGAGTCGGACATCGGCGTGCTCCAGATGCTCCAGGCGTGGGCGGAGTCGGCGCTGGTGCACTACGTGGCGCCGCAGGCGCGGGAGGCGGCCGGGCGGCTGCTCGCCGAGGGCGCCCTGCGGGAGCTGCGGCAGGCGGCGCCGGGCAGCGAGCACCAGCTGGCCTGGGCCCGGTTCTTCGCGTCGACGGCGACCGAGGAGACCGGTCTCCGGCTGCTCCAGGACCTCCTGTCGGGGGCGGCGGTGATCGACGGCCTGGACGTCGACCAGGAGCTGCGCTGGGCGTTCCTGGAACCCCTCGCCGCGCACGGCGCCGCCGACGAGTCCGTCCTCGCGGCCGAACTGGCCCGGGACGACACGGCGTCCGGCAAGCGCCACCAGGTGCGCTGTCTGGCCGCCCGGCCGTCGGCGGCGGTGAAGGCGCAGGCGTGGGCGCAGGTCGTGGAGTCGCAGGCGCTGTCCAACGCGCTGGTGGAGGCGACGATCGCGGGCTTCGCCCAGCCCTCGCAGCGGGAGCTGCTGGCTCCCTACGCCGAGAAGTACTTCGCGGTCATCGCCGGGATCTGGGAGGACCGCTCGATCCAGATCGGCATGGACGTGGTGCGGGGCCTGTATCCCTCGTTCCAGGACCGTCCGGAGACCCTGGAGGCGACGGACGCGTGGCTGACGGCGCACGCCGACGCGCCTCCGGCGCTGCGCCGGCTGGTCCTGGAGGCCCGGGACGACCTGGCACGGGCGCTGCGCGGACAGGAGTGCGACGCGCGGGCCGCCGAGGTCTCCGCGAGCTGACCTTTGGCCAACGGTCACCCTCCGGGTGACCGTTACGCAATTCATTCCATCATGGCCGTAACCCCTGGTCCGCACCCGTCCGGACCAGGGGTTACGGGCCCCTACTCGGCACCCGAACACCCGTCCTTTAGTCCCGCCTTGTCCGTATTTATCGACGAACACGTAACACCGGTTAAGGACCCGGCCGGCCCCGGGAATCCCGAGGCCATGACCCACAACACCCCGCTCTCCCCCCGCCCCCTGCGCCACCTGTCCGACGTCCACCGCCGGGTGCTGACGACGGCCCAGCTCCGCTCGCACGGCGTCGCGGCCACCGAGATCGCCGAGCAGTGCCGGCCGGGCGGCCCCTGGCAGCAGCTGCTGCCGGGCGTGGTCCTGCTCCACCCCGGCCCGCCGACCAGCGAGGAACGCCTGCACGGCGCCCTCCTGTTCACGGCGCGCGAGCCGGCCCCGGGCGTCCCGGCGCAGCCGACCCCGGACTCCCCGCACCGCCCGGTCTACACGGACGTGATGATCACGGGCCTGGCCGCGCTGACCCTGCACGGCTTCTCCGCGACCCCGCCGCTGCTCGCCCTGGACCACGTGGACGTCCTGGTCCCGCGCCTGCGCCGGCTGCGCTCCACCTCCTACGTCCGCGTGCTCCGCACCCCGGCCCTGCCCACCCCCGAGCAGGTGACGGGCCTCCCGGTCGCCCCGGTCCCGCGCGCCCTCGCGGACGCGGTGGCGGACCTGACCGACGCGGAGGCGGTACGGCGGCTGCTGACCGAGGCGGTACGCGGCGGCCACTGCGAACCGGCCGCGGTGGTACGGGAACTGAACCAGGCGAAGCTGCTCTCCCGCCCCCATGTGGTGGACGCCGTCGACTCCCTGGTCGCCGAGGGCCGGGCCATCGCGGAGGACCGCCTCTACCGGATGGTCCGCGAGTACGGCCTCCCCGACCCGGTCTGGAACGTCGACCTGAGGCTGCCGGGCGGCCCCCACCTGGGCGGCCTCGACGCCTACTGGCCGGAGCAGGGGGTCGCGGTCGAACTGGACACGCGGGCACCGCGCCAGGGCGACCGGCAGGACGAGGACGCCCTGTGGTCCGAGTACACCCGCAAGCGGGAGCACCTGGAGCGGCTCGGCATCACGGTCGTCCACCTCACCCCGAGGAAGCTGCGCGACGCGATGGAGCAGCAGGCGGCGGTGGTCCGCACGGCCCTGATGGCGGCGGACGACCGCGATCCGGCCGCGTACGTGGTGGTGCTGCCGCGCTGACCCGGGAGGGGGGAGCAGGGGGAGCAGGAGGAGGGGGTGCAGGAAGAGGGGGAGCAGGGAGGAGGGGCCGCCGGTCGGAGGGGGACCGGCGGCCCCTCCCCGTGCTTCCCGAAGATGCCGGGAACGCCCCTGCGCACCGGGCGTTCTCCGTAGACTTCCCGCCCGTGACGGTGTTTGAGCGGTGGTCCCTGGTAGCCGCGTTCGGCTCGCTCGGCGTGGGCGTCGTCGGCTTCGTCGGCCTGGCGTGGCAGCTGCTGATGCTGGCCCGCAGCACGGAGCGAGATCACGAAAGGCGCCGCAAGCAGGCGACCATGGAGTTCCTCGCGGACAACATGAACCAGCGGAAGTCGCTGTTCGACGAGGGCATACCCCAGGAGCGCGACCAGGCGGCCATCGCGGCGCTGATCAGCCGCTCGCTGTCGGGCGACGAGCAGGCGACGAAGCTCGTCACCTCCTACCTCACCACCTTCAACCTCCTGGGCGCGGGCACCCGGCTGGACGCCTTCGACCGGCAGCTGATCGACGAGGCATGGGGCGGCCTCATCATCTCCGTCTGGGACAACTACCGGCCCTGGGCCGAGGCGCAGCGGCACGAGCACTCCGAGCCCCGCCTGTGGCGGAACCTGGAGTGGCTGGCCGCCCACATGACACCCCGCAGGCTGCTTCCCCCGGTCGGCGGAAGCGGCGGTCTCCCCCCGGCCGGGACCCCGGCCGGGTAGGACGGCCCGCCGGGCCCCGCGCTCCTACTGCCCGCTCACGCCCGGACGCAGTTCGTCGCGCACGTCGTCGACGACACGGCCGAGCAGGTCCGCGTACGCGGCGATCATCCGCGTCCGGCTGAACCGCTCGCGGCTGGCCAGCAGCGCGGGTGCGAACGCGTCGCGCTCGGCCACCGCCGCCGACCACGCGAACGCGATCGCGTCGGGGTCGAAGGGCGTCACCAGTCCGTGTCCCTCGACGATCGAGGCGCTGTCGCCGACGTCCGTCGTGACCGGGACGGCGCCGCACATCATGCCCTCGATGAGGCAGAGCGGTGCCGCCTCGCCGGAGGCGGAGGTGAGGGCGACGACGTCGGAGCCGGCGTAGACGGTCTCCATGTCGTGCCGTACGCCGAGCAGGTGCAGCCGGTCGCCGAGGGCGGCCCGGTCGGCGCCGAAGGCGACCTCGATGTCGGCCCACAGGGCCGGGTTGTCGTCGGTCATCCCGGCCCCGCACATGACGACGTGACCGCCGCCCTCGCGGGCCAGCCAGGCCCGCGCCGCCCGCAGGAAGAGCGGCACGTTCTTCATGCCGGCGTACCGGGCGGCGAACACGACGACCGGGGCGCCGGGGGCGTCCGGGGTGGTGGCGGGGATGCCGAGGGACTCGCGGAAGGCGAGCCGCAGCGCCGCGTCCGGGCGGAAGCGGAGCAGGTCGACGCCGTTCGGGATGACGTGCAGCAGCTCGCCGGGGACCCCGGCGGCCTCGTACGCGTCCCGGGTGGACTCGGCGCAGCACACGCACGCGACGACCGTGCCGTCCTCGATGGCGGCCTTGAGTTCGTCCAGCGCCCGGCCCTGGTTCTCCGGGTCGGACCGGTGCAGGCAGACGACAACCGGACGGCGGGGCAGCCCGGCCTGGTTGAGCAGCGCGAGCGGCTGCTCCTTCAGCGACAGGATGACGTCGGCGCCGGCCATCGCGCGCGCCGTATCGGCCAGCTCGGGGCCGCTGAAAACCGACGCCGCCACGGTGCCGTCCACGAGTCCGGCGCTGCGGCCGAGGGAGGTGACCTCGATGCCACCGGCCGTAAGCGCCCGGTAACACGCGTCGTCCTCCATGCGCTGCGTGGTGGCTTCTCGGTGGACCTCACCGTGCAGACTCAGCACCCGATGCCACTGCTGTCCGCCCTCTACCAGGCCCAGCAGCACATCACTGTGCACGATCCGGGCTCCCCCGGAGAAAAAACCCTCGTAGACCGAGAGCACACGAAGTCCGAGCCGAGCGCTCACACGACCACCAGCCTTGCACCAGATCGAGCCATCCCCGGGATCCGCGGGTTAGCCGATATGAGGCGGTACGGACGTTTCATTCGGATGAACGGAGTGTCTCGTGTCGAAGTCGGCTGCGTTTACGTGACATGCACCGGACCCGCTCCCGCCAACATCATTCCGCTTCCCTCGCCGCCACCCTCCTGACCTGCGCTTTTACAAGCGTGCTCGGCGCCCGCGCACCCTCCGGACGAGCGTGGCCGACGGCAAAAAAACGGCAAGCGAGCCACCCGGACGCGCGACGATGTCACTTGTCGCGGTCGGCGTGGAGACGTGCGTTGAGACGGGCGGCCCGGCGGGTCAGATGGTCGCGCTCGGCGAGGTTCGGGGCCTGGTGGGCGGCCTCGGCGTACAGGCGGGCCGCGGTCGCACGGTCGCCGTCGCGTTCGTGCAGGTAGGCGGCGACCGCGGTGTACCGGGGCAGGGCGGCGTCCAGCTCGGCGAGTGCGGCGAGCCCGGCCCGGGGTCCGTCGGCCTCGCCGACGGCGACCGCGCGGTTGAGCCGGACGACGGGGCTGCCGGTCAGGCGCGCGAGTTCGTCGTACCACTCGACGATCTGCACCCAGTCGGTCTCCGCGGCGGTGGGCGCGTCCGCGTGCAGGGCGGCGATGGCGGCCTGGGCCTGGAACTCGCCGAGGCGGTCGCGGGCGAGGGCCCCCTGGAGGATCCCGACGCCCTCGGCGATCAGGCGGGTGTCCCACCGGCTCCGGTCCTGCTCGGCCAGGGGCACCAGGCTGCCGTCGGGCGCGGTGCGGGCGGCCCGCCGGGCGTGGTGGAGCAGCATCAGGGCGAGCAGCCCGGCCGCCTCGGGGTGGTCGATGCCGGCCGCGAGCTGCCGGGTGAGCCGGACGGCCTCGGCGGCGAGGTCGACGTCACCGGAGTAGCCCTCGTTGAAGACCAGGTAGAGGACGCGCAGCACGGTGGCGACGTCGCCGGGCCGGTCGAGGCGGACGCCGGAGACCGTGCGCTTGGCGCGGCTGATGCGCTGCGCCATGGTCGCCTCGGGGACGAGGTAGGCGTGGGCGATCTGGCGGGTGGTGAGGCCGCCGACGGCGCGCAGGGTGAGCGCGACCGCGGCGGAGGGGGTCAGGGAGGGGTGGGCGCAGAGGAAGTAGAGCTGGAGGGTGTCGTCGCCGGCGGGGACCGGGCCGGGCGGCGGCTCGTCGTCCACGCGGTCCTCGCGCCGGCGGCGGGCGGTGTCCGCGCGGGTGGCGTCGAGGAACCGCCGCCAGGCCACGGTGACCAGCCAGCCCTTCGGGTCCCGCGGCGGGTCGGCGGGCCAGACCCGGACCGCCTCGACCAGGGCCTCCTGCACGGCGTCCTCGGCCGCCGCGAAGTCGGCTCCGCGGCGGACGAGGACGGTGAGCACGCTCGGGGTGAGGCTCCTGAGCAGGGCCTCGTCCATCAGTGGCACGAGTCCTCGGCGTTGGGCGGCGCGGCCAGGAACGGGCGCACCTCCAGCCACTCGTGGATCGGCCTCCCGCCCGCGCCGGGAGCGGCCGACAGTTCACCGGCCAGCTCCACGGCGCGCTCCTGGCTGTCGACGTCGATCACCATCCAGCCGGCGATGACGTCCTTGGTCTCGGCGAACGGGCCGTCGGTGACCGGCGGGCGCCCCTCGCCGTCGTAGCGGACCCACATCCCGTCGGGGGCGAGGGCCTGGCCGTCGACGAACTCGCCGGTCTTCTCCAGCCTGGCCGCGAAGTCGTTCATGTACCGGATGTGGGCCGAGATCTCCTCGGGTGTCCACCGGTCCATGGGCACGTCGTTGACCGGGGCCGGGGCGCCGCGGTAGTGCTTCAGCAGCAGGTACTTCGCCATGGTGGTTCTCCTCGGTGCCGGTGCCACCCATTGTGGCCGCCTTCGCCCCTGGGACGGAGCCGGCCACGGGTTCTCGACATCGCCGCCGAGGACGTCTCAGGCCTTCTTCAGGACCAGCTCCGTGTTCCGGTCCGTCGTGTTGCCGGCGAGGGCCTTGCTCGCGCCGGGGGCGTTGAAGGCCAGTTCGCGGTAGAGGGCGGCGAGGCCGGTCTGGGAGAGGTCGGAGAAGTCGGTGCGGTGCGGTGCGGCGGACTCGATCAGGGTGGTGAAGAGCGAGATCGTGCCGTCCTTGTTGTCCACCAGCTCGACGATCCTCGCGAGGTGCGGGTAGTCGACGTGCGAGGCGGTGGTGATCTCCCAGAAGGTGTTGCCGTTCGACGCCTTGTGCGGGGTGATGAGGTTGCGGTGGATGTGGCCGTTCACCCAGGCCAGCACGTTGGCGTGGCGGTTGAGCAGGGTGACCACCTCGGCGCCGGTGTGGCGGCCGTCGCTCGGGTGGGCCGGGTCGGGGCGGGTGTTGGTCATGGACTGGCTGGTGTGGTGGCTGAAGACGACCGCGTAGGAGTCCTTGTTCTCCTTCAGGGTCTTCTCCAGCCAGGTCAGCTGGGCCGTCCCGACCGACCCGTCGTAGTGGCCGCCCGCGTCCGTCGTGTCCAGGCTGATGCCGATGACGTCGTCCGAGATGCGGAAGGCGTAGTACTGGGTGCCCGCGGCCACGTTGGCGCTGGAGTAGCCGTGGCCGACCGGGCCGACGCCCTGGTAGGCCGGGTCCAGGTGCGCCTTGAGGTAGTCCGCGGCGGTGTAGGGGGCGCGCTTCTCGTCGGCGGTGACCGAGCGCATGGACCGGGCGTGGGCCTTGAGGAAGTCGCGGTAGCCGCTGCCCTTGGGGTCCTGGGCGTTGTGGATGGCGTCCTGGAGCTTCTTGGCGTCGGCGTCGCTGACCGACATCAGCTTCTTGCCGGCGACCGCGGCCTGGACCAGGTAGGGGTCGGCGTGCGAGCCGTAGCAGCCGAGCGGCAGGGCGTCGTGGTTGCCGACCGTGGAGTACCAGGGCAGGTTGAGGCCGGGGCTCCTCACCTCGCGGATCGCGGCGGCGAGGTAGCCCGCGAGGTGCGGGAAGCCGAGCGCCTTGTCCTGGTCGCGGACGGTCGAGGAGGCCTGCCAGTACAGCTTCATCCCGCTGTTCTGGACGCCCTCGTAGTGCTTGGGGTCGCCGGTGTTGGGGGTGATCCGGCCGCCGCTCATCACCTTCATGAACCACTCCAGTTCGGAGTGGGCGTTGTTGTCGGTGTTGTCGCCGGTCGTCATCACGAAGTGCAGCGGCGAGCCGGTGACCGGGGCGCCGCGCAGCGCGTTGACCCGCTCGACGAGCGAGACCGCGCCGGGCACGGTGAGCGCCTCGTGCGGGCGCCAGGCGTGCCGGTCGTGGACGCGCACGTACTCCAGGCGCAGCGGGTGCTGGACGTCCATCAGGTGCAGGTCGGTGAACTGCACGAACGCGGCGAGGGCGGTGCGGCGGTGCTCCCGGCCGGACTTGGCGGCGGCCAGGTCGGAGCGCAGCACCCGCGACCAGCCGGCGCCGTCGCCGAGCCGCCGGTAGCCGGAGCTGTTGCGGGGCGCGGCGACGGAGGCGAGGGTGGTGCCCTTGGTGTACGGGGCGAGGGCGGCCGCGGCGGCCTTGCGGCCCTCGGCGACCGGCTGCTCCTCGACCGCGGCGGGCGCGGCCTCGCCGGCGGTGGGACGCAGTGCGTAGCCGACGCCCGCGGAGAGCGAGACGGCTCCGGCGGCGGCGAGCACGGTACGGCGGTTGATCTCCAGTGCCTCGCGGCCCTTGTGGGCCGCGGAGGTGGCGACAGAGCGTATGCGCGACATGGCGCGATCTCCCCGAGTACGAACGCGTCGGCAGTGGTCACGGGCGATCGCTTCCGCGAACTTCCCGCTCACTGTGGATCGTTGGCACCGGGGGTGACCTGCGCGTGAACACGGCGGCAACGCGCAGCGCCGATCACCGTACGTGGATCAGGCGAGGTGGGGACCGGTCATGGAGCGGATTGCGGGCGGCCCGGGCCCGGCTACTCCGCGTTCATCTGCCGGGGTAGGGGAGGGTCTCCGGCGCTTACGCCTGCTCTTCTGCAAACCGGCCGGCGGCCGGCCGCTCCCGCCACAGCCGCAGGGCGACGTCGATCAGCGGGATGTGCCGCAGGGCCGGTACGGCGTCCAGGTCCTGCCAGGCGGCCATGTCGGTCGAGCCGTCGACCTCGTTCCTGAGTTCGCCGCCGACGATCTCGGCGGTGTAGATGATCCGCACGCCGTGGTGGTCGGTGGCGGGGCGCCGCAGACCCGCGCGGGGGAAGCGGACGCGGTTCGAGTCGATGCCGAGCAGGCCGGTCACCTCGATGCGGTAGCCGGTCTCCTCCATGAGTTCGCGGCGGACGGTGTCGTAGGGGTCCTCGCCGTGCTCCATGCCGCCGCCGGGCAGGACCCACTCGGGTGTGCCGTCGTCGGCCGGTGACCGGGCGAGCAGGACCTGGCCGTCACGGACACACACGGCGTAGGCCGCCACCCTGAGCTTCTCGCGCACGTGGGCACGTTAGGGCGTGCGGCGGCCCGCGGCCAACGGGATTTCCTCTCACAGCAAGGACACAGATAGGGGGTTTTCCCCATACGTTCATATCGATTCGGTCAACGTTCCCAAAAGAGCGTTCCCTTGGGTAAAGCTGTGCGCCCATGCGCCGCTACTTGACCAAGTCGCGGCCACTCCATGCTCGTTCCTTTACCTACAAGGGATGCAGATGACCCTCACCCCCCAGCACGACCCGATACCGGGCCACAGACGCCTGGGCCGCACAGCCCTCGCCCTCGGTGTCGCGGCCGTGCTCGCCGCCGCCGCGCCGATACCCCTGGCCGCCGCGGCCCCCGCCTCCGCAACGTCCGCCGGCACCGCCGACCCGGGCGTCAAGTCGGCCCACGACAAGCTCGGTTCGGACGACGCCGCACTGCTCGCCGAGGCCAAGGCCGACAACGCCAAGAACGTCACGATGATGATCGCGACCGCGCCGGGGCAGACCGAGCAGGTCGCCGGGGAGCTGGACGGGGTCGAGGGCGGCCTGGTGGGCCGTACGTACGACAAGCTCGGTTACGTCCGGGCGACCGTCCCCACCGGGCGGGCGGACGCGGCGATCGCCGCCGCCGCGAAGCTGTCCTCGGTGCACGCGATCGACCTGCGCCAGGAGATCCAGCTCGACGACCCGACGGTGAGCGGGAACAGCTCCGACGCCAAGGCGGCCAGGACCGCTTACTCGGGGCCGGACAAGAACACCCCGGCCGCGAACCCCTACAACCCCTCCTTCGAGACGGGCGCCGTCGACTTCGTCAAGGAGCACCCGAAGGCGGACGGCCGGGGCATCACCATCGGCATCCTGGACTCCGGCGTGGACCTCGGCCACCCGGCGCTGCAGAAGACCACCACCGGCGAGCGGAAGATCGTCGACTGGGTGACCTCGACCGACCCGGTCAACGACGGTGACGGCACCTGGCGGCGGATGACCACCCCGGCCGCCGGCCCGGCGTTCTCCGTCACCACGGCGACCCAGGGCACCGAGACGTTCAAGGCGCCCGCGGGTTCGTACAGGTTCAACTACATGTACGAGTCGGCCACCGCCGGCGGCGACATGAAGGGCGACCTGAACCGCGACGGCGACACGACCGACGCCTGGGGTGTGCTGTACGACCCGGCCTCCGGCACCGTGCGCGTCGACAGCGACGACAACCTGGACTTCACCGACGACGTGCCGATGAAGCCGTACAAGGACGGCTACCAGGTCGGCTACTTCGGCACGGACGACCCGGCCACGGACGTCGTCGAGCGCATCCCGTTCGTGGTCGAGATCCGCAAGGACGTCGTCTACAACGCGTCCGGCGCGAAGGCCGACTACGTCAACATCGGCGTCATCGAGTCCGAGCACGGCACCCACGTCGCCGGCATCACCGCCGCCAACGGCCTGTTCGGCGGGAAGATGAACGGCGCGGCCCCGGGCGCGAAGATCGTCTCGTCCCGGGCCTGCACCTGGACCGGCGGCTGCACCAACGTCGCCCTCACCGAGGGCATGATCGACCTGGTCGCCAACCGGGGCGTCGACATCGTCAACATGTCGATCGGCGGCCTGCCGGCGCTGAACGACGGCAACAACGCCCGCGCCGAGCTGTACACGCGGCTCATCGACACCTACGGCGTGCAGCTCGTGATCTCGGCCGGCAACTCCGGCCCGGGCGCGAACACCATCGGCGACCCCGGTCTCGCCGACAAGGTGATCTCGGTCGGCGCGGCCGTCTCCAGGGAGACCTGGGCGGCCAACTACGGCTCCCAGGTGACCACCAAGTACCAGCTGCTCCCCTTCTCCTCGCGCGGCCCGCGTGAGGACGGCGGCTTCACGCCGACCCTGGTCGCGCCGGGCGCCGCGATCAACAGCACCCAGACCTGGCTGCCGGGCTCCCCGGTCGCCGAGGCGGGCTACTCCCTCCCGGCCGGCTACTCGATGCTCCAGGGCACCTCGATGGCCTCCCCGCAGGCGGCGGGCGCGAGCGCGCTGCTGCTGAGCGCCGCCAAGGAGAAGGGCATCGCCCTCTCCCCCGCCGACCTGCGCACCGCGCTGACCTCGACGGCCCACCACATCAAGGGCGTCCAGGCGTACGAGGAGGGCGCGGGCCGGATCGACATCGTCGACGCGTGGGAGTCCGTCCGCGACCACGCCACCGCGCACGACTACACCGTGAAGGCGCCCGTCGACACCGCGCTCGACTCCGCGCTGAAGACCCCGGGCTACGGCACCGGGCTGTACGACCGCGAGGGCGGCCTCAAGGTCCGGCAGAAGAAGACGTACGACGTCACCATCACCCGCACCTCCGGCGCCGACAAGGCGATCCGGCACGAGCTGCGCTTCGAGAACAACGCCGGGCACACCTTCAAGCTCCTCGGCTCCGACGAGGTGACGCTGCCGCTGAACCGGCCGGTGACGGTCAAGGTGCAGGCGAAGCCGAGGAGTTCGGGCATCAAGTCCGCGATCCTGGAGGTCGACGACCCGCGCACCGAGGGCGTCGACAAGCAGATCCTGACCACGGTCGTGGTGTCGGACCCGGTCCACTACACCTACTCCGCGTCGGGCTCGGTGCAGCGCAACAGCTCCACGTCGTACTTCGTGACCGTCCCCGCGGGCGCCGAGTCCCTTGAGGTCGCGATGAGCGGGCTCGCCGCCAAGAGCCAGACGCGGTTCGTCTCCATTCACCCGTACGGCGTCGCGGTCGACAACACCGGTACCCCGTACTGCTACAACAACTACCTGGACGGCAACGGCTGCAGGCCCGACGTGCGTTCGTACGCCGACCCGCAGGCCGGGGTCTGGGAGATCGAGGTCGAGGCGCGCCGCACCTCGCCGCTGCTCGACAACCCGTACAAGGTGGACGTCACCGTGCTCGGCGCGGCCTTCGACCCGGAGACCGTGACCGTGCCCGAGGCGAAGGCCGGCACCCCGGTCACCGCCTCCTGGAAGGTGACCAACGCGTTCGCCGCCCTCGACGGCAAGCTGGTCGGCGGCCCGCTCGGCTCCTCGAAGACGGCCCGCCCCTCGATCAGGGAGGGCGAGACGCAGACCACCACGGTGGACGTGCCGGCCGGCGCCACGTCACTCGACGTCGCCATCGGGGGCGTCTCGGACACGGCGGCCGACCTCGACCTGGCGGTGTACGACGCCTCGGGCAAGGAGGTCGGCAAGTCCGCCGACGGCGACTCGGAGGAGGCGGTCTCCGTCCCGTCCCCGGCCGCCGGCACGTACACCATCGAGGTCGTCGGGTACGCGGTTCCCTCCGGTGCCACCGACTACGACTACCGGGACGTGTTCTTCTCCGCCGCGCTCGGCAGCGTCACGGTCGACGGCGCGGCCCCGGTCGAACTCGGCACGGGCGACTCGGCCACGGTGACCGGTCAGGTCACGGCGGCCGCCGAGGCCCCCGCCGGCCGGGAGTTCTTCGGCCGGATCCAGCTGGTGAACGCCCGCGGCACCGTTGCGGGCACCGGCAGCGTGAAGATCGGGAAGGTCACGCCGTAACGGGGTGACGCACACGGGAGGGGCGGGTGTCCTGGAGGACACCCGCCCCTTTTCGTGTGCCGGGCCCGGGATCAGTGACCGGGGGTCACTCGGCCGGGTCCGTGGGCTCCGGGTCGCCGGTGGGCACGTCGGACGGCTGCTCGGTGGGCTCGTCCGTCGGCTCCGGGCCCTCGCCGACGCCGACGTCGGGCGCGACCTGGTCCCGCACCATCTGCTTCCAGTGGTCGGCGACCGTCGACTGTCCGTCGCCGTCCATGTCCTCCGCGGTCGGGAACGGCTGCGTCGTGCTGCCGACGGGCTGCGCGCCGTAGACCGGCACCATCGTGAACCAGGCGCGGTCGCTCATGCTGTGGGTGGAGAAGACATAGCTCTCGCCGATCTCCAGCGGCAGGTCGCCCTCCATCAGCGTGAGGCTGTTGGTGTCGGCGTCGTAGCCGCCGGTCTGGTTCACCACGGTGGTGGAACCGGCCTGCAAGGTGCCCTCGTAGACCTCGTTCACCTTGACGGCCCACTGGGTCTCCGGCATGCCGTCGATTTCGGTGGTTCCCTTTTTGGTGACCACCGTGCCGTGGAAGACGAAATCGGCGAAACCGACGAGCTTTTCGTCCTCGCTGAAATCCCCGACGGTGCTGGCATGCGCGTACTGCACACTGAATTCGGGCCGGTCGTCGGCAGACGCCTGGAATCCGCCCCAGGCGGCCACCGTGGCCACCGCAAGGCCGACCGACGCGAGGACCGCGCTCTTTCGCAATCGGGACGCGGAACCGTTGAATACCATTCTGCTTACCCCCAGAGCGCGTGGTAGTCGGCCTTGTCGTGCGACTGCGGCGTGGTGAGCGAGCCGCGGTCGGGCGTGTTGTTGACCATGATCTGGCCGCGGTAGCTGTGCCCGAGGCCGAGGGCGTGGCCCAGCTCGTGGGTGGCCACGCCGCGGCGTTTCGTCGTCCCGTAGTTCTTGAGGTAGTGGACGTTCAGATAGATGGCGTCCGCTCCGGTGCGGCCCTTCCACAGCCCGTCCCAGGTGACGTCGGAGCGGTTGGAGTCGCGCCACTCCAGGTCGGCGACGGTGTTCCAGGCGTCCGGCGCGATGTTGATCCGGTTGAGCGAGCTGTTGTCCCAGGCGTTGATGGCGTGCTTCCGCGCGTCGTCGTACCGGGTCTCGTCCTCCCACCGTATTTCCCGGCCGTCGACCGAGTCGTTCCCCAGGAAATGCGCGGAAGCCGGCGTGGCGGCCGTAAAGGAAAGGGACAGCACCGCGGCCGAGACGCAGACGGCGGCGGTTTTTCTTCGGACAGTTTTCACCAGACCCCCGAGTTGGCTGAACTTTTACCGACGCAGGGATCATGACCGAGGCAGATCATGCCACGAAAGTAATTATCAAGTCAAGGGAAGGTAAGTATCCGGCCAAGCGGAATAATCGTATCCGAATGTGCAGAATACTTTAACCGACGGCGTCGTTCGCAGCGCATTTCAACCGCCCGGACTGCGGGATCGCCTTTTCCACCCAGGTACGCGCCCATTCCAGAGCGTCGCCCGCCCCCTCCGGCGGGGCGTCTCCGTGGCGGTAGGCGGACGGCGCCTCGCCCTCCCGGGAAGGCACCAGCACCAGCATCCGGGCGCCCACCCGGTAGTACCGCTCGGCGTCCGGCTCCGGCGTGACGAAGACCAGCCGGCGGGTGCCCGAGCCGGCCGGCTTGTAGGCGCGGTCCACGTTCAGGACCACCCGGAAGCCGGACCCCGACCCGGACCCGGCGGGCCCCGCCTCGGCCACCCGGCCCTCGGCGACCGCCGAGGCGCAGGCCACCAGCCCCTCGCCGCTCAGGCTGCCCGCTTCGCCGGCGTCGGCGTCCGCGTGCCCCCGCTCGGACAACGCGTACACCGCGCCCGCGACTCCGCCGAGCGCCAGCACCGCCGCCAGGGCGACCGGCAGCCGCCGGCGCCGGCGCACGGGGCCCTGCTCCGTGGACTCGTTCTCTCGCCGTAACGTCATGGTGTCCCCTTCGCCGTCCGGTGTCCCGGTGCACCTGCCTGTGCGCCGGACCGGTCCTGAGACGCGGGGGCACCGCAAAACGTTCGGTGCGTCCGTGCCCTCTCCGGCTCGGGACGCGTCGCCTCCGCCGGTTCAGGACCCGTCGCCGGAGGGGCAGGCCGTCTCCCGGGACCCGGGCAGGGCCTCGACGATCCAGGCGCGCTCGGCGGCCACGCGGCTGTCGCCCACGGCCCACAGGCTCGCGGTCCGCTGCCCCTGGTCGACCCCGACGAGCACGTGCTGTCCCTTGCGCGGAGCCGGGTCGGCGCCGTCGTCGAGGAGGACGGTGACCTCGGCCGGGCCGTGGGCCGGCTTGTAGGAACGGGTCACGGTCAGCACGATCCGGGTCCCGGAGGGCTGCGCCCCCGGATCCACCGCGGCCACCGTGCCCTCGGCGACCAGCCGGTAGCAGGCGAGGGCCACCGCCGGGTCGGACGGCCGCCCGCCCCCGACGGCGCCCTCGGCCGGGGAGCTGCCCTGGCTCTTCGCGTCGGCGGCGCTGGCTCCGCTCGCGGACTCGGCCGCTCCCGAGTTGTGCGTCACCATCCAGCCGAGCCCGGCGACCAGGCCGAAGGCCGCCGCGGCGGCGAGCGAGCCCACGGCGATGCGCAGTGCCCGGCGCGGACCCGAGGGACGGCCCGGACGGGGAGGACGGGCGGGGTGTGCGGGACCGGCAGGACGCGTGCCGCTTCCGGGACGCTTCCCCGCCCGGGCGGCCGGGGCGGACCCGGCGGTCCGGGCGGGTTCCGCCTCCTCCGGCATCGGCTCCTGCCCGGTCAGGGCCTGGGCGAGCCAGGCCAGCTGCTCCCTGAGCACCGCCACGTCGGCCTCGGCCGACCGGTGTTCGGCCATGAAGGCGGCGTCCCGGCGGGCCTCGTCCGGCAGGGGTTCGTCGGTGACCGCGGCCATGAGCGCGTCCATGCCTGCGTACTCTCCCGCGCCTGCCGCACCCTCGTGCTCGGCGGTCACGTCACACCACCTCGTCCTCGTGCAGCCGTTCGCGCAGCGCGCGGACCGCCGTGTGCAGCCTGCTCTTGACCGTGCCCTCGGGAATGTCCAGCTCCTCAGCGATCCCGCGCACCGACAGGTCGGCGAAGAAGCGCAGGATCACGACCTGCCGCTGGGCATCGGGCAGCTCGTCCAGACCCCGGGCAACGGCGAGGGAGAGCAGGCTGGTCTCCTCGCCGGAGGGGTGCACCGGCTCGTGCAGCGCGGCCAGCCGCTCCCCGAGCCGCTCCTGGCGCCGCTTGGCCCGGTGCCAGTCCATGGCGAGGTTGGAGGCGACCACCGCCACCCACGCCGACACGTCCCGCGGCGCCCCGAGGCCGCCCGCGGCCCGTTCCAGCAGCCGCAGGCGGACCTGCTGCACCCCGTCCGGCAGGTCCGCCTGCGGCACCCCGCCGAGCGCGAGCACCGCCCGCACCCGGCGTTCCTGGGCCGCGTCCAGTGGGTCGTCGCCGGTAGGACCGCTGTGGTCCGCACCGGCACAGGCCCCCTGGTCGCGGCGCGCCCCTCCGCGCAGCACAAGCCACCCCCTCACTCATGTGCCCCTACGACGCAGGAGGGGCGGGAAACGTTCGACCGGATCGGCCGGACCCGAAGAGGCGTACGTCACACCACCGCCCGGCCGGGCGGCGGACGGACCGGGCCGGCACAGCACAGCTTCCGGCGCGGGGCCGCCGCCGGGCGATTTTCTCCAGCTCGGCGGGGTGCGCGACGGAGGTCCGGAGCCGTCCCCAGGGTGATCGTGTCCCACCCTTCGGGCATGCCGAGCAAAGAATTGGACAGGTGGACCGGGGTCGGCCGCATGATGGAAAAGCCCCGGTCATGCAGGGACACGCAGCAAGAGACACGTAGAGGGAGTCGCCGTGAGGGTCGGAATCGTCGGAGCCACCGGTCAGGTCGGCACGGTCATGCGCAGGATCCTCGCGGAGCGGAACTTCCCCGTCGACGAGCTGCGCCTGTTCGCCTCGGCCCGCTCGGCCGGGACCGTGCTGGACGGCGTGACGGTGGAGGACGCGGCGACCGCCGACTACACCGGCCTGGACATCGTGCTGTTCTCGGCGGGCGGGGCCACCTCGAAGGCGCTCGCGGAGAAGGTCGCCGCCCAGGGTGCCGTCGTGATCGACAACTCCTCCGCCTGGCGCAGGGACCCCGAGGTCCCGCTGGTCGTCTCCGAGGTGAACCCGCACGCGATCGCCGACCGCCCGAAGGGCATCATCGCCAACCCGAACTGCACGACCATGGCCGCGATGCCGGTCCTGAAGGTGCTGGACCGGGAGGCCGGCCTTGAGGCGCTGGTCGCCACCACCTACCAGGCGGTGTCCGGGTCCGGTCTCGCGGGCGTCGCGGAGCTGCAGGGGCAGGTGCAGAAGGTCGCCGCCGACGCGGAGAAGCTCACCCACGACGGCTCGGCGGTCGACTTCCCCGAGCCGCAGGTCTACAAGCGCCCCATCGCCTTCAACGTGCTGCCGTTCGCGGGCAACCTCGTCGACGACGGTCTGAACGAGACCGACGAGGAGCAGAAGCTGCGCAACGAGTCCCGCAAGATCCTGGAGCTCCCCGGCCTCAAGGTCTCCGGCACCTGCGTCCGCGTCCCGGTGTTCTCCGGGCACTCCCTCCAGGTCAACGCCCGGTTCGCGCGGCCGGTCTCCCCGGAGCGGGCGACCGAGCTGCTGGCGGACGCCCCGGGCGTCGAGCTGTCCGACATCCCGACCCCGCTGCAGGCGGCCGGGCGGGACGCGTCGTACGTCGGCCGGATCCGGCGTGACGAGACGGTGGACAACGGCCTCGCGCTGTTCGTCTCCAGCGACAACCTCCGCAAGGGGGCCGCGCTGAACGCCGTGCAGATCGCGGAGCTGGTCGCCGAAGAGCTGTCGCGGTAGGGGCCGAGCGCCCACGGGGTGCCGCGACCGGCCGTCGTGCGGGTGCAGGTGCGTGAGGGCTGGTCGCGCAGTTCCTCCCCCGCCCTTCGGCCGGGGGTACCCCCAGCGCCCCTGACGGGGCGCCCCCGTGGCCCGGCGCGCTCAATCCGTGGGGTTTTCCCTCGTCGCCCCCCACCGGGATGCCGTGGAAGGATGGCGCAACCCACACATAACGAGGAGATGACCGCGTGCCTGGCACAAACCTGACTCGCGAAGAGGCACAGCAGCGGGCGAAGCTGCTCACCGTTGACTCGTACGAGATCGATCTCGACCTCTCCGGCGCGCAGGAGGGCGGTACCTACCGGTCCGTGACCACGGTGCGCTTCGACGTCGCCGAACCCGGCGCCGCGTCCTTCATCGACCTGGTGGCCCCCGCGGTCCACGAGGTCACCCTGAACGGGGACGCCCTCGACCCCGCCGAGGTCTTCGCGGACTCCCGGATCGCGCTGCCGGGCCTGCTGGCGGGCCGCAACATCCTGCGGGTCGTAGCCGACTGCGCGTACACCAACACGGGCGAGGGTCTGCACCGGTTCGTCGACCCGGTCGACGAGCAGGCCTACCTCTACACCCAGTTCGAGGTGCCGGACGCCCGCCGGGTCTTCGCCTCCTTCGAGCAGCCGGACCTGAAGGCGACCTTCCAGTTCACCGTGAAGGCCCCGACCGGCTGGACGGTCATCTCGAACTCGCCGACGCCCGAGCCCAAGGACGACATCTGGGTCTTCGAGCCGACGCCGCGCATCTCGTCGTACATCACCGCGCTGATCGTCGGCCCGTACCACTCCGTGCACAGCGTGTACGAGAAGGACGGCCAGAGCGTGCCGCTCGGCATCTACTGCCGGCCCTCGCTCGCCGAGTTCCTCGACTCGGACGCGATCTTCGAGGTCACCCGGCAGGGCTTCGACTGGTTCCAGGAGAAGTTCGACTACGCGTACCCGTTCACCAAGTACGACCAGCTCTTCGTGCCGGAGTTCAACGCGGGCGCGATGGAGAACGCGGGCGCGGTGACCATCCGCGACCAGTACGTCTTCCGGTCCAAGGTGACCGACGCGGCGTACGAGACGCGCGCCGAGACCATCCTGCACGAGCTGGCCCACATGTGGTTCGGCGACCTGGTCACCATGGAGTGGTGGAACGACCTGTGGCTGAACGAGTCGTTCGCCACCTACACCTCCATCGCCTGCCAGGCGTACGCCCCCGGCTCGCGCTGGCCGCACTCGTGGACAACGTTTGCCAACTCCATGAAGACCTGGGCGTACCGGCAGGACCAGCTGCCCTCCACGCACCCGATCATGGCCGAGATCCGCGACCTGGACGACGTGCTCGTCAACTTCGACGGCATCACGTACGCCAAGGGCGCGTCCGTCCTGAAGCAGCTGGTCGCGTACGTCGGCATGGACGAGTTCTTCAAGGGCGTGCAGGCGTACTTCAAGCGGCACGCGTTCGGCAACACGCGCCTGTCCGACCTGCTGGGCGCCCTGGAGGAGACCTCCGGGCGTGATCTGGGCACCTGGTCGCAGAAGTGGCTGCAGACGGCCGGCATCAACATCCTGCGCCCGGAGGTGGAGACGGACGCCGAGGGTGTCGTCACCTCCTTCGCCGTCCGCCAGGAGGCCCCGGCGCTCCCGGCCGGCGCCAAGGGCGAGCCGACGCTGCGTCCGCACCGGATCGCGATCGGCCTGTACGACCTCGACGAGGCGACCGGCAAGCTGGTGCGCACCGAGCGGATCGAGCTGGACGTGGACGGCGAGCTGACCGCCGTACCGCAGCTGGCCGGCCGCGCCCGCCCGGCGGTGTTCCTGCTCAACGACGACGACCTGTCGTACGCCAAGGTCCGCCTCGACGAGCAGTCGCTGCGCTTCGTCACCGAGCACCTCGGCGACTTCGAGTCCTCCCTCCCCCGCGCGCTGTGCTGGGCGTCGGCCTGGGACATGACCCGGGACGCGGAACTCCCCACCCGCGAGTACCTGTCCCTCGTGCTGTCCGGCATCGGCAAGGAGTCGGACATCGGTGTCGTCCAGTCCCTGCACCGCCAGGTGAAGCTCGCCGTCGAGCTGTACGCCGACCCGGCCGCCCGCGAGGCCCTGCTCACCCGCTGGACCGACGCCACCCTGGCCCACCTGCGGTCCGCCGCGCCGGGCAGCGACCACCAGCTGGCCTGGGCCCGTGCCTTCGCGGCCGCCGCCCGCACCCCGGAGCAGCTGGACCTCCTGGACAGCCTGCTGGAGGGCACCCACACCATCGAGGGCCTGGCCGTCGACACCGAGCTGCGCTGGGCGTTCGTGGAGCGCCTCGCGGCGGTCGGCCGCTTCGACGAGGCGGAGATCGCGGGCGAGTACCAGCGGGACAGGACGGCCGCCGGTGAGCGGCACGCGGCCACCGCCCGCGCCGCCCGTCCGACCGAGGAGGCGAAGGCTGAGGCCTGGGCGTCGGTCATCGACTCCGACAAGCTGCCGAACGCCGTGCAGGAGGCGGTGATCGGCGGCTTCGTCCAGACCGACCAGCGTGAGCTGCTGGCGCCGTACACCGACAAGTACTTCGAGATCCTGAAGTCGGTGTGGGACTCCCGTTCGCACGAGATCGCCCAGCAGATCGCGGTCGGCCTCTACCCGTCCCTGCAGGTCTCCCAGGAGACCCTGGCCAGGACGGACACCTGGCTGGCCGCGGCCCAGCCGAACGCGGCCCTGGCCCGGCTCGTCTCGGAGTCCCGCGCGGGCGTCGAGCGCGCCCTGAAGGCCCAGGCGGCGGACGCGGCGGCCCAGTAGGCGGTACCGCCCGGCGGGGCGCCCGGTGGCATCTCCACCGGGCGCCCCGACCTATGTGCGAAGTACCCATCACCCAGGACGAGTTGAGTATCCGTGCTCACGCCCGGGGCGGCTGTGCGTTGCGAGGATCGACGCAACGGCGCGGCAGAGAGCGCCGGGTCCATTCGGCTCGGACACCCTGAGCCGGTCCGAGTCAGTTACGGAGAACTCGCCATGTCCCGTCGTATCGCCCTGTCCGTGGTCGCCGGTGTCGTCGTGCTCGGAGGGGCCGGGGCCTTCGCCCTCGCCTACGCCGGCGACCAGGACCCGTCGCCCGCCCTGGCGCACAGCACCGTCCGCTACACCGCGCCCCAGGCCGGTCACCAGGGCTCGCTCTCCTTCACCACGGAGGTCACCGCGCCCTCCGGCGTCAAGAACCTGAAGGTGCTGGCCTGGCCCGAGAAGTCCGAGTTCGCCACGAAGCCGCTGACCGCCAGGGACATGGCCGAGGTGGAGTCGGCAGCCTGCACGCCGGCCGGCGGGAACACCGTCCGGTGCGTGTACAGGACCGCGGTGTCCGCCGCCGACGCCGCCTCGTCCGCGCACGGCGCCTGGCACATCGCCGTGCTCGCCACGGCCAAGGACGGGCACACCACCCTCGCCACCAGGGCCGCCGACTTCACCGTCGCCTGAACCGGTCACCCGACGTGGGTGGCCAGCGCCTCCTCGATGTCCGCCGCCCGGACGTCCTCGCCCGCCCAGGCCACGTATCCGTCGGGGCGCACCAGAACGGTCGTACGGCGGCCGCTCCGCCAGTGCGCCACGGCCAGCCGGTCGCCGTACCGCCGGCCCGCGTCGTACGGATCCGGGGCCGGGCCGGGTACCGAGACCGGGGCTTGGGCCGGGGCGGGGGCGGGGGCCGGGGTGACCAGGACGAACCGGCCGCCGCGCAGGGCCTCGTACAGGCGGCCCCCGTCGGCCAGGGCGAGGTCGGGAACCCGGGTGCCGGTGAGCGGGTGGGCGCCGCGCGGGGCGGGGTAGCGGTAGCCGATGCCGGTGATCTGGGCCATGACCCTGCGGCGGACCGGGCCCGCGAGGCCGAACGCGCGGATCAGTCCGGCACGCACCGCCAGCATGGGGCCCTTGGCCATCGCGAGGCGGACCAGGGCGCCGCTGCTGCGCAGCACGGACCTGCCGACCGGGTGGCGTTCGCTCTGGTAGGTGTCGAGCAGGCCGGGATCCGCGTGGCCCTGCAGCACGGCGGCGAGTTTCCAGCTCAGGTTGGCCGCGTCCTGCAGTCCGGTGTTCATCCCCTGGCCGCCGGCCGGGGTGTGCACGTGTGCCGCGTCGCCGGCCAGGAAGACCCGGCCGACCCGGTAGCTGGGCACCTGGCGCTCGTCGCTGTGGAAGCGGGACATCCAGCGGGCGTCGTGCATCCCGTAGTCCCGGCCCAGCGCGAGCCGGGTGATCTCCCTGACCTCGTCGAGGCCGACCGGCTCGTGGTCGGGGACGTCACGGCCGCGGTGCCAGCAGATGACGCGGTAGTAGCCGTCGCCGAAGGGCGCCAGGAACGCGAACGCGTCGCCGACCGCGGCGGCCGTCAGCAGCGTCGCGGGCTTCTCGGCGAGCAGCACGTCGGCGAGGACCACGGACCGGATCGCCGACCGCCCCGGGAACGGCAGCCCGACCGCCTCCCGCACCGCGCTGTGCATGCCGTCGGCGCCGACCACGTACGCGGCACGCAGGCTCTCGCCACCCCTGACGTGCACGGTGACCCCGGCCGCGTCCTGGGTCAGGCCGGTCACCTCGCACTCGTTGCGGAAGTCGACGCCCGCCTCGGCCGCCCGGCGTTCCAGCACCTTCTCGACCTCGTACTGCGGGAGGACGAGGACGTGCCGGAAGCGGGAGGGCAGGTCGCCCAGGTCGAGGGTGAGTCCGCCGAAGAGGTCGAGGCGGGCGAGCGGCTCGCCGACGGCTTCGAGCTCGTCGGCGAGGCTCCGGGAATCGAGCTGCTCCAGGGCGCGGGCGTGCAGGGCGAAGGCGCGGGAGAGGTTGCTGATCTTGTGGGGGCGCTTTTCGAGGAGCGTGACCGGGATCCCGGCGGCGGCGAGGTCACCGGCGAGGAGGAGGCCGGTGGGACCGGAGCCGACGACGATCACGCGGGTGGTTTCGCCGGCGGTTCCCGGGGTGCCGTTCATGAGGACCTCCTGGATGTCTGCGCTCGGTTGCCAACATCCGATGACCAACACTCGTTGGCCAACGCTTGTTGACAAGCCTAGGGCGGGCCGAATCCGCAGTCAACACTTGTTGGCCTACACGTGTTGGCCTACGCTCGTTGGCATGATCGGCACTCCCAGTGGAAACACAGACCCGGCCAACGGTCCGGTGAAGGGCCCGGCGCATGGTCCGGCGAACAGCCCGGCGCACGGTCCGGCGGTGCGTCGCTCCGACGCCAGCCGCTCCGCCATCCTGGCCGCCGCCCGCGAGCGCTTCGCCGCCGACGGCTACGAGCGCGCCACCATCCGCGCCATCGCCAAGGACGCCCGCATCGACCCCTCGATGGTCATGCGCTACTTCGGCAGCAAGGACGGCCTCTTCGCGGCCGCCGTCACGGTCGACCTGCGGATGGCCGACCTGTCCCAGGTATCGGACGCCGAGGCCGGGCGGGCGGTGGTGGACCACTTCCTGGACCTCTGGGAGGCGAACGAGGAGCTCACCGCGGTCCTGCGGGTCGCCGTCACCAACGAGGCGGGGGCCGAGCGCGTGCGGGCCATCTTCCGGGAGCAGGTGGTGCCGCTGGCGGCGCGGGTGTGCCCGGACCCCGAGCAGGTGGTGACGCGGGCGGGGCTGTGCGCCGCGCAGCTGCTGGGGATCGCGCTGACCCGTTACGTGGTGCGGCTGGCGCCGGTCGTGGCGCTGACGCGCGAGGAGATCACGGCGTGGCTCGGGCCGACCGTGCAGCGGTACCTGACCGCGCCGAGCCCGTGACGAACGCGCCGAGGGCGCCGGTCGGCTCCCGTACGTGCGGTACGTACGGAAGGCGGCCGGCGCCCTCGGCGGAGTCGGAGCAGGAGGCCTCGGGCCTACGCCGCGGGCCTACGCCTTGGTGGCCTTCGGCTTGATCACCCGGACCTTGGACTTGTCCAGCACCATCACCAGGCCCGCGATGACCGCGAACAGCACGAGCGGGGCCAGGACGTAGAGACCCAGCGTCTGGACGACGCTCAGGCCCTTGCCGGGGTCGTCACCGTCGTCACGCGTGAGCGCGAGGGCGGGCGACGACATGAGCAGCATCATCAGCGTCGTACCGGCAGCCAGGGCGCCGGCGCGCAGGGCGTTCTTCTTGTCCACGAAGCCAAAGTTAGCGGGCCGACCTGGGGGGCGCGCGTCCGGGGGTACCCGTAAGCCGCCGTCGCCCGGGGCGCGCGCGGATCTCCGGAAAAAGGTGACGTGAACTGTCACCTTTGGCAGGCACCGTGGTGCCATGGACAACAAAGACACGGACACCGGCACCCGGCGCATCGGCGCCCCGCACGTCGGCGCCCCGCTCGCCGGCCGGATCGCGCTCGTCGCCGGTGCCACCCGCGGCGCCGGACGTGCCCTCGCCGTGGAACTCGGCCGGGCCGGCGCCACCGTCTACGTGACCGGCCGCACCACCCGCGACCGCGCCAGCGAGGTCGGCCGGACCACGGAGACCATCGAGGAGACCGCGGACCTGGTCACCGCGGCCGGCGGCACCGGCATCGCGGTCCCCACCGACCACCTGGAACCGGACCGGGTCCGGGTCCTCGTCGAGCGGATCGGCCGCGAGCAGGGACGGCTCGACATCCTGGTCAACGACCTCTGGGGCGGCGAGCACCTGCTCGTCGGCTCCGTCTTCGGCAAGAAGAGCTGGGAGACACCGCTCGCCGACGGCCTGCGCATCCTGGACCTCGGGGTGCGCTCGCACCTGATCACCGCGGCACTCGCCCTGCCGCTCCTGGTCCGCTCGGACGCGCCGCTGCACGTGGAGGTCACCGACGGCACGGCGGTCTCCAACCGCCGCTACCGCGAGAACCTCTACTACGACCTCGCGAAGAACGCCCCGATCCGCATCGCCTTCGGGCTGGGCCAGGAGCTGGCGGAGTACGGGGGCACGGCGGTCGCCGTCACGCCGGGCTTCCTGCGCTCGGAGCAGATGCTCGCCCACTTCGGCGTGACCGAGGAGACCTGGCGCGACGCCGTCGCCCAGGATCCGCACTTCGCCGTCGCCGAGTCACCGCACTACCTCGCCCGCGCGGTCGCCGCGCTCGCCGCCGACCCGGACCGGGCCGCCCGCTGGAACGGCAGGTCCACCTCCAGCGCGGAGCTCGCCAGGACCTACGGCGTGCGGGACGTGGACGGCAGCCGGCCGGACGCCCTGGCGTACTTCGAGGACGTCCTGTACGGCGGGAAGGACGGCTCGCCGGACGACTACCGCTGACCGTCGTCCGGCCGCCGGTCCTCCGGTTCCGTGCCGTACACGGCGGCGAGGGCCCGCGCGTGCTCGCGGAAGCGGGCGCGCAGGCCCGCCGGGGCCAGCACCTCCACGTCCGCGCCCAGCCCGGTCAGCTGGCCGAAGGCGACGTCCTCCGACTCCATCGGCAGGTCGAGCGTGACCTGCCCGGCGGCGTCCGGCGCGGCCGCGGACGCCAGCGCCCCGGCCACGCCGGCCGGGTCCGCCACGGCGGGCAGGCGGCGCAGGCCGCGCCCGGTGAGCCGCACGGTGACGGTCGTGCGCAGCAGCGCCCGGGCGAACCCGGCGGCGTGCGCCTGCCAGTGCGCGGCCAGGTCGAAGGAGGGGTCGCGGACGAAGGGCTCGCCGTCGCCGGGGGCGGGGGCGAGCGCGGTGACGCGGTCGACGCGGTAGGTGCGCCAGGTGCTGTCCCGGCCCGTCATCCGCTCGGCCGGGACCCGGCCCACGACGTACCAGACCCCTGCTTTCAGGACGAGCCCGTACGGCTCCAGCAGGCGGGTCACCGTGCGGGGCGGGGCGCCGTCCCGGCCGGGCCGTGCGTAGTCCAGCTCGACGGTGCGGTCGGACCACACGGCACGGGCCAGCTCCGGGAGCAGCTCCGGTGCGGACGGCTCGCGGAACCAGGCCGGGGCGTCCAGGTGGAAGCGGCGCACCGAGGACTCGGCCGCCGCGCGCAGCGAGGGGAGCAGGGTGGCCGACAGCTTCAGCCGGGCGGTGTCCGCCGCGTCCGACAGGCCCAGGTCGCGCAGGGCCGTGGGCAGGCCGGAGAGGTACAGCGTCTCGGCCTCGGTGGGATGCAGCGTGGTGAGCCGGGTGCGGTGGCCCGGCGCCAGGTGGTAGCCGCCCGCGCGGCCGCGCTCGGACCGGACGGGCACGCCCGCCTCCTGCAGCGCCTGGACGTCACGGATCACCGTGCGCCTGGAGACGTCCAGTTCGCGCGCGAGGGCGTCGGCGGTCAGGCCGGGGCTCGACTGGACGAGAAGAGCCATGCGGATCAGGCGGGCGGCACGCATGCCTCAAGGATCGTCGACCGGCGCCCCGGACGGCCCGCGGGCCGTCCGGGGGCCGTCCGGGGGCCGGGTTGGCCGACCCGCCGTGCACGGGTGGCCGTCACGCCGTGCACGGGTGGCCGTCACGCCGTGGACGGGCCGTCCGTGTGCAGGGTCCGGAACAGTGCCCGTACCCGCTCCGAGGCCGTCAGCTCCTCCAGGGTGACCGGGCGGCCCTTGGTGTCGGCGATCGGGAGGCGCCAGTTCGGGTACTGGTCCCAGGTGCCGGGGAGGTTCTGGGGGCGGCGGTCGCCGACGGTGTCCGGGAGCCAGACGCCGATCATGCGGGCCGGGGTGCGGAGCAGGAAGCGGTGGACGGCACGGATCTCGGCCTCCTCGTCGCCGGACTCGGAGGCGGCGAGCAGGCCGAGGCGGGTCAGCAGGGCCAGCCACTCCGCGGTGTCGGCCGCCGCCTCTGCACGTTCCTCCGCGAGCGGGCGGGTGAGCAGGCCGAGGCGGTCGCGGAGTTCGACGTGTTCGCCGGTGAGGCGGGCGGCAGTGGGCGGCAGGTCGTGGGTGGTGGCGGTGGCGAGGCAGTCGGCGCGCCAGCGTTCCGGGGGCAGCGGGCGGCCGTCGCCGTCCCAGTCCCGTTCGAACCAGAGCACGGACGTGCCGAGCACCCCGTGCCGCTCCAGCGTCTCGCGCACTCCCGGCTCCACGGTGCCGAGGTCCTCCCCGATCACCACCGCTCCGGCGCGGGTCGCCTCCAGGGCCAGCAGGGCGAGCATGGCCTCGGCGTCGTAGCGGACGTACGTGCCCTCCGTCGGCGGCCGCCCCTCGGGCACCCACCACAGCCGGAACAGGCCCATCACGTGGTCGATGCGCAGGGCGCCGGCGTACCGGAAGAGGGCGCGCAGGAGTTCACGGAACGGGGCGTGGCCGGAGGCGGCGAGGCGGTCGGGGCGCCAGGGCGGCAGGCCCCAGTCCTGGCCGCGGGCGTTGAAGGCGTCGGGCGGGGCGCCGACGGACATCCCGGCGGCGAAGTGGTCCTGCTGGGCCCAGGCGTCGGCGCCCGCGGGGTGCACGCCGACGGCGAGGTCGTGCACGATCCCGACCGGCATCCCGGCGTCGCGGGCGGTGTGCTGGGCGGCGGTGAGCTGGGTGACGGTGAGCCAGGCGAGCCGGGCGTGGCAGCCGACGCGGTCGGCCAGCTCGGCGCGGGCGCGGGCGGTCTCCGGCGAGCGGGGGTCGCGCAGGGCCTCGGGCCAGCGGTGCCAGTCGGAGCCGTACCGCTCGGCGAGCGCGTACCAGGTGGCGTGGTCCTCCAGTGCCTGCCCCTCCGCGGCACGGAAGGCGTCGTAGGCGGCCTGCCGGCCGGGGGCGAGCGGTGCGGCGGCCGCCTTCTCCAGCGCCTCCCGCTTCAGCGCCCACACGGCGTCCCGGTCGATGAGGGCGCCCTGGTCGAGGACGGCGGAGCGCAGGTGTCCGGCGCGGTCCGCGACGGAGCCGGTCCCGGTGTACTCGGGGACGGCCTCCGGCCGCAGGTGCACCGGGTCGGGGAAGCGGCGGGAGGACGGCCGGTAGGGGGACGGGTCGGTCGGGGCGCCGGGTACGGCCGCGTGCAACGGGTTGACCTGCACGAATCCGGCGCCCGCGGTGCGTCCGGCCCAGTCGGCCAGCTCGGCGAGGTCGCCGAGGTCGCCCATGCCCCAGGAGCGGCGGGACAGCAGCGAGTAGAGCTGGACGAGGATGCCGTACGAGCGGCCGGCGGGGGTCGGCAGCCGGTCCGGGGCGACGACCAGGTGGGCGCGGGCGGTACGGCCGTCGGGCGCGGCGGCGGTCAGCAGGTGCACCCCGAGCGGCAGCCCCGCCAGGTCGTCGCGGCTCTCCCCGTCCTCCGTCCGCACCTCCAGGCGGGTGCCGGCGGGCAGGCCGAGGGCGATGTCGCCGGTGCCTTCCCAGTGGACGACCGTCGGCGGCAGCAGCCGCTCGGCGAGTTCCCGCTCCCGGCCGGCGAGGGCGGCGCGGACGGCGTCGGGGCCGCTCGCGTCGACGCCCAGGGCGGCCAGCGCGGCGGTCACGGCACCGGCGGAGGCGGCGACCGTACGGTCCGGGGCGGGGTTGTAGGAGGTGGCGACGCCGTGCAGCTCCGCGAGCCGGCACAGCCCCGGGTCCAGGGCTTCGTTCATCTACAACCCCGGCTCGCTGGTCAGCGGGACCGCGTCGGCCAGCGGCGGCTCACTGGTGAGGGGCTCGGCGTCGGCCGACGGCGGCTCACTGGTCAGCGGGGCCTCGGCGCAGGCGCTCTCGGCGCTGAACACGCACAGGCGGGACTCCTCCTCGGCCGGCACCGGGGGTTTGAACTGGGCCGGGATCGGATGATGCACCGTTGCGGCCACGGCGGCCTCCTCGTCACAACGTCGGGTACGGCGGCGATTGCCGGGTCAGAGCAGGCCTACCCCGTCGCTGCGGGGGCACTCCCCGCGGACCACGCGATCAGCGCTGCGCCGCGATGAACTCCACCCGGGCCTTCGCGGCTCGGCGGGCTACCGGACCGCCAGGGTTTCCGGAGTCACGGACGGCGACGGTGCGAGGCATGCCGCGGTCGTCGTCTCGACGGGACGGCGGGACGGCGGCGGGGCGGGGTTTCCCGGGGGCACTATTCACTCGGTACATATATCCAGTGCATACTGCTCCCCATGAGCACCCGGCACATCCTTCTGGGGCTGCTGGAGGCAGGGCCGAGTCATGGCTACGACCTCAAGCGGCGCCACGACGAACGCTTTCCGCAGGCCCGTCCGCTGGCCTACGGGCAGGTGTACACGACCCTGCAGCGCCTGGTGCGGGACGGTCTCGCCGAGATCGAGGGGACCGACGCCGACGGGGGGCCGGAGCGGACGCTGTACCGGTCGACGGACGACGGGGCACGTGAACTGGCCCGCTGGGCCGGGGAGATCGCGCCGCCCGCGCCCTTCGTGGCGAACGAGATCTTCGCGAAGGTCGTCGTCTCGATCCTGGCCGGCGGCGATCCGGCCGCCTACCTGCGCGCCCAGCGTGCCGCGCACATGGAGCGGATGCGGGAACTCACGGCCGTGAAGACGGCCCGGGGCGCCGATCTGGCGACCGTGCTCTCGGCGGACTACGCCCTCAACCACCTCGACGCCGACCTCCGCTGGATGAACACCACGGCGGACCGGCTGACCACTCTGACCGCGGAGGTCGACGCAGCATGACCAACAAGGGGGACTCCCCGGCGCCGCTGCTGGCGGGCCGGGACCTCGTCAAGGCGCACGGCAGGACGGCGGCACTGCGCGGCGCCTCGGTCGAGCTGCGCGCCGGCGAGATCCTCGCCGTGACCGGGGCCAGCGGCAGTGGCAAGTCCACGCTGCTGCACTGTCTGGCCGGGATCGTGCGGCCGGACGCGGGGGCGGTGACCTACGACGGGTCGCGGCTCGACCGGCTGCCGGAGAAGCGGCTGAGCGAGCTGCGGCGCTCCGACTTCGGCGTGGTCTTCCAGTTCGGGCAGCTGATCCCGGAACTGACCGCACTCGACAACGTGGCGCTGCCGCTGATGCTGGCCGGAGCGGCCCGCACCGAGGCCCGGGCGCGGGCCGGCGAGTGGCTGGAGCGGTTCGGGGTGCGCGGACAGGAGGAGTCGCGGCCGGGCGGGATGAGCGGCGGCCAGGCGCAGCGGGTCGCCCTGGCACGGGCGCTGGTGACCGGCCCGAAGGTGGTCTTCGCCGACGAGCCGACGGGGGCGCTGGACTCGCTGGCGGGCGAGCAGGTGATGACCGCCCTGGTGCACACGGCCCGCGAGTCGGGTACGGCCGTGCTGCTGATCACGCACGACGCCCAGGTCGCGGCGTACGCGGACCGCGAGGTGCGGCTGAGCGACGGGGCCGTGCTGCCGGCGGAGGTGACCGCGTGAGGGCCGATCTGGCGCTCGCCTGGCTGCTGACCCGGGGGTCGGACCGGCGGGAGTGGTGGCGGGTCGTTCTGACGGCGGCCGGGGCCGCCCTCGCGACCGGGCTCGGGACGGCGGTCGCCGTGCTCGTGCCGTTGGACGGCCACCTCCACATCGGGGTCGGCGGCGGGCTGCTGGACGACGAGGGGACCCGGGGCGGCGTGGTCGCAGCGCTGGCGATGCTGCTCGTTCCGGTGTACGGGTTCCTCGGGCAGAGCGCGCGGATCGGTGCCGTGCACCGCGACCGGCGGCTGGCCGCGCTGCGGCTGGCGGGGGCCGGGGCCGCGCAGGTGCGGCGGATCGCGGCGCTGGAGTCGGGGCTCGCCTGTCTGGCCGGCTCCGCCGCGGCCACGGCGGTCTCGCTGCCGGTCCTGCTCCGCCTGTGGTCCCACCCCGCTCCCCTGGCCTGGGCCGGGATCGCCGCGGTGACGCTGCTGGTGCCGACGGCCGGCGCGGCGGTGAGCGTGCTGTCGCTGCGCCGCGTGGTGGCGTCGCCGCTGGGTGTCGTACGGCGGGTACGGACGGCGGGCCCGGGGCGGCTGTTCCTGGTGGCGACCGTCCTGCTGGGCGTGTCCGCGCTGTTCGTGGTGGTGGCCGTGTTCGTGCGCGACCCCTTCTCGCCGCCCCTGTTCGGGCTCGCCGTCGGCCCGCTCGTGGTCTTCGCCCTGTGCCTGCTGGTGGGCGCCACGGCGGTGTGGCTGGCGGGCTGGTCGTCCCGGCGGCTGGGTTCGGCGCTCGCCGCCCGCACCGGCAGCCCCGTGATGCTGATCGCGGCGGAACGGCTGCGCGACGACCCGTGGGCGGCGGCCCGGACCCATGCGGCCGTGCTGCTCGTGACGGTCGTCGGCACGGGCTTCGTGGGGGTGCGGCAGGTGCTGCTCGCCGATCTGCGGGCGTCCGAGCGCGAGGGGCGGCTCGGGATGGGCCTGTCGTACTACACCGACGGGCTCGATCTGACGGCCGCCGCGATCCTCCTCGCTCTGGCGATCGTCCTGTCCGCCCTCGCCGTGGGCACCGCGGAGTCCCTGGCCGCCCGGCGCCGGGGCCTGGCGGTCCAGACCGCCGTCGGGGTGCCGCACGGGGTGCTGGCCCGGGCGCTGCTGCTGGAGACCGCGCTGCCGCTGCTCCCCGCGGTCGCGGTGGCGGGTGCGGGCGGCACGGGGATCGGGGTCTGGTACTCGGCGCTCGCCGGGGAGCGGACCGCCGCGGGCGTGCCGTACGCGGCGCTGCTGGTCCCGGTAGGCGTGTACGCGTGCTGTCTGCTCGCCGCGGCCACCTCGCTGCCCCTGCTGCGCCGCTCGGTGCGCCCGGCGGAGCTGCGCTACGCGTGACCGCCGCACGAGCGCCGCACGAGCGTCCGGTCTGCGGTCCCGGGGGCGCAGGGGAGCCCCGGGGCCGGGGCGTGCGCGTGCCGGAGGACCCCGTGGCCGAGCGGGCAGCCACGGGGTATGCGAAGGCCCGGATCGTCAGGCGGAGATGCCGTCGATCCGGGCCAGGGCGTCGTCCGCGCCGTACGGTTGCAAGTACGGCAGCCAGCGCGGGTCCCTATGGCCGGTCCCGATGATGCGCCAGGCCAGGCCGGTGGGTGGGGCTGGTTTGTGCCGCAGCCGCCAGCCGATCTCGAAGAGATGGCGGTCGGCCTTGACGTGGTTGCAGCGGCGGCAGGACGCCACCACGTTGTCCCAGACGTGCTGACCCCCGCGGCTGCGCGGGATGACGTGGTCGACGCTGGTTGCGACGCCACCGCAGTACATGCACCGGCCCCCGTCGCGCGCGAAGAGCGCCCTGCGGGTGAGAGGAACGGGCCCCCGGTAGGGAACCCGTACGAATCGCTTGAGCCGGACCACGCTGGGTGCGGGGACTGTGACGGTTGCGCTGTGCATATAGGCGCCGGATTCCTCCAAGGCGACAGCCTTGTTCTCCAGGACGAGGACGAGCGCGCGGCGGAGCGGTACGACGCCGAGCGGCTCGTACGACGCGTTGAGGACCAGGACATGCGGCACGGGTGCCTCCTTGGGCGTCGGCGGCGCGTGGCTCGCGCCGGGACGATCTGTGGCCAGTCTCCCCTCATGCCTGGTGGACGCGCCACCATCTCCCGGTAACGGGCTGGGAGTGTTTTCGACCACACCGCATTCATCCCCCGGTTGCACCCCTTTTCAAGCGGGCCGTTCCGGCGGGCCTGTTCAGGCGGGAGTGAGAAGCAGGCGTGAGGACGGTCTCTCCTTCACGTAACGGCCGGGCCTCCGCACAATGCCCCGTTAGTGTGGTGTTCCTGCCCGTCCGGTGACCTTTCCGTGACCTGGAACGCCGTATCTGACCCTGATCGCCGTGCCGGAGGGCAGTACCGCACCGCCTGGAGGTACCCGCCGTGTCCTTGCCCGCCGTCCTAACGGCCGCCGGTTCGTCGCCGTCGCCGACCCCCTCGGAGTCGTCGACAACGACCGTCCCCACGCTCCAGGACGCCCAGGAGAGCGCCGCTCACACGGCCAGCTGGGTCGAGCAGAACTGGTCGACGTGGCTGGCGATCGGGCTGAAGGTGCTGCTGGTCGTGGTGATCGCGGTGGTGCTCAGAAAGGTCGTGCTGCGGGCGATAACCAAGTTCATCGACCGGATGAACCGGACGGCCGAGTCGGCGGAGGGCACCACCCTCGGCGGGCTGCTGGTCAACGCCGAGCGGCGGCGGCAGCGGTCGCAGGCGATCGGGTCGGTGCTGCGGTCGGTGGCGAGCTTCCTGATCCTCGGCACGGCCGCGCTGATGGTGCTGAGCAGCTTCCAGATCGACCTGGCGCCGCTGCTGGCGTCCGCCGGGGTCGCCGGTGTCGCGATCGGTTTCGGCGCCCGGAACCTGGTCACGGACTTCCTGTCCGGCGTGTTCATGATCCTGGAGGACCAGTACGGCGTCGGCGACTCGATCGACTCGGGCGTCGCCTCCGGCGAGGTGGTCGAGGTCGGCCTGCGCGTGACCAAGCTGCGCGGGGCCAACGGCGAGATCTGGTACGTCCGCAACGGCGAGATCAAGCGGATCGGGAACCTCTCGCAGGGCTGGGCGACCGCGGGCGTCGACGTCACCGTGCGGTCCAACGAGGACCTGGACCGGGTCCGGGCCACCCTCGACGAGGTCGCCGAGAAGATGGCCAAGGAGGAGCCCTGGAACGAGGTCCTGTGGGGCCCGATCGAGGTGCTCGGCCTGGACTCCGTGCTCATCGACTCCATGGTGGTCCGCGTCTCCGCGAAGACCATGCCGGGC
Organism: Streptomyces sp. NPDC008092; assembly: GCF_042957285.1. NCBI lineage: Bacteria > Bacillati > Actinomycetota > Actinomycetes > Kitasatosporales > Streptomycetaceae > Streptomyces > Streptomyces sp. NPDC008092. The sequence continues at coordinate 365,818 of NZ_JBIBHY010000004.1, forward strand.
AAGGCGCTGACCGTGGAGCGCGAGCTGCGCTGGCGGATCAAGCGGGCGTTCGACGCGGCGCACATCCGCATCGTGGGCGGCGAGACGGCCGTACTCCTGAACGAGGAGCCCCCGGACCCGACGGCAGCCGTGGCCGCCCCGTCGGCGTTCTCCAACACGGACTCGCCGCAGGTGGCGGCCACGGCACCGATCGCTTCGCCGCGGTCGTCGGCGGCCGGGAAGTAGCGGAACGGTCCAGCACGCTCGTCCGAGTGAAGGGCCGGGAGCGAGCAGCCCCCGGCTCAGCCGCCTTCGAGCGTGCGGACCAGCTGGCAGAGCGTGATGAACGCGGCGCCCCGGAAGAGGAGGACGTCGGCGCCGAGGCGTCGGCCGGCGCGGACCTCGACGTGGGTCTCCCCGGTGGACTCGACGTAGGCGACCGTCCCGTCGGCGGACGCCCGGCTCCGGAACGGGCGCCACCGGAAGTCGACCGGGTTGCCGCCGCGGACCTCGGACGCCCGCCGGGCCACGCCCAGTCCGGCGCGGACGCGGGCGAGCGGGATGCCGGTGAGGGTGTGCGTCTGGGTGCCGTTCAGGGCGTCCGCGGAGACCTCGATGCCCAGCCCGCGCGCCACACGCACCAGCGAGCGGGTCCGCCAGGCCGCCCACAGCACGGAGAGCAGCAGCCACGCCGTCACGGCCTGGGCCGCCTCGCCCAGGGCCCGCCAGGCGATGCCGTCGTCGACGAGAGCGAGGCCGCACACGATGACCGTCGGGGACGTGAAGTCGGCGAGGCCGCTCCGCAGCAGCCGTACGAACAGCCCTCTCCGAGGGGTCATGCCAGCCGCCGTTCTCCGGGTCGGTGTCGGGGTGGGTCCAAGAGCAGCAAGCCGTACGAAGGGCCCGCTTGACCAGGGGCGGCGAAGATCGTGACGCAGCCGTGATCACAATCCGGCCGTCGGCCGGATTCAGACGGTCTTCACAGGCCCCCCGCATTCTCCCCGTGTCCGCGATGATCTAAGGTCGGCCCACTACGGGCCCTTGTTCTGGAGCGCGACGTCGCCCGGGGGCCCGTCTCGAATGTGGGGAAACATGAGAAAGCTCGCCATAGGCACCGCGCTGTCCGGTGCCCTGGCCCTGGCCGGCATCGCCGCGCCCGCCGCCTCCGCGGCCACTCCGAACCTGGTCTTCTCCGACGTGACCGTGAACAAGGGCAAGGCGATCGTCGTCGGCACCACCAAGACGGTGAACGTGCCCGTGACGTACACCCTGACCCGGCCGGCCGACCTGGTCATCGACAACAAGAAGACGTTCGCCGCGGTGATGCTCTACCGCGGCACGCTGAAGTCCCTCGGCAACGAGCTGGACCCGGAAGTCATGCCCACCTGTACGACGACCGCCACCACGGACACCACGGTCACCGAGAGCTGCACGGAGACCATCCCGGTCGACCCGGGCGACTACCTCTACGATGCCGCGGACGCCACCACGTGGAAGGCCGGCGGCCTGTACGCCCACCTCGACAGCACCGTCTCGGACGACTTCCTCAGCTCCGAGTCCGACGTGGCCATCTGGGGCAGCCTCGGCACCGCCAAGGTGCAGCGCGCCGCGCAGCTGACCGCCGACGCCTCGCCGGAGCCGGTCGCCAAGGGGAAGACGATCACCGTCAAGGGCAAGCTGACCCGGGCGAACTGGGAGACCGGCAAGTACGCGGGCTACACCGGGCAGAAGGCCACCCTGCAGTTCCGCGCCGAGGGCAGCAAGACCTACACGAACGTGAAGGCGATCACCTCCGGCACGGGCGGCGCCCTGGCCACCACGGTGAAGGCGTCGAAGAGCGGCTACTACCGCTACGTCTTCGCGGGTACGGCGACCACCGCGGCGGCGACGGCCACCGGGGACTACATCAAGGTGAAGTAACGGTCCTGCTCCTGGGCCGGCGACACACCGCGGGGCCCGTCCGGATCTTCCGGGCGGGCCCTTCGCTTGTCCAAGCGCAGGTAACGACTGGGTTGCCGCCCCTGCGGGCTATTGACGCTCTCCTTCCGGCGGCCTACGTTTTCCAGCCAACAGGAAACTTTCCTAACAGTGATCAACGGATGTACGGTCCGGGCGGATCACCCGGGTGGACCTACCGCCCAGGTCACTGGGAAACTGAGCGGCTGGAAAGGCAGGTGTCGAACGCCATGGCAGGAACCGCCGGTACGCCGGGCACCCCGCGCGTGCTGCGCGCCATGAACGACCGCGCCGCACTGGACCTGCTGCTGGAGCACGGCCCGCTCTCGCGCACCCGGATCGGCAAGCTCACCGGCCTCTCCAAGCCGACCGCCTCCCAGCTGCTGGCCCGCCTGGAGGCGGCCGGGCTGGTGCTGGCGACCGGCACCAGCGAGGGCCGGCCGGGCCCCAACGCCCAGCTGTACTCGGTGAACCCGCGGGCCGCCCACGCCGCCGGCCTCGACGTCAACCCGGGCCGGATCCGGGCCGCCGTCGCCGACGTCACCGGCCGCACCGTCGGCGAGTACGAACTGCCGACCCCCGGCCGGCGCTCCGCGCAGTCCGTCGTACGGCAGGTCACCGACGCCCTGGACGGCGCCGTGAAGGCGGCCGGGCTGGCCCGGGACGACGTCCACCGGGTCGTCGTCGGCACCCCCGGCGCCTTCGACCCCAACACCGGCCGGCTGCGGTACGCCTCGCACCTGCCCGGCTGGCACTCCCCCGCGCTGCTCGACGAGCTCGCCGCCGCACTGCCGATGCCGGTCGAGTACGAGAACGACGTCAACCTCGCCGCCATCGCCGAGCAGCGGCTCGGCGCGGCCCGCGGCCACGGCGACTTCGTGCTGCTGTGGAACCAGGAGGGCCTCGGCGCCGCCCTGGTCCTCGGCGGCCGGCTGCACCGCGGCTGGACCGGCGGTGCCGGCGAGGTCGGCTTCCTGCCGGTGCCGGGCACCCCGCTGGTCCGCCAGGTCACCAAGGCCAACAGCGGTGGCTACCAGGAACTCGCCGGTTCGCAGGCCGTGCCCCGGCTGGCCCGCGAGCTGGGCATCGAGGACCTGCCGGCCGGGCCGTACGACGAGGTGGCCGCCGAACTGGTCGCCCGCGCCGCCGACCACGCCTCCGGGCCCTACCACCAGCTGCTGCGGACCTACGCGACCCGGCTCGCCACCGGTCTCGCCTCCCTCGTCTCCGTCCTCGACCCCGAACTCGTCGTCCTCAGCGGCACCGCCCTGACCGCGGGCGGCGAGGTGCTGCGCGCCCTCGTCCAGGCCGAACTGGAGGAGCTGGCGGCCGCCCGGCCGCGGCTCGTCGTCGGCGACGTCCGTCAACACCCCGTGCTGCGCGGCGCGCTGGAGAGCGCGCTCGCGACCACCCGCGACGAGGTCTTCGACACCTCGCGCTGAGCCCCCTCAGACCCCCGCACAGCCAGTCCTTCCCTCGCTCACCGCCCGCCCCGGGAGATCTCGCCATGCCCATACCCTCCGCTGCCCGAAAGACGGCTTTTGCCCTGACCGCGGCCGCCAGTTCGCTCGCCCTGCTCACCGCCTGTACCGGCCAGTCGTCCTCCGGTGCCGACGACGACGCCTCCGCGAACACCACCATCAACTTCTGGCACGCCTGGAGCGCCCCGAACGAGGTGAAGGCGGTCAACGCGCTGATCGCCGGCTTCGAGAAGGCGCACCCCAACATCCACGTCAACGTCGTCAGCAACATGACCGACGACAAGATCAACCAGGCGCTGCGCAGCGGCGGCGACAAGGCCCCGGACGTCATCTCGTCGTTCACCACCAACAACGTGGGCAAGTTCTGCTCCTCGGGCGCGCTGGTCGACCTGAACCCGTTCTTCAAGAAGTCCGGCATCGACCCGGAGACGACGTTCCCGAAGGCGATGAACGAGTACACCCAGTACGACGGAAACCGCTGCACGGCTCCGCTGCTCGGTGACGCGTACGGCCTCTACTACAACAAGACGGCGTTCAAGGCGGCCGGCATCACCAGCCCGCCGAAGACGTGGACCGAATTCACGGCCGACGCGAAGAAACTGACGATCACCCAGGGCGACAGCTACAAGCAGCTCGGTTTCATGCCGGACTACCACGGCTGGGAGACCACGACCGAGCACTACCAGGCACAGTTCTCGCCGACGTACTTCACCGCCGACGGAAAGTCGAACGTCGCGAAGGACCCGGCGTTCACGGAGGCGTTCACGCTCCAGAAGAACCTCGTCGACGAACTCGGCGGATTCCAGAAGCTGGAGAAGTACCGGGCGACGCTCGGCGACGAGTGGGGCGACAAGCACCCCTTCCAGACCGGTCAGGTCGCCATGCAGCTCGACGGCGAGTGGCGGCTCGGCATGGCCCTCGCCACCAAGCCGAAGTTCGACATCGGCGTCGCCCCGCTGCCGGTGCCCGACGACCAGGTCGCGCAGTACGGCAAGGGCTACATCACCGGCACCATCGCCGGTATCGCCGCCAACAGCAAGAAGCAGAACGCGGCCTGGGAGTTCGTCAAGTACATCACCACGGACACGGACGCGGTGGTGAACTTCTCCAACGCCATCCACAACGTGCCGTCCACGCTGGCCGCCCTGAAGTCGCCGAAGCTGAAGTACGACCCGCGCTTCAAGACCTTCCTGGACATCGCCGCCAACCCGAACTCCACGACGTCTCCCGCCTCCATCAACGGCGGTGTGTACCTGGCGACGATCCAGAACTTCGGGTACGACTACGAGAGCGGCAAGGTCAGCAACCTCAAGTCCGGTCTGGAGGCCACGGCCAAGCAGATCGACACGGACATCGCGCAGGCCAAGTAGCGATGAGCACCATCACGTTGGCGTCGAAGCGCCGCCGGTCGGCGCTTCGTACGGTCGCTTTCATGTCGCCCTGGCTGATCGGGTTCGCGGTGTTCTTCGCGTACCCGCTGATCTCCACGGTCTATTTCTCCTTCATGCACTACGACGGCTTCAAACCGCCGACGTGGACCGGCACGAAGAACTGGACGTACGTCTTCGAGCACTACCCCTACTTCTGGCCCGCGCTGCGCAACACCCTGTGGCTGGTCCTGGTGATGGTGTCGCTGCGGGTCGTCTTCGGACTCGGCGTCGGCATGCTGATCACGAAGATCAGGACGGGGACGGGGGTCTTCCGCACCCTCTTCTACCTGCCGTACCTGGCCCCGCCGGTCGCGGCCACCATGGCGTTCGCGTTCCTCCTCAACCCCGGTACCGGGCCGGTCAACTCGATCCTGGAGAAGGTCGGCATCCCGGCCCCGGGCTGGTTCAACGACCCCGCATGGTCCAAGCCGGCCCTGACCCTGCTGGCCCTGTGGGGCGTCGGCGACCTGATGGTCATCTTCATGGCCGCGCTGCTCGACGTGCCGAAGGAGCAGTACGAGGCGGCGGAGCTGGACGGCGCCTCCGCGTGGCAGCGGTTCCGGTTCGTGACGCTGCCCAACATCTCGCCGATCGTGATGTTCGCGGTCGTCACGGGTGTCATCCAGACGATGCAGTACTACACGCAGCCGCTCATCGCCGGAAAGGTCGCCTCGGGTGTCATCCAGGGCGCGGGCACGCAGTTCGAGCCCGGCTATCCCGAGAAGTCGACGCTCACCCTCCCCCAGCTCGTCTACAACCTCGGCTTCCAGCGCTTCGACTACGGCTCCGCGTGCGTCGTCGCCCTCGTGCTCTTCGCCCTGTCCATGGCGTTCACCGCGATCCTGATGCGGCGCCGGGGCGGTCTCATCCAGGCAGGTGACTGACGATGACCCAAGTGCTGGACCGGCCGGCGGAGCTGAAGGCCCCCGTGTCGGAGGCAGAACGCACCGCCCGCCGCAAGGCGTTGCTGAACTGGGTGGCGGTGCACTCGCTCGGCGTCGCCGCCGCCCTGTTCTTCACCCTCCCCTTCGTGTTCGTGTTCCTGACCTCGCTGATGAGCGACAGCCAGGCGCTGAGCCGGGACCTGATCCCGCACACCTGGGAGTGGGGCAACTACAAGAAGGTGTTCGACACCCCGGGCTTCCTGACGTGGTGGAAGAACACCCTGATCTACGCGGGCCTGGGCACCGTCCTGACCGTCGTGTCCTCGCTCCCGGTGGCGTACGCGCTCGCGAAGTTCCGCTTCCGCGGCCGCAACCTGTCCCTGATGCTGGTGATCTCGATGATGATGCTGCCGCCGCAGGTGGTCATCATCCCGATGTACCTGTTCTGGGCGAAGCAGCTGGACCTCTCCGGCACGCTGTGGCCGCTGATCGTGCCGATGGCGTTCGGCGACGCGTTCTCCATCTTCCTGCTGCGCCAGTTCCTGATGACGATCCCGAACGAGTACCTGGACGCGGCGAAGGTGGACGGCTGCGGCGACCTCAGGACCCTCCTCAGGGTGGTGATCCCGATGGCGAAGCCGGGGATCGCCGCCGTAGCCCTCTTCCAGTTCTTCTACGCCTGGAACGACTACTTCGGCCCCCAGATCTACGCCTCGGAGAACCCGGGCGCCTGGACCCTCTCCTACGGCCTGGAGTCGTTCAAGGGCATGCACCACACCGACTGGAACCTGACCATGGCCGCGACCGTGCTGGTCATGGCCCCCGTGATCCTCGTCTTCTTCTTCGCCCAGAAGGCGTTCGTCGAGGGCGTCACGCTCACCGGAGTGAAGGGTTAACCAAGCATGAAACTCACCGTGGTCGGCGGAGGCTCGACCTACACCCCCGAACTCATCGACGGCTTCGCGCGCCTGCGGGACACCCTGCCCATCAAGGAACTCGTGCTGGTCGACCCGGCCGCCGAACGCCTGGAACTGGTCGGCGGACTGGCCCGCCGGATCTTCGCCAGGCAGGGCCACGGCGGCCGGATCGTCACCACCTCCGACCTGGACGCGGGCGTCGAGGGCGCCGACGCGGTGCTGCTCCAGCTGCGCGTCGGCGGCCAGGCGGCCAGGCAGCAGGACGAGACGTGGCCGCTGGAGTGCGGCTGCATCGGCCAGGAGACCACCGGCGCCGGCGGCCTCGCCAAGGCCCTGCGCACGGTCCCCGTCGTCCTGGACATCGCCGAACGGGTCCGCCGCACCAACCCGAACGCCTGGATCATCGACTTCACCAACCCGGTGGGGATCGTGACCCGCGCCCTGCTCCAGGCCGGCCACAAGGCGGTCGGGCTGTGCAACGTGGCGATCGGCTTCCAGCGGAAGTTCGCGAACCTGCTCGGTGTCACGCCGTCCGAGATCCACCTGGACCACCTCGGCCTCAACCACCTCACCTGGGAGACGGCGGTCCGCCTCGGCGGCCCCGAGGGCGAGAACGTCCTGCCCAAGCTGCTCGGCGAGCACGGCGACACGATCGCCGCCGACCTGAAGCTGCCCACGGCCCTCCTCGACCGCCTCGGCGGCGTGATCCCGTCCTACTACCTGCGCTACTACTACGCGCACGACGAGGTCGTACGGGAGCTGCGCACCAAGCCGTCCCGCGCGGAGGAGGTCGCCGCGATGGAGAAGCAGCTGCTGGAGATGTACGGCGACCCGTCCCTCGACGAGAAGCCGGAGCTGCTCGCCAAGCGGGGCGGCGCCTACTACTCGGAGGCGGCGGTCGACCTGGCCGCGGCCCTGCTCGGCAGCAGCGGGAACCCCTACCAGGTGGTCAACACGTACAACGGCGGCACGCTGCCCTTCCTCCCCGACGACGCGGTGATCGAGGTGCAGGCCGCGGTGGGCGCGCACGGCCCGGTGCCGCTGCCCGTCCCGGACGTCGACCCGCTCTTCGCCGGGCTCGTCGCGAACGTGACCGCGTACGAGGAGCTGGCCCTGGAGGCGGCCCTGCGCGGCGGCCGGGACCGGGTGTTCCGGGCGCTGCTCTCCCACCCCCTCATCGGCCAGTACGAGTACGCCGACGCCCTGACCGACCGACTGATCGCGCACAACCGGGAGCACCTCGCGTGGGCCTGACCGCAAGTGTCCTCGCCATCGACGCGGGCAACAGCAAGACCGACGTCGCGGTGGTGGCGGCGGACGGCGAGGTCCTCGCCACGACCCGGGCCGGCGGCTTCCGGCCGCCGGTGGTGGGCGTGGAGCAGGCCGTGGACGAGGTGGCGACGGCGGTCGCCGAGGCGTACGCCGCCGCCGGGGTCACCTCCGTCGCCCACGTCTCCGCCTGCCTGGCCAACGCCGACTTCCCCTTCGAGGAGGAGCAGTTGGCCGCCGCGCTGGCCACGCGCGCGTGGGGGGCGACGGTGGCGGTCCGCAACGACACCTTCGCGATCTTCCGGGCCGGTGTCACCGAGCCGCGCGGGGTCGCCGTCGTGTGCGGTGCCGGCATCAACTGCGTCGGCATGCGCCCCGACGGCCGTACCGCCCGCTTCCCCGCCCTCGGCCGCATCTCCGGTGACTGGGGCGGCGGCTGGGGGCTGGCGGAGGAGGCCCTGTGGCACGCGGCCCGCGCGGAGGACGGCCGCGGGGAGGGCACGGCGCTGGCCCGCGCGCTCCCGGCGTACTTCGGGTACGACAGCATGCTCGCGCTGATCGAGGCGCTGCACCGGGAGGACGTCGAGCCGTCCCGGCGGCACGAGTTGACGCCGGTGCTGTTCGCGACGGCGGCCGACGGCGACCCGGTGGCGCGGGCGGTCGTGGACCGGCTGGCGCAGGAGGTGGTGGCGATGGCGGTGGTCGCGCTGACGCGGCTGGAGCTGCTGGACGAGGAGACGCCGGTGCTGCTGGGGGGCGGGGTGCTGGCGGGTGGGCATCCGCAACTCGACGACGGGGTGCGCGAGTTGCTGGCCGCGCGGGCGCCGAAGGCGGTGCCGAGGGTGGTGACGGCGCGGCCGGTGCTGGGCGCTGCGCTGCTGGGCCTGGACGTGGTGGGGGCGGGGGTGGCTGTGCAGGAGAGGGTGCGGGCGTATTTCGAGAGGTGACCCGGGGTGGGGGCGGGTGGGGACGCTTACCGGCGCTGGCCGGGTGCCTCCCCCAGCCTTCGGCCGGGGGGACCCCCAGCGCCCACCCGTGCCGCCCTGCGGCACGCCTGCCCGCAGCTATGTAGCTGACGCGAGTGCAGCGCCCCGTCAGGGGCGCTGGGGGTACCCCCAGCCGAAGGCTGGGGGAGGAACTGCGCGACCAGCCCCCACGCACCCGCGCCCCGGTACGCACCGTCACCACCCCTCCGGAACCGAACCGATCCCCCCGGCGTATTCATGGGCAGGGGTTCCGCTGCGATCCGATCAAGATCCAGTGAAGGCCGGTGCCGAATGTCAGTCCGGGCGGCGATACTGGGCGGCGACCGGATGACCATGGGGGAGGTCACGTGACACACCCGCCGACGAAGAGCGCGGCACCGCCAGGCGCAGGCACCGCCCTGCCCGCGCAGCGGACCGGCTCCCCCACGCCCGCCGCCGCTCCCCCGCGCCGCCGCTCCGCGTTCGCGGAGGGCGTCGAGCAGTTGCGCACCGCCGCCACCACCGAACCCGGCCGGCTCCGCGTCATCGGCGCCGTCCTCGCCGTGCTGATCGTCGCCTTCGGTGCCGTCACCGCCTGGCAGATGACCGACCGCGCGGCCGCCGCCGACGACGTGCTGCACCGCAGCCAGCCGCTGAGTTCGGGCGCGGCCGACATCTACCGTTCGCTGGCCGACGCCAACACCGCGGCCTCCAGCGGCTTCCTGGCGGGCGGTCAGGAATCGCCCGCCTCCCGCGCCCGGTACGAGAAGGACATCCGGACCGCCGCCGCCAAGCTCGTCACCGCCGCCGCCAACTCCGAGCCCGGCTCGCCCTCCGAGGCGGCCGTCGCGAAGCTGAACACGCTGCTGCCGGAGTACAAGGGGCTGGTGGAGCGGGCCCGGGTGTACAACCGGCAGGGCTACCCGGTCGGCGGCGCCTACCTGCGGTACGCGAACGAGAAGATGCAGCTGGAGATGCTCCCGGCGGCGGAGGACCTCTACACGAAGGAGAACGCGCGCCTCGCCTCCGACTACTCGGACGCGACGCCGTACCCCTGGGCGGCCATCGCCCTCGGCGTCCTCGCGCTCGCCGCGCTCGCCTGGGCCCAGCTGCGCCACTACCGCCGTACCAACCGCGTGCTGAACCACGGCCTGGTCGCGGCCTCCGCGGCCACCGTCGTCACGCTGCTGTGGCTGGTCGTCGGCCACACCCTCGCCCGGTCCGGCCTGGACGGCTCCTACGACCACGGCGTCCGCTCGCTGAACGTGCTGCACGACGCCCGGATCGCCTCCCTGAAGGCGCGCGGGAACGAGAACCTGAGCCTGGTGGCGCGCGGCGCCGAGACGGTCACGGTCGGCGGGCAGACGTACGACGCGTACTACTACGAGTTCGACAAGGACATGAGCGCGCTCGGCAAGGGCCTCACCGAGGCCGCGGCGCTCGCGGACGGCACGGCCGGCAGCAAGCCCGTGGTGGCGGCCGAGGGGAACATGAAGGTGTGGAAGGAGCGGCACGCCGACGCCCGCACCGAGGACGAGAACGGCGACTACCAGGCGGCGCTGGACAAGGTGATAGGCACGAAGGACGCGACCGCCGAGTGCTTCGACAGCGTCGACACCAACCTGAAGAACGCGCTGGCCTACGAGGAGACCCGGTTCAGGGAGCAGGCCACCGACGGGCGGGACGCGATGTCCGGACTGCCCATCGGGGCCGCCATGCTGGGGGTCGCGGCGGCGGCCGGCGCGCTGTTCGGCATCGGGCGCAGGCTTTCGGAGTACCGGTGAGAGGGGGCGTGGCGATGTTCGTGCGGCGGATGAGGGCCTCCCTGCGCGGCTGGGGCGGCGTGGGCGCGATGGCGATCGGCTGCGCCCTGGCGCTGGCGTTCGTCCTGCTGCTGCCGCTCACCCAGTCCCGCGGTGCGGGCGGCCAGGGCACGGGGCTCGGCGGTCCGGGGCTGGCCACCGGCACCCCGGCGAAGGCCGACAAGTGCGTGGACTCCCAGGCACAGAACGAGACCTGGTCGCCGTCGGGCGCGGACGGGTCCACCATCGACGCCATCAAGGCCCGTACCGGCGCCAAGCGGAAGCTGATCGTCGGCGTCGACCAGAACAGCTACCGCTGGGGCTACCGCAACCCGAACAACTCGGGCGCGGAGCTGGAGGGTTTCGACATCGACCTGGTGCACCGGATCGCCCAGGACATCCTCGGCGACCCGAACGCCGTGCAGTTCAAGGCGATTCCGACGAGCCAGCGGATACCGGCGATCCAGGACGGCCGGGTCGACATGGTGGTGCGCACGATGACCATCAACTGCGACCGGCTGAAGGACGTCGCGTTCTCCGCGCCGTACTTCAAGACCGGGCAGCAGGTCCTCGCCCCCAAGTCGTCGTCGATCACGGGCTACAACGACACGCTGGCGCACAAGAAGATCTGCACGGCGACCGGTTCGACGGCGTACGCCAAGCTGGACGCCGACAGGAAGTCCGGGAAGCTGCCCGCGTCGGCGGACATCTCCACCACCGTCCCCAACCAGCTCGACTGCCTGGTGCGGCTGCAGCTCGGCGAGGTCGACGCGGTGGTCACCGACGGCGCGCTGGCCGCCAGCCAGGCCGCCCAGGACCCGACGGTCGAGCTCAAGGGCGCCGCCTTCACGACCGAGTACTACGGGGTGGCGATGAAGAAGGACGCGACCGATCTGGTCCGCCGGGTCAACCAGATCCTGGTGGAGTACCGGTCCGACGGCTGGCAGGCGTCGTACGACAAGTGGTTGTCGGCGACACTGGGAGCGGACTCGACGGCGTCGAAACCACCCGCGCCGCAGTACCTGCGCACCAGCTGACCCGCATCCGCGAGGCCCAGCCCCGACGAGCAAGCGAGAGGTGATCGATGGGCGTCACGGACCCCGCCGGGCCGCTGATGGACCGGGACGAGGTGGACCGTGCGCTGGCGCGGCTCGGTGCGGAGCACGAGGCGATCGAGACCTCGCTGCTCGCCCTGCAGGACCACGCGGGCCGCAGGCTCCTCGAAGGCGCCGAGCTGACCGGGACGACCCGGGAGCGGTGGATGTCCGCGGATGCCTCGATCACCCTGCTGTGGGCGTACTTCGACGCCTACACCGACGCGTTGCGCTCCGCCCGGGAGATCAGAGCCAGACGCCGCTGGTCCAGCCGTGAGGACCTGGTGGAGCTGACCGAGCTGCTGCGCGGCGAGTCCGTGACGGTGGCGGGCAGCGCGACCGCGACGGCGAACGCGCCGACCCTGCTGTCGGCGGGCGGCCGGCTCAGCGAGCGGTTCTCGCTGACCGCCCTGGTCGACCGGATGAACGAGCTGTACGCGACCTCGCTGAACATGGTCGTCACCGCCGACGCGGTGTGGTCGGCGCTGCCCGCGCGGATCGATTTACTCGCCGCGGAGCTGCAGCGCACCCGCAAGCTGGCGCACTCCGTCGGCGTGCGCCCCGGCGAGCACCCGGCGGGCGACGACCTGGAGCGGATCACCCGGACCCTGACGAAGCTCCGCGAGGACGTCGTCTCGGACCCGCTGGCGTTCTGGGTGCCGGCGCCGGGGAGTTCGGCGCCCGGCGGCGGCCGTCCGGACACCGCGGTGTACGACCGGGAGGCCCGGGCGCTGGAGGAGGTGCGGCGGGAGATCGACGCCGTGCTGACGGTACGGCAGGACGCCGAGGCCCGGCTGATCAAGCTGCGGGACGTGCTGTCCCGCGCGGACCGCACCCTCGCCGAGGCGCGCACCGCGCGCGGTGAGGTGCTGGCGAAGATCGCGGCGACCGAGGTGCCGGTGGTCAGCGGCCCGCCGACCGTGCTGCAGGAGCAGCTGGCGACGGCCGCCGAGTACCGCAGAGGGGCCCAGTGGCACCGCCTGTCGCCACTCCTGGAGTCTCTGGAGCAGAAGGCGGAGGACGAACTGCTGCGCGCCCGTGAGTCGTTGACGGCGGTCACCGCGCCGCTCGCGGTGCGCGCGGAGCTGCGCGGCCGGCTGGACGCGTACAAGGCGAAGGTGGCCCGGCACGGGCTGGCGGAGGACCCGTTCCTGATCGAGCGGTACGACGCGGCCCGGCGGATGCTGTGGAGTGCGCCCTGCGATCTGAGGGTCGCGGAGCAGGCGGTGCTGCGCTACCAGCAGTCGGTGGCCGAGGCGCTGGGGGCGCCGCGGGTGCCGCAGCAGGGCGGGCCCGAGGACCGGAGGGGGGAGTAAGCCGTGAGTCAGGCGGGAGAACCGTGCCAGCGGCCGGGCTGTGAGGGGTCGTACGAGGACGTGGGCGGCGGTGAGCTGTACTGCGACACCTGCGGGCTGGCCCCGGTCGTCTCGGCGAAGGGGATGGTCGGCTCGTCGGCCACCGGGATCACGGCCGGCGGCAGGGGTTCGACGGGCAGCGGGAGTTCGGGGTCCAGCAGCCGCAGCAGCCGCAGCAGTTCGCGTACGTCGTCGCAGTCCTCGAAGTCGCGGCGCTCGGTCTCCGGGCGGCTGTCGCGGTCCCTGTCGGGAAAGACGACGGGCCGCTCCGTGTCGGTGCGCAGCTCCGGTTCCTCGGCGAGCACGTCCGGGCGCAGCCGGCTGGGCGCCGGTCTGGTCGCGGTGCCGCAGGTGCCGAAGCCGGACCCGCGCGAGATGGTCCTGGAGAACCCCGAGGTGCCGGAGCGCAAGCGGTTCTGCTCGCGGGCGGACTGCGGGGCGCCGGTCGGGCGGGCCCGCGGTGAGCGGCCGGGGCGGACCGAGGGGTTCTGCACCAAGTGCGGCAACCCGTATTCGTTCGTGCCCAAGCTCAAGGGCGGGGACGTGGTGCACGGCCAGTACGAGGTCGTGGGCTGTCTCGCGCACGGCGGCCTGGGCTGGATCTACCTCGCGGTGGACCGGGCCGTCTCCGACCGCTGGGTGGTCCTCAAGGGCCTCCTGGACACCGGCGACCAGGACGCGATGGCCGCGGCGATCTCCGAGCGGCGGTTCCTCGCGGAGATCGAGCACGCCAACATCGTGCGGATCTACAACTTCGTCGAGCACCTGGACCAGCGCACCGGCTCCCTCGACGGGTACATCGTCATGGAGTACGTCGGCGGCAAGTCGCTGAAGGAGATCGCCAACGGCCGCCGCACCCCGGAGGGCCGCCGCGACCCGCTGCCGGTGGAGCAGGCCTGCGCGTACGGCATCGAGGCCCTCGAAGCCCTCGGTCACCTGCACAGCCGCAACCTCCTCTACTGCGACTTCAAGGTCGACAACGCCATCCAGACCGAGGACCAGCTCAAGCTGATCGACATGGGCGCGGTGCGCCGGATGGACGACGAGGAGTCGGCCATCTACGGCACGGTCGGCTACCAGGCGCCCGAGGTCGCCGAGGTCGGCCCATCGGTCGCCTCCGACCTGTACACGGTCGGCCGTACCCTCGCGGTCCTCACCTTCGACTTCCAGGGCTACACGACCGTCTTCGTGGACTCGCTGCCCGACCCGGACAACATCGAGGTGTTCCGGCAGTACGAGTCGTTCTACCGGCTGCTGGTCCGGGCCACCGACCCCGACCCGGCGCGCCGGTTCGCCTCCGCGCAGGAGATGGCCGAGCAGCTGACCGGTGTGCTGCGCGAGGTCGTCTCGGTGCAGACCGGCACGGCCCGGCCGGCCCTGTCCACGCTGTTCGGGCCCGAGGTGAAGGTCACGGACACCGAGCTGTTCCCGAAGCTGGACGGGGACGTGTCCCGGCTGGGCGGGCGGGCGGTGGCCTCCCGGACGCTCGCGCTGGAGCCGTCGGGAGGGGGCGCGGCGCCCGCCGACCCCGCCCTGGTGCGGCCCATCGCCACCGCGGCCGCCGCGTTCGCCCTGCCGGTCCCGCTGGTCGACCAGAGCGACCCGAACGCCGGTTTCCTGGCGGGCCTGTCGACCTCGCTGGTGGGCGAGGTCAGCCTGCTCAGCGCGCTGGCCGCGGCGCCGGCGCAGACGGTCGAGACCGAGCTGCGGCAGGTCCGCGCGCGGCTGGAGAACGGCGACATCGAGGCCGCGCTGGTGAGCCTCGGCCAGCTGGAGGACGAGCGGCCCGACGACTGGCGGGTGGTCTGGTGCCGGGGCGTGGCCGGCCTGGTCACCGGCGACTTCGAGGGCGCGGCGCTGTCCTTCGACGCGATCTACGACGCCTTCCCGGGCGAGACCGCGCCGAAGCTGGCGCTCGGCCTGTGCGCGGAGGTGCTCGGCCAGCTGGACAACGCGGCCGAGTACTACCGGCTGGTGTGGGCGACCGACCCGGGCTTCGTCAGCTCCGCGTTCGGCCTGGGCCGGGTGCAGCTGGCGGCCGGGGACCGGCGGGGTGCCGTACGGACGCTGGAGTCGGTGCCGGAGGCCTCGATCCACTACACGGCGGCCCGGGTGGCGGCCGTACGGGCGCGGCTGCGGCACCGGACCGCGGCGGCCGACGACACGCCGTTCCTGGACGACCTGACGGCCGCCGCCGGGCAGATCGAGGCGCTGGACGCGTACGGTCTGGATCCGGCCCGGCGCGAGCAGTTGTCGGCGGAAGTCCTCGGCTGCGCGCTGGACTGGATACTCTCCGGGGGCCGGGACTCCCAGCCCGTCGTCGGCGGCCGGGTGCTGCTCGGCAGCGGTCTGGACGAGCGGGGTCTCCGCTTCGGCCTGGAACGCTCGTACCGCACGCTGGCCAGACTGGCGACCGGCGGTGAGGAGAGGATCGACCTGGTGGAACGGGCCAACCGTTACCGCCCCCGGACGTGGGTGTAGTTGATGTCGCAGATGCCCCAGCAGGCCGCACCGGCGAAGTGCCCGAGCTGCGCGGAGCCGCTCGAATCGGGTGACCTGTTCTGCGGTGCGTGCGGGTACGACCTGTCGGCCGTGCCCGCCGCGCCGCAGGACCACCCGACCCTCACCATGGGCGCCGCCGGTGTGGGATCCTCGGGCGTGGACTGGCCCCCGCCCGAGCCGGAGAGCTCCGGAACGCCCGCGGCACCGCATCTGCCGACCGACCTGCCCGGCACCGACTCGGGCGGCACACCGCTGCCCGCGGAACCGCCCGCGCACGGCTCGCCGGCCGCCCCGCCGCCGCACGGCGCGCCCCCGCACGCCTCGCCGGTGACGCCGGCCTCCGGGGTCCGGTTCGACCGGCCGCCGGAGCCGGACGAGTACCCGCTGCAGGCGCCGGACCCGCGGGTGGCCGCCTCCGCCGCCGAGACGGCCGAGAGCGCGGAGAGCGCCGAGACCACCGAGCTGCCGAAGGTCTGCGTGGCCTGCCGCGCGGGCCGGGTCGACGACGACGGGTACTGCGAGAACTGCGGGCACGCCCAGCCCCGCGAGCGCGACCACATGGAGCAGGAGTCGGGCCCGGTGGCCGCCGTCAGCGACCGCGGGCTGCGCCACCACCGCAACGAGGACGCGTTCGCCGTCGGCCACACCGCGCTGCCCGACGGCACCCCGGCCGCGCTCGCGGTCGTCTGCGACGGCGTCTCCTCGGCGACCCGTCCCGACGAGGCCTCCATGGCCGCCTCCCGGGCCGCCGTCGAGGCGCTGCTGGCCGCGCTGGAGCAGGGCACCCATCCGCAGCAGGCGCTGCACGACGCGATCGTCGCCGCCTCCCAGGCCGTCAACGCCCTCGCCGAGGAGCCGCCGTCGGCCCGTGAACACACCCCGCACCAGAACGCCCCGGCGTGCACGATCGTCGCCTCGATCGTGGCCTCGGGCCTGCTGGTGGTCGGCTGGGTCGGCGACAGCCGCGTCTACTGGGTGCCGGTGGACCGGACCGCCCCGGCGGCCCGGCTCACCGAGGACGACTCCTGGGCCGCGCAGATGGTCGCCGCGGGCCTGATGAGCGAGGCGGAGGCGTACGCCGACGAGCGCGCCCACGCGATCACCGGCTGGCTCGGCGCGGACGCCTACGAGCTGGAGCCGCACACCGCTTCCTTCAAGCCGGACCGGCCCGGCGTGGTGGTGGTGTGCACCGACGGCCTGTGGAACTACGCGGAGACGGCCGAGGAGATGGCCGAGATCGTTCCCGCCGACGCGGACGTACGGCCGCTGCACGCGGCCCGGGTACTGGTCGGCCACGCCCTGGACGGTGGCGGCCACGACAACGTAACAGTGGCGCTGCTCCCGTTCCCGGAACCGCCGCAGGGGGCAGGATCCGCCTGAGGCCGCCGCAAATCGGCCGCAAACGGGAGAGACGCGCGGGGAAAGAGGCGTACGGCGAGACGTACGGGGAAGCACCGGCGGACCGGAGGGGACCGGTCCGCACACCGTCAGCACCCACCACGCGTGGGGTGGAGGGGGACCAGAGCAGTCATGGCCAATTTCTCGAAACCGAGCGTGCCGCAGTTCTCGGTGGACGTGTACCAGAACGAGTACCTGCCGGAGGGCGGCCGCGAGGTCAGCGCGATCGTCACGGTGACGTCGACCGGCGGCGGCACCGTCGGGACCGCGGTCGGCGCGTCGTACGCACCCGGGCAGGGGCCCGCCGCCGGGGTGGCGATCATGGTCGACTGCTCGGGCTCGATGGACTACCCGCCCACCAAGATGCGCAACGCCCGGGACGCCACAGCGGCCGCGATCGACACCCTGCGCGACGGCACCCACTTCGCGGTGATCGGCGGCACGCACGTGGCCAAGGAGGTCTACCCGGGCGGCGGGCGGCTCGCGGTGGCCGACCGCACCTCGCGCGAGCAGGCCAAGCAGGCGCTGCGCAGGCTCAGCGCGGGCGGCGGAACGGCGATCGGCACCTGGCTGCGCCTCGCCGACCGGCTCCTGTCCTCCGCGGACGTCACCATCCGGCACGGCATCCTGCTCACCGACGGCCGCAACGAGCACGAGTCGCCGGAGGACCTGAAGGCCGCCCTGGACTCCTGCGCCGGCCGGTTCACCTGTGACGCGCGCGGCGTCGGCACCGACTGGGAAGTGAAAGAAGTCACAGGCATCGCCTCCGCGCTGCTCGGCACCGCCGACATCGTCGCCGACCCCACGGGCCTGGCCGCCGACTTCACGCAGATGATGGAGACGGCGATGGGCAAGGAGGTCGCGGACGTCGCGCTGCGGCTGTGGACCCCGGTCGGCACGGCCATCAAGTTCGTCAAGCAAGTGGCGCCCACGGTCGAGCAGTTGACCGACCGCCGCACCGAGGCCGGGCCGCGGGCCGGGGACTACCCCACCGGTTCCTGGGGCGACGAGTCCCGTGACTACCACGTCTGCGTGGAGGTCCCCACGGCCGGCCTCGGCCAGGAAATGCTCGCCGCGCGGGTGTCGTTGGTCGTCCCGCAGCCCGACGGAAGCGTCCAGAACCTCGGCGCACAGGGACTGATCAGGGCGGTGTGGACGGACGACATGGTCGCCTCGACCTCCATCAACCCCCAGGTCGCCCACTACACCGGCCAGGCCGAACTGGCGCAAGCCATCCAGCAGGGGCTCGATCTTCGCAAAGCGGGCGATATGGACGGGGCAACGGCCAAACTGGGTCGGGCCGTTCAGTTGGCAAGCGCTTCCGGGAACGCGGATACTGCGAAACTGCTTGCGAAGGTGGTGGACGTGGTCGACGCCACGACAGGTACTGTGCGACTGAAGGCGAAGGTCGAGGAGGCCGACGAGATGACTCTCGAAACACGGTCCACAAAGACTGTTCGTGTAAAGAAGTGACCTGACAGTCCACACGCAGGACCACCCAGACAGGCTCAGGACGATCCTGACAGAGAGGGAAGCCCGCCATGCCGACCTGCCCGAACGGACACCAGTCGGGTTCCGACGACTGGTGCGAGGTGTGCGGTCACCGCATGGCCGGTGCCGTACCTCCGCCGCCCCCGCCGACCGCCGGCGGCTACGGCTTCCCGCCGCCCGCACCCGGTGCCCAGGCCGGTGGCCCGATGGGCGGCGGCCGCCACCTGTCCGCGGTGCCGAACGCGCACGAGCCGGAGCTGTGCCCGCAGTGCCGTACGCCCCGTGAGGGCGGTGCGCCGTTCTGCGAGGAGTGCCGCTGGAACTTCCTGACCAACACGGCCACCTCGTACACCCCGGCCGCCCCGCGCCCGCCCGCGGGCGGCGGCCCGGCCGCGCCGACCTTCCGGCCGCCGGCCCCGCCGTCGTTCGGCGGCGGCGGCGACTCGTACGAGTACCAGGGTTCGCGCCCCTCGCAGGTGAACCGTCCGGCCGAGCCGATCCCCTCCTTCGGCAGCGAGCCCTCGGGCCCGACGCCGTTCGCGGGCGAGCGCGGCGGCCAGTCCCCCTTCGGCGCCGACCGCGGCCCCTCGGGACCGCCGCCCGGCCCGGCGGGACCCTCCGGCCAGTCCGGCTTCGGCGGCGGCGACCGCGGCCAGTCGGGCCCGCCCGCTTTCGGCGGCGGCGACCGTGGCCAGTCCGGTCCGCCGGCGTTCGGCGGCGCCCCGGGCCAGTCCGGCCCGCCCGCCTTCGGCGGCGGTGACCGCGGCCAGTCCGCTCCCCCGCCCTACGGCGGCGAGCGCGGCCCCTCCGCTCCGCCCTCGGCGTTCGGCGGCGCCCCGGGCCAGAACGCCGGCGGCGCGTCCGCGTTCGGTGCCCCGCCCGGCGCCGGCCAGGCCTCCGGCCCCTACACCCGCGACCCCTCCGGCGGCCCCGCCGCCGGGCCCTTCGGTGGCTCGGACCCGTCCCGCCCGCCGGTTCCGCCGCCGCCCGGCGGCCCCGGTGCGACCACCGGCGGCGCTCCCGGCGCCTACCAGCAGTCGGCCCCGCCCGGCTTCCCGCAGGAGACCAGGCCGCCGGCCGGCGGCCCGTCCTTCGGCGGCGGTGACGACGACTGGGTGATCTCCCCGCCCGGGCAGGCCGGGGGTCCGGCAGGCCCCGGCGGGCCCGCCCGTCCCGGCGGCTACGGCTACCCGCAGCCCGGCGCCACCCAGGCCCCGCCCGGTCCCGCCTTCCCGCAGGCCCCGCAGGGCCCGGCGACCTGGATCGCGACGATCGGTCCGGACCGCGAGTACTTCATGGCGATGATGCAGCGCTCGGGCCCGGAGGCGGCCGGCCTCAACCTGCCCGCGTACTCCCCGGAGCAGCAGCGCACGCTCACCGGCAACCAGGTCACCATCGGCCGCCGCCGGCACTCCACCGGTGACACCCCCGACATCGACCTGTCGGTACCGCCGGAGGACCCGGGCGTCTCGCACCAGCACGCGGTCCTGGTCCAGCAGCCGGACGGCAGCTGGGCGGTCGTCGACCAGAACTCGACGAACGGCACCACGGTGAACGGCGGCGAGGAGCCGATCCAGCCGTTCGTCCCGGTACCGCTGCAGGACGGGGACCGGGTGCACGTGGGCGCGTGGACGACGATCACCGTCAGGCGGGGCTGACCTGCCGCGCCCCTTCGGGGGCGCGGACCCGTCCCCGCACGCACTCCGGGGTCGCGTCCGGGTCCTGTCCGGGTCCGGGTCCTAAGCCCCAAGTCCTCGGCCACCCCGTCTGAGACCATGTAAGGGTGAGAGAGATTCGGCGCGGCACGCTTCAGGAGAAGACCTTCTACGAGCAGGTCGGCGGGGAGGAGACCTTCCGTCGGCTCGTCCACCGTTTCTACGAGGGGGTCGCGGAGGACCCGGTCCTGCGGCCCATGTACCCGGAGGAGGACCTGGGACCGGCCGAGGAGCGGCTCACCCTGTTCCTCATCCAGTACTGGGGCGGTCCCACGACGTACAGCGACAACCGCGGCCACCCCCGGCTGCGGATGCGGCACGCGCCGTTCACCGTGGACCGGGCGGCGCACGACGCCTGGCTGCGGCACATGCAGGTGGCCGTGGACGAACTCGGCCTCTCCGCCGAGCACCGCGAACAGCTCTGGAACTACCTCACCTACGCGGCCGCCTCGATGGTCAACACCCCCGACTGACCGCCGTCGGCGCTCAGCGGACGCTGACGTCCAGCGCCCCGAGTCCCGCCCGGCGTACGGCGATCGACCCGAACGGGGTCCGCAGCCGCAGCCAGGCCCCTGCCGAGAGCAGTACGGCCTCGCTGCCCGGCTCGCCGCCCGGCCGCAGGAAGCCCAGTGACTGCGCCGCGTGGACGGCCCGGACCGGCAGCCGGGTGCCGCCGACCGTCCGGGACCAGATGTCCCGCCCGATCCGGTCGAGTGCGGCCCTGGTACGGCCGTCCGGGGCCAACTCCTCGGTGCGGGACCGGAATTCACCGACCGCTGCGGTGACCGTGGCGCGCAGCGCCTGCGGCGCCGGCAGCCCCGGCTCGGCCTGCCAGCCGCCCCGCGGCGGCAGCACCCCGGCCCACGGCGGCCCGGTCACCGCCCCCGGCACGGCGGCCGTGGCGGCCTGTTCGTCGACCGACTCCAGCAGTTCCCCCGCGGACACGGTCACGTCGAGGGTGGCGTCCAGGCCGTCCTCGTACGGCTTGGCGAGCCGCACCGCGCGGATCGCCAGCACCTCGAAGGAGGGCGGCCGCCCGAAGACGGCGAGCGCGGTGCCGGCCGCCTGCAGCCGCACCGCGGCCGAACGGTCGTAATGGAGCAGCCGGGAGAGGAAGGCCGCGAGATCCGCCGCCTCCCCGTCGTCAGCGAGGTGGAGCACCGTCATGCGGCGACGGCCTCCTCCTTGTCGTCGTCGCGGTACTCCTCAAGGAAGTCCCGCTCCTCGGCGGTGATCCGGCGCGGCCGTCCGGCGTCGAAGTCGAACGGCACGACGACCGTCGAGGCCCGTACGTAGACCAGGTCGTCGTCCTTCACCTCGTAGGTGATGGTGAAGGACGCGGCCCTGATCTCGGTGATCCACAGCTCGATGTCGACCGGGTGGTGCCGGTGGACGAGCTGCCGTTTGTAGTCGATCTCGTGGCGCGCCACCACCGACCCCTGCTTGAACTCCTTGTCCGGGCGGAACAGGAAGTCGATCCGGGCCTCCTCCAGGTAGCGGATGAAGACCGCGTTGTTGACATGGCCGTACGCGTCCATGTCGGACCAGCGCAGGGGGCAGCGGTAGAGATGGCGCAAGGTCGATCAGCCCCGGGTCAGCTTCTTGTAGGTGGCGCGGTGCGGACGCGCGGCGTCCGCACCGAGCCGCTCGATCTTGTTCTTCTCGTACGACTCGAAGTTGCCCTCGAACCAGAACCACTTGGACTCGCCCTCGTAGGCGAGGATGTGGGTGGCGACCCGGTCCAGGAACCAGCGGTCGTGGGAGACGACCACGGCGCAGCCGGGGAACTCGAGGAGCGCGTTCTCCAGGCTGGAGAGGGTCTCGACGTCCAGGTCGTTGGTGGGCTCGTCGAGGAGCAGCAGGTTGCCGCCCTGCTTGAGGGTGAGCGCGAGGTTGAGGCGGTTGCGCTCACCGCCGGAGAGGACACCGGTCGGCTTCTGCTGGTCCGGGCCCTTGAACCCGAACGCGGACACGTACGCCCGGCTCGGCATCTCGACCTGGCCGACGTTGATGTAGTCGAGCCCGTCGGACACGACCTCCCACAGCGTCTTCTTGGGGTCGAGGTTGGAGCGGCCCTGGTCGACGTAGGAGATCTTGACGGTCTCGCCGACCTTGATGTCGCCGGAGTCCGGCGTCTCCAGGCCCTGGATCATCTTGAAGAGCGTGGTCTTGCCGGCACCGTTCGGGCCGATGACGCCGACGATGCCGTTGCGCGGCAGCGTGAACGACAGCCCGTCGACGAGGACCTTCTCGCCGAAGGCCTTGTTCAGCTTGTCGACCTCGACGACGATGCTGCCCAGCCGCGGGCCCGGCGGGATCTGGATCTCCTCGAAGTCCAGCTTCCGCATCTTGTCGGCCTCGGCGGCCATCTCCTCGTACCGCGCGAGACGGGCCTTGGACTTGGCCTGGCGCCCCTTGGCGTTCGACCGCACCCACTCCAGCTCTTCCTTGAGCCGCTTCTGCCGCTTGGCGTCCTTCTGGCCCTCGACCTTCAGACGGGTGGCCTTGGTCTCCAGGTACGTGGAGTAGTTGCCCTCGTACGGGTAGGCACGCCCGCGGTCGAGCTCCAGGATCCACTCGGCGACGTTGTCGAGGAAGTACCGGTCGTGGGTGATGGCCACCACGGTGCCGGCGTACTTGGCGAGGTGCTGCTCCAGCCAGTTCACCGACTCGGCGTCGAGGTGGTTGGTGGGCTCGTCGAGGAGCAGCAGGTCGGGGGCCTCCAGCAGCAGCTTGCAGAGCGCGACGCGGCGCTTCTCGCCACCGGAGAGGGTGGTGACGGGCCAGTCGCCGGGCGGGCACCCGAGGGCGTCCATGGCCTGCTCCAGCTGGGCGTCGAGGTCCCACGCGTTGGCGTGGTCGAGGTCCTCCTGGAGCTTGCCCATCTCGTCGAGCAGCGCGTCGGAGTAGTCGGTGGCCATCAGCTCGGCGATCTCGTTGAACCGGTCGAGCTTGCCCTTGACCTCGGCGACACCCTCCTGGACGTTCTCCAGGACGGTCTTGTCCTCGGTGAGCGTGGGCTCCTGCATGAGGATGCCGACGCTGTAACCGGGCGAGAGGAAGGCGTCACCGTTGGAGGGCTGCTCCAGCCCCGCCATGATCTTCAGCACGGTCGACTTGCCGGCGCCGTTCGGACCGACGACGCCGATCTTGGCCCCCGGCAGGAAGTTCAGGGTGACGTCATCAAGAATCACCTTGTCGCCGTGCGCCTTGCGCGTCTTGCGCATGGTGTAAATGAACTCAGCCAAGAGAAACCGTCCGGCAGCTTGAAATCTGGCAGTGGGCAGATACACCCCATCTTGCCGTACGGCCAGCCCTGTGTGGAAACTCGTTGGCTCGGGCGGCTCTGAGCTGGGGGTTCGTGGGCGGGAGGGGCGCTCGTCGGAGCGTGGCCCGTTCCCCGGTGCCTCCGGGCCGGGCCCGGGCCGTAGATTGTGCGCATGATCGAGGACGCGTCGCCCGACCGGTTAGACCGCCCGCCCGGCAGACGGAGGCACGCCGCGCCGAAGCAGGCCCGGGGCGGAGGTCTGCTGCGGTCGTCCGCGCTGATGGCGGCGGGAACGGTGGTCTCGCGTGCCACCGGGCTGATACGGCAGGTGCTGCAGGCCGCCGCACTGGGCACCGGGCTGCTGGCCACCACCTACAACCAGGCCAACACGGTGCCGACCAGCCTGTACTTCCTGCTGATCGGCGGCGCGCTGAACTCCGTCCTGGTCCCGCAACTGGTCCGGGCCCGCGCGGAGGACCCCGACGGCGGCGCCGCCTTCGAACAACGCCTGGTCACCCTCGTGCTGTGCGTCCTCGGCGCGGGGACCGCGCTGGCCACCTGGGCCGCCCCGGAGATCATCAGCGTCTACCAGCGGGACACCCCCGCCACGCACGGCGCGTTCGAGCTGACCGTGGTCTTCGCCCGTTTCCTGCTCCCGCAGATCTTCTTCTACGGTGTGTTCAGCATCTTCGGCCAGGTCCTCAACGCCCGGGACCGGTTCGGCGCGATGATGTGGACCCCGGTCCTCAACAATGTCGTCCTGATCACCATGTTCGGCCTCTACCTGGGCCTGATGACCGCTCCCGAACAGGTCTCGGACATCACCGGTGCGCAGGTCAGGCTGCTCGGGACGGGGACCACGCTCGCACTGGCCGTCCAGGCGCTCGCCCTGGTCCCCTACGCGCTGGCGGCGGGCTTCCGCTTCCGTCCGCGCTTCGACTGGCGCGGCACCGGCCTGCGCAAGAGCGTGAACGCGGCCCGCTGGACCCTGCTGTTCGTGCTGGCCAACCTCGTGGCCGGCACGGTCGTCACCCGCCTCGCCTCCGCCGCGGACGCCGCGCTGCCGCACGACGGCGTCGGCTACACCGCGTACAGCTACGCCCAGCAGATCTGGATGCTGCCCCAGTCGATCGTCACCGTCTCCCTCGTGACCGCCCTGCTGCCGCGCATGAGCCGGGCCGTGGCCGAGCACCGGGTCGGTGATCTGCGTACGGACCTGTCCCGGGCGCTGCGGGTGAGCGGCGTTGTCGTCGTCCCGGCCGCCTTCTTCTTCCTCGCCTTCGGACCGCAGATCGCACAGCTGCTGTTCGCCCACGGCGCCGCGGACGCCGCGGCCACCCGCCCCCTGGGCCACATGCTGCAGGCCTTCGGCCTGGGGCTGATCCCGTTCTCCGCCCAGTACCTCCTGCTGCGCGGCTTCTACGCCTTCGAGGACACCCGCACACCGTTCCGGATGGCGGTGTGGATCAGCGGCATCGACATCGTTCTGGCCGTGGGCTGTCACCTCCTGCTGTCCCCGCGCTGGGCGGTCACCGGGATGGCCGCCGCCTATGCCGTCGCCTACGCGATCGGCCTGCTGCTGACGGCCGTACGGCTGCGGCGGCGCGTCGAGGGTCTGCTGGACGGCCGGCGGATCTGCCGCACGTACGCACGGCTGACAGCCGCCGCCACCGCTGCCGCGGCCGCCGGCCTGCTCATCGCCCGGGCCTGCGGTCAGGGCCTGGCAGCGGCCTCCTGGACGCCGGCGCTCTCGCTGGCCGCGGGCGGCATCACGATGGCCCTGCTGTTCGTGCTCATGGCACGGCTCCTGCGGATCGGGGAACTGCGCAGCCTGCCCGGGCTGGGGTGAAGCGGGCGCCGAGCAGCGCAGAGGTGGTGCGGCCGGCCGCGGAACGCTCCGGTGCCGGCCTGCGTCGTCTCTCTCCGGGGCACGACGGCCGTGTCCCGGAGAGGGGGGACCGGGTGCATACGGGTGGCTACGCCGAGTGGACCAGGCGGTTCGAGGACGAGCGCGAGCGCAGACGCGTCCAGGGCGATCCGGACTGGGGGCAGCGCGCGCGACTGCACCCGGCGGTGTGGTCCAGCGTCCAGCGCTTCCAGGTCGGCGAGGACGGTGACGGCGCCAACCTCATCGGCAAGGCGGACCAGGCGGGCGACGCCGACTACGGGCAGGCGGTGCGGCTCTTCGTCGCCGAGGAACAGAACCACGCCCGGCTGCTGGCCAGGCTGCTGGCGGCAGGGGGCATGCCGACACTGGCCGGGCACTGGAGCGACGCGGTCTTCGTGCGGCTGCGGCGTCTCATGGGACTGCGCATGGAGCTGCTGGTGCTGATGATCGCGGAGGTCGTGGCGCTGCGTTACTACCGTGCCCTGCGCGACGGCACCGACGACGCGCTCACCGCGGAGGTGGCGGGGCGGATCCTGTCCGACGAGGAGCGTCACGTGCCGTTCCACTGCGAGCGGCTGCACGCCTCCCTGGCGGAGCTGCCCCGGGCAACGCGCCGCCCCGTGCTGGCCCTGTGGCGGCTTCTCCTGTTCGCGGTCTGCCTCGTCGTGGCCGCCGACCACGGACCGGCACTGCGCCGACTCGGCGTCGGGCGCCTGCGGTTCGTGGGCGATGTCATGGCCTCGTCCCACGCGGTGGTCTCCGCGGTGCTGGTACCCGGCCCGCGCTCCTGGACGAGGACGGCCTCGGAAAGCCCCGGGACCTGACCGACGGCCGGGCTTCGCCGACGGTCCGTCAGTTCGGTGCGCCAGCTCGGTGCGCCGGCTCGGTGCGTCGGCTCGGCCTGCCAGTTCGGTGCGCCGGTTCGGTCTGCCGGTCCCGCGCACGGACGCGCAGAGCCCGCCCGGCTTGCGGATGCCGTGCCTTCCGATTCTCCCGCTTCTTCCGACAGGACAGCGCTCGGGCCGGGGCGCAAGCTGGGAGGGACGAAAGGTCGCTCATGCCACGGTCCATGCGTGCGCTCGTAGCCGGTGCGGTCGGCGAACCGGGCGATGTGCTGCGGCTGGAATCCCGGCCGGTTCCCACGGCGGAGGCCGGTCAGGCGTTGATCCGGGTGCGGGCGACTCCGGTGCACGCCAGCGATCTGCACGTGCTGCGTGGCCGTTACGGCTTCTCCCCCGGGTTCCCCGCGGTCGGCGGGTACATGGAGTGCGTGGGCCGGATCGAGGCCCTCGGTCCGGGCACCGAGGGGCTGCGGATCGGTGAGCGCGTGGTGGACGTCGCGATCCCGGCGGTGCCGGGGCCGCGGGTGGACGGCACCTGGCAGGAGTACCTCGTCGCCGATACCCGAAGGCTCCTGCCGGTTCCCGGCCGGCTGAGCGACTCCGACGCCTGCCAACTCGCCGTCAACCCGTTGACCGCGCTGCTCCTGGTGACCCGCGAGCTCGACGTGCAGCCGGGGGAATGGCTGCTGCAGACGGCGGCGGGCTCCACCGTCGGCCGGCTCGTCATTCAGCTGGCCGGGCATCTGGGGATCCGGACGATCAACGTGGTGCGGCGGCGCGATTCCGTCGCGGAGATCAAGGCGCTCGGCGGCGACGAGGTCGTCTGCACGGAGGACGAGGACCTGTTGCAGCGCGTGACCGAGATCGCAGGACCGGCCGGCGTGCGCAAGGCCACCGACTGCGTCGCGGGCCACGTGGGTGCCCAGGTGTCCCAGGCGCTGGCTCCGGGTGGAGAGGTCGTGGTCTACGGCGCCCTCTCCACCCACCGGCAGACCGACCCGGCGGCGCTGACGATTCCGGTGTCGGCGCGCTCGCTCATCTACGAGACCAAAGCGGTCCGCGGCTTCTGGCTGAACCGCTGGTTCGGCGCCGCCTCGCCCGAGGACGTCCTGGACGCGCTGTGCGAGGTACGCAGTCTCGTCGCCGGCGGGGTGCTGACCATCCCCGAGGGCCGGCCGTTCCCGCTCGAACGCTTCGCCGAAGCCATCTCGTTCGCCGAAGCACCCGCCCACGGCGCCAAGCCGCTCTTCGTCTTCGAGGACGGCCGGGACGAGGGCGGCGGGTAGATCACGCGCGGGACCGTACGTCAGGTGCGGGAGCCGGAGGGCCCGCGCACGGTTCCGCGCACGGTTCCGCGCAGGGTTCCGCGCAGGAGGAGGGCCGTTGCCGCCACCGCTCCCACCGCACCCGCCGTGCGGAAGGAGCGGGAGGAGCGCCAAGACAGGGCGGACCAGCGGGAGTTGGCGGAGAGGACGGAGCCCGTGCTCAGCCAGGAGCCCGCCGAGACGAGGGACAGGGCCGAGCCGATCGAGCCTGCCGACAGGGCGCTGCCGATCGAGCCGACGGAGAGGGCCGAGCCCACCGAGCCGATGGAGAGCACGGAGCCGACCGAGCCGATCGACAGCACCGAGTCGTGGGACCACAGGGACAGGATGGAGTCCGAGGACGACGGGCTGCCGGGTGCGGGTGAGTTGGTCATGACGTCATGGTGCCCGTCCGGGGGTCAGTCGGTCTGCTGGTTCTCCCGCTGGCGGAGGATCACCAGGACCGCGCCGCCGATCACCACCAGGCCGATGGCCACGCCGGCGATCACGCCGGTCGCGGAGTCGCCGCCGGTCGCGGCCAGGTTGACGTCGGAGGCGGTGCCGCCGACCGAGGCCGGGCTGGGCTCGCTGAGGGTCTGGGTGGCGAGACCCGCGTCGGTGCCCTGGGTCTTGCAGTCGAGGACACCGGTGAAGCGGCGTTCGAGCCCGTTCGGGCCGGTGATCGTGAAGTCGTAGGCCTGGTCCTCCTGGAGCGGCACGTTCACCGTCCGCGAGGTGCCGGCGGGGATGCTGTACTCGGTGCTCACCAGCTCGAAGGTGAACGGCTTGTCCCCGGTGTTGGCCGCGGTGATGTCCACGCCGCTGCGGGCGCAGTTCTTCTCGGCCGACAGTGCCGGTATCGCGCCCTGGCCCGCCCACGTCGCGTTCGCGGTCGCGGCCACCGTGGACTCGCTGGAGCCGGCCAGGATCTGCGTCTGGCTGCGGCTTCCGGAGGTGAAGGCCCGGCCGACGGGGACCGTCGTCGACGCCTGGACGGCCAGTTCCGCGGAGGAGTCCGCCGCGTCGTCGGGGACCTTGAAGTACAGCTCGCTGCCGTCCTGTGCGGTGGTGACCGGCTTGCCGGCCTTGTCGGTGATCCGTACGCCGCTGAGCGCCGCGTCGGACGGCGGGACCACGGTGACCGTGCGCGCGTTGGTGTGCACCGTCACCGGGCCGAGCAGGCCGCCGGGGCGGCCGGACACGGCCGGCGGGGAGAGGGTCAGCGAGGCCTGCGGCTCGTTCTGGCCGCGGGCGTTCTTCTCCAGGTAGTCGGCGAGCTTCTCGGCCTGCGGGTCGACGGCGTCGACGTCCGCGCCGTCCGAGAAGCGCCAGATCGCCACCTGGGTGCCGGCCGCCGCGTCCTGTTCGGTGAGGCTGTCGGCACCGGCCTTGCGGGCCAGCGCGGCGAGGTCGTTGACCTGCGGGTAGGAGTTCTGCAGGATCCAGCGGATGTCGCCGGCGTGCTTGTTGGCGCCGAGCGAGGTGCCGCTCCACGCCGTCTCCTGGTACTTGGCGTCCCGCTGGGCGGGGTTGTGGAGGTCGACGCAGTACGTCTGGAGGGTGCCGCCGCCGTCCACGGACATCTCGAACAGGCCGGCGGCCACCTGCTCGTCGCCGCTGTCGCCGTGGACCACGGCCTCGCCGTAGGTCTTCAGACCGTTCATGGTCGCCGTGGCCCCGCTCTGGCTCTGGGCGGTCCCGTCGTCGGCCGCGGCCCGGCCGGCGCCGGTCAGCGCGGCGGCGGCCACCAGCCCGGACACCAGGGCCGCGGCGCCGAGGCGTGCCATGCCTCTGACGGCCACGGCGGTGCCGTAGTGCCTGGCGGACGCGCGGGGCGCCGAGGGACCAGAGAACGCAGCGAGCACAGAACTCCCCTTCGAGCAGGACCCGTTGGACGCGGGGGGTGGTCCCACCAGCAGAATCAGCGGCCCCAGGGGCCATGCCCGGCATCCTATGGATCAGCCGGACCGCCCTTTCCCGGTGAGATGGTCCGATGAGCGATCCGATCCGCAATCGTTATCGCGGAGCCGTGAACGAGCAGGGCTTGTCGACAAATCCACTCGGTCGTGATGGCGGGTGCTGCGGAGCGTGTTCGCCGGCAAGCCGCCAGGGGGCGTCAATGGCCGTCCGGTCGGCCGCTGTTCGAGTGGATTTGCCCCAACGGATCTCGATCTCAGCCTGCTTGACGCCTCGTCATAGAGCCGCCACTGACACCGGTTCCGGTTCCGGTTGTGCCTGGGCGGGCGGGTCGGGGGACTCCGCCGGTGTCTCCCAGTCGGGTTCCGGGCGCGGTGATGCCGGTGCCGTCGTGTCCGGCCTGCCGGTTCGCCGGAAGGCCGCCGTGCCGCGGGCGAGGTCGTGGCCGATCGCCACCGCGTCGATGTCGGCGGAGGCCCACTGCTGGCCCTCCCGGGTCTCGGTGCGCACCTTCAGCCGCCCCTGCACGACGACCGGGTCGCCGACCGTCAGCGAGGTCGCCGCGTTGGTGGCGAGCTGCCGGTTGGCCCACACCGTGAAGAAGTTGGTGTGGCCGTCCGTCCAGGCGTTCTTCTCCCGGTCCCAGTAGCGCGAGGTCACCGCCAGCCGGAACCGGGCCGACGGACCCGCCGCCAGCTCCCGGAACACCGGCTGCGTCGCCACGTTGCCCACCGCGCAGACCATCGTCTCGTTCATCACGAACCCCTCCCACGCCCGGCCGCCGCGGCCGGGCGGATCCGCGTACGGGTCCGTCCCGTACGGCTGTGTCCACCACGGCGACCGTGTGCGTGGGATGCGTTCGCGCTCGTGTTCGTCTTCGTGTTCGTGCTCGTGTTCGTCGAGTGCGTCCGACTGCATCGGTGTGCGTCGGTGTGCGTCCGTCCGCGTCCGTGCGGGTCGCGATCGCCGTGGGACCAGACTGCCGCCGCCGACCCGGGCCCGCCGGGCGCTGTGGACCACCGCCGGGCTGTGGAGAACTCCACCACCCGGACGAGTGACCCCCGTCCCCCGGACGGAGCCTCACCCCGGCCCGAGACCCGACCGCGGCCCCGGACCGAACCCCAACCGCAGCCCCGGCACCGGCACCGGCACCGGCACCGGCCTCACCCCACTCCGGCGCTCGTCCGCGTCACCCTCGCGTACTGCTCCCGCACCTCCTGGTACCGCAGCAGCTCCGCCGCCACCGGGTCCAGCACCCGGGCCCGCCCGCAGCCGGCCGCCGCCTCGCGGAGCCGGCGTTCCGCCTCCAGGCCGTAGCGGCGGGCCGGGCCGCGGGCCGCCATCCGGCAGCCCCACTCGACCAGCGGGCCGCCGATGATCCCGGAGACCATCAGCAGCACCGGCACGCCCAGGTTGGGCGCCGTCACCCCGGCGATCTGCCCCACCAGCCACAGCCCGCCGACCACCTGGAGGAGCGTCATGGCGGCCTGGGCCAGCACCGCCACCGGCCACCAGCCGGGCCGCGGTGGCCGCCCCGGCGGCAGCCCGGCCTGTGCGGCCAGGTCGTCGAGTGCCTCCGGCAGGCCCTGCGAGCCGCGTACGGCCGCCTCGCGCACCGCCTGCGCCCAGGGCGCGGGCAGTCCGGCCGAGGCCCGCTCGGAGACCGTGCGCACCGCCTGCTCGACGCGCTGCCGCGCGGTGGCCTCCACCTCGGGCTGCGCCTGCTGCAGACGCCCGGTGGGCGGCTCGCCGCGCTTCTGGTGCCAGCGCCACAACCGGAGCCAGGGCGTGCCGCAGGCCCGGTTGGCGTTGCGCCGCCAGGCCCGTTCGGCGGCCTCGCCGGCGGCGGTGGCGCCGACCGCGTCCGCGAGCCGCCCGGCGAACTCGTCGCGCGCGTCCTCGCTGAGGCCGGCGCGCCTGCCCGTGGCGTAGACGGGCCGCAGCCGGGTCGCGGCGGCGTCCACGTCGGCCGCGACCCGGCGGGCCGCCGCGCCCCGCTCGGACACGAACTGGCCGAGCACCTCGCGCAGTTCGCCGACGCCGTCGCCGGTGAGCGCGGACAGCGCGAGCACGGTCGCGCCCGGGTCGCCGTACTCGCCGAGGGCGATGCCGTCGTCGTCGAGCAGCCGGCGCAGGTCGTCCAGGACCTGGTCGGTGGCCTCGCCGGGCAGCCGGTCGGT
This sequence comes from Streptomyces sp. NPDC008092, assembly GCF_042957285.1. Classification (NCBI taxonomy): domain Bacteria; kingdom Bacillati; phylum Actinomycetota; class Actinomycetes; order Kitasatosporales; family Streptomycetaceae; genus Streptomyces; species Streptomyces sp. NPDC008092. The sequence goes on from NZ_JBIBHY010000004.1 coordinate 397,455, forward strand.
CTGGTTGAGGACGATGAACATGACCTCGGCGTGGCCTGCCATGGGCCGCAGATACCGCTCGTGGAGGACGGCGTCGGCGTACTTCTCGGGGTCGACGACCCAGATCACCGCGTCGACGAGTTTCAGGATCCGGTCGACCTGCTCGCGGTGCTGGACGGCAGCCGAGTCGTGGTCGGGCAGGTCGATCAGGACCAGTCCGCGCAGCTGCGCGTCCGCCTCCGGGTTGTGCACGGGGCGGCGGCGCAGCCGGCCCGGGATGCCGAGCCGGTCGATGAGGGCGGCGCTGCCGTCGCTCCAGGTGCACGCGATGGGTGCGGCGGTGGTGGGCCGTCGTACGCCGGTCTCCGAGATGGCGACTCCGGCGAGCGCGTTGAACAGCTGGGACTTTCCGCTGCCGGTGGCGCCGGCGAGGGCGACGACGGTGTGCTGGCCGGAGAGCCGGCGCCGGGTGGCCGCCTCGTCCAGGACCCGGCCGGCCTCGGCGAGGGTGTTGCTGTCGAGACGGGTGCGGGAGAGGCCGACGAGTTCGCGCAGGGCGTCGAGGCGGGAGCGCAGCGGACCGTCGTACGCGAGCGGGGCGGGGGCCGGGGCGCCCGGGCCGCGGGTCTCCACGACGGGGACGGCGGCTTTGGCGGTCTCGGTGACCCGGCGGGCGATGAGGCCGTCGTCCCAGACGTCGTCGGCGTTGGCCGGATCGTCCGCGGCGGCCGGATCGCCGGCGGCCGACGGGCGGCCGTCGGCAGTGGTGGCGGTGGCTGTGGCGGCGGGCGGGCGGTCGTCGGCCGGCTCCCGTTGCTCCCGCACGCGTGCGTGCGGGACGTTCTCGGATTCGGCGGCCGCCGAGGAGACCGGCTTGGCTCCGGGGGCTCCGGGGGCTCCATGGCTTCCGGGGGCTCCATGGCCTCCGAGGGATCCGGCGGTGTCCGCGTGCTCCTTGGTCACCTTGGCCACCTGGGTCACCTTGGCCACCTGGGTCGCCCTGGGCGCCTTGGACTCCGTGGAGCCCTCGGACTCCGTGGGCTCCGTGGGGCCCTCGGGCTCCCTGCGGTCCGTCCCTGCCTCGTCCCGGTGCCGGTCGCCGGCCGGGGCACGGTCCCGTGCGGACTCGCGTACGGCGTCCGGGGCGGGGTCCGCCGCGGCCGGTCCGTTCTCGAAGTCGCTGGCGTAGTCACCGGTGAAGTCACTGGTGTGATCAATGCGTTCCATGTGATCCGTGTGGTCGTGGTCAGTGACGGCGGTCACCGGTCACCTCTCCTTCTGCAGGACGGACAGGGCGGCGATGAGTTCGGCCTGGGGTTCCGGGTGCACGTCGAGGGCGTCGAGCGGGGCGACGCGGCGCTCGCGCTCGGCGTGCAGGACGCGGTCCACGTGCTCGGAGAGCAGCCGTCCCGCGCGGTCGCGCAGCCGCAGCGCGCCGTGGGCACCGATGCGCTCGGCCAGCCGCTCCCCCGCGACCTTGGTGCGCCGGCCGCCGAGCAGCGCGGTGGCGACCAGGGCGGCGACGACCTCGGAGTCCGGGGCGACGCTGCGGTCGAGCTCGCGCACCTCGTCCTCGGCGTACTCCTCCAGCTCGCGCCGCCAGCGCCGGACGGCGAGGCCGATGCGGTGCTCGGCGCTCTCCAGGGACGGGTCGCGGTCGGTGAGTCCGGCGGCGGCGGAGGCCGGCTCGCGGCGCCAGGCGTCGTCGACGCGTTCGTCGGCGGCGGTGACGGCGCAGAGCAGCAGGGCCGCGAGGCTCTCCACCAGGGCGTCCAGGAGTTCGTCGGCGGAGCAGTCGAGGGGGTAGGCGCGCCAGCGCTTGAGGGCGTCGCCGGCGAGGACGGCTCCGCTCTGCAGGCGCCCCTTCACGCGTGCGTGCTCGCTGTCGAACGCCGTGTCGACGGCGGAGGTCAGGCGCAGGGCGGCGGCGTACTGGGCGGCGGCGGCGCCGGCCAGCTCGGGCATACGGGCCCTGAGGGAGTCGAGGAGGCCGTGGGCGGTGCGGGCCAGGGTGTGGCTGCGCGCGCCGGGGTCCTGGGCCTGGTGGAGGAGCCAGGCGCGCAGCGGGGCGACCGCAGTGGCCGGGAGCAGGCCGCCGCCCCAGGCCGACTCGGGCAGCTCGGGCACGGTGAACCGGGGTACGTCGCCGAGTCCGGCCTTGGTGAGGAGGGCGCCGTACTGCCGGGAGACCTCGGAGACGACCGTGTGCGGGACCCGGTCGAGGACGGTCACCAGGGTGGCGTCGTACTCCTTGGCGGTGCGCAAAAGGTGCCAGGGGACGGCGTCGGCGTAGCGGGCGGCCGTGGTCACCATCACCCAGACGTCCGCGGCGCAGATGAGTTCTGCGGCGAGGACGCGGTTGTCGACGACCAGGGAGTCGATGTCGGGGGCGTCCAGCAGGGCGAGGCCGCGCGGGATGCTGTCGGCGGTCTCGACGCGCAGCACGCGCGCGGTGTTCTCGCCGGGGAGGAAGGGGTCGTCGCTGGGCTCCTGGTGCGGTACCCACTCTCGGGTGAGGTCGGGCAGCACGCGCATGCCGCTGAACCAGTGATGGTCCTCCGGATGACAGACCAGGACCGGTGTGCGGGTGGTCGGCCGCAGCACGCCCGCCTCGCTGACCCGGCGGCCCACCAGTGAGTTGACGAGGGTCGACTTGCCGGCGCCCGTGGATCCGCCCACCACGGCCAGAAGTGGCGCTTCGGGCTCTCTGAGGCGGGGCACCAGATAGTCGTCGAGCTGTGCGAGCAGTTCGTCGCGGTTGGCACGCGCGCGTGGAGCCCCCGCCAGGGGCAGCGGGAAGCGTGCGGCAGCGACACGGTCGCGCAGGGCGGAAAGTGTGTCGAGCAGCTGAGGCCGTACGTCCAAGGTCACCACATGCGAAGAATGCCCAATTTTAGGGGAATTCTGAAGCATATAGACATGTCTGCGTGCCGACAGGACACAACGGGCGGAAGGGGCGACTGGGACGGAGGCACAGTCCAGGCATAACGAGTGCACAACACCCGGTGCGTCGGGCGCCAAAAGCGATGCACGATTCGTACCTGCCTGCGATTATCAGGACCGCTTCACCGAACCTCCACATTGAGCCACGGAGGCGAAGCAACAGGGACAAGGAGCGGGGAGTTCTATCCTTGTCCCCGGCAACGTCACGGACCCGCCCCCACCAGGGCAGTGCGTACGAGGCCAGCACAGCCGGCCCCCGTAGCTCAGTGGATAGAGCAGGCGCCTTCTAAGCGCTTGGCCGCAGGTTCGAGTCCTGCCGGGGGCGCTTCGCAGGGGGCGGTGGGGCCACACAACAAGTGGCCGGTTCTGTCCCGTCGCCGTAGCGGATCTCCCGTCCTGGCGCCCGCGGTGACCGGCGGGCGGGTAAGGGGCCTCTCCGAGCCGCCTGAGGCGCTTTTCCCGACGGCTAGACTCCGGCAGGTGGCGACGGCGGGGGAAGGGTACGAGTTCGGGCTGCTGGGGCCGCTGAGTGGCCGCCATGACGGGCGCGAGCTGGATCTGGGCAGCCCCCTGCAACGCGGCGTCCTGGTGCGGCTGCTGCTCGCAGACGGCCGCCAGTGCGGCCTCGACCAGCTCGTCGACGCACTGTGGGAGGAGCCGCCCGGCAACGCGGTGCGCTCCGTGCAGACGTACGTCTACCGCATCCGCCTCTCGCTGGGCGAGGAACGCTCCCGGCTGGAGACCACGCAGGGCGGATACCAGCTCGGCATCCCGGAGCAGGCCGTCGACGCCCTGCGCTTCGAGCGGCTCGTCCGGGACGGCGAGGAACTGCGCGCCGCGGGACGGACCGGCCCCGCCCTGCGGGCCTTCGACGCCGCGCTGGCGCTGTGGTCGGGGGAACCGCTGTCCGGCGTGCCCGGCCCCTACGCCCGGCGGCACCGCCGGCGCTTCGCCGAGCTGCGGCTGAACGCCCGGGTGGCGCAGTTGGCGTGCGCCGGTGACCTGGGCGAGCACGCCCGGGTGGCGACGGAACTGATCTCGCTGATCGCCGACCATCCCCTGCGGGAGGATCTGTACGCGCTGCGCATGCGTGCGCTGCACCGCGCCGGGCGGACGGCGGAGGCCCTGGCGGTCTACGCCGCGGCCCGCGAGACCGTGGTGGCCGAACTGGGCATGGATCCGGGGCCGGAGCTGCGTGAGCTGCAGGCCCGCATCCTCGGCGGCGCCGGGCCCGACACCGCCGGGCCGCGGACCGGGAAGAGCGGCGCCGGTACGACCGCCTCACCCCGCGCCACCGCCTCACCCCGCGCCACCGCCTCACCCCGTGCCACCGCCTCACCCCGTGCGACCGGGTCCGCCGGTGCCTCCGGGGCCGCCGGGTCCGCCGGGTCCGCCGTTGCCTCCGGGGCCACCGTGTCCACCGGTGCCTCCGGAGCCGCCGTGTCCACCGGTGCCTCCGGAGCCGCCGTGTCCACCGGTGCCTCCGGAGCCACCGTGTCCACCGGTGCCTCCGGGGCCGCCAGCGACACCGCGACGCCGCCGGGCGGCCTCGGGCAGCGCGGCGGACCGGGCGCCGGCGGCGGCGCCGACGGTGCCGGGCGGTCCGCGACGGCGCCGGTGGCGGATGTACCGGCCGGCGTCCGACCGCAGCAACTTCCTCCGGCGCCCGGCGACTTCGTCGGCCGGGAGCGGCTGCGGGAGCGGCTCGGGCTCGCGTTGCGGCCCGGCGCGGAGGCGGTCGCGCTCGCGGTGCTCAGCGGTATCGGCGGCGTCGGGAAGACCGCGCTCGCGCTGCGCGTCGCCCACGGCATCCGCGGCGACTACCCGGACGGGCAGCTCTACGTGGACCTGCGGGGCGACGGCGGCAGCCCCGCCGATCCCGCGGACGTACTGGTCGACTTCCTCCTCGCGCTCGGCATGCCCGCCGCCCGGATCCCCGCGACCCCCACCGCCCGCGCCGGGGCGTACCGCACCCTGACCGCCGACCGCCGGATCCTGGTGGTCCTGGACAACGCGTCCGACACCGCCCAGGTGACCCCGCTGCTCCCGGGCACACCCGGCAACGCCGCGCTGATCACGACCCGGCACCGGTCGCTCGTACCGCCGGGTGCGACGCGCATCGAGGTGCCGGTGCCCGGTCCGCGGGAGGCGGTGGCCATGCTGGGCCGGTTCACCGGCGACGCCGAGGTCGCCGCCGCCCCGGAACTCGCGCTGGAACTGGTGCACGCGTGCGGGCAGCTGCCGTTGGCGCTGCGCATCATCGGTGCCCGTGCGGCGGCGCGTCCCGGCCGCGGGCTGGGCGCGCAGTTGCTGCGGCTGCGCGCCGAGGAGCACCAGCTCGACGAGTTGCGGGCCGGCGGCATGTCGGTGGAGGCCACCTTCCAGGTCGGCTACCGGGCGCTCGCGCCCGCCCAGGCCCGGGCGATGCGCCTGTGCGCGCTGCTCGACGCCGCCGACTTCCCGGTCGCGGTCGCGGCGGTGCTGCTCGACCGGCCCGGACCCGAGACCGAGGAGCTGCTGGAGCACCTGGTGGAGGCCGGTCTGCTGGAACCGCACTCGGCCGACCGCTACCGATTCCACGACCTGGTACGGGCGTTCGCCGCCCGGCGTGCCGCTCGCGAGGATCCCGTGGCGGACCGCGAGGCGGCGCTGGTGCGGCTGACGATGTTCCTGCACGCCACCCTGCTTCAGGCCATGAGCGCGACCGAACAGGCCGGCTCGCTGAGCACCCATCTCTTCCCCGTGCCGCTGACCGGACTGCGGTTCGACGACGCCGGGCAGGCACGCGCCTGGCTGCTGGCCGAACACACGCTGCTGGCCTCGGTGTTCTCCCGGGTGCTGCGCGACATCCCGGACGCCGCGCGGATCGCCGTCGCCGCGCTGTCGGTGGTCGTGTCGAGCGGGCTCTTCGCCGGGCCCGCGCACCAGCGCGAACTGGAGCGCATCACGGACCAGGCGGTCGCGGCGGCCGGGCTGGGCGACGACCCCGCGTGGCAGGCGCAGACCCGGCACATCCGGGCCTGGCTCGCCTTCATCCGCGGTGACCTCTCAGCGGCCGAGACCGATCTGCGCGAGGCGATCCGGCGGGAGAACGCCGTCGACGACCCGGTGCCGTTCTACATGTCCACCCGGCTGCTGTCGGTCGTCCTGGCGGACCAGGGGCGGACCGCGGAGGCCCTCGGGTTCTTCGCCGAGTCGGAGGCCGTCGCCGGTTCCGAGGACGACCCGAACAGCCCGGCCTGCTTCGCCCGGGAGGTGGGCCGCCTGTTCACCGCCCTGAGCTCGGACCGGGCCGAGGTGAACATCTCCGCGGCCGAGCATGTGTACGAGGTGAGCGACCGGCTGCGCGAGGAGGCGGCGAAGCACTGAGGCCCGCCGGTACGGGAGGCGGGCCGGTACGGGAGGCGGGCCGGTACGGGAGGCGGGCCGGTACGGGGTCGCGGTGCGCCGAGCGGGTCCGGCGGGGCGCTCAGCGGATCCCGAACGCCTCGTCCGTGCGGTTGCGGTGGGCGTTGACCAGCTGGACGCGGGAGTTGACGTCGAGCTTGGCGAACACCGAGCGCAGGTGGGTGCCCACGGTGTTCGGCGAGACGCCGAGTTCGGCGGCCGCCGACCGGTTGGTGTGGCCGGCGCTGACGAGGGCCGCGACCCGGGCCTCGGCCTCGGTGAGGGCGGACCAGCCGTGGGCCGGGCGGGAGGCCCCGGCGGACCAGGCGGGGCGCCGGATGCCGGCCTTGCGGGCCGCGCGGTGCAGTGCGTCCTGCGCCGGGCGGGCGCCCATCAGGTCGTAGATGGCCCAGGCCCGGTCCAGGTGGACGGCGGCCTCCGCGCGCCGGCCCCGGGCCGCGAGCAGCTTTCCGTAGTCGGCGGCGCCGCCGGCCCGGAGTTCGGGGCGGGGGCTGCGGCCGAGGGTGTCGGCGGCCCGTTCCAGCAGGGTGAGGTCCTGCCGGGCCAGGCCCTGGGTCTGGTAGGCGATCCCCTCGTAGCTGACGACCCCCGGGTTGCGGGCGGCGCCCTCCTCCGCGAGGGTGAGCGCCTCCTTCGCGAAGCGCTCGTCGCCCGCGGCCGTGCCGATCGCCAGCAGCAGCCGCGTCCAGCCGGGCCACCAGGGCCAGCAGGTCCTCGACTCGCGGGCGGTGTAGAGGACCGGCGCCAGGATGTCCACGGCGTCCGCGGGCCGCCCCTCGGCCGCGGCGAACCAGCCGCGCATCAGCCGCAGGCTGGGCTTGCGGATGCCGTCGTCGGCCCTGCTCCGGCTCTCCCGGTCCGCGACGAGCCGCTTGGCCCGCTCCCACTCGCCGCGCAGCGCGCACACCGAGGCGTGCACCACGACGGCGTCCAGCTCGTAGACGTGGCCGCCCAGTTCGCCGCTCAGCGAGATCAGCGCCCGGGCCCCGGACTCGGCGTCGTCCAGCCTGCCGAGGTTGAAGTCGTGCCACATGTGGGCGGACAGCAGGGAGGGCCGGACCGCCTCGACCTCGTCCCGGGCGTCGGCGAGGGCCGCCGCGATGAGCGCCTCCGACTCCTCGTAGCGGTCCAGGAGCTGCAGCTCGATGATCTCGCCTGCGACGTGGTTCACGCCCTCCAGCTCCCGCAGTTCCCGGAACGCGGTCATGGCGTCGAGGTGGTGCCCGGAGTTGCGGCCGACCTCCCCGACCGCCTGGAGCGCCAGCACCATGGCCTCCCGGTCGCCCACCGCCCGCGCCTGCTGGAGCACGGCCGGCGCCACGGCCCGGGCCGCGCCGGCGTCGTGCCCGGTCAGCGCCAGGGCCCGGGCCGCCTCCAGCCGGGCCCGCAGCGCCGGTGAGATGCCGGGCAGCGCCAGCACCCTGCCGATCCGCTCGACGGAGTCGCCGAGGTTGCCGGTCAGCCACAGCGCGCGGGACATCAGCACCTGGATCCGGGCCGTCGTCTCCGGCTCGCTGGTGCGCCGCAGCAGCGTCTCCGCGAGCCGTACCGCGTCGGCCGCGCGCTGCACCCGGCCCAGTACGTCCACGCCGTGCTCGCCCGTCTCCCGCCACACCCGGCTGCCCGGCCGCAGCAGCCGGAACGCCTCGGTGATCAGCTTCCCGGCGGTCTCGGGCAGCGCCGGTACGGCTTCCTCGGCGGCGTCCCGCAGGATCCGTACGCAGGCCTCGTCGTCCCCGGTGACGCTGAGCCGGGCGTGCGGGGCGGCCTCCAGGGGGCTGTGGCCGCCGGCGATCAGGAAGGCGGCGCAGCCGCGGTGGAAGCGGCGCCGGGCGCCGTCGGAGAGGGCGCCGTAGACGGTCTCGCGGACCAGGTCGTGGCGGAAGCCGATCCGGTGCCCGACGGCGCCGAGCAGTCCGCAGGCGAGGGCGGCCTCCACGCCGGTGGCGACGGCGGCGTGGTCGTGCCGGGGGGCGAGGAGTTCGGCCATCTCGTCGACGGCGAAGGTCCGGCCCAGCACCGAGGCCATCCGCACCACGTCGGCGGCGGCCGGGCCGAGGCCGGCCAGCGACCGGCGGACGCCCGCGATGAACTCGTCGGGGACCCGCTCGGCGGGCTCGCCGCGCGCCTCGGCCCGGACCAGCCCTTCGAGGACCTGGACCGCGAGGAAGGGGTTGCCGCCGACGCCGTCGAGCATCCGGCGGACCGGCTCCGACGGGCGGCGGCCGAGCCGGTCCCGGGCGATCTGCAGGACGTCGTCCCGGCCGAGGGCCGCCAGCGGGACGACGGTGACGGGTGTGGAGGGGCTGGTACGGGCGGTCAGGTCGCGGAAGACCGGGCAGTCGGCGTCCCTGCTGGTGAACACCCACACCAGCGGATGTCCGGCGAGCCAGGCGGGCAGCGCGGCCAGTGCCGTACGGCTGAGCTGGTCGGCCCACTGCACGTCGTCCACCGCGATCAGGACGGGGGTGTCCGCGGCGGCGCGCTCCAGGATCTCGCCGATCCGGTCCATGAAGGTGAGGGGCCGCGCCGACAGCCCGTCGAGCTCGGCGATCTCCCCGGCGCCGGCTGCGGCCCCGACCCGGGTCCCGGCCTCCGTCCCGGCCGGGGCCAGCGGCCCCGACCTGAGCGCCATCAGCAGGGGTGCGCCGGGCGAGGTCCGGGCGATCTCGTCCACGGAGCCGCGTCCGATCACGAAGCCGAGCGGGGCGGCCTCGGCGGCCAGGGCGTCCAGCAGGGCGCTCTTGCCCATCCCCGGTTCGCCGGCGACGAGCACGATCCCGCTCTGGCCGGACCGGACCGTGCGGCGTAACACCGCCAGCCCCAGCGACAGTTGTTCGGAACGACCGCGCAGCGGCGTGCCACGACCCAAGACCACTCAACTCCCACGCTCGTCGTCCGGTGCCCGGGTGCCGCTTCCCGGGCTCCCGGGCCGAGCAGGAGAGTGCGGGCGGATGCCGCGCGGTCGGAGCTCTCCAGGTACCCGGACAGCACGGCCCCAGCCTGCTGCCGCGCCCGCCGGCCCGGCATCCCGTGCACCGCGTAGTCCCGCCGCCCGCGCGACCACGCGCTCCCCGGCCGGGCCGTCGCTCAGGCGGACCGCTCCCGGCGTGCGGCGCCCAGCCGGGCGTAGTGGTCGAGGAGGTCCGGCGCGTCCACGGCGGACGGGTCGGCGGCCTCGGCCACCGGGGCGCCCTGGAGCAGGCGTTTGACCGGGACCTCCAGTTTCTTGCCGGTACGGGTGTGCGGGACGCCCGGCACTTCGAGGATCTCGTCGGGGACGTGGCGGGGCGAGGCGCCGGTGCGCACGGCCTCGCGGATCCGGTCGCGGAGGGTGTCGTCCAGGACCGCGCCGGGCGCGAGGACCACGAACAGCGGCATCCAGTAGCCGCCGTCCGGCTCCTCCACGCCGATGACCAGGGCCTCGGCGATCTCCGGGAGGCGTTCGACGACGTCGTGGATGTCGGCGCTGCCCAGGCGGACCCCGTTGCGGTTGAGCGTGGAGTCGGAGCGGCCGTGGACGATCACCGAGCCGTGTCCGGTGACCGTGATCCAGTCGCCGTGCCGCCACACGCCCTCGTACGCCGAGAAGTAGGCGTCGCGGTAGCGGGTGCCGTCCGGGTCGTTCCAGAAGTACAGCGGCATCGACGGCATGGGCCGGGTGACGACGAGTTCGCCGACCCTGCCGGTCACCGGGAGGCCCTCGGCGTCGTACGCGGCCAGTGCCACCCCCAGGTGCGGTGCCGACAACTCGCCTGCCCAGACCGGGGTGCTGGGCGCGCTGCCCGCGAAGCCGGAGACCACGTCGGTGCCGCCGCTGATGGAGGCCAGCAGGATCCGCTCGCCGACGTGGTCGCGGACCCAGGGGTAGGCGGAGGCGGGCAGCGCGGATCCGGTGCAGCCGACCACGCGGATGGCCGAGAGGTCGTGGGCGGACGGGTCGATGCCGAACTTGGCCATGCCCAGCAGGTACTGCGGGCTGGTGCCGAACACGGTCACCCGGTGCCGGGCGGCCAGCTCCCACAGGGTGTCCGGCCTGGCGAGAGGCGCCGGGCTGCCGTCGTAGGTGCAGGCCGTGGCGCCGGTGAGGAGGGTCGAGACGACCAGGTTCCACATCATCCAGTGGGTGGTGGTGTACCAGAGGAGGCGGTCGCCGGGGCCGAGGTCGGAGTGCAGGCCGAGGGTCTTGAGGTGTTCGAGCAGGACTCCGCCGTGGCCGTGCACGATGCCCTTGGGCAGTCCCGTCGTACCCGAGGAGAAGACGACCCACAGCGGGTGGTCGAACGGGACGGGCAGGAAGGCGAGTTCCTCGGCGCGGGTGGCCGCGTCCTCCCAGGGGACCACCAGCGAGGGGTACGGCCGGACGGGCCACGGCAGGTCCACGTGGTCGACCAGCAGGGTGGCCTTCAGCGTCGGCAGGGCGGCGGCGAGTTCGAGGACGGCGTCGCGCCGGTCGTGGGTCGCGCCGTTGAAGAGGTAGCCGTCGGCGGCGACCAGGACGACGGGTTCGAGCTGGCCGAACCGGGCGGCGGCGGCCCGCGGCGCGTAGTCCTGCCCGCACACCGACCACACGGCGCCGAGGCTCGCGGCGGCGAGGAACGCGACGATCGCGTGCGGGGTGTTGGGGAGGTAGCCGACGACCCGGTCACCCGGTCCGACCCCGAGGTCGCGCAGGGTGGCGGCGACGGAGGCGACCTGGGCGCGCAGGCGGTCCCCGGTCACCGCGTACCCGGAGCCGGTCTCGTCCAGGGCGAGGAGAGCGGGCCGGTCGGCCGGGAGGTCGCGCAGCGCGTGGTGGGCGTAGTTGAGGGTGGCCCCGGTGAACCAGCGGGCGCCCGGCATCCGTTCGCCGTCGAGCACCCGCCGGTACGGGGTGGCCGCGTCGATGCCGAAGTACTCCCACACCGCGGCCCAGAAGCCCTCCAGGTCGGTGACCGACCAGCGGTGCAGGGCGGCGTAGTCGGTGCCGTCCCGCCCGTTGCGGCGGGCGAAGTCCATGATGCGGCTGTCCGCCACGGCCTGCGGGTCGGGGGCGGCGAACGGGGCCGGGCTGGTGCGGGAGGCCGGGTGGGTCATGACGTGGTGCTCCTCGGCAGGCGGTACTCGATGAGGTTCTCGACGAGGTTCTGCTTGGGGTTCTCGGCGGGGTTCCGGTCGGGGTTCCCGGCGGGGCGGCGGCTGCGCGCGGTGTGCAGCAGGGAGGCCCAGGCGGCGGGGTCCGTGAAGGCGCGGCCGCCGGCCGGGACGACGTCCAGGACGACCCGGTCCGGCCGCAGCAGGACGGCGTCGGCCCGGCCGGCGCGCAGCCAGGCGGCGAGGGTGCCGTCGTCGTGGAGGCCGGTCACCGGGACGGCGCGGGCGCCGAGTCCGTGGGCGAGCGCGGTCGGCGAGGGCGCGGGAGCGGCGGCCGTCAGGACGGTGAAGCCGTCGCCGAGCACCTCGTCGAGGCGGACCCGGCGGCCGCGGCGGCCGCCGTCACGCACCCAGGGCTGCGGGCAGTGGGTGCCGGCGAGGCCGCGGCGGGCGCCGCGGCGGACGAGGGGTCCGGCGGTCAGGGCCGGGCTGAGGTCGCGGCCGGCCGCAGCGGTCAGGCCGGGGATACGGCAGGCGGCGGCCAGGAGCCTGCGGCGCAGCGGGGCGGCGCCGTCCTGGCCGCCGGTCATGGCCCAGCCGAGGGCCACCGCGAGCCGGATCACGTGCCGGGCATGCGGTCGGCGCTCGCTCTCGTAGGTGTCCAGCAGCCGCTCGTCGCCGCCGTGCCGGAGGACCCGGGCGAGCTTCCAGCCGAGGTTGTGGGCGTCCCGCAGCCCCGCGCACAGGCCCTGCCCGATGAACGGCGGGGTGAGGTGGGCGGCGTCACCGAGGAGGAAGACCCGGCCGCCGCGCCACCGGTCGGCGACCCGCGCCCGGAAGGTGTACTCCGTCTCGCGGACCACCTCGAACTCCCCGTCGTACGACGGCGGCAGCCAGGGCGCGACCAGCTCGCGCAGCGGGGGTCGGGTCCCCTCGCCGAGCCGGAACTCCCAGCGGTAGCGGTCCTCGCCGACCCGCATGAAGGTGGCCGGCCGGTCCGGGTCGCAGACCTGGTCGACCCCGCCCCAGGAGCGGACGGCGGCCGGGGTGCGGACGTCGACGACGGTCCAGCTCTCCTCGAACCGCAGGTCCTCCCACCGGCTCCCGATGGCCCGCCGGGTGAGGCTGTTGGCGCCGTCGCAGCCGAGCACCGCCTCGGCGCGCAGTTCGTGCTCGCCGCCGCTGTCGTCGCGGTAGGTGACCCGCACGGGTCCGGCGGTGTCCGGGCCGAGGGCGGCGACCTCGGTGACCTCCGCGCCGCAGCGCAGCTCGCACTCCGGACGGCGGGCCAGTTCGGCGCGGAGCAGCCGCTCCAGCCGGGGCTGCTCGAACATGCTGGTCTGCGGATAGCCGTGCGGTCCGTGCCCGGCACGGCGGAACTCCGCCATCACCCGGTGCCGGGCGTCGAGCAGGCGCAGCCCGTTGCCCGGGCGGGCGATGGCGTCGAACTCCTCCCCCACGCCCGCGGCCTGGAGGATCCGGCGCACCTCGTCGTCGACGACGAGGGCGCGCGGGAGCGGATAGACGTCCCGGTGGCGTTCCAGAACGACACTGCGGACTCCGTGCCGGGCGAGCAGCAGGGCGGCGGTCACACCCACCGGCCCGGCACCGATGATCACTACGGGTATGTCTGCCGAGGACGGCTCGACGGTCATGTGCGGCTCTTTCAGGGGGGCTTGAGCGCCCCGTAAGGGGCGCTGGGGGTACCCCCGGCCGAAGGCTGGGGGAGGAACTGCGCGACCAGCCACGACGGCGCCGCAGCCGGCATACGGCACATCGCGGCACTTCCAGCGGAACGCTCAGCCGGCGTCGCTGACGGGCGTGCACTGCTCGCCCAGGTCGATCCGCCCGTCCGGGGTCGCGATCGTCGCCGTGACCACGTCCCCGGCGTGCAGGTAGCGCGGGTTCTTCGCCTGGCTCCGGAAGAACGCCTTCCACTTCACGGCGGGCGGCAGCAGCGCGCCGAGCTTCTCGACCGGCTTCGGCGGCGCCTTCAGTGCGGTGCCGCCCGGGGTGCCGGTCAGCAGCAGGTCGCCCGGGTCCAGTGCCTGGAAGCGGGCGAGCAGGGTCAGCGCCCGCGCCGGGCGGACGATCATGTCGGCGAGGGTGCGGTCCTGACGCAGTTCCCCGTTGACGCGCAGGGTCAGCCGCAGGTCGAGCAGGTGCTCGAAGTCCTCGGGCGCCAGGAGGGCGAGGTAGGGGCCGGTGGGCGTGAAGGTGGGGTACGACTTGCTCTCGTAGAACTGCGTCCTGGTGAGCTGCACGTCCCGCGCGCTGACGTCGTCGGTGACGACGAGTCCGGCGACGTACGACGGCAGGTCCCGCTCCTCGACCACGGTGCCGACGGGCAGCGGCGCGCCCATGACCAGGCCGAGTTCGACCTCGTAGTCGAGGAGGGCGACGTGCGCGGGCCGGCGGATGGCCTCGCCGGGGCCGCTGACCGAGCCGGACGCCTTGCGGAAGAAGGCCGGCGGGATGTCCCCGGTGAAGCCCGAATCGCGGGCATGGCTGCGGTAGTTGACCATCTGGGCGACCACCCGGCAGGGGGTGGTGACCGGCGAGAGCGCGGCCAGGTCGGCGACGGGCGTGCCCGGCTCGTCGGAGGCGGCCGCCTCCCGTACGGCGGCGCGGTCGGCGATCAGTTCGGCGGTGGTGGCGGCCTTGGTGGGGACGGGGACGGCGCGTTCGCCGCGGACGGCCCACCAGCCGTCGGCGGTGCGCAGGACGTTGGTGCTCATGAGGGGGCTTTCTGTGAAGGGGCTCGCTGTGCGGGGGTTCAGGAGTTCGCGGCCTTGAGCAGGCCGAACAGGCGGGCGGGGTCCAGCTCGTTGTCGCCGCGCAGCGCCTGGACGACCTCGCGGACCCGCCGCGGGGAGGGGCTCGCGCCGAGGAAGTCGCGGGTGGCGGGCGGTCCCCACTGGGCCAGGCCGCTGGTGGACATCGGGGCCCAGCCGGGTTCGACGTCGCCGGAGAACAGGTCGCCGTCGGCGAAGTGCTCCAGCATGAGGCGGTCCGGGTCGCGCCAGTAGTCGAAGAGCTGGCTGCCCTGGATGTGCCGGCCGATGCCCCAGCTGCGCCGGTAGCCGCGCTCCTTGAGGTACTCGCCGCCGGCCGCGATCGAGTCCAGGTCGGTCACCTGGTAGGCGGAGTGGACGTACCCGGTGCCGGGTCCCAGGTGCATGGCGAGGGTGTGGTGGTCGGCCGGTGTGCCGCCCAGGTCGCAGCGGACGAACGCCATGACGGGCCCCCGCCCGCGCTGCCCGTCCAGGAACAGGAAGTCGGACACGATCATGCCGAGGGTGTCCAGGTACCAGTCCAGGGCCTGCCCGAACACCCGCGTCTCCAGCACCACATGGCCGAGCCGCTGGATACGGGACGGCTCCCGGGGCGGGCGCTGCGTGGCGTTCGTACGGCGGTGGTCCGCGCCGAAGTTGAGCGGCAGTGGAGGCTGCTCGGGCAGCGCCGTCAGTTCCTCGCCGCAGTGGACGACCCGCACCGGGAAGCCGGACGGGTCGAGCAGGCCGACCTCCTTGCCGCCGCCGGGCACATCCGCGTCGCGCACGGAGGTGCCGGTGGCGCGGGCCAGCCGGTCGAGGTCGGCCCGCTCGGCCGCGCGAAACGCCGGGCCGATGAAACGGGAAGTACGCCCGCGCCGGATCACCATGCACGGCGGGCCGGCGAAGGTGCCGCGCAGCCACAGCTCGCCGTCCGTGCGGGCGGCGACGGTGAACCCGAAGTCCCGGGCGAAGACCTCGGCCCGGTCCAGGTCCGGCTTCTCGAACTCCAGCCAGGCCAGGTCCGCCACCTTGATCACGGGGTTCCGGGACCGGCCCGGATGCTCGCCGCGCAGGGCGCCCTGCTCGCTGTGGAGGTCCTGATGGGCCGTCCTGACGGTTTCAGACATGGTGCCCTCCGGGCGACGTCGCCATAATGACGAAATCATCAATCATGAGATTTCCATCGTCAAGATGTCGCCCGGAGTTAACTGATGAATCCATCAGTACTGTGACCGTCATCGGCGCCGCGGCTAGACTCGGCGCATGTCTACGTCAGCCCCGCCCGCCAACCGGTTCGAGCGACGCCGCGCCGAGACCCGTCAGGCGCTGGTGCGCGCGGCCCGGCGGATCCTCGCCGAGACCGGTGACACCGGCGCCAGCATCCAGGCGATCGCCGAACAGGCCGACGTCGGCTTCGGCTCCTTCTACAACCACTTCGACTCCAAGCCGGCGCTCTTCGAGGCGGCCGTGGTGGACGCCCTGGAGGAGTTCGGCCAGGCCTTCGACGAGCGGCTGACCGGGATCGACGACCCGGCGGAGCTGGTCGCGGCGGGTTTCCGGCTCAGCGCCCGGATGGCGGACTCGCACCCGGAGCTGATGCAGGTCCTGCGCCGCCGCGGCCTCGGCCACATCCACGCCGAGAACGGCCTGACCAGGCGGGCGCTGCGGGACATCCAGGTGGGGATGGCCTCCGGCCGTTTCACCGTCGCCGACCCGGCCGTGGCCCTGTGCGCCCTCGGCGGCACCCTGCTGTCCCTGGTGGAGCTGCGGTTCGCCCGCCCCGAGGCGGACGGCGACGAGGCCGCGGCGAACCTCGCCGAGATGGTCCTGCGCATGCTGGGCCTGCCGCCGGACGACGCCCACGAGGTGGCCCGGCGCCCGTTGCCCGGCATCGACTGACAGCTGCCGAACACGACCGGCCACGGCCGAACACGGCCGGCTACGGCCTGCTCCCCGGTGAGGCGCCGGCCGCCCATGAGGATGCCCGTGGCCGCGCCCGCGGCGCGGGGGCGCGCGGCTCAGCCCCCGGCGGGATCCCCGTCCTCGGGGACGGCCTCGGCCGGATCCTCCCCCACGACCTCGGCGGCGACCTCGGCGACCACGGTACGGGCCCGCTCCTCCGGGACGCCGGCCGCGATGAGCGAGGCGACGGCCGTACGGGTGCCGTCGTCCTCGAACGTCCCGGTGTTGACCTCCTCCAGCAGGGCGATGGTCATGCCCTCCAGGGCGGCGCTGAGCACCGCGGGCGGGAGGTGGGGGTGGAAGACGCCGTCCCGCTGGCCGCGCTCCACGATGGCCGTGGCCCGGACCCGGGCGGGCCGGAGGACCCCGGCGACGCGCTCCGCGCCCAGGTCCCGGTGGGCGAGGGCCAGCAGCATCCGGTAGCGGTCGCCCACCGGCCACATCGACAGGGAGAAGCGCGCGAGGGCCCGGTCGGCCGGCTCCGCCGGCTCCGCTCCCCGCGCCACGGCGGCCTGGAGCGTCTCGGCGGCCTCCTCGGCCAGCGCCTCCAGGAGCGCGGCCCGCCCCGGGAAGTGCCCGAAGAGCGTGCGCCGTACGACGCCGGAGGCGCGGGCCAGTTCCTCCAGGGTGACGTCGGGGTTCCGGCCGAGTTCCTGGCGGGCGGTGGCCAGGATCCGCGCCCGGTTGGACCGTGCGTTGCGACGCTGCGGCACGCGGCCGACGGGCTGGGACACGGACAACCTCGATGAAGACCGGACGGACGACGGGCGCCCTCATTCTGGCACGGGCGGTCCGGGACCGCGGATAACGTTGTCAGCGGTCGGGGAGGCGACCGTGCCGACGAACACGGAGCGGAAACGGAGCGGAATCCGGAGGCGTCCACCGGACACTCGGCCCGGCCCGGCCCGGGCCCGGCGCCGGAGGTCAGCCCCCGGCGGAGACGGATGACCTGGGGTGCTCGGCGAATGCCGGACCGGAATGCGTGGGGGCGAGGAGTTTCAGCAGCAGTTCCCGCAGTTCCTCCTCGCCGCCGGGGCCGAGCATGGCGGAGACGTCCGCGGCGAGTCCCGCGACGGCCCGGGCCACGACACCGAGCTGCTCACGGCCGGGATCGGTCACTTCGAGGGCGTAGCGGCGCCGGTCGTGCGGGTCGCGGCCGCGGCGTACCAGGCCCTGTTTGACGAGTTCGTCGACGAGCTGGGAGGCAGCGGGCCCGGTGATGGCGAGCAGTTCGGCGAGCCGCTGCTGGGCGACGGGCCCGAGGGCGTCGAGGGCGGACAGCGGACCGTAGTGACGCACCCTCAGACCGGTGCCGGCCAGCTTGTCGTCGCCGTGCCTGCGCAGCCGGTGGTGGGCCTGTCCGACCAGGTACTCGGTGCCCTGCACGAGCGGTTGCGCCGACTCGGGCAGCAGCCGGCCGAGCAGTTCGTCGAGCCGCGCGGTCTCCTCGTCCGTCAGTACGGCGGTGAGCCGGGCGTCCCGCTCGGCGACCGCCCGCCGGCTGGCCTCGACGGCCTCGCGCCCCTTGTCGGTCAGGGAGAGCACGTACTGGCGCCGGTTGTCGGGGTTGCGGGTGCGCCGGACCTCGTCGCGGGCCTCCAGCCGGTCGATGACGCCGACCATGATGGTGCGGTTGATGCCGAGCCGCTCGGCGAGGTCGAGCTGGGACTCCCAGTCGCGGCCGGTGAGCGCGTCGAGGACCAGGAAGTCGCGGGGGTCGCTGTCGCGGCCGTCGTCGGTGGCGGCGAACTGCGCGTGGACGCGGCGCAGGAGGTAGCCGATGAAGTCGGTGAGCGCGTCCGGGAGGACTCCGGGGACCTCAGCGGTCTGCTCGGTCCGGGTCACCGGGCCGCGATCGTCGTCGCTCTCGTACCGCAAGTCAGCACCTCCTGCCCGAGTATATCGACGGCTCCCCGACCAGTACCGGTACCGGCACCGGCACCGGCACCGGCACCGCATCCATATCCGCACGGACACGGGCACAGACACGGGCACCGGCACCGCGGAACCGGCGGCCCCGCCCGGAATGGCCGGGGCGGGGCCGCCGGTGTCGGTCACCGGGCGGCGGGCGGGTGCCCGGCGTCCTGCTGCCGGGGGCGGGTGCCCGGGAGGGTGGCCAGGGCCACCACCAGGGCCAGCAGGTAGAGACCGCCGCCGAGCAGGAACCCGTACGAGTAGCCGGTGGTGAGGGCGTGCGGGACGCTGTCCGGCAGCTCGTGGTGCGTGACGGCGGTGGCCGCCGCCGCGAGGGCGGCGAGGCCGAGGGCGCCGCCGATCTGCTGGGCGGTGTTGACCAGGCCGGAGGCGGCGCCGGTGGCCTGCGGGGCGACCCCGCGGACGCTGACGACGGTGACGGCCACGAAGACCGTGCCGAGGCCGAGACCGGCGACCAGCTGGGCCGGCAGCAGCGCGGCCCACGGGTTCTGGCCGGGCTCGACGAAGCTGAACCAGACCATGCCGGCGGTGCCGGTCAGCAGGCCGAGGGCGGTCACGTCGCGCTCGGGCAGCCTGGCGAGCAGCTGCGGGCCGAGGCCGCCGGCCGCGATGCCCATGCCGAGGGCGAAGGGCAGGTAGGCGACGCCGGTGACCATCGGGGCGTAGCCCTTGACGAGCTGCATGTAGAGGGTCAGGAAGTAGAAGGTGGCGAGCATGCCCGCGCCGACCAGGAACATGATCAGGTTGGCGCCGACGCGGCTCCTGTCGGCGAGCACCCCGCGCGGGATCATCGGCGTCCGGCTCGCGCGCTGGACGAGGACGAAGGCGAGGATCAGGGCGAGTGCGGCGCCCAGGCCGATCAGGGTGACGCCGTCGCCGAAGCCCTTGTCGCCGGCGCGGTTGACGGCGTAGACGAGCGAGCCGAAGCCGAGGGTGGCGGTGAGCGCGCCGGGCACGTCGACCCTGCCGCGTTCGCGCTCGCTCTCGACGAGGACGCCGGTGCCGAACAGGACGGCCAGGGCGATCGGGATGTTCACGAACATCACCCAGCGCCAGCTCAGGTACTCGGTGAGCGCGCCGCCGAGGAGCAGGCCGACGACCGAGCCGAGGCCGCCCATCGCGCCGTAGACACCGAGCGCCTTGGTGCGGGCGGGGCCGGCCGGGAAGCTGGTGGCCAGCAGGGACAGGGCGGTGGGGGCGGCGATGGCGGCGCCCGCGCCCTGGATCGCCCGGGCGGCGATGAGCAGTTCGCCGCTCCGGGCGAGGCCGCCGAGCAGCGAGGCGGCGGTGAACAGGACCAGTCCGGTGCGGAAGACCCGGCGGCGGCCGAAGAGGTCGCCGGCGCGGCCGCCGGCCAGCAGCAGACCGCCGAAGGCCAGGGCGTAGGCGGTGACGACCCAGCCGAGGCCGGACTCGCCGAGCCCGAGGGCGCTCTGCATGCTCGGCAGGGCGACGGCGACGATCGTGTTGTCGAGGACGAGCATGAGCTGGGCCGCGGCTATCACGAGTAACGCGAGTCCGGGCCTGCCGTCCTGCTGCGGCGGGGCCGCGGCCTCGGGGACGGCCTGAGTGCGGTCTTGCAGCGACATGGGATGTCTCCGTGTCTGTCTCAGGGTCGGGGGTGTCGGGCCGAGCCGTCGGGATCCGGTCAGCGGCCGGTGGCGGCGGAGGCGGTCCTCGGGGTCCAGATGCCGAGGTCCTCGTAGGCCTTGCGCCAGTCGCTCCCGTAGGCCTTGCGCAGTGGTTCGGGCATGTTGCCGAGGAGCTTGGCGGCCTTGGCGGCGTCGATGTCGTCGAGCAGCCAGGGCAGGTAGCGGGCGGAGTCGTCGCCGATCCGGGTGCGCTGCTCGCCGGCGAAGGCCGCCCACTGCTCCGGGGAGAGCGTGATGTCCATCAGCCGCAGGGCGTCCCGCTCCTCGTGGTCGAGGTGGGCGCCCAGCTCGGTGCAGAGGGTGTCGGTCAGGCCGGTCAGGCGCTCCAGGCCGGAGTCGCGGTCGGCGAGGGCCGCGTCGATGTCGGCGAGCAGCGGGTCGATGACGCCGTGCTCGGCCTCCATGTCGGCGAGCAGGGCCAGTTCGGAGTCCCGGCCGGCCAGCGCCGCCTCCATGACCGGCCAGATCCGCACGTCCTCGGAGGTGTGGTGGACGGTCAGGAACTTCTTGAAGAGCTCCCAGCCGACCGCGGTGCTCAGTACGTGCCGGGGGTCCTCGTCGACCCGCGCGGTGATCCGGGCGATCCGCTCCAGCTCGCGGCGGAGCGCGTCGTGGATCGCGAACATCATCGTCATGTCGAGGTTCTTGAAGTCCTGGCTCATGGCTCTCTCCCTCACTGCGTCACTGCCGCTTCGGTACCGAGAGAGTATCGTCAACTTGCTTATCTATCAATCCTCCAACTAGCAGTCTCCCAACCATCAAGCTTGGAATCATTTGCCAGGGGCGCGCCGGAGTGGCCGGTACTGTGCAGCAATGGTTCTTCGTTGTGCGGTACTCGACGACTTCCAGGGAGTGGCCGCGGAGTTCGGGGACTGGGCCTCCCTCTCCGGTCAGGTCGAGGTCGTCTCCCTGCGGGAGCATCTCGGCGGCGAGGACGAACTCGTCGCGGCCCTCGCCCCGTTCGACATCGTCGTCACCCTGCGCGAGCGCGTCGCCTTTCCCGGCTCGCTGCTCGGGCGGCTGCCCCGGCTCCGTCTCCTGATCGCCTCCGGGATGCGCAACAGCGTCATCGACTACGCGGCCGCCGAGGCGCACGGGATCACGGTGTGCGGTACGGAGAGTTCCTCGACGCCGCCGGTCGAGCTGACCTGGGCGCTGCTGCTGGGACTGGCCCGCGGGCTGGTCGGGGAGAGCACGGCGGTGCGCGGCGGCGGACCCTGGCAGTCCACCGTCGGCGCCGACCTGCACGGACGCCGGCTCGGACTGCTCGGGCTCGGGAAGATCGGGAGCAAGGTCGCACAGGTCGGGCTCGCCTTCGGCATGCACGTGAGCGCCTGGAGCCAGCACCTCACCGAGGAGCGCGCGGCGGAGGTCGGCGTCGAACTCGCGCCGAGCAAGGAGGACCTGCTCGCCGCCGGCGACTTCGTCTCCGTCCATCTGGCGCTCGGCGACCGCACCCGGGGACTGCTCGGCGCCGCCGAACTCGCCCTCCTCAAGCCCACCGCCTACCTCGTCAACACCTCCCGCGCGGCGATCGTGGACCAGGACGCGCTGCTCGCCGCGCTGCACGAGGGCCGGATCGCGGGCGCCGGTGTCGACGTCTTCGACATCGAGCCGCTGCCCGCCGGCCACCCGATGCGCACCGCGCCCCGGCTGCTGGCCACCCCGCACCTCGGCTACGTCTCCTACGCCAACTACACGACGTACTACGGCCAGGCCGTGGAGGACATCCGGGCCTACCTGGCGGGCGCCCCGGTACGGCGGCTGCCTCAGGGGGCGTCCTGACTCCGGCCCTTGGAGTGATCGTCCGGTGATCGGCGTGACCAGCCGCAGGTCGGGGCGTTGAAAGGGAAGTGCGGCGGCTGGTCCTGCCGCCGCACTCCCCGAGCAACAAGAAGGAGAACGTGATGTCTCGCATCGCGAAGGCCGCCGTCGTAGCCCTCGGCACCGGCGCTGTGGTGATCGGTGGGGCCGGCCTGGCCCTGGCCGACGCGGGTGCCAACGGCGAGGCCGTCAGCTCGCCGGGCGTGGTGTCCGGCAACGTCATCGAGGTTCCGGTCAACATCCCGGTGAACGTGTGCGGCGACACCATCGACGTGATCGGTCTGCTGAACCCCGCGTTCGGCGCCACCTGCGCCAACGAAGGCCACCTCAAGGCCGGTGACGGCAAGAACGGCGGCTACGGCTCCTGAGCCACCGCCCGCGGAGGAGGAGCCCCGGCGCCCTGGGCGCCGGGGCTCCTCCCGTGTCCGGGGCCGGTTCAGGCGTACCGGTAGATCCGGCTCACGTCCTCCAGCGACTCGGGGGTGACGTCCCACGGCGGCAGCTTCCCGCCCCGGGCGACGATCCGGTCGCGCTGCGGGTCGCCGGGGCCCGGCGGCCTCGCCGGCAGATAGTGCTGCCCGCGGTGCCGGGACTTCCAGCGCTCCCACTGGAGGTCGACGAAGGCGTGGTGGAACCAGAAGACGGGGTCGTTGACGGAGGCGCCGCCGAGCATCGCCCCGCCGACCCAGCGGTGCACCCGGTTGTGGTTGTGCCAGGACGTCTTGCCGCTGCCGGTCCCCCAGCCCTCCAGCCGGTTGCGGAAACCCCGGGTGACCGTCGAGTCCCACGGCGGGACGTCGTAGGCGGGGTCGGCCAGCGCCCGGTCGAGTTCGGCGCTGGTGGGCAGGTCGATCGGGTCGCGGGCCCGGCCCAGGTCCCGGGCGAGGAACTCGCCGTCGGTGATGCCCTCCGTGATGGTCCAGTGCCCCGCCGCATAGGCGAAGGGCCCGGTCATCACCTGCTGGTCGCGGGCCCGGCCGTTGCCGCCGAGCAGGTCCTTCGTCCACGGCGCACCGGAGGCCGAACGGTCCCTCGTCCAGTCCCAGTACGGCACCGTCACCGAGCCGTCCACCCGGCGCAGGGCCTGCTCCAGGTCGAGCAGGAAGCGGCGGTGCCAGGGCAGGAAGGAGGGCGCCATGTGGGCGGCGCGCAGTCCGTCCTCGCCGTCGGGGGTGTAGTAGTCGATGTGCGTCCGCACGAATTCGTCGTACTCGCCCCGCCGTTTGACCTCCAGGAACGCCTTCACCAGCCGCCCCCGCTCGGCGGCCGTCAGCCTGCTGATGTCCTTACGCACGTACGCCATGGTCTCCCCCCATGTGCAGGTGTCCCCCGCCCGCCGGACCGGGCGCCGGATCGCGCAGCCGCTGCCCCGGCCCCATCTCGTCGACGGCCCCGCGGGTCGCCGCCAGCGGGGTCGGGTACGAGCTGTAGTGGTCGACCATGCTGAGCCAGGTGCCGTCGGCCCGCCGCATCAGATGCAGCGGCCGGCCGTCCACGGTGACCTGCCACTCGCCGTCGTCGGCGGCCCGCCGCGCGTCCGGGACGAGCGCGCCCCGGATGCGGCGGCCCCGGTAGGTCTCGTCGAAGGACGTGTCCGCAGGCCCGCCCGACGGCCCGCCTGCCGGGAGCGACGGGCGGGAGGCGGCGACGACCGGGGCGAACGCCAGGGCGACCACGGAGGCGAACAGCCCCCGGGCCGCCTCGCGCCGCGTCGGTCTGCCCGCCGCCGCTCTGCCCGGCCGGCCGGCTCCCGGCTCCGCGCCCACCGCCACACCACCGACTCCGACGACCATGCCCACTCCTCGTACGGTTCACCGACCACTGTCGGTACCGGTAACCGTCCGAGGGGGCGCCCGGTCACCGCCGCACTGCCGTCCGGGGCGGGAACGGGGCGAAAGGGCCCTACCGCGCGGAGGGTTACTTGCCGGGGCCGGGGCCGGCGCCCAGGTCGCCGCCGACGACCGTCTGCAGGACCGGGGCGAGCACCCCGACCTCGGGCATCTTCAGGTGCGGCACGCCGTAGTGCTGCGGGTCGGGCGCGCTCAGGGGCACGTCCAGGGCCAGGCCGGGAGTGAGGGTGCGCAGGTCGGAGGCGGGGATGTCGACGCCGACGTGGTCGAAGCCCGCGCCGAGGGCGCGCGGGAGCGGCAGAGCGAGGCCGACGCCGGGCAGCTGGCCGTTCAGCGGCACCTGCGGCAGCGCCCCCTCCGGGACGAGCCGGCCCTCGACATAGCGGGGGCCCTCGGGGACGCCGGGGATCAGCAGCGGCAGTTCCATGCCGAGCTTGGGCATCTGCACGCCGAGGGACTTCTCGACGCCGTCCAGGGGCACGGGGACAGGGACCCCGCCGGCCGCGGCGGCGGGCGTGGCGGCAGCGGCGCCCACGGCGACGGCTACGCCCGCGACGACGACGGCAAGGGTTCCTCGGGTGGTCGGCTTCATGTCAGGTACGGGCCTTTCGGGCTGCGAGAGGAGCGACGTCCGTACCGGGTAACGAGCCGGAATCGGCATCAGTTCACAATTCGCCCGGGTGCCGCATTAGTCGGCTGTTCACCAGTCCACTGGTCACTCGTCAGCTGATAACTGTTCAGCTGGTCATCATTCAGCTGATCGGCAATCCGGAATTTCCGAATTCGGCTGTTCGGTTTTTCAGTTGTTCAGCTGGTCCAGAAGTCCCACCATCGGGTCAGGATCAGCATGCCGACGATCCCGGTGTGCAGGACCGGCGGCACCCAGGTGAACTCGTCGAGGAAGTCCCGCAGCGGGCGCGGCGCGGGCAGGTAGCGACGGCGTACGGCGAAGGAGGTGACGTACCAGAACAGGACGATGGTGGCGACCCAGGCCAGGCAGCACCACAGGCACAGCGCGCCGATCCGGTACAGCGACTGGAACTGCAGCCAGGACACGAAGCCGATGCCGAAGGCGCAGCCGGCGTCGAAGGCCAGCCAGTACCAGGCGGGGAAGCGGGCGCCGGCCAGCAGGCTGGTGCCGACGCAGATCACGACGGCGTAGGCCACCAGGCCCAGCATCGGGTTGGGGAACCCGAACGCGGAGGCCTGGGCGCTCTTCATCACGCTGCCGCAGGACACCACCGGGTTGAGGCTGCACCCGGGCACGAAGTGCGGGTTCTCCAGCAGCTTGAACTTGTCGAGGGTGATGACCCAGGAGGCCAGCAGCCCGGCCGCCCCCGTGATCACCGTCAGCAGCGCGAACCCCCGCCCGGCGCCCGCGGCCTCGGCCATCAGCCGCGCAGACTGCGGGCCGGCAGGACGACGTGCGCGGCGGCCGTCAGGGTCTCCTCGGCTCCGGCGAAGTCCCTCAGCGCCTCGGGGGTGACGGGCTTGCCGGGCTCGCCCTCGGGCCACGGGCGGGTGGTGAACACCAGGTAGGCGTAGCCGCGTTCGCCGACCGCGGCGAGCCACTCCGCGGGCGCGGGGCACTGGGCGTTGAGGGGGGCCAGGCTGAGCACGGCCTGGCCGGCCTCGACGAGCAGGGTGACGGGCAGGCTGGGCCGGGCGGTGCCGTCGACGAGGTCGCCGCCGACCTGCAGCCCGTGGGTGGCGAGCAGCGCCTCGATCGCGGTCGCGGTGGCCCCGGGACCGCCCGCGGCGTCACCGAGGGAGTAGGCCAGCAGGTAGGGCATGTCGCTGCCGTCGGGGGCCTCGCCGCTCCAGGCGAGCACGACGAGGGTGCCGAGGTCGGCGAGACGGAACGGGCGGGTTTCGCTTGGGGTTGAGGTCACCGCGCGACCCTATCGACGGGCCGTGCGCCGACCGGGTGCCCGCTCACCCGACCGGCGGACGCCCACCGGCCGGGCCACACGAACGAGGGACACCCCCCGGTGTCCCCCGGACGCTCCCGGACCGTCCCGGCTCAGCTCTGCAGCGGCAAGCCGCCCAGCAGCGGGTTGTGCTGGTTGAGGGCGGCGGCGGCGGTCTTGACCGTGTTGAGCGGGGAGCGCTTGTTCTCGGTGTCGAGCGCGTTCGACTGGTGCCGCAGCGGCATCGCCTGGTTGAGGTCCAGGCCGTCCTTGGTGATCGTGTTCACGGCGCCGTTGAGGCTGGTGGGCGTGAGGTCGGCGGTGTTGTAGGCGAACGCGGGCGCGGCGACGCCGACGAGAGCCACGGAACCGGCGGCGACGGCGACGGCCTTCAGCGACTTCATCTTGTTCCTTTCTTCGGCGGCTTTCGGCAACGCAAGCCACCCGGGGAAATTCCGACGACATGTCCAACGACGTCCCTGCGGGCCGGAAACCCCGTTTCCGGAAGACATATGAGATCCCGGAAACACGAGATCCCGGAAAGACGAGATCCCGGAAAGACGGGAGGCCGGAAAGGCAGGGGGCCGGAAAACGCGGACCGGCCGTCCGCCCGCGGGGTGCGCGGGCGGACGGCCGGCCGAAGGGAACAGACGGTGCGTCAGTCGCTGACGCAGGTGTTGCCGAAGCCGGGGTTCAGCAGGCCGATCACGTCGATGGTGTCGCCGCAGACGTTGAGCGGCACGTGGATCGGAACCTCGATCACGTTGCCCGACAGCACACCCGGGGAGTGGGCGGCGGCGGCGTTCGCACCGCTGTCGGCGGCAGCCACACCGGCACCGCCGGCGACGGCCGCGACGGCGGCGGTGGACAGGACCAGGCCCTTCGCGATACGCGACATGGAGAGGTCTCCTTGGGGTCGAAACAAACATTCGGGCGGATGCCCAGCGCTGTGTCAACGCGTGGCACCGCCCCGGGTTGTGCCGCCAAAGGGGTGATCTCCGGGGAGGCGCCTTCACGACTCCGACACACTTGCACGGTTTTGACGGATTAATACGGATAGCGACTAGAGTTTCGAACCTCCCGACTTACCCGTATTGGCATCACATCGCACTCATCCCGTGTCCCTGTCTCCCCGCCCCCGCCTCCCTGAAAGAACGAAGCCGGTCATGCGCAATACCCTGGGCCCGCTGCTGCGCCGTGCGTCGGCAAGCGCGCTCGTCCTCGCCTCGGTCTGGGCACCGGGCACCGCCCGGGCGACGGCTCCACCCGCCCCCGAGGCTCCGCGCATCCCCTTCGCCGAGCGCTACCACGCGGTGCTGCACGGCGGTTTCGCCCGCGCGGCCAACGCGTCCGTCAGCTGCCGCACGACGCCCGGCGAACTGTCCGAACCGCTCTGCCCGGCCGCGCGGGAGGGACAACTCCCGGCGGTGAACGGGGACTTCGACATGTTCTACGTCGACGTCGACGACGACCCCGGCACGTACAACTCCTCCCGCGCCGAACTCCGGCTGCCGGAGGGCTGCCGGGTGACGTACGCGCGGCTGTACTGGGGCGGCAACCTGCTGGCCGGCGAGCAGAAGCCGGCCGCGGACAACGGGCGGGTGCTGATCGCCGAACCCGGCGGCGCCTACAAGGAGTTGCTCGCCGACACGGTCGTGGGCCACCGTACGGGCCGCGGCGCGGACGCCTTCCAGGCCTCGGCGGACGTGACCGCGCTGGTCCGCTCCAGCGGATCCGGACTGTGGACGGTCGGCCAGGTGAACGCGGCCGCCGGACGGTCCGCGGCCGGTGCCTGGGGCGGCTGGACGCTGGTCGTGGCGTACGAGGACCCGGCGCAGCCGCTGCGCACACTCTCCCTCTGGGACGGCTTCGGCTCCCTCGACACGCCGGCCGAGGTACGGCTGAACGGGCTACACGCCCCGCGTGGCGCCGACGCCCTGGTAGGCCTGGTGGCCTACAACGGCGACCGGGGCGGTACCGGCGACTCGCTCACCTACACCACCGCCGGGCACGCACCCGTCCCGCTCCAGGACTCCGCCGACCCGGCCGACGACGTACTCAACTCCACGATCAACGAACCCGGCCCGGTACGCGCCCGGCGTGAGCCCGCGTACGCCAACACGCTCGGCTACGACTCGGATGTGTTCGATCTAGGTACCGGTCTCGCCCAGGGCGGTGACCAGCTGACCTTCCGGCTCGTTTCCCAGCGCGACGCGGCGTGGGCGGGCGCGCTCTTCGCCGCCGTGGACGCGCAGTAGTACGCCGCGTTCCCGCCCGCAGTCCCGAGCGCGCCCCCCGTGAGCGAGGAATCCGCGTATGCACCGATCAGCCACCGACCCTCGGCCACGGGTCCTCCACCTGGCGCAGCCCGTCGAGGGCGGAGTGGCCCGGGTCGTCCTGGACCTGACGAAGGCCCAGCTCACGGCCGGTCTGCGGGTCACGGTGGCCTGCCCCGGTGGTGAACTGGCGGAGCGCGCGCGGGAGCTGGGCGCCGAGGTGCGCGGGTGGCGCGCCGACCGCTCCCCGGGCGCCGGTCTCCCGGACGAGGTACGCCGCCTCGGGCGGCTGCTCGACGAGGTACGGCCGGCGCTGCTGCACGCGCACAGCGCGAAGGCGGGCCTCGCCGGACGGCTCGCCGTACGCGGCCGCGTCCCGACCCTCTTCCAGCCGCACGCCTGGTCCTTCGAGGCCGTCGGCGGCACCACCGCCGCGCTGGCGCTGCGGTGGGAGCGGTGGGGCGCGCGCTGGGCGCACCGGGTGGTGTGCGTCAGCGAGGCCGAGCGCACGACCGGCGTGCACGCCGGGATCCGCGCCCGGTACACGGTCGTCCCGAACGGCATCGACACCGAGCACTTCACCCCGACCGTCCCGGCCGTCCCGCACGCCCAGACCGCCCCGACCGGCCCGGGCACCCCGGACGCCCCGGGCGGGCGGCCCGCGGGGGCGCCCCTGGTCGTCTGTGTCGGGCGGCTGTGCCGGCAGAAGGGCCAGGACGTGCTGCTGCGGGCCTGGCCCGAGGTGCTGCGCCGGGTGCCGGACGCCCGGCTGGCGCTGGTCGGCGACGGACCCGACCGGGACGAGCTGCGCCGGCTCGCCGCCGCCGTCTCCGCCTCCGCCCCCGTCGAGTTCGCGGGCTCCGTCGCGGATGTCCGCCCCTGGTACCGGGCCGCCGACCTGGTGGTGCTGCCGTCCCGCTGGGAGGGCATGGCGCTCTCCCCGCTGGAGGCGCTGGCCTGCGGACGGCCGGTGCTGGTCACCGATGTCGACGGCGCCCGCGAGAGCCTGCCGCCCGGCCACGCGGCGCACTGCCTGGTCCCGCCCGGCCGGCCGGGCGCGCTGGCCGGGGCCGTCGCCGCACTGCTCCTCGACCCGGAGCTGCGCACCTCGCTCGGCGGCCAGGGGCGCCGGCACGTCCTGTCCACGCACGATGTGCGGCGCACGGCGGAGGCGGTCGCGGAGCTGTACCGCGAACTCCTCGACGGGCGGCCACTGGTGTCCTTCGAGCGCAGGGAGTCCATCCACTCGTGACCGCGGAAAGCACCGTCCCCTCCCCCGGCGCTCAGCCCCGGGACCACGGACTCTCGCCCGTCTCCGTCCTGCCGCCGCGCACCGCCGGCGGCTTCCGGTTCCCGCTGCGGCGGCCGCCGGTACGGCCCGCCTCCCCGGTGCCGCTGCTCGCCGCCGACCTGTGTGCCGCGCTGCTCGGCGCGGCCGCGCTCGACGAGGCCGTCCGCCGGCCGGTCCTGATCGGTCTGCTGGTGGCCGGGGCGATACTGCTGCGCCCGCTGACCATCCGGCGGATGACCGGGATCCTGGACGAACTCCCCGCCGTCTGCGGCCGGATCGCCGTCGTCTGGCTGGGGCTGGCCGCAGCCGTCGCCGCCTGGGACCCGGACCGGGCGCTGACCGGCCGTGTCCTGCTCCTCGGCTTCGCCCTGCACGCGGCGGCCGCCGGCGCGGGCCGCGGCCTGGTGCACTGGCGCCGCCGCCTCGCCCTGCTGCGCCGGCCGCGCGCCGCCCTGGTCATCGGCCCGGCCGCCACCGCCCAGCGGGTCGCCGCCGCCGTGCTGCGCCACCCGGGCTGCGGAGTGCGCCCGGTCGGCGTCGTCGCCGAACACCCCGCGGGCGCCGAGGGCCTGCCCGTGCTGACCACCGGCGAGGAGGTCCAGCGGGCCCTCATCCAGAACGGGGTCCGGGCCGTCCTCACCGTCGACCCCGCCGTCCGTACCGAACAGGGCCCGCTGCTGCGGGCGCTGGCCGAGTCGGGCTGCGTGGTGTGGGAGGTCGACGCGGACTCACCGGCGTACGAGATGCGCGACCAGCTCGCCGGGTTCTCCTGCCGCCGGCTGGAGATGGGCTCGCGGCGGCGCGGCAGCATCGGCAAGCGGGTCCTGGACATCGCCGTCTCCGGGGCGGCGCTGGTCCTGGCCGGACCGCTGCTGCTGGTCTGCGCGACCGTGCTGCGGATCACCGACGGGCCGGGAGTCGTCTTCCGGCAGGAGCGGATCGGCAGGAACGGCCGCCCCTTCACCCTGCTGAAGCTGCGCACCCACCGCCCGGTCGACGAGCACGAGGCCGCCACCCGCTGGAGCGTGGCCGGCGAGATCAAGATGAGCCGCTTCTGCCGCTTCCTGCGCCAGACGTCGCTGGACGAGCTGCTGCAGCTGTGGAACGTGCTCTGGGGCGACATGAGCCTGGTCGGCCCGCGCCCCGAACGGCCTTACTTCGTCGGCCAGTTCAGCCAGACCTACCCGGGCTACGCGGCCCGCCACCGGATGCAGACCGGCATCACCGGACTCGCCCAGATCAACGGGCTGCGCGGCGACACCTCCATCGAGGACCGGGCCCGCTTCGACAACGCCTACATCGACAACTGGTCGCTGTGGCAGGACGTCTGCATCCTGCTGCGCACCGCGGCCGCGCTCGTGCGCTCGACGGGGAGCTGAGAATGAGCTTCGCACTGACACCGGCCAGGCCGCTGCGGCTGCCGCCGGTGCTGGCCGCGGTCGCCGTGCTCGCGGTTCTCGCGCTGCCGCTCGCCCCCGGCGGCGAGGAGAGCGGGGCCGGACCGGCGGACGCGGTGTCTGCCCTTGTGGTGCTGTACGCGGCGCTGCGCACGCTGCGGGAGCGGCGGCGCCCGCTGTCCGCCACCGCCGTGGCGGTGCTCGGCCTGCCGGTCGTGGGGCTGGCCGTCGCGGCGATGGGCGCGGCCTCGCCGGGCGCCGGGGTGACCGGCCTCGGCCGCTACCTCCAGGTGTTCGTCCTGGTCCCCGGCGCCGTCGTGCTGCTGGTCCGGGACCGCGCCGACTTCCGGCTGCTCGCCTGGTCGTTCGTGGGGCTCGCGGTCTGGCAGGGCGCGGTCGGGGTGCACCAGTACGTCACCGGGACCGGGGCGTCGTACCAGGGCGAGGAGATCCGCGCGGTCGGCACGTTCGGGCCGCAGGACGTGATGGGGATGGCCACCGTCGTCTCCTTCGGCCTGGTGTGCGCGGTCGGTCTGACGCTGGGGCGGACGCCGGTACGGCAGCGGGTGGCGGCGGGGGCGTGCGCGCTCGGGCTGCTGCTGCCGCTGGCCGTCTCCTTCAGCCGGGGCGCCTGGATCGCGACGGTCCTGACCTGCGGGGTGCAGCTCGCCCTGGCCGGGCTGCGGCGGGCGCTGAAGGTGGCGGCGGTCGCGGTCGCGGCCGGTGTGGTGCTGGTGGGCGGCTTCGGGGTCGGTACGGCCATGCTCCAGGAGCGGCTCAGCAGCATCGGGCAGGTCACGGACGCACCGGACCAGTCGGTGGTCGACCGGTACACCCTGTGGGCGGCGGCGACGGGGATGTGGCGGGAGCACCCGGTGACCGGCGTGGGCCTGAAGAACTTCCCCGCCTACCGGGACTCGCACGCCTCGCTGGCACTGTCGTCCGGGAGCGACACGGAGGGCGCGGGGGCGGCGTACCGGAAGCAGCCGCTGCTGTCGCCGCACAACATGTACCTGCTGGTCCTCAGCGAGCAGGGGCTGCTCGGGCTGCTGGCGCTGGGCGGCAGCTGGCTGGCGCTGCTGGCGTGCGGGCTGCGGGGGCTGTGGCGGGTGCGGGGCGAGGCCGGTCTCGACTGCGCGCTGACGGGGTGCGGGCTGCTGGTGTGGCAGCTGGTGGACTTCGCGTACGGGGACATCGGGGGGCCGTCGACGGTTCTCACGGCGGTGGTGTTCGGGGCGGTGGCCTGGTGGGCGTTGGTGGGGGCGGAGCGGGACGAAGAGGCTGCGGCGCGGTGACGGTGACGCCTTCCCGGGCTTCGGGGCTGGAAGGTCCGGATGCCGACTGCGGGTCCGATGCGGCTGGTCGCGCCCCCGCGGCCGAGCCGCACATGCCGCAGCCCCGCACCCCCGAACAGGGCCCTGACGACACCGGAGCCGAAGGGGCGCCCCCCACTCGCGGATTCCTCGCCAAGGCCGCTCTGGGTACCGCCGCCTTCTCCGTGCTCGGTTCGCTGCTCGGGCTGATCCGCGACCAGTCCCTCGCGCGGCTGTTCGGGGCCGGGCGGGACACCGACGCGTTTCTCGTCGCGTGGACCGTGCCCGAGTTCGCGGCGACGCTGCTCATCGAGGACGGGCTGGCCTTCGCGCTGGTTCCCGCCTTCAGCCTGGCCCTCGCCCGCCGGGCGCAGGGGGCACCCGGCGATCCCGTCCGGGCCCTCGTCACCGGGACGCTGCCCAAGCTGGCCCTGGCCTTCGCCGGCGCCGGCGCCCTGCTGATCGGCGGTGCCCCGCAGCTCGTCGAGGTGCTCGCGCCCGGGCTCCGGGACCCCGCGCTGGCCGTCGGCTGCACCCGGCTCACCGCCACCTGTGTGCTGACCTTCGGGCTGGCCGGGTACTGCAGCGCCGCCCTCCGCGCGCACCGGCGCTTCCTCGCGCCCGCCGCGATCTACGTCGCCTACAACGCCGGCATCATCGCGGCGATGTTCGCGCTCGGCGGCCACTGGGGCGTGCGGTCGGCGGCGTTCGGGGTGGCGGCCGGGGGCGCCCTGATGGTCGTCGTGCAGGCTCCGTCGCTGCTGAAGCAGCTGCGGCACAGGCCGAAGGCGCCGGAGGAGGGCGCGGCCGGCACCGAGGAGCGGCCCCTGAACGTGGCGCTGATGGCCACCGTGCTGCTGTTCGCGCTGTGCCGGCAGTCGCAGGTGCTGATCGAGCGGTTCCTCGCCTCGCACCTGCACTCCGGGGCCATCTCGCACCTGAACTACGCGCAGAAGGTCGCGCAGATCCCGATGACCATGTCGATGATGCTGTGCACGGTCACCTTCCCGGTGGTGGCGCGGGCGCTGGCCGAGGGCGACACCGAACGGGCCCGGAGCCGGGTGGAGCGGGATCTGTCGGTGGCCGCGAGCGTGGTGCTGCTCGGCACCGCCGTGGTCCTGGCCTGTGCGCCGCAGCTCATCCGCCTGCTGTTCCAGCGCGGGGCGTTCACCGCCGCGGACACCGCCGCCACGGCCGGGGTGATGCGCGTCTACGCGCTCGGGCTGCTCGGGCAGACCCTGGTCGGGGTGCTGGTCCGCTCCTACTTCTCGGCGGGCCGCGCCACCTGGTACCCGGTGGGCGCCATGGCCGCCGGGATCGTGGTGACCTCCTGGATCGGCGCCCTGACGGTCGGCTCGTACGGTGTCACCGGCATCGCCGCGGCCAACGCCACCGGCATCACCGCCACCGCCGTGCTCCTGCTGGCCGGCATGGGCGCGCGCAGCGTCCCGATCCGTACCCGGCCGGTGCTCGTCGAGCTGAGCCGGCCGGTGCGGGCGGCGGTCGTCGCGACCGCCGTCGGGATCTTCGCCGCCGCTCAGCCGGCGGACCCGCTCACCGCGCTGGCCGCCGGCACCACGGCCGTCACCGTCGTCTTCGTCCTGCTCGGCTGGGCCCTGGACGCCCAGGGCTTCGCACCCGCACTCCGTTCCGTAGGCACCGTCACCCGAAGGCTCGCCCATGCCGTCTTCCACTGAGTCCACCGCCGAGTCCACCGCCGAGTCCACCGCCGAGTCCGCCGCGAGGGCCGGACGGGGCACCGGCCCGGTCCCCTGGGTCGCCATGTACCACTCCGTGGGCGACTGTTCCGACGACCCGTACCGGATCACCGTCACCCCCGCGCGTCTGGAGAAGCAGCTGGGCTGGCTGCGTCGGCGGGGGCTGCGCGGGGTGTCGGTCGCCGGGCTGCTCGCCGCCCGGGCCCGCGGCGAGGGGCGCCGGCTGGTGGCGCTGACCTTCGACGACGGGTACGCCGACTTCCTCGACCACGCCCTGCCCCTCCTCGACCGCTGGGGCTGCGGCGCCACCCTCTTCGTGCTGCCCGGGCGGCTCGGCGGCGACAACGCCTGGGACCCGCTGGGCCCGCGCAAGCCGCTGCTGACCGCCGACGGCGTCCGGCGGGCGGCCCGGAGCGGGGTGGAGATCGGGTCCCACGGGCTCACCCACGTCGACCTGACGAAGGCCGACGCGGAGACCCTGCGGGCCGAGACCGCCGACAGCCGGACGCGGCTGGAGGAGCTGGTCCAGGCCCCCGTCGAGGGCTTCTGCTACCCGTACGGCACCGTCGACCAGCGGGCCGTCGACGCCGTACGGGACGCCGGGTACGGCTACGCCTGCGCCATCGACCCGGGCCCGCTGAACGGCCCGCACGCCCTGCCCCGCGTGCACATCGGGCAGAACGACCACGCCGCGCGCCTCTTCCTGAAGTACCGGCTGCACCGGTTGCGCCGCCGTCCCGTCGAGGGGCTGTGAGATGAGGGCCCTGCACGTCATCACGGGCCTCGGGACCGGCGGCGCGGAGCAGCAGCTGCGGCTGCTGCTGCGGCACCTGCCGGTCTCCTGCGACGTCGTCACGCTCACCAACCCGGGGCCGGTCGCGGACGGGCTGGCCGCGGACGGGGTGCGGGTGGTCCACCTGGGGATGGCGGGGAACCGGGACCTGGCCGCGCTGCCCCGCCTGGTCCGGCTGATCCGCCGGGGCCGCTACGACCTCGTCCACACCCACCTCTACCGGGCCTGTCTCTACGGCCGGATCGCCGCGCGCCTCGCGGGGGTGCGGGCCGTCGTCGCCACCGAGCACTCGCTCGGCGACTCGCAGATGGAAGGGCGTGAACTGACCCCGGGGGTACGGGCGTTGTACCTGGCGGGTGAGCGGCTCGGGCGGTCCACGGTGGCCGTCTCGCCGACCGTCGCCGAGCGGCTGCGCCGGTGGGGGGTGCCGGGCCCGCGGATCGAGGTCGTCCCGAACGGCATCGACCTGGACCGGTTCCGCTTCGACCCCGCCCGGCGCAGGGCCGTCCGCGACCGCCTCGGCATCCCGCAGGACGCCTGGGTGGTCGGTGCCGTCGGACGGCTGGCGCCCGGCAAGCGGTTCGGCGTCCTGGTCGAGGCCCTCGCCCGCCTCCCCGCCGACTGCAGGCTGCTGCTGGTGGGCGGCGGCCCGGAGGAGGACGCCCTGCGCCGCACCGCGCAGGAGGCCGGGGTCACCGACCGGGTGCTGTTCGCCGGCGAGCGGCCCTACGCCTCCGACAGCGCGCAGGACCCCGACCTCCCCGCCCTCACCTCCGCCATGGACGTGTTCGCCTCGCCCTGCGCCGAGGAGGCGTTCGGGCTCGCGGTCGTCGAGGCGCTGGCCACCGGACTGCCCGTGCTCTACAGCTCCTGCCCGGCCGTCGAGGACCTGCCGCCCGCCGCCGCGCCGGGCGCCCGCCGTGTCACGGGCGGCGCCGCCGCCTACGCCGAGGCGCTGGCCGCCGCCCGTGCCGCCGGGCCCGGCCCGCGCGGTGTGCCGGACGCCGCCCGTCACTACTGCATCACCCGCAGCGCCGCCCAGCTCATGGACGTCTACGCGGCCGCACTCGCCACCACACCTCAGGGAGCCAGTACGCCATGACCGAGAACACCGTCCGAGCGCCCCGCCCGTTCCCGCGCGCCATCCCGCCCTGGTCGCTGCTGGCGGCCGGGGTGCTGGCCGGCGGGCTGCTGGGCGGCGCCTACGGCGTGCTGACGCCGCCCAGCTACACGGCCACCGCCTACGTCGTCGCCGTCACCGCCGACAAGTCCGACACCGCCTCCGCGCAGGGGTTCGCGCAAGCCTACGGCCGGGTCGCCACCCAGCTCGCGGTGCTCGGGGACGCGCAGATGTGGGCCGGGGTGCCGCTGAGGACGCTGCAGGACAGTGTGCAGACGGAGACCTCGCCGGACGCGCCGATGGTCGCCGTCTCGGCCACCTCGCCGCACGCCCTCCAGGCCACCGACATGGCGAACGCGGTGGCCCGCTCGCTCATCCAGCACGCCAACGACACCAAGAGCGACACGAACGTCGAACTCCTCCAGTTCTCCCGGGCGCCGAAGCCGACCACGCCGACCTCCGCGTCCTCGAAGGTGACCGGCCTGGTGGGCGCGAGCGCGGGCGGGCTGCTGGGCGGTCTGGTGCTCCTGGTCCGGCCCCGGCGCCGGGTGGAGGAGCCCCCCTTCCAGGCCTCGGTGCCCGGTCCGGCCGTCGCCGCCGACGTACACGGACAGCTGTGACGACGACGGCCCACCCGACGCTCGCGGCGTACACCACCGAACTCGTCACCGACGAGGGCGCCTTCGCCGAGCTGGCCCCGGCCTGGGGCCGCCTGTACCGGCGGTGCGGCACGGCCACCCCGTTCCAGAGCCACGCCTGGCTGCACTCCTGGTGGCGCTCCTACGGCACCCCCGGCCGGCTCCGCCTCGTCCTGGTCCGCTACGGCGGTGAGCTGGTCGGCGCGGCCCCGCTGACCCTGGTGCACCGGCCGCTGCCCACGCTGGTGCCGCTCGGCGGGGCGATCTCGGACTACGCGGACGTGCTGCTCGCCGACGCCGACGACGGCCGGGTGGCGGGCGCCCTCACCCGGGAGCTGGCCGAGGCGGCCCGGACGGCGCTGATCGACTTCCGCGAGGTGCGTCCGGGCGGCGCGGCGGAGCGGGTCTACGACCGCTGGCGCGGACCGTGCCGGAAGGTGCCGGACTCGGTCTGCCTGGAACTGCCGGCCGTGCCGATGGACGAGCTGGTCGGGCGGCTGCCGTCCGGCAAGGCCCAGCGGGTGCGCGCGAAACTGCGCAAGCTGGGCTCGCTCGGGGTGCGCCGGGACGTCGTGCCGCCCGACGGGGTGGACGCGGCGCTGCACCGCCTCCTCGACCTGCACCGGCTCCAGTGGCAGGGGCGGAAGGTGACCACCGAGCACCTCCAGTCCCGGTTCCAGGAGCATCTGGTGCGCTCGGTGGGGCCGATGGTGCGGTCCGGGGACGCGGTGGTCACCGAGTTCCGGCTCGACGACGAGGTGGTCGCCGTCGACCTGACCCTGCTGTCGCCGAGTCTCGCCGGCGGCTATCTGTACGGGGCGCACCCCCGGCTGCGGGAGCGCAAGGCGGACGTGGCGGTGATGCTGCTGGACGCCTGCGCCCAGCACACCGGCACCGGTGAGCGGGGCGCGCTGAGCCTGCTGCGCGGCGACGAGCCGTACAAGCACCACTGGCGGCCCCGGCCGGTCGTCAACCAGCGGCTGCTGCTGGCCCGGCGGCGCACCGCCCCGCTGCTGACGGCGGCGCTGTGCGACGTCGCCGCCCGGCAGCGGATCAGGGAGGTGCGGCAACGGTGGAAGGAACGCCGGCAGGAGTAGGGGGTGCCGGGCGTACCCGTCGGTCAGTCGAGGCTGAAGCAGAGCCGCCCGCCGAGCCAGTACTGGATCCAGGCACCCAGGTCCATCGACGTGCAGAGGGAACCGGGCGTGGCACTCGGTGTGACGGCCGGGCTCGGGGCCGGGATGTCCGGCGACGGGGTCGGGGACGGCGTCGGGGAAGGTGTCGGCCCGGGTGTCGTGGTGGTCGTCGGGGCCGGCGTCACGGTTTCGGTGCGGCCGAAGAGGGCCTCGCGGTAGACGTGCGCGGAGAGCGGGTTGACCGAGCACTGCCAGACACCGTGCGGGCAGTAGTCGGTCAGCGTGTTGTACAGCGGCTTGTGCTCGTCCATCCAGGCGAGCATCCGCCGCATGTACTCGGCGTTGTCACCGTTGCGGAAGAGACCCCATTCCGGATAGGAGATGGGTTTTCCGTGGGCCTTCGCGAAATCGACGTGCTGCTGAAGTCCGTAGGGCTCCCGGACCTGTTGGTCGAAGGAAAGCCCGCTCGGCTGGTCGTACGAGTCCATGCCGATGATGTCGACCGTGTCGTCCCCCGGATAGCACTGCGTCCACGGAACGGCGTCGCGGCCCCGGCTCGGCGTGAAGTCGAACCGGAATTTCTGGCCCGGCACCGCGCGCATGGTGGTGACGATCCTTTTCCAGTACGCCTTCCAGGCCTCCGGGTCCGGCCCGCAACGATGGGTGTAGGTAATGCCGTTCATCTCCCAGCCGAGCACGATGACCGTGTCCGGGACCCGCAGTTCCACCAGCCGCTCGGCCAGGGCCCGGAAGTGGTGATCGAACTCTCCGGCCGCGCCCTGCCGCAGCAGCGAGCGGACCTCGTCGTCCCCGACGCCCTCCTCGTTGCGCTCCTGCATGGGCACGTTGAGGACGAGCGTCCGGTCGGCCTTCTCCCGTCGCCAGTGCGCCCAGACGTCCAGGAAACCGGGGGCGCCCTCGATGTCGGCCCAGCGGTTTCCGGGCAGATACGTGTGCGCGATCTTGAGCTCGGTGCCGCCGAGCCAGCTGCTCAGCTGGGCCATGCGGGCGACGCCGAGCGGGCCGGAGTCGAGGAACGCACCGAAGGCCGGGGGCATCGCCTTGGCCGCCGCGCCGACGGCCGGTGCGTCGGCGGCCGGGCTCGGCAGGGGTGCCGCCGATGCCGGGACGGACGTCGTGGGCGTCGGGACGGCTGTCGCCGGTGCCGGAGCCGGCGGGCCGGTGGTCCGCGCCGCCCCCGCACCCGCGGCGAATCCCGGGCCGGTCGCCAGCATCGCCGAGGCGGCGACGACGGCCGCCGCGGCCACGGCCGCCCGATACCACCGGGGCCGCGTCCGCTTTCGCAGCTGTGGGGCCATGCCTGCTCCTTTCTCCGCCGGTACTCGTCCGTTCGCAGCACCCCTGAGGAAGTGCCAGTTACTGACACTCAGTCATATCAATATGAATTCCGCCAGTGCGGTTGCGGCTTTCGGGTGCCCCGAACGCCCGCACGGGTGAACCGACGAAAAGGAAATGGTCCGTGTCGCTGCTAGACATCCGGGTCCCCGCGGTTCTGCTGCGGATCGACCGGAATCCCTTCCACCACGGCACCTTGGGGGCCGTGCGCTCGCTCGGCAGAGCCGGGGTGGAGGTCCACGTGGTCGCCGACACCGCGGGCAGCCCGGTCCGCAGGTCCCGCTTCGTGCGGCGGCTGCATCCGCCGCCGGCGCCGGGCGCGTCGCCCGCCGACATCCTCGCCGTGCTGCGCCGGGTGGCGGCGCGGATCGCCCGTCCGGCGGTGCTGATCCCGATGGACGACGCGAGCGCCATCGCGGCCGGCCGGCTCCGCGCCGACCTCGCCCCCTCCTACCTGCTCCCGCAGCAGCCCGGCACGCTGCCCGAACGCGTCGCCGACAAGGCCGAGTTGGCCGAGGTGTGCGCGGCGGCCGGGATCCCGCACCCGCCGACCCTGGTCCCGGACAGCGCCGAGCAGGCCGCCGCGGCGGTCCGGCGGCTCGGGCTGCCGGTGATCGCCAAGTGGAGCAGGCCCTGGCTGCTGCCGGCCGGCGCCGGGCTGCGCAGCACGGTCGTGGTGCGCTCGGCGCAGGAGGCGGTGGAGCTGTACCTGCGCAGCGATGAGGCGGGCAGCAGGCTGCTGCTCCAGGAGTTCCTGCCGCCGGGCCGGGACCGCGACTGGTTCTTCCACGGCTACGCCGACCGCACCGGGCAGGTGCGCGCGGGCGGCCCCGGCCGCAAGCAGCAGGCCTGGCCGCGCGGTGCCGGACTGACCGCGGTCGGCCTGTGGACGCCGAACCCGCAGGTCCAGGCGCTGGCCGAGCGGCTCACCGGCGAGCTGGGCTTCCGGGGCATCTTCGACCTGGACTTCCGGCGCTGCGGCAGCACCGGCCGCTACCACCTCCTCGACTTCAACCCCCGTCCGGGCGCCCAGTTCCGGCTCTTCACCGACAGCGCCGGCCTGGACGTCGTACGCGCCCTGCACCTGGACCTGACCCACCGTCCGCTGCCGGACGGGGTGCCGCTGGCCGGGCGGGCGTTCGTGGTGGAGAACTACGCGCCGCTGAGCGCGCTGCGTCCGGCCCCGCGCGGGCGGGAGCTGGCCTGGTCCGCGCCGGACGACCGGCGGCCGGGCCTCGCGATGTGGGCGCTGTGGGGCCGGCACGTGGCGGGCCGGCTCCTCGACCGGCTGCGCGACGGGACCGCCGTCCAGCCACCGCACCCGCACGCGCCCGTGGTCCGCCAGGCCGGGGAACCCCTCGTGCCCGCCCCCCAGTCCGGGGAACCCCTCGTACCCGCCCCCCAGTCCGGGGAACCCCTCGTACCCGCCCCCCAGTCCGGGGAACCCCTCGTGCCCACCGCCCAGGCCGGGGAACCCCTCGTGCCGGCCGCCCGGGACGAGGACCTCACCGGCGTGGCCGGTGTCCCCGCCGCGCCCGGCGTCCCCAGCCTCCCCGGTCTGCCCGACCGGTCCGACGACGAGAAAGCGAGCAGCTGCTGATGTACGACCTGCTGGTGGTGGGCGCGGGCCCGTACGGCCTGTCCATCGCGTCCCACGCCGCGGCGGCGGGCCTGAACGTGCGGGTCTTCGGCCGCCCGATGGCGTCCTGGCGCGACCACATGCCCCGCGGGATGTTCCTCAAGTCCGAACCCTGGGCCTCCAACCTGTCGGACCCCGAGGCGCGCTGGCGGCTGGAGGTCTACTGCGCGGGCCGCGGCGTGACCGCCCGGCACGGGCAGCCGATCCCGCTGGAGATGTTCGCCGAGTACGGCCTGTGGTTCGCCCGCAACGCCGCACCGCCCGTCGACGAACGCACGGTCACCCGGATCGCGCCGCGGGCCGGCGGCTTCGAGGCGACGACGGCGGACGGCGAGGTCCTGCGCGGCCGGACGGTCGCCCTCGCCATCGGCGTGCTGCCGTTCGTGGAGATCCCCGCCGCCGTGCGCGGCCTCTCCCCCGACCTGGTCACGCACAGCAGCCACCATGCCGACCTGGACCGCTTCCGGGGCCGGGACGTCACGGTGGTCGGCGGCGGCCAGGCGGCCCTGGAGACGGCCGCGCTCCTCGCCGAACTGGGCAGCCGGGTACGGGTGCTGGTGCGTGCGGACGAGCTGTCCTGGAACGAGGTGCCGCCGCCCTGGCAGCGCCCCTGGTGGCAGTCGGTCCGCGCGCCGCACAGCGGGCTCGGCCCCGGCTGGCGCAACTGGTTCTACTCCGAGCGGCCCGGCCTGTACCGGCGGCTCGCCGAGCCGACCCGGACCCGGATCGCGGCGAGCGCGCTGGGGCCGGCCGGTGCCTGGTGGGTGCGGGAGCGGGTGGAGTCCGGGGTGGAGGTGCTGCTCGGCCGCGAGATCACGGCGGCGCGCGCGACGGCGGGCGGGGTATGTCTGGACACCGCGGTGCGCGGGGGCGGAGTGGGCACCCTGGAGACCGAACACGTCATCGCGGCGACGGGGTTCAGGGCGACCCGGGGGCGGCTCGCGCTGCTCGCCGACGACCTGCGGACGACCCTGGTGACCGGGGCCGACGGGGCGCCCGAGGTGGGCCGGGACTTCGAGTCGTCGTATCCCGGGCTGTTCATGGCCGGTCTGATCACGGCGGCGGGCTTCGGTCCTGCGATGCGCTTCGTGCACGGCGCCGGCTTCACCGCGCCGACGCTGGTGCGCGGGGTACGGCGGCGGCTGCGCTCGGGGCCGGCCGGCTGGGGCGTCCCGGCCGGGCGCCGGGAGTCCGCGCCGGACACGGTGCGGAGCTGACGGGCGGGTGCCGGGCCCTTCGGGTGTCCGGCACCCGGCTTCTGCGCGGACGAGACGGCCCCGGGACGCGGATGCGAAGGATCGGCGTCCCGGGGCCGGCCAGGGGTCAGCCGGGAGGGCTGATGTACCGCGTGACGTCGTCAGACGTTGGCGCAGGCGTCGGCGAGCGCCGGGTTGAGCAGCCCGATGACGTCGACGGTGTCGCCGCAGGCGTTGACCGGGACGTGGACCGGGACCTCGATCACGTTGCCGGAGACGGCGCCCGGCGAGTTGGTGGCAGTGCCCTGCGCACCGGCGTCGGCGAATGCGGGGACGGCACCGCCCAGCGCCAGGATCACGCCGACGACCACAGCAGCGGTCTTCTTCATGAACTTTCCCTTCTCTGCGGTCATGCCCGTTTGTCGGCCGAAACCGAGCGAGCACAGCTTGAACGGCTCGCACCATGACCGGCAGCTGTAGAACGAGGAATAGACAGTCGAAGAAACTATGGAACGGGCGCCGCTGGTTAATTCACTCGAACGCTCTCCCAGAATTGACACAGAGAGAGGAAACGCTTCTCCTGGCGGCGGGAATTTCCGGGCCACGACGAAAGCCCGCCCGGCCGGCGCAGACGCGCACCGACCGGGCGGGCTTTCACAGGACCGGGATCACTGGTTGGCGACGCCGTTGGCCGCGAGGACCGCGATGTCGTCCAGAACGTGCGACACCGGCTCGTCGCCCTTGGCCTGGGTCGAGTTCTCGGCGCACTGCTGGTTCTGCGGCGCGGACAGGATCGGCACGTCCTGGGCCACCCCGACGGCGGCGATGAGGCCGAAGATCGCCTGGGCGTTCGCCTTCGCAGGGAGGCCGACGCAGAGCTTGTTGAGCGAGCTCTGGACCAGCGTGGCCTGCGGGCTCAGGTTGCCCTTGGTCACGGAGTTGCCGAACGCCTCCTTGGCGCCGTTGCCGCTGGCGGAGGTGGTGCCGTGGTCGTTCCCGGTGGCAAGCGCCTGGGGGGCTGCCGCCGCCGACACACCTACGACGGACACGGCGACCGCCGCCGCGGCCATTGCCTTCTTCAGCATTTCGCTTTTCCTTTCCCGGCCCTCGGGCCAAGACGGACGTTCCTGCCCGGCATCAACCGCCCGCATCCGGAATGGTTGCGGCAGCGGGCGGCACGTCACCCGTTCGGCCCGGTGCCCTCCCTGAATTACCCGGATTCCCGGGCCGGCCCGGGATCGCGGATTTCCGGATCGTGGGCCGTTGGAGTGAAGCGGAGCAACCAACCGGAGCGGGCGCAGTTGACCAGTGCGCTCCGGTGGACGGGGTGTCCTCAGAAGGGAACTGACAAGTGATCAAGAAGGTTCTGGCCGCCGCCGCAGTCGCAGCCTCCGTCGTCGGCGCCGCTGCTGCTGCCGCCTCGCCGGCCCTGGCCACCGGCAACGACCACGGCACCACCTCCGCCAGCGGCAACGGTGCCCAGCAGGCGTTCGGCAACTCCGCCACCTACGGCAACATGAGCCCCCAGCTGGCGCTCATCCAGGGTTCCTTCAACAAGCCCTGCATCGGCCTCCCGGCGAAGCTGAACCTCCAGGGCCTGGCCGGCCTGGGTGCCGTCGGCGTCCTGCAGGACGTGCCGATCCTCTCCGCGCCGCAGAACCAGCAGTGCGTCGAGAACTCCACCCAGGCCAAGGGCGACGAGCCGCTGTCGCACATCCTGGACGACATCGCCGCGCTGTCGGCGAACGGCACCGGCAACAAGTAGTCCGGAAGCATTCCGGGCCCCGGTCCGAGGGCGCCGGTCGGTTTGTCGCACTGCGCTCCGCCAATCGGGGCAAATCACGCAACCCAGGCGAATCCGGGTAAGTTGACGATCACGCAGCTCCTCCCCGGAGCCCGCCTTTCGAAAGGGAACAAACATGAAGAAGCTGTGGGCAACCGCGGCTGTCGCCGTCACCGTCGCCGGTTTCGCGGCCACGGCCGCTCCCCAGGCCCTGGCCACCGGCAACGACAACGGCACCACCTCTGCCAGCGGCAACGGCGCCAAGTCGGAGTTCGGCAACTCCGTGACCAAGGGCGACCTGAGCCCGCAGCTCTCGCTGGTCCAGGGATCGCTGAACAAGCCGTGCGTCGGCCTTCCGCTCAAGGCGAACCTGCAGGGCCTGATCGGTGCGGTCGCCGTCGGCGTCGCCCAGGACGTGCCGATCCTGTCCGCGCCGCAGAACCAGCAGTGCGTGGAGAACTCCACCCAGGCCAAGGGCGACGAGCCGCTGTCGCACATCCTGGACGACATCTCCGCGCTGTCGGCGAACGGCACCGGCAACCAGTAGTCCACGGACGCCGCGGGCGGCGGGCCACCGGTTCCTCCGGTGGCCCGCCGCCTTTTGCTCACCCGCGGTACAGCGCCTCGATCTCGGCCGCGTAGCGGGCCGCCACCGCGTGCCGCTTGACCTTCAGGGACGGCGTGAGCAGGCCGTTCTCCTCGTTGAACTCGCCCTCCACCAGGGCGAAGGCGCGGATCGACTCGGCGCGGGAGACGGCCTGGTTGGCGTGGTCGACCGCCTTCTGCACCTCGGCCCGCATCCGGTCGTCGGCGACCAGCCCGGCGAGCGGGGTGTCCGCCGGCAGTCCCCGTACGGACAGCCAGTGCGCGACCGCCTCGGGGTCCAGGGTGATCAGCGCGGCGACGAACGGCCGGTTGTCGCCGACCACCAGGCACTGGCCGACGGGCGCCCGGCTGCGC
Source organism: Streptomyces sp. NPDC008092 (assembly GCF_042957285.1). Classification (NCBI taxonomy): domain Bacteria; kingdom Bacillati; phylum Actinomycetota; class Actinomycetes; order Kitasatosporales; family Streptomycetaceae; genus Streptomyces; species Streptomyces sp. NPDC008092. The sequence continues at coordinate 441,384 of NZ_JBIBHY010000004.1, forward strand.
AGCCGGTCCTCCAGGACGGCCGGGGAGACGTTCTTGCCGCCGGAGGTGACCAGGATGTCCTTCTTGCGGCCGGTGATGGTGAGATAGCCGTCCGCGTCCAGCGCACCCAGGTCGCCGGTCGCGAACCAGCCGTCGTCCGCCAGCACTTCGGCGGTCGCGGCCGGGTTGTTCCAGTACGACCCGAACACCACCGCCCCCTTGACCAGCACCTCGCCGTCCTCGGCGATCCGGACGGCCGCCCCCGGGATCGGCTGCCCCACCGTGCCGGGGCGGGGCGCCAGCGGCGGCACGATCGTGGCGGCCGCGCTGGTCTCGGTCAGGCCGTAGCCCTCGTAGACGACGATCCCGGCCGCGTGGAAGAACAGGTTGAGGTCGCGGTCGAGCGGTGAGCCGCCGCTGACGGCGTAGCGCATCCGGCCGCCGAGCTCCTTGCGGATCCGGCGGTAGACCAGCAGGTCGTACAGCGCCCAGGCGGCGTACAGGCCGGGCCCCGGCCCCTTCCCCCTGCCGAGGAACTTCTCCAGGTGGGCCGCGGCGAACCGCACCCCGGTCCGCTCGGCGCGGTCGAAGGACGCGGCGCGCCCGATCTTCTCCGCCGTCGCCCGCCCGGTGTCGTGGATCTTCTCGAAGAGGTACGGCACCCCGACCAGGAACGTCGGCCTGAACTCCCGCAACGCGGGCCTGAGTTCGTCGGGCTTCACGCTCGGGAAGTGGCCCATCTCGATCCGGCCCAGCAGGCAGGCGATCTGGAGCGTACGGCCCAGGATGTGGGCGAGCGGGAGGAACAGCAGGGTGGACGCGGTCCGGCCGGTGACCGCCTGGAAGACGGGGTGCAGCAGCTCGACCGTGTTGGCGGCCTCGGCGTGCAGGTTGGCGTGGGTGAGGACACAGCCCTTGGGGCGGCCGGTGGTGCCGGAGGTGTAGCAGACCGTGGCCGTGGTCCCGGGGGTGAGGGCGCCGCGGCGCTTGGTGACGTCCTCGTCCGGGATCTCCCGGCCGAGGAGGGTGAGGTCGGTGAGCGCGCCGCCGTCGAGTTCCCAGATGCGCGGGGGGTGGGGGTGGGCGGCGGTGCCGGTGGTGACGGTGGCGGTGTTCTCCGGGGTCTCGGTGACGACGTGGCGGGCGCCCGAGTCCCTGACGATCCACTCCACCTGGTCGGCGGAGGAGGTGGGGTACACCGGGACGCTCACCCCGCCGGCCGCCCAGACCGCGAAGTCGAGGACCGTCCACTCGTAGCGGGTGCGGGACATGACGGCGACGCGGTCGCCTGCGGCGAGGCCGGCGGCGATCAAGCCCTTTGCCGTGGAGGTCACTTGGGCGGCGAACTCGGCTGCCGTGACGGTGCCCTCTCGGCGGCGGACGGCTGTGGCGTGCGGGTCCTCGGCCGCGTTGGTGTACGGGAGGTCGGCGAGGGAGCCGGTGGTGAGCGGGGCGGCGAGGGGCGGGCGGCGCGCCTCCCGCACGACCCCGGCCTCGTCCTTGATGACTTCGACCTTGCCTCGATCGGCCAAGTCGGTTCGTTGACGTGCTCGTTCGAGGTCGCTGCGTACGCTCATGGGGCGTCAACTTACTCGGAAGTAAGGGGAGGTCAACGGGTTCGGACGGTTTGGAGTGCGGGTGAGTGGGGGCTGGTCGCGCAGTTCCCCGCGCCCCCAAAGGGGCGCCTCAGCCCTCGTCGTTGGAAAGTCCGGCCTCACGAATGGCTGTCGCGAGGTCGGAGACGTCCTTGTCCTCCGTCGTCCGTGCCAGCGTCGCGGCGCGGGCCTGGAGCTTGCCGAGGTCAGGGCTCCCCGGGACGTCGTACTCCCCGTCCGCCAGCGCGTCCGCGAAGTACGCTGCCACCGCTGTCACCTGGAAGCGCGGGGAGGCCGACCAGACGTCGTCGTGCAGGGCGCTGGTCTCCATGGCGCCCGTGTTCTCGTGCGGGGAGCGGGTGTTGGGGTCCAGCCAGCGGACCGTGGCGGTCGCGAGGTGGCCGTCCGCGCCGGGGACGGTGCGCACCGCGTAGAGGGCCGTGACCGTGTGGCCGGGGCCGATCTCGCCGCCGTCGACCCGGTCGTTGCGGAAGTCCCGGTCGGCGACCTTGCGGTCCTGGTAGCCGATCAGGCGGAAGTCGGCGACCGTGTGCGGGTCGAAGGCCACCTGGGCCTTGGCGTCGCGGGCCACCAGGTCGATGTTCTGCGGAAGCTGCCGGCAGAAGACGTCGGTGGCGGTCGCGGTGTCGGAGACGTAGACCGTGTGGCCGTCGCCCTTGTCGGCCAGGCGTTCCATGAGCGCGTCGCCGTAGTCGCTGCCCACTCCGACGCCGAACAGGGTGATGCCGTACTCGCGGCGGTCGCCGTCGATGCGCCTGAGGATGGCGTTGGGGTCGGTCTCGCCGTCGTTGGCGAGGGCGTCGGAGATCAGGACGACGCGGTTGGTGGCGTTCTTGCGCAGTCCTTCGACGGCGGTGGCGTAGCCGGTCTCGACGCCCTCGCCGAGGTTGGTGGAGGACAGGGGGGCGAGGTCGTCGACGGCCTCGTGGATCTCGGCCCGGTGGCCGCCGAGGCGGGTCATCGGGAGGACCGTCTCGGCGTGCTCGCTGAAGGTGACGAGCGCGACCGAGTCGTCGTCGCGCAGCCGGTCGGTCATCGTGTCCAGGGACCTCTTGGCGAGGTCGAGACGGCCCGGTTCGCCCATGGAGCCGGAGACGTCGATGACGAAGGTGAGGGCGGCCGGGGGGCGTTCGTCGGGGTCGTCGGCGGCGGGTCGGGTGGCGAGGCCCACCCGGACCAGGGACCAGTCCGGCTCGCTGGTGCGGGCGCCGTCGACGGTGACCGTGAAACCGTCGTGCCCGGGGGTGCGGTAGTCCTGGCGGAAGCTGTTGACGAATTCCTCGGGCCGGATGGTCGAGGGGTCGGGGCGGCCGCCGTCGGCGAGGGTGCGGCGGGCGTAGCCGTAGGAGGCGGTGTCGACGTCGAGGGCGAAGGTGGAGAGGTGGTCGGAGGGCGGGGCGGTCTCGTCGCCCGCGGCCCGGGAAGGGGCCGGGGCCCCGGTGGCAGTCGTCCGCTTCGGGCCGTTCACGTGGTTCTCGGCCGCGCCGCAGCCGGTCAGCAGCAAGGCGCCCGCTGCGGTGAGGGCGAGCAGTGCCGCGCGTGTCTGTCGTCGGGTCCGGTGTCGGTTCATCACGTGCCCCCTGTGCCGGTCGGAGTCGACTTCCTGACTCGTCTTCCTGACTTGTCGTCGACTGTGACGGCGCAGGGGGCCGGAACGTGCGCCCCGATGCGTTGCGGATGGATCTCGAAGCGGCCACGGACCAGGGGTTTCGAGGCCGGAGGGAAATCGTCCGGTGACCTACGAGACGATGTCCTTGCGGGCGAAACCCCTAAAGGCCAGCGCGAACAGCACCAGGGCGTACGTTATCGAGACCGCCGTGCCCTGGATCATGCCGGACCACTCCAGATGGGGTTGTACGGCGTCCGCCCAGGCGAACTGCCAGTGCGCGGGCAGGAAGTCGCGCCAGTGACCGAGGGCGGTGACCGCGTCCAGGACGTTGCCGACGATGGTCAGGCCGACCGCGCCGCCGACCGCGCCGAGCGGGGCGTCGGTCTTCGTGGAGAGCCAGAACGCGAGGCCCGCGGTGACCAGTTGGGACAGGAAGACGTACGCGATCACGATCGCGAGGCGCTGGGTGGCGGTGGCCGTGTCGAGTGCGCCGCCGGTGGGGATCTGGAGGGGCCCCCAGCCGTAGGCGGCGGTGCCGACGGCCAGGGCGACCAGCGGCAGCAGGATCATCGCGGCGAGGCTGAGGCCGAGCGCGACGACCAGCTTGGACCAGAGCAGCCGGGCTCTCGGCACGGGTGCGGCGAGCAGGTAGCGCAGGGAGGACCAGCTGGCCTCCGAGGCGACCGTGTCCCCGCAGAACAGGGCGACCGGGATGACCAGCAGGAAGCCCGCCGACACGAACAGGTTGACCGCGGCGAAGTTGGCGCCGGACGCGGTGGCCGTGTCCAGGAGGGTGACCTGGCCGTTCTGTTCGCCCGGCTGGCCGCCGATGGCGAACGCGATCAGCAGCACGAAGGGCAGGACGGCGAGGATGCCGCCCATCACCAGCGTGCGGCGCCGCTTGAGCTGGCGGACCAGTTCGACGCGGAGCGGCAGGGTGCGGCCCGCCCGGTAGCCGGAGGCCACCGCGGCCTTCTCGGTGAGCGTGCTCATGCGGAACCTCCGATCAGGGTCAGGAAGGCGTCTTCCAGACGGCGGTGCGGGCCGACCGACGCCACCGGCACGTCGAGGCGGACGAGTTCGGCGACCAGGCGCGGGGCGCCGGCGCCGGGCTCCATGCGGACGAGCAGGCCGTCGTCCGTGCTGGTCACGGAGGCCACGCCGGGCAGCGCGGCCACCTTCTCCACGACCGGCTCCTCCACGGGGGTGCCGGTGCCGACGAGAAGGGTGTCGCCGGAGCCGATGATCTCGGCGACCGGTCCGGCCTGGACGAGCCGGCCGCGGTCCATCACCACGAGGTGGGTGCAGGACTGCTCGACCTCGGCGAGGAGATGGCTGGAGACGATCACGGTGCGGCCGGCGGCCGCGTAGCGGATCATCACCTCGCGCATCTCGCGGATCTGCGGCGGGTCGAGGCCGTTGGTGGGTTCGTCGAGGATGAGCAGGTCCGGCAGGCCGAGCATGGCCTGGGCGATGGCGAGGCGCTGGCGCATGCCCTGCGAGTAGGTGCGGACCGCGCGGGCCAGCGCGTCGCCGAGGCCGGCGATCTGCAGGGCCTCGGCGAGGTGGGCGTCCTCGGGCGGGCGTCCGGTGGCCTGCCAGTACAGCTCCAGGTTCTCCCGGCCGGACAGGTGCGGCAGGAAGCCGGCGCCCTCCACGAAGGCGCCGACCCGGGAGAGGACGGGTGCGCCGGGGCGGATGGCGTGGCCGAAGACCCGGACCTCGCCGCCGTCCGGCTTGATCAGGCCCATCAGCATGCGCAGGGTGGTGGTCTTGCCGGCGCCGTTCGGGCCGAGGAGGCCCAGCACCTGGCCCTTCTCGACGCGGAAGGACAGCTCCCGGACCGCGTACCGGTCGGTCGAACCGGCGTAGCGCTTGCTCAGGTCCGTTATCTGGAGCGGGACTTCGGCGAGCGCCGGGGCGGGGGCCGGGCCCGCGGTGCGGCGGCGGCCGGTGAGCAGCAGGGCCAGGGCGGCCAGCGCGCCGGCCAGCGGCAGCCACCACACCCAGGCGGGCAGCGCTGCCGCGGCCGTGTCCACCTGGGGTGCCGTCGGCACGCTCAGGGGGCTCTGGAGGGTGACGGTGTAGGTGGCCGGGGCGGTCGGGGAGGCGTAGCCGAGGTCGGTGGAGGCGAGGACGAGGCGCAGCCGGTGGCCCTTCTGCACCTCGTGGTCGATGGCCGGGAGGGTGATCGTGACGTCCTTGCCGGCCCGGGCGCCCTCGACGCGGATCGGGGCGACCAGCTGGGAGGGCAGCACCTGCTGGGTGCCGTCGGGGCCGACGTCGTACACCTTGCCGAAGAGCACGGCGTCGCCGGTGGTCGAGGTGAGGCGGACGGTGGCGGTGGGGGCGCCGGTGATCTGCACGTTGTCGGTCATCGGGGCCGAGTCGAAGCGGGCGTACTGGCCCGGGAAGTCGAGGGAGATGCCGACGCCGAGGGAGGAGAGCTGGGAGAGGCCGCCACCGCCGAGGCCGGGCAGTGCGGAGACGCCGGGCGGGCTGGCGCCGGCCGGGTTGGCGACGTGCTGGGTGCCGCCCTTCAGGGCGATGTCCTTCCGGTCGCTCTCCAGGCCGGGGTAGCTGTCGGCGGTCGCGCCGCGCAGCTGGGCGGCGCCGTCGGTGGAGTCGACGCCGCCGGTGCGGGTGATCCGGAACGCGGGCCCGGTGCCGGTGTTCTTCTCGCCCTTCAGATACCGGTCGAACCATGCCGTCACCCGGCCCTCGACGCGGCTGGTCTCCAGGTCGCCGCCGTCGTGGCCGCCGGCGATCCAGTCGACGTCGACGGGGGCGCCGTTGGCCTTGATGGCCTTGGCCGCCGCGTCCGACTGGGAGAGCGTGAAGAGGGAGTCGGTCTGGCCCTGGAAGAGCAGCGTCGGCACCTTGATGCGGCTGCCGACGGCCGACGGTGAGCGTTCTTCGAGGAGCTTGACCGCGGCGGCGTCCGGCTTGCCCGACTCGGCGACCCGGTTGTACATCGCGCACAGCTCGGGCTGGAAGTTGGCGCAGCCGCCGCCGGTGTTGAAGAAGATCCCGGCCCAGAGCTTCTTGAAGACGCCGTCCGGGAACAGGGCGTCCGCGAGGTTCCAGTACGTGATGGAGGGGGCGATGGCGTCGACCCGGTGGTCGTAGGCGGCGGTCAGCAGCGAGATCGCGCCGCCGTACGAGCCGCCCGCCATGCCGACCCGCGGGTCGCCGGCCTTGTCGAGCTGGACCTGGGGCTGCTCGGCCAGCCAGTCGATGAGCCTGGAGACGTCGGCGACCTCGCTCTTCGGGTCGTTGAGGCCGATCTTCCCGGTGGATCTGCCGAAGCCGCGGGCGGACCAGGTGAGGACCGCGTAGCCGTCGCGGGCGAGGTCCTCGGCCTCGGCGCGCATGTCGTCCTTGCTGCCGCCGAAGCCGTGGGCGAGGAGGACCGCGGGGCGTCGGCCGGTGCCGGACGTGGTGAAGAACGAGGTGTCGAGACGCACCCCGTCCACCGCCATGACCTTGTCGGTGCGGTGCACCGGGGACGGGTCGTCGGAGGCGACGGCCGTCCACGTGCCGGCGCCGACGAGCACGACGACGACGGCCGCGGCGGCCAGAAGCCGCCGCGGCCGCCCGAGCAGCGCTCGTAGGCCGGGGGGTCGAAGATCCATGCTTCAACGGTACGGGGCGGGACCGACATCCGATGCCGACGGTGGGCTGAACAGCGGGCCATCCCCGAGGAGTAGGGCTACGTCGCCACGTACTTCGGCCGCGGTACACCGGGACGCCGCCGACCCGCCTCCGACTTCCGACGGCACCGAACCGGCCGGTGGATCCCCGCAGGCCCGGTGGGGGCCGATCGCGCAGTTCCCCGCGCCCCCAGGTCGGGCGTCCGCCCCGGCGCTCAGAACCCACCGCTGCTCCACCGAACACCACCGCGCCACCCGGCTCCGCCGCCCCACCCGATCCCGCCGCCCCACTCGATTCCGCCGCAACGGCGATCAGCCACAACGGCCGAATCCGGCGGCGCCGAACCGGCCGGTGGGTCCCCGCAGGCCCGGTGGGGGCCGATCGCGCAGTTCCCCGCGCCCCTGGGTCGGGTGGTCTCGCTGGGGCTCACAACCCACCGCTGCTCCACCGGACACCACCGCGCCGTCCGGTGCCGCCCTCGGGTTCCTGGGGCGGGTGGTCTCGCTGGGGCTCAGGGCTGGGCGTCCTCCGGGATGGAGACCACCCAGTGGGTTTCCTTGCGGGGGCGGAGGTAGAAGGCCCAGTAGAGGGTGGCGGCGGCGGTGATGCCGCCGGTCCAGAGGAGGTAGGCGGTTTCCTGCTGGGTGAGGATGTAGCCGAGGACGGCGATGAGGAGGATCGGCATCGCCGGCCAGAGGGGCATCCGCCAGGCGGGGGTGTGCTTGTGGTGGCCTCGGCGGGAGAGGAGGGCGGCGACGGCGACGAGGAGGTACATGCCCGTCACCGAGACGCCCGTGACGCCGTAGAGGGTGTCGAGGTTGACGAAGCAGAGGACGGCGCCGGGGACGCCGACCGCGAGGGTCGCGACCCAGGGGGAGCCGAAGCGGCCGAGGCGGGAGAGGGCGCTGTTGACCGGGGCCGGCCAGGCCTTGTCGCGGGCCGAGGCGAACAGGACGCGGGAGTTCTGGATGACCATGACGATGCCCGCGTTGATGATCGCGAGGGCCACGCAGAGGCTGACGAAGGTGCCGACCGCGGAGTTGGACCAGGCGGTGACCATGGCGCTGATGTCGCCGCCGGTGAGGGCCTTGAGGTCGGACGCGCCCATGGTGATCGCGGCGACCGGGACGAGGATGACCACCGTGGAGATCGCGAGGGTGGCGAGGACCGTGCGGGCCACGTTGCGGCGCGGGTTCTCCAGTTCCTCGGAGAGGTAGACGGCCGTCGAGAAGCCCTGGGTGACGAAGAGGGCGATGGCGAGGCCGGAGACGACGAGCATCGCGGTGACCGTGGTGGTGTGGCCCCCCGTGTCCGCCACCTGCATGGAGGTGAGGCTGCCGACCCCGCGGTGGCTGTGGGAGAAGCCGAGGACGGCCACGACGCCCGCCGCGATGACCTCCAGGACCAGGAAGATGCCGGTGATCCAGGCGTTCGCGCGCAGGTCCAGGAGGCCGGCGAGGGTCGCGAGGAGCATCACGCCGGCGCCGGTCATGGCCGGGTCCAGGTGGACGATCGGGGACAGGTAGTCGGCCGTGCCCATCGCGATCACCGGCGGCACGATCATCACGACGAGGAGGGAGAGGACGAAGACCAGCCACCCGGCCAGGCGGCCCGCCATCGTCGAGACCATCGCGTACTCGCCGCCCGCGCTGGGGATGAGGGTGCCCAGCTCGGAGTAGCAGAAGGCCACGGCGATACAGAGGAGCGAGCCGATGGCGATCGTGAGGGCGGTGGCGGTTCCGAGGGAGCCGAACAGGTCGGGGACGACCACGAAGAGCGTGGAGGCCGGTGTGACGCAGGAGAGGGTCAGGAGGGTGCCGCCGACCACGCCGATGGAGCGCTTGAGCGTCTTGGGGCTGTCGGACACCTCGGGGAGGGCGGTCTCGACAGGGCGGAGCGTGTCGGTCATGCGGCGTTCCGATCGACTGAAGCGGAGAGGAGTTTCGGCCGGGAGTGCTATCGCCTCCGGCGGCTCGTCTCGTGCGTCTGTTCGTCCGCTCCCGGTTGCGATGCATGGAACCCCGACGAAAACCATCACGTCAATGGTTGTTAACCTACGGAATTCGTTGATCCACTCGCCGTTTTCCACGTATCCGTCGGTATGAGGCAGGCGGTTCCACACCGTCCTCCCGTACGGGAATCGCAGCGCGGGCATCAAAAAAACGTGAGGACGTCCGGTATCCGGACCTGTCAGTGTGTCCCGTTAGAGTCATCGACAGCAGAACTCACAACCGAATCACAGCAATGGGTGGGGACTCATGAAGCTGAAGTACACCGCTGCCTGGGTGGGGTTCACGGCGGCGGCGATGGTCGCGGTGTCCGCGTGCGGCTCCGGCGGCGTGAAGGCGGCCGGCGCGGCCGTGGACAACGCGGACAGGATCATGACGGTGCTGTCGCACGCCACCGACCGGACCGACCACCTGGGCTCGGCCAAGGTCAGGATGAGCACCGCCATCGGCACGGCCGCCCCGGTCACCATGAACGGCACCTTCTCCTGGGGAGACGGTCTGGCGATGGACGTCCTCATGGACACCAAGGCCGCGAAGATGGAGGCTCTCCAGCACAGCCCGACCATCCGGACCCTGTTCGTGGACGGCGCCTACTACTACGACGTCGACCCGCAGGCCTCCGGCCCGCTCAAGGGCAAGCAGTGGATGAAGATCGACGCGTCGGCGCTCTTCGGCGACAAGGGCGCGCAGGCCTTCAGCGGGAACGGCGCGGGCAACCCCGCGGCCACGCTGAAGTACCTCAAGTACGCGGACCACGTGAAGGACTTCGGCACGGAGACCGTCGACGGGCAGCGCACGACCCACTACCGGGCCGTCGTCGACCAGGCGCAGATGGGGAAGTTCAAGGACGCCTACGGCAGTGACGGCATGACCGCGGTGACCGGTGGCGGCTCGATGACGATGAACCTGTGGCTGAACGCCAAGGACCTGCCGGTCCGCCTGAAGGAGCAGATCGGCAAGGTGACCGTGACCATGGACTTCGAGAAGTTCGGCGCCACGGCCCCGGTGAAGGCCCCGCCGGCCGCCCAGACCGCCGACCTGACCAAGACGATCGAGGACGCCCGCAAGCAGCAGGGCTGACCCCGGACACGCCGGTGCCCCGCCTCTCGTCGGAGCGGCGGGGCACCGTGCGTCTCAGTGGTTGCGCGGGAAGCCCAGGTCGACGCCGGCCGGAGCCTCGGACGGGTCGGGCCAGCGGGTGGTGACGACCTTGCCGCGGGTGTAGAAGTGCGTGCCGTCGTTGCCGTAGATGTGGTGGTCGCCGAAGAGCGAGTCCTTCCAGCCACCGAAGGAGTGGTAGCCGACGGGGACCGGGATCGGCACGTTGACGCCGACCATGCCGGCCTCGATCTCCAGCTGGAAGCGGCGGGCCGCGCCGCCGTCCCGGGTGAAGATCGCGGTGCCGTTGCCGAACGGGGAGGAGTTGATCAGCGCCACGCCCTCCTCGTACGTCTCCACGCGCAGGACGCACAGGACCGGGCCGAAGATCTCGTCCTGGTAGGCCTTGGCGGTGGTGGGCACCTTGTCGAGGAGCGAGATGCCGATCCAGTGGCCGTCCTCGAAGCCCTCGACCGTGTAGCCGGTGCCGTCCAGGACGACCTCGGCGCCCTCGGCGGCGGCGCCGGTGACGTAGGAGGCCACCTTGTCGCGGTGGACGGCGGTGATCAGCGGGCCCATCTCGGAGGCGGGGTCGTTGCCGGGGCCGATCTTGATCTTCTCGGCGCGCTCGCGGATCTTCTCCACCAGCTCGTCGCCGATCGCGCCCACGGCGACCACGGCCGAGATGGCCATGCAGCGCTCGCCGGCCGAGCCGTAGGCGGCGGAGACGGCCGCGTCGGCCGCCGCGTCCAGGTCGGCGTCGGGGAGGACCAGCATGTGGTTCTTGGCGCCGCCGAGGGCCTGGACCCGCTTGTGGTTGGCGGAGGCGGTGGTGTGGATGTAGCGGGCGATCGGGGTCGAGCCGACGAAGGAGACGGCCTTGACGTCGGGGTGCTCCAGGAGCCGGTCCACGGCCACCTTGTCGCCGTGGACGACGTTGAAGACGCCGTCGGGCAGCCCGGCCTCGGCCAGCAGCTCGGCGAGCTTGACCGACGCGGAGGGGTCCTTCTCGGACGGCTTCAGGACGAAGGTGTTGCCGGTCGCGATGGCGATCGGGAACATCCACATCGGGACCATCGCCGGGAAGTTGAACGGCGTGATGCCCGCCACGACGCCGAGGGGCTGACGGATCGAGGAGACGTCCACGCGGGACGCGACCTGCGTGGACAGCTCGCCCTTCAGCTGCACGTTGATGCCGCACGCCAGGTCCACGATCTCCAGGCCGCGGGCGACCTCGCCGAGGGCGTCGGAGTGCACCTTGCCGTGCTCGGCCGTGATCAGCTCGGCGATCGCGTCCCGGTTCGTGTCGAGGAGGGCGCGGAAGCGGAACAGGATCTCCGTGCGCTTGGCCAGCGAGGACTGGCCCCAGGTCGCGAACGCGTCCTTGGCGGCGGCGACCGCGGCGTCGACCTCGTCGACGGACGCGAACGCGACCTTCGTGGTGACCGCGCCGGTGGCCGGGTCGGTGACCGGCCCGTAGTTGCCCGACGTGCCGTCGACGGACTTGCCGCCGATCCAGTGGTTGACGATCTTCGTCATGACCGGTTACTCCTTCACAGATGGCGGCGTCGGGTGGAGACGTGCCGTTCGTAGAGCTCACGTGCCTTGACCGCGGAGGATCGGGTCGCGGTCTCGGCCACAGGTACATCCCACCAGGCCTGCGCGGGAGGCGGGCCCGACACAGTGTCGGCCGTTTCGGTCTCCACGTAGACACATGTGGGAGTGTCGGCGGCCCGCGCCTCGGCGAGCGCCGTGCGCAGGTCCCGGACGGTCTTCGCGCGCAGGACGCGCATGCCGAGGCTGGCCGCGTTGGCGGCCAGGTCGACGGGGAGCGGCGCACCCGTGAAGGTGCCGTCGTCCGAGGTGAAGCGGTACGCGGTGCCGAACCGCTCGCCGCCCACCGACTCGGAGAGGCCGCCGATGGAGGCGTAGCCGTGGTTCTGCACCAGCAGCACCTTGACGGCTATCCCCTCCTGGACGGCGGTGACGATCTCGGTCGGCATCATCAGATACGTGCCGTCGCCGACCAGCGCCCACACGTTCCGCTCCGGCGCCGCGAGTTTCACCCCGATGGCGGCCGGTATCTCGTAGCCCATGCAGGAGTAGCCGTACTCCAGGTGGTACTGGTCGTGCGAGCGGGCCCGCCACATCCGGTGCAGGTCGCCGGGGAGCGAGCCGGCCGCGTTGACCAGCACGTCCGTCTCGTCGACGAGCGCGTCCAGGGCGCCGAGGACCTGCGGCTGGGTCGGCCGGACGTCCGGCTCGTCGGCCTCGTAGCAGGCGTCGACGCGCTGCTCCCAGCGCTCCTTGTCCTCGGTGTACTCGGTGACGTACGAGTCGGCGGTGCGGTGGCCGTCCAGGGCCTTCCGCAGCTCGGTGAGACCGCTGCGGGCGTCGGCGACCAGGGGCAGGCCGGCCAGCTTGTGGCCGTCGTACGGGGCGATGTTGAGGTTGAGGAAGCGGACGTCCGGGTTCTCGAAGAGGGTGCCGGAGGCCGTGGTGAAGTCGGTGTAGCGGGTGCCGACGCCGATCACCAGGTCGGCGGTGCGGGCGAGTTCGTCGGCGGTGGCGGTGCCGGTGTGGCCGACGCCGCCGACGTCCTGCGGGTGGTCCCAGCGCAGCGAGCCCTTGCCGGCCTGGGTCGAGGCGACCGGGATGCGGGTGGCCGCGGCGAACTCGGCGAGCACGGCTTCGGCGCGGCTGTGGTGGACCCCGCCGCCGGCGATGACGAGGGGCCGCCGCGCGGTCCTGACGGCCTGTACCGCGGCGGCCAGTTCGACGGGGTCGGCGCCCGGCCGCCGTACGGTCCACACCCGCTCGGCGAAGAACTCCTCCGGCCAGTCGTACGCCTCGGCCTGCACGTCCTGCGGGAGGGCGAGGGTGACGGCGCCGGTCTCGACGGGGTCGGTGAGGACCCGCATCGCGGCCAGGGCGGAGGGGATCAGCTGTTCGGGGCGGTTGACGCGGTCGAAGAACCTCGACACCGGGCGGAGGGTGTCGTTGACCGACACGTCGGCCGCGTGCGGGACTTCGAGCTGCTGCAGGACCGGGTCGGCGGGGCGGGTGGCGAAGACGTCGCCGGGGAGCAGCAGGACCGGGAGGTGGTTGATGGTGGCGAGGGCGGCGCCGGTGACCAGGTTGGTGGCGCCCGGGCCGATGGAGGTCGTCACGGCGTGCGTGGCGAGACGGTTCGACTGACGCGCGTAGCCGACCGCCGCGTGCACCATGGCCTGCTCGTTGCGGCCCTGGTGGAACGGCATGTCGTCCGCGTACTCGACGAGCGCCTGGCCGAGGCCGGCCACGTTGCCGTGGCCGAAGATGCCCCAGGTGGCGCCGATCAGGCGGCGGCGCTCGCCGTCCCGCTCGGTGAACTGGACGGCGAGAAAGCGGACAAGCGCTTGCGCGACGGTCAACCGAATCGTCATCGGTAACCCTCCGTATGGTCCGGGTGGAAGCAGATCCGCCACTCCCGCGTCGCACCGGGCCCCGCCATGACGTTCAGGTAGTACATGTCGTGCCCGGGCTGCGCGATCGACGGGCCGTGCCATCCGTCGGGAACGAGCACGGCGTCGCCGGAGCGGACCTCGGCGAGGACGTCCGTACCGCCCTCACGGGAGGGGAATACGCGCTGATACCCGATACCGTTCGGTCCGTCGATCTCGAAGTAGTAGATCTCCTCCAGCTCCGACTCCTCGCCGGGCCGGTGCTCGTCGTGCTTGTGCGGCGGGTACGAGGACCAGTTGCCGCCGGGCGTGATCACCTCGACGGCGATGAGCTTGTCGCAGTCGAAGGCGGACGCGGAGGCGAAGTTGCGCACCTGCCGGGCGCTGGTGCCGCTGCCGCGGTCTTCGACGGGGACCTCCGGCGCGGGGCCGTAGCGGGCGGGGAGTCGTCGCTCGCACTTCGCTCCTGCCAGGGCGAAGCGGCCTCCCGCGCCGGAGGCGATCTGGACCTGGGCGTCCCGGGGCACGTACACGAAGTCGGAGACTCCGCTGAACACGCTTTCCCGGCCCAGGATCTGGAACTCGTTTCCCTCTGTTTGCACCGTACAACCGCCCTGCAGCGGAAGCACGATCCACTCGCTGTCCCCGGTGGTGAACAAATGCGTTCCCCCCGGGGCCAGTTCGACGATCCTCAGGCTGCTGTGCGCCCAACCGGCCCGCTTGGGGTCGATGTCGAGCGCGTACTGGGCGTTCGCGGCCGAACCCTTGGTGAGATGCAGCTCGTTGGTCGTCATCTTCTCGCCCTCACAGGAGTCCGACGGCGGTGTCCACGGCGGCGGCCACGTCGCCGTCCGCCGGGTACAGCAGCGAGCGGCCGACCACCAGGCCGCGCACGGTGGGGAGTCGCAGGGCGCTGCGCCACTTCTCGTAGGCGCCGTCCTGATCGTCGCCGACCTCGCCGCCCAGCAGCACGGCCGGGAGCGTGGACGTCTCCATGACCTGGGCCATGTCGTCGGGGTTGTCCGTCACCGGCACCTTGAGCCAGGTGTAGGCCGAACTCCCGCCGAGGCCCGAGGCGATGGCGATGGACTTGGTGACCGCCTCGGGGGACAGGTCGTTCCTGACCTTGCCCTCGGGGGTGCGGCGGCTGATGAACGGCTCGACGAAGACCGGCAGCCGGCGTGCGGCCATGTCGTCGATGGCGCGGGCCGTGGACTCCAGGGTGGTGAGGGAGCCCGGGTCGTCGTAGTCGATGCGCAGCAGCAGCTTGCCGGCGTCGAACCCGAGGCGCTGTATGTCCTCGGCGCGGTGGCCGGTGAACCGGTCGTCGAGCTCGAAGGAGGCGCCCTGCAGTCCGCCCCGGTTCATCGAGCCCATGACGACCTTGCCGTCCAGGGCGCCGAGCAGGAGCAGGTCGTCCAGGATGTCGGCGGTGGCGAGGACGCCGTCGACGCCGGGCCGGGACAGGGCCAGGCAGAGGCGCTCCAGCAGCTCCGCCCGGTTGGCCATGGCGAGCCGGTCGCCGCCCACGCCGAGGGCGCCGCGGGCCGGGTGGTCGGCGGCGACGATCATCAGCTTGCCGTCCTCGTTGAGGAGCGGACGGCGGGCGCGCCGGGTGGCCGCCTCGGCGATGGCCTCGGGGTGGTGGGTGCGGGTGTGGACGAGGGCCGAGACGTCGACCTTCACCTGCTGGGCGGGGGCGCCCGCGCCACCCTCGTGGTGCGCGCCCGCGACGCGGCCGGCCCTCACAGCACCGCTCCGGCGGCGAGCGCGGCGTCGATCTCTTCGCCGGTCGGCATCGCGGAGGAGCACTCCAGGCGGGAGGCGACGATGGCGCCGGCCGCGTTGGCGTGCCGCATGATCTTCTCCAGGTCCCAGCCTTCGAGGAGGCCGTGGCAGAGGGAGCCGCCGAAGGCGTCTCCGGCACCGAGTCCGTTCAGCACGTCGACGGGCAGCGGCGGGACCTCCGCGGAGTCGCCGGCACGGCTGACGGCGAGGACGCCCTTGGGGCCCTGCTTGACGACGGCGATCTCGACACCGGCGTCCAGGAGCGCCTGGGCGGCGGCCTGCGGCTCGCGCACGCCGGTCGCGACCTCCACCTCGTCGAGGTTGCCGACGGCCACGGTCGTGTGCTTGAGCGCCTCGGCGTAGAAGGGCCGGGCGGTGTCCGGGTCCTTCCAGAACATGGGGCGCCAGTCGAGGTCGAAGACGGTGATCCCGGCCTTGGCGCGGTGGGCGAGAGCCGCGAGGGTCGCGGTGCGGCTGGGCTCCTCGCTCAGGCCGGTGCCGGTGATCCAGAAGATCCGGGCGGCGCGGACGGCGTCCAGGTCCAGCTCGTGGGCGTCGATCTCCAGGTCCGGGGCCTTGGGCTGCCGGTAGAAGTACAGCGGGAAGTCGTCCGGCGGGAAGATCTCGCAGAACGTGACCGGGGTGTTCAGGCCGGGGACCGGGGTGACCCAGCGGTCGTCCACACCGAAGCCCTGGAGGGCCTCGTGCAGGTAGGCGCCGAAGGCGTCCTCACCGGTGCGGGTGATGACCGCGGTGCTGCGGCCGAGGCGGGCGGCCGCCACGGCCACGTTCGTCGCCGACCCGCCGAGGAACTTGCCGAAGGACGACACCTGGGCGAGCGGGACTCCGGTCTGGAGCGGATAGAGGTCCACCCCGATCCGCCCCATGGTGATCAGGTCGTACGCCATCGGCTTCCCTTCGTCATGGCTCTCCCGAGGTTTGTAGTCCGGGACAGGAGGTCGTGTCAATGGTTTGTCCGGACATTCTGACGAGAGAGACGGCAGGAGGGGCCGAGGGCGCCCGCAGGGGGGGCGGGGCGGACCGGTGCGTGCGCGGGTGTCAAGGCGCCCCGCCGACGAGTGGGCGTGCGCCTGTGCCCCGGCTGTGTCACAAACTCCCCCCTTGTGTCACACATGTCGCGCGTACGCGGGCCCTCGGTCACACCCGGTCCACAGACGCTTGCGGACAGTCACTCTCCGTCGTTCACCGGGCACAGGCTTTGTGATCGCCAGCGCAGCGCCCGGCTCCCCCGACGACCGCCTCCGGTCGCCCCCGCGGTGCGCGCAGGGAGGTGCATCCCATGACCGACCGACGGCTCTGGTCCTACAAGGAGATCGCGGCGCACATCCGGGTGCAGCCGGACACCGTCCGCTCCTACCGCAAGCACGGGCTGCTGCCGCCGCCCGACCACGTCGAGGGCGGCAAGCCCTACTGGTACGCCGACACGGTCCGGGCCTGGGTCGCCTCCCGGCCGGGCAACCGGGGGCGCAGAGACTTCTGAGCCCGGTCACGGGCCGTCAGGCCCAGGGCTCGATGACCGTCACCCCCGCCGCCGGTGCCCCGCCCATCGCCGCCAGGGCCGCCGGGGCCGCGTCCAGGGTGATCGTCGAGGTGACCAGGAGGTCGGGGCGGAGCGTGCCGGCGCGGACCAGTTCGAGCATGGCGGGGTAGGTGTGGGCCGCCATGCCGTGGCTGCCGAGGAGCTCCAGCTCCAGGGCGATCGCGCGGGCCAGCGGTACGGGGGTGTTGCCGTCCGGGGACGGCAGCAGGCCCACCTGGACGTGGCGGCCGCGCCGCCGCAGGGAGTTGACCGAGGCGGCCGAGGTGGCGGGTGAGCCGAGGGCGTCCAGGGAGAGATGGGCGCCACCGGAGGTGAGATCACGGACCGCCGCCGCGGGGTCCTCCAGGTCCGACGCGTTCACGCCGTGCGCCGCGCCGAACTTCCTTGCCAGGTCGAGGGCTTGGGGTGACACGTCGACGGCCGCCACCCGCGCCCCCGACGCCGCCGCGATCATCACCGCCGACAGGCCCACGCCCCCGCAGCCGTACACCGCCACCCACTCCCCCGCCGCGACCCTGCCCTGCTGCACCACCGCACGGAAGGCGGTGGCGAAGCGGCAGCCCAGGGAGGCGGCGGTGGCGTAGGACATGTCGTCCGGGATCGCCACCAGGTTCACGTCGGCGTGGTCCAGCGCCACGTACTGGGCGAAGGAGCCCCAGTGCGTGAAGCCGGGCTGGGTCTGGCGTTCGCAGACCTGCTGGTCGCCGGCCGCGCAGGACGGGCAGCTGCCGCAGGCGCAGACGAAGGGGACGGTGACCCGGTCGCCGGGGTGCCAGGCGGTCACCCCGGCGCCGACCTCCTCGATCACACCGGCCAGTTCGTGGCCGGGGACGTGCGGGAGCGTGATGTCCGGATCGTGGCCCGACCAGCCGTGCCAGTCGCTCCGGCAGAGGCCGGTGGCCTCCACGCGCACGACCACTCCGTGGGGGGCCGGGTGGGGGTCGGGAACGTCCCGTACCTCGGCGGGGGTGGCGTAGTGGTCGAAGACGACGGCTCGCATCGCGCGTGCTCCTTTCGGGGGCTGCGCGAAGGCTAAGCGCCGCGGGGGTCCTGTTGCAGCGCCAGTTCCGGCTCGTCGTGGCCGGCCGCGCAGTTCCCCGTGCCCCTTTGGGGCGCGTCCGATGTGAGCGCGTCCGAGGGCGCCTGCTGTTCGCCCTCGCTCAACCCGAACCGGTCGTGGAAGCGGCGCAGTGGGCCCGGTGCCCACCAAGTGGCCTTCCCCGTCAGGCGCATGATGGCCGGGACCAGGAGGCTGCGGACGACCATCGCGTCCATGAGGACCGCCAGGGCGATGCCGAGGCCGAGCATCTTGGTGTTGGTGACCCGGGAGGTGCCGATCGCCACCATCACCACCGCCAGGATGATCGCCGCCGCGGTGATCAGGCCTCCGGTGCGCTGCAGACCGAGCCGGACCGCCCGCTCGTGGTCGCCGGTCCTGTCGTACTCCTCCTTGATGCGCGAGAGCAGGAACACCCCGTAGTCCATCGAGAGGCCGAAGGCCACGCAGAACATCAGGACCGGGAGGGTGGTCTCGATCGACCCCGGGCTGGTGAAGCCCAGCAGGCCGGAGAGGTGGCCGTCCTGGAAGACCCAGACCACCGCGCCGAACATCGCCGTGAGGCTGAGCGCGTTGAGCAGGACCGCCTGGACGGGTATGAGGACGCTGCCGGTGAGGAGGAAGACCAGGAGCAGGGTGACGATCGCGATGACGGCCGCCGCCCAGGGCAGGCGCTCCGCGATGGCGTGCTTGGAGTCGACCAGGACCGCCGCCGTGCCGGTCACCTTCGTGTCGAAGGGGGTGTTCAGTGCGCGCAGCTCGTGCACCAGGCGCTGGGCCCCGACGTCCACCGACTCGCCCTTCGGCTGCACCGTGAAGTACGCCGCGTCGCCCTTGACCAGGGGTCCGGCCACTGCGGCCACCTCCGGCAGGGCCGCCACCCGCTCCTTGTAGGCCGTGTACTGCGCCCGGGTCGCCGCGCCCTCGGCCAGGACTTCGAGGTCGCCGCCGGGGTTGCCCGGGAAGCCGTCCCGGATGTGCTGCTGGACGACGTGGGACTCGGCGCCGGCCGGGAGCTGGCGGTCGTCCGCGGTGCCGAACTTGACGCCCAGGAACGGCAGTCCGAGGACGATCAGGAAGGCCGTGGTGGCGACGGCGAAGAGCGGGGCCCTGCGCATCACCAGGGTCGCGGCACGGGCCCAGGCCGTGCCCTCGGCGCCGGAGGGCCGCGCTTCCCGGCCCCTGCGGAACAGCCGCCGCAGGTCCAGCGCGTTGACCCGGTGGCCGAGCAGGATCAGTGCCGCCGGGAGCAGGATCAGGGCGGCCGCCGCGGCCAGCAGGACCACCGCTATGCCGGCGTAGGCGAACGAGCGGAGGAAGTACTGGGGGAAGACGAGCATCGCCGCCAGGGAGACGGCCACGGTCAGGGCCGAGAACAGCACGGTGCGGCCCGCGGTGCGCAGGGTCGTGCCGACCGCCGTCAGCGGGTCGGCGCCCGTGGCCAGTTCCTCGCGGAAGCGGCGGACGATGAAGAGCGCGTAGTCGATGGCCAGGCCGAGGCCGAGGGCCGTGGTCAGGTTCATCGCGAAGACCGAGACGTCCGTGAAGGACGTGATGCCGCGCAGGACCGCGTTCGTGCCGAGGATGGCGACGATGCCGATGCCCAGCGGGAGCAGGGCCGCGATCGCGCTGCCGAAGACCATCACCAGGAGCACCAGCGTGATGGGCAGGGCGATCAGCTCGGCGCGGGCCAGGTCCTCCTTGATGATCGTCTGCATGTCGCTGCGGACCGCCACCATGCCGCCGACCTTGACCGTCACCGGTCCGTGCGTGCCCCGGTAGTGCGGGGCGATGCGGTCCAGGGTGTCGGCCGCCGCCTTCTCGTCACCGGTGATGCGGGCCGCGATCAGGGCCTCGTGGCCGTCCTCGGCGCGCAGGGACGGTGACTTGGTCTGCCAGTACGAGCCGACGCCTATGACGCCCTTCTCCCCGGACAGCCGGGTGACCAGGGCCTTCGCCTCCGCCGCCACCGCCGGGCCGTCCACCGAGCCGCCCCGCGCGTCCACCAGGAGGAGCAGGTTCGGCTGGGAGTCCGGGAACTCGCGCTCCAGCGCCTTCGTCGCGTACGTCGACTCGGCGGCCGGGTCCTCCCAGCCGCCGCTGCCCAGCCGGTCGGCGACCCCGCTGCCCGCCAGCACGGCGAGCGCGGTGATCACCAGGGCGAGCAGCAGGGAGAGCCGGGGGCGGGCGGTCACGAACCGGGTCCAGCCCCCTGGACGGGCCCCGCTCCCGGCCTGCGAGGGCTTGTTGACTTCGGTCATCCTGCGGTGTCCCCTTCACCCTGACCGCTGCCTGCCGCTACGTATCCGCTTCGTGCGCAGGGCAGCATGGGTCGGCCATTGCCAATTAGACTGGCAAACACGAGTCGTCGCTCGCGTTCCACCAGAATGCGAGCGACCGCTCGCGTTTGTCAATCGCGTTCGAAGAGCTGGGGATAACGCGTGCCCGACAAGCCCGACATGCCAGAGCAGCCCGAGGTCACGGCCACGGGCAAGGAGCAGCCGCGCCGCCGGCAGGCCCGCGGCGAGCGCCGCATCCAGCAGCTGCTCGAAGCCGCCGCGTCGGTCTTCTGCACCTCGGGCTACACGGCCGCCAGCACCAATGCCATCGCCCGCGAGGCAGGCGTCTCCCCCGGCACGCTCTACCAGTTCTTCCCTAACAAGGAAGCGATCGCGGTCGAGCTCGGCGACCGGCTCATGCACGACCTGCGGGACACCTACGGCGAGGCGCTCGCGCCGATCGACCCGGGCACCTCGCTGACGGACGCGGTGGGCGCCACCGTGGACCGCCTCACCGCCTTCAACACCGAGCACCCCGTGTTCTTCGCGCTGATGCACGGCCCCGACGTGCCCGGCGGGATCACCGAGGCCCACGACGCGCTGCACACCAACCTGCTCGGCCGCATCGAGGGCCTGCTCGCCTCGCTCCTCCCGCCGGACGCCGACAAGGCCCACATCACGCGCACGGCACATGTCAGCCTCGGCATCTACAAGGCGGGGCTCGAACTGGTGCTCAGCCACGAGGGCGCCGAGCGCCAGGCGTACATCCAGGAGATCAAGAACGTACTCACCCGCTACCTGGAACCCCTGGTCGGCGACCGGCTCGGCCGCCCCTCCGGCTGACCGGCCGGCGCCCCACCGGCCATCACCGCACCGGGCGCCACCCCACCGGCCACCACCGCGCCGACCACCGGCCACCCCCTCGAACCCCCCAGACTGCGACATGCGTCATATCTGCCTAAAGTGCGGGTAAATCGCGGCGATCCCGAGCCGACGAGCGCCACCCGCACCCGCAGGAGCACAAGGGGGACCCGCCGTGACCCACTCTCCGCCGCCCGGCCGGCCGAAGGCCCGGATCCCCGGTCCGCAGCAGCCGCCACCGCCGTACCCCCGTATCCGCGCCGGCCTCTGGAAGCGCTGCCTCGGCGGCGGGCTCGCCCTGTGGGCGCTGACCGCGGTGGTCACGTACACGACGGAGAACACCACCCTGCTGCCGACCCTGATCCTGCTCGGCAGCTTTCTCGTCCCGGTCGCCTTCGTGCTGTGGGCGTACGAGCGGCACGGCCGCGACCTCGGGGTCAGCGCGGTCCTCGGCTGCTTCCTGTCGGGCGGCGCGCTCGGGGTGCTGGGCGCCTCGGTGATGGAGTCCTACCTCGTCCGCCCCTCCTGGGGGATGTTCGTCTGCGTCGGCCTGATCGAGGAGGCGGTGAAGCTCGGCGCACTGGTGTTCACGCTGCGCCGGCTGCCCGGGATCCGGGGCATGCGGGCCGGGCTGGTGCTCGGCGCCGCCGTCGGCTTCGGCTTCGCGGCGCTGGAGAGCGCCGGGTACGCCTTCGACGCGGCTGTCTCCACCGAGGGCGTCGACCTGCGCGCACTGATCGAGACGGAGATCCTGCGCGGGGTGCTGGCCCCCTTCGGACACGGCCTGTGGACGGCGATCGCCGGCGGCGTCCTGCTCTCCCTCCGCCGCCCGAACGGCCGTTTCCGCGTCACCGCCCCGGTCGTCGCCGCCTGCCTCGGGGCAGCCCTGCTGCACGCCCTGTGGGACGCCACGCACGGCATCGCGATCTGGCTGGTGGCGCGCCTGGCGGGCAGCGGACTGGACGGGCGGCTGTTCGCCGAGGGGTACATCCCGCGCCCCAGCGCCGCGCAGGAGCACCTTTTCACGGTGTTCTCGGTCGGCCTGCCAGTGCTCGTCTCGCTGCTCGGCATCGTCTGGGTGCTCTCCCTGGCGCGCCGGGGCACCTCTTGGAGAAATACCCCCTAGGGGTATAGTGTGGCGACAGTGGGGTTCCCTCGTGGGCCCCACCGGCCCCACCCGCCTCGACGAGGAGAACGACATGACCGCCCAGACCGACACCCAGGGCTCCGTGACCGCCGTCTACAAGGTGACCGGCATGAGCTGCGGACACTGTGAGGGTTCCGTCTCCGCAGAGATCTCCGGGCTCCCGGGCGTCAGCTCGGTGACGGCCGTCGCGGCCAGCGGCGAGGTCACGGTCGTCTCCGCCGCCCCGCTCGACGAGGACGCGGTCCGCACCGCCGTCGACGAGGCGGGCTTCGAACTCGCCGGCCGCGTCTGAGGGCCCGGGCCCGGCAGCACGCACCGACACTCACCGACACGCCCCACGAGCAGCACCCACGACGGAAACGTATCTCTCCGCCGGGCCGTGCCGACCAGCTGATACTGGCTCCGCGCGGTCCGGTCCGTTGTCTGGAGTCCGGACATGACGACCAGCACCACCACCAGCACCGCACAGACACCGATAACCCTGCCGCACCCGGCCGACGGCGAGTCCGCGGTCGAGCTGCTCATCGGCGGCATGACCTGCGCCTCCTGCGCCGCCCGGGTCGAGAAGAAGCTCAACCGCATGGACGGCGTCACCGCCACCGTGAACTACGCGACCGAGAAGGCGAAGGTCACATACCCCCAGGGGGTTCAGGTCGCCGACCTGATCGCCACGGTCGTGAAGACGGGTTACACCGCCGAGGAGCCCGCGCCCCCGGAACCGGAGCCGGAGCCGGAACACGAGGCCGGGGCCGGGCGGGATCCCGAGCTGGCCGCCCTGCGCACCCGCCTCCTGGTCTCCGCCCTGCTCGCCGCCCCGGTCGTGCTGCTCGCGATGGTCCCCGCCCTCCAGTTCGACAACTGGCAGTGGCTGTCGCTCACGCTCGCCGCCCCGGTCGTGGTCTGGGGCGGCCTGCAGTTCCACCGGGCCGCCTGGACCAACGCCCGGCACGGCGCCGCCACCATGGACACCCTGGTCTCGGTCGGCACCCTGGCCGCGTTCGGCTGGTCGCTGTGGGCGCTGTTCTTCGGCGACGCGGGCATGGCGGGCATGCACGACGAGTTCCGGTTCACCGTCTCCCGGATGGACAGCGCGTCCACGATCTACCTGGAGGTGGCCTCCGGGGTCGTCGCGCTGATCCTGCTCGGCCGCTACCTGGAGGCGCGCTCCAAGCGGCGCGCGGGGGCGGCCCTGCGGGCGCTGCTGGAGCTGGGCGCCCGGGACGTGGCGGTGCTGCGGGACGGCCGCGAGGTGCGGGTGCCGGTGGCGTCGCTGGCGGTCGGCGACCGGTTCGTCGTACGGCCCGGGGAGAAGGTCGCCACCGACGGGACCGTGGTCGAGGGGGCGTCCGCGGTGGACGCGTCGATGCTGACCGGCGAGTCCGTGCCGGTGGACGTGACCGTCGGCGACGCCGTCACGGGCGCGACCGTCAACGCGGGCGGGCGGCTGGTCGTCGCGGCGACCCGGGTCGGCGCCGACACGCAGCTCGCGCGGATGGCGAGGCTGGTGGAGGACGCGCAGAACGGCAAGGCCGAGGTGCAGCGCCTCGCCGACCGGATCTCCGCCGTCTTCGTCCCGGTGGTCATCCTGATCGCGCTCGGCACCTTCGGGGTCTGGCTGGGTGTCACCGGGGACACGGCCGCCGCGTTCACGGCCGCCGTCGCCGTCCTGATCATCGCCTGCCCGTGCGCCCTGGGCCTGGCCACGCCGACCGCGCTGATGGTCGGCACCGGGCGGGGCGCGCAGCTCGGCATCCTCATCAAGGGCCCGGAGGTGCTGGAGTCCACCCGCCGGGTCGACACCGTCGTGCTCGACAAGACCGGGACGGTGACCACCGGGCGGATGAGCCTCCAGGAGGTGTACGCCGCCGAGGGCGCCGACGAGGACGAGGTGCTGCGGCTCGCGGGCGCCCTCGAACACGCCTCCGAGCATCCGGTCGCCCGGGCGATCGCGGCGGGTGCCGCCGAGCGCATCGGGGCGCTGCCCCCGGTCGGGAACTTCGTGAACGTCCCCGGACGGGGCGTACGAGGGCGCGTGGACGGCCGTGAGGTGGCCGTGGGGCGCCTCTTCGACGTGGTGCCGGAGGAGTTGGCCCTGGCCCGCTCCCGGGCCGAGCAGGAGGGGCGTACGGCCGTCCTGGCCGGCTGGGACGGGCGGGCCCGGGGCGTGCTCGCCGTCGCCGACACGGTCAAGGAGACCAGCGCCGAGGCGGTCCGCGAGCTGCGCGCGCTCGGGCTGACCCCGGTGCTGCTGACCGGGGACAACCGGGCGGTGGCCGAATCGGTCGCCCGGACGGTCGGGATCACCGAGGTCGTCGCCGAGGTGCTGCCCGAGGACAAGGTGGACGTCGTACGGCGGCTGCAGCGCGAGGGGCGGACGGTCGCCATGGTCGGCGACGGCGTCAACGACGCGGCGGCGCTCGCCACCGCCGATCTGGGGCTGGCGATGGGCACCGGGACGGACGCGGCGATCGAGGCCGGCGACCTGACCCTGGTGCGCGGGGACCTGCGGGTGGCGGCGGACGCGATCCGGCTGTCCCGGCGGACCCTCGCCACCATCAAGGGCAACCTCGTGTGGGCCTTCGGCTACAACGTGGCCGCGCTCCCACTGGCCGCCGCCGGCCTCCTCAACCCCATGATCGCGGGGGCCGCGATGGCCTTCTCGTCGGTCTTCGTGGTGACCAACAGCCTGCGGCTGCGCACCTTCCGCTGAAAGTTACCGACGGTTCGACCCAGTGGATGTAGGAGTCCCCCTAGAGTCCAACGCGCACCTCACATAAGCTCTTCACAAGGCTCGCGCATCATCCTTACGCTTGAGCTCCGATCACCATATCGGGGCTCTTGCGCATCTATCGGACAGATGCAAGAGACGCAGATCACAGTGATGTGAACGTAACCATCGAAGGGGTTCGAAGGTCTAAGTTGGCGATGTCAGAGATGCGTCTTGGGGGGCGCTGACCTGGCATCTGGGGATGTCTTGGGGGACTTCCTCAGAGATGCGTTGCCGGGGCACGTACGACGGGAAGCTTTGAGCGGCCCTCCCGTGCCGTACGGGTCCCGGCAGATCGCACCGCATCACTGGATGCAGTACGGCGAGTTCTGCTCGTTGTGCTCAAAGCAGCGATTCAGGCGCTGCCGTACCGAGCGCCCGGCCGGATCCCGTGGGGGGAATCCGCACCGGGACACGGGAAGGCGCCCTGGTCGCCGGCCCGTGGGGGGACCGGCGCTCCAGGGCGCCTTCTGCTGCGTTTTTTAGGGCTCGTTCGCCTCCGGGGCGCCACAGTCGGTGTCGGGAGGACGACCGTGCTCGACCCTTCGGGCCTCCGCGCGCTCGTCCTCCCGACACCGACGCGCCCCTTCGGCTCACTCGCCTTCGGCCTGCCGCAGTGGCCGTGCGCAGTCAGCGGCGTCGAAAAGTCAGCGCTCTTCGACGGGCACGAAGTCGCGCTCGACGACGCCCGTGTAGATCTGGCGCGGGCGGCCGATGCGAGAGCCCGGCTCCTTGATCATTTCCTGCCACTGGGCGATCCAGCCGGGCAGCCGACCGAGGGCGAACAGGACCGTGAACATCTCGGTCGGGAAGCCCATGGCGCGGTAGATCAGGCCGGTGTAGAAGTCCACGTTCGGGTAGAGGTTGCGCGAGACGAAGTAGTCGTCGGAGAGCGCGTGCTCCTCCAGCTTCAGCGCGATGTCCAGCAGCTCGTCGGACTTGCCGAGGGCCGAGAGGACGTCGTGCGCGGCGGCCTTGATGATCTTCGCGCGCGGGTCGAAGGACTTGTACACCCGGTGGCCGAAGCCCATCAGGCGGACGCCGTCCTCCTTGTTCTTCACCTTGCGGATGAAGGAGTCGACGTCGCCGCCGTTGGCCTGGATGCCCTCCAGCATCTCCAGGACGGACTGGTTGGCGCCGCCGTGCAGGGGGCCCCAGAGGGCGGAGATGCCCGCGGAGATCGACGCGAACATGTTCGCCTGCGACGAGCCCACCAGGCGGACCGTGGAGGTCGAACAGTTCTGCTCGTGGTCCGCGTGCAGGATCAGGAGCTTGTCGAGGGCCGAGACGACGACCGGGTCGAGCTCGTAGTCCTGCGCCGGCACCGAGAACGTCATGCGCAGGAAGTTCTCCACGTAGGAGAGGTCGTTGCGCGGGTAGACGAACGGGTGGCCGACCGACTTCTTGTACGCGTACGCGGCGATCGTCGGAAGCTTCGCGAGCAGCCGGATCGTGGAGAGGTCCCGCTGCTGGGCGTCGAACGGGTTGTGGCTGTCCTGGTAGAAGGTGGACAGCGCGGAGACGACCGACGACAGCATGGCCATCGGGTGGGCGTCCCGCGGGAAGCCCCGGTAGAAGTTCTTGACGTCCTCGTGCAGCAGCGTGTGCCGCGTGATCTCGTTCTTGAACGTGGTGAGCTCGTCCACGGTCGGCAGCTCACCGTTGATCAGCAGGTAGGCCACCTCCAGGAAGGTGGAGCGCTCCGCCAGCTGCTCGATCGGGTAACCGCGGTAGCGGAGGATGCCCGCCTCGCCGTCGAGGTAGGTGATGGCGGATTTATAGGCAGCGGTGTTGCCGTAGCCGCTGTCCAGGGTCACGAGACCGGTCTGGGCGCGGAGCTTCCCGATGTCGAAGCCCTTGTCGCCGACGGTGCTGTCGACCACCGGGTAGGTGTACTCGCCGTCGCCGTACCGCAGTACTACAGAGTTGTCGCTCACGTCTTCCCTCACCGACGTAGTGCCTCATCTTCGAGGTGCCCTGACTGTCTCTACCATCCCCCATTTGGCTCAGGAGAGTGCACTCGGGGTCGACCGTTGGGCCCATCGGCGGCACTCAGTGCCGCCAACCTGCTCATCCTGCCCTCTTGTCTCGCCATCTGGAAGGGCTCTGTGACCTTCACGACTCATTTGATCGATCATTTTTCCGGAGCTCGCTCCGGCCGAGCCGGAAGTCCAGTGCCGTACAGCGCCGACCTGCCGACACGGTGCGCACGGCCTGCCCGATCGCCTTGCGCGAACCGACGAGGACGACGAGCTTCCTGGCCCGGGTGACCGCCGTGTAGAGCAGGTTCCGCTGGAGCATCATCCACGCTCCGGTGGTGACCGGGATCACCACCGCGGGATATTCACTCCCCTGTGAACGGTGAATGGTCACCGCGTAGGCGTGCGCCAGTTCGTCCAGTTCGTCGAACTCGTAGGGCACCTCCTCGTCCTCGTCGGTCAGTACCGTGAGGCGCTGGTCGACGGGATCGAGCGAGGTGACCACGCCCACGGTGCCGTTGAAGACGCCGTTCTCGCCCTTCTCGTAGTTGTTGCGGATCTGGGTGACCTTGTCGCCGACCCGGAACACCCGTCCGCCGAACCGCTTTTCGGGCAGCTCGGGCCGGGCCGGGGTGATGACCTGCTGCAACAGGCCGTTGAGCACACCGGCGCCGGCCGGTCCGCGGTGCATGGGCGCGAGCACCTGCACGTCCCGCCGCGGATCGAGCCCGAACCGCGCCGGAATACGCCGGGCGGCGACGTCCACGGCGAGCTTGCCCGCCTCCTCCGTCTCGTCCTCCACGAAGAGGAAGAAGTCCTTCATGCCGTCGGTGACGGGATGCTGCCCCGCGTTGATCCGGTGGGCGTTGGTCACCACCCCCGACTGCTGGGCCTGCCGGAAGACCTGGGTGAGCCGGACGGCGGGGATCGGACTGCCGTCGGCGAGCAGGTCCCGCAGCACCTCCCCCGCCCCGACGCTGGGCAGTTGGTCCACGTCCCCGACGAAGAGCAGGTGCGCACCGGGCGGCACGGCCTTGACCAGCTTGTTGGCGAGGAGGAGGTCGAGCATGGACGCCTCGTCGACCACGACCAGGTCGGCGTCGAGCGGGCGGTCCCGGTCGTAGGCCGCGTCCCCGCCCGGCTTCAGCTCCAGCAGGCGGTGCACGGTGGACGCCTCGGCGCCGGTCAGCTCCGCGAGCCGCTTGGCGGCGCGCCCGGTGGGCGCGGCGAGCACCACTTTCGCCTTCTTCGCCCGAGCCAGCTCCACGATCGACCGGACGGTGAACGACTTGCCGCAGCCGGGCCCGCCGGTCAGCACGGCGACCTTCTCCGTCAGCGCCAGCCGGACGGCGGCCTCCTGCTCGGGGGCGAGGTCGACGCCGGTGCGGTCCTTCAGCCAGGCGAGCGCCTTGTCCCAGGCGACGTCCTGGAACGCCGGCATCCGGTCGTCGTCCGTGCGCAGCAGGCGCAGGAGCTGGGCGGCGAGGGCGACTTCGGCCCGGTGGAAGGGGACCAGGTAGACGGCGGTGACGGGTTCGGCCTCGGGCGTGGGGCCGGGGAGCCTCTCCCGTACGACGCCCGGGTCCTCCCCGTCCTCGGGCGGCGCGGCCAGCTCGCCGAGGCAGTCGATGACGAGGCCGGTGTCGACCTGGAGGAGCTTCACGGCGTCCGCGATGAGCCGTTCCTCGGGGAGGTAGCAGTGCCCCTGGTCGGCGGACTGGGACAGCGCGTACTGCAACCCCGCCTTCACCCGCTCCGGACTGTCGTGCGGAATCCCGACGGACTGGGCGATCTTGTCGGCGGTGAGGAACCCGATGCCCCAGACGTCCGCCGCGAGCCGGTACGGCTGGTTCTTCACGACGGAGATCGAGGCGTCCCCGTACTTCTTGTAGATCCGCACGGCGATCGACGTCGACACCTCGACGGTCTGGAGGAAGAGCATGACCTCCTTGATCGCCTTCTGCTCCTCCCAGGCGTCGGCGATCTTCTTCGTCCGCTTCGGCCCGAGCCCCGGCACCTCGACGAGCCGCTTCGGCTCCTCCTCGATGATCCGGAGGGTGTCCACGCCGAAGTGCTGGGTGATCCGGTCGGCGAACACCGGCCCGATGCCCTTGACCAGCCCCGAGCCGAGATAACGCCGTATCCCCTGGACGGTGGCCGGCAGCACGGTGGTGTAGTTCTCGACGGTGAACTGCTTGCCGTACTGGGGGTGCGAGCCCCAGCGGCCCTCCATCCGCAGCGACTCCCCCACCTGGGCGCCGAGCAGCGCGCCGACGACCGTGAGCAGGTCGCCTGCGCCTCTGCCGGTGTCGACGCGGGCGACCGTGTACCCGTTCTCCTCGTTGGCGTACGTGATGCGTTCGAGCACGCCTTCGACGGTGGCGAGCCGTCGTTCGCCGGTGGGGGTACCCGTCTGCTGAGCCATGACCCGACGGTACCGGTGCGGTCTGACAGCGATCATTGCCCTGGCACCGGTCCCCGACCGACAAGGACGTCCCATGCCCGTACCCGCCGACCCGACGGTCCTGCACCCGATGCCCGAACACCCCCGGGTGGTCCTGCTCAAACCCCTGGTGAGGTCCCCGCTGATCGAGGTCGGGGAGTACTCGTACTACGACGACCCCGACGACCCGACCGCCTTCGAGACGCGCAACGTGCTCTACCACTACGGGCCGGAGAAGCTCGTGATCGGAAAGTTCTGCGCGCTCGGCACGGGCGTGCGGTTCATCATGAACGGCGCCAACCACCGCATGGACGGCCCCTCGACGTTCCCCTTCCCCACCATGGGCGGCTCGTGGGCCGAGCACTTCGACCTCGTCACCGGGCTGCCGGGCCGGGGGGACACCGTCGTCGGCAACGACGTCTGGTTCGGCCACGGCACCACGGTCATGCCCGGGGTTCGCATCGGCCACGGCGCGATCGTCGCCACCGGCGCCGTGGTCACGGGTGACGTGCCCGACTACGGCATCGTCGGCGGCAACCCGGCCCGCCTCGTCCGCACCCGCTACGACGAGCAGGACGTCGCCCGGCTGCTGGCGGTGGCCTGGTGGGACTGGCCGGCGGAGCACATCACCGCACACGTACGGACGATCATGTCGGGCACCATCGCCGAACTGGAGGCCGCCGCACCGGAGACGAGGTGACCGGCGGCCCGGGCACGGTCCGCGGCCGGGGACCTGCGGTTCCTGCACAACTGGCTTCCAGGGCAGGGCGATTGACGGCAAGCGGTGGTCTACTGCATTGCATGCGCCTGACGGACGATGCGCGGGACACGCTGATCACGGGTGCGGTCATCGGAGGGGGCGGGGCGGCGCTCCTCGTCGGCTGCGGGTTGTTCTGGGGCTTTCCGTGGCAGGTGTTGCTGCTCCTCGTCGCCGTCATGGCCGTGCTCGGGGGCCTGATCGCCGCCATGTCGTTCGCCGACGGACGGCGCGAGGCGGAGCGGCGGGAGAACAGCCGCGTCTCCCTGCTCGCCTGGGTGGTCGTCAACGGGGGGCGTTGCGAGACCGACTTGGCGGCGTTCACCGCTGACGGGGAGGGGTGGGAGTCGCCGAAGAGCCCGCTGTTCCGCGGCACGCTGCTGGCCGTGGGCCACAGGGACGGCGTCGAGGTGGGCATTTCCTGCGCCACGGACTTCTGCTCCGAGGGGGGAACCACCTGGCACACCGCGGTCCTGGTCCGCCTTGGCGAGGAGCGCTCGCCCGCACGGCTGGGCCGCCGGGAGATACACCGGCTGGGCCTGCCTCGGCGCGTGACGTCGGTGGCGATGGACGGCCGGGAGCTGTGTGTGCGGTACGGGGGCTGGCCGGACGATTTCGTGGCGCTCAACACGCAGGTCGACGCGGCCGTTCGGCTGGCGGCGAGCCTGCCGGAGGCGTGACGCGGACTGGGCTCCCCTCCGCAAGCGCCGCCTGCCCGACCTGCCAGGCCGGCCCCGGTGACCGCAGGCCAGTGACCGCTCACGGGGGCTTTCCCCCCTGCGCCCACTCGCCTTCGCCACACCGTCGACACGCGTGCCAGCCGGATTCTGTGGTCAGCCCATTCCCCGAACGATGGACATCGCGATCCCCACAGCATCCGTAGCCCAAAGGACCAGTGATGTCCCGCACCGCACCCAACCGTCGGTCCGTACACCGGGCCCTGTCGGCCCTCGCTCTGCTGGCCTTCACCGCCGGCGCCGTCACGGCCTGCAGCGACCACGCCCCCGCCACCCGGCCCTCGCCCTCGCGGTCCGCCGCCGCGCCCTCCTCGCCGGGGACCCGCCAGGCGGGCGGAGCGCAGCTGCACATGATCGACAACAACGGTCACCGTCTGGCCTTCTACGTCACGCGGGGCAACGGCTCCACCATCGTCCTGGACTCGGGCGGCGGCGAGTACTCCTCGCAGTGGAAGGACATCGTGCCCCGGCTTCACGCGGCCACCGGCGCCACCGTCATCACCTACGACCGGGCCGGTCTCGGCAAGAGCGACGTGGTACCCGGCCCGTGGAAGGTCGCGAGTGCTGTCAGCGACCTCAAGGCGGGGCTCGGGCAGTTGGGCGTCACCAAGGACGTGACCCTGGTGTCCCACTCCCAGGCCGGTGAGATCGCGAACTACTTCGCCAGGGACGACCCGGAGATGCTCTCCGGTGCGGTCCTGGTCGACGCGAACCTGCCCCCGTTCTTCACGGACGAGGAGATCCCCCGGCTCGTGGCCGCGACCCGGCCGGAGGTCGACGCGGCCGAGAAGGACCCCGACAAGCCGGAGAACCGCCAGCTCATCTCCACCGCGGAGGGCTTCGCCGCGGCGCACAGGGCCTTCCACAAGGTGACGTGGCCGGACTCGGTACCGGCCACGGTCGTCGTCTCGGAGAAGACCCCGTTCGACACGTCTCCCGAGGACGCCCGGCGCTGGCGCGACGCCGCCGCCGAGTTCGTCCGGAGGGCGCCCAACCGAACACTCGTCACCGCCGAGGGCGCGTCCCACGAGGTGCCGACGGATCGTCCCGATCTCGTGCTCAAGGAGATCGAGGACATGTTTGCCGCACAGCACTGACCCCTCGTGGTCCTCGTGGTCCATGTGGCCCTTGTGGCCCCCGTGGTCATGGCTTCCGGGTGGCCCGGTGCACGAAGGCGGGCGGGAGGTTCGCCCACACCACGGGCGAGCGCTCCGACCGGTGGAAGCGGCGGGCCAGTTCGGCGGCGAAGTGGCGGGCGGGCGGAGTCCAGGCCGCGTGCGCGTACGCGAAGGTGGTGAACCGGCCACCGGGCGTGAGGACTTCGGTCACGGCGTCCAGGATGTGCCCGCGCCGGTCCTGCGGCATGACCGTCCACGGCAGCCCGGAGACCACCGCGTCGACCGGTTCGCCCACCGCGCCGGCCAGCCCGGCGGCCGAGCCCTGGACCACGGTCAGCCGTACGTCGCGCCGGGTGGCCGACAGCCGGGCGGCGAGCACCGGGTTGAGCTCGACCGCGACGAGCCGGGCGCCGGGCGCGAGCCGGGCGAGGATCGCGTCGGTGAACACCCCGGTTCCCGGCCCGAGTTCGACGACGGTCCGGGCCCGTTCCAGCCCGATGCCCTCGGTCATCGCGTGCGCCAGCCGCCGTGAACTGGCCGCCACGGCACCGGTCATGAGGGGCCGTCTGAGGAACTCGGTGGTGATCGACATGGCGGCCATGCTGGAAGCGCCCCGGGTGGCCGCACGTCGTATCCCCGGCCGGTTCCCGTACGACCGGGGGTGGACCCGGTGCCGCCCCGCAGGACGATGTGCGAGAACGGGCCCCGGCCGTAGCGTGAGGTGGTGCATCGGCTGTTCGAGACCCTGCCCCGCCTGCGGCGCGGCCACCCGTGGCTGGCGGACCTGCTGCTGGTCGTGCTGGTGGCCGTGCCCCCGGTGATCCGCCCGGAGCCGGGCTGGCGGCCGGTCTGGGTGCAAGCGGTCGTGTACGCCGCCCTGGTGCTGCCCCTGCTGTGGCGCCGCCGCCGGCCGGTGCTCGTCGCGGCCCTGGTGACGGCGGCGTTCTGGGCCCAGTACCTCGGGCACGTGTGGGGACAGGAACCGGGACGCGGAGCCGTCGCCCTGGCCGCGGTCCTGGCCACCCTCACGGTGCGCGGCCTGCGCCGCGCCGCCGCGGCGACGGTGTTCTGCGCCGCCGTCTGCGTACTGCTGTGGATTCCCGCGTGGCAGCGGGACTACGGGGGTCCGGGCGCCCGCGGGGCCTGGCTCACCCCGCTCGCGGTGGGGCTGCTGCTGGCCGGGGCCTGGGTGTTCGGCGAGTACGTCCGTGCCCGGCGCGCCTATGTCGCCGAATTCGAGCGGCGGGTCGCGCTCGCCGAGTCGGAGCGTCTCGCCCTGGCCCGGGTGGCCGTCGCCGAGGAGCGGGCGCGCATCGCCCGCGAGATCCACGACGTCCTCGCGCACGGTGTGAGCGTGATGGTGCTGAACGCCGAGGGCGGCAGGCTGATGCGGCAGGCCGACCCCGCCGTCGTCGACCGCACCCTCGGCGTCATCAGCGCGACCGGCCGTGAGGCCCTGGGCGAACTGCGCCGACTGCTGGAGGTGCTGCGCACCCCCGACGCGGACCCCTCGGCCGATGGCCCCGGCTCCGGCTCCGGCTCCGGCTCCGGCTCCGGCTCCGGCTCCGGCTCCGGCTCCGGCTCCGGCTCCGGTCACGATGGGGCCGTCGGGCACCTCCCGGCCGATCTGCGGCGGCTGGTCGGACGCCTCGACGCGAGCGGCAGACGCGCCCTGCTGGACCTTCGCGGAGAGCCGGGCGGCCTTCCGGCGGATCTCACCGCGCAGGCGTACCGCATCGTGCAGGAGGCGCTCACCAACGTCGTCAAGCACGCGCCACCGGACGCCACGGTCCATGTACGGGTCGACACCGGCAGGCCGGGGCCCGGGCGGCTGGTCCGCGTCCACGTGGAGAACTCGGGCGGAGCCAGCAGAGCGACCACCGCGGCGCGCACCGCCCCGCTGCTCTCCTCCGGTCGCGGACTCCCCGGCATGCGCGAACGCACCGCCCTCTACGGCGGGAGCGTCGACGCCGGTCCCACGCCCGACGGCGGCTACCGCGTCGCCGCCACCCTGCGCCCCACCGGCCCCGAGCCCACAGCGACCACCCCATGAACGCCCCGGCCCCGACCCCCGCTCCGTCATCGTCCCGGGTGCTGATCTGCGACGACCAGGAACTGATCCGGATGGGGCTGCGCATGGTCGTCGACAGCCAGCCCGACCTCACCGTGGTGGGCGAGGCCGCCGACGGCGACGCGGCGATCGCGGGCGCGGCCGCCCTGAAGCCCGACCTCGTCCTGATGGACGTACGCATGCCCGGCCTGGACGGGCTCGCCGCGACCGAACACCTCTGCGCGCAGCCCCATGGGCCCCGCGTCCTCGTCGTCACCACCTTCGACCTCGACGAGTACGCCTACGCGGCCCTGCGCGCCGGCGCGAACGGCTTCCTCGTCAAGGACGCCCCCGCCGAGGAGATCCTGGTGACCGTCCGCGCGGTGCTGCGGGGTGAGGTCATGGTGGCGCCCGCGCTGACCCGGCGCCTGGTCGAACGCTTCGTCCTGCACGCTCCCGCGTCCGCGCCCGCCCAGCGCGGCCGCCTTGCGGCCCTCACCGAACGGGAGCGGGAAGTCCTCGCCCTGGTCGCCCGGGGACTGGCCAACGGCGAGATCGCCGACCGCCTCTTCCTCGGGGAGACGACCGTCAAGACCCACCTCGGCCGGATCCTGGCCAAACTCGGCCTCCGGGACCGTGTCCACGCGGTGATCTTCGCCTACGAGAGCGGGCTGGTGCGGGTCGGGGACTGAGCGGCGGCGAGCCTCCTGACGGACCCCGCGGCCGGCCGGCCGCCGGGCGGGCGCGGTTGCGGGCGGCGGCCCGGATGCGGCCGGTCATGGCTGGGGCACCGCGTAGCAGGCGGCCGGGCTGCCCGGACCGGGTGTCACGCAGGCCTTCATGTCGGGGCCGTGCGCGGTCACGGCCGCGAGGCCGGTGTAGACGAACGGATCGGTGTCGTCGGCGTGTGCGACGGTGACGCGCTGGGTGGGCCGGCCCGGGACCGTGAACGTCAGGGTGCTGTCGGCGGGTGCGTTCCACACCCGGGCCCAGGCGGCCCGGCACAACGGGTTGTAGCGGATCTCCAGCCCGATGCCGGTGCGTGTCTGCACGTGGAGCAGCGTCTTCGGTTCGACTCCGCACAGCACCGGTCCCGGGTCCTTGCCGTCGCAGGCGACACCCGTACAGCCGACGTGGAAGCCGCCGGTGGCGGCGGCCGAGGCACCGGAGGTCACCCGGCCCGCCCCGGTGAGCAGGAGAACGGTGCAGGCGACCAGGGCGACGACGGCGACGGCGACGCCCCCGACGAGCCGCCCGCGGAAGAGCCGGACCGGGGGGACGGAGGCGGCGGCGGGTGGCGCGGCAGCCGGTGCCGAGGGAGCCGGCGGCGCGGCAGCCGGCGGCGCGGTGGTCCTGGCCGACGGATCGTCCCGGGAAGCCGTGTGTGCTGCATGTTCTGTGTGTTCCGCGCGTGCTGCGTGTGCTGCGCGTTCCGCGCGTGCTGCATGTGCTGCGTGTTCCCGTGCCGGCGTGTCTCCCGGGGGAAGCGCACGGGTCGCGGTGCGCCGGCTCCACGCCGATTCCGCCAGTTCCCACAGCGCGCGCACGCCGGGCTCCGGCTCGTCGGCGAGGCGGCACAGCACGCTCACCGCAGGCCAGGGCGGAACGGTACGGCCGGCCAGCCAGCGCTGCCAGGAGGACCTGCTGTAGGCCGATTCCGTCGCCAGCTCCGACAGGGTGAGCCGACGGCGGTCGCGGAGCATCCGGAGGCGGGCCGCCAGCCGCTCGCACTCGGGCGGGATCCCGGTCATCCGCGCAGCGCCGCCCACGTGTGCGGACCCACCCGGCCGTCGACGTCCAGGTGGTACCTCTTCTGCGCGGTGATGACCGCGGACTCGGTCAGCGGTCCGAAGTTGCCGTCCACGCCTCCCGGGGAGATACCGGCACGCTGCAGCAGGCACTGCAGTTCGGCGACCTCGGGGCCCGACATGTCGACTTCGAGGGCGTCGTTGCTGGTGGCGCTGTTCCCGGCGTACCACGCCCCGGCCTTGCGGACGTACGTGCAGGCGTAGGTGACCGGATGGGCCACCACGGCCGTGCGGGCGGAACCGGTGGGCATCTCGCTGCCGACCGCCACCCCTGCGATCACCGCGCCCGCCGCGAACGCCGCGCCGGCCGTCAGGTACAGCCTCAGCCGTGTCACCGGCCGCCGGACGGCCGCCGGTGCGACTGCGACGGGCGGCGGTTCGTGATCCGGCGTACGGCCGCTCGGCCGGTCCCGCTGCCAGGCGTCCGCCGCCGCCTCGTGGAGCGCCAGCAGCCGTGCCGTGTCCAGGTCCGCGCCGGTTCCTCCCACCGTGGCCGCCGCCAGCGCCTCGACCGCCGCGGCCGGTGGCAGCAGCCGGCCGCTCAGGTAACGCTCCCACGAGGACGCGCTGTAGCCCGTCCGCGCGGCGAGCCTCGTCAGGCTCAGACCGCTGCCGTCCTTCAGCCGGCGCAACTGCCCCACGAACTCCACCACGACGGGGTCCAGTTCCCCCGGCAGTTCCTTCCACCGTGCCATGCCCCGCCCCATCCCCTCCCGAGACGTTCCCCAAGGTCCGGGCGACGAGAGTAGCCGGGCCGGGTGAGAGGACTCCTCACCGAGCATCCCCCCGGGCGCGTCCAGGGTGGGCCACGGGCGTCGCCAAGTACCGCAACCGCGCCGGGAACTGGGTGACCGTCAGCGCTTGGGCGCTCCGCCGGAAGTCCCGCGACCTGCCGTCTGCCGACTCCGGTACCCTCCGCATCGGCGCCGGGGCCGACGCTCGTACGGGCCTGTTCGATCTGTGGGGCTGCGGCAGCCGCTGTCGAGGTTCGGGAACCGCGGGACGTACGTGTGGTGCGAGCCGGCCGCGGCCCGAGCCAGTCCACTTTGTTGCCACTGGCCATGTCCCGGCGGTACCGGAACCCGTTGTGATGGCGCTGATTCCGCCGAGGAAAGGCCGTGATGACCGTGCCGCCGCGCAACCGCCCGTTCGTCCAGGTCGACGTGTTCTCGACGAGTCCGTATCGCGGCAACCCGGTCGCGGTCGTCCTCGACGGGGCGGATCTGGCCGACGAGGAGATGCAGCTCGTGGCGCGGTGGACCAACCTGTCCGAGACCACGTTCGTGGTGGCCCCCACCGTCGCCGGGGCGGACTACCGGCTGCGGATCTTCACGCCGGACGGCGAGCTGCCGTTCGCGGGGCACCCCACGCTCGGATCGGCCCGCGCGTGGCTGGACGGCGGCGGTGTGCCGCGGCACGCGGACCGGATCGTGCAGGAGTGCGGCGCCGGTCTGGTCACCGTGCGCCGCGGGGAGGGCGTACTGTCCTTCGCCGCGCCGCCGCTGGTGCGGGACGGCGCGCTCGACGACGAGTACCTGGAGCGGATCGTCGGCGCGTTCGGGATCGGGCGGGAGCGGGTCCTCGCCCACCAGTGGGTCGACAACGGGCCGGGCTGGGCCGTGCTCCGGCTGGCCACCGCCGAGGAGGTGCTGGCCCTCGAACCCGACCTGTCCCGTATCCCGGACGCGATGGTCGGCGCGATCGGCGCCTACCCCGAGGGTTCCCCGTACGACTTCGAGATGCGGACCTTCGCGCCGCGCTGCGGAGTGCCCGAGGACCCCGCCTGCGGCAGCATGAACGCCGGTGTCGGGCTGTGGCTGACCGCGACCGGCGCGGCCCCCGCCGCCTACCGGGTCTCGCAGGGCGCGCGGGTGGGACGGGCCGCGACCATCGAGGTCGGCGCCGACGCGGACGGCACGGTGTGGGTGAGCGGTGCCACGACCGTCTGCGTCCGGGGCACGATCACCGTGTGAGCACGAAATTGCGCGAGGTCGCCCGCTAGCACAATCCTGCACCCCTATCGCGGCGCAATATGCTGCCAATGTTGCCGGGATCCGTTCGCTCTCGCGGTTCCGTCGGTCACGCTTGGGCCCGTCACACCGACCGACCGCGGAAGGGCACGCAACCATGCCGGGCAGCAGCACAGTCACCGTCCACGCCGATCGCGGGGTTCTTCCGCAGCGCGCCGTGGCACCGCCCATCTACCAGACGGCGGCCTTCTCGGCGCCGGACGGCGAGACGTTCGCGCGGGACGCCGTCGACCCGCGCGGCCAGGACTTCTACACCCGCTTCGGCAACCCGAACCACGCCCAGGTCGCGGCCGTCGTCGCGGAGCTGGAGGGGACCGGGGCGGCCATGGTGACCGCGTCCGGGATGGCCGCGCTCACCACCGCCGTGCTGGCGCTGGTGTCCGCCGGTGACCATGTCGTCGGGCAGCGGTCCACCTACGGCGGTACGGCGTCGGTCCTGCTGAACCTGCTGCCCCGGTTCGGCGTGACGACCACCCTGGTCGACCAGACCGATCCGGCCGCCTTCGAGAAGGCGCTGACCCCGCGGACCCGCCTGATCCTGGTGGAGACCCCGAGCAATCCGCTGCTCCGGATCACGGACCTGCGCGCCGTCACGGACCTGGCCCGTGCGCACGGCGCGGTGACCATGGCCGACAACACCTTCGCCACCCCGCTCAACCAGCGCCCGGCGGACTTCGGCGTCGACCTGGTCTGGCACAGCGCGACCAAGTACCTCAACGGCCACACCGACGTCTCCGCCGGGGTGCTGGCGGGTCCGGCCGAACTCCTCGACAGGGTCTGGGACACCGGCCTGCTCACCGGTGCCGTGCTCGGGCCGTTCGACGCGTGGCTGCTGCTGCGCGGGATGCGCACCCTGCCGCTGCGGATGCCCCGGCACAACGCCAACGGCCAGGCGCTCGCGGAGGCTCTGGAGGCCCACCCCGCCGTGCGCCGGGTGCACTATCCCGGTCTGCCCTCCCACCCTCAGCACGAGCTGGCCACCCGTCAGATGAGCGGTTTCGGCGGGGTGCTGAGCGTCGAGTTCACCGGCGGCTTCGAGGCGGCCGACGCGTTCCTCGGCCGACTGCGCTACGCCCGCCGGTCGGCCAGTCTCGGCGGCGTGGAGTCGCTGGCCGTGCACCCGGCCTCCATGTGGCGGGGCATGCTCAGCGACGACCAGATCAGCGCCGCGGTCCCGCCGGGTCTGGTGCGGCTGGCCGCGGGCACGGAGGACACGGCCGACCTGGTCGCCGACGTGCTCGGGGCGGCCGACGCGGTGGCCGCCACCGCCGGGTCCGCCCACCCGTGAGTCAGAGCGTCTTCATCGTGACGTAGCTGCTCACCGTGGCGACGCCGGGCAGGTCGGCCAGCCGGTTGGCGTGGAAGTCCTCGTAGGCGGGCAGGTCGGCGACCTCGACCTGGAGCAGGTAGTCGTAGTTGCCGGTGACGTGGTGGACGTGGACCACCTCGGACAGCTGGACCACCGCGCGTTCGAACGCGGCCACGTCGCCGCGGTTGTGCCGCATCAGGCGGACGCCCGCGAACACCCGCAGGCTGCGGCCGACGGCCGCCGGGTCGATCTCCGCCCGGTAGCCGCGGATCACCCCGGTCTCCTCAAGGCGGTGCACGCGCCGCAGGCACGGCGACGGCGACAGGCCGACCCGCGCGGCGAGCTCGGCGTTGCTGATCCGCCCGTGCTTCTCCAGCACGGCGAGGATCGACCGATCCACATCATCCATGGGGGCAGATTATTGCTCACCCACCCCCACTTACCACAATCCAATGCCCTGCCACGGCGCAATTTCCTGCCGACGTTGCCAGGATCGGCTTACATCCGCGCGCCGCCCGGGAAGACTTGTCCGCATCGCGAATGCGGACAAACAACCACTTTTCACAGAGTCTCGTAGAGGAGTTTTCTGATGAGGATCCTGCTTACCGGCGGCACCGTGGTCAGCATGGACCCGGCCGTCGGCGATCTCGAACGCGGTGACGTGCTGATCGAGGACGGTGTGATCGTCGAGGTCGCCGAGGCCGTCGACGCCCCGGACGCCGAGGTGATCGACGCGAGGGACCGGATCGTCATGCCCGGCTTCGTCGACACCCACCGGCACACCTGGCAGACCGCGTTCCGCGGCATCGGCGCGGACTGGACGTTCCCCGAGTGGGCGCAGGCGATGCACCGCACACTGAAGCCCGAGTACCGGCCCGAGGACGTCTACGCGGGCACCCTGCTCGGCCGCCTGGAGGCCCTGCACTCCGGGGTGACCACGATGCTGGACTGGTTCCACTGCGCGCAGAGCCCGGAGCACGCGGACGCCGCCGTCGCGGCGCTGCGGGACGCACCGGGACGGTCCGTCTTCTGCCACGGCGCGGGCTGGGGCACCGCCGACCCGGTCGAGGCCGAGATCCGCCGCGTACGGTCCGTGCTCTCCTCGGACGACGGCCTGCTCACCATGTCGTTCGGGCTGCGCGGCGCGGAGGACACCTCCTTCGGGACCGTCGCGGACGAGCTGAAGCTGGCGGCCGAGCTCGGCCTGCGGAGCAGCCTGCACGTCGAGTCCGAGGGGATCCGGCGCCCGGTCGCCGACCTGCACGCGCACGGCCTGCTGCGGGACACCACGACGTTCGTGCACGCCAACGGCCTCGGCGACGACGAGCTGCGGATGCTCGCCGACGCCGGCGCCTCGGTGTCCGTCAGCCCGGACGTCGAGCTGAAGATGGGGTTCGGCTGGCCGATGACCGGCCGGATGCTGGCCGCCGGCCTGCGCCCGACGCTCTCCGTCGACGACGTCCCGTCGGTCGGCGGCGACATGTTCTCCACCATGCGCACCACCTACGTGGTGCAGCGCGGCCTGGACGGCGGCCTCGACTCCCGTGACCTGCTGGAGTTCGCCACCGTCGACGGCGCCCACGCCCTGGGCCTCGCCGCCCGCACCGGCAGCCTCACGCCCGGCAAGGACGCCGACGTGATCCTGCTGCGCACCGACGACCTCACCGTCTTCCCGGTCACCGACCCCGCGGGCACGGTCGTGGCGGCCGGTCACCCCGGCCTGGTCGACACGGTCCTCGTCGCGGGCC
Source organism: Streptomyces sp. NPDC008092 (assembly GCF_042957285.1). Taxonomy (NCBI): domain Bacteria; kingdom Bacillati; phylum Actinomycetota; class Actinomycetes; order Kitasatosporales; family Streptomycetaceae; genus Streptomyces; species Streptomyces sp. NPDC008092. The sequence continues at coordinate 482,231 of NZ_JBIBHY010000004.1, forward strand.
GCGTCGTGAAGCGGGACGGCGTACTGGCCGACGTGGACCTGCGGACGCTCCGCACCCGCCTGCTGGAGTCCCGCGACCGGGTCGCGGCGGCCGCCGGCGTCCCCCTGGACGGCACCTGGCACCCACAGCCGAAGGCGGCGTGACCGCGGCAGGGTGCGCGACAGCCGGCCGGCTGCGGCTGCGGCTGCGGCTGCTGGACCAGCCCGAGTTCGTGGCACCGCCGGAGAGCCGGGGGGCTTGACCCGGCCCGGGCTCTCTGTCCGCCGGAAGCCGGTACAGCCCGCCGTACCCGGAGCCGGGGCGAGCGCCGACGGCCGGGGCCGCCGACCGACCGACGGCCGAGGCTGCCGACCGACCGACGGCCGGGGCCGCCGACCGACCGACGACCGTGAGTGACGGCCGACCGGCGACCGGGGGTGAGGACCGCCGCCGCGCCGGTGAGCCGACCGTAAAACTCGGCCCGTTCCGGTGGCGGGAATCGGCCAGGGCGGTGATGGTGGGCGGCGGGGAAATTTTTCGCGCGCAGGGAGAGCTGGAGATGCCCGAAGTCACTACTCCGTACCCGACCGGGACCCCGTGCTGGGTCGATCTGATGGCGCAGGACCAGCAGGCCGCGCTGGACTTCTACCGTGACCTGTTCGGCTGGCAGGGCGAGGTCGGCGAGGCCGACTTCGGCGGATACGCGGTCTGCACGCTGCAGGGCAAGCCGGTGGCCGGCATCGGCTCGGCCATGGCACCCGAGGGCCAGCCGGAGCCGCCGACCGTCTGGACCACCTATCTGGCCAGCACCGATGCGCAGGCCACCCAGGACACCATCGTCTCGGCCGGCGGCACGCTGATCGCCCCGGTGATGGACGTCGGCGACATCGGCCGGATGCTGATCGCCGCCGACCCGCAGGGCGCGGTGTTCGGGGTGTGGCAGCCGGGCGAGTTCCACGGCGCGGGGATCGTCAACGAGCCGGGCGCGCTGATCTGGAACGAGCTGAACACCACCGACGTACCCGCCGCCACCGGCTTCTACGGCGAGTCCTTCGGGATCGAGATCCAGCCGATGGAGGGCGCCGGCGGGAACTACTGGTCGCTGAACGTCGGCGACCGGGGCGTCGGCGGCGCCGCCCAGCTCGGCGACGACCGCCCCGGCGTCCCGCCGCACTGGCTCACCTACTTCGCGGTGGACGATGTCGACTCCACCGTGGACGCCCTGGTCAAGCGCAACGGCACGGTGTTCCAGCCGCCGTTCGAGATGATGGCCGGCCGCATGGCCGTGGTCGCCGACCCGCAGGGTGCGACCTTCGCGGTGTTCAAGCCGAAGCCGATGTGAGACACCGCGGGCTGCCTACAGCAGAGCAACACCCTGCCGCAAGCACCAGATCCTGACCCCCTTCCGCTTTCCGGACCGCCCGGGATACCCCTGAGGACACCGGTGGTACGGGAACGGGAGGGACGGGGTCATGGGAACCGAACACGTCGAGCACGGCTGGCGGGTGGACGGGCGCTGCACCAACTGCGACGTGGCGCGGCAGCTCGCCCCGGGGCTCGTCGGGGAGGTGGCGGGGCGCTCGGCCGTACTGCGCCAGCCGCGCGACGCCGCGGAGACGGCACGGTTGCACGCGGCGGCGCACGCCTGCCCCACCCGTTCCGTCCGGCCGCCGGACGGCCGGACGGACCCGGCCCGGGACCCGTTCCCGATGCCCCTGGACGACATCGGCACCGGCACCGGCTCCGGCACTGACTCCGAGTCCGGTTCCGGCACCGGCACTGACTCCGAGTCCGGTTCCGGCTCCGGCTCCGTGCTGCTGTGCGGGCACAACTCGCCGCACACCGCGGGTGCCAACTCCTACCTCCTGCGCCGCCCCGACGGCACGTCGATGATGATCGACACCCCGCGCTGGAGCCCGGCGCTCGCCGCCCGCTACGAGGCGCCGGGGCCCGTTACCGACGTACTCCTCACCCACCGCGACCACGCCGTGCACGGCCGCCGCTACGCCGACGGCTTCGGCGCCCGGCTCTGGATCCACGAGGGCGACCTCGACGCCGCCCCGGACGCCGACCGGGTCCTGCGCGGCACCGAGCCGGCCGGGATCGCCGACGGTGTCCTCGCCGTCCCCTTCCCCGGGCACACCCGGGGCAGCGTGCTCTACCTCGCCGACGAGCGGTACTGCTTCAGCGGCGACAGCTTCTACTGGTCGCGTACGACGTCGGACATCGAGGTGGCCGAGAGCGTCACCTGGTACTCGATCCGTGAACTGGCCGCCTCCCTGGCCCGGACCGCCGGCCGGCTGCGCTTCGAGTGGCTGCTGCCGGGACACGGCGACCGCCGCCACCTTCCCCACGAGGAAATGACCGCGCGGCTCGGGAACTTGGCCACCCGCACTCACGAACTCCCTCCTCGCGCAGTGGACTTCACCGCGGTCCGCTGGTGAGTTCCCTCGCCCGGCCCCATCTGCCGGGTTCTGCCCCGTCCGCCGCCGCGCGATGGTAGGACGGGGCTGCGGACCGGGCCGCTGGGAAGGGGTGTTGGGCATGACGGCACAGAACATCGACGATGTGGTGGACGGACTCGCCGGGATCGTGCGCGAGGCCGAACGCACCGGTGACCGGATCGGGTACTTCGCGGCGCTGTACCGGCAGGTGACCGTCGAGATCCGTACCGCCGTCCACGACGGGCAGTTCGAGGACGGCCCCCGCATGGACCGTTTCGACACGCTCTTCGGCAACCGCTACTTCGACGCGTACGACGCCTGGCGGCGTGACCGGAGCGGGCCGCGCTGCTGGCGCGAGACGTTCGGGCTGCTCGGCGACGCCGACACCGTCATCGTCCAGCACCTGATCCTGGGCGTGAACGCGCACATCAACCTCGACCTCGCCGTCGCCGCCGCCGGGACCGACCCGGGCGAGGACATCAACGCCCTGCGGCACGACTTCCTGCTGATCAACGACATCCTCGCGCGGGTGGTGCTGGCGGTGCAGGACTCCGTCGACGCCGTGTCGCCCCTCCTGTCGCTGCTGGACAAGGTCGGCGGCCGCACCGACGAGCAGATCCTGGACTTCAGCGTCCGCGAGTCCCGCGAGGAGGCGTGGCACAACGCCGTCCTGCTGGCGGGCCAGAACGAGACGGAGCGCGCCGCCACCATCGAACGGCTCGACACCCGGGCCACCGTGCTCGCCCGGCTGATAGCGCGCCCGGGCGGCATCGTCCGCCCCGCCCTGGAGCTGATCCGGCACACCGAGAGCGACGACGTCCCGGCCGTCATCAGCCACCTGGACGACGCCATGCAGCGGGTCTCCGCCGCGCGGTAGAGCACGGAGGGGGGAGGCGGGGGCGCCGGCAGACCGCGGTGACGCGGAGCGGGGGCGACGGCCAGCCCGCGCCGCCGGCACCCCGGGGCCGGCGACGGCGCACCAGGCCCCGGAGGTAGGCCACCAGGAACACCAGGTAGACGGCGGCGACCGTGAGCGCCCAGGCGGCCGAGAGCCCGCCGCCCAGGATCACGGCCACCTCCAGGACGGCGACGAACAGCAGCAGCGCGCCGTCCCGTATCTCCGTTCGAGTCTCCGTTCGCGTCATGTCCGCAATCCCACAGGTCAGGCCACACGCGGGCCAGCCCGCTCCGGTCCTCCCCCGGTCACGATTGGATTTCGGCCATCGCCGGGGGCTTGCCGCGACGTCGTGTAATCGATTCCAATCCTCGGTACACGCAGTCGTGTAATCGATTCCACGAGGAGGTGGAGCGGCGATGGCGAGCATCAAGGACGTCGCCGCCGAGGCGGGCGTTTCCGTCGCCACGGTGTCCCGGGTCCTGAACGACCATCCGTCGGTCAGCGACGACGCCCGTACCCGCGTCCTGGCCGCCGTCGCGGCGCTGGGCTACCGCCCGAACGCCGTCGCCCGCTCCCTGCGCACCGACCAGACCCACACCCTCGGCCTGGTCATCAGCGACGTGATGAACCCGTACTTCACCGAGCTGGCCCGCTCGGTCGAGGAGGCGGCCCGCGCCCTCGGCTACAGCGTCATCATCGGCAACGCCGACGAGCGGCCGGAGCTGCAGGACCACCACGTACGGACGCTGCTCGACCGGCGGATCGACGGGCTGCTGGTCTCCCCCACCGACGGCGGCTCGCCGCTGATGCTGGAGGCGGCGCGGGCCGGGACGCCCATGGTCTTCGTCGACCGGTGGATCCCGGGGGTGGACGTCCCCGTGGTGCGGGCGGACGGGTCGGCCGCGATCCGTGACCTCGTCGCCCACCTGTGCGGACTCGGGCACCGGCGGGTCGCGATCATCGCCGGGCCGGCGGCCACCACCACCGGCAGCGAGCGTGTCCAGGCCTTCCGCGAGGCCCTCGCCGAGCACGGCGTCCCCCTCCCCGACGCCTACATCGGCCAGGGCGACTTCCAGGCCGAGAGCGGGCGGCGGGTCACCGAGGGGTTCCTCGACCTGCCCGAGCCGCCCGAGGTCGTGTTCGCCACGGACAACCTGATGGCGCTGGGTGCGCTGGACGCGGTGCGGGCGCGGGGGCTGCGGGTGCCATGTGACATAGCACTGGCCGCCTTCGACGACATCCCCTGGTTCGTGCACACCGACCCGCCCGTCACCGCCATCGCCCAGCCCACCGGTGAGCTCGGCCGCGCCGCCGTACGCGCGCTGGTCGACCGCATCGAGGGACGGCCGCCGCGGTCCGTCACCCTCCCGGCCCGGCTCGTCGTGCGCCGTTCGTGCGGCGAGGGCCGCGACCCCCACCCCCCGCAGTCCCCCACCCCTGTGCAAAGGAGCACGTCGTGAGCAACCCGGACGAGTTGCTGCGTATCGAGGGCATACGGAAGTCCTTCCCCGGCGTGGTCGCGCTCGACGGCGTCGACTTCGACCTCCGCCGGAGCGAGGTGCACGTACTCCTCGGTGAGAACGGCGCGGGCAAGAGCACCCTGATCAAGATGCTCTCCGGCGCCTACACCCCCGACGCGGGGCGGATCCTGGCCGGCGGCGAGGAGGTGCGCATCCATGGTGCGCAGGACTCCGAGCGGCTCGGGATCGCCACCATCTACCAGGAGTTCAACCTCGTACCCGACCTCACGGTCGCCGAGAACATCTTCCTGGGCCGGCAGCCGCGCCGGTTCGGGATGATCGACCGGAAGCGGATGGAGGCCGACGCCGAGGCGCTGCTGACGCGGGTCGGCGTGAACGTGTCGCCACGCGCGCGGGTCCGTGAACTCGGCATCGCCCGGCTCCAGATGGTGGAGATCGCCAAAGCGCTCAGCCTGGACGCGCGCGTGCTCATCATGGACGAGCCGACCGCCGTCCTCACCTCGGAGGAGGTGGAGAAGCTCTTCGCGATCGTGCGCCAGCTGCGCGCGGACGGGGTCGGGATCGTCTTCATCACCCACCACCTGGAGGAGATCGCCGCTCTCGGGGACCGGGTGACGGTGATCCGGGACGGGAAGAGCGTGGGCCAGGTGCCCGCGACCACGCCCGAGGACGAGCTGGTCCGGCTGATGGTCGGGCGCTCCATCGAGCAGCAGTACCCGAGGGAGCGCGGCGAGGCCGGTGCGGCGCTGCTGTCCGTGGAGGGGCTGACCCGGGACGGGGTCTTCCACGACGTGAGCTTCGAGGTGCACGCGGGTGAGGTCGTCGGGATCGCCGGGCTCGTGGGCGCCGGCCGTACGGAGGTCGTGCGGGCCGTGTTCGGGGCCGATCCGTACGACGAGGGGGCCGTGAAGGTCTCCGGTGCGGCGCTGCGGCGGCACGACGTCAACGCGGCCATGGCGGCCGGGATCGGGCTCGTCCCGGAGGACCGCAAGGGGCAGGGGCTGGTGCTGGACGCCTCCGTCGAGGAGAACCTCGGGCTGGTGACGCTGCGGAAGGCGACCCGGGCCGGGATCGTCGACCTCAAGGGGCAGCACGCCGCCGCCGGGCGGATCGCCGGGCAGCTGGGCGTGCGGATGGCCGGGCTCGGTCAGCACGTGCGGACGCTCTCCGGCGGCAACCAGCAGAAGGTCGTCATCGGCAAGTGGCTGCTCGCCGACACCAAGGTGCTGATCCTCGACGAGCCGACGCGCGGCATCGACGTCGGCGCCAAGGTCGAGATCTACCAGCTGATCAACGAGCTCACGGCCTCCGGGGCCGCCGTGCTGATGATCTCCAGCGACCTGCCGGAGGTTCTCGGGATGAGCGACCGGGTGCTGGTGATGGCCCAGGGGCGGATCGCGGGCGAACTGGCCGCGGACCAGGCCACCCAGGACTCCGTGATGGCCCTCGCCGTCAGTTCCCCGGCCACCCCCGCGGCCCCCGCCGCCCCCACCACAACCGACAAGGAGGCCGGACGTGGCCACTGACACGCTCAAGAGCAGCGGCACGGGCGCCGGTGGCGCCGCGGGTGTGCGCCGGCTGCTCCTCGACAACGGCGCGCTCACCGCGCTGATCGTTCTCGTCATCGCCATGTCGGCGCTGTCCGGGGACTTCCTCACCACCGACAACCTGCTCAACGTCGGCGTCCAGGCGGCCGTGACGGCGATCCTGGCCTTCGGCGCGACCTTCGTGATCGTCGCGGCGGGCATCGACCTGTCGGTGGGTTCGGTGGCGGCCCTGTCGGCCACCGTGCTGGCGTGGAGCGCCACCTCGCACGGGGTGCCGGTGTTCCTGGCCGTCGTCCTCGCCGTCGCGACCGGCATCGCGGCCGGTCTGGTCAACGGCTTCCTCATCGCCTACGGCAAGCTGCCGCCGTTCATCGCGACGCTGGCGATGCTGTCGGTGGGGCGCGGTCTGGCGCTGGTGATCTCCGGGGGCTCCCCCATCGCCTTCCCCGACTCGGTCTCGCACCTCGGTGACACCCTCGGCGGCTGGCTGCCGGTGCCGGTGCTGGTCATGGTCCTGATGGGGCTGATCGCGGCCTTCGTGCTCGGCCGGACCTACATCGGGCGCTCGATGTACGCGATCGGCGGCAACGAGGAGGCCGCCCGGCTGTCCGGGCTGCGGGTGAACAAGCAGAAGCTCGCCATCTACGCGCTGTCCGGGCTGTTCGCGGCCGTCGCCGGCATCGTGCTGGCCGCCCGGCTGTCCTCCGCGCAGCCGCAGGCCGCCAACGGCTACGAGCTGGACGCCATCGCCGCGGTGGTGATCGGCGGTGCCTCGCTGGCCGGCGGCACCGGCAAGGCGTCGGGCACGCTGATCGGCGCGCTGATCCTCGCGGTGCTGCGCAACGGCCTCAACCTGCTCAACGTCTCGGCGTTCTGGCAGCAGGTCGTCATCGGCGTCGTCATCGCGCTGGCCGTCCTCCTGGACACCGTGCGCCGCAGGGCCGGGGCCACCCCGCTCGCCGCCGGCACCGGGGGCGGCAAGGGAAAGCAGGCCGGGACGTACGCGCTGGCCGCGGTCGTCACCGTGGGCCTGGTGGCCGCGACCTCGCTGCTGCACACGGGCTCGTCCTCGGCCAACCCCAAGATCGGTCTGTCCCTGTCCACCCTCAACAACCCGTTCTTCGTGCAGATCCGGGCCGGCGCCCAGGCCGAGGCGAGGAAGCAGGGTGTGGACCTGACCGTCACCGACGCCCAGAACGACGCCTCGCAGCAGGCCAACCAGCTGCAGAACTTCACCAGTTCGGGGCTCGGCGCGATCATCGTCAACCCGGTCGACTCGGACGCGGCGAGCAACTCCGTGAAGGCCGCCGACAAGGCGGACATCCCGGTGATCGCCGTCGACCGCGGGGTGAACAACGCGAAGACGGCGACGCTGGTCGCCTCCGACAACGTCACCGGCGGCGAGCTGGCCGCGAAGTCGATCGCCGAGAAGCTCGGCGGCCAGGGCAAGATCGTGATCCTGCAGGGCCAGGCCGGTACCTCCGCCGCCCGGGAGCGGGCGCAGGGCTTCGCCGAAGGCCTGAAGGCCTACCCCGGTATCCAGGTGGTGGCCCAGCAGCCCGCCGACTTCGACCGCACCAAGGGCCTCGACGTGATGTCGAACCTGCTCCAGGCCCACCCGGACGTCCAGGGTGTCATCGCGGCCAACGACGAGATGGCCCTCGGCGCGATCAAGGCGCTGGGTTCCAGGGCCGGTTCGTCGGTCTCGGTGATCGGCTTCGACGGCACCCCGGACGGCCTGACCGCCGTGAAGAACGGCACGCTGTACGCGTCGGTGGCCCAGCAGCCCAGCCAGCTCGGGAAGATCGCCGTGGACAACGCGCTGAAGGCCGTGAAGGACCAGAAGATCCCGTCGGCGATCAAGGTGCCGGTGAAGGTGGTCACGAAGGACAACGTGGCCGGTTTCACGGGCTGACACACCAGGGAGGCGGCCGGGCGCTTGAATGGAGCCCCGGTCGCCTCACCCCTTTTCCCCATTCGCACAGGCCTGTAGGGAGTCATCCGATGTACGACTACGACCTCCTGGTCGTGGGATCGGCCAACGCCGACCTGGTGATCCGCGTCGAGCGGCGGCCGGACGCCGGGGAGACCGTCCTCGGCGGCGATCTCGCCACGCACCCCGGCGGCAAGGGCGCCAACCAGGCGGTCGCGGCCGCCCGGCTCGGCGCCCGTACCGCCCTGCTGGCCCGGGTCGGCGACGACGCGCACGGCAGGCTGCTGCTCGACTCGCAGCGGGCGGCGGGGGTGGACACGGTGGGCGTGCTGGTGGGCGGGGCGCCGACGGGCGTCGCCCTGATCACCGTGGATCCTTCCGGGGACAACAGCATCGTCGTCTCGCCGGGCGCGAACGGCCGTCTCGTGCCGGCGGACGTGCGGGCCGCGGTCAGCCTCTTCCACGCCTCCCGGGTGGTGTCCACGCAGCTGGAGATCCCGCTGGAGACGGTGCTGGAGGTCGTACGGAACCTGGCCCCCGGCAGCCGGTTCGTCCTCAACCCGTCCCCGCCGCGGCCCCTCCCCGGTGAGGTGCTGGCGGCCTGCGACCCGCTGATCGTGAACGAGCACGAGGCGCGGGTGCTCCTCGGCGAGGCGTGCGTGAGCGAGGAACCGGCCGACTGGGCGCGGCTCCTGCTCGCCAAGGGCCCGAAGTCGGTGGTGGTGACGCTGGGCGCGGAGGGTGCGCTGGTGGCCGACGGCGACGGGGTCGCGCACGTCTCCTCCGTGAAGGTGGACGCGGTGGACACGACCGGCGCCGGGGACGCGTTCACGGCGGCCCTCGCGGTACGGCTCGGGGCGGGCGCGTCCCTCGCCGAGGCGGCGGCGTACGCGGCGCGGGTCGGGGCGGCGGCGGTGACCGGGCGGGGTGCGCAGGAGTCGTACCCGACGGCGGCGGAGGTCGACGCGCTGTGAGGCGGGCGGGCATCCTCAACCGTCATCTCTCCGGCGCGCTGGCCGAGTTGGGGCACGGGCACGGGGTGCTGGTGTGCGACGCCGGGATGCCGATACCGAAGGGTCCGCGGGTGGTGGACCTGGCGTTCCGGGCCGGGGTGCCGTCCTTCGCGGAGGTGCTGGAGGGGCTGCTGGCCGAGCTGGTCGTGGAGGGCGCGACGGCGGCGGCGGAGGTACGCGAGGCCAATCCGGCGGCCGCCGGGCTGCTGGACGGGCACTTCCCCGGCCTGGTCCTGGTCCCGCACGAGCGGCTGAAGGAGCTGTCGGCGGAGGCACACCTGGTGGTGCGGACCGGGGAGGCCCGGCCGTACGCGAACGTGCTGCTGCGGTGCGGGGTGTTCTTCTGAGCCCCGTTCAGGTGACGCGCCCCGAAAGGGGCGCGGGAACCGCGCGACCGGCCACGACGGCGCCGCGGACGGGAGCACTTCCCGCTGATCCCGGTCAGGGCTCGGGGAACACCAGGGTCACCCCGTACCGCCGCTCCGCCGCCCGCAGGGCCGGCAGGAGTCTCTGGCGCAGGGTGCGGACCTCGGCGGCGTGCCCCGCGAGGAAACCGGTGCGCAGGCTCAGCCGGGCAGGGTCGCGGACGGCCTCGACGGGGCGCATGCAGTCCGCGTAGACGCGGCCCATGGCGCGCTCCGTGGCGGGCAGGTCGGCGGGCGCGGCGGCCTGCTGGCGGGCGTCGGCCGCCCCCATGAAGGCGCGCTCGTCCTTGGCCGGAACCCCGTGCCCGGCCAGGCAGCCGGGCAGGCCGCGCCGGGCCCGGACCGTGGCGGGAGCGCGGTCCACCGCGCCGAGTGCACCGAACCACCGCTGTTCGAGGGGCAGGTAGAGGCCGCTCAGCGCGGCCGCGGCCTTCGTGCCCTGGGCCTGGCAGCGGCGCACCTGTGCCGCGCTGCCGGCGCGGGCCGTGGTGGGGGCGGCGGCCGCCGCGGGCACGTCGGCGCTGGTGCTCAGGCCGTGCCGGGCGACGAAGTCCAGGTCGGGCAGGGCGAAGAAGCGGATGAACGCGAGCGGGGCCTCGGCGGGCACGGCGAACCCGCCCCTGCGGGCGCAGTCGGCGGTGGCGACCCGGGTCACCTGCTGCCCGAATACGTAGAGGCCCTGGGTCCACCGGGTCTCGGCCCCCGTGGCCGGCAGGACCATGCGTACCGGGTCGTCCGGCAGGGCGTGGCCGAGGCGGGCCGGGGTCACGGTCGCGGCCGGCGGGCCGGGCTGCCGGGCGGCGTCGGTGGAGCACGCGGTGCCGAGCAGGGCGACGGCCGCCGCGAGGGCCGCGCGCACCAGGACCGGGCGCCGGATCATCCGGACCACTCCTCTCCCCTGTGTGTCCCGGGTACGTCCCGCACGTGCCGGACAGGGCCTCCGGACCCGCCGGGGGCGGAGGCCCTGGAACCGGATCAGTGAACGACGTGGACGGTGTCGCCGCCGTTCGCCGCGCTCGCCACCGTGAAGGTGGTGTTGTCGGAGACGTCGGTGCACAGCAGCTCGCTGTCGACGGCGTAGGAGCCGTCGTAGAGCCAGATGTAGCCCGCGTCGCACGTCTTCCAGGTGCCGGTGGAGCTGTGGTAGAGGCGGCCGGCGTAACCGTCGTAGCCGTAGATCGTCGTGTCGTTGACGTAGGTCAGGTTGAGGTCGCTGCAGCTGCTGGTGGCGGACTTCTTGACGTGGGTGCCGCCGGTGCCTTCGTACGCCGAGGTGGTGAGCGTGGACGTCACGCAGGCGTCCGGGGCGGCGGACGCGGCGGGCGCGAGCACCAGACAGCCGGCGGCGGAGACGAGCGCGAGCGCGCCGGCGGCGATGACCTTCCTCATGGTTTCCCCCATCTGGTTCGGATGTGAGGTGGATCGGGCACCCGGAACGCTCGCAGAACACGTGTCCCGCGGACCACGCCCTTCGACAGGGGTCTAAAGTCCCGCGCCGGTCGGCGGAGTCCGCCGCTCCGGCGGTACGGGGGGACACTCACGTGGCCCGTGGGGCGAGAGGGGACTGTGTCCGGTCGGCGGGCGGCCGGGATACCTGCCCCGGAGCCGGCCTGAGCAGCGCGGCGCCGAGCGGGGTGAGGGTGTGCAGCACGGTGTTGTGGCGGCGCCGGCTGATGACCAGGCCGGCGTCGCGCAGGACGGTGGTGTGGTGGGTGGCGGTGGGCGTCGAGACGCCCAGCAGGCGGGCCAGTTCGGAGGTGGTCGCGCCGAGCGCGAGGAACCGCAGGGCGGCCGCCCGGGTACGGCCGAGCAGCGCGGCGAGCGTGGCGTCGGCGGGGAGTTCGGGGACGGTCTGGCGGACCCCGTGCACGGGGTAGATCAGGACCGGCCGCAGGGTGTCGTCCGCCATCGAGACCGGTGACTGCCAGCAGAAGTACGAGGGGACCAGGCGCAGCCCGCGGCCGCCGAGGTGCAGGTCCCGGTCCTCGACGTAGTCGACCTGCAGTACCGGGGGCTGCCAGCGGACGGCCGGCGACAGGCCGCTGAGCAGTCCGTCGGCCCCGGTGTCGAGGGCGTCACGCGCCAGCAGGGCGCGCTCCCCGGCGACGGCGGCGGCGATGCGGCTCTCGTGGGGTGCGATCACCGCTTCGTGGTAGGCGCGCAGAAGTTTGGCCAGTTCTTCCCTGGTCTGGCGTTCCGTCAGCCGGGGCGCCCAGTCGGGGGCGCCGCTGAACCGGTCCAGCATCCGGATCTCGTGGGCGACCCGCTCGGGCGGCGTGTCGACGACGGCCGCGAGCCCGCGGTCCAGGCCGTCGGCGGCCTCGTGCGGGGTGAGGAAGTCGGGCAGGTAGCGGGCCCGGGGCAGGATCGGGACCAGGAGCCGGCTCACGGCCGCGCCGAGCGGGGTGCCGGTGAGGGTGGCCCGGGTCTCGCGGTACCAGTCGGCGTAGGCCCAGCGGCCCCGCGAGGTCTGTAACCGGTGCAGGCTGCAGGTGACCTCCCACAGCGGGTCGGGGGCGCTCGCCACCCGGACGCGGGTCAGGTCCTGAGGCGTGAAGTGGATGCGCAGCACGAGAACCGCCCCCCGAGTCGAACAGCAGTCCGGTCAGGAGCAGCGTGGAGCACGCGGCCCCCGGGAACAACTCGGGAATCGGCCGTCACGGCGCCGGGAACATGCCCGGACATGCTTCGAGGGGGCCCGGCCCGTAGACCGAACCCCCTCGGCTTTCCCCTCCGTATCAGAACCCCCGCGATCCCCCCGGATCCCCCTCCGAAAGTCCTGATGCCGAGTACGACCGGCGAGGTGGGGGGAGGGTTGTACGCGGGTCCAAGATTTTCTCCCCGCGATCACGTGTGCCGCCCGGCGGGCGACCGGACCGCTCCGCAGCGTGCTCGCGCATCACTGGCGGAGAGGTAGTGGCTCTCGACCCTGGACGCGATCAGGAAGGACCTGGTGTCCGACGGCCTCGGGTACCGGTACGACCCCGGCTCGTCTTCGAGAAGATGCTCACCTACGCCGGCCGTCTCGGCCTGCACTCCGAGGAGATCGGGCCGACCGGCGAACAACTCGGCAACTTCCCGCAGGCGTTGACCCGGCTCGCCCTGGTCACCGCCGCACTGAACCTCGATGCCCATCTCGACGCCGCCAAGCCCGGCCACCCTCCCGCCACCCGGCGGGGTCTCAGGCTGCCGCGTGGCGACGGGGGCGGTGCCGGGAGGCGATGGTCGTGGTCAGGGCTTCGACGGCGTCGACGGTCGTGGTGCTCAGAGCGACGGCGCGGCCGGCCGTGACGCTGCCGGAGCCGTCGGACGCCTCGGCCGGCAGACCGGAGCGGGCGGTGAAGGCGTCGAAGGCCGACCGCAGTGCCCCCGGGGCCACGGTCTCGGCTCCGGCGGCGGCGCGGGCCAGGGCGGTGAGGTGTTCGTGCAGCGGATCGGCCAGTTCGGTCAGCTCCGGCACGGTCTCCTGCGGGGTGCGCGGCAGGTTCTCGCCGAGCAGGGTGGCACATCCGGCGACCGTGGTCACCTGGGTCCTGATCTGCTCCAGCTGCCCGCTCGACCAGGGGCAGCGGTGCTCGGCCGGCTCGGCGTGCGACTGCGCCACCGCGGCCGTCAGGTGCTCCCTGACCTGCCGGGCCCGCTCCCGCAGCGCGTCGACGGCCGCCCGGTCGGCCGCCCCGACGGCGGCGTAGCCGGTCAGCAGCTCGGGCAGCAGCCGGTCCTGCACCCGCAGCCACTCCGCGAGCAGGCCCGGCACCCGCCGGGCGGACCAGGTCGGCCAGAGCAGGAAGACGAGTACGGCGAGCACGGCACCGACCACCGTGTCGGCGGCGCGCGCCCACGCCGTCGGGCCGGGCAGCCCGCCGACGTGGTGGATCAGGAAGACGATCCAGGTGGTCAGCCACAGGTTGAGCATCAGCTGCCCGGTCCGCAGGGTGACGAACGAGGCCGCGGCCAGCACCACCGACAGGGCCGCGAGGCCGCCGGGCGACCAGTGCGGCAGGGACAGCGCCCAGGCGAGGATGCCGCCCAGCACGGCCCCGGCCGCCCGTCCCCAGGCGCGGGCGACGGTGTGTCCGTACTCGGGGAAGAGCACCAGCATGGTGGTCAGGGCCACCCAGAAGCCGTGCGCGGAGATGCCGAGCCCGCCCCACCCGCCGATCGACCGGCCGATGACCTCGGCGACCACCACGGCGACGGCGAGCCGCACCGCATGGCGGAAGATCGGTGACCGGGGGCACAGCTGCGCCCGGATCCGCCGGGCGGTGCGCGCCACCGAAGGGGTGCCTGCGTACAGGCCCGGCACCTCGGCATGGGGTTGCAGTACGTCGCCGAGGCGGTCGTCGGTCGAGGACCGGGCCAGCTGCCCGGCCTGCCGCAGCCGCGCGGCCAGGTCGCGGGGGCCGGGCACGGGCGAGGCGGCCGCCCACGACTCCAGGAGGGCGCCGGCCGGTTCGGGGGTGCGGTGCTCGCGGCCGGAGGCCACCGTACGGGAGACGGTGTCCAGCACCTGCGCGGCGGCGGCCAGTGCCTCCCGGTCCCCGGCCGCCCGGGCCGCCGGTTCCGTCAGCCGGACGGTGAGCAGCGCCCGGCGGATGCGCTCGGCCTCTCCCAGCAGCCCGAACAGGGCCGCCGCGGCCGGCCGGCTGAACTGCGGCAGCAGGTCCAGGGCCTGCCGGGCCGCCGTGGACGGGGCGGTGCCGCCCAGGGCGGCGGGGTCGGCCGCGACCGAGGCCTCGGCGAGCGACCGGTACAGGGCGGCGAGGGCACGGCGCTGGGCGGCGAACCGCGGACCGTACGGCGGGAGCAGTTGCACCACCACGACGAGTCCGGTCCCGACCGCGATCCACCCGGCCATCACCAGGCCGCCGTGCACGCCGGGAGCGAGATCGGCCGTGATCATCAGCCCGATGACCGCGAGGCAGCCCCGGATGCCGGAGGCGACGCCCAGCGTCCGCCAGAGCCCGGTGGCGAACGCCGCGGCCCCGAGCAGCAGCAGGAACAACCAGGTGTTGCCGTGCACCAGGGCCCCCAGCACCGCCATCGCGCTGAAGGCCGCGGCCATCCCGAGCGCGTTGACCACGGGGTGGCGCAACGGGCTCACCAGCGTGCCGATGCCGCAGATGAACGCGCCGACACTGGCCATGGACCCGGCCACCGGGTCGTCGAGGAGCAGGCCGAGGACCGTGGCGAGCAGGACCGCCAGTACGGCCCGCGCGATCGCCGACGGGGCCGCGAACGCCCGTTGAATGCGCAGCCCGTCCCGGCCGATCCTGATCAGCGACGACCACCAGCGCATGTCCGGGCCTCCTCAGCGGCACGGCGCGGGAGCAGCGTTCTCATCTTCTGCCGGCCCCGGCACGGCCGCCACTCGCTGTACCTGGACCACAGGTGGCCATAGGATCCAGCGAACGCGCAACCGCCCCCACGACACCTGCCCCACCCCGGATCGGACGGGGTGGGGCAGGCTCTCAGGGAAGCCGGTCAGGGGAAACCGGCGTATTCAGCTTCGGCGTACTGCGGCCGGATTCAGCGGACCGTGACGGACACGTTCTTGGAGACGGCGCTGCCGTCCTTGACGCGCAGAACCTCGACGCCCTTCTTGTCGAACTTGTCGGTGAGCTTGTAGGCCGCCTTGGAGACCTTCGCGGTGGCGGGCAGTGAGACCCACTTCTTGCCGTCCTTGACCTGGAGGGTCACCTTGCTGCCCTCCTTGATGCCGTCCACCTTGCCGGTGAAGGTGACGACATCGCCCACCCGGACGGTGCCGGCGCTCGCCTTGAGGGTGATCGAGGAGGCCGGGGCCGGGGCGGCGACGGCGGCGGTGGCACCGGCGGCGACGAGCGCGGCGGAAGCTACGGCAACGGCGGCGATACGCATGTTCACAGAGAACTCCTTGGTTTTGAATTGCCTTTCACAACCGCAATCCAGGGCCATTTGCTCACCCTTGCGGCCGACTCGAATCCTATAGACACGAGCAGACAGGATGCGGTTCCAGCGGAATGGAAAAAACCCGAACCGACAGGTGAACCACAGCAAATAGAAAAGGACGGAGGACCGTGAACAGGGAATATAAAAAAGACCTGTGTGAAGAAGTCCTCACACTGGTGCGCCCGTCAGCTCTCCAGCCGGACCGGCATCAGGAGCGAGCAGACGTCCTCGTCGTCGGGCCGTCGGATCGCGATCGGCGCCGTGGGCGCGCCCAGTTCCAGAACCAGCCGGTCACGGGCCCCGGCGGCCAGCGCCGCCAACAGGAACGCGCGGTTGACGGCGACACGGTCCGGGTCGTCGTCGGCATCGGCGCAGAGGGTCACCGCACCGCCGTCCGCCACCCTGAGCACGCTGAGGTCGGGTGCCCCGGCCTCTCCGCAGCGAACGGGACCCGTCTCCAGAGCCTGCCGGAAGGCCGCCACCTCCACGACGGCGCGCCGTCCGCCGGGCCGGGGCAGGAGACGGCGGTAGTCGGGGAAGTCGTGGTCGAGGCACCGGCCGGCCGCCTGCCGGTCCCCGGCCTCCAGGGTCACCCGGTCACCGTCGACGGAGAGCCCCACGGCTCCCTCGCCGTCCAGCAGCGGCCGCATCGCGTCGGCGAGCGGAGCGGGCACGACGACCTGCACCCGGCCCCCGTCGTGCCCGGTGACCCCGGCCCGCGCGACCGCCATCCGGTATCGGTCGGTGGCCACGGCACGAAGGCTCTCGCCCTCGATGTCGAACAGAACCCCGCCGAGCATCGGCAGCTCGGGGTCGGTACTCACCGCGAATCGAACGGCGTCCAGCACGGCCGCCAGTTCCGGTGCGGCGACGGACAGGCGGACGGCGGCGGTGCGAAGCGAGGTCATGGCGTTCTCCCGTTGGTCGAGTAGCGCTCGGAGTGCGGAGAACTCACCGCGGGCGTCGGACAGCCCCTGTTCCAGACGGCGCAGGTGTGCCGTGAGCAGCTTCCGCACCAGACCGGTGTCCGGGCCGGACCAGCCGGCCAGCACCAGCCGGATGTCCGCCAGCGGCATCCCGGCCCGGCGCAGGCGGGCCAGCACCCGGGCCTCTTCCACCTGTCCGGGCTCGTACCACCGGTAACCGCTCACCGGATCCACCCAGGCAGGCACCAGCACACCGGCCCGGTCGTAGAACCGCAGGGCACTCACGCCGAGCCCGCTCTCGCGGGCCGTCTCCCCGATGCTGCGCATGTCGTTCTCCACACCCGGCACTCTGGGCCCTGCACAAGGTCGAGGGTCAACCGGGCCGGGTCAGTCACCACGCGGCAACCGCGCACCCCTGCTCTCGGCCACAAGCTTGACGTCCCTCAGTGATTCGCTCAGCCGCCGGGCCAGGTAGCGGAGTTCGTCGCGAGTCAACCGCTGCTCGGCGAGGAGTTCGGCCGCGTGGTCGAGCAGGTCGCCCGCCATGCCGAGGTGCACGCTCTCGATCTGGTCGGCAAGCCGGGAGACGTACCCCGTCCCGTCACCCACGAGATAACCGGGTTTGCCGTCCGCACCGGTCCACGGAAGCAGGCGCCCGCTCATACGTAGACCTCCACCTGGTCGAGGTAGGGGCGGACGAGCGGACTGTCCTCGCCACGCAAGGGGGCTTCGCAGCCGACATACGGGCACGAGTACGGGTAGGTGTACGCGAGCGGTACGACCTGCCTGCGGCGCCGTCGCCCGCGAGCGGGCAGGAGGAGCCGGAGCAACGGCTCGACCAGCCGGACCAGGAGATACGTCATGCCGACCTGCTTTCCCACCTGCGGTGACTTCGGTGTGTTGCGATTCCCTCACAGAGTGGGGTCGGGGGTGGCTACGCTGCCAGGGGCGGGGACTTGACAGAGCCTTTGTCAGGAACGGGAGTTGGCAGCATGAGCGAGCGCCAGAAGCCTCGGACGCAACGGGAGAAGTACGGAGAGGAGCTGAGGCTGCGGCGGACGGCGGCCGGTCTCACCCAGGAGGGACTGGGCGAGCTGGTCGTGTGCTCGCCGACACTGATCAGCCATTTCGAGGCGGGGAGGCGGCTCCCGAAGCCGGATGACGCGCGCCGGATCGACCGGGCCCTCAAGACGGACGGATTCTTCGAGCGGTGGCTGGAGGACCTGGACTCGAAGTACAACGACTACTTCGCGGCCGTGGCCGAGCTTGAGAAACAGGCCACGCTCATCCAGCAGTTCGCGCTGTCGTTGGTTCCCGGTGTGTTCCAGACCGAGGACTACGCGAGTGCACTCTTCCGCGCGTACCGGCCGACCTATGTCGCTGAGGAGCTTGACGAGTTCCTCGTCAACCGAACAAAACGCCGCCGAATCCTCGACGGCCCCGAGCAGCCGGTCATCTGGACGCTACTCGACGAGTCGGTGTTGCGGCGCCACGTCGGCGGCTCCCGGGTCATGGCCGTACAGCTGCACAAGATCGCGGACATGGCCGAGGCGGGGCGACTGCGGCTCCACGTGCTTCCGTACGGTGTCGGAGCACACGCTCTCCTGCAGAGCTACCTCACGCTCATGAGCTTTGAGGACTCCGCCCCCGTCGCCTACGTCGAAGGCTTCCTCACCGGCAACTTGATGGACGATCCGGCGCTGGTGAGTGCCAGCCAGACGGCCTACGCTCTGGCCTTGAGCGACGCGTTGTCGCATCAGCAGTCACTTGCCGTCGTCAGAGCGGCAGCGGAGGATCACGCACATGGCGAGCAATGAACACACCGTCTCCAACTCGTCCGCGTTCACCGGGTGGTACAAGTCCAGCTACAGCGGTGGCACCAACGACGACTGCCTGGAGATCGCCCGTGGCCACGCCGCCGTACCCGTCCGCGACAGCAAGGCGGGTACCACCGGCCCGGCGCTGGTCTTCTCGTCCAACGGCTGGGCCGCGTTCGTCGGGGCCGTGCGGGACGGTCGTATCAGTAGCTGACGCCCCGGAAGTGCAGGAACGCGGCACGTAGTTCGGGATCGCGGAGGAGTTCGAGGACATCCTCCTCCCCCACGAACAGGGCATCGGCCGCCGGATGGCCGGACTGGTGGAACATGTTGACCAGCACATCGATGAGGGGATGGTTCCAGGCGAGCCGGACGATGCCCTTCGCCTTGTCACTTTTCCCCTCGTCCATGGTCATGCGCCACATCCGCATGAAAACCCCGGCCGCCGCATAGGCGTCCATACGTCCCTTGACCAGGACCGCTCTCGCGTTGAGGCCGAACACCTCGATGCAGGCGCGTCCCCGGTCGGTCAGGCCCTGGTACGTCCCGAGCGCGAGCACCAGCCGCAGGTGGTCCAGGGGGTCCTCGGCCGTCGGGTCGACGAGCAGGGGGCTGCCGTCGGCCGCGACGGGAAACCGGCTCCGCTTCTGGTTGCTGTTGCAGAACGAGCAGGCGAGCACGTGGTTGAGCCAGTCGAAGGTACGCAGCGGAGCAAGGCTCTTCGGCTCGAAGTGGTCGATGTCCGTGCCCTGGCCGTCACCGCAGTACATGCAGCGTTCGTGGCCGGGAGCCATCTCCGCGAGCCCCTTGGCGAGTGCGGGACGGACCTGCCGACGGTTCGCCCACAGTTGCTTCGCCCTGTCCTTTCGTTCCTGCTCAGTGACCTGTTGCCGGATGTCGTCGGTGTAGTCCCGCAGCCGTTCCATCGTGGCGGCCGGCAGGACGGCACGCCGGAGCCGGATCACTCCGCTTCGTCCTTGATCTCCGCCGCGATCCGCTGGAGGTGCGCGCCCATCTCGTCCAGGCGGGCCGACGGCGAGCTGGCGAGCCGCTCCTTGAGTTCCCGGTAGCGGGCGAGCGACTCCGCCGTCGAGGCCCCGTCGTAGATCTCCGCCTCCAGCTCCACGAACTCGGCCCTCGCCTGCTCGGCCCGCTCGGAGTAGGGCGTGTCGAGACCGAAGAGGTCGGAGAGAACGGCGTCGTCGCCGCTGCCGTACACCACTCGGTCGTACAGGTCCGGGTCGATGACCTCGGGCGGGCGCGCCTCGTCCACGCCGGGCAGCCTGATGAGGCCGCCGGGGTCGGCCGCCTGGCAGATGTAAGGGCTGTGCGTGGTGACGATGAACTGGATGCGGGGGAAGTGGGCGGTCAGCCAGGGGCCGATCCGGCGCTGCCAGGAGACGTGCAGATGGGCGTCGATCTCGTCGATGATGACGACGCCGGGTGTCAGCAGCGCGATCGGCCCGCCGCCGGCCTCTCTGCGGCCGGACTCCCACAGGTCGTCGCCGAACACGTCGTGCAGCTGCTTGAGGATGTCGACGACGAGGGCCGCCACCGTACGGAACCCGTCGCTCATCTCCCGCAGCGGGAAGCGGCTGTCGTACCGTTCCACCCACAGGCCCTCGGAGTCGACGTCGTCGATCCGGTACCCGTCCGGCAGCAGTCCGTCGCCGAGCAGCGCCAGTGCGAACGTCTTCAGCGCCTGGGCGCCCCCTCTGCCCTCCAGCGCGCGCAGATGCTGCTCGATCAGCCAGGTGACGCCCTCGGCGAGTGAGGCGTCCTCGTGGAAGAGGCTCGTGTGCCTGGCCACGGGCCCGGACGCCAGCATCAGCCGCTGCACCTCGCCCGAGCCGCCGGCCATCCGCCGGAACGGCCCGTAGGCCGCGGAGAACCAGCCCGCGGGACTGTCAGCCCAGGGACCACGGCGGGCGATGCTCGTCTGTGCCTTGGTGTACCTGATCTCGTCGAGCCCGGACAGGACGCCCCGCCGGACCGGAACCCTGCCCGCCGTGCCGTCGCGGGGTGTCTTCCAGCGGAGCCCGGCCCAGAAGGCATGGGCAGGCGGGCGGCCCTGGGAGAACCGGTCGTGCTGCGCGTTGCGGCTGATCTCGACCTCGACCTCGCCCGCCGTGCTCCGTTCGGTCACCCAGTTCTCGAACACCGGCACCAGACTGCGGGCCACCCCGGGCCCGGTGAGCGCCAGCGCCATGGCCCGCAGCAGCGTGGTCTTGCCCGAACCGTTGCGGCCGGCGAGCACCGTCCACCCGGCGTGACTTCCGTCGGGGCGGGTCAGCGTGAGGTCGACTTCACGGGGCCCGTGGAAGGACTTGATGTCCTTCACGATGATCCGGCTGACGTACATGGTCGTCGGCGTCCGTTCGCTCGGGTGTCACCCCGATCTTAGGGGCGTGGCCTGCCCGGCAGCACGGGATGCGGGCAGGCCACCGGCTCGTCAGTCCGCCGCGTGCGCCAGGAAGCGTTCCGCCGTCTCCGCCAGCACCTCCCGCCCGTCCCGTGCCCACAGCCCGTCGTTGAACAGCTCCACCTCGATGGGACCTGTGTAACCGGCCGCCTCCACGTACCCCTTCCACTCCCGCATGTCGATCGCGCCGTCGCCGATCTGGCCCCGGCCGTTCAGGACTCCCGCCGGCAGCGGGGTGGTCCAGTCGGCGAGCTGGAAGGTGTGGATGCGGCCGCCCGCGCCCGCCCGGGCGATCTGCGCGGGTGCCTGGTCGTCCCACCAGATGTGGTACGTGTCGACGGTGACGCCGACCTGCTGGGCCGGGAAGCGTTCCGCGAGGTCCAGGGCCTGGGTGAGGGTGGAGACCACGCAGCGGTCGGAGGCGAACATCGGGTGCAGGGGCTCGATGGCCAGGCGGACGCCGTGCCGCTCGGCGTAGGGGCCGAGTTCGGCGAGGGCGTCGGCGATGCGTTCCCGGGCGCCGTGCAGGTCCCTGGAGCCGGCCGGCAGGCCGCCGGAGACCAGGACCAGGGTGTCCGTGCCGAGGGTCGCGGCCTCCTCGACCGCCCGCCGGTTGTCGGCGAGCGCGGCGGCCCGCTCGTCCGGGTCGATGGCCGTGAGGAAGCCGCCGCGGCACAGGGTGGTGACCGCCAGGCCGGCCTCGCGGACCAGCTTGGCGGTGGCCTCGACGCCGTACGACTGCACCGGCTCGCGCCAGAGGCCGACGCCGGGCACGCCCAGTTCCCGGCAGGCGTCGGCCAGTTCGGGCAGCGACAGCTGCTTGACGGTCATCTGGTTGATGGAGAAGCGGGAGAGGTCGCCGGTCACTGGTTCACTCCGTACAGGGCGAGGAGGGTCTTCATCCGGTCCTCGGCCAGCTTCGGGTCCGGGAACAGGCCCAGGCCGTCGGCGAGTTCGTAGGCGCGCGCGAAGTGCGGCAGCGAGCGGGCCGACTGGAGGCCGCCGACCATGGTGAAGTGGCTCTGGTGGCCGGCCAGCCAGGCCAGGAAGACCACGCCCGTCTTGTAGAAGCGGGTGGGCGTCTGGAAGAGGTGCCGGGAGAGTTCGACGGTGGGGTCGAGGAGGGTGCGGAAACCCGCCGTGTCGCCCGTGTCCAGGACCCGGACCGCCTCCGCCGCCAGCGGCCCCAGCGGGTCGAAGATGCCGAGCAGGGCGTGGCTGAAGCCCTGCTCGTCGCCCGCGATCAGCTCGGGGTAGTTGAAGTCGTCGCCGGTGTAGCAGCGGACGCCCTGCGGCAGGCGGCGGCGCAGGTCGACCTCGCGCTGCGCGTCCAGCAACGACACCTTGATGCCGTCGACCTTGTCGGGGTGGGCGGCGATGACCTCCAGGAAGGTGTCGGTGGCCGTGTCGAGGTCGGAGGAGCCCCAGTAACCCTCCAGCGCCGGGTCGAACATCGGGCCGAGCCAGTGCAGGACCACCGGCTCGGCGGCCTGGCGCAGCAGGTGGCCGTAGACGTCGAGGTAGTCCTCGGGGCCGGTGGCGGCGGCCGCGAGCGCCCTGGAGGCCATCAGGATGGCCTGGGCGCCCGACTCCTCGACGAGGGCGAGCTGCTCCTCGTACGCGGCCCGGATCCCGGCGAGGGTGCCGCCGCCGGTGAGCTGGTCGGTGCCGACACCGCAGGCGATCCGGCCGCCCACCGCACGCGCCTCGGCGGCACTGCGGCGGATCAGCTCGGCCGCGCCCGCCCAGTCCAGGCCCATGCCGCGCTGGGCGGTGTCCATCGCCTCGGCGACGCCCAGGCCGTGCGCCCACAGGTGGCGGCGGAAGGCGAGGGTGGCGTCCCAGTCGACGGCGGCGGGCGCGTCGGGGTTCGAGTCGGCGAACGGGTCGGCGACGACGTGCGCCGCCGAGAAGACCGTACGGGAGGTGAAGGGGGTGCCCGGGGTGAGGGCGAGGGGCTCGCTGCGGGGTTCGTACGCCCGCAGCGACCCGTCCGGGGCGGGGAGGTGGAGGGTCACAGTTCGATCTCCGGTACGTCGAGGCGGCGGCCCTCCGCCGACGACTTCAGGCCCAGCTCGGCGAGCTGGACGCCGCGGGCGCCGGCCAGCAGGTCCCAGTGGTAGGGGGCGTCGGCGTAGACGTGCTTGAGGAACAGCTCCCACTGGGCCTTGAAGCCGTTGTCGAACTCGGTGTTGTCGGGGATCTCCTGCCACTGCTCGCGGAAGGCGTAGGTGGCCGGGATGTCCGGGTTCCAGACCGGCTTGGGGGTCGCGCTGCGGTGCTGGACACGGCAGTTGCGCAGGCCGGCGACCGCTGAGCCTTCGGTGCCGTCCACCTGGAACTCGACCAGTTCGTCCCGGTTGACGCGGACCGTCCAGGAGGAGTTGATCTGGGCGATCGCGCCGCCGTCGAGCTCGAAGATGCCGTACGCGGCGTCGTCCGCCGTCGCGTCGTAGGGCTTGCCGTTCTCGTCCCAGCGCTGCGGGACGTGGGTGGCGGTGAGAGCCTGGACGGACTTCACGCGGCCGAACAGCTCGTGCAGGACGTACTCCCAGTGCGGGAACATGTCGACGACGATGCCGCCGCCGTCCTCCGCGCGGTAGTTCCAGGACGGGCGCTGCGCCTCCTGCCAGTCGCCCTCGAAGACCCAGTAGCCGAACTCGCCGCGGACGGAGAGGATCCGGCCGAAGAAGCCGCCGTCGATGAGCCGCTTCAGCTTGAGCAGGCCGGGCAGGAAGATCTTGTCCTGGACGACGCCGGACTTGACGCCCTTGGCGTGCGCGAGCCTGGCCAGCTCCAGGGCGCCCTCCAGGCCGGTGGCCGTCGGCTTCTCGGTGTAGATGTGCTTCCCGGCCGCGATGGCCTGCTGGAGGGCCTCCTCGCGGGCGGAGGTGACCTGGGAGTCGAAGTAGATGTCGATGGTGGGGTCGGCGAGCACGGCCGCCAGGTCCGTCGAGATGTGCTCGTCGGACAGGCCGTGGCGGTCGGCGATCTCGCGGAGCGCGTACTCGCGGCGGCCGACGAGCACCGGTTCCGGCCACAGCACCGTGCCGTCGCCGAGGTCGAGTCCGCCCTGCTCGCGCAGGGCGAGGATCGAGCGGACGAGGTGCTGGCGGTAGCCCATGCGCCCGGTGACGCCGTTCATGGCGATACGCACCGTCTTGCGGTTCACGTGTTTCCCTTCGTCCGCGTGCGTCTCAGCAACGCAGCAAGCGCTTTCTATATGGTCTGAAGCTAGCCTTTGACCCCTGGTCTGTACAAGACCGTGATGGGGTCGAGTTGTTCGAGGGGGCGAACAACAGGAGTGAATGGCCTTATGGTCTGCACGGCAAGGGGGCTTCCTATGAGCAAGCTGTTGATCGGACTGCCGATCAGGCTGCGTACGACGACGTACGACGAGATGCGCGACCGGAGGACGACGAAATGACGGTGACCCTGGCGGACGTGGCGGCCCGCGCCCAGGTCTCGCCCGCGACGGTGTCGCGCGTACTGAACGGCAACTACCCCGTGGCCGCGTCCACGCGGGAGCGGGTGCTGCGGGCTGTGGACGAGCTGGACTACGTCCTCAACGGGCCGGCGAGCGCGCTCGCGGCGGCCACCTCCGACCTGGTCGGCATCCTGGTCAACGACATCGCGGACCCGTTCTTCGGGATCATGGCGAGCGCCATCCAGGCGGAGATCGGCGGTCCGGGCGGGCGCGCGGGCGGCGAGCGGCTGGCGGTGACCTGCAACACCGGGGGGTCGCCGGAGCGGGAACTGACGTACCTGACCCTGCTGCAGCGGCAGCGGGCGGCGGCGGTGGTCCTGACCGGCGGTGCCGTGGAGAACGCGCCGCACGCGGCGGCGGTGGCGGCGAAGCTGCGCAAGCTGGCGGACGCGGGGACCCGGGTGGTGCTGTGCGGGCGGCCGCCGGCGCCGGACACCGACGCGGTGGCGCTGACCTTCGACAACCGCGGCGGCGGCAAGCAGCTGACCGAGCACCTCATCGGGCTCGGCCACCGGCGCCTCGGCTACATCGCGGGACCCGAGGAGCGCACGACCACCCGGCACCGCCTGGAGGGCCACCGGGCCGCACTGGCCGAGGCGGGCATCGAGGAGGACCCGCGCTGGACCGTGCACGGGCGCTACGACCGGCGGGCGGGGTACGAGGCGACGCTGGAGCTGCTGCGCCGGGACCCGTCGCTGACCGCGGTGGTGGCGGCGAACGACTCCGTCGCGCTCGGCGCGTGCGCGGCGCTGCGGGAGTCGGGGCTGCGGATCCCGCAGGACGTGTCGGTGGCCGGCTTCGACGACCTGCCGTTCAGCATCGACGCGGTGCCGTCGCTGACGACGGTGCGGCTGCCGCTGGCGGAGGCGGGGGCGCGGGCCGGCCGCATCGCCATGGGCCGCGAGGAGCCGCCGCCGGGCGGGATCGCGACGGTTCGCGGCGAGCTGATGGTGCGGGGGTCCTCGGGGGTGCCGCGCACCTGACCGCCCACCGGCGACGAGAACCCCGACAGCGGGGGGCGCGGCTCAGGTGCCCCCGACCATTCCTCGTCCTCGTCCCGACTGTCGCGTTTCGGCTGCGGGCCGTCGGGGGCTTGTCGCGCAGTTCCCCGCGCTCCTGACAGGGGTGCTGGGGGTACCCCCGGCCGAGGGCTGGGGGAGGAACTGCGCGAGCAACCCCGGCAAGGGCTCGGCAGAGGTTTCGACACGGGGGTTTTCCACGCACGGATCCGGGTGCCCGAGGGTCGGGCACCCGGATCCGTCCTTCGCTGTCAGGGAGTGTCACTCACCGGCCGCCGCCACCGCCGCCGCCGTGGCCGCCGCCACCGCCGCCACCGTGACCGCCGCCACCGTAGCCGCCGCCACCGTGACCGCCGCCGCCATAACCGCCGCCGCCATAACCGCCGCCGCCATAACCGCCGCCGCCGTAGCCGCCGTGACCACCGTGGCCGCCGTAGCCGTAGTCGTCGTCCCAGCCGCCCCAGCCGCCCCAGCCGCCCCAGCCGCCGTGACCGCCGTAGCCGCCGCCACCGTGACCGCCGTAGCCGCCGCCACCGTAGCCTCCGCCACCGTGACCGCCGCCGCCGTAGCCTCCGCCGCCATGGCCGCCACCGCCGCCGCCGTGGCCACCGCCACCGCCGCCGCCGTGACCGCCGCCGCCACCGCCACCACCGTTGTCCTGGTAGGTGACGACGTGGTCGGGCGCCGCGTGGGTGGCCGCACTGGCGATTCCGGCTCCGGCGCCGAGCGCCAGGATGGGTGCCGAAATCGCAGCGATGGCGACCCTCTTCATACGTGTGGTGTGCGCGCGCATGGTTTCGCCCCTCTCCGAGGGTGTGGTTGTGTTACGACGGCCGCCGTGTCAGGGGGCCGGCCGCCCTGCGTGCGCTCCAGAGCCTGCGCGCAGCCCTGAGCGCGTCCGCCGCCCGCGATGCCGGTTCTCCGCACCCGTACGGGCTCTCCGGCGGACCACGTCACGTCCTCGTTGAAACGGACATAAGTGACGTTCGTGTATAAACCTACGGCGCGGGCGCGACGAAGTCAAAAGCAGGACCACGACCAAGCAAAAAAGAACAAGTAAAGCCTGCGGAGCCGCCGTTCGGGCCGACACCTTCCGGCCGGGCGGGGTGCCGGGATAGCCTCGGGGACACGGTATCTCTGACTCAGTCAACCATCGGGGTCCAGCCATGACCGTCCAGGACATCCGCGCCTTCAACCGCTTCTACACCAACCTCATCGGCGCCCTCGACTACGGCCGCCACCTCTACGCCCCGTACACCCTCACCGAGGCCCGGGTGCTCTACGAGCTGGCGCACGCCGCCGACACCGACGCGGCCGACCTGCGGTCCGATCTCGCGCTGGACGCCGGGTACTTGAGCCGGATCCTCAACAAATTCGAGGAGGCCGGACTGATCGAGCGCGCGCCCTCGGACAAGGACCCGCGGCGGCGGCGCGTGTCCCTCACCACGGGCGGCCGGGCCGCCGCCGAGCTGCTGGACGAGCGGGCCCGCGAATCGGTCGGCTCGCTGCTGGGCGCCGTCGACCCGGGCGCGCGGGCCCGCCTCGCCGAGGCCATGGGCACCATCCGCACGATCCTCGGCGACGGGCACGCCCCCGAGGGCTCCGGCGAGGTCGTGCTGCGCGAGCCGCGCCCCGGCGACCTGGGCTGGATCGTGCAGCGCAACGCGGCCCTGTACGCGGCCGAGTACGGCTTCAACGCCGACTACGAGGGGCTCGTCGCCCGGATCGTCGCCGACTACGCCGAGGACCACGACCCGCACCTGGAGCGGACCTGGATCGCCGAGCGGGCCGGGCGGCCGGTGGGCTGCGTGATGTGCGTACGGGACGACGCCCCGGGCACCGCGCGGCTGCGGCTGCTGCTCGTCGAACCGGAGGCCCGCGGGCTCGGCGTCGGCGACCGGCTGGTCACCGCCGTCACCGACTTCGCGCGCGGGGTCGGCTACCGGGAGCTCGTCCTGTGGACCAACGACGTGCTGTCCGCCGCCCGCCGCATCTACCGGCGGCACGGCTTCGTCCTCACCGCCGAGAAACCGCACCGCTCCTTCGGCAAGGACCTGGTCGGCCAGGACTGGCGGCTGGACCTGCACGCGACCGGTGAGTGAGAAGTAGGTTGGTGAGCATGAAGTTCGCCTTCTCCACCCTCGGGGTCCCCGGTCTGCCGGTGCCCGACGTGCTGGCGCTCGCCACGGCCCACGGCTACCACGGCGTGGAGCTGCGCGCCCACCCCGAGGAGCCGGTGCATCCCGGCCTCGGCCCGGCCGCGCGCGCCGACGTGGCCGCCGACTTCGAGGCGGCCGGGGTGGAGGTGCTGGGTGTCGCCGGGTACGCGCGCCTCGCGGCGCCCGGCGAGGACGCCCCGGTCCTCGACGAGACGCGCCAACTCCTCCAGCTCGCCCACGACCTGGGCGCCTCCTGCGTGCGGGTCTTCCCGGGCGCCGACCCGGACCTGCCGGCCGCCGAGTCCGACGCGATCGCCGCCCGGCGGCTCGGCACCCTCGCCGAGGACGCCTCCGCGCTCGGTGTACGGGTCCTCCTGGAGACCCACGACTCGCACCGCACCGGCGCCGCCGCGATCCGGATCCTCGGTCCCGTCGGCCACCGCATGGTCGGCTCGCTCTGGGACGTCATGCACACCTGGCTGGGCGGCGAGCAGCCCGCCGAGAGCTACGCGGCGCTCGCCCCGCACCTCGGCTACGTCCAGGTCAAGGACATCGCCTCGGCCGAGGACACCACCCCGCTGCCGCTCGGCGCCGGGGTCCTGCCTCTGTCCGAGTGCGTCGAGGTGCTCTCCCGGCACGGCTGGGACGGTTGGCTGTGCTGGGAGTACGAGAAGCGCTGGTACGAGGCGGCGGCCCCGCTGCCCGGACTGCTGGCGGCGGGGCGCGACCACCTGGCGCGGCTGCTCAACGAGTCGGCCTGAGCCCGGGTCCCGCCGCCGCGCTCACGCGCCGGCGGCCGGGATCCCCCACCCCGCTGCCAGCTCCCCGAACGCCTGGTGGAAGCCCGGGAAGGTCTTCTTCACGCACCCCGGGTCGTCGAAGGAGACGCCGGGCGTGCGCAGGCCGGTCACCGCGAAGGACATCACGACGCGGTGGTCGCCGAAGGTCTTGATCTCGGCCGGGGCGGGCGTGCCGGGCCGGATCTCGATCCAGTCGTCCCCCGTGACGGCCTCGATCCCCAGCCGGCGCAGGTTCTCCGCGCAGGCGTCCAGCCGGTCGCACTCCTTCACCCGGGTGTTGGCCACGTCCTCGATGCGGACGGGGCCGTCGGCGAAGGGGGCGATGGCCGCGAGGGTCGGCATGGTGTCGGAGATGTCCCGCATGGCGACGGTGAGACCGCGGAGCGTGCCGGTGCCGCGCACGGTCGTCCGGTCCTCGGCGATCTCGACGTCCGCGCCCATCCGCCGCAGCACGTCCACGAAGCCCAGGTCGCCCTGGAGGGCGCCCCGGCCGAGCCCCGGCACGGTGACCTCGCGGCCCGTCGCGGCCGCCGCGGCGAAGAAGTAGCTCGCGGTGGAGGCGTCGGGCTCGATCGCGTAGGTGGTGGCCCGGTAGCCGCCGGACGGGACGACGAAGACCTCGCCCTCGCGCGCCACCTCCACCCCGAACGAGCGCATCATCGCGATCGTGATCTCCACGTAGGGCGCGGACACCAGGTCCGTCACCCGGATCCGCAGGCCCCTGCGGGTGAGCGGGCCGAGCAGCAGCAGCGCGGTCAGGTACTGCGAGGACTGCCCGGCGTCGAGCGTCACCTCGCCGCCCTCGACCCCGGCCGCCTCGATGCGCAGCGGGTGGTGGCCCTCCGCCTCTTCGTGGCGCAGGTCGACACCGAGGTCGCGCAGGGCGCGGGTGAGCGGGGCGAGGGGGCGGCGGCGCATCTGCTCGGAGGCGTCGAAGCGGTAGCTGCCGTGGCCGGCCGCGGCGAGGGTGGGCAGGAAGCGGGCGGTGGTGGCGCCGTCCCGGCAGTAGACCTCGGCCTCCGGCAGCGCGGGGCCCTGCGGGCGGCCGTCCACCTGCCAGGTCTCGGGAGTACGGCCGACGCGGTAGCCGAGCCGGGCGAGGCCCTCGGCGAAGCCCTCGGTGTCGTCGGAGCGGAGGGGGCGGACGAGGGTGGTGACTCCGTCGGCGGCGGCCGCGAGGAAGAGGGCGCGGGCGGTGACGGATTTGGAACCGGGGATCGCGACGAGGGGCATGCCGCCATGATCGCCGGTCGGCGGTCTCGGGTGGGGTGTGTTTCCAATGGGTGGAACAGGTGGTTCGGTGCGCGCGGGCCGGTGGGGGCTTGTCGCGCAGTTCCCCGCGCCCCTGAAGGGGCGCTTCAGCTGGGCGGCGTCACATTCGTCGCGTCAGTCCGTCTTCTCCCGACTTCCGGGAAATACCGGCCGTCCGGGAACCCGCCCCCTCCCCCGCCCGTCCAACCCGCAGGCTGCCGGAAGAGTCTCCGTGGTGTGGTGTCGGTCCTCGCTGCTGGCTGCGAGAGCCGGCCTACCCTCTCCGCCGCACCACGGCCGTCGGCCCGCCGCCATCGACGTGCCCCCCTCCAATGCGCCGATGGCGGCCCCTTTCCGGTTACCGTGCATTCCCCACCAAAAGGAGCGCACGTGCCCTCCAGACGCACCGTTCTCGCCGCTACCGCGGGCGTCACCGCGGGACTGGCCGTCGGCACCGGCGCGGACGCCTTCGGCGCCGGCGACACGAACTCCGACGACAGGAGGCTCCAGGCGATCGTCGCGCGGATGACGATCGAGGAGAAGGTCGGGCAGCTGTTCGTGGTGCGGTTCTACGGGCACTCGGCCACCGACCCCGACCAGGCCGACGTCGACGCCAACCTCAAGGAGATCGGCGTCCGCACCGCCGCCGAGCTGATCGGGAAGTACCGCGTCGGCGGGATCATCTACTTCACCTGGACGCACAACACCCGGGACCCGCAACAGATCGCCGAGCTGTCGAACGGGATCCAGCGGGCCTCGCTGACGCAGCCGCGCGGCCTGCCCGTCCTGATCGCCACCGACCAGGAGCACGGCGCCGTCTGCCGGATCGGCAGGCCCGCCACCCTCTTCCCCGGCGCCATGGCGATGGGGGCGGGCGGCTCCCGGACCGACGCCCGCACCCTCGGCCGGATCTCCGGCGCGGAGCTGCGCGCGATGGGCGTCCGGCAGGACTACTCCCCGGACGCCGACGTCAACGTGAACCCGGCCAACCCGATCATCGGCGTACGGTCCTTCGGGGCCGGTCCGGACGCGGTCGGGGACCTGGTCGCCGCCGAGGTGCAGGGGTACCGGGACGCGGGCGTGGCGGCCACCGTCAAGCACTTCCCGGGGCACGGCGACACCGCCGTCGACAGCCACACCGGCTTCCCGGTGATCACGCACAGCCGGGAGCTGTGGGAGAAGCTGGACGCGGTCCCGTTCCGGGCGGCGATCGCGGCCGGGGTGGACTCGGTCATGACCGCGCACATCCAGTTCCCGGCCCTGGACGGCTCCGGCGACCCGGCGACCCTCTCGCAGCCCGTCCTCACCGGCATCCTGCGCGGCGAACTCGGCTACGACGGCGTCGTGGTGACCGACTCCCTCGGCATGGCGGGGGTCCGCACGGAGTACGGCGACGACCGGGTGCCCGTGCTCGCCCTGAAGGCCGGCGTGGACCAGCTCCTCGACCCGCCCCACCTGGACGTCGCCTGGAACGCCGTCCTGAAGGCCGTACGGGACGGCGAGCTGACCGAGGCCCGGCTGGACGAGTCGGTCCTGCGGATCCTGCGGCTGAAGTCCCGGCTGGGGCTGCTCGACCGGCCGTACGTCAACACGAAGGACGTCGGCCGGGTGGTCGGCGCGGCCCGGCACCTCGCCGCCGCCGACCGGATCGCCGAGCGCACCACCACGCTGCTGGTCAACGAGGGCGGGCTGCTTCCGCTCTCGCCCCGCACGCACGGCACGGTGCTGGTCGTCGGCGCCGACCCGGCCTCCCCGTCCGGTACGACGGGACCGCCGACCGGAGTGCTCGCCGCCGCCCTCACCGAACTGGGCTTCGCCGCGACCGCGTCGGCCACGGGCCTGGACCCGTCCGCCGCCGACGTCGACAGGGCGGTCGCGGCGGCGCGGGGAGCGGACGCGGTGGTCGTCGGGACGTACAACGTGACGGCGGGCGGCGGACAGCAGCGGCTGGTGGAACGGCTGGTCGCGACCGGCGTCCCGGTGGTGGCGGTGGCGGTGCGCAATCCCTACGATGTCGCCCGACTCCCCTCCCTGAAGGCCTGCTTGGCGACCTACTCGTGGACCGACGTCGAACTGCGGGCCGCGGCACGGGTGATCGCGGGCCGGGTGGCACCGCACGGCAGGCTGCCGGTGCCGGTGCAGCGGGCGGACGATCCGGCGCAGGTGCTGTATCCGATCGGCCACGGGCTGACGTATTAGACGTACGCCACAGAACCGGGCGTAACGCCCCCAACAGGCGGAAAGCCTCCCGTACAGCTGACGCGAACCGTGATCGCGGGCCACGCTGGCAGGGGGGTCGCTATGCGGAGCAGGCGTTTTGCGGGGGTTCTGGTGACGCTGGCCGTCGTGCTGTTGCCGGCCGGCTGCCGGACGTCGTCGTCCGGGGCGCCGGCGGGCAGCGCGCGGTCGACGGCGAGCCCGACGCCGTCCGGGTACGGCACGCAGTTCCTCGCGGTCGACGAGTGCAGCTCGTTCGGGACCGCCAGCTTCACCGAGGTGCCCTGCTCCGGTGAACGCGCGGCGGCCCGGGTGATCGCCCGGTACGACGGCGCCGTGGCCGACGGGCCGCTGTGCCCGGCCACCACCGACTTCGTGCTGCACATCGGCGCCCAGCGCACGGGCCGCGGCGAGAACGGCGACGGAACGATCCCGCAGGGCTACGCCTGCATGCGCAACCTGGAGCCGCCGCACCCCGGCGACCCCGGCGGGGGCGGCGGGCCGCGCACCATCGTCGGCGACTGCGTCTACAACTCGGGCCGCGGCCAGGTCCGGGAGACCACCTGCGACGGCTCGGGGAAGCGGAAGCCGCAGTACCGGGTGGTGCGGGCGGTGACCTCGCGGGACGCCTGCCCGGCGTCGACCGCCCTGTACGTCCAGCTGGGCGGGGAGCATCCGGTGGGCTGCGCCCGCCGCGTGTGAACGCTCCTTGCCGGCCCCGGGTTCGACCCCGGGCGGCCCCGCCGGATCCTGGCGCCTGGTCAGACGTGCACCGGGAACGCCGCCTGGAAGGCCAGCCGGGGGGCCGCGGCCGCCCCGAGCCGGGTGAGCAGGTCGTCGAGCGCGAGGTACTCCTCCCAGGGCTCCCGCCGCGTCTCGTCCGCCAGCGCCCGGACGACCCGGTCCTCGAGGCCGGGGACGCGCTTGTCCTTCCACACCTTGTCGGCCGTGCTGACCAGGAGGTCCTCCAGCGTCACCGCGGGGTCGTCCCAGTCGGCGTGGGTGGCGGCGAACCGGGCCAGTGCGGGCGGGAAGCCGCGGCTCAGCAGCAGGTCACGGCCGGCCGCCTCGTGGGCCGAGCCGGGTCCGGCGAGTTCCTCGGGGTGGCGGACCTTGCCCACGTCGTGGGTCGCCGCGCCGAAGAGGACGGCGTCGGGGTCCACGGGCAGGTCCGGGTACCGGTCCCGCACCCAGTCCACCAGGTCGGCCGCGACGTCGTGGACCGCACGCAGGTGCGCCGCCAGCCGGGGCGGGGCGCTCAGCGAACGCAGCAGTTCCGCCACCACGGGCGGCAACGGCCGCAGCGGGGGCTCGCCGGGAGCGTCCAGGGCACGTGCCAGGAAATCCGTGGGCGTCGCGGTCATCCCGGAGACGTTACCGGCACCCTGCCCGCATCACCATGACTCGGCCTGCCGGAACAGCGCGACCGCCTCGGCGAGGAACCAGACGCAGAACACCAGGCACGCACCCCACAGCCCCCACAGGACCCGGCGGACCTCTCGCCTCATGCGCACGGCCGGATCATCACCCTCAGCACAGGATCCAGCCCGAGCTCACCGAACTCCGCCCGACCGTGCCCCGTACCCACACGCACCGGTGCCCGGCGTGGACCGTGACCGGGCCCGCGCGGTGGCTGTACCGGCCCTTGTCCACGACCGGGCGGTTGCCGCGGGCCTGGACGCTGACGGACATCGTCCGCCTGCCGCCGGACTCCCTGGGGAGGGTGATCGCGCAGACGTAGCCGCCCTGCCGGTAGACGTGCACGGTACCGGTGGCGAAGGACAGGGTCCGCACCTCGCGTCCGGCGCAGTCCGCGGCCGTCACGGCCTGGGCCTCCGCCGGTGCCACGAGCGCGAGCACCCCGGACGCGGCCAGCACGGCCACGCCGAGCGCCAGCCGCCGGCGTATCGCACCACTGTCCACAGTCGTCCCCTCCCGTACCGCAGCTGTGCACCAACCATGACCGTACTGATGTACGGACGCCCGACATATGTCGGATGGTTGCACGGCCGTCAGGCACGCGAGGTCAGCGGGTCGCGCCCACCGGCTCCTCCGGTTCCTCTTCCTCGGGCCGGCCGATGAAGGTGCGCCACAGTTCGGCGTACCGGCCGCCGAGGGCGAGGAGTTCGTCGTGGGTGCCGTCCTCGGCGACCCGGCCGTGGTCCATGACCACCACCCGGTCGGCGCGGGCCGCGGTGGTCAGCCGATGGGCGACCACCAGGGTCGTACGACGGCCCGTCAGGCGGTCGGTGGCCAGGTTGACCTGGGCCTCGGTGGCCAGGTCCAGGGCCGCCGTCGCCTCGTCGAGGAGCAGCACGTCGGGGTCGACCAGCTCGGCGCGGGCGAGGGCGATCAGCTGGCGCTGGCCCGCGGAGAGGTTGCGGCCCCGCTCGGCCACCTCGTGGAGGTAGCCGTTGTCGAGGGTGGCGATCATCTCGTGGGCGCCGACCGCCCGGGCCGCCGCCTCCACCTGGGCGTCGGTCGCGTCCGGGCGGCCGTAGGCGATGGCGTCCCGGACGGTCCCCGGGAAGAGGTACGCCTCCTGCGGGACGACCCCGAGCCGGTGCCGGTACGAGGTGAGGTCGAGGTCGCGCAGATCGGTGCCGTCGACCGTGACCCGGCCGCCCGTCGGGTCGTAGAACCGCGCGACCAGCTTGACCAGGGTCGACTTGCCGGCGCCGGTCTCGCCGACGAAGGCCACGGTCTGCCCGGCGGGGATGGCCAGGTCGATGCCGTCCAGGGCCGCGTCGCCCTCGTCGGCGGCGCCGTACGCGAAGCGCACGTCCTCGAAGGCGATGTCGCCGTGCAGGGAACCGACGTCCCGAGGCCTGTCCGCCGCCTCCGTGGACGTCGGCTCGCGCAGGAGTTCCTGGATGCGGCCGAGGGAGACGGTCGCCTGCTGGTAGCCGTCGAAGACCTGGGAGAGCTGCTGGACGGGGGCGAAGAACAGGTCGATGTAGAGCAGGTAGGCGACCAGCGCGCCGGTGGTGAGGGTGGCCGCCTCCACCCGGTGGGCGCCCGCCATCAGCACGCTCGCCGCGGCCACCGACGACAGCAGCTGGACGAACGGGAAGTAGACCGATATCAGCAACTGGCCCCGGATACGGGCCTTGCGGTAGCTCTCGCTGCGTTCGGTGAAGCGGCGGCCGCTGTCCCGTTCGCGCCGGAAGGCCTGCACGATCCGCAGGCCCGACACCGACTCCTGGAGGTCGGCGTTGACCACCGACACGCGCTCACGGGCGAGTTCGTACGCCTTCACGCTCGCCCGGCGGAAGAAGAAGGTCGCGACGATCAGCGGGGGCAGGGTGACGAAGACGACCAGCGCGAGCTGTACGTCGATCACCAGCAGGGCGACCATGATGCCGAAGAAGGTGACGACGGAGACGAAGGCGGTGACCAGGCCCGTCTGGAGGAAGGTGGACAGCGCGTCCACGTCCGTGGTCATCCTCGTCATGATCCGGCCGGTCAGCTCCCGCTCGTAGTAGTCGAGTCCGAGCCGCTGGAGCTGGGCGAAGATCTTCAGGCGCAGGGAGTAGAGGACCCGTTCGCCGGTACGGCCGGTCATCCGGGTCTCGCCGATCTGCGCCGCCCACTGGGCGAGCACCGCGAACAGGCCGAGCAGCGCGGCCGCCCAGACCGCGCCGAGCGCCATCCTGCTGACGCCCTGGTCGATGCCGTGCCGGATCAGGACCGGGAGCAGCAGGCCCATGCCGGCGTCCACGGCGACCAGCCCGAGGCTGACCAGCAGGGGCGCGCCGAAGCCGCGGAGCAGTCGGCGCAGGCCGTAGGAGTCCTCGGGGCGTACCGCGCCGGCCTCGTCGATGTCGGGGGTGTCGGTGGCCGGGGGCAGCGCCTCGACCTGGGCGAGGAGTTCGGGGGTGGCGGGGGTGCCGGCCAGGGCGAGGTCGCGGGGCGTGCGGTCGCCGGTCCACAGCCGCGGGGTCACGCCCCGCTCGGCGTCGAACTCGGCGTCCAGCTCGTCCCGTACGGAGGTGTCCTCGCGCGGTTCGAGGGGCAGCGCGTGGCCCGGGGAGACCCCGCCCAGCTCGTCGGGGTCGGTGAGGAGCCGCCGGTACAGGGCGGACCGCTGCTGGAGCTCCTCGTCGGTGCCGATGTCGGCGAGCCGGCCGCCGTCGAGGACGGCGATGCGGTCGGCGAGGTTGAGGGTGGAGCGGCGGTGCGCGATCAGGAGGGTGGTACGGCCCCGCATCACGTGGGCGAGGGCCTCGTGGATCTCGTGCTCCACGCGGGCGTCGACGGCCGAGGTGGCGTCGTCGAGGACGAGCAGGCGGGGGTCGGTGAGCAGGGCGCGGGCGAGGGCGACGCGCTGGCGCTGGCCGCCGGAGAGGGTGAGGCCCTGCTCGCCGACCTTGGTGTCGTAGCCGTCGGGCAGCTCGGCGATGAACCGGTCGGCCTGGGCGGCGCGGGAGGCGGCGCGGATCTCGTCCTCGGTCGCGTCGGGACGGCCGTACGCGATGTTGTTGCGGACCGTGTCCGAGAAGAGGAACGAGTCCTCCGGGACCAGGCCGATCGCGGCCCGCAGCGAGTCGTGGGTCAGCTCGCGGACGTCGTGGCCGCCGATCAGGACGGCGCCGTGGGTGACGTCGTAGAAGCGGGGCAGGAGGAGGGAGACCGTGGACTTGCCGGAGCCGGAGGAGCCGACGACGGCGAGGGTCTCGCCCGGCCGGATCTCGAAGCTGAGCCCGCTCAGGACCGGGCGCTCATGGTCGTAGCCGAAGGACACGTCGTCGAACTCGACGGTCGCGGGCGCGTCGGCCGGGAGGGTCTTCGTGCCCTCCGTCATGGTGGGCCGGGTGTCGATCAGCTCCAGGACGCGCTCGGTGCCGGCGCGGGCCTGCTGGCCGACGGTGAGGACCACGGCGAGCATCCGGACCGGGCCGACCAGCTGGGCGAGGTAGGAGGAGAAGGCGACGAAGGTGCCGAGGGTGATGTGGCCCCGGACGGCGAGCCAGCCGCCGAGCGCCAGCATGGCGACCTGGCCGAGGGCCGGGACGGCCTGCAGGGCCGGGGTGAATCTGCTGTTCAGCCGTATCGTGCGCAGCCGCCCGGCGAAGAGCCGGCGCCCGACCTCCTTCAGCTTCCCGGTCTCCTGCTCCTCCTGCCCGAACCCCTTCACCACGCGGACGCCGCTCACCGCGCCGTCGACCACCCCGGCCACGGCGGCGGCCTGGGCCTGGGCGTACCAGGTGGCGGGGTGCAGCTTGCTGCGGCTGCGCTTGGCGATCCAGTAGAGGGCCGGGGCGACGGCGAGGGCGACCAGGGTGAGCGGCGGCGACAGCCAGGCCATGATCGCGAGGGAGATGACGAAGAGCAGGACGTTGCCGATGGTCATCGGCAGCATGAAGAGGAGGCCCTGGATCAGCTGGAGGTCGCTGGTGGCCCTGCCCACCACCTGGCCCGTGGACAGCTCGTCCTGCCGCCGTCCGTCGAGCCGGGTGAGGGTGTCGTACATCTCGGTCCGCAGGTCGTGCTGGACGTCGAGGGCGAGCCGGCCGCCGTAGTAGCGGCGGACGAAGGTGGCCGCGTAGACGAGGACGGCCGCGCCGATCAGGGCACCGGCCCAGGGCCCCATGGACCGGCTGTGGTCGCCGATCACGTCGTCGATGATCACCTTGGTGATCAGGGGTACGACGGCCAGCACGGCCATGCCGGCCAGCGAGGACGCGAGCGCGAGCACGACGTCCCTGGGATGCCGCCAGGCGTACCCTGCCAGCCTGCGCGCCCAGCCGCCCTGCCGCTGCTCCCCCTGTTGCGCTGCCACGCGGGTGCCCTCCGTTCGCCCTGTTCTTCCGCATGGCCACAACACGGAACGAAGCGGATTTCATCCCTCCGCAACAAATCCGGGGCGGCGGGCAGGACGGCGGGAGGGTTCCGGGACGGCCGTCCCCGTTCGCGGAATCCCGGCGCAGGCACCAGGATGCGTGCTCAGGGGATCGTGGCGGTGCCGGCCACCGCAGGAGGTCCGCATGGCGAGGTTGCTGTCCGTCAACGTGGGCATGCCCGCGGACGTCTCCTGGCAGGGCAGGACCGTCCGCACCGGGGCGTGGAAGTCCCCCGTACCCGGCAGCCGCATGGTGCGGCGGCTGAACGTCGACGGCGACGGTCAGGGCGACCTGGCCGGGCACGGCGGCGAGATCCGGGCCGTCCTCGTCTACCAGCTGGAGTCCTACCGGTACTGGCGCCGGCAGCTCGGCCGCGACGACCTGGCCTTCGGGATGTTCGGGGAGAACTTCACCGTCGAGGGCCTGCCCGACGACGAGGTGTGCATCGGCGACCGGTACCGCATCGGCGAAGCCGAGTTCGAGGTGACCCAGCCCCGCGTCACCTGCTACCGCGTCGGCATGCGCCTGGGCGAGCCCGCCATGGCCTCCCTCCTGGTCGCCCACCACCGTCCGGGCTTCTACCTGCGGGTGATCACCGAGGGGCGGGTCCGGGCCGGTGACGGGATCACCCGTACCCGCCGGGGCCCGGGAGAACTGAGCGTCGCCGACACCGACGCGCTGCTCTACCTGCCCGGCCGCGACCCGGCGAAGCTGCGCACCGCCCTGGACATCCCCGCCCTCAGCCCCGGCTGGCAGCAGTCCTTCCGCGAACTCGCCGCGGCCGGGCAGTCCGGTCCCGGGGCGGGGACAGGGGCAGGGGCGGGGACAGGGGCAGGGGCGGGGACAGGGGTGGGGGCGGGGCCGCCGGGCTTCAGGCCCTTCCGTGTCGCCCGGATCGTCCCCGAGACCCCCGACGTCTCCTCGGTCCACCTCGGCACCACCGACGGCTCGGCCCTGCCCGAGGCCCGCCCCGGCCAGTACCTCTCCCTCCGCCTCGCCGTCGACGGCACCGCCCGCGCCGTACGCAGCTACTCCCTGTCCGCCGCCCCCACGGAGAGCACCTACCGCATCAGCGTCAAGCACGAGCCCCACGGGACGGTCAGCGGCTACATCCACACCCGGCTCCGCGCCGGGGACCTCGTGGACGTCGCCGGCCCGCGCGGAACGTTCGTGCTCGAAGAGGGCAGCGGTCCGGTCGCCCTGCTCTCGGCGGGCATCGGCGTCACTCCGGTGCTCGCCATGCTCCACCGGCTGGCAGCCGTACGGGACCCACGCCCGGTCTGGTGGGTCCACACCGCCCGCGACCGCGCCCACCACGCCTTCGCCGACGAGGCCCACGCCCTCCTGGCGCGGCTCCCGCACGCCCACGAGCACATCCACTACACCGCCGGGACCCCCCGCCCCGACGGCCACCGCGTCACCCCCGGCCGTCCGACCGCCGCCTCGCTGACCGCCCTGGGCATCCCCGCCGACGCCGACGCCTACCTGTGCGGCCCGACCGCCTTCATGGACGACCTCTCCGGCCACCTGCGCGCGCTCGGCCTGCGCCCCGAGCGGATCCGCACGGAGCGGTTCGGCGCGCTCGCCGCGGTCAACCCCGGCGTCGCCCCCACCGCCGCGGTGCACCCGCACCAGCCACCCGGCCCACCGGGCACCGGCCCCCTCGTCACCTTCACCCGCACCGGCGTCACCACCCCGTGGTCCCCGGCCCGCGCCTCGCTCCTCGAACTCGCCGAAGCCTGCGACATCCCCACCCGCTGGTCCTGCCGCACCGGCGTCTGCCACACCTGCGTCACCCCACTCCTGACCGGCGACGTCACCTACACCACCCCACCCCTCGAACTCCCCGAGCCCGGCACGGTCCTGGTCTGCTGCAGCACACCGGTCGGCGAGGTGGTCCTCGATCTCTAGGAGGCGGCTCCCACGGCCGCGACGAACGGGCGCCATGCGGCGGGCGCGAAGATCACGGCGGGGCCGTGGGAGTGCTTGGAGTCCCGGACGGGGATGCCGCAGGGGTGGGCGTCGAGGACTTCCGATACGGCCCGGTGAGTCATGGTGCCTGTACTCCCTCGCCTGGTGGCCCGGATGCGGGAGGCGCCGGCCGACGTGCCGCGGATCGCCGAGAGCCGGCGCCAGGGCGCGTACCGAGTCGCCGGTCAGCCCGTGGGCAGGCCGATCCGGTCGCGTTCGAGCACGGAGCGCAGCTCCGAGAAGACCTGTGCGACGACCGGTCCCGAGGGGCCGCCGAGGACGTCCGCGGTCAGCTCGGCCAGTGTGCGGGTGAAGGTCGCCTCCGCCGCCCCGACGAGTTGCAGGCCTCCGGCGGTCAGGTCCAGCAGTGACGAGCGGCGATCCGACGGATTGGTTCGCCGTACGACCCACGCCTGCTTCTCCAGGCGGTCGATGCCCTTGCTGGTCGCGCCGATCCCGATGGCGAATTCGGTGGCGAGGTCCGCCACCCGGGACCCGGGGTGGTCGCGCAGGAAGCACAGGAACTCGAACTGCGAGGTGAAGATCCCGTGTTCCTCGCGAAGGCGTTCGTTCAGCGCGTTGTAGAGCCGTGTCTCGCAGCGGACGAGATCGGCGAAGAAGCCCGGGAGGTCGATCGGGCCACGGCTCGACTTATATGCCATGGCATGTATTCTAACCTAGATGCCCAGGCATATAGTTCTTTGGCATGTACTTGCGATGGAGGCGACCATGAGCAGGCAACAGCGCGCGGAGATCGACGCGAGGGCCCGACGGCCTCGGCCGGAGAGTCCCCGGTCGGTGGAGGAGCTCCGCGCCGGGTTCAGGGCGATGATGGGGGAAATGACCGTCCCGGCCGGGATCCGCACCCGGACCGCGACGCTCGGCGGTCGGCCCGCGGTGCTCGTCGAGCCGGCCGGCACTCCGAAGGCCGGGACGATCCTCTACTTTCACGGCGGCTCCTACGTGGTCGGTTCACCGGAGACGGCGATGTCGCTGACGGGGAACCTGGTGACCAGAACCGGGTTCAGGGCGCTCTCGCTGGACTACCGGCTTGCACCGGAGCACCCGTTCCCTGCCGCGATCGAGGACGGGCTGAGCGCCTACCGCGCGCTTCTCGACAGCGGCGAGGACCCTTCGGCGATCGCGTTCGCCGGCGACTCGGCCGGCGGCGGCCTCACTGTCACCACCTGCCTCGCCGCCCGCGACGCGGGCCTGCCCATGCCCGCCGCGATCGTGGCGTTCTCCCCGGGACTCGACGGGACCCGGACGGGCGAGAGCATGGACACCAAGGCGGGCGCCGACCCGTTCTTCACGCGTGAGGGCATGGAACACACCGGAGCCATGTACAGCGCGGGACAGGACCCCCACCAGCCCCTGCTCAGCCCCGCCACCCTCGCCGACCTGACCGGCTTCCCCCCGATGCTGCTGCAGGCGGGCACCAACGAAATGCTCCTGGACGACTCCACACGCATGGCCGCGCGCGCGAGGGACGCCGGAGTCGACGTCGTCCTGGACATCACCGCCGACGTCCCGCATGTCTTCCAGGCGTTCACCGGCGTCCTGGACGAAGCCGACCAGGCACTGGACCGCGCCGCACTCTTCCTCAGCCAGCACATCCGCACCGGGGACACGGCACGCACGCCGGCAGCCTGAAGCGGGTCAGGCCGCCGAGGTCCGCCTCGCCGCCGGCCTGTGCGGGCAATCGAGAGGGTGCTCCCTCCCTTTCGGCGCCTTCGTCACCGTCGACGACGGCATCGTCGGACTGGTGCCCTTCGGAGAGGTCCACGGCAGAAGATCCGAGCGGCGGCCGATCAGCTGAGACCGAAGGTCAGGGCGTCCTAGGGCAGGGCCGGAGCCGGGCGGCCGGGCTCGGTGTGCCGGTCCTGCCGGTTCGCCTCGGCGGCGAACGGTCCGCCACGTTCCCGGAACATGGCCACCGCCCGCTCGCGGACTCCCTCGACGGCC
Source organism: Streptomyces sp. NPDC008092 (assembly GCF_042957285.1). Taxonomy (NCBI): domain Bacteria; kingdom Bacillati; phylum Actinomycetota; class Actinomycetes; order Kitasatosporales; family Streptomycetaceae; genus Streptomyces; species Streptomyces sp. NPDC008092. Next base: position 523,759 of record NZ_JBIBHY010000004.1, read on the forward strand.
CGGTGACCGGCATCGCTCACCACCCCGAGCCGACGGCCGTGGTCGTCCTCGTCCTCGTACTTCCACTCCCACCACGACGGGTCGGGCGTGAGCGGACCCGGTCAGTCGCGGGACACGTCCTGACGTCCGACGGTGATCGCCCACCGGACGCCCGCCGTCGCGGTCACCTGCACCGTGCCCGGCGTGTGGGGGCGCGTCCCGCCGCCGTTCATGTTCGTCTCGTTGTCGATGGTGTTGACCTGGCCGGCGACACAGTCGAACGGGAAGTTGAAGCCGAGCGGTTCGACGGTGACGGTCAGTTTCCCCTTGCCCTCGCAGTTCACCTGGACGGACAGGATGCCGCTGCCGACACCGCCCTTGATGTCCAACTCCCGGCCCCCGGTGGCGTTCGCCGCCCGGGCGACGACCTCACCGTCGGTGAACGGCGGCGCCTTGGTGACGGAGTTGTCCCACGGCTCGGTGACGGAGGCCGGCGTCGCCGACGCGGGTGCGGGCGCGGGCGACGAGGTCGCGGCAGCGGGTGCGGCGTCGGCGGGGTCGCCACTGCAACCGGCGGCGGCGAACAGCGCGGCCATGGCTGCGGCTGTCGCCCCTGCCCGCACACTCGGGTTTCTCATGGGCCCCATCCTCGGACACGGGTGGGAGCGGACGGAGTCCGTCCAGGTGACGGTTCCTTAAAGCCCTGACCGTTCGTACAACCATTCGTGCGAATCCGCGTGTCAACGGGGGTATGACTCACAGACGAAGGAGAGGGCTGGTCGCCACCGCGCTCGGCACCGGGTTTCTCATAGCCGGCGTGGCCGTCGCCGCGCCCGCCTCGGCCGCCGCGCCCGCCGTCAGCTGCACGTCGGCCAAGGCGGCTCTCGCCACGAAGCTGAAGAACGACATCACCGCGGCCATCGCGAACCGCAAGGGGACGATCGCCGTCGGCCTGTACGACCGTTCGACGAAGACGACCTGCACCCTGCGCTCCACCACGCACTACGACTCGGCCAGCACGGTCAAGGTGACCGTCCTCGCCACGCTGCTGTGGGACGCGAAGAAGCACAACCGGTATCTGACCACCACCGAGCAGACGCTCGCCAAGGCCATGATCACCAAGTCGGACAACGACGCGACCACCAAGCTGTGGAAGCAGCTCGGCCTGACGAAGATCAAGGGCTTCCTGAGCGCCGCCGGGATGACGCAGACCACGCCGGGCGCCAACGGCTACTGGGGCCTGACCCAGATCGACGTGCACGACGAGCAGCGGCTGCTCGCGCTCGTCACCACCAAGAACACCGTGCTCAGCGACAATTCGCGGGCCTACATCCTGAAGCTGATGGGGCAGGTCATCTCGTCCCAGCGGTGGGGCACCCCGTACGGCGCCCCGTCCGGTGTCGCCGTGCACGTCAAGAACGGCTGGCTGCAGCGCGCCACGCACGGCTGGCGGGTGCACAGCCTCGGCACGTTCACCGGTGGCGGCCACGACTACCAGATGACCGTGCTGACGCAGGACAACAGCACCATGAGCTACGGCATCAACACCATCCAGGCCGTCGCGAAGGTCGTCCACAAGGACCTCGCGGCCTCCTGAGGCGGTCACCCGGACCCGGGGCGGCGCGGCGGCCCGCGTACCGAAGTGCGGTCCCGGCGGCCGGACATCGACCCTTTCCTTCACGGGGCGGTCTCCACCCCGTCACCGATCCCCCCTACGGTGACCGCCATGCGCCTGCGAACCGTACTCGCCACCTTCACCGCCGGCCTGGCGGCGGCCACCTGCCTGTCCGCCGCCGGGTCCGCCAACGCCGTCGCGAGCGGCACCGACGCGACCAACACCGCTTCCGCACACGCGTGTTCGTCCTCGGTCTCGCTCGACAGCTTCTCCGACGCCCTCGACAAGACGACCTTCGGCGGCTACTTCGTCGGCAACCTCTCCGCGCTCGCCGTGGACAAGGACGGCTCCCTGGCCGCCCTCGCCGACCGGTCGTACCTCTTCGACCTGGACGCGAAGACGCTCGCGCCGAAGAAGGTCGTCGGGCTCGCCGACGAGAACGGTGCCGCACTCGACTCCGAGGGCCTGGTCGTGGACCGGGACGGCACCCGCCTGATCACCTCCGAGACCGAGCCGTCCGTCCGCCGCTACTCGGCGGACGGCAGGATCCTGGACCGCCTCCCGGTGCCGTCGTCGCTGCTCGTGTCCCCGGCCGGACGGGCCACCACCAACCAGACCTTCGAGGGCCTGACCCTGCTCAACGGCGGCCGCACCCTGCTGGCGTCGATGGAGTACGCCATCGCCGGCGACACCGCCGGGATCGTCCGCTTCCAGACCTGGACGCGGACGAAGGACGACCACTTCAGGCTGTCGGCCCAGTACGCCTACCGCACCGACGACCCGATCCTCGGCGTCCCCGAGGTGCAGGCGCTGCCCGACGGCCGGCTCCTCGTCCTGGAGCGCGGCTTCACCTCCGGCGTCGGCAACACCGTCCGCCTGTTCCTGGCCGACCCCCGGCACGCCACGGACACCAGCGGCATCGAGAACCTCACCGGGCAGGCCGGCGTACGGCTGGTGAAGAAGACCCTGCTCACGGACATCGCGAGCTGCCCGTCGCTGGGTGCCACGGCCAAGCAGCCGCAGCCCAACCCGCTCCTCGACAACATCGAGGGCATGGTCGTCACCGGCCGCTCGAAGGGCGCGTACAAGGTCCTCCTGGTCAGCGACGACAACCAGAACGCCGTTCAGACGACGCGGTTCTACTACCTGCGGGTTCGCACCTGACAGAGGCTGCCCGGCCGATCGCACGGCGCGGGCCCGGCACCATACGGGCCCACGCCTGCGAGGCCGTCAGGCACCGGCGATCACGGTGAGGTTGTGCACCAGGATGCCCTTCACCAGGCGAAGCTTCGCGAGCTGGGCGTGACGTACCGCCCTTTCCCGGGCCAGTTCGGCGACACGTTCCTCGAATGCCCTCTGGGCCGCCTGGCTCGGCACATGTACCTCCACATCGAGCAGCCTGGCCGGATTCACCGAGTTCACAAGGCGCAGGCCGCCATCCGACCGTGCCACTGTGTAGACGCGTTCCTGGGCTTCGGGCAGCATCAGCCACGCGACCAGGTAATCGGCGGACAGCCGGTCGGCGTCGGGCCTGATGCACAGGACGCTGGGACCGTAGGTCGCCTGCCCGCGTTCGCCTCGCCATACGGCGGCACGGAAGGTCCGTCCGGTCGCGTCGGCAGGAGCGAACAGGACGTCCCCCGGGCGCAGTGCAGTGGGTGGCCTTTCCTTATCCCGTGCGGGTCCGGATTCAGCGGTTCGCCAGCCGGGCAACGCGACGGCACGTTCGGTCAGGTCGGCCGCACGGAGGACTGGTACCCCAGGGCGGCTCTCCGCGCTGGTGGCGAAGCCGGACCGTACCGAGTCGACCACCTCCCGCAACGGTCTGCGCGGCGCCTGGACCGGTCCGTCGGAGCTGACTGCCGTGAGCAGCGCGAGCAGTTCGTCGACATCCAGTTTGGCGAGTTCCCCTTCGACTTCCTTCTCGGCCTCGATCAGGGAGTGGACCACATCGGCGATCGCGTTCCGGTCGGTGAGGAGGTGTACGCCGTCCGCCATGACCTCCCATGCGCTCCGCCGGGACCAGGGGTAACTCGGGGTCGGAACGGCGTCCGCCGACCCCTTCAGCTGCTGCTCGATCTCCCGGAAGGAGAGCCCGTACTTCTCCCACCAGTTCTCGTAGGCACGGACCAGTTCCCGCCGCCGGTTCCGCAGAAGATCGTCGAGTTTGCTCCGCAGCCCGCCGCGAAGGATGTCGAGTACCGCCCCGCGCTCCTGGTGACCGGCGGCCAGGGCGGTACGGGCACTCGCGAGGCGCGCCTGTGCACTGTCTTCGAGGCCCTTGACCAAGGCGGTGGTCCTCGTACGTTCACGTTTCCACTGAGCCAGTGCCGCTCGCTGTTCCTCCTCCGCAGCCGCCGTCTCAGCGGTGGAAGAGCCACTGCCGCTCTCGCCGTCGTCCTGACCGGCGTCGGCCGGCCGGGCCTTGAGCTCCTGCCGGCGCTCGTCGAGTTCGGTCATCCGCGCGTCCGCCGCCGCCAGTTCCGCCAGGAAGTCCGGGGCGATGGCGGCCACGAGCTTGTGCCGGTAGGCCGCACGCCGCTCCCCCGCCGTCGGCGGGCGTGGCCGACCGGTCCTCGGGTCGAGTTCGGGCGCGAGCTGTGTCTCGACGTCCGCGAGCCAGCCGTCGAGTACCCCCGCGAACCCTCTCTCGGCGAGCGCCAACAGGTCGTATCTGGCCTCGCGCCACCACTCGGTCACTGCGCCCGCAAGGGCAGACCCGTCGACGAGGCCGACATCGCCGAGGTGTGCCACGAAGGACTCGACCAGCGACTCCCGTGCAGCCCACAAGGCCGCCCTGCGCTGAGACGGCAGCTTGCCCGTCGGTCCCCCGGCAGCCGTGGCCAGACCCTCCAGGCGCGGGGCCTCCGCCTCCCACCACTCGGTGAAGGCCACGCCGAACCGGTGCTCGCGGGGGCGGGCCAGGTCAGCGAACCAATCGGTGTCCGGCCGCTGCGTCTTCGGCAAGAAGTCGACGTACTCCGGGTCGGCGGGTATGCGTTCGTCGAAGAGGTCGGCCGGCGCTATCCCATAGGCGTCGAGCAGTTCCCGCTTCGCCTCGATCTCCGCGCGTGGCACACCGCCCGTCAGATGCGCCCGCACGTCCTGCGGCTCCGGAGGCGGCGTGTTGTCCACGTAACGGCGGACGGTGAGGTTGTCGTCGTTCTCCCGCAGTTCCTCGCGACCGACCAGGCGTGAGAAGCCGGGAACCTCCGCGAACTCATGGAAGACAGACGTGATCTTCTCGGACTGCTCGTCCAGCAGCACGTTCTGCGCGCGCTCCGCGAGGAATTCGCGATCCGCGTTGATGAACAGAACCTTGCCCGCCCGCGCCGCGTCCTTCTTTCCGGGCGGGCGCAGCACCAGGACGCAGACGGGAATGCCGGTGCTGTGGAAGAGGTTTGGTGCGAGGCCGATCACCGCCTCGATCGTGTCGTCGTCGAGCAGCTTCGTTCGGATCGCCCGTTCCCCGCCGCCGCGGAACAGCACACCGTGCGGCATGACCGTGACGACCATGCCGCCCCGGCCCTCCCGGCGGGTCTCCCACAGCATGTGCTGGACGAACATCAGGTCCGCCTTGCCGCGCTCGCCCGCCACCCCGTACGTCGTGCGCTCCTCCCGGTACGCCAGATCGCTCAGCGAGTAGTCCATGGAGAACGGCGGGTTGCTGAGCACTCCGTCGAACCGGTCCACGTCCGACACCGGTACATGTGCCGGTGCGGTGAGCGTGTCCCCAGTGCGAAGGTCGAAGCGGTGCACGCCGTGGAGGACCAGGTTCACCGTCGCCGTCGCCGCGGAGCCGCTGTTGGCGTCCTGGCCGGCGAAGAACATGTCCGAGGCGTCACCACCGTGCTCCTCCACGTACTCCTTGGCGGAGACGAGCATGCCGCCCGAGCCGACACACGGGTCGTAGATTCGCGTGCCCGGCTCGGGTCGCAACAGGTCCACCATCATGCGGACCACCGGGCGCGGTGTGTAGAACTCGCCGCCGGAGCGGCCTCCCGAGTCCGCGAACGCCTTGATGAGGTACTCGTACGCGGCACCGATCAGGTCGGGGAACTCGAAGTCACGGGTGCTCAGCCGCACACGGTCGAAGTGTCCGATGAGCGACTTCAGCCGTTGATCGGCACGTTCGGCCGAAGACCCACCGAGGCCGCCGACCCGGCGGAAGTCGAGATGGCTGAACAGGCCGTGGAGTTCGGGGTTCTGGCCCTCCAGCGCCCGCAGAGCCGGACGCAGTCGGCCCTCGGCGATATCGTGCGTGGCCGAGGATATCTCCGGCCAGCGGGCGACCTTCGGTACGAAGAGGACCTCGCGTTCGTGGTACGCCGACTCCTGTTCGAGGAAGTCGGCCAGCGACTCCCCGCTGAGGCCCAGCTCTCCGGCCGCGTACGCCTTGATCTCCTCACGCACCACGTCGAACTCGTCGTTGGCTCCCTTCAGGAACAACAGGCCGACGATGTAGTCCTTGTTCTGGGAGGCGTCCGTCGCATCCCGGACGATGTCGGCGGCGGCGAAGAGGTGCCGCTCCAACTGCGCGAGCGTGAGCTTGGCCACGAACGGCTCCCTACAGCCTGAAGTGATGTCAGTACGAGGTGATTCCGAGTCCCTGTTCCACGAATTCGTGGACATCGGTGTACGGGTCCCGGTTGACGAGCGCCACATGGTCGCCGTGCTGCGCGTTCATCTGAAGGGCGTGTTTCCTGGCCTCCGGATAACGCCCGGTGACCTGGTGAGGCAGCACTAGTTTGATGTCAGCCTTGTCCTTCGGGTCCCTGGCGAAGGGCAGCCGCGCCACAACCTGCCCGCAGGCCCCGCCGAACGTGCCGTTGACCGCTTTGTGGTGCAGCAGACGCCAGACCTCGAAGCACGGATGAGAGAAGGCGACCTTCACCCCTCCGTCGCGCGCCTGCTTCAACGCGGTCTCGATGCCTTCGTGCTGGTCCCGGTCGAAGAGGCACCAGACCTGCGGCCAGTACTTCTTCTCCAGGCCGCTGCGCTTGGCCGCGCGCTGCTCGCGGTCCATCAACTCGACCGCCGCCTCCACCAGTTTGAGAGGCTTGCGCCGGGAGCCGGGGGCGTTGTGATTCGCGATCCGCACGTCGACGTCCGACGCGTACTCCTTGATGACGTCGATGTACGAGGGTTCCGTGACCAGCCCTTCGCAGAAGACGTGGACGATCCTCTTGCGTCGTCCGCGACTCTGTGTGGGCCCCAGCGATTCCTTCCCCCTGGCCTTCCTCATCAGCGCTGCCCCGCCTCGGGCCCGTCCTGTTCCCGGTCGGCGAGCAGACGCCGGGCGATCTGGCCTTCCAGCAGGGACGGAACCGCACCGAAGGCCCCCGCCAGGTACGACTTCATCAGGTCCTCCTCCCTCCCCGGGGACGCCGTTGTCAGTGGATACAGCTGGGTCGACCCATCCGCGCCCTTCTCCGTCAGCCATACCTGGCCGGGATCGAGCAGCCGTCCGCCGCTCGGGGTGGTGAGGACCGTCGGGTCGTGCGACGTGAAGACCAGCTGGGCGCCGTTGGGGTTCGCGTACGGGTCGTGGAAGAGTCGGACGACTTCGGCGGCGAAGCGCGGATGCAGGCTGGCGTCCAGTTCGTCGACGAGCAGGACAGCACCCTCGTCGAGCGCCAGGAGCAGCGGTCCCAGGAGGGCGAACCAGGAGCGGGTGCCGAGGGATTCGGTCTGCCAGTCAAGGGCGGCCTCCCCTGCGGCCGAGCGGTGGACGAGTCTGACGGTCGACCGGCCTCTGCCTTCGTCCACGAGTACCGTACCGGTGATGCCGAGGTCGGCCACGCGCAGGAGGTCCTCGATGCGGCGCGCTCGGGCACCGGAGAGCTGCTCGCGGGTGAACGCTTCACGCTTGTCCCGGTCGACCACCGGATCGATCAGCCACAGGTTGCGGCGGAACCAGTGGAAGAGAGGCGACAGCTGCGAATGGTTGTCGGTGCCCGCGGTGGAGAGCAAGAGTGCGTTGGGGCGGGTGCGCCGGGTGAGCTGTGCACGGTCCTTGACCCGGTTGCCCGGCCAGTCGTACGCCTCGGCGCGGGAGGCGTCCCGGTCCAGCCAGACCTGTCGGTGCCCGCGCGGGTAACTGTGCAGCCATTCCGCTTCGACGCGGCTGCCGCCCAGCTCGAATCCGTATGTCCAGCGGACCCCGTCCAGAAGGAGGTCCACTTCGAAAAAACTCGGTTCCTCGTTCCCTTTGGGGTCCAGTGCGAAGACCGAGCGCGGAACGCCGTCGTACGAGGCCCAGTGAGCATAAGAGTCGAGTACCGCGCTCCGCATGTCCACGAGCGCCGCGAGCACGTTCGACTTGCCCGAGGCGTTGGCGCCGAAGATTCCGATCAACGGGAAGACACCGATTGACCGGCCGCCTGTCAGGCGCACGGGGCGGGCGGGAAACGGCTCCTCGTCGTCGGGCGGCACGGAGTCCTCGGGCGTCACGAAGGACAGCTCCTGCTCGTCGCGCAGGGACCGCACGTTCGCGACACGGAACCTAAGCAGCACATTGTCCTCCTCTCCTGTCTCAGAGTAGTCGCCTTGTCCGACAGACTTCCCCGTCCGACCGTCCCGGCCTCGGGGAACATATCCGGTGCAGCCGGTACCGCGTGGCCGAACGAGTGATCGCGGCGCGACGGAGCGGCCGTTCGCAGCCGACTACGTCGTTGCGCGCACCGGCCGCCCTCTTACCGACATCTCATCCACCCACAGCCTGCGCCCAGGATCGGCACAGCCCTCGCCCATCGGCCGCCCGCATGGTGGGGTGGTGACATCTGCCACCGATCCCACCCCCCACCCGCCCGTGTCCCCCGACTGGGGCCCGCCCACGGCGACCCCCGCGGCGGCCCCTGCGGCCCCCCTGCCGGCCAAGGCGCCGCGCTGGTCGCTCCCCGCGCTGATCGCGATCCTGATCGTGGCGGCGGTGCTCTACTCCTGGAACCTCTCCGGTTCCGACATGAACACCTTCTACAGCGGCGCGATCTGGGCCGGCACGAAGAGCTGGAAGGCCTGGTTCTTCGGCTCGCTGGACCCCGGCAACTTCCTGACCGTCGACAAACCGCCGTTCGCGCTCATGGTCATGGGCCTGTCCTGCCGCATCTTCGGCTTCGGCACCTGGCAGATGATGGCGCCCGAGGTCGTGGTCGCGCTCGCCACGATCTGGATCCTGCACTCCACCGTGAAGCGGGTGTGGGGACACGGCGCGGCGACCGTCGCCGCGCTGGTGCTGGCGCTCACCCCCATCACCGTCGCCATCAACCGCGACAACAACCCGGACACCCTCCTCGTCTTCCTCATGGTGTCGGGCGCGGCGCTCGCGTTCCGCGCCACCCGTGACGAGAAGCTGCTCCCCCTGCTCGGCTCGGCGGCGTGCTTCGGTCTCGCCTTCAACACCAAGCTGCTCGCGGGCTGGATCGCGCTCCCCGCCGTCTTCGCGCTCTACCTGTACGCGTCGAAGGCCACCTGGGCGAAGCGCGCCGTCAACCTGGCCCTCGCCGCGGTCGTGCTGGCCGTCTCCAGCTTCTGGTGGGCGATCGCCGTCTCCCTGGTCCCGGCCTCCGACCGGCCGTACATCGGCGGCTCCACGGACGGCTCCGCCTGGGACCTGATCATGGGGTACGACGGTCTCGGCCGCGTCTTCGGCGGCGAGGGCAACGGCGGGGGCGGAGGCGGCGGGGGCGGCGGCTTCTCCGGCTCCGCGGGCCTCGGCCGGATGTTCAACGACATCCTCGGCGGCCAGATCTCCTGGCTGCTCCCGTTCTCCGCGATCGCGCTGATCGGCGGCCTGGTGCTGTGCGGCCGCGCCCCGCGCACCGACCTGAGGCGGATGGCGCTGGTCCTCTGGGGCGGCTGGACCCTGCTGCACTACGTGATCTTCGCGACCGCGCAGGGCACCATGCACCCGTACTACACGACCGCGCTCGCCCCGGGCATCGCGGTGCTGTGCGGCGGTGGTGGCGCGATGCTGCTGGAGGCGTTCCGCGCCGACAAGCGGTGGATCTGGGTCCTCCCGGCCGCCTTCGGCGTCACCGGCATCTGGGCGATCGTGCTGCTGCGCCGCGCCTCCGGCTGGAACACCTGGCTGTGGCCGGCGATCGGCGTGCTGACCGTGGCCGGCATCGCGGGCATGATCTTCTTCCGCTCCGGCAACAAGGCCCGCCTGCTGGCGGCCTCGCTGGCGGCGGCCGTGGTCGCGGCGCTCGCGGGTCCGACGGCGTACGCGGCGACCCTGCCGTTCGGCAGCGCCAGCGGCGGCGGCATGCGCGGCGGTACGAACCCGACCGCGGGCCCCTCGACGGGCAGCGGCTTCGGCGGCGGGCCGGGCGGTGGCAGCGGCAACCGGGGCGGTTTCCCGGGCGGCGGCGAACTGCCGGGCGGCACCCAGCAGGGCGGCCAGGGCGGGCAGAACACCGAGGCCGGCGGCGGCTTCCCGGGCGGCGCCAACGGCGAGGCGCCGAGCGGCGGTTCGGGCGGCGGCTTCCCCGGCGGCGGCAACGGCCAGATGACGCCGGGCGGCGGCACCGGCGAACTGCCGAGCGGCGGCTTCGGCGGCGGCGAGGCTCCCGGCGGCACGGGCACCGGCACCGGCACCGGCACCGGCTCCGGCTCCGGCACCACTCAGCCCGGCGGCCGCACGGGCGGCGGCGGCTTCGGCGGTGGCGGCATGGGCGGCAGCGTGAGCAGCGACCTGATCGCCTACCTGAAGAAGCACAAGGACGGCGCCACCTGGCTGCTCGCGGTCTCCAACTCCCAGTCCGCCGCGCAGATCGAGCTGAGCTCGAACGAAGCCGTCATCTCCATGTGGGGCTTCACCGGCCAGGACAACGCGATGACCGTCGCCAAGCTCAAGGAGCTGGTGAAGGCGGGCAAGCTGCACTACATCCAGCTCGGCGGCGGCATGGGCGGCGGCCAGGGCGGCACCGACAGCCTCAGCTCCCAGGTCACCTCCTGGGTGGAGAAGAACGGCACGGCGGTGAAGGAGAGCGCGTACAGCAAGAGCTCCGGTTCGAGCTCCTCCTCGACGAGCTCCTCCTCGAACTCGTCGTCGGGCTCGGCCTCTTCGACGCAGTCGACCACGTCGTCCCTCTACCGGCTGGACCCGTCGGACGTCAGCTGACGCACCGGCAGCACCGAGGCCCCCGACCGCACGGTCGGGGGCCTCTTTTTACGTCGCGTTCACCTGCGCGTCCTCATGTTCATGTCACCCTCCTTCTTGCCGCCTCGTCAACCCGCGTAGATGGGAAACTCTTTATGCTGGCGACACACATCCGGCGCTGGAAGTCGGTGGCCCTGGCGACCGCAGCCGTCCTGGTGGGCCTCACCGCCCCCGCGCTGACGGCGACCCCGGCCGCCGCGACCACGACCGCGTACGACTCGACGTACTACAAGAACGCGATCGGCAAGACGGGGACGAGCCTCAAGTCGTCCCTGCACACGATCATCAGCGCGAACGTCACCAAGCTGTCGTACTCGGCCCTCTGGGACGCCCTGAAGAAGACCGACCAGGACCCGAACAACAGCAGCAACGTGATCCTGCTGTACTCGGGCATCTCGCGCAGCAAGTCCCTCAACGGCGGGGACAGCGGCGACTGGAACCGCGAGCACGTGTGGGCGATCTCGCACGGCGACCTCACCACGTCCACCGGCCCCGGCACGGACCTGCACCACATCCGTCCCGAGGACGTGGCGGTCAACGGCAAGCGCGGCAACCTCGACTTCGACGAGGGCGGCTCCACCTTCACCAACAGCGGCGGCAGCAAGGTCGACTCGGACTCCTTCGAGCCGCGCGACGCGGTCAAGGGCGACGTGGCCCGCATGATCCTGTACATGGCCGTCCGCTACGAGGGCGACGACGGGTTCGCGAACCTGGAGCCCGACGACAAGGTCAACAACGGCTCCACCCCGTACATCGGCAAGCTGTCCGTCCTCAAGCAGTGGAACGACGAGGACCCGCCGGACGCCTTCGAGGAGAACCGCAACCAGGTCATCTACGACACCTACCAGCACAACCGGAACCCGTTCATCGACCACCCGGAGTGGGTGGACGCGATCTGGTAAGGGAGCCGGTCGTACTACTTACCTCACACAGGTGAAGTCGATCTTGGGCTCGGGCGTGTCCGCGTGACCGCCCAGCAGCATGGGGACGTCCCGGCAGTTCCGCCGGGGCGTCCCCGACTCCTTTTCCGGAGACTCCCGTGCAGCTTCGTACCTGGTCCCTCGCCGCCGCCCTCGCCCTGACCGCACTCGTCCTCCCCGCCCAGAGCGCCTCCGCACACGCGGCCGCCGCCCCGTCCTGCCCCGACGGCTCGGTCTGCTTCTGGAGCGGCGAGGGCTTCGGCGGCGACTACTGGGAGTGGACTGCCCGCAGCGGCTACCGCGACATGCCGCCCAACCTCCACGACAACGTGGGCTCCTTCGTCGCCTCCACCCGCGCCTGCTTCGTCAACTGGTCACCGACCGAGAAGCGCGACGTCTTCAACGGCGACTGGCGCTCCCAGTACCGCGGCGACTTCGGCGGGCGGATCGACGGGGTGGGGGCGGGGGCCTGTTAGTCCACTAGTCCGCCAGGTGCGTCGGCGCGAACATCCGCAGCAGGGCGGGGAGTACGACGACCGAGGGGCCCGGTGCCGCGAGGGCCTTCGCCAGGTCCGTCTCCAGGGTCTCCGGGGTCGTGCGGATCCCCGGGACGCCGAAGGACTCGGCGAGGGCCACGTAGTCGGGGCGGGTCAGTTCCGTCGCCGTGGGCTCGCCGAAGGCGTCGGTCATGTACTCGCGGAGGATGCCGTAGCCGCCGTCGTCGACGATGAGCCAGGTGACCGGGAGGCCGTGCTGGATCGCGGTCGCCAGTTCGGCGATGGAGTAGAGGGCGCCGCCGTCGCCGGAGACGGCGAGCACCGGGCGGCTCGGGTCGGCGGCGGCCGCGCCGAGGGCCGCCGGGAAGCCGTAGCCGAGACCGCCGGCGCCCTGGGCGGAGTGCATGAGGTTCGGGGCCTGGGCGTCGAACGCCGACCAGGCCCAGTACGCCAGGATCGTCATGTCCCAGAAGGACGGGGAACCGGCGGGCAGGGCGCGGCGGACCGAGGCCAGCACCTCCTGTTCCAGGGTGAGTTCCTGGGCGGCGATGCGGGCGGCGACCCGGTCGAGCACGGTCCGTACCCGCTCCGGGGCCGACGCGTCCTCGCGCGGGGTCACCGTCTCCAGGAGCGCCTGGAGCGCGAGCCGGGCGTCCGCATGGATGCCGAGGGCCGGGTGGTTGGACTCCAGTTTGCCGAGGTCCGCCTCGATCTGGATCACCCGGCCGCGCGGCTCGAACGTGTGGTAGTTGGAGGAGAGTTCGCCCAGGCCCGAGCCGACGACGAGCAGGACGTCGGCGTCCTCCAGGAAGTCCGTGGTGTGGCGGTCCTCCAGCCAGGACTGGAGGGAGAGCGGGTGGTGCCAGGGGAACGCGCCCTTGCCGCCGAAGGTGGTGACGACCGGGGCGTTCAGCGTCTCGGCCAGCTGCCGCAGCTTGCCGGAGGCGTCCGCGCGCACCACCCCGCCGCCCGCGATGACCGCCGGGCGGACGGCGCGCGACAGCAGATCGGCCGCCACCGCGGTCAGTTCGGGGCGTGGCGGGAGTTCGTCGGGGGTCGCGTCGACCGCGGTCACCACGGGCAGCGCGGTCCCCGCGAGGAGCACGTCCTGCGGGATCTCCACCCACACCGGGCCGTGCGGGGCGGTCAGCGCCGACTTCCAGGCGGCCGCGAGCGCGGACGGGATCTGCGACTGGGTGCGGACGGTGTGGACCGACTTCACCACGCCCCGGAACGAGGCCGCCTGGTCCGGGAGTTCGTGCAGGTAGCCGTGGCGGCCGCCGCCGAGGCCCGCGGTCGGGACCTGGCTGCTGATGGCCAGCACCGGGGCGGATGCCGAGGCCGCCTCGTGCAGCGCGGCCAGTGAGGTGAGCGCGCCGGGGCCGGTGGAGAGGAGCAGCGGGGCCGCCTCGCCGGTGATCCTGCCGTAGGCGTCCGCCGCGAAGCCCGCGTTGTTCTCCACCCGCAGGCCGACATAGCGCAGCGAGGAGCGGCGCAGGGCGTCGAACATGCCGAGGGCGTGCTGGCCGGGCAGCCCGAAGACGGTGGTCGCGCCGAGCCCGGCCAGGGTCTCCACGACCAGGTCTCCGCCGTTGCGGCCGGCGGGCGGGTTGAGGGCTGCGGCCGTCTGCGCCTCGGTCGGGCGGAGCACCAGGTCGTGGTCGTGGGTCACTTCGCGCGCGCCTCGGCAATCTGTCGGGTCATGATCGTGGTCAGTTCGTACGCCGTGTGCGAGGCCGCCACCGAGGTGATCTCGGCGTGGTCGTACGCGGGTGCCACCTCGACGACGTCCGCCGAGACGAGGTGGCAGGAGGAGAGTCCGCGCAGGATCTCCAGGAGTTCCCTGGACGTCATACCACCCGCCTCGGGCGTGCCGGTGCCCGGGGCGTGAGCGGGGTCCAGACAGTCGATGTCGATCGAGATGTAGAGGGGCCGGTCGCCGATGCGCTGACGGAGCTGGTCGGCCACCTCGTCGGCGCCCCGGCGGTAGATGTCCGCCGAGGTCACGATGCCGAAGCCCATCTTCTCGTCGTCGGTGAGGTCCTGCTTGCCGTACAGGGGCCCGCGGGTGCCGACGTGCGAGAGGGCGGAGGTGTCCAGGATGCCCTCCTCCACCGCCCGCCGGAACGGGGTGCCGTGCGTGTACTCGGCGCCGAAGTAGGTGTCCCAGGTGTCGAGGTGGGCGTCGAAGTGGAGCAGCGCGACCGGCCCGTGCTTCTTGGCGACGCTCCGCAGCAGCGGCAGCGCGATGGTGTGGTCGCCGCCGAGGGTCATCAGGCGCGCGCCCGTGCCGAGCAGTTCGTCCGCGGCCGCCTCGACGGTCTCGACCGCCTCGTTGATGTTGAACGGGTTGACGGCGATGTCACCGCCGTCCGCGACCTGGGCGAGGGCGAAGGGGGAGGCGTCCTGCGCGGGGTTGTAGGGGCGCAGCAGCCGGGACGCCTCGCGGATGGCATTGCCGCCGAAGCGGGCGCCCGGCCGGTAGGAGACGCCCGAGTCGAACGGCACGCCCACCACGGCCACGTCGGCGCGGCCGACCTCGTCGAGGCGGGGCAGCCGGGCGAAGGTCGCGGGACCGGCGTACCGCGGTATGCGGGAGGAGTCGACGGGGCCGCGGGGCGTCTCGTTGCTGCTCATGGGGGGCTGCCTTCTTTCCTACGCTTCATCGCGTACGTACCGCTATGCACTGCTTCTGTGACGACTCTACTGGTGGGCCGGGACCGGTTCGGACGCGAGTTCGGGGGCACCGCGGCCCGCGAGCCGTTCCCGCCAGGTGGCCAGCACGGCCGCGTCGGTCGGCCTCGTCGCCAGGGAGACGGCGACGTACGCGACGAGGGAGGAGAGCAGGCCGTAGTAGACGGGTTCGTTGGCGAGGATGCCGTAGCCCGCCATCAGGCCGACCACCGCGAGGCCGCCGACGGTCACGGCGGCGAGGGCGCCCTGGACCGTGCCGCGCTTCCAGAGCAGTCCGCCGAGGATCGGGACGAGGAGGCCGCCGACGAGCAGGTTGTAGGCGACGGTCAGCGCCTCCACGACGTCGTTGAGGGCGATGGCCGTGCCGATCACCCCGACCCCCATGACCAGGATGAAGACCCGGTTGCCCCGCACCTCGTCGTGATCACCGGTCCTCGTCCTGCCCCGCAGCCGCGACCAGATGTCGTTGTTGGCGACGGTCGCGCAGGCGATCAGCGCGCCGGAGGAGGTCGACATCACGGCGGCGAGCGCGGCGGCCAGCACCAGCCCCCGCACCCCGACGGGGAGTTCGTCCTTGACGATGGTCGCGAAGGCGTCGTCCGGGCTGCCCAGCTTCGGGTACAGCACCTTGGCCGCCGTCCCGATCACCGCACCCGCGAGGGCGTAGACCAGGCAGTAGGTGCCGGCCACCGTGCCGCCCCACTTCGCCGTCCGGTCGCCGCGCGCCGTGAACACCCGCTGCCAGATGTCCTGTCCGATGAGCATGCCGAAGGTATAGATCAGCACGTACGTGAAGATGGTCTCGCCGCCGATGCCCAGCGGGTCGAAGTAGGAGGTCGGCAGCTTGGCCCTCATCGCGCCGAAGCCGCCCGCCTTCACGACGGCGATGGGCAGCAGGAGCAGCAGCACGCCGATCGTCTTCACCACGAACTGGACCATGTCGGTCAGGGTGATCGACCACATGCCGCCGAGCGTCGAGTAGGCGACGACGATCGAGCCGCCCAGGACGATCGCGACCGTCCGGTTCATGTCGAAGAGGACGTCGAAGATCGTGGCGTACGCGATGGTCGAGGTGACGGCGAGCATGAGCGTGTACGCCCACATCACGACACCCGAGATCACGCCCGCCCGGCCGCCGTACCGGAGGTCCAGCATCTCGGAGACGGTGTACACCCTGAGGCGGGCGATCCGGGCGGAGAAGAAGACGGAGAGGGCGAGCAGGCCCAGGCCGATGGTGAAGACCATCCAGGCGCCGGACAGCCCGTACTGGTACCCCAGTCCGACTCCGCCGATGGTGGACGCGCCGCCGAGGACGATCGCGGCCATGGTGCCGGAGTACATGGCGGGCCCGAGCCGGCGCCCGGCCACCAGGAACTCGCTCTTCGACCTGGCCCGGCGCATGCCCCACCAGCCCATGGCCAGCATTCCGGCGAGATAGAGGACGATCACGGTGTAGTCGACGGCCACAGGGCCCTCCTTCGCTGGGGATCTCGCCGGCGGGTGACGTGCCTCGACACTAGGTGGCCGCAATGCGGCTGCGAAGTGTACGTTTCATCCATTCGAGCCGTACGGGATGGAGGAAGCGCACACCATGCCGGATCCCGCGGTCCCGCCCACGCCCCCTGTGCCCCTCGCCGCCCTCCTGGCCCGTGAGGACCTCGCCCTGCGCCGGATCGCCGGGCCCGCCGACCCCTCCCTCGTCATCCACGCGGCGCACACCTCGGAGATGGCCGACCCGTACCCGTACCTGCTGGGCGGCGAGCTGCTGCTGACGGCGGGCGTGCACATCCCCGACGCGGCGGGGTCGGGCACCTACTTCGACAACTACGTCTCGCGGATCGTCGCGGCGGGCGGCGCCGCCCTCGGCTTCGGACTGGCCCCCGTGCACGACACGGTCCCGCGGGCCCTGATCGAAGCGTGCGACACCTACGGCCTCCCGCTCCTGGAGGTCCCGCCGCAGACCCCCTTCACCGCCGTCGCCCGCGCGGTCTGGCAGCTGCTGGCCCAGGCCCGCCTGGCCGAACTGCGCCGTGTCACGGAGGCCCAGCAGAGCCTGGCCGCCGCCGCGGCCCGCCCCGACCCGGTGCCGTCGGTCCTGCGGCAACTGGCCCAGCGGGTCGGCGGCTGGACCGCGCTGTACGGCCCGGAGGGCACGGAGACCGCGTCGGCGGGCCGGCGGCCGGAGCCACCGGTGACCGCCTCCCTGGCCGAGCTCGCGGAGGTGGTCCGCCCCTCCGGCCCCGGCACCCCCACCTCCGCCACCCACGCCACCGCCGGCACCCACCTCGCGGCCTACACCCTCAGCACCGGCTTCGTCCTCGGCGTGGCCACCCCGGCCCGCGAACCGGGCGACCACACCATCGCCTCGGTGGCCACGGTCCTCCTCACCCTCCTCACCGGCGAACAGCAGAGCGGCTCGGGAGCGGCCAGGACCTCGGCCCTCGTACGGCTCCTGCTGGGCGGCACGGCGGAGGAGGTGGCACCCCTGCTGGGCGGGAGCGACACCTGGTTCGTCGTATACGCCTCGCACAACGGCCAACGTGACCGTGCCGACCTTCTTGCAGGGGCGCGGGGAACTGCGCGACCAGCCACGGTCCACCCGCACCCGCCGGACCTCCTGGCCGCCACCGCACTGGGCGCCGCACTGGGCTCAGCTCTCATCGACCCCGTAGGGGAAAACGTACGCGTCCTCCTCCCCGCCGACCGGGAACCCGATCCACAGCCCGGCTGGACCCTCGGCGTCAGCGCTCCCGTACCCGCACAGCAGCTGGCCCTCGCCGGCACCCAAGCGGCCCGCGCAATGGCCCGCGCCCGGGCGACCCGCACCCCCCTGTCGAGGCACGGCACCCACCCCGGCCTGGCCGAACTGGTCCCGGAGGAAGAGGCGCAGGCCCACGCCCGCGCCCTCCTCGCCCCTCTCGCCGAACACCCCGCCCTCACCGAGACCCTGCGCACCTGGCTCTCCCTGCACGGCAGTTGGGACCGTACGGCGGTCGCCCTGGCCGTGCACCGCAACACCGTGCGGCAGCGCATCGCCCGCTCCGCGGAGCTCCTGCACGCCGAACTCGACGACCCGGACGTCCGGATGGAGCTGTGGTTCGCCCTCCGCCAGGAGTGAGTGACGCACGTCCCAGCGGGCGATACGCAGGGCGAACGCCCAGCGCCCTGCCCCACAATGGAGCCATGCCGATACCCGGGACGCCCAGCCGCGCCGAGCTCGTAGAGCACCTTGTGAAGACCCGTATCGCGGGCGATGTCGCCACCCCCCGCGAGAACAACCTGCTCCACTACCGCAAGCTGGCCAACGGCGAGCGCAACTGGTGGCTGGGACTGGAACTCGGCGACCGCTGGACCGACGAGCAGGA
This sequence comes from Streptomyces sp. NPDC008092, assembly GCF_042957285.1. NCBI lineage: Bacteria > Bacillati > Actinomycetota > Actinomycetes > Kitasatosporales > Streptomycetaceae > Streptomyces > Streptomyces sp. NPDC008092. The sequence continues at coordinate 541,992 of NZ_JBIBHY010000004.1, forward strand.
CGTGCTGGCCGTGATGGCCGAGCGGGTCGGGGTGAACGACGACCCCGAGTACCGGTACGGCCAGGACACCATCGACCCCGAGCTGACCGTGGACGGCCTGAACCGGCTGGCGGCGCGGCTGCGCAAGGCGGCCGAGGGCAGGCAGCGGGTGCTGTTCGCGACCGGTCACCCGGGCGGCCTGCTGGACGTGCACCGGGCGACCGCGGCCGCGCTGCGCGGCGCCGGCTGCGAGATCGCGGTCATCCCGGACGGGCTGCAGACGGACGAGGGGTACGTCATGCAGTTCGCCGACGTGGCCGTCCTCGAACACGGGGCGACGCTGTGGCACACGCACTCCGGGGAGCCGATGAAGGCGATCCTGGGCGGTCTGGAGCGCGCGGGGCGGCCGCAGCCCGACCTGGTCGTCGCCGACCACGGCTGGGCCGGCTACGCGGCGCAGGTGGGCCTGGACTCGGTCGGGTACGCGGACTGCAACGACCCGGCGCTGTTCCTCGCCGAGTCGGAGGGCACCCTCCAGGTGGCCGTGCCGCTCGACGACCACGTGCTCAGCCCCCGCTACTACGACCCGATGACCGCGTACCTGCTGGCCGAGGCGGGGCTGGCCTGACGGACCGATGTGCGGCCCCCGGAAGCGGGAGCCGCACATCGTGGCCTGGTCCTAGACCCTGAATCCCTGGTGTGTTGACGCTGGTGGCTCAGAACCCCAGCCCGCCGAAGCCGAGGCCTCCGAAGCCACCGATGCCGCCGATGCCGCCGAACCCGGCGGTGTAGCCGACGCCGACGACAGGGACGACCGCGACGGGGACGACCGCGACAGTGGTGGGGTAGTACCCGTACCCGTAGCCGCCGTATCCGTAGCGGCAGTTGTTGAAGCCGCCGCCCCGGAAGCCGCTGCAGCCGCCGAAGCCGCCGCCACCGGTGACGATGGACTGGTGAGTGGAGGCGGGGGCCGCCGAGGCGGTACCCGCGGCGCCGATCGCGGTTCCACCGGCCAGCAGCAGGCCGGCGGCGGATATCGCGGCGATGCGCCTCGCGCGCTGTACTCGCATGGGAAATACCTTTCTGCCGGACTTACGTCCGCTACGCGGCACGTCCGCTATGCGGCACATGCACTGTGCGGCATTTCACTCATAGAGCTTAAATCCGGATGAGAAGGACGGCATGTCAGGGTGGTCACCGTTCGTGATCCCCCCAGCTCACCGGCCCCGAACCCGGCCCCGAACCCGGCTCCGCGGCCGGCTCCGTGGCGGGCCCCGGAGTCGGGTCCAGGTACACCCGGCCGATCGCCGGGAACGCCGCCCGCAGCCGCTGCTCGGCCCGCTCGCAGGCCCACTCGACCTCGGCCGCCGTCGACACGTCCCGGAAGTCCACCTTGGCCGCGACCAGCGCCTCCTCCGGGCCCTGCACCAGCGTGGTCAGCTCCAGTACGGCCACGATGTGCTCGGACTCCAGCAGCTCCGCCCGGATCCGCTCCCGCACGGGCTTCGGCAGCGGCCGCCCGATGAGCAGCTCGGCGTTGGACCGGCCCAGCACCCAGGCGACGTACAGCAGGAGCAGGCCGATGAGGAGGGAGGCGAGGCCGTCCCAGGCGCCGGAGCCGGTGAGCTGGCCGCCGAGCAGGCCGCCGGCCGCGAGCACCAGCCCGACGAGCGCGGCCGAGTCCTCCATCACCACGGCCTTCACGGCGGTGTCGGGGGTGTGCCGCAGGTACAGCTTGAACGGTGCCTTGAAGCGGGCCGCCGCCCCGCGCGCCTGCCTGAGCCCCGTGCGCAGCGAGAAGCCCTCCAGTACGAAGGCGACGGCGAGCACGACGTACGACACCAGCGGGTCGCCGGGCTTCTCCCCCACGGCCAGGGTGTGGATGCCGTCGTAGAGGGAGAAGACCGCGCCGCCGACGAAGGTGGCGACGGCGGCGAGCATGGCCCAGATGTACCGCTCGGGGCCGTAGCCGAGGGGGTGCTCCTCGTCGGCGGGCTTCTCGCTGCGCTTGAGGGCGGTGAGCAGCAGCAGCTCGGTGACGGTGTCGGCGACCGAGTGCGCCGCCTCGGAGAGCATCGCGCTGGAGCCGCTGACGACTCCGGCGACCGCCTTGGCGAGCGCGATCCCGAGGTTGGCGACGGCGGCGACGATCACCGTGACGGTGCTCTCGCCGCCGCCCTGCCCGGTCTGTTCGAGGTGTTCGGCTTGGGCCATGCCCCAGTTCTACCTGGGGACGCGGACCACACCCTCCTGGATCACGGAAATGGCGAGTGAACCGTCCCGGGTGTAGATCCGGGCCTGGCCGAGCCCGCGGCCGCCGTGCGCGGACGGCGACTCCTGGTCGTAGAGCAGCCACTCGTCGGCGCGGAACGGCCGGTGGAACCACATGGCGTGGTCGAGCGAGGCGCCCACCACGTCCCCGACCGCCCAGCCGCCGCGGCCGTGCGCGAGCAGGACGGAGTCGAGGAGGGTCATGTCGGAGACGTAGGTCGCGAGGACGACGTGCAGCAGGGGGTCGTCGTCGAGCTTGCCGTTCGTCCGGAACCACACCTGGCTGTGCGGCTCGCGCGGCTCACCGTACTTGCCGAACGGCGGCTCCTCGACGTAGCGCAGGTCGATCGCCTCGCGGGCCTCGAGGAACTTCTCCACGACGGCCGGGTCGAGGTGTCCGTAGTCGCGGAAGCGGTCCGCCGAGGTGGGCAGGGTCGCCGGGTCGGGCGCGGCGGGCATCGGGGCCTGGTGGTCGAGGCCCTCCTCGTCCAGCTGGAAGGAGGCCGACAGGGCGAAGATCGGGCGGCCGTGCTGGACGGCGACCGCGCGCCGGGTGGTGAAGGAGCGGCCGTCGCGGATGCGCTCGACGGTGTAGACGATGGGCGCGCCCGGGTCGCCGGGGCGCAGGAAGTACGCGTGCAGCGAGTGGGCGTGCCGGTCCGCCGGGACGGTACGCCCGGCGGCGACCAGCGCCTGGGCCGCGACCTGTCCGCCGAAGACGCGCGGGACGACGGCGGACCGGGACTGGCCGCGGAAGATGTTCTCCTCGATCTGCTCCAGGTCGAGCAGGTCGAGGAGATCACTTAGTGCCTGGTTCATGGCACCTTTTCTACTGGCGGGTTGTTGCGGCAGGCCTACAGGCCCATGTCCTTCGCGATGATCGTCTTCATGATCTCGCTGGTGCCACCGTAGATGCGGTTGACGCGGTTGTCCGCGTACAGGCGGGCGATCGGGTACTCGTTCATGAAGCCGTAGCCGCCGTGCAGCTGGAGGCAGCGGTCGATCACGCGGTGCGCGACCTCGGTGGTGAACAGCTTGGCGCTGGCGGCCTCGGCGGGGGTCAGCTCGCCGGCGTCCAGGGCCTCCGTGGCGCGGTCGACGACGGCCTCGGCGGCGTCCACCTCGGCCTGGCAGGCGGCCAGCTCGAACTTGGTGTTCTGGAAGGCGGCGACGGGCTGGCCGAAGACGACGCGCTCCTGCACGTACTGCTTGGCGAACCGGACGGCGGCCTTGGCCTGCGCGTAGGCGCCGAAGGCGATGCCCCAGCGCTCGGAGGCGAGGTTGTGGCCGAGGTAGTAGAAGCCCTTGTTCTCCTCGCCGAGCAGGTCCTCGGCCGGCACCTTCACGTCGACGAACGCCAGCTCGGCGGTGTCGGAGGTCTTGAGCCCCAGCTTGTCGAGCTTGCGCCCGACCGAGTAGCCCTCGGCCTTCGTGTCCACGACGAAGAGGGAGATCCCGTGCCGGCGGTCTTCCTTCGTGGGCGCGGAGGTCCGGGCGCAGACGATCATCCGGTCGGCGTGCACGCCACCCGTGATGAAGGTCTTGGCGCCGTTGAGGACGTAGTGCGTGCCGTCCTCGCTGAGCTTGGCGGTGGTCTTCATGCCCGCGAGGTCGGAGCCGGTGCCCGGCTCGGTCATCGCGATCGCCCACATCTCCTCGCCGGAGACGAACTTCGGCAGGTACCGCTTCTTCTGCTCGTCGGTGGCGAGCAGCTTTATGTAGGGCAGGCCGAGCAGCACGTGCACGCCGGAACCGCCGAAGGCGACGCCCGCACGGGCCGTCTCCTCGTACAGGACGGCCTCGAACTTGTAGGAGTCGATGCCGGCGCCGCCGTACTCCTCGTCGACGCGGATGCCGAAGACGCCGAGCTCGGCGAGCTTGTAGTAGAAGTCACGGGGGGCCTGGCCAGCGGCGAACCACTCGTCGTACACGGGTACGACCTCGGCCTCGATGAAGGCGCGGATGGTCTCCCGGAACGCCTCGTGATCCTCGTCGAACAACGTACGGCGCACGGCCGCCACCTCCACGGACTTCGGCATGTCTAAGCGCTTGCTCAGACACCAAGGTACCGGCGGGTAGGCGACGGGTCCAGGGTGGGAAGGGGAGCGAGGGGGGTAACGCTCGTCACGCCCCCATCCACCCGGGGGGAATCCACCTCACCCCTCACCTCACCGCCCACCAAAAATCCCGCCGCGACGGCGATCGGCCACGACGGCGCGGACCGGCGGCGCCGAACCGACCCCAGGCAGCTCGGCAGGCGCGGCGGGGGCGGGAGCGGCAAGGCGCCGCCGTTCCCCCGCCCCCGCCCTCACTCCTCCCCCGCCGCCGCCCCGAACGCCCCCCTCGCCATCCGGTGGAGCAGGATCGCTGTCGCGCCGCGGCCCGGCAGGGAACCCGGTCGGCCCAAATGCGGGGTGGAGTTCAGGAGGCCGAAGACCGAGTGGACCGCGGAGCGCGCCGCGGGCTCGGGGAGCGCCGGGTAGACGCCGCGGAGGACCTCCACCCAGAGTTCGACGTACTGGCGCTGGAGCTGCCGCACCAGCTTGCGGTCGCTGTCGCGCAAGCGGTCCAGCTCCCGGTCGTGCAGGGTGATCAGTGGACGGTCGTCGAGGGCGAAGTCGATGTGGCCCTCGATGAGGGAGTCCAGGACCGCCGAGGGCCCGGTGTCCCCGTCGGCCTCGGCCAGGCGGCGCTTGGCCCCCGTCAGCAGCTGCCCGCTGATCCCCACCAGCAGCTCCGCGAGCATCGCGTCCTTGCCCGCGAAGTGCCGGTAGAGGCCGGGCCCGCTGATGCCGACCGCGGCCCCTATCTCGTCCACCCCGACACCGTGGAACCCGCGCTCGGCGAACAGCCGGGCGGCCTCCTTGAGGATCTGCTCGCGGCGGGTCGGGGCGTCGGTTCTCGTGACCATGAAGGCAATTCTAGACAGGGAGGTTAGCGCTCGTTAACCTGAAGGCAATGCGTTAACGCTCATTAACAAAGTGAGGGGATCGCGGCATGGACCAGGCACCGGAGCTGACGAGCGCGGCGGACCCCGCGTCGGAGGCCTTTCGGGCCAACGAGGAGGCGCACCGCGTCCTCGTCGAGGAGCTGCGCGCCAAGCTCGCCGCGGCCGCGCTGGGCGGCGGCGAGAAGGCGCGCGCCCGGCACACCGCGCGGGGCAAGCTGCTGCCCCGGGACCGGGTGGACACCCTCCTCGACCCCGGCTCCCCGTTCCTGGAGCTGGCTCCCCTGGCCGCCGAGGGGATGTACGACGGAGCGGCCCCGGCCGCCGGCGTGATCGCCGGGATCGGGCGGGTCAGCGGGCGCGAGTGCGTGATCGTCGCCAACGACGCCACGGTCAAGGGCGGCACGTACTACCCGATGACCGTGAAGAAGCACCTGCGGGCGCAGGAGGTGGCCCTCGACAACCGGCTGCCCTGCGTCTACCTGGTCGACTCCGGCGGCGCCTTCCTGCCCATGCAGGACGAGGTCTTCCCGGACCGCGACCACTTCGGGCGGATCTTCTACAACCAGGCCCGGATGTCGGGGGCGGGGATCCCGCAGATCGCCGCCGTCCTCGGCTCGTGCACCGCGGGCGGCGCGTACGTCCCGGCGATGAGCGACGAGGCGGTCATCGTCCGGAACCAGGGGACGATCTTCCTCGGCGGCCCCCCGCTGGTGAAGGCCGCCACCGGCGAGGTCGTCACCGCCGAGGAGCTGGGCGGCGGCGAGGTCCACTCCCGGGTCTCCGGTGTCACCGACCACCTCGCCGAGGACGACGCGCACGCCCTCAGGATCGTCCGGAACATCGTCGCCACCCTCCCCGCCCGGCGCTCCCTGCCCTGGGAGGTCACCCCGGCCGCCGAGCCCAAGGCCGACCCGTACGGCCTCTACGGCGCCGTCCCCGTCGACTCCCGCACCCCCTACGACGTCCGCGAGATCATCGCCCGGGTCGTCGACGGTTCGCGCTTCGCGGAGTTCAAGAGCGAGTTCGGGCAGACCCTGGTCACCGGCTTCGCCCGGATCCACGGCCACCCGGTCGGCATCGTCGCCAACAACGGCATCCTCTTCTCCGAGTCCGCCCAGAAGGGCGCCCACTTCATCGAGCTGTGCGACCAGCGCGGCATCCCGCTGGTCTTCCTGCAGAACATCTCCGGCTTCATGGTCGGCAAGGACTACGAGGCCGGCGGCATCGCCAAGCACGGCGCGAAGATGGTCACGGCGGTGGCCTGCACACGGGTGCCGAAGCTGACCGTCGTCGTCGGCGGTTCGTACGGCGCGGGCAACTACTCCATGTGCGGCAGGGCCTACTCCCCCCGCTTCCTGTGGATGTGGCCCAACGCCAAGATCTCGGTGATGGGCGGCGAGCAGGCCGCCAGCGTGCTGGCCACGGTCAAACGGGACCAGCTGGAGGCGCGGGGCGAGTCGTGGCCCGCCGACGAGGAAGAGGCCTTCAAGGCGCCCGTCCGCGCCCAGTACGAGCGCCAGGGCAACGCCTACTACGCGACCGCCCGCCTCTGGGACGACGGGGTCATCGACCCGCTCGACACCCGGCAGGTGCTGGGACTGGCCCTGACGGCCTGTGGCAACGCGCCGCTGGGTGACCCCCAGTTCGGCGTCTTCCGGATGTGAGGAGGGGACTCGTGTTCGACACCGTACTCGTGGCCAACCGGGGCGAGATCGCCGTCCGGGTCATCCGTACGCTGCGCTCGCTGGGCGTCCGCTCGGTGGCCGTGTACTCCGACGCCGACGCCGACGCCCGGCATGTCCGGGAGGCCGACACGGCGGTCCGGATCGGTCCGGCGCCGGCGGGCGAGAGCTATCTGTCCGTGGCGCGGCTGCTGGCGGCGGCCGCGGTGAGCGGTGCCCAGGCGGTCCACCCCGGGTACGGCTTCCTCGCCGAGAACGCCGCCTTCGCGCGGGCGTGCGAGGAGGCCGGGCTGGCCTTCATCGGCCCGCCCGCGGACGCGATCGCGCTGATGGGCGACAAGATCCGGGCCAAGGAGACGGTGGCGGCGGCCGGAGTGCCGGTGGTGCCCGGCGGCCGTGACCCCGAACTGGCCGACGCGGCACGCGAACTGGGCGCCCCCGTGCTCCTCAAGCCCTCCGCCGGCGGCGGCGGCAAGGGCATGCGGCTGGTGCGCGACCTGACCCTCCTGGACGAGGAGATCGCGGCCGCCCGCCGCGAGGCCCGCGCCTCCTTCGGCGACGACACCCTCCTCGTCGAGCGGTGGATCGACCGCCCCCGGCACATCGAGATCCAGGTCCTGGCCGACGGCCACGGCAACGTCGTCCACCTCGGCGAGCGCGAGTGCTCGCTCCAGCGCCGGCACCAGAAGGTGATCGAGGAGGCGCCGTCGGTCCTGCTCGACGAGGCGACCCGGGCGGCGATGGGCGAGGCCGCGGTACAGGCGGCGCGCTCGTGCGGGTACGTCGGCGCGGGCACGGTGGAGTTCATCGTGCCGGGCGGCGACCCTTCGTCGTACTACTTCATGGAGATGAACACCCGCCTCCAGGTGGAGCACCCGGTCACCGAGCTGGTGACCGGCCTCGACCTGGTGGAGTGGCAGTTGCGGGTGGCGGCGGGCGAACAACTGCCCTTCGCGCAGGGCGACATCACGCTCACCGGGCACGCGGTCGAGGCCCGGATCTGCGCCGAGGACCCCGCGCGCGGCTTCCTGCCCACCGGCGGCACGGTGCTGCTGCTGCACGAGCCCGCCGGGGACGGCGTCCGCACCGACTCCGGGCTCAGCGAGGGCTCCGAGGTCGGCAGCCTGTACGACCCGATGCTGTCCAAGGTGATCGCGTACGGCCCGGACCGGGAGAGCGCGCTCAGGAAGCTGCGCGCGGCGCTCGCGGAGACGGTCACGCTGGGCGTGCAGACCAACGCCGGGTTCCTGCGCCGGCTGCTCGCCCATCCGGCGGTGGTGGCGGGCGAGTTGGACACGGGCCTGGTCGAGCGGGTGGTGGACGGCCTGGTCGCCACGGACGTACCGGACGAGGTGTACGAGGCGGCGGCGGCCGTACGGCTGGAGGCGCTGACGCCGGCCGCGGCGGACGGGCGCTGGACGGACCCCTTCTCCGTGCCCAGCGGCTGGCGCATCGGCGGTGTTCCCAGGCCCGTCGGCTTCCACCTCCGGGTGCAGGACCCGGTGGAGTACGTCCCGCGCGGCACGCACACCGTCACCGCCGACCGCGTGTCGGTGACGCTGGACGGCGTCCGCCACACCTTCCGCCACACCGCCGACTGGCTCGGCCGGGACGGCGACGCCTGGCAGGTCCGCGACCACGACCCGGTCGCCGCCTCGCTGAACCGCACCGCGCACGCCGGCGCCGACTCCCTCACCGCGCCCATGCCCGGCACGGTGACCGTCGTGAAGGTCGCCGTCGGCGACGAGGTCACCGCCGGGCAGAGCCTGCTGGTGGTGGAGGCGATGAAGATGGAGCACGTCATCGCCGCCCCGCACGCCGGCACGGTCGCCGAACTCGACGTGCAGCCCGGTGCCACGGTCGCCATGGACCAGGTGCTGGCCGTGATCGCCCCGCACGAGGAGGAGACGGCATGACCACCCCCGAGAGCGCCCTCCCCATGGTCGTACCGGCCACCGACCTCCCCGCCCGCGTCCGCATCCACGAGGTCGGCGCCCGCGACGGCCTACAGAACGAGAAGACGGCCGTACCGACGTCGGTGAAGGCGGAGTTCGTGCACCGCCTGGCCGACGCCGGTCTGACGACGATCGAGGCGACCAGCTTCGTGCACCCGAAGTGGGTGCCCCAACTGGCCGACGCGGAGGACCTGTTCCCGCAGCTCGCCGATCTCCGTGGCGTCGCCCTCCCGGTCCTCGTCCCCAACCAGCGCGGCCTGGACCGGGCCCTGGCCCTGGGCGCCCGCCGGGTCGCCGTCTTCGCCAGCGCCACCGAGTCCTTCGCCAAGGCCAACCTCAACCGCTCGCTGGACGAGTCCCTGGCCGTCTTCGACCCGGTCGTCCGGCAGGCGAAGGACGCCGACGTGCACGTCCGCGGCTACGTCTCGATGTGCTTCGGCGACCCCTGGGAAGGCGCGGTGCCCTTCCACCAGGTGGTCCGGGTCTGCAAGGCGCTGCGCGACATGGGCTGCGACGAGCTGAGCCTCGGCGACACCATCGGGGTCGCCACCCCGGGCCACGTCCTCGAACTGCTCTCCCTGCTCAACGAGGAGGGCGTGCCGACGAACGTCATCGGCGTGCACTTCCACGACACCTACGGCCAGGCGCTCGCCAACACCTACGCGGCCCTGGAACACGGCGTGACGACGATCGACGCGTCCGCCGGCGGGCTCGGCGGCTGCCCGTACGCCAAGTCCGCCACCGGCAACCTCGCCACCGAGGACCTGGTCTGGATGCTCCGGGGCCTCGGTATCGAGACCGGAGTAGACCTCGGCAAACTCACCGCCACCAGCGTGTGGATGGCCGAACAACTGGGCCGACCCAGCCCGTCCCGTACCGTCCGCGCCCTCTCCCACCAGGAGTGACGACCATGGACCACCGCCTCTCCCCCGAACTGGAAGAACTCCGCCGCACGGTGGAGGAGTTCGCGCACGACGTCGTGGCGCCGAAGATCGGCGACTTCTACGAACGGCACGAGTTCCCGTACGAGATCGTCCGCGAGATGGGCCGCATGGGCCTGTTCGGACTGCCGTTCCCCGAGGAGTACGGCGGCATGGGCGGCGACTACCTCGCGCTCGGCATCGCCCTGGAGGAACTGGCCCGAGTGGACTCCTCGGTCGCCATCACCCTCGAAGCCGGAGTCTCCCTGGGCGCGATGCCGATCCACCTCTTCGGCACGGACGACCAGAAGCGCGAATGGCTCCCGCGCCTCTGCTCCGGCGAGCTCCTGGGCGCCTTCGGGCTGACGGAGCCGGACGGCGGCAGCGACGCGGGCGCCACGCGTACGACGGCCCGGCTCGACCCTGCCACCGACGAGTGGGTGATCAACGGCAGCAAGTGCTTCATCACCAACTCCGGGACGGACATCACGGGTCTGGTCACCGTCACCGCGGTGACCGGCCGCAAGCCCGACGGCAAGCCGCTGATCTCCTCGATCATCGTCCCGTCCGGCACCCCCGGCTTCACGGTCGCCGCCCCCTACTCCAAGGTCGGCTGGAACGCCTCCGACACCCGCGAGCTGTCCTTCGCCGACGTCCGGGTCCCGGCCGCCAACCTGCTCGGTGAGGAGGGCCGCGGCTACGCCCAGTTCCTCCGCATCCTCGACGAGGGCCGCATCGCCATCGCGGCCCTCGCGACCGGCCTGGCCCAGGGCTGCGTCGACGAGTCGGTGAAGTACGCGAAGGAACGGCACGCCTTCGGCCGCCCGATCGGCGCCAACCAGGCCATCCAGTTCAAGATCGCCGACATGGAGATGAAGGCCCACACCGCCCGCCTCGCCTGGCGCGACGCGGCCTCCCGCCTGGTCGCAGGCGAGCCCTTCAAGAAGGAGGCGGCCCTCGCCAAGCTCTACTCCTCCACTGTCGCCGTCGACAACGCCCGCGACGCCACCCAGGTCCACGGCGGCTACGGCTTCATGAACGAGTACCCGGTGGCCCGGATGTGGCGCGACTCCAAGATCCTGGAGATCGGCGAGGGCACGAGCGAGGTGCAGCGGATGCTGATCGCGCGGGAGTTGGGGCTGGTGAGCTGAGTCCGGCGGACGGCTTCCGCGGCCACGGGCTTCCTGCCGGGCGGCGCATCGGTTCGCGGTGGTGTTGGTGTTGGTGTTGATGCAGCGTCAGCTCGCCGTCGCGGTGATGTGGTGCAGCGTCAGCTCGCCGTCGCGGTGATGTGGTGCAGCGTCAGCTCGCCGTCGCGGTGGTATTGATGTGGCGTCAGCTCGCCGTCGTGGTGATGTGGTGCGGCCGGTTGCGTACCAGCAGGGCCGAGACCAGGGCCGCGCACAGGAACACGGCGACGACGGTCATGCCGGCGTGGACGCCGGAGGTGAAGGCGTCGCCGACCGCGGCGGTCACGTTCGGCGGGGTCGCCCCGTGGCCGCCGGTGCCCGTGGAGACGGCGTGCTCGACGGCCGGCCAGGCGGCCCGGGGGACGTGGTGCGCGTCGAGCCGGTCGGGCAGCCGGGACTGGAGCCGGCTCGCGAGCAGGGCGCCGAGCAGGGCGGAGCCGGTGACCGACCCGATCTGCCGGAAGGCGTTGACGGCTCCGGAGGCCATGCCGGCGTGTTCGTGGGAGACGCTGACCAGGGCGGCGGCCGTGCTCGGCGCGGCCACCATCCCGGAGGCGGCGCCGAAGAGCACGTACAGCCACCACACCCGGGCGTAGGGGGTGGTCGGATCCACCGTGGTGAACCCGGCCGTGGCGGCGGCCCCGACGAGGAAGCCCAGGGTGAGCGGGAGCTTGAAGCCGGTACGGCGGATCACGCGTCCGGTCGCGTAGGCGACGACGACGTAGACGCCGAAGAAGGCCAGCAGCCGCCAGCCCACGTCCAGGGCGGAGAGCCGCTGGACCCGCTCGTAGAAGAGCACCGAGAGGATGGCCACCCCGGTGAAGCCGAACAGCGAGACGGCCGCGACGAACATGACGGCGCTGAACGACGGCGACCGGAACAGGCTCATGTCCAGCATGGGGGTGCGGGCGGTCCGCTCGACGAGGACGAACCCGCCCAGCGCCGCGGCCGCGAGGACCCAGGCGACCAGGATCCGGGGGCTGGTGTAGCCGTCGTGCCCGCATTCGATGAGGGCGTAGACGAGGGCGGCTATGCCGAGGGCGGCCAGCACCTGGCCCGGGATGTCCAGCTTGCCGGCGGGGCCGCGCGACTCGGCGACGAAGCCGGCGGCGGCCATGGTGACGACCGCGAGGGCGGCGGTCGACAGGAAGACGGTGTTCCAGTGGAAGTGGTCCAGCAGGGTGCCCGCGATCAGCGGCCCCGCGGCGAGTCCGATGCCGGAGGCGGCCGCCCAGGCGGTGACGACCTCGGTGCGCCGGTGCGGGTCCGGGAAGGCGGCCCCCAGGATGGCCAGGCTGTTGGGCAGGATGAGGGCGCCGCCGAGGCCGGAGACGAGCTGACCGGCGATGACGCCCCCGGTCGAACCGGCCGCGAAGACGGTGAGCGACCCGACGATCATGACCGCGGCGCCGGCGAGGAAGGCGCGCTTGCGGCCGTAGAGTTTGCCGATGGTGCCCGCGGACATCACCAGGCTGGCCACGAGCAGGGTGTACGCGGAGGGGATCCAGACCAGGCCGGTCGGGGAGACGTGCAGGTCGTCCTGGATGGCCGAGAGGGCCGACACCGATGCGGTGATCAGCAGGAAGGTCGTCATCGCCCCCAGGCACATCGCGACGAGGGTGACGGCCGCCGCGCGCCGGGAGGGCTGGTCGGAGCGGGAGGGGAGCCGGTCGCCCGGTTGCCGGTCGGTCCGCTTGAGCCGACCCGGTGCGGGGGTGGGGGTGGAAGCCATCGTGTCCTCGTCTCGGCCGAGCTGCGGGCAGCGGGCGGCAGCGCGCCCCCGGGGACCCGAGCTGACTTACGATTGCAGAAGTCAGCGGCGACGCTATAGGCTGGCTTCACTTGAGGCAAGTCAGGTGGGGGTGGAGAGATGCGGAGGGCGGAGAGATGACGGATCTGGTGCAGGAACGGGACGCCTGGTCCATGGCCAACTGCTCCGTCGCCCGGACTCTGGAGATCGCCGGCAACAGGACGGCGATGCTGATCATGCGCGAGGCGTTCTTCGGCACCCGTCGCTTCGACGACTTCGCCAGGCGGGTGGGCATCGGCGAACCCGCCGCCGCGGCACGCCTGAAGGAACTGACGGCCGCCGGACTCCTGGAACGCGTGCCGTACCAGGAACCCGGCCAGCGGACCCGGTACGCCTACCGGCTGACCGACAAGGGACGGGACTTCCTGCCCGTCCTCACGGCGTTGCGGCAGTGGGGCGACACCTGGGCCGCGGACGAACAGGGGCCCCCGGTGGTCGTACGCCACCGGGACTGCGGCGCGGCAGTGCACGCGGTGCTGCGCTGCGACGACGGCCACGACGTGCGACGCGGCGAGTCGTTCGTCGACGCGGGCCCGGGCCTCATCCGAGTCGGCCCGGACGGCCCGGACGGCCCCGGAACCGACGGCGACGGCGACGGCGACGGCGACGGCTGAGACACCCGGCAGGACGACCACGGCGTCCGCGATCACCCACCACGAGGAGTTGTCTTGACGCTCGACTTCCAGCCCGGACAGACGTCCAGGTCACGTACGTTCAGCTGGGGAGACCCCACCGTCTCCGCCGGGGCCGTCCCGCACCACAGCGGCCTCGACTTCCTCCGCGAGATCCTGGCCGGGCGCCTGCCCGCCCCGCCGATCGCCGCCACCCTGGGTTTCGCCCTGGAGGAGGCCGAGTACGGCCGGGCGGTCTTCGCCATGGTGCCGGGCGAGGAGCACTACAACCCGATAGGCAGCGTCCACGGCGGCGTCTACGCCACGCTCCTCGACTCGGCGGCCGGCTGCGCGGTGCAGTCCGTACTGCCCCAGGGCACCGGGTACACCTCGATCGACCTGACCCTGAAGTTCCTGCGCCCGATCACCGTCGACACCGGCAAGATCCGCGCCATCGGCACCGTCCTCAACAGCGGCCGGCGCACCGCCCTCGCCCAGGCGGAACTCCGCGACTCCGAGGACCGGTTGCTGGCCCACGCCACGAGCAGCTGCATGCTGTTCCCGGTCGGGGGCCGCCAGGAGAAGTGAGCCTGCCCGGCGGCCTCCTCGTCTGCGTCCCGAACCCGCCGGGACCGTTCCTCAGTCCGGCAGGCAGGAGCGGAATCGGCGGAGCAGCTCCAGTGCAGCAGGGCTCTCCGCGTCGAAGGTCTGGCCTTGTTGCTCGACAGGAAGACCCGGCCCCCAGACGCGGGCACCGTGACAGCGGAAGCAGAAGGCGATCTCGAAGAGCTGGTCGGTGGAGCTGTGCGCCCGGATTCCCCAGCCCGGGAGGAAGCAGCGGTACGGCTCGCTTCCCGGCAGACCGGCGATCAGGGACAGGGCCTGCCGGGCTTGGTCTCCCTCCCAGATCGCGGCAATGTCACCGGCCAGGTCCTCCGAACCGAGGTGCCTGACGGGGTCGGTGATGCGGACGACCTCGATGAGTTCGGTCTTCCCGTGCGTTGGCGGCAGCAGCATGCCCCCAGCCTCTCAACGACAGTGCCTGGAGGTCAGCGGAACAGCTCGGGCACCGGGCATCGGCCATGCCGACCGGACACCTCCGCAGCGCCCCCGCGGCCGTTCTCCCGGAGCGCAGGGATTCCGGCTACTGAACTTGATCGAGTGATGTCGGGAGGGTTCGTCTGACAGCGGCTGCTGACGCCGCTGGGTCCTGGGGAGTGAGATACGCACAGGGTGGTGGGCTGACCGATACCGAGCGGGCCGCGCGCCAGTGGATCCGGTTGCAGGCTGTCGTCCGCTTCGAGGCCGGGGAGAAGAACCGGGAGGTCGCCGTCGCACTGCGGGTGAGCGAGCGGTCGGTGGAGCGGTGGCGCCGGGCCGGGCGCGAGCGTGGCCAGGTCGGGTAGTTCAGCAGCCGTTGAGTGCCGTCGCTGGACGTCGTCGGCCGCATGCCTGACGAGTGCTTCGGACACCCACGGCCGGTCGCGATCCACGACCCGCTCGACCTCGATCGCAGCGAGCCGAGTGCGCGCCTGCCAGAAAAGGTGCCCGGCATCTGGGCGGCATCCCGTCGGACCTGCGGAAACCTGCGCAGGTGTGCCGTACAACCCTGAAGGGGCTTCAGGGGTCTTGTGGGCGTCCTGTCTTCCTAGTGGGGGTTGCATCACTGTGCGTGTGCGCAGCATTTCGGTCGTGACAGCGCTCGCGGTCACTCTCGGTTCTGTCGCCCTGATCGGGTCGGCGGCGGGCTCCGCTGTCGCCGACAGCAGTGCCGCGCTGCCCATCACGTCCAGCGGCGACATCATCGTGGACGGCGTTCACCAGCGGGTCTTCATCAGTGACCCGTCGGGAGGCAAGGTCGTCGCCACCGACTACGACGGCACCGTCATCGGGACGATCACCTCGCTGCCGCAGGCCGACGGCCTGGAGCTCTCCGCCGACTCGGCAACGGTCTACGTCGCCGTGCCGGGAGCCGACGAGATCGTGGCCGTCGACACGGCGACGCTCACCGAGGCCGGGCGGTACGCGACGGGTGACGGCACGGATCCGCAGCACCTGGCGCTCGCCGGCGGCAGACTCTGGTTCGGCTACGGCAGCGCCGGCCACGGCAACATCGGCTCTCTCGACCTGTCCGGCGGGCAGCCGCAGGTTTCCCTCGCCCAGGAGGCCGAGGGGACGTGGCAGGACGCTCCCCTGCTGGACTCGGCACCCGGCGCTCCCGACACCCTGGCGGCCGGCTCGCGCCAGTACTACTTCACCCTCGGCATCTACGACGTGTCGTCCGGCACGGCCGACCGGACCGCGTTCCTCGGCGGGCAGGACGCCGCCATCGGCAACACCGCGGAGGACCTGGCGCTCACCCCGGACGGCACGGAACTCGTGGTGGCCAGCACGGCAGGCGACTACCAGCAGGTCTTCCGGACCTCGGACCTGTCGCAGACCATCAGGTATCCGAGCGGCTACTGGGCACAGCGGTCGGTGGATGTCGCGCCGGACGGTCTCGTCGCGGTGGGCACGGACACCTACGCCAGCTTCACCCCCCATGTGTCCGTCTACGAGCCGGGCGGCACGACCCCGAGGCGGACCGCCAACTTCACCGACGAACGGGGTGGAGTCGCCCAAGAGGCCCTCCTCGACCACGGCGACCTCGCCTTCGCACCCGACAGCAGCCGGCTCTTCGCGGTCACGCACGGTCTCTCCGGCAAGTACAGCCTGCGCGTCGTCACCGACCCCGGCAAGGCCGTCACCACCGTCACGGTGAACGCCCCGGCGACCGCCGCCCGAGCCAGGTCGCTGACCGTGTCCGGCAAGGTCGCGAACACGCTCGGGCTGCCCGCGGGGACCACCGTCGCGGTGACCCGGACGGACCTGGAGTCCCCGAACGGCAAGGCACTCCCCGCCGCGACGGTGAAGGCGGACGGGACCTTCTCCTTCACCGACGTCCCGCCCGCGGGCAGCAAGGTCACGTACAAGGTCTCCTATGCCGGCGACGCCGATCGCACGGCCGCCACCGCCTCCGACACGGTCGAGGTCTCCCGGAACGCGCCGGCCCTGACCGTGAACAGGAACGGCGCCGTCTACGACTACGCCAGTGACGTGACGTTCACCGCCCACCTCGGCACGACGTACAAGAACCGGGCGCTCTCGCTCTACGCGGACACCGCGGGCGACGGCAAGGGCAAGTACCTGGTCAAGACCGGCACGGTCAACAGCGCGGGCAACCTGTCGGTCACCCTGCCCCTGAAGCGCGACACCACGGTGAGCGCGTCCTTCTCCGGCGACGCGCGGACCGCCCCGAAGACGGCCACGAGCCGGGTGGGCGCGAAGGTCAAGGTGTCGCTGAGCCTGAGCCGCTACTACAGGACGGCCAAGGTCGGCGGGCACACCGAGTACTACTTCCGGAAGAAGACCGACCCGCTTCTCACGACCACGATGACGGCCTACCCCGGCCGCGCGCAGAAGCTGGAGTTCCAGATCTACTCCGCCGGAGCCTGGCGGTCGGCGGGGTACGACTACTTCAAGCTCGGCTCCACGGGCAAGTCGGTGGTGACACTGGGCGGCACGCACCAGACCGGCTACTCGATGCGCGTGCGGTCGTCCTACATCGACAACTCCTCGAACGACACCGTGAACTCGACCACGCACGGCTCCTGGAAGTACTTCACCTTCACCAGCTGAGGCCGCCCCCCAGGCCCCCCAGGCCCGGTGCATCCGATGACGCGCCGGGCAGCGGCCCCGCGGCTAAGGAGTCAGCCCCGCCTTCTCGCAAGCCCCCCGCAGCCGCGGTGTGCAGATCTGGGCGACGGTGTACACGCCGTCCTTGACGAGGGTCTGCTCGATGTTGGCGGTTGTCACGGATACCGGGGTGAGGAGCACGGACGGGATGCCGTGGGTGGTGGGGCTGTCGGTCGTCGTCGTGGCGATGGTGTGGAGCTTCTCGCCGCGGCCCAGGGCGACGGCCATGGCGACGGCTGTCTCTGCTTCCGCGCGGAAGGACTTGTACACCGTCATGGACTGCTGACCGTCGATGATGCGCCGCACCGCGTCGAGGTCGGCGTCCTGGCCGGTGACCGGTGGAAGGCGCCTGACGTGGGCGGTCTTGAACGCGGAGATGACGCCTGCGGCCATGGCGTCGTTGGCGGCCAGGACGCCGTCGATCCGGCCCAGGCCCAGCGCCGAGATGGCGGCGGACATGTTGGCGTTCGCGTTGTCCGTGCTCCAGCCCGGGGTGTCGTAGGAACGGCCGATCCGCACCTTGCCCTGCAGGACGGACAGCGCGCCCTCCTTGTACCAGGCGGCGTTGGGGCTGGTGGGGTCGCCGTTCATCATGACGACGGTGGTCCCGCCCCCGGCCGGGGCGTGCATGGCCTTGAGGAGCGCCTGGCCCTGCAGCGTTCCGACCTTGGCGCCGTCGAAGCTGACGTAGCCCGAGACCGGCCCCTCGGCGAGCCTGTCGTAGGCGACGACGGGGACGCCCGCGTTGTGCGCCTCCTGGACGGTGGAGCGCAGCGCCCGGTTGTCGGTGGTGCCGAGGATGAGGACCCTGACCCCCTTGGTGATCATGGCGATCATCTGCTGCCGCTGGACCGTCGAGTCGTCGTTGGCGTTGGCGTAGACGACGTGGCAGTGCGGGCAGAGCTGTTTCACCCGTTGCTCGATCAGCGGCTTGTCGGAGTGCTCCCAGCGCGGCACCGCCCGGCTCGGCAGCAGCAGGCCGACGGTGAAGCTGTCCGTGGTGGTCGTTCCGCCTCCGCTGCAGGCGGCCGACGGCACGGTCAGCAGGCCCGCGACGAGCGCGCCGACGGCACACCGCGTACGGGACGTCATGCGTGGGCTGCGGAACGTCATGGTCGGCCCCCGTCCTCGGTGCCCGGCGCCGCGCCCGCAGCGGCCGGTTCACGGCCCGGTACCGCTATCTCGCTGCACACCTGCTTGCCGCCGGCCACCGGCACCGTGCCGAAGGACTCCGACACCGCCTCGACCAGGAGCAGGCCCCGGCCGCCGGTCGACTCCCAGTCCACGATCACGGGCTTGGCGGGCGCCCGCGGGGAGGAGTCGCTCACGCAGACGCGTACCCGGTCCCCGCGGAGCACCAGTTCGAGACGGACCGCGCCCTGGGTGTGCATCAGCGCGTTGGTGACGAGTTCGGACACCACCAGCAGCACCGGATCGGTGGCCGCCTCGACCTTCCAGCGGCGCAGCGTGCGTGCGGTGAAGCGGCGGGCGTGCATGACGGCGTCGGGCAGCCGCCACACCACCCAGCCCGACCGGATCGGCCGGGTCTTCATGCCGTCGTAGCGCAGCAGCAACAGCGCCACGTCGTCGTCGCGGCGGCCGTAGTCGCCCAGCAGGTCGTCGGCCACCCGCCCGGGATCGGACGGGTCGGCCGTGGCGAGGGTGGCGCGTGCGCGGCGCATGCCCTCGTCCATGGAGAGATCGGCGGCCTCGATCAGCCCGTCGGTGACCAGGGCCAGCATCATCCCGGGTGCCAGTGCCACCGCGGTCATCGGGAAGTCCGCCTCCATGGAGATGCCCAGCGGAAGGCCGCCCTCGACCTCGACCTCCTCGGTGCTGCCGTCGGGATGGCGCAGCAGCGGTGCGACGTGCCCGGCCCGGACGAACAGGATGTCGCCCTCGTCCATGTCCAGTTCGGCGTAGCAGCAGGTGGCGAACACGTCCGTCTCCATGCCGACGAGGAGGCGGTTGGCGTGCGAGACGACCACGTCGGGCGGATGGCCCTCCACCGCGTACGCCCTGACCGCGGTGCGCATCTGTCCCATGACCGTCGCGGCCGCGGCGCTGTGGCCCTGCACGTCGCCGATGACCAGCGCCACCCGGTCCTCGGAGAGGGCGATCACGTCGTACCAGTCGCCGCCCACCTGCAGTCCTCGCCGGGCGGGCAGGTAGCGGGCGACGGCGATCCCGCCGGGAAGCTCGGGCAGGCGTCGCGGCAGCAGGCTGCGCTGCAGCATCGTCGCGAGTTCCTGCTCGGCGTCGTGGGCGTGGGCGCGGGTGAGGGCCTGACCGGCCAGGGCGGCGGTCGCGGTCAGCAGTGGACGTTCCCTGGGGGCGAACTCGTGCGGCCGGTCCCAGCCGATCAGGCACACGCCGGCGGCCCCGCCCTTGGCGGGCAGCGGCAGGACGGCGAGGCCTCCGGGGCCGATGCCGTCGAGTCCCGGTTCGAAGGCGGTGCCCGCCGGCCACAGGTGCATGCGTCCGTCCCGCAGAGCCGTCCGCAGGGTGGGCAGGGCGCCGAGGGGTGTGTCGGGCCACTCGGAACGCCACTGGAGACGCCAGGTCCGCGGCCAGTCGGCGGGCTGCGGCGGGTCGAGCCCGGTGACCTGGAGCCGTTCGTGCCGCAGTTCGGCGAGCGCCACCCGGTCGGCGCCCAGGGATGCGTGCAGGGCGGTGACCACCACGTGGCTGACGTCGCGCACGGTGGTGGCCTCGTCGAGTGCCGCGGTCAGCCACTGGACGCGGGAGACGTCGTCGGCGCCGCGGTGCGGGACCGGGATCGCCGTCACCACACCCAGCACCTGCTCCGGCCGGTCGTCCGCACCCGCCACCACGCGGCAGCTCAGGCTCAGCCAGCGCGTCCCCCCGGTGGGGCACCGGACGCGGAAGTCCAGTTCCCGTCGGCCGGACGTGCCGGCGGACGGCTCCAGCACCGGCATCAGCAAGTGCACGTCTTCCGGCAGGGCGTGCGCGAGCAGGGAGTCCGCCCCGCCGTCGGAGTCGCCCGGCCCGAGGCCGACCAGTTCGCGCAGCGTCTCGTCCGCGTCCAGCACGCCGGTTTCCGGCACCAGGACGAAGGAGCCGACGCGCATCCGGCGCAGTGCGGAACTCAGGAGGGCCGGCGCCGGCCCTTCTGCGGCCCCGGCCTCCAGCACGGCGGCGACCGCGTCCGCGTAGCGCTCCAGGAAGCGCCGCTGCCCGGCTTCGAAGCCGTTCTCGCCTGCGCCCACGACGACGAGGCAGCCGAGCCGTCCGCCCTCGGCGCCCAGGGGCAACGCCCCGAGCGAGGTCCGGGCTCGCGGCGGCGCCGGGCGTCCCTCGGGGCAGGAGGCGAGTGCCGCGGGGGTCAGCCATACGGGGTGGGCGGCGTGGAAGGCGCGGGCCGCGGGCGAGCCGCCGGACAGGGCCAGGCGCTCCGGCAGCCCGTACTCGGCAGGGGCGCGTCCGGCCGTGTCCACCGTCCGGAGGTCGTCGGAACCCGCGTCGGGCACATAGAGCACCGCCGACGCCGCTCCGGCGAACGTCAGGGCGCGGACGCTCACGGTCTGCGGCCCCGGTGGTGCGCCGGTGTCCGCGACGCCGGCCCCGGCCGCTCCCGGCTGCGAGAGTCCGGCCCCGGCACTGCCGTGGTGAGGCATCTCCGCATCCGCCTCCCGTCCGTGCCGGGGTGCCGCTACCGCTGGTGACTCCCCATACCAGAGTCGCACAGAGGGCACATGGAGGGACGAAACAGACAGGATGGTGCCGGTTCGGCCGCGTGACACCGCGTTCGCGGTTCACCAGGGCCGGTGCCAGACTGGCGAGGTGGTCGTCGTGCGGCTTTCGCCTGCTCCGGGCGGGCACCGGCCGGAACCCCGCCCCGCCCTGGCTGCACCGGCCGGAATCCCGCCCCGCCTGCTCCGCCCTCGCCGGCCACGCTGCCGTGCCGCGGTTGCAGCCGCGGCGCTCCCGGGCGGAGGGAGGTCTCGCGCATGAAAGCCCGCGTTCGGGACGTCGCCCTCGCCCTGGCCGCGGTCTCGGCGGTCGGGTCCGTCACCGCCTGCGGACCGGGCTCCGGGAGCACCTCCGGCGCAGGGAACGCACGGAAGATCAGCGTGCTGCTGCCGGACTCCACCACAGCCCGCTGGGAGACACAGGACAAACCCCTGCTGGAGCAGCGGATCCGGCAGCTGTGCGGCGGCTGCTCGACCGAGCACGCCAACGCCAAGGGTGACGTGGCCATCCAGCAGGAGCAGATGGACTCGTCGATCGCCGACGGGGTCGATGCCATCGTGCTGACGGCCGTCGATGCCAGAGCCATGGGCGCCTCGGTCGGAAAGGCAGCTGCCGCGCACATCCCGGTCATCGCCTACGACCGCCTCGTCGAGGGCCCGATCGCGGGCTACGTCTCCTTCGACGGCCAGGAGGTCGGCCGGCTCCAGGGCAGGGCGCTGCTGACGGCCATGGGCGCCAGGGCACACGGCGGCCGGATCGTGATGATGAACGGCGACCCCGGCGACCCCAACGCGCTGTCGTTCAAGCAGGGCGCGCTGTCCGTACTCCGGGGGAAGGTGACGATCGCCAAGGAGTACGACACCCCCCAGTGGGCCGCGGAGGCGGCGAACCGGAACATGTCCGGAGCCCTCTCCGCCCTGGGGGCCGACAGCATCGACGGCGTCTACGCCGCCAACGACGGCCTCGCCGCCGGCAGCATCGCCGCGCTCAAGGCCGACAAGGTCACCCCGTTGCCCCCTGTCACCGGGCAGGACGCCGAACTCGCAGCCGTACGGCGCATCGTCAGCGGCGATCAGTACATGACCGTCTACAAGCCGTTCGGGCCCGAGGCCGCTGCCGGCGGCGCCATGGCCGTGGCCGCCGCCCGTGGCCGGAGCCTCGACGGGGTGGCCACCAGGCGGGTGAAAACCCGCAGCGGCGCGGAGGTTCCGGCCGTGCTGCTCACTCCGGTGCCCGTGATCCTTGCCACCATCGAGAGCACCTTGGTGCGGGACGGCGTGTACACGCTCGAACAACTCTGCCCCCCGCCGCTCGCGGGCGACTGCCGCAAGGCCGGGCTGACCTGACAGGCGGGAGCGGCCGGCCCCAGGCCCGGGAAGGAGATGGTTCTCTTGCCGCCCCCCTTGCTCGCCCTGCGCGGCGTGTGCAAGCGCTTCGGCGTCGTCGAGGTCCTCCGGGACATCGAGCTGGAGATCTACGCCGGCGAGGTGCTTGCCCTGCTCGGCGACAACGGAGCCGGCAAGTCCACCCTGGTCAAGGTGATCTCCGGGGTCGCTCCCGCGGACCAGGGGAGCATCGAGTGGGAGGGCCGGCCCGTGCACATCCGGCGTCCCCAGGAAGCCCGGGACCTCGGTATCGCCACCGTCTACCAGGACCTGGCCCTGTGCGGAAACCTGGACGTCGTCGGCAACCTCTTCCTGGGGCGGGAGATCCGCAGGTTCGGCTTCCTCGACGAGGTGGAGATGGAGCTCCGCAGCACGCACCTGCTGAAGCGCCTGACCCGGAGCGTCCCCGATCTGCGCGGTCCCCTGGTGTCACTGTCCAGCGGCCAGCGGCAGACCGTCGCCATCGCCCGCTCGCTTCTCGGCGACCCGCGCGTCCTTCTCCTGGACGAGCCGACCGCGGCGCTGGGGTTCGAGCAGACCACCGAGGTCCTCGACCTCGTCGACCGTCTCCGCGACCACGGCCTGGGGATCCTGCTCATCAGCCACAACATGGGCGACGTGAAGGCCCTCGCGGACCGGGCCGCCGTGCTGCGGCTCGGCTGCAACAACGGCTTCTTCGACGTGAGCACCACCTCCCAGGAGCAGATCATCTCCTCCATCACGGGCGCCACGGACAACGTGCCCCGCCGGCCGGCCCACCACGAGGACGGGAGTGGGGACAGGGATGCGTGACATGCCGGACGAGACGCGGACCGATCCCGCGGCAGCCACCACGAAAGCCCGTCACGGTAGTACCGGGCGGGCCGTCACCCGTGCCGTGGCGGGCTGGCTCGCCGTCCGACGGCGCGGGCTGACCGCCGGCGAGCTCGGCTACCTTCCCGTCTCCCTCGTCCTCGCCGCGGTCTGGATCATCTTCCAGGGCCTGAACTCCGCCTTCCTCTCGCCCCGCAACCTGTCCAACCTCAGCGTGGACATCGTGGGCACGGGCCTCATCGCGGTCGGCATCGTCTTCGTGCTGCTGCTCGGTGAACTCGACCTGTCGGTCGGCTCGATCAGCGGGCTCGCCGCCGCGGTCTTCGCGGTGCTCAACGTCAACAACGGCGTGCCGGAGTGGCTCGCCCTGATCGCCGCCGTGCTGACCGGCACCGTGGCGGGAACCGTCCAGGGATACTCCATCGCCAGGACCCGGGTACCGGCCTTCGTGGTCACCCTCGCCGGGCTGCTGACGTGGAACGGCCTGATGCTCGCCATCCTCGGCACCAGCGGCACCGTCAACCTCGACGAGAACGGGCTCGTCGCCCACCTGACCAGCTACTACTTCACCGACGCGGGCGTCGCCTACGCGGTGGCGGCACTCGCCACCGCCCTGGTCTTCCTCACCTCCTACCTGAACAGGCGCCGTCGCAGGGCCGTCGGCATGCCGCACCGCCCGCTGCGCACCGTCGCGGTGCGCACCGGAGTGGTCGCGGTGATCGCGTTCGGCTCCGCCTATCTGCTGAACCAGTTCCAGGGCCTGCCGCTGGCCCTGCTGATCTTCCTCGCCACGGTGGCAGGCCTGGACGTCGTGCTCCGGCGCACGTCCTACGGGCGGCAGGTCTACGCGCTGGGGAGCAGTGTCGAGGCAGCCCGCCGCGCCAGCCTCAGCGTGACCGGCGTGCAGACGGCCGTGCTCGCGGTCTCCGGCACCCTGGCGGCGGCCGGCGGCCTGTTCCTGGCCTCGCGCATCACGTCGGTGAGCCAGAACTCCGGCTCCGGCGTCCTGCTGCTCAACGCCATCGCCGCCGCCGTCATCGGCGGCACCAGCCTGTTCGGAGGACGGGGCACGACCTGGTGCGCGGTGCTCGGCATCCTGGTCATCCAGTCGATCGCCTCGGGCATGGCCCTCACCGACACGCCCACCGCCGCCCAGCTGGTGATCACGGGCGGGGTGCTCTTCGCCGCCGTGGTCATCGACTCACTGTCCCGGCATACGCAGCAGGCGCACGGACGCGCCTGACACTTCCCCGGGCGCCGGGGGCGCCGGACGCGGGCCGAACCGGAAGGGAATTCCGTCCAGGCGGTCCGGATAGTCCAGATAGCCCAGGTGATCCAGGTATATTGACTGATGAGATGCTTCGTGTCGGCCGGGTGACATGTCTCTGTCGGTCAGGTGAGCCCGGGGGGGCGGCAGGCGCTTCGGGACCACCGCGAGGAAGTACCGATGAGGTCCAGACCCGTCCTCCGCTCCGCCGCTTTCGCCCTCTCCGCACTCGTGCTGGCCGGCGCCTGCGGCGGCACGGCCACGTCGGGCGACGGCAAGCCCCTGGTCGGCGTCGACTACCCGCGCTCCGACACCGACTTCTGGAACGCGTACATCAAGTACACGCCCGAGTACGCCGAACAACTCGGCCTCTCGCTCAGGACCACCAACTCGCAGAACGACGTCGCCAAGCTCGCCGCCAACACGCAGACACTCATCCTCAAGGGCGCCGAGGGCATCGCGATGGCCCCGCAGAGCACCTTCGCCATCGCGCCGATCCTGGCGCAGCTGCAGGCGGCGCAGATCCCGGTCGTCACCATCGACACCCGCCCCGACAGGGGCAGGGTCTACATGGTGGTCCGCGCCGACAACCGCGCCTACGGCGAGAAGGCATGCAGGTACCTGGGCACCAAGCTGGGCGGCAGGGGCAAGGTCGTGATGCTCCAGGGCGACCTCTCGTCGATCAACGGCCGTGATCGCACCGAGGGGTTCAACGCGTGCATGAAGGCGAACTACCCGGACATCAAGGTGTTCGGAGAGGTCACCAACTGGGACGAGGACGTCGCCGCGCAGAAGCTCCAGACCGACCTGACCGCCCACCCGGACATCAAGGGCATCTACATGCAGGCCAGCTTCGCCCTCTCCAGCACGCTCCACGTGCTCAGGCAGCAGGGGCTGCTGGTCGGCCCGGGGGACCCGAAGCACGTGTCCGTCGTCTCCAACGACGGCATCCCCAGGGAGCTCAAGTACATCTCGGACGGCACCATCGACGCCACCGTGTCCCAGCCGGTCGACCTCTACGCCAAGTACGCCCTGAGCTACCTGAAGGCCGCGATCGACGGGCAGACGTTCAAGCCGGGCAGGACCGACCACGACAGCACCATCGTGCGGATCCGCGACGGACTCCTGGAGGACCAGCTCTCCGCCCCGCTCGTCACCGCCGACGGCGGCACGTACGGCGGCGTCCCCAGCCTCAAGAGCACCGACGCGTCCCTCTGGGGCAACAGTCTCGACCGACAGTGAGAATCGGGAGCGGCAAGGGTCAACCAGCGCCGCCCACCCGGGAGTTGGCCTCGGTGAGCCATCCCCCGGACGGAAGCCGCAGGGCCCGGACCTGGACAAGATCTGAGGTTAGGCTAACCTAATCTCCATCCCGTCCGGCGGTGTTCCCGCACGTCCGAAAGCAGCCACACCTATGTCCAACGTCAGAGCAGCCCACCTCACCCGCCGTGGCATCCTCGCCGCCGGCGGCGCCCTCGGTCTCGGCGCCGCGCTCGCGGCCTGCGGTGACGACGACGCGAAAAGCGGCTCCTCCGGCAAGGAGACGACGGCTGCCGAGTCCGGCCCCTGGACGTTCAAGGACGACCGCGGCACCACGGTGAAGCTGGACAAGGTCCCGGCGAACATCGTCGCGTTCGTCGGGGTCGCCGCCGCGCTGTACGACTACGGCGTCAGCGTGAAGGGCGTCTTCGGCCCGACCAGGACCAAGGACGGCAAGGCCGACGTCCAGGCCGGCGACATGGACGTCAGCAAGCTGACCGTCCTCGGCAACGAGTGGGGCCAGTTCAACGTCGAGAAGTACGCGGCGCTCGCCCCCGACGTCCTCGTCACCACGCTCTTCGACGCCGCCGGCACCCTCTGGTACGTCCCGGACGAGTCCAAGGACAAGATCGCCAAGCTCGCCCCGAGCGTCGGCATCTCCGCCTACGACCGCCAGCTCACCGTCCCGCTCCAGCGGGTCTGGGCCCTTGCGGAGTCGCTCGGCGCGGACATGACGGCGAGCAAGGT
Source organism: Streptomyces sp. NPDC008092 (assembly GCF_042957285.1). Taxonomy (NCBI): domain Bacteria; kingdom Bacillati; phylum Actinomycetota; class Actinomycetes; order Kitasatosporales; family Streptomycetaceae; genus Streptomyces; species Streptomyces sp. NPDC008092. The sequence goes on from NZ_JBIBHY010000004.1 coordinate 568,281, forward strand.
GACCGACGCGAAGAAGCGGTTCGAGGACGCGTCCTCCCGGCTGCGCGCCGCCGCCAAGGCACACCCCGACATCACGGTGCTGGCCGGATCCGCCGCCCAGGACCTGTTCTACGTCTCCGGCTCCAACCTCTCCGTGGACCTGGAGTACTTCAAGGCCCTCGGCGTGAACTTCGTCGAGCCCTCGGCTTCCGTACTGAAGGCGAGCGGCGGCTGGTACGAGTCGCTGAGCTGGGAGAACGTCGACAAGTACAAGGCCGACATCATCATGATGGACGACCGTACGGCGACCATCCAGCCCGCCGACATCACCCAGGCCACCTGGAAGAAGCTCCCCGCGGTCAAGGCCGGCCAGGTCATCGCCCGCTCCCCCGAGCCGATCTTCTCCTACGACAAGTGCGTCGCGATGGTGGAGAACCTCGCCAAGGCGATCGAGACCGCGAAGAAGGTCAGCTGACCCGCGGTCGACCGACCCGCAGGACGCCGCACATCCATACAACTTCCTGAATCTCAGGAGCACATATGACGACGGCCGTAGCCGCCCCGTTCCGTTTCTTCTCCCTCCAGGTCGTACGGACGAGGCGGCTCGGTCCGTCTCTGGTCCGGGTCACCTTCGCCGGCGCCGACCTGGCGCACTTCCACTCCCACGGGCGCGACCAGTCGCTCTCCCTGTTCATCCCGGCCGAGGGGCACACCGAGCCGGCCGTGCCCGTCGAGCTGGGCGACAGATGGTGGCAGGGCTGGCGTGAACTCCCGGACGACGTACGGGCCGTGATGCGGTCGTACACGCTGCGGGCGCTGCGCCGGGACCCCGACGAGATCGACATCGACTTCGTGCTGCACGGGGTCGGGCCGGAGGCCGCCGCCCCGGCCGGGCCCGCCTCCCGCTGGGCTTCGCGGGCCGCCGCCGGTGACCGGGTGGTCCTGCTCGGGCCGGCGGTCGCCGACAACCGGGCGATCCGTTTCCGGCCGCCCGAGGACACCGACCTCGTGGTGATCTGGGGCGACGAGACGGCCGTTCCCGCCGCGACCGCCGTCCTCGAATCGCTGCCCGCCGGCACCCGTGCCCGCGCCTGGCTTGAGGTGCCGTGCGCCGGGGACGTCCAGGACGTGGCCACCGCGGCGGACGCGGAGATCACCTGGCTGGTGGGCGGCCGCGACGCCACGGCGGAGATCCGCGCCGCACGACTCCCCTCCCACAGCCGCCCGTACGCCTGGATCGCCGGGGAGTCGGGGCGGGTGAAGGAGCTGCGCCGGCACCTCGTCGGCGAGCGCGGGATCGACCGGCGCCGGGTCACCTTCGTCGGGTACTGGCGGCAGGGCCTGACGGAGGAGCAGCTCCGGGAGTCCGGCGAGTAGTTGCGGCCGCTGGTCACAACCGTCGGTTACGGCCGTCGACGTGACGGCTGTCACGGGAGGGGCAGCGTTTCACTCGCGTTACTTAGGTTAGGCTAACCTAAGTGGAGCCGATCGCTCCCCTCCCCCGCACGGAACGTCCCGGAGGCCCCCCTCATGCGCTCGCACCTGCTCAATGACCTCACCGCGGAGCAGTACCGCCGCTCCGTGACCGAAGGAGTAGAGCGGGTGGCGGCCAAACTCGCCACCACCGACCGTCCGTTCACCGGCGTCACCGTCGACGCCCTCGCCCCGCGCATCGACGGCATCGACCTCGACCGGCCGCTGCACGACACCGCCGCGGTCCTGGACGAGCTGGAGGACGTCTACCTCCGGGACGCCGTCTACTTCCATCACCCCCGCTACCTCGCCCACCTCAACTGCCCGGTGGTCATCCCGGCGGTGCTCGGCGAGGCGGTGCTGTCCGCCGTCAACTCCTCCCTGGACACCTGGGACCAGTCGGCCGGCGGCACCCTCATCGAGCGGAAACTGATCGACTGGACGGCCGAGCGGATCGGCTTCGGTGCCGCGGCCGACGGCGTGTTCACCTCCGGCGGCTCGCAGTCCAACCTCCAGGCGCTGCTGCTGGCGCGGGAGGAGGCCAAGCCGGGGCCGGGTGGGTGGGAAGGATCTGCTTCACTCGCCGACCTGCGGATCTTCGCCTCCGAGGCCAGCCACTTCAGCGTGAAGAAGTCGGCGAAACTGCTCGGCCTCGGCCCGGACGCGGTGGTCTCCGTCCCCGTCGGCGCCGACAAGCGGATGCAGACCGTCGCCCTCGCCCGCGAGCTGGAGCGCTGCAAGGCGGACGGCCTGGTGCCCATGGCGGTCGTCGCCACCGCCGGCACCACCGACTTCGGCTCCATCGACCCGCTGCCGGAGATCGCCGAGCTGTGCGAGCAGTACGGGGTGTGGATGCACGTCGACGCGGCCTACGGCTGCGGGCTGCTCGCCTCCCTGAAGCACCGGGACCGGCTCGCCGGCATCGAGCGCGCCGACTCGGTCACCGTGGACTACCACAAGTCCTTCTTCCAGCCGGTGAGTTCGTCGGCGGTGCTGGTCCGGGACGCCGCGACCCTGTGCCATGTCACATATCACGCGGACTACCTCAACCCCCGCCGCATGGTCACCGAACGCATCCCCAACCAGGTCGACAAGTCCCTCCAGACCACCCGCCGATTCGACGCCCTCAAGCTGTGGATGACCCTGCGCACCATGGGCGCCGACGGCATCGGCGAACTCTTCGACGAGGTGTGCGAACTGGCGGCGGAGGGCTGGAAGCTGCTCGTGGCCGACCCGCGCTACGACGTCGTCGTCGAGCCGTCCCTGTCCACCCTCGTCTTCCGTTACATCCCGGCGGCCGTCACCGACCCGGCCGAGATCGACCGCGCCAACCTGTACGCCCGCAAGGCCCTGTTCGCCTCCGGCGACGCCGTGGTCGCGGGCACCAAGGTCGGCGGCCGCCACTACCTGAAGTTCACCCTGCTCAACCCCGAGACCACGGCGGCCGACATCGCCGCCGTCCTCGACCTGATCGCCGGCCACGCCGAGCAGTACCTGGGAGAGTCCCTTGACCGCGCGTCCTGACAACCCGACCAAGACCTATGACTTCGTGGGGATCGGGCTCGGGCCCTTCAACCTCGGCCTCGCCTGCCTGACCGAGCCGATCGCCGGACTGGACGGCGTCTTCCTCGACTCGAAGCCCGACTTCGAGTGGCACGCCGGGATGTTCCTGGACGGCGCCCACCTCCAGACCCCGTTCATGTCGGACCTGGTCACCCTCGCCGACCCCACCTCGCCGTACTCCTTCCTCAACTACCTGAAGGAGAGGGGCCGCCTGTACTCGTTCTACATCCGGGAGAACTTCTACCCCCTCCGGGTCGAGTACGACGACTACTGCCGCTGGGCCGCGCACCGGCTGACCAACGTCCGCTTCAACACGACGGTGACGGAGGTCCGGTACGACGACACGGACGAGGTCTACGTCGTCACGGCGGCCGTCGGCGAGACGCGCGAGACTCGCGAGACGTACCGCGCGCGCCGTCTGGTCCTCGGCACCGGCACCCCGCCCCACATCCCCGAGGCCTGCCAGGGGCTGGGCGGCGACTTCATCCACAACTCGCGCTACCTGCGGCACAAGCAGGAACTCCAGTCGAAGGAGTCGATCACGCTGGTCGGCAGCGGCCAGTCCGCCGCCGAGATCTACCTCGACCTGCTCGGCGAGATCGACGTGCACGGCTACCGCCTGAACTGGGTGACCCGCTCCCCGCGCTTCTTCCCGCTCGAATACACCAAGCTCACGCTGGAGATGACCAGCCCCGAGTACATCGACTACTACCACGCCCTGCCCGAGGCGACCCGCTACCGGCTCACCGCCGAGCAGAAGGGCCTCTTCAAGGGCATCGACGGCGACCTGATCAACGAGATCTTCGACCTGCTCTACCAGAAGAACCTCGGCGGCCCGGTGCCGACCAGGCTGCTGACCAACTCCGCCCTGAACGCGGCCGCCTACGACAACGGCACGTACACCCTCTCCCTCCGCCAGGAGGAGCAGGGCAAGGAGTACGAGATCGAGACCCAGGGCCTGGTCCTGGCCACCGGCTACAGGTACGCCGAGCCCGAGTTCCTGAAGCCCGTCCGCGACCGGCTGCGCTACGACACGCACGGCAACTTCGACATCGCCCGCAACTACGCGATCGACGTCACCGGCCGGGGCGTCTTCCTGCAGAACGCCGGCGTCCACGCCCACAGCATCACCAGCCCCGACCTGGGCATGGGCCCGTACCGGAACGCGTACATCATCCGCGAGCTGCTCGGCTCCGAGTACTACCCGGTGGAGAAGACGATCGCCTTCCAGGAGTTCGCGGTATGAGCACGATGACGACGACGTTCACCTTCCGGCCGCTGGACCCGCTGCAGGACGGCGAACTCCTCCACTCCTGGGTCACCCACCCCAAGGCGGCCTACTGGATGATGCAGGACGCCCGGCTGGAGGACGTCGAGCGGGCGTACATGGAGATCGCGGCCGACGCGCACCACCACGCGCTCCTCGGCCTCGGCGAGGACGGCGGGCCCGCCTTCCTCATGGAGTACTACGACCCGGCCCACCGGGAACTGGTCGGGCTGTACGAGCCCGAACCCGGCGACGTCGGGATGCACTTCCTCACCCCCGCCACCGACACCCCCGTGCACGGCTTCACGAAGGCCGTCATCACGGCCGTGGTGGCCCGCCTCTTCGAGGACCCGGCGGCCCGCCGGATCGTCGTCGAGCCGGACGTCGGCAACACGGCCGTGCACGCGCTGAACGAGGCCGTCGGGTTCGTGCCCGTACGGGAGATCCAGAAGCCGGAGAAGAAGGCGTTGCTGAGCTACTGCACCCGGGAGCGGTTCGAGCAGGCGGTGGCCGCCGTATGACCCTCGCCGACTCCGTGGCCCACCTGTCCCCCGAGCGCTGGGAGAAGGCCAACCGCCTGCTCATACGCAAGGCCCTCGCCGAGTTCGCCCACGAGCGCCTGATCACCCCGGAGCCGGACGGGCCGTCGTACGTCGTCCGCAGCGACGACGGCCTCACCCGCTACCGCTTCACCGCCGTCCGCCGCGCCCTGGACCACTGGCAGGTGGACGCCGAGTCCATCACGCGCACCCGGGACGGCGCCGAACTCCCGCTCGCCGCCCTGGACTTCTTCATCGAGCTGAAGGAGGCCCTGGGGCTCGGCGACGAGGTCCTGCCGGTCTACCTGGAGGAGATCTCCTCCACCCTCTCCGGCACCTGCTACAAGCTCACCAAGCCGCAGATCCCCGTCGCCGAACTCGTCCGCGCCGGCTTCCAGGCGATCGAGACCGGCATGACCGAGGGCCACCCCTGCTTCGTCGCCAACAACGGGCGGCTCGGCTTCGGCGTCCACGAGTACCTGTCGTACGCCCCCGAGACCGCGAGCCCGGTCCGGCTGGTGTGGCTGGCGGCGCACCGGTCGCGGGCCGCGTTCACGGCGGGGGTGGGGATCGAGTACGAGTCCTTCGTACGGGACGAGTTGGGCGAGGCGACCGTCGACCGCTTCGACGGCGTCCTGCGCGACCGGGGCCTGGACCCCGCCGACTACCTCCTCATCCCGGTCCACCCCTGGCAGTGGTGGAACAAGCTCACCGTCACCTTCGCCGCCGAGGTCGCCCGCGGGTACCTCGTCTGCCTGGGCGAGGGCGACGACGAGTACCTGGCCCAGCAGTCCATCCGGACCTTCTTCAACAGCTCCAGCCCCGAGAAGCACTACGTGAAGACCGCGCTCTCGGTCCTCAACATGGGCTTCATGCGCGGGCTTTCGGCCGCCTACATGGAGGCCACCCCGGCCATCAACGACTGGCTGGCGCAGCTCATCGACAACGACCCGGTGCTCAAGTCCACCGGCCTGTCGATCATCCGCGAGCGGGCGGCCGTCGGCTACCGGCACCTGGAGTACGAGAAGGCGACCGACCGCTACTCGCCATACCGGAAGATGCTGGCCGCACTGTGGCGGGAGAGCCCGGTGCCGTCCCTCCGGGAGGGCGAGTCCCTGGCGACCATGGCCTCCCTCCTCCACGTGGACCACGAGGGCGCGTCCTTCGCGGCCGCGCTGGTCGAGCGCAGCGGACTGCCGGCGCGGGAGTGGCTGCGCGGCTACCTCCGGGCCTACTTCACGCCCCTCCTGCACAGCTTCTACGCCTACGACCTGGTCTTCATGCCGCACGGCGAGAACGTCATCCTGGTGCTGGAGGACGGGGTCGTACGGCGGGCGGTCTACAAGGACATCGCCGAGGAGATCGCGGTCATGGACCCGGACGCGGTGCTGCCGCCGACGGTGGAACGGCTGCGCGTCGACGTCCCGGAGGAGATGAAACTCCTCTCCCTCTTCACGGACGTCTTCGACTGCTTCTTCCGCTTCCTCGCCGCGAACCTCGCGACCGAGGGGGTCCTGACGGAGGACGACTTCTGGCGGACGGTCGCCGAGGTCACCCGTGAGTACCAGCAGTCGGCGCCCGAACTCGCCGACAAGTTCGCGCAGTACGACCTGTTCGCGCCGGAGTTCGCGCTGTCCTGCCTCAACCGGCTCCAGCTGCGCGACAACCGGCAGATGGTGGACCTGGCGGACCCGTCGGGCGCCCTCCAGCTGGTCGGAACCCTGAAAAATCCCGTCGCGGGGTTCTGATCCGGGCAGGCGGGCTTCCCCGAGTACGGTCCTCGGGGAAGCCCGTCCGTCGTTTCACCTCACCCTAGTGCGCGGGCCAGGGCACCTGCGGCGAGCGGTAGTAGGCGATGCCGAGGGCGTCCCAGCGCGGGGCCTGGGCGGCGAGCCGCACCCTGTAGGCCTCCCAGGAGTGGGTGGCGGCCGGGGACCAGCCGAGCTCGGCCACGCCGGGCAGCCGCGGGAAGGCCATGTAGTCGATGTCGGCGCCGGTCACGATCGTCTCGGTCCACAGCGGCGCCTCGACGCCCCTGACCGCCGAACCGGGCACACCGTCCAGGTAGTGGCCCGGGTCCCAGTCGTACGACCGCCGCACCTCCACCAGGCCCGCCCAGTCCTGGCCCAGCGGGGTGTCCTCGGTGTACTTCATGTCCAGGTAGACCCGGTCGGCGGGCGAGAGGATCAGCCCGGTGCCGTTCCGGGCGGCCGCGGCCACCTGGGCCTTCTCGTCGGCGCCCGTGTCGTCGAGCCCCCAGTACTGCGCGATCGCCCCCTTGGCCGGATGGGCGCCGGTCAGCTGGTGCCAGCCGATCACCGTCTTGCCGTACTTCGCGACCATCGGCTGCACCCGGTCCATGAACGTGACGTAGTCCGCGTGGCTGGTGGAGTGCGCCTCGTCGCCGCCGATGTGGAGGTAGCGGCCGGGGGTGAGCGCGGCCAGTTCGCGGATGACGTCCTCGGCGAAGTCGTACGTCACCTGCTTCCCGGCGCACAGCGAGCTGAAGCCGACCTCCGTGCCCGTGTACAGCGGTGGCGCGGTGCCGTCGCAGTTGAGGTCGGCGTAGGAGGCGAGGGCGGCGTTGGTGTGGCCGGGCATGTCGATCTCGGGGACGACCTCCAGGTAGCGGGCGGCGGCGTACCGGACGATCTCCTCGTACTGGGCCTTGGTGTAGTGGCCGCCCGGGCCGCCGCCCACCTGGGTCGAGCCGCCGTAGCTCGCCAGCCGCGGCCAGGAGTCGACGGCGATGCGCCAGCCCTGGTCGTCGCTGAGGTGCAGATGCAGCTCGTTGATCTTGTAGAGGGCCAGCTGGTCGATGTACCGCTCGACCTGGGCCACGGTGAAGAAGTGCCGGGAGACGTCGAGCATCGCGCCGCGGTAGGCGTAGCGCGGGCGGTCGGTGATCGTACCGCCCGCGACCAGCCAGGGGCCGGGCTGCGCGGTGTCCTTCTCGACGGCCGCGGGGAGCAGCTGGCGCAGGGTCTGGACACCGTGGAAGAGGCCGGCGGGTGCGGCGGCGGTGAGGGTGACGCCGTCGCGGCCGCTGTCGAGCCGGTAGCCCTCGGCGCCGAACGGGCCGGGGGCCAGGCGCAGCCGGATACCGGCGGTGCCGTGGGTGGTCAGGGGCAGCCGGTAGCCGGTCGACGGGCGCAGCAGGTCCGCGAGGTACCCGGCGACCCGGCGGGCCTGACCGGAGCCGTCGACGCGGATGACGGTGTCCCGGGTGATGCGGTACGGCGCTCCGCCGGGCGTGACCGAGGCGGGCGCCGGGACGATACGGCCGAGCGGGACCGGCGCGGGCGCGGCCGCCGTCGGGGCGGCACCGACCGTGAAGGCACCGGCCGCCGCGACGAGCAGCAGGGATCCGAGGACACGGCCCAGACGGGGGGCCCGGGACGTTCGGGAAGTCCGGAGAGTCCGGGGAATTCGGTGAGTTCGGTGAGTTCGGGGAGTCGTTCTGTGGTGCGTTCGCACGTGCGCTCCCTTCAGCGGGGGGTGGTACCGAACCAGGATTGGTCGAGACCACTCTCCCGCACTTCCGGTGGAACAATCCCCGCGTGGCGGAAATCATCCAGAAGGACGGCATCTGGGCCTTCGACGGAGACGCCCTGCGGCTGACTCCCGGGCGGGACCGGAACGTCGGTGTGCTGCGCCGGGCACTGGGTGAACTGGTCGTGCCGCTGGGCGCGTTGGCGGGGATCTCGTTCGAACAGGGCCGCAGGCAGGGGCGGCTGAGGCTGCGGCTGCGGGACGGCGCCGATCCGCTGCTGCACGCCACGGGGGGCCGCCTCGCCGAACCGCACGACCCCTACCGGCTGACCGTCGAGTCGGACCGGTACGGGGTCGCCGAGTACTTCACGGACGAGGTGCGCGACGCGCTGCTCCTCGAACAGGTCCCGGGCACGCCGGTGCGCGAGTTCCTGCTGCCGGGGCCGCCGCTGCCGCTGTCGGTCTCCGCCGGGGACGCCACGGCGTCCTTCGACGGGGAGCGGGTGCGCCTGGAGTGGAACTGGAAGACGGAGGACGTCAAGGCCGCCGCGGGCCCGCGCACACTCGCCCTGGCGGACATCCTCGGCGTGGAGTGGCAGCCGTCCGCCGGTCTCGAGAACGGCCATCTGCGGTTCCGGGTCGCCGGTGCGCCGGTCCGGGAGCGGGCCAAGTACGACCCGCACGCGGTGGAGCTGTGGGGGTTCAAGCGGGATCCGCTGATGGCGCTGGTCGCGGCGGCGGTCCAGGCGCGGCTGCCGCATCCGTCGGCGGCCGAGGTGCCGGAGGCGGCCCCGGTGCCGGAGGCCGCCGGGTCCGATCACGACGCGCTGCTGCGCCGGCTCCGCGAGCTGGGCGAGCTGTACCGCGCGGGGGTGCTCACGGACGAAGAGTTCACGATGGCCAAACAGGCGGTCCTCAAACGCTTGTGAGGACCGCCTGCGGGTGCCCTGCGCCCTGCCTTGCGGGCGTGCGGCCTTACTTGGCCTTGCGCGCCACCGTGAAGTGGTCGATGCGGTCGCCGGTCTCGGCGATGCCCGACACCTTCAGCTTGGCGTACTGGCCGCGCGGGGCGGGCTCGACGTCCACGCGCAGGAAGGAGTAGTTGAGGTAGCGCACCCGGGACCAGGTGACGGTCTCGTTGACCTTGCCGTCCTTGGTGTTGATGAAGGAGGCGACGGAGTCGACCTCGTTCAGGTGGCCCTCGTAGGAGTCCGGGGCGGTGAACGCGTAGAGGCTGCGGCCGGCCGCGCCCGCGGTGACGTAGACGACACCCTCGGTCTCGGAGTAGGCCGTCTCGCCGATCGGGAGCTTCTTGACGACGGTGTTGCCCTTGATGACGTCGGTGCGCTCGTACTGGTGGTTGTGGCCGTTGATGACCAGGTCCACCGTGTACTTCTCGAACAGCGGCACCCACTCCTGTCGCACGCCCCCCTCCGAGGCGTGCGCCGTGGAGGTGCAGTAGGCGCAGTGGTGGAAGAACACGACGATGAAGTCGATGTCCTTCGAGGCGCGGAACTTCTTCAGCTGCGCCTCGAACCACTTGGTCTGGGTGCCGCCCGAGATGCCGAGGTTGGCCGGGATCTCGAAGGAGACGTCGTTCGGGTCGAGCGAGATGATCGCCGTGTTGCCGTGGACGAAGGAGTAGACGCCCGGCAGGTTCTTCTTGTCCGGCCCGTTGTCGGGCAGGGAGAAGCGGGCCTCCTCGCCGCCGTAGCCGTTCGGCGAGTACCAGGCCTCCATGTCGTGGTTGCCGTACGACACCATCCACGGCACGGACTTGGCGACCGACTCGGTCTGGGCCAGGAACTGGTCCCAGGTCCGGGAGTCGAAGACCGTGTCCGAGGTCTTGCCCTGGCCGGCCGGGTCGGCGTAGGCGATGTCGCCGGCGTGCAGGTGGAAGCTGGGGTTCTGGCCGAGGATCAGGCTGTCGTTGGCCAGGGCGTGGTAGCTGACGCCCTGGTCGCCGAAGGCCGTGAAGGTGAACGGCTGCTTGTGCGAGGGCGCGGTGGTGAAGGTGCCGATGGTGCTGGCGAACTGCGGCGAGGCCGGGTCGAAACCGTCGTGGCCGACGCCGTAGAAGTAGGTGCGGCCGGGCTTGAGGTTGGCCAGCTTGGCGTGCACGTAGTACTGGGTGTGGTCGCCGCTGGCACCGATGCCGGCCGGGGTGTAGAGGGAGCGGATCTCGGCGTCGATCTTGACCGAGAGGTGCGAGGCGTGGGTGCCGATGCGGACGAAGGGCTTCTTGACCGCGACCGGGACCTGCCAGGAGATCGTCATCTCCGTGCTGGCGTCGTTGCCGAAGGCCAGGTGGCGGCCGAACGGCGCCACGTAGGCACCGTCGACGTACTGGGTGGCGGGGGCGGAGGACTGGGTGGGGACGGCGGCCTGGGCGGTGCCGCCCATGACCAGCGAGCCGCCCGTGACGGCGCCGAGGGTCACGGCACCGCCTCTGATCATCGAGCGCCGGGAGAACTTGGCGCGGAGGTACTCGTGCTGCTCCGCCATGCTCATGCGGTCGGCGAGCTCATCGGGTACGCCCATACGAGGAATGTCCATGGCGTCTGAAAATCGTCTCCACAAGCGACGTGGCGCAAGACACAGGATGGACAGGCTGCGAACAGCACCCCATAAGAGATTCAACAGTCCGTTGCCCGGAATCGGGCAGGATTCTTGCGAAACCGGCGCCGGTACCCGAGGATCTACCGGGTGCACGACGAACTCGTTGATCATCTGATGCGGTCCTCGCCCCTGAGCCGGGGCGAGGCGCTGCGGGTGATCCAGGACGTGCTCGCCTACTTCGACGAGACGACCGCAGACTACGTCCGTCGCCGCCACCGCGAGCTCCAGGCGGAAGGCCTGGTCAACGTGGAGATCTTCGACCGGATCGCGGCGGATCTGAAGTACAGGGCGGTCGCCCCGCCGGACCTCACCCTCCGGCAACTGCGCCGCATGGTCTACGGATGACCACGACTTAGGGATACGGAACACCCATATATGTGCGGAATTGTCGGATACATCGGTAGGCGCGACGTCGCCCCCCTCCTCCTCGAAGGTCTCCAGCGGCTGGAATACCGCGGTTACGACTCGGCGGGCATCGTCGTCTCGGCCCCGAAGACGGCCGGTCTGAAGATGGTGAAGGCCAAGGGCCGGGTCCGCGACCTGGAGGCCAAGGTCCCGGCGCGCTTCAAGGGCACCACCGGCATCGCCCACACCCGCTGGGCCACCCACGGCGCCCCCTCCGACGTGAACGCCCACCCGCACATGTCGGCCGACCAGAAGGTCGCCGTCGTCCACAACGGCATCATCGACAACGCCGCCGAGCTGCGCCGCAAGCTGGAGGCGGACGGTGTGGTGTTCCTCTCCGAGACCGACACCGAGGTCCTCACCCACCTGATCGCCCGCTCCCAGGCGGAGACGCTGGAGGAGAAGGTCCGCCAGGCGCTGCGCGTGATCGAGGGCACCTACGGCATCGCGGTCATGCACGCCGACTTCCCCGAGCGGATCGTCGTCGCCCGCAACGGCTCCCCGGTCGTCCTCGGCATCGGCGACAAGGAGATGTTCGTCGCATCCGACATCGCGGCCCTGGTCACCCACACCCGCCAGATAGTCACCCTCGACGACGGCGAGATGGCCACCCTCAAGGCCGACGACTTCCGCACCTACACCACCGAGGGCACCCGCACGACGGCCGAGCCGACCACCGTGGAGTGGGAGGCCGAGTCGTACGACATGGGCGGCCACGACACCTACATGCACAAGGAGATCTTCGAGCAGCCCGACGCGGTCGACCGCGTGCTGCGCGGCCGGATCGACGACCGCTTCTCCACCGTGCACCTCGGCGGCCTCAACCTGGACGCCCGGGACGCGCGTGCCGTGCGCCGCGTGAAGATCCTCGGCTGCGGCACGTCGTACCACGCGGGCATGATCGGCGCCCAGCTGATCGAGGAGCTGGCCCGCATCCCGGCCGACGCCGAGCCCGCGTCGGAGTTCCGCTACCGCAACCCGGTGGTCGACCCGGACACCCTCTACATCGCCGTCTCCCAGTCCGGTGAGACGTACGACGTCCTCGCCGCGGTCCAGGAGCTGAAGCGCAAGGGCGCGCGGGTGCTGGGCGTGGTGAACGTGGTGGGCTCGGCGATCGCGCGGGAGGCGGACGGCGGCACGTACGTGCACGCGGGCCCGGAGGTCTGCGTGGTCTCGACGAAGTGCTTCACGAACACGACGGTCGCCTTCGCGCTGCTCGCCCTGCACCTGGGCCGCATCCGGGACCTCTCGGTCCGCGACGGCAAGCGGATCATCGACGGTCTGCGCAAGCTGCCGGCCCAGATCTCGGAGATCCTCGCGCAGGAGGCGGAGATCGAGAAGATGGCCGCGGAGTACGCCGAGGCCCGCTCGATGCTCTTCATCGGCCGCGTGCGGGGCTACCCGGTGGCCCGTGAGGCTTCCCTGAAGCTCAAGGAGGTCTCCTACATCCACGCGGAGGCGTACCCGGCGTCCGAACTCAAGCACGGCCCGCTGGCGTTGATCGAGCCGGCCCTGCCCACGGTGGCGATCGTCCCCGACGACGACCTCCTGGAGAAGAACCGCGCGGCCCTGGAGGAGATCAAGGCCCGCAGCGGCAGGATCCTGGCGGTGGCCCACCAGCACCAGGAGAAGGCGGACCGCACGATCGTCGTCCCGAAGAACGAGGACGAACTCGACCCGATCCTGATGGGCATCCCCCTCCAACTCCTCGCCTACCACACGGCGAAGGCCCTGGGCCGCGACATCGACAAGCCGCGGAACCTCGCCAAGTCGGTGACGGTGGAGTAGGACGGTTCGGTTGTGGGGCCGGTGCGGGCCGGTGGGGGCTTGTCGCGCAGTTCCCCGCGCCCCTTTGGGGGGCGTTGAGGCCGGCGCTGGATTCAGCGCCCCGTCAGGGGCGCGGGGAACTGCGCGAGCAACCCCCAGGCGCCCGCACGGGCCGACGAAACCGAGCGGACCCCCACGTGTGCCGCAAGGCCACGCGAGGGTCCGCTCATTGGATCGCCGGGGACGCCCAACTCCCCGGCGTCGGCTGCCATATCAGCCGTGGGCCGTCACCCCCCGACCGGCAGCCCGTCCCGGCAGCACCGTCGGCCAGTGCGCGAGCGCGGCCGTCGCGGCGTACCAGGCCACCGCCCCCGCCGCCACCGCAACCCAGCCGCCGACCTTGGTCAGTGACGAGCTGTCGGCGAACTGCGCGACGGCGAGCACGAGCATCGCCAGGAACAGCAGTCCGTGCATGCCCTGTCCGAGCTGGTCGCCGCCCGCGAGGGTCAACGACAGGGCCACGAGGGCGAAGAGGAGCAGGAAGAGCCCGGCGCCGTTGGCCGAGGCGTTGCCGCCGGCGGAGACGGCCCAGGTGAACCAGAGGGCGCCGAGGGCCACATAGCCCGTGCCGTTCGCGGTGTCACGGTCACGGAAGGCCAGCAGGCCGACGAGGAAGAGGGCGACTCCGCCCACGTAGTGGGCGATTGACACGGCGTCGGAGGTGGTGACGTCGTCGATGACACCGGTGGTACCGAGTCCGAACGCCAACAGGGTGATACCCAGGGCGAGTCGGCCGGCCACGGTGGTGGTTCCGCTTCCCGCAGAGACGTCGTTGTCCACGGCGGGCTCCCTTCATGCTTTGTGCAGTTGTGCGCGGTGACCGATATATGCCCTTCACAAGGGCACAAACACCTCTGCACGCCAGGAATTTCAGGCGCTGCACGAAGAGAGCCGGACCGTTCCCACGGCGCATCTCACCTGGGAGAACGTGGAGTTACGGAATGACAACGACAGGGCGCTTGGCCCGCTTGGCGAGCCGCCCGGCGACGGAGCCGAAGATCCGCCCGACGATCCCGTGGGTCGACCCCACGACGATCGCGTCGGCCTCGTACTCCCGCCCCACCTCTTCGAGTTCGTGGCAGATGTCACCGCCGCGCTCGACGAGGATCCAGGGCACTTCGGCCAGGTACTCGGCACAGGCGAGTTCCAGACCGAGCACCTCGGTGCGGTGGTCGGGAACGTCGACGAAGACGGGTGGCTCACAGCCGGCCCACACGGTGGTCGGCAGTCTGTTGGCGACGTGGACGATGATCAGCCCTGCGCGGGAGCGGTGCGCCATCCCGATCGCATAGGCGAGGGCGCGCTCACTGGAAGTGGAGCCGTCGAAGCCGACGACCACTCCGTGCTTGAAGGCGGGATCGCAGGAAGGGCGTGACTCTTCCGCCGCCAGCGCATCGGCCGCCGTGGGTTCGGCGACCGGCCGCTTGCGGTCCGCTGGATCGAAGAATTCGTGACCGGCCATGGCTGTCTCGGCGTAATGATCCTTGTGTGGGAGGAACGACAGTGTGCGGCGAGCTTGTGTCCGGGAAACATCTTCCCAACCCCATACCCCCAAGGGTACGGCGGCACGCCTCCTCAGCCCAGATCCCGCGCACTCTCCGTAGGGGACCGTCCCCGGAGTCGGTTAGGGGTTCCAGGGAGCATGCACGAGCCGCGCCCGTAACGCAATGGTTGCTGCCCCGTACAGGCGGTTTGCACAGGATTCGGACAGCAGCGGAAGTCCCACGCACGGTGACCGACCGCTCGAACGCGCGTTGATCCCGGTACGAGTGCGTCACGAGGGAGTACCACCATGTCCGGACCGCGCCGCACCACCCCCGCCCCACGCCGTTCCACTGCCCCACGCCGTTCCACTGCTCCACGCCGCTCCCCCGACCCGCGCCGCGCCCCCGACCCGCGCCGCGCTCCGGACCCGGCCGGCGACGTGGTCCGCTGGGCCGTGTTCTCCTGCGCGCTCGTCCCCCTGGTACTGCTCTGGTACGGCACCCCGGCGGCCGGCGCGGCCGGTACCGCCCTCGGTCTCGCCGCCGTCACCGCCGCGTGCCGCTTCCTGCTGCGCCGCTCGGAGCTCGGTGCGAGGCTCGGCGCCGAGCGTGCGGCGGCACCCCGGGGAGGCGGACGTCACACCCGCAGCACGACACCGGTCGACTGACCGGTTTCCGTGCACACCAACGCTTCTTTTCAGCCAACTTGGCGGACCTGTGCAGGAGGGGCACCAACCACCCCCCAACCCCCGTTCCACCTGCACGGAAAGGGTCTGTGGGACCCTCCGCACCCTACGCGGTTTGGCCACTGCCACGAGGCGCACTTCCCTGCACGGCCCGTGAGTGCAACCCTTCGTGATCGAATGCTTCACGCCAAGTTGTCATGTCGACAATCGACGGCGTGTCGAACTGGTCAACGTGACACCGCGGAAACCAGTAGATTCGATCTTGACGTCTTACGGCGGGGGACTCGTGCAGGACCGAGGGGAAACGTGCAGGAGCGACACAACCGAGGAGCCGCGACCACCGAGGGGGGCTTAGCAGGATGAGCCACGACTCCACCGCCGCGCCGGAAGCCGCGGCCCGGAAACTGTCCGGGCGACGCCGCAAGGAGATCGTCGCGGTGCTGCTGTTCAGCGGCGGCCCCATCTTCGAGAGTTCCATACCGCTTTCGGTGTTCGGGATAGACCGCCAGGACGCCGGCGTACCGCGCTACCGACTGCTGGTGTGCGGTGGCGAGGAAGGCCCGCTGCGGACCACAGGGGGCCTGGAACTCACCGCGCCGCATGGCCTGGAAGCGATCTCACGCGCCGGCACGGTCGTCGTACCGGCCTGGCGTTCGATCACCGCGCCGCCACCGGAAGAGGCACTGGACGCGCTGCGCCGCGCCCACGAAGAAGGGGCCCGCATAGTCGGGCTGTGCACGGGCGCGTTCGTGCTGGCCGCCGCAGGCCTGCTGGACGGCCGCCCGGCCACCACCCACTGGATGTACGCGCCGACGCTGGCCAAGCGCTATCCGTCGGTACACGTCGACCCGCGAGAACTCTTCGTGGACGACGGCGACGTCCTCACGTCCGCCGGTACGGCGGCCGGAATCGACCTCTGTCTCCACATCGTGCGGACGGACCACGGCAACGAGGCGGCCGGCGCGCTCGCCCGCCGCCTGGTGGTCCCGCCGCGCCGCTCGGGCGGTCAGGAGCGCTACCTCGATCGATCTTTACCAGAGGAGATCGGCGCCGACCCGCTCGCCGAGGTCGTCGCCTGGGCGCTGGAGCACCTCCACGAGCAGTTCGACGTGGAGACGCTGGCGGCGCGCGCGTACATGTCGCGCCGCACCTTCGACCGCCGCTTCCGTTCACTGACGGGGTCGGCCCCGCTCCAGTGGCTGATCACGCAACGGGTCCTCCAGGCGCAGCGCCTCCTGGAGACGTCGGACTACTCGGTGGACGAGGTGGCGGGCCGCTGCGGCTTCCGCTCCCCCGTCGCCCTGCGCGGCCACTTCCGCCGCCAGCTGGGTTCGTCCCCGGCGGCGTACCGGGCCGCGTACCGGGCGAGGCGGCCGCAGTCCGACCGCCCCGACACCCCGGAACCGGCCCCGCTGCCGCCCGCGGGTCCGCTCGCGGTCCCGTATCCCGAGGGCGTACTGCCGATGCAGACCCGCAGGACAGCCACGGTAGGCCTCTCGGCCAGCCTCCCTGGCCCCCGCACCGGCAGCTGACCTCCCGCTCCGCCCACCCGAACCCTCGGGTGGGCGGACCTCGGCCCTCCCTCGCCCACCCGCCACCCGACTCGGCAGGTCAGGAGGCGAGGCAAGAGAGGGCGCATAAAGGAGAGGGAGCACAAAAAAGGGAGCGGGGCCGGAAGCCGACGCCACCCGGCCACACCCGCCGCCTCCGCCCACCGAGAACCTGCCCCGGCGGACACGGCACACCCTTGCCCACCCCGACGGGACACGGCGCCGAGCCGAAGACAACGGGGCCAGCCACCCCCTCCCGACCACCGGCCTCCTGGCCCTCTCCCGACCACCGGCCCCCTCCCAACCACCGGCCGCAAGCACGACGGCGCGCTCCAGCGCCGACGCGCCCAGCCACCCCCACCCAGCCCGTCCGGCGCTTGAGGACGAGGCCGTAGGCCGACGATGCGGGGGTGCGGGGGCGGCAGCTCCCGGAGACGTCGGGGTCGTACCAGGGGCACCCAAACGCCGACGTCAGCTTTAGGGTGGTCGCATGAACGATCGCATGGTGTGGATCGACTGCGAGATGACCGGCCTCTCGCTGTCCGACGACGCGCTCATCGAGGTGGCCGCACTGGTCACCGACTCCGAGCTGAACGTGCTCGGCGAGGGCGTGGACATCGTCATCCGTCCGCCGGCCAAGGCACTGGAGACGATGCCGGAGGTGGTGCGGCAGATGCACACCACGTCCGGCCTGCTCGACGAGCTGGCCGGCGGCACGACGCTCGCCGAGGCCGAGGAGCAGGTCCTGGCCTATGTACGGGAGCACGTGAAGGAACCCGGCAAGGCCCCGCTGTGCGGAAACTCCGTCGGCACCGACCGCGGCTTCCTCGCCAGGGACATGGCAGACCTGGAGGGATACCTCCACTACCGGATCGTCGACGTGTCCAGTGTCAAGGAGCTGGCCCGGCGCTGGTACCCGCGGGCCTACTTCAACAGCCCGGAGAAGAACGGCAACCACCGCGCCCTCGCCGACATCCGCGAGTCGATCGCCGAACTGCGCTACTACCGCGAGGCCATCTTCGTACCGCAGCCCGGCCCGGACTCGGACACCGCGCGGACGATCGCGGCCCGGCACGTCCTGCCTGCGGAATAGCCACCCGGGAGGCCCCGGAAACGGCTCCCGGAAAGCCGTGCGCGAGCACCCCTTCGGACCCTGTACACTTTTTCTCGGCCGGTCGGAGAAACCACAAAGTCACCGCCGGTCGTGGTGGGTGTAGCTCAGCTGGTAGAGCACCTGGTTGTGGTCCAGGATGTCGCGGGTTCGAGTCCCGTCACTCACCCTTAGGGACAGGCCCGTGATCTGCGGAAAGCAGATCACGGGCCTGTCCGCCGTTTGGCCACGGCCGAACCGCTGCCGATCCACCCGCGACTCGAACCGTCCGGGAAGGAGCGGCAGCCGCAAGTCCGCCACAGAACCTCACTTTCCGTACCGGCGGAAGCCCGGCAACTCTGCCCCGGTACGAGCGGTCGGGCCGGGGTCCGCGCCCCCGGACCCTGACCCACGCGTCCGCAGGACGTCCTTGCCTCCAGGCACCCGTCGGCGCAGGCGATCCGGGCATTCGGGCCGGGCAGCGGGCGCCGGACGACCAAGGCGTCATTTTGATCCGGCCCTTACGGCGCCCCGGTTAACCTTCCGAAGCTCGTATCATTGGATTCCACCTGACGCAAGGGTGCCCATGGAACTCCGAGTTGTCATGAGCACGCAAGAAGGAGAGATGTCGTCATGCACATTCTGCTGGTCGACACCGGAAAGCAGGCCATCGCATGAGTGCACTCTCTCCCACCCCGCAGCCCACGGCCGCAGCAGACGGCCTCGGCACGGCAGCGGAGACCGCTGCGACGCTTCACCATGAAATCGCGCGCACGCTCGACGAATTACCCGAGCCGAGTCTGCGTCTGCTGGCGGCGATGGCCGTGGTGGATCAGGAGACCCCGCTGCCGATCCTCTCCGTCATCGCGGACGTGGCCGATCCCAGCGCCGCGCTCCACGACCTGATCGAGGCCGGGTTCGTCACCTGGTTCCCGCGCGGCCTCGCCCAACCGGTCGGCATCAGCTCCCCGTCCTTGCACGGCGTCGTGTACTGGAACCTGCCCGCACCCCTGCGTCGGGCGATGCACCTCGCCTCGGCCCAGCAGGTCAGCGGCGTCCACGGGCTCCAGCACGCGCTGCTCGGCACCGGCCGGAGCGACCCCGAACTCGCCACGCGGCTGGAGAACGAGGCAACGCGCTACCACCAGGCCGGGGACACGGAACGGGCCGGAACCCTCCTGCTGTGGTCCGCCGACGTCTCGGTGGACAGGGGCGAGCAGGAACGAAGGCTGCTCATCGCGGCCATGTGGGGTCAGCTCATGCCCACCGCCGGATGGGCGGCGGCGCTCGGACAACGGCTCGCCCTTCTGAAGCCCAGTGTGGAGCGCAACCTGTTCCTCGGTCAGCTGGCCGCGCGTGAGGCGCGGTTCGAAGCCGCACAGTCGCTCTTCGACCAGGCGAGGAGACT
This sequence comes from Streptomyces sp. NPDC008092, assembly GCF_042957285.1. Classification (NCBI taxonomy): domain Bacteria; kingdom Bacillati; phylum Actinomycetota; class Actinomycetes; order Kitasatosporales; family Streptomycetaceae; genus Streptomyces; species Streptomyces sp. NPDC008092. The sequence goes on from NZ_JBIBHY010000004.1 coordinate 587,663, forward strand.
CGTCGACGGCCGGCCTCTTGCGGAGCGCGCGGCCCTGGAGCTCGCGGCCGCGACCCTGCACGCGGACAGCGGGGACCACGAGGCCGAGCAGCGGGTCGCGTTGGCCCTGCTGGCGCAGGAAGGGCTCCCGGAGGAGTTCAGGGAATGGTCGGTGTGGTTCGCGGCGGACGCGCACGGCAGGATCCACCGTTCGGCGGACGCTTCGCTTCGCCGACTGGAGCTGCTCGCGCCTGAGCTCGGTGCGTCGGATGCCGACGGGCCCGGGCACGGGATCTTACGGTGGGCTCGCGGCATGTGGTTGCTGCAGAGCGGCAGGCCCAGCGAGGCCATGAACGATCTCCAATGGGTGGTGCGCTCGTACGACGGCCCGGTCGGACCGGTCCTTCCGCTGTCGTACGCCCTGCTCGGCTTCGCCCAGTTCCAACTCGGCGACTGGGAAGCGGCGTTGCGCGACGCCCACGAGGGCATCCGGGTGGCCGAGGCTCGCAACGACCGGCGCCACGCCATCCCGGCGGCCGCGCTTACGGCGAGTATCTCCGCTCTGCGCGGCGATTGGCAGGTGGCCGCGGAGCGGGTGGACTCCCTGGCCAGGGACCAGCACACACTGGGTCCGGCGCGCTACGCGGTGTTTCCGGCACTGGCCGCGGCGACACTGGCCCATGCACGCGGGGAGCCCGGCCGCGTACTGGCTGCGCTCACCCCCCTGGCCGCCCAGCTGGGGTTGTTCTCGACCGAGCAGTTGTTGTGGCGCCCCTTGTACATCGCGGCGTTGATCGACGCCGGTCGGCTCGCCGCGGCGCGCGCCGCGCTCGCCCCGTTGCGCGCCGCCGTCGAGCCCGGTGCCCGCCAGACGACGGCCATGGCCCGGCTCGAAGCCATGCTCGAAGCTGCCGAGGGTCACCTGGCCGCCGCGGCCGAGCGGCTGGCCGCGGCGGTCGAGCAGCCGGCCGACGAGGACTCGCCGTTCACCCTCGCTCAGCTCGAACACGACTACGGCAGGCTGCTGCTGGGCACGCGGCGACGAAGGTCGGCCATCAGGTGGTTGCTGTCCGCACACGGCCGCTACGTCGAGCTCGGTGCGCGTCCGTTCGCGGAGCAGTGTCTCCGACAGCTGCAGGATGTCGGCGCGCACATCCCCTGGGCCGGAACCGGTGGTGTGGAGGGGGGCGTCGAGACGGCCGGCCGCTCGCCCGTCTCCCTGACTCCACAGGAGTACCGCATCGCACAGCTGGCCGCACAGGGCTTGACGAACCCGCAGATCGCACGGGCCCTGTTCGTGAGTGCCAAGACGATCGAGTACCACCTGGGCAACGTCTTCGCCAAGCTGGGCATCACCTCGCGCCGCCGACTCCGCGCCGAACTCGACGCGTTGACCGAAGGTGACGGCGCGAAGGGGCCCGCGACGGAGCCGACCGCTCGGCCACGGCAGTGAGGCAGCGGGGTCGGCCGGCCCGCGCCGCGGTACCGGGCCGTTGGCACACTCGGGTCGCGGGCTCGCCCGGGCGGCGCACCGGCGTCGTTCTCCGGTCGGCCGACGCACCGGGAATCAGGAGTTCGTCGACGCCGCTGCGCAGGGCTGAGGCGGTGATCTGCTCACCGGTCGTCAGGGGGAAGCGCACTACCGGGCGCATCATGGTGGAGGAGTTCGTCACTCTCCTCGTCTGCGGTCGACACAAGTCGGTCACCGAGGTGTTGACCCGCACGACCTCTCCGGTCACCGGCACGCCGCTGCGTAGCCCTGAATCCTTCAGCCGCAGTCCTCAGATCAGACCTTCGCGGATGGCGAATGCGACCGCGTGTGTGCGGTTGCGCAGCCGGTAACGGACCGTCACGTCATGCAGCACACTGGCCACGGTGCGTTTGGAGTAGGCGAGCTCGCCCGCGATCTCGTCGGTGCCGAAGCCGTCTGCCACCAGGCGCAGCACCCGGCGTTCGCGGTCGGAGAGTCCGGTCAGGCTCAGGCCTTGGGGACGCAGCACGTGCTGCTGGAGCCGTCCCACCTGCTTCAGCAGACGGGTCAGCAGATCGGAGGGCAGGGCCGCGTTGCCCGAAGCGGCCCTGATCACCGCCTCGGTGAGCGAGGTGGCGGTGGCTTCCCACCGCCACAGCACCGCGTAGGCTCCCGACTCGACGACCGCCAGCAGTTCGTCGTCCGACAGGGCGGAGAGGACGAGCACGACCTGCGCCCCGTCGCGCGAGCGCACCGCCCTGATCAGTTCCAGGGCCGACGCCGACAGCGCGTCGAGTGCGAACACCACCACTCTGGCCGGTCCGCCCAGGGGCGATAAGTCGACGAGCTCGACCTCGGCGCGCTGGCGCAGCTCGGTCGTCAGCCCCGCCCGCGTGATGGGGTCGTCCGCGTGGATCGACACCGGTATCCGACGTTCCAAAACGACCTCCCAGGGTCAGATGGCCGGCCGAGGCGGATACGCCGGCCGCTGCGGCCGGATCCGGTGCCACTCCAGGAGGCTGGTTCGCCGTGAAGTGCGCGCTACGTGTGCGGCCTCTTCACAAAATGACCACATCCCGGCTGGGGGTGTCGACTAGGGAAGCTCCTAGGCGGTGCCTAATCGCGCACCGGGTGTCGCGGAGAGCGGCAGTACCGCGCTCTCCGCGAGCAGCCGGCGCCCGCGTCCAGGCTGCGCTTTTTGCTGCACGTTCACGCAGGCGCCGGGCCGCGCCCGATGCCACTCTGTTCCGGCACGCCGGGACGCTTCGCGCCGCGTGCCGTACTGACGCGCGCTCTCCTCCGAACGGCCCGGGGTGCGCAGAACGGCCGGCAGCGCGATTCCCGAGGAACGTGGACGAGGAACGAGGAAGGGGGGACCGGGCCGATGGGAGTTTCCGTCGTCTTCGCGGACGACAACGACGCGGTCGAGGTCGTGCCGGGCGAGGAAGCCGTGTGCGTCCTACGCGTGGAGAACACGGGGATGGTGGTCGACCGGATCCTGCTCGACGTGCTCGGCGAGGCCGCCGAGTGGACCGACGTCGAACCCGCGCAGGCCAATCTCCTGCCGGGCGCGGTCGAGCAGGTCCGGGTCCGCTTCCGGCCGCCGCGCACGGCCTCCCAGGCCCCGGGCGAGGTCCGGTTCGGGCTGCGCGCGATGTCGACCGAGGACTCCGCGGGCTCGTGCATCGAAGAAGGCACCGTCAGGGTCGGGGAGTTCGGCGACCTCAGCGCACAGTTGGTGCCCAAGAGCTCGACGGGACGGCGTTCGGCACGCTTCAAGCTTGTCGTGGAGAACCGCGGCAACCGGCCGGAGCAGGTGCGGGTCGAGGCGCTCGACCCGGAGGTCAAGCTGGGCTTCAGGACGAAGCCCGCCCTGTTCGTGGCCAGACCGGGCACGGCGACCTTCGTACGCCTGAAGGCCGTGCCCCGCAAGACGTTCCTGAAGGGGCCCAACCGCACGCTGCCGTTCGAGGTCTCCGCGTTGCCGGAGCGGGGCGAGGCCGCGAGGGCCGAGGGCGTGATGCTGGAGAAGCAGACGCTGCCCGAATGGCTGCTGCCGGTGCTCGGGATCACGGTGGTGGCCTGTGGCCTGCTGTTCGCGCTGTGGATGACCGTGCTCCAGCCCGTCGCGCACTCCGCCGCGTCGGCGGCCGCCGACGCGCAGGACGCGGCCGGCGCCGCGAAGTCGGCCGCGGCCAAGGCCATGGCGAGCGGCAAGCCCACCAAGGCCGCCAAAGCCGCCGAGCCCGCGCCGCCCACCGTGCTGACCGTCAAGCTGGCCTCGCCGACCGTCCTCACGGGGGCGACCGTCCCGGCGACCGGCGACTTCTCCGGCGGCACCGGCGCACACCCCAAGCTCGTGTGGACCTCGTCCGCCCCGCATGTCGCCACGGTCTCGTCGAGCGGCGTGGTGACCGCGCACAACCCGGGCACGGCGATCATCACCGCGACCGGCGCCACCGACACGGCGTCCCCCGCCGCCGGTACGCACTCCCCCGACGCCGCCACGTCCGGGTCCCCGTCCACCGCCGGCGCGACGCCCGATCCGACGGCGGCCACCGCGAGTCCGAGCCCCACGAGCCCGGCGATCCTGACCGGTTCCGTGACCGTCAACGTGGTGAGCCCGGTGTCGGTCACCAGCACCTCGCTGTCCCAGGCGGCGCGCGGCAAGCCCTACTCCGAGTCCTTCGGCGCCACCGGCGGCACCGGCTCGTACACCTGGCAGGTCAAGTCCGGGGCGCTCCCGATGGGCCTCTCGCTCTCGCCCCAGACGGGAGCCGTCACCGGAACCCCGGCCATGGCCGGGACGAGCACGTTCACCGTGCGGGTGACGGATGCCGGGCCGCCCGCCCAGTTCGCCACCAGGACGTTCAAGGTGACCGTCCACAACTCGCTGGCCGTGAACAGTTCCACGCTGCCCGGAGGGACCACGCGCAGCCCGTACTCGCAGACACTCGAGGCGATCGGCGGCACCGCCCCCTACCGATGGACGCTCGCCGCGGGCAAGGGGGTGCTCCCGAACGGGCTGCGCCTGGACCCGGGCTCCGGGGCGATCACCGGTACCCCGACCACGGCCGGCGTCTTCGACTTCACCGTCCAGGTCACGGATTCGGCCAGGCCGAACCAGTCGGCCACCCAGGCACTGTCCCTGACGGTCTCCAACCCGCTGGGGATCGGCACCCTGTCCCTGCCGGACGGGGTCACCAAGGCGCTGTACTCGCAGCCGCTGAGCGCCTCCGGCGGCGTCGAGCCGTACACGTGGTCGATCTCCCGTGCGCCCCGTTCGGCGCCCGCGGGGCTGACGCTCAACCCGAAGACCGGTGTGATCGGCGGAACGCCGCAGGCGGCCGGCTCCTCGACGTTCACCGTGTACGTCACCGACTCCGCCATGCCCGCCCACACCAAGTCCCAGACGTTCACCCTGGAGGTGGTGTCCGGGTTCGCCGCCACGACGTCGAGCCTGCCCCAGGCGACGTTCGGCAAGGACTACGGGGCGCAGCTGACCGCGGCGGGCGGCACCGCGCCGTACGTGTGGACGCTGACGGGTACGCTGCCGGACGATCTCACGCTCGGGTCGAACGGCTCGATCACCGGCCGGCCGCAGGCGACGGGCAGCTTCCCGTTCAGTGTGCAGGCGACGGATTCGAGCAAGCCCCCGCTGACCACCACCAAGACCCTGACGTTGACGGTGGTGGCCTCGCTGGGGATCATCACGACCTCACCGCTGCCCCACGCGCTGACCGGGAAACCGTACGCGCAGACCCTCAAGGCGGTCGGCGGCACGGCCCCGTACACCTGGGCCCTGTCCAAGGACACTCCGCTGCCGGACGGCCTGAGCCTGGACCCCGTCACCGGTGTCATCAGCGGTACACCGGAGTCGACCGGCGATGTCACGCTCGATGTCACCGTGACCGACTCGGGTTCCACGCCCCAGACGGACACCAAGTCGGGTCTGTCGCTGACGGTCGTGCTGCCGCTGGGCTTCCAGGAGCCCTCGACGATTCCGGAGGCGGCCCTGGGATTCCCGTACAAGGGATTCGCGCCGACCAACGTGACCGGCGGCTCCGGCAAGCGGAGTTGGTCGGTGACCGAGGGAGCGCTGCCGGACGGCCTCGGGCTCGACTCCACCACCGGGGCGGTCACCGGCACCGTGCGGTCGCCCGCCAGCGCCGGGACGTACCAGTTCACGGTCACGGTGAGCGATACCACGGACTACACGGTGACCGCGAAGACCAGCATCTCCATCACCGTCGTCAACCCCCTGACCGTACAGACCCCGGACCCGTGGAACGGTACGGTCGGGACGCGCTTCCAGGGCAGAACCGTCCAGCCGGCCGACGGTCTGGCGCCTTACAGGTTCACCCTGGTCCCCGGCCCGGGATCGGCATGGATGTCGATCGACGCGTCGACGGGTGAGGTCACCGGAACCCCGAGCGGGACGTGCGCGAACCCCGCCGCCACGGACGGACCGCCCACCGGAACCATGACGGTCAGCTGTGCCGCGACCGACTACACGGGGCAGGTGACGGTCAAGGACGCCCTGGGCGAGTCCGTGACCACGGCGGTGCACGTGAAGGCCGCCGTGCCGGCGCTGACCGTGCAGTTCAACAGGAGCACGCACACCCAGACCGGCGGTACCCCGCTGACGGACTTCGACGTGACCGTCGGCAGCCCGAGCGGCGGCTACGGCGCCGGCACGTACTCGTACGACGTCAGCCCCGCGGTGTGCGACGAATCCGGCCTCGACTGCGACTATTTCGACACCTCCACCGGGACGATGAGCGGAGAGATCGACGATCTCATTGACGGGACGGCGACCTTCACCGTGACGGTCACCTCCACCGACCCCCACGACAGCGGCAACAAGGTCACGGCCACCTACTCGGAGTCGATCGGGACCCTGCCCGCCCCCACGCCGCCGGCTTCCGGCGGCGGTGCGACCGGTGGAGGCTCCCAGTGACCGGATCACCGAGCGGGTCACCCGACAGCCCGCCCACCGGGTCGTCTGCCGGGTCGTCTGCCGCGATGGCCCCGCCGGTGCCCCCGCTGGCCGTGCTGGTGCTCCAGACCGCCGCGTCCTTGGAGAACCTCGCCGTCCAGTCCTACTCGACCGCGGCCGAACTGCCCTTCGTGGTCCGGGGAAGCGCTCGGCTGCGGGCTCTGGTGGCCCGCAACCGGGCCCACCACCTGGCGCACGCGCAGGCGTTCAACCAGGCGGTGGTCAGGGCCGGCGGGGCCCCGCAGCATGCCGCGGACCCCCTGTACGCCACGACGGTGCGCCGGCGGCTGGCCGCCATGGCCGATCCGGACACCCTGGTCAGCCTGCTCACCGAACTCGAAGGCAACAACGCGGGGACCTGCACCCGCTACGCGAGCCTGGCCGAGCGCGGTGGCCTGCGCTCGCTGTTCGTGAACGTCGCCTCGGTCGAGGCGCAGCACGGTGCGGAGCTGCTGATCCTCCGGATGCTGCCGGAGAACGGCACCACGGCGGCGCACACGAGGGGGGCCACGGCGCGAGCAGTCCCGGCGGCGGCGGGCACGGTCGGCGTCCCGCACGCCGTCTATCCCACCACGGCCGCGTCCGCGATCAACGAAGGAGCGGTGCGGTGACCGGCACCGAGCATGTGCCCGACGTGGACGGCGAGCAGCCCCCCGACCCGGGGCAGGAGGCACTCGACGCGGAAGAGGCACCACCCGGCGCGGAGAACACGAAGAGGGCGCCGTCCCGCCGGTCCCTGATCCTGGGGGCCGGGGGTGTCGTCCTGGGCGCCGCGGGGATCGGGGTGGGCCTCGCGATGGACGGGGGCGGCAGCCGCCGGCACGCGTCGTCGCCGTACTCCGGAGACCTGCGGACCGTGGCCCTGGCCGCCGCGCTGGAGAACCAGGCGGTGAGCGCCTACCGGGCGGTCGACGCGGTGCTGCGCGCCGGGCGGCTCGGCCCGGAGGTACCCGCGCTCGCGGCGTTCGTACGGACCGCGGCGGCCCATCACACCCAGCACGCCGCGACCTGGAACGCGATCCTGCGCGAGGCGCGCAAGCCGGTCGTCACCGGGGTCCCGCTCTCGGGCCACACACGGTTGCTGGACCGGATCAAAGCGGCGTCGAACGTGGACGAGGTCGTGTCCGCGGTGCAGGACCTGGAGTACCAGGCGGCGCAGACCCACATGGCCGCGGCCGGCAGCCTGGCGGGCGTCGGGCCGGCCGTGACCGCCGCCGCCACGATCGCGCCCGTCGAGGCGATGCACGCCGCGACGCTCGGCTATGTGCTCGGCGGACAGCCCTGGACCGCGAACTTCCTCGGTACCAACGAGGTCCTGCGGACCACGGAACTGACGGCATGAAGGCTCGCCGCGAACGCGCACGAGCGATCTCCCCAGGAGGATTCTTTGCAGCAGACAATCCCTTTGATGCCGATGTTCAAGGCGCTCCTGGCTCCCGCGCAGGCCGTCCCGGAGGAGGAGGCGGAGAGCCCGGTCCAGCTGGCGAACGGCGCGAAACGCGGTGACGTCGACTGGCTCAACGAGGTCCTGGTGCCGCTGGTCTTCTACCAGGACCGTGCGTGGTTCGAGCAGGAGGACAGCTGGGTCGCCGAGTGCCTCGCCGAATGGGCGGACCCGGACACCGAGGGCCTGTTCCACTCCTCGCTGCGGGAGGACGCCGGGCAGAGCGAACTGGAGATGTTCGTCGACACTTTCGGGGGCGTCGTCGAGCAGTGGCGGGTCCAGAACGAGCAGGCCCAGCCGCAGCCGAATCCGGACTTCGATCCCGCGGAGCCCGTCGAGGGCACTCAGTTCTACAAGTACGCCAAGCTCCCGGGAACGCATGAGTTCCAGTGGCTCTACGCCTCGGAGCCGGACTCGGCCGACTGGCAGGTCCTGCAGGTCCGGTACGACCAGTACGAGCAGGACGCGGCCGACACCGCTGAGCACGCGGAGATCATCGAACCCTACGGCGACCACTTCATGAAGGCCGTCGACGGGCGCTGGGTGTTCGGCGCCTCCCGGGACGCGGCCGTCTGGCACGACGAGTACGAGCAGTTGCTGGCGCAGGAGGGCCTGCTCGCGGCCCAGCCAGAACCGGCCCAGCCAGAACCGGCCGAGGCGGTGGTCGAGGAGCCCGCACCGCATGCCCAGAAGGTGGCCATCCTGGAGGCCGTAGCGGACGGGCTGGACGCGCGGGTCTTCGACCCGGAGGCCGAACTCACGGCTGAAGAGGCCGAGGAGATCCTGAGCAGCCAGGCCGGGGAGATGTTCTTCGGGACTGTCACGCAGTTGATGGCCGACGCACAGAAAGCGCAGCTCGAAGAACTGCTCGCGGCGCCCGAGGACTTGAGCGCGGAAGAGCTGAGCGAGCTGCTGGAGCTGGTCCTTTCCCATCAGGCGTGACGCACGGCGCCGGATCCGGCGATGAATTCCCCAGCTGTTCCAAGGAGTGTGCATTATGCCGTTCGACGGCGCGATCGAAGGCCCGAAGAAACCCCTGACCGACCGGGAGAACATGGTCGAGAGCTTCGAGCGCACGATCGGTGCGCTCGACAGACTGATCGACCAGGAGGTCCTCAAGGACGACATCGCGACACTCGGCGAGCGGGTCGTCCAACTGCAGGACAAGAGCCAGGGACTGGTCATCCACCCCAAGATCTGGGACGTACTCAGCAAGAAGTGCGCCGCGATCATGCTCGACACGCACGCCAGCCGGATCTCCGAGCAGCTCACCGGTCAGATCGCGGTCGAGGTGAGCAAGAAGGCAGCGGAGCAGGCGCAGTTGGAGGTCGCCGAGCTGTTCGACAAGCGAATCCTCAGAGCCAAGGACGACTACACCGGCGAGAACTTGCGGAAGAAGGCTCGCGAGCTCTGCGATTCGATCGGTGTCCTCATCGACGGCATCCCCCAGCAGGTCAATGCCATCGACAGCATCCTGGCCGAGGTCGACAAGTTCAAGGAACTCGAATTCGTCAAGGGCGCCCTGAACACCGGGGGCCTGTCCGTGACAGGGGAAGGCGAACTGCGACGGCTGAAGCCGACGTTCGAGAAGTACGGCCTCGCGCTCGACAAGGCCCGCACCGCCGTCGAGGATGCTCTTGACGCCGACGAAAAGAAGATCCTCAAGGCCATGCGTGAGGCCCACCAGGTCATCGCCGGGTATTTCCCCGACATGGCGCGCAAGTCCATGGCGACGGCCGCCGCCTACAAGGGCATGACGCTCACGATCGACACGAAAATGCTCGACGCCTATATATATGCGAACAGTTTCACCGCCCAGAACCTCGAGGGTCTCCAGACGCTGGCGGGAGCCGGTACGAGCGTCGTCGGGACGGTCCTCGAAGAGACCAACCTCTCGGGATTCTTCCTGCGGGTCGCCGACCTTTTCAACATCGTGAGCAACAAACTGGCTACCGAGGCGGCGGTGAAGGCGGGGGCCGCCAAGTTCAAGCGGGTGGACGTGAAGGGCAGTCTCTTCACGGCGTACAACGAAAATCCTGACATGTTGTTCAAGAGGCTGCAGGACAACCAGAAGGTGGCGCTCGACATCTTCCTCGGCACACTGCAGGTGGCGGTCGCCGGGGGACTGCTCGCCGCTCCCCCCGGGGCGGGCGAGCTGGTCATGGCGGTGTTCGACCCGGTCGCCGACTTCGTCAAGGACGTTGTCGGAAAGGTCCTCGACCAGCGCGCCGAGCTGGCCGGGAAGAAGATCGAGGAGGCAAGGAGTCAGGGGAAGCTTCCGCTGCCGCAGGAGGGCGGCGAGAAGGCGTTCTGGACGAAGGTCGAAGGTTGCTATGAAAACGGCGCCGACTGGGTCCGGGAAAAGCTCGAACCCCCGCTGAACAAGGCGATCGGCGAGAAGGCCACGGAATTCGCGAAGGGGGTGGCCGACGAGTTGGCCGCCCTGAGCACCCCCACGGAGATTCTCGGGTTCCTCTACTCTCCGGGGTCGGCCGAGGAGGAGGGCGAGGACGGGCCGATCGACCCGGGCGACCTCGCCCATGTCCTGCAGCGCATGATCGTCCAGCCGATCGTGGGCGTGGTGGTCAAACACTGCGAGATCACACCTGCGGAGTTCTTCTCCGGAGACGAGCTCGCCGGCAAGCTGACCGCCGTCAACCTCGCCCAACTGCCCCTCGGCTTCGTGTTGAAGCAGTCCTGGAAGAAGAGCCCGCCGCCGCTTCCGGTCGACCGGACGGCGCACCCCGGCGTGGTTCCCGACGAGATCAACGGCCACCGGGTGACGACGACGGACCGCACCCGGAGCAGGCTGGACGGCCCTGCGGAGTCCCATCTCGTGTACGTCGCACTGGACTTCGGAGGAATCCAGGTCTGGGGAGACTGGAACCCCGGGAAACGGACATGGCAGGCACGCGACATCCACCGGGACTCGTTCACCGGATGGAGCGGGATCTCCATGGAGAGCACCGTGGACAACGCCCTGGAGAACGCCATGCGCATCAGGGAGAACGACACCGTTCTGCGCGGCACATGGCACGCCATCGTGAGCCCGGAACGGGCCACCACGTACATCGGGTTCCAGGCAGAGGACGGTAAGTGGCGGATCGGCCACTTCATGGATCTGCCGAAGGGGGCCCGCACCCCGGAGTACGGACTCGGCCGGCAGACGGAGAACGTCACCCGGACTCGGACGCGGGACATCGGAGACGTCTTCCGGGCCTGAGTCCGCGTGACCGACAGCCGGAGCGGCACACGAGGAGACCGATGAGCACGCTGCGGGACGCGGACCTCTCACTCGCCAACTGGCTGGAGAGCGTTCTGCCGCCGGGTACCGGCGTCAGGTTCGACACGCCGCGCGCCGACTGGGAGCGGCCGGTGTCCGGCGCTCCTTTCGTCAGCCTGTTCCTCAGCGACGTCCGCAGGGGCGGGCAGGACCTGCCGCCCTCCGGATGGTCGGAGGTTCGCGACGCCGACGGGCGGCTGGTGGGCAGGCAGCCCGCGGTTCGCCACTACCGGATCTCCTACACGGTCACCGTGTGGTCCGGTGCGGCGGGCGCCGGCCAGGAGGCGTCCGAGGAGGCGTCCCGGCGGGCGATCGAGGAGCACGACCTGCTCGGCCTGCTGATCGACGCCTGCACGAACACCGACACCCTCGCGGACGACCATCTGACGGGAGCCCTGGCCGAGGCCGGGCTCCCGTCCTTCGTGCGCTGCGGGGGCGACGAGCCGGGGCGCTCGACGCAGGGCCTGTGGCCGGGCCTCGGGATCGCGCCGCGCGCGCATCTCGTACTGGAACTGGTGGCGCCCGTGGTGCCGCCGATGGTGACCGACCTCGCGCCGCCGGCCCGCGGGATCGTGCTCGGCGCGGCCCGGTTGCCCGCCCCCGGCCCGACCGGCGAGGCCGCGGCGACGGCCGGTTCAGCCCCGTCCGGCCCGGCACCGGCCGGGGCCGCGGGAACCGTGCGGCGCTGGGAGCGGCGCACGATCACCGAGTCCCGCCGGGCCGCGCCCCGGCCGGGAGACGAGCCGTAGCGCCGCGGTCGCGGCGCGTACGCCTGTCCTGCCTCGCCGGACCGGCCGTGCTGCCCGCGCCCTCAGCCCGCGGTCACCGAGATGTTGGTGGTGATGAACCGCGCGGTGCCCGGCTTCGCCAGCAGCGGGTCGGGCAGAGCGGTCGGAGGCGGCTGAGTGGCGGGCGTCTCCACCGTGAACACGGCCGTGAACGTGCCGCCCCTGATCAGGATCGGCTTGCCGCCGTTGGTGGTTTTCCGCGTCAGGTTCTCCGGCAGCAGGGTGAGTACCAGCTTGCCCGTGCCGGGCTGGGTGAAGGGCGGTGCCGTGTACGCCAGCGGCGCGCGCAGCACCATCGGCAGTTCGTCTCCCTGGAGGCAGACGGGCGTTCCGCCGACGGTCACGTTCGAGCTCGAACCGGTCAGCGGCAGCGGCGCCGCCAGTGCCGGTACCACCGTGGGCACCGGGATGGTCACTTCGAGCAGGTCCCCGGTTCTGATGACGAAATCCGCCACGCGTCCTCCTGTGCCGTGTCGTGCCCTGTCAGGTCGTGAAGCCGAACAGCTCGATCTCGGAGACGGCGACGGTGGACCCGCTGCTGCCCGGATACACCGCGCCGACCTGTATCCGCACGCTGCTGACGAGTTCCGCGTGGCGGATGGAGAACTCCTGCTCCTGCGAGGTGTCCTTCGGGACGATCGTGAAGGACTCGCCGTTGGAGTACGTCAGCCGCAGTTGGCTGGGCCTGCCGTCCCGGACGTAGGCGGTGCTCGCGCCCGAGTGCAGGATGATCTTCATCAGCGTCACGCGGTGTGCGAACTTGAAGGTGAGGGCCGGTTCGGCCGAGGTCGACCAGGGTGCCAGCCAGTACGTGTCGAGCAGTTCGTCCGCGGCGTTCAGCGCGGGATGTCCGTGCTGCGACGCGTTCGCCGTCACGTTGACGGCGTGGATCGGCGAGAGGTCGTGGGCGACCGCCCCGGTGACCCTGGCCTTCAGGCTCCGCGCCCTGCTGTCGACCGTGTCGCGGAACGGCGGGTACGTGCCGTAGAGCATGCCGCCGAAGAGCAGCGCCACCGCGACGACGATGCGGCCCTTGCGGTAGATCTGCCGGAGCGCCGACTTCGGATCGAAGCCGGGTCGCGCGAGGTGCGCGGCCGACGTGCCGTCCGCCTGGCCGCCGCCCGCGGCCTGCGCGAGCTGGACGACGCGTGGTCCGCGCCTGGGCACGAACCTTCGCCACCACGGTGGCCTGACCTTCACCGCCTCGACCAGCGAGGCGCCGCACCGGCTGCAGAAGCTGCGAGTGCTCGGATTGCCCTCGCCGCACGCCCCGCACACCAGGTCGCCCGGGTGCAGCCGACGGGTCGGCGCGGTCCTCGTCACTGCGACCGCCCGAGCCCGCGCGATCTGCGGCGCCTGTTCGCGGATCTCCCCGGGCGACCGTACCGGGGCGGTGTCGACTCCGGCGGACGCCGGACCGGTGGGCCGCGCATCCGGCGCGTCGGCCCCGGGGGCGGACGCGGACGCGGACTCGGGGTGCTCGACGGGCGCGACCAGGGCCGCGGCGTCATTCCGCCGGGCCGCGGGTGCCGGCGGCCGGGGTGTCTGCGCAGGTGATGGAGCAGCGGCCGCGCTCCTCCGGGGCGGGGACGGAGGAGGCGGAGGGGGCGGAGGGGGCGTAGCCGTGCCCGTCCGAGCCGCCGACGGTGGGGGCGGAGGGGGCGGCGGAGGCGGCGCGGCAGAGGACCTCCGGGCCGGCGGCGGGGGCGGAGGAGGCGGCGGAGGCGGCGCGGCAGAAGCCCTCCGGGCCGGCGGCGGGGGTGGGGGTGGAGGAGCGACGGCCGCACTCTTCCTTGCCGGAGCCGGCGGGGCGGGCGGCGGAGGCGTGGTCGCGCCCGCCCTCGGCCTCGGCGGCGGGGGAGGCGGGGGCGCGCCGGCTCCGGGACGCGGCGCCGCGGGCGCGCCGGGACGCGGGGAAGGCGCCCCCGCAGGGGGTCGTGGCCCGGCCGGCGGTGCCTGCTGCTCCCCCACGGTGGCCTCGGAGGCTTCCGGCCTGGGCCCGGCGATGAAGGTGTTCGCCCCCTGGAGCACGCGCTGGAGCACGCCGACCCGCGGTTCGGAGGCCGTCTGCTCCTGCTCGATCTCCTGGACCACCTCCTGCGCGACCTGCGACGTCTGTTTCTCCCCCGTCCATTCGAGGAAACCGCCGCAGGAGCCGCAGAAGGCGTCGTCCTCCCCGTTGCGGAACCCGCACTTACGACAAACGATCATCTCTCCACGACCTCCAGCCCGTGCGGGACATGCGCGGGTTTCTCGGCGGCGATCAGTTCCTCCAGCGCGGTGACGTCCACCGACGCGCTCCTCGGCAGCGTCACCCGGACGGACAGCCGGGGCACCGCCTCGCCGGGTAGCGGGGTGTTCGGAACCGTCGACCAGCCGACCCCGCCGCTCTCGGCGAGTTCCACCTCCCCGCCGGTCACCAGCTCGACCAGCGTGCGCAGACCTTCGGCGGTGCCTCGCAGCCGGTGGAGCAGCACGGAGTGCGCCACGGCCGCCCGCTGCCGGTCGAGAGGCCAGTTCTCGTCCAGGACCGTGCCCAGCCAGCCGGCGAGCCACCGCACGAAGTCACCGGGCGCGAGCATCGGGTCGGTATAGGCCGCCAGACAGTCCAGGGTCGAGACGGCCGGGGAGAGCACCTCGTCCAGGGCTCCGGTCCACCGCATCGCCACCGGGTCCTCCTGGAAGACCGCGGGCAGCAGCGTGCCGATCGGATACGGCGTGTCCAGCCCCACCACGGCCGCGCGCATCAGTGTGCCTCCACTCTGACCTGGTGCTCGTACGAGAACACCAGGCTGTTGGCGTCGAGATCGATCCGGCGGGCCTCCTTGCCGCGCACGCCGGTGACCGGGTCGGCGGAGAACAGCCGTACGTCCTCGACCAGTTCGACCCCGGGTATCTGTTGCAGTCGGCCGAAGATCTCGCCGGCCTGCACCGGACGGCCGAACGGCCAGCCGGCACCCTCGGGCCCGCCGCCGGGCAGCGGATTGAGATAGCGGTGGAGGGCTTCGAGCGAGTCCTCGCGCACCCGCTCGGCGTTCACCCGTGGTCGGGCCACCAGCCGGGCGACCACGGTGACGCCGCGGTAGAGCGGCGGTTCGAGCATGACGCGGGTGCCCACGACCCGCGCGCGGTCGAGCCGTTCGGCGATCCGGCGCAGCGTCGGCTCCGGCGGGACGAGGTTCTCGAACAGGATCCGGCCGTCCTGCATGGCCGCGGCCGGGACGACCAGCACCCGGACTCCCCCGGCCTCGGCGGGGTCCTCGCCGGTCGGCACGCAGCGCACCCGGGCGATCTCCGGCGCCGCCTCGCGGGTCAGGATCTCGTAGTCCTCCGCCGTCACCGCGCGGCTGCGGGTACGCAGCAGCAGCGGCCCGCGGTCCTTCGCCTCGCCGAGGGTCTCCCCGTCCACCCCGCCATGAGCCGGGCGCCGGTTCTCCACGGCGGAGACCGCCGGGACCGAGGACTTGAGCCGGCAGACCGACCCGGCCGCGACGTTCCCACGGGCGCCGCCTCCGGTCGCGTACCCGCGGATGCGCACCTCGGCGCCCTTCTCGGGTACGGCACCGTACCGGCGCAGGCTCCCATCGGTCTCGCGTACCGCCGGGCCGAACAGGACGAGTCCCGAGACCGCGTCGAGGGCGAAGTGCCGGTCCTCCGGCCGGCTGTCCGCGAAGTGCTCGACCTCGGTCCACTCCAGCCAGCCGTCCGGTGAGCTGGTCTCCACGACCGGCGGGCCGTAACCGGCCAGCACCGGAGAGTGCCGGAGCGGGAACTGCTGCCCGGGCACGCCCTCCGCCCGGTCCAGCTTCTCGAGAGCGACCGGTTCGGCGTGCATGGCCTCGACCGTGCCGCCGATCGTGCAGACGGTCAGTCCGTCGACCACGGGCGAGTCCGTGTACGGGGGTTGTCCCTCCTCGGGCTCGGTGACCCGGGCCCTGATCCACCCGGCGCGGTCGCCGTCGACCACGCTCGCCCGATGCGCGGTCGGCACGTGCAGGACGATCGCGCCCGAGGTGTTCAGGCCCCCGGTCTCGTCGAGCCCCGTCTCGCACTCCGTCCAGCCGTCGCCCGTCCATGCCTCCCAGATCAGCGGGGCGTGTTTCGGGTTGACCCCCACCCCCTCGACCCGGCCGCGGAATCCCAGTCGGATCGCGCACCCGGGCACCGGGTCGGTGAGACCGATCATCAGCGCGTCCCCGATCCCGGGGCGTCGGCGGAACGCGGGGAACGGCCTGCCGTCCGAGAGCAGCCGGGAGCGGTCCGCGGTCCCGGCCGGCCGGCCGTCCCCGGTGGCCGTGCCGGTCTGTCCGCCCTCGGACTCCGAGCCGGTCTGTCCGCCCTCGGACTCCGATTCGACCGCGGTCCTGATCCTGGCGAGCGAACAGGGCACGACGGCCAGGTCCGCCCGGGTGGTGAAGACGACCGACTCGGTGGTGGCCGTACGAAGTGTCCCCACGCGGGTGCCCGCGGCGATCGTCAGCCGCGCGCGTGCGGGACTGGAGAGCCAGAAGGTGACGGGTACGCGCGCCGGGGTGGGCGGGAGGATGCGCAGGCCGATCAGGTTCAGGAAGGTGACATAAAGCCGGTCGGGCACCTGGTTGAGCCGGAAGAGCAGCTGGTCGGTCATATGGGCGAAGGTCTCGATCAGGGTGATGCCCGGGTCGGAGACGTTGTGGTCGGTCCACTCCGGGCAGCGCTGCATCACCAGGTGTTTGGCCTCGTAGACGAGGTCCTGGAACCGGCGGTCGTCGAGATCGGGGGCCGGCAGGGGCATCAGTACTCGCCTTCTTCGTGCTCGGGGATGGTGTAGAAGGGGAAGACGAGGTTGCGCGGGCTGTTGGTGCCGGGCACGACGTAGCGGATGTCGATGTAGAGCAGGCCCGGCTGCTCCTCGTCGGGGTACACGTCCACCTCGGCCACGTCGACGCGTGGCTCCCACTGCTCGATCGCGTCCTTGACCACGTCGGCTATCTCGGCGGCCTTGTGGACGCCGGCCCCGTCGAAGATGTAGTCCCGCAGGGTGCTGCCGAACCGCGGCCGCATCGGGCGCTCTCCGGGATAGGTCTCCAGGATCAGCCGCATCGACTGCTCCAGTTTGGCGGTCCCGGAAACCATGGTCGGCGCCCCGGTGGGTTCGAAGCCGAACGGGAACGACCAGCCGGTGCCGGTGAAGTCGGTCATCGCCGTCCCTCATCCGCCCAGCGAGACGGACGCGCCGGAGAGGGAGACGGTGCCCTGACTCTGGATGGTGAGCGAGCCGGCGGACTTCAGGGTCAGCGAGTTCCCTCCGTCGATGGTCACCGTTCCGCCCTCGCCGGTCACGATGTTGACCGTCCCGGCCCGGCCGCACCTGATGGTGAGCTGCCCCGCCGGGTCGGTGGGCGCGCAGGTGAGCTCCACCGCCCCCCGCACCACGTCGACGCCGAGCCCCAGCCCGCCGTCGCCGGTGCCCAGCGCGATCCGCGACTGCTCCGGCTTCGGCCCCTCGCCCATCTCGTCCTGGAACACCAGCCGGTTGCCCGAGGCCGAGACGAACCCGCGGCGCGCGACCGACGAGTCCGCGCCGCCCGGCCCCTGCCGGACGGCGCTGCCGCCGAGGCTGTAGGCGCTGTGCTCGGTGACGAGGCCGCCGAGCACGTAGGGACGGCGCGGATCGCCGAACTCGAACCCGACCAGGACCTCGTCGCCGACCTCGGGCAGGAACATCGCGCCGCTGCGCCGGCCGGCGCCGAACTGCACGACCGGGGCCCAGTCGGTGCGCACGTCCGGGGACAACCACGGCAGCGTCAGCCGCACCCGGGCGTGGTCGCCGCCGATGTCGTCGACGATGGCGCAGACGAGACCGGGGATCCGCACCGGGTCGGTGCCGTCGGCCGCGGTCAGGCCGAGCAGGGAGCGGTCGTGCGCGCCGCCCGCGGCGAACTCGGTGTGGTAGCCGTTCTCCGCCAGGTCGAACACGTGCCGGGCACGGGTGACCAGCCAGACGGCGGGAAAGTGTCCGGGAATTCCGGAGACCTTGACGGAGGCGCCGGCGCGGATCGCGGGGTCGCCCATCGCGTCCCCCTCCGCCTCGGCGAAGGTCCCGCCGACGGACGCGGCCAGAGCCGCGGACGCGGCCTCGACGTCCGCGACCGGCAAGGTGCCCACGACATGGGCGGTCGGGCTCGGCGGGGGGCCGAGGCCCTCCCCGGCCCCGAGGCCGTCCCCGGGCTCCAGGCCCTGCCCGCCCGCCGCGACGGCGCCCAGCGGACCTTCGGCGGCCGCGCTGAAGAGCGCCGTGACCTCGGTCAGGCCCCGCGGGCGCTCGGTGGGGGCGGTGGCGGAGGGCGCCGGTGCCGAGGGCGCGGCGGAGAGCGTCGCCCGCAGCGGGTCCCAGACCCGCACCTCGACCTCGGGGGCCAGGTTCCCCGCTGTGACGCGCGGTTCGAAGCGCAGCAGCGGGCCGGGTATGGCCAGCTCCGGCAGACCTTTGTGGGAGTCTGCGAGCGTGGAGGCCTTCCGGAAGTAGAAGTCCCCCTCGGACATGCCGAATTCGAAGCCGATCTCGCGTGCCCGTTGGGCCAGGAACTCCCAGTCGCTCTGGTTGCACTGCAGCAGGTGCTCGTGGACGGTCTGCGTCGCAGAGATCCTGCCGACCGGCAGTCCCGCCTCCTCGGCGATCCGCCGGGCGATGTCCGAGTCGGTCGCGTCGTCGAACGACCTTGTCCTGCGCGCCCGTTGCAGCCGGTGGCACAGGTCGTAACCGCGTACCACGGTCCGCCCCACCGTGCCCTGGTAGTACCCCTCGATCGCGGTGACCTCGCCGACGACCAGCCGGCCGCCCGGCCCGGACCCGACGCGCACCTCGATGCGCGTCCCGATCCGGAGACCGGCCTGGTCCAGCGCGGCACCGGTGAGGTCCGCGAAGCCGAGCGCGAACATCGACGGCAGCAGCAGGTGGGTGCTGACCTCGGTGCGCACCAGGGACCTCGCGGCGGCGCCGGACAGCTCCCGGCCCGGACCGGCGCCGACCAGTACCGTCGGCCACACGGTGGCGCCGAGGTCCGACGACACGGTCATCGCTCACTCTCCTGCGTGCTCGGCAGGTACACGCGCGTCCCGGGCCGCACGCGCAGCGGGTCGTCGAACCGGTTCGCCGCGGCGATCTCCCGCCAGTGCTCCGGCCCGCCGTAGCACCGCGTGGCGAGTTCGGGCAGGGACTCGGCACCGGAGAGCAGGTGGGTGCGGCGCCCCGCGAGGCCGCCCGAGCTCGGATTGGTCGGCCCCGGGATGTCGGGGATCGAATGGAGCGTCAGGTCGACGGTGGCCCGTACGGGCGTCCCGGACGGACTGAACCGGGTGTACGTGACCGTCACCTGGTTGAGGTGGACGAGGTAGACCTGAGAGCCCCAGATGAACTTCAGCCGGGGCAGCTCGCTCCGCTGCGTGGACGTCTTGTCTCTGCTGTCCACGAAGTGGGACCAGGTGAGCAGGCGCAGGCAGGTGCGCGCCACGTTCGTGCCGTCGAAGGTCAGCGAGCGCAGGTTGATGCTCGTGGTGCCTTTCGCCTTCTCGACCTCTTCGACGGATATGGCGGACAGTTCGACCTTCGCCCTCGGGTCGGAGATCCCGGCGGGTTTCTCGCCCTTCTTCTGCAGACCGGCGGTCGGTGCCACCGGCGCCGAGTGCGAGATCACGATGGTCGCCGGGTTGAAGTCGAACTCGACGTAGTCGGCGGCGGCGGTGGACTTCGCCGGGCCGAGTTTGGCGTTGCCGTCCGGGGCCAGCGGGGGTGCCGGGGCCCGTGGGATGCGCCGCGCGGCCATGGCCGCACGCTGCTTCTGCACCATCTCGGGGGTGACGCTCATGAGTCCGGCTCCTATGTGTGGACGGCGGCGGAGGCCGGCAGGAAGCCCTCGTGTTCGAGGGTCAGCGTCTCGATCGCGACCGCGTTCTGCTTCGCGTCCAGGACGGGGCCGCTCCACGACACCGGGTACGCGTTGCGCAGGCTCCAGGAGGCGACGACGTTCTGGTGCACGTCCTGGAGGGCGATGTCCACGGTCCCCTTCGGCGCCCTGGCGCTCTTCTCGTCGCAGTTCATCCAGGTCGTGACCAGCTTGCCGAGCCAGCCCTGCAACGCCTGTGACGGCTGCCTCTCCATCGCCCTTTCCAGGACGACCGGGGAGTAGGACACCTGGGCGGGCAGCTTCACCTCGCCGCTGTAGTCACCGCCGACCTTGATCGTCTCGGTCCGGAAGTCGACCTTCAGGCCCTTGCACGAGGACCATTCACCGAGTCGGTCGATACCGTCGCCGTTGGAGAAGGCGACGGTGAAGCGCATGGACAGGCCGTAGTACCGGAACGCGCTGTCGGCGGCCGCGCTGCGCGCCGCCGAGGCCGCGGTGGACGCGGCTGTGCCGCCGGCCTGGGCGAGGGGGAGGCCGAGTCGGCCGCCGCCCTGCCCGGCTGCGGAGGCGAAGGACGCGATGCTCACTGACGGGATGCCTTTCTGGTGCGTGGGTCCTGGTGGTCAGAACGGCGAGATCATCGGCGAAGTCGGGGACAGCGCCGAGGAGTTCAGGTCGTCCTCGAGAAAGCCGGTGTGGGCGAGCCTGAGCGTCTCGACCGCGGGCTTGGCACCGGCCGCGTCGAAGGAATCGACGGACCAGGCGATGGGGAAGAACTCGCTCAGGCGCCACTGGACCATCGGGATCCCGGCGAAGTCGACGAGCTGGATCGTGCCGCTCTGCGGCTGCGGGTTCTTCGAGGTCTGCGTCAGCCAGTGCTGCACGACTCGCGAGTAGGGCCCGGCCGCCCGGCTGAGCGTGATCGGCTCGTACCTGGTGGCTCCGGGGAAGAGCCAGACCTGGTTGCCGCTGTCTCCGACCCGGTGCTCGACCTGTTGCCAGGACACCGACAGGCCCGTCACCCTGGACCAGTCGCCGAAGTGGTAGGCGACGTTGTCGATCAGCACCGAGTACCGGTGGCTCATGCCGACCGTCAGTGGACCGGCGATGTTCTGGGCCTGCTCGGCCGCGCCGCGCAGCGATCCCATCATGCTCATGGTTCCCCTGACTCCTGTCCGTCTCGTCCGTCTCGTCCGTTGGATCTCGTCTATCTCGCCCAGCCGAACGGCCCGGCCGCACCGAGCCGGCCCGCGCGTTCGCGGTCGACCAGGAGCTCGCGCCGGAGCCGTCTGTGGATCTTTTCGTAGACCTGGACGGCCACTTCCTCGATGTCGCCCGGGTCGTCGAGGTCGAGCGGACGGCGACCGCTCAGCTCGATGAGCCTGTCCCTGACCGAGAGCAGCTCCTCGTCGAGGGGCACCGGCGTCCGGGCCGTCCGTGCCCCGGTCACCGGTGCCTGGGACGCCGGGGACCCGGACGGCGTCCCGTCCCCGGGCGCGGTCGTCGCCGTCGGCGGCTGCGGGGGCTCGACCGCGCGTGGCCCGACCATGGCCGTCACGTCACCGGGCTGCCGCTGCACCCTGCTCGCGGGCGCCGTATGCCACGGTGCGGTCCACGATGCCGCGGGTGCCGCGCCGGCTTCCGCCGGTTCCGCCTCCAGGCCGCGCGCCCACCGCTCGGTCGCCACGGCCTGCGCCTCCAGAGCGCTGCCGCTGTCGGAGTCCTCAGGAGGAAGAGCAGGGCCGAGGGTGCGCTGCTGGGCGGCGTGGGTGAGTTCGTGCGCGAGCAGTCCGCGCGCGACCGGCTGGTCGAACGGCCCCTCGTCCGCGGGCAGGAACACCTCGCCGTTCCGGGTGAAGGCACGGGCACCGAGTGACCGTGCCTCGGCCGCCACCTCGGGACCGCGGTGGATGGGCACGTCGGAGACGTCCACGCCGTGCGCCCGCCGCACGGCGTGGACGAGTTCGCTCGGGGCCGTCCGGTCCGGCGGCGGGAAGGGTGCGGGCGGTTGCGGCTCGGGCTCGGGGCGGACGCCGTCCGGCCGACGCCGCGCACGCGGACGTACCAGGGGTCTGCCCATGGGAGTGGTCGCGGGGGTGGTCGGCGTCGGTGCGGCGCCGGTCGGGCGGGATGTCCCGGCCACCGGTGGAGTCGACCGCTCGCCGGGAACGAAACGGTAGACCGGACGGGCCGGAAGCGGCGTCGACGGGCGCACGTCCTCCTCGTCGACGGCCCCGCCCTGAACCTCTGTCCCGCTGCCGGCCGGGGTCTGCGCGTGCGGTTCCGGTTCCCTCGGCTCCGGCGACGTGCGCTCGCGCGGCGACCGGGCACCGGACGCCGCGCCGTGCGAAGGCCACTGCGGTCTGTCGATCGGGGCCGCGAGGCCGAGCACGGGCGCCTCGGGGTCGGCGGTACCACGCCGCGCATCCGGGGCGACGTCTGACGCGAGGTGTGGCGTCGGACCGCCGTCCGCGAGGCGTGGCGACCGGTCCGCGTCGGCGACCGCGTCCGCGCTGGTTTCCGCGTCGGCGTCCGCATCGGCGTCGGCGTCCGCATCCGCATCCGCGTCGACGTCGGCGACCGGAGTGGGCGACGAGCCGGCCTCGGCGGCACGAGTGCGCCCGGGCCGCTCGTCCTGGACTTCGGACTCGGGAGCATCGAGGGAGTCGGCGGGTGACTCCACCGGCATCCGCGCGTCCGGAGAGACCGGCCGACGCAGCGGGTTGCCGAGGCCGAGCCGTCGGCTCTCGGCGAGGGAGGCGCGGCGCACCGCCTTCGGCCCTCCCGTACGCGGCTCCCGCGACGGCCGGGGCGGTGCGGCCGTCGCCTCGCTCGACCACGAGGTGCCGCCCCCGGGCATCGGCGGCTCAGCACCCTGCCGCGGAGGTGAGGCGGCTCCGGCCTCGGCCGCCCACGGCGGACGGTAGGACTCAAGCATGCGCAGCCAGTCCGAGGGGGCGTGGGGCACGTCGTCGGGCGCAGGAGCCGCGGACACCTTGGGTGCCTCGTCGGACGTGGGATCGCCCACGTACGCGTCGGCGGCCGCCACCAGGTTCGGCCGGGGCCCGGCGGACGCGAGTACCCGCGGGGCGAACCGAGGCCCCGCAGGCGGCGTCCTCGGGCTGGGGTCGCGTTCCGGTACGGGCGCCCACCGCCGACCACGTGCCGAGGGCAGCACGACCGTCTCCTGCCCGGGCGGCGCTTCGGCGCGGACGGCGACCAGTCCCGTCACCCGTCCGGCGACCGGCTCCACAGCGGGAACCACACCCCGGTGAGAGGGGGCCAGATGCCCCGGGGTGCCCGTAGCCCGACGGCTTGCCGGACGAGTGCGAAGCGGCGCGTGGAGCAGAGGCCTGGACCGGTCGGCCGCGGCCACGCCCATCGAGGCGGCCGCGGTCAGCGGCGGCCGTCCGAGGGTCGGGACGAGAGGCGGCAGCCGTCGCCAGTGGGTGTTGCCGGGCGGCAGACCGAGGCCGGGCCGCGCATCGCGGGTCTCGCGGGTCTCGCGGGTCTCGCGGCGCCACCGTCGAGGCAGCCAACGCATCTCGTTTCCTCTCCGTACACCGAGGCCGGGACCAGGGCTAGAAGGTCTGGGCAGGTCCCGCCTCGCCGCTGTCGAGGCGGCCGTGGATCCGGCCGATCTCCTCGATCACCCGGGCCCTCACCGGGTGTTCGAGATCGAGAATCTCCCGCAGCGGCCAGTGCAGGTAGTAAGCGAGGTACACGGCCTCCTCCCAGAGCCGGTCGGCCGTGTACATCAGGATTCCCCCGGGACATCACCGGCGATGTCCACCGCGAATCCGTGCCCGCAGGCGGGACAGTCGACGTCGGCCTCGGTGTGCCCCTCCTGGTTGATCCGCCGGTACAGGTCCTGGAGGAAGGCGAGATCGGAGGCGAACAGGTTCTCGATCACCAGGTTGTCCACTCCGGGGACCGAGCCGAGCAGGGTCACCGTACGTGCGAGAAGCAGCACGCTGAGGTAGGCGGGGTTCTGCCTGACCCGCGGATCGCTCTGGCTCGCTATCTCGTCGCGTGCCGTGGCCAGGCGCATCACGCCCTCCCGGTGCAATGTGCCCTGCTCGTCCACGTAGCCACGGGGCAGCACGAACGGGTAACGGGTCGTCAGCCCGGCCGCCGCGCCGGGCGGTACGCCCTCGACGCCGGCGGCGGACGGTTGCGTCAGCATGACCTCTCCTCGGTCATCCGGCCGGCTGCATCAGGATCTGGTCGCAGTGCAGCACCACGGTCTCGGTCACGATTTCGGTCGCGCCGGCCTTCATCCCGCCGATCTCCAGCTTCGACGGCCAGGCGTTCTCCAGGAGGTAGGTGATGATCGGCTGACCCGACTTCGGGGACGAAGCCGCCGCGAACAACTGCAGCGAGCAGGTCTTGCGGGCCAGGGGATCGCCCTGCAGCACCGCCTGGTGCCACAACCACATGTACGTCTCCGGATCGAGGCCGCGCTTGAGCGTGACCGTCGGCGGCTTGGTCTTGCCGTACTGCTTCGTGTGCAGGACTCCCTCCGGGCCGCTGGAGATGTACTCGACCGATTCGACCTCGGTGTTGATTCCGGACAGTTCACTGAACGTGGCGACCTTGATCCCGTCCACCTGGATCACGAAGGTCGACGCGCTCATCACCGCCGGGTTGCCGCTGGCGATCGCCATGTGACTGTCCTCCCTTCGACTCGAAATTCACTGTCGTGCTCGTCCGCGCCGCGCCGGGCGGCTCACCCGCCGTCGCCCTGTGTGATCACGTCGCAGGCGATGGTGACGTCCTCGGTGACGACGCCCTCCCCGGCCTTGGCCGAGGAGATGTTGATCTTGGCGCACCAGGCGTTGATGAGCGTGTAGCTCATCAGCGGCTCCTGGTCCTTCATGCCGGCGAGCCCGCCGCCGAAGATGTCCAGGCTCAGGTACTGGGCGCGGGCCGCGGGATTGCCGTTGAGGGCCATCTGATGCCACGCCCAGAGCGCCAGACTGTTGTCCAGGCCGCGCTTGAGCGTGACCGTCGGCGGCTTGGTCTGGCCGAACTGCTTGGTGTGGTTGATGAACCCGGCCGTGTCCACCGAGATGTACTGCTCGATGCCGATCTCGCTGCTGATGCCGGCGAGTTCCTGGAACGCTATGTTCTGCAGCTGGAATCCACCGGTGATCTGGATGTTCGAGGAGACCACGAAGATCGGTGCGGACGCGACGGTGGAAAACGGTCGCGAGGTCGGTGCGGGCTGGAAACTCTGTGCCACGGTGTGCGGTCTCCTCTCGGCGCGGGCAGGCTCTGACTCACTCCTCCAGGGCCGCGCCCTGCGCGTACTGCGAGACCCGGAAGACGATGAACTCCGCCGGCTTGACCGGGGCGATCCCGATGTCGACGGTGAGGATCCCGGCGTCCCGGTTCTCCGGGGGGTTGTTCTCCTCGTCGCACTTGACGAAGAACGCCTCCTCCGGGGTACGGCCGAACAGCGCCCCGCTGCGCCAGACCCGGCGCAGGAACATCGTGATGGTGCGGCGTACCGAACCCCACAGGAAGCGGTCGTTGGGCTCGAACACGACCCAGTTGGTGCCGTCGAGGATGGACTTCTCCACGAAGTTGAACAGCCTGCGCACATTCAGGTAGCGCCACTCGGGGTCACTGGAGAGCGTCCGCGCGCCCCACACCCGGATACCCTGACCGGGGAAGGACCTGACGCAGTTGACGGCCACCGGGTTGAGCTGGTCGTGCTCGCCCCGGGTGATGTTGGTCTCCAGGTCGATCACGCCGCGGACCACCTCGTTCGCCGGGGCCTTGTGCACACCGCGG
This sequence comes from Streptomyces sp. NPDC008092, assembly GCF_042957285.1. Taxonomy (NCBI): domain Bacteria; kingdom Bacillati; phylum Actinomycetota; class Actinomycetes; order Kitasatosporales; family Streptomycetaceae; genus Streptomyces; species Streptomyces sp. NPDC008092. The sequence continues at coordinate 613,312 of NZ_JBIBHY010000004.1, forward strand.
GTCTCGTCACTGCGCGCCCACACCCCGGCGATGTAGCCGCTGGGAGGAATGAGCGTCGGACTGCCCGTGACCGGGTCCACGACCTTGAACCAGGGCCAGTACAGTGCCGCGTACTTGGAGTCGTAGCCGGCGGCGTCCATCCGCCAGTCCCTGACCTGCTGGGCGCCGAGCCCCGGCGGCGGGTCGAGGATCGCCACCCGGTCCGCCATCAGCTCGCAGTGCGCGATCATGGCGAGTTGCACGGCCTTGACCCCGTCGAGGTCCACAGCCCCGTGCTGGTAGGCGGCCATCAGGTCGGGGACGCAGAGCATGGTGACGTCCTCGATCGCCTCAAGCCCGGCGAAGCCCGTGCGGTCGGCGGTGTCCCCGACATAGTCGGCCGGGGTGATCCGGGCCGGGATCGGCCCCTGCGGCACGACGGCCGCCGCCGAGGACGCTCCCCCGCTCAGCACGACCCGTGCGCCCTTCGCCGGTACCAGTGCCGACGCGCCCTTGACCTCGTCCAGGGCGATGAGTTCCGAGGACTCCTTGACGACCGTGGCGGCGTTCCGCGGTCCGCGCCGCAGTGAGAGGTTGTCGAAGACCTCCGCCTCGCGGTCTTCCCTGCGGACGACCAGCTTGAACAGTTCCTCGCCGGGTTCGCTCGCGTCGGCGATCTCCACGCTCAGCCCGTTGCCCGCTTCCCCGAGGGCCAGCGCCCTGGCCTGGAGGGCCGGACGCTCGCCGCTTCCCGCCGCGGGCACTTCCCCCCGGGCGACGGAGTCGAGCGCCCCCGCGCTCCCAGCCGCTCGGCCGTTCGGGGACGCCTGCTCCTCGTCGTGCGTGTCGGTGGCGCCGATGCGCACGACGTACGCGGCCCCGCCGCCGTTCAGGAAGTACCCGTAGACCGACTGCGGAAGGTGCGCACCGTCGACGAAGCCGCCGAAAGCCTTGGTGTACTGCGTCCAGTTGGTCACCAGCGTGGGCTGGTTGGAGACCCCGCGCTCGGTGAACCCCACGAAGGCGCACAACGCGGAGCCCACGCCCTCGATGGGCCGCGAGCCCGAGGAGACCTCCTCCACGTAGACGCCAGGGGAATGGTAGGTAGGCACTGCCCCTCTGCCCCTCTTTCAGAACCGCCGGGAACGAACACTGAGGTGTCGGACGAACACCGAGATGTCAGGTGCGGCCGAGGGCACCGCGCATGGTCCACGAGGTGATCACTCGGCCGTCGACGATCAGTATTCGTCCCGCCGGCTCCGGTCGGCGTGCGCGCGAGAGCGGGCAACGGAGCAGGTTCCGGTGCGCGATGATGCAACACGACGAGCGCAGTCGAGGACCGGTCCCTTCCGTCAGCTGACGACCGAGCCGGTCAGCGTCCTGTGCGGGGGCTCCGACACCATGAAACCCGCGTGTGTCCCGGAGCCGTGCCGAAGGCGGCGGCGGTGAGCGCATCCGCGCACTCCCGTTCCCAGCGGGTTCGAGAGGCAGGTTCACACCCGACATGTACCGGGAACCCTGTGAACTCCGGGAACCGGGCGAGCAGGTCGTGTCCGAGGACGACACCGGACGACGTCTGCCGGCCGCGGACAGCCTGTGCCAGGACGGCAACGCGTTCCTGGAGGCGCTGTGCGTGCTGGCCGGGGAGTACCCGCTGGCCACGGTGGCCCGCGTTGCCGCGGTTCCGGCGGCCGCCCAGATCTTCGACCTGCTGCTCGGCCTCGGACTCGTCGTGTCGGTCGGTGGCCCGCAGGGCTCGGGCCGGATAGCGTTCGCACGAGAGAGCGACTACCGCCGGGTGCGCGCGCGGCTGACCCCGACGAGATGGCGGGCCCTGCACCGGGCCGCCGCGGAGGCGCTCGACGCGCGTCCGGCGTTGGCCCACCGTGCTCGGGCGGCCGACCGCCCCGATCCCGCGCTGGCCGCCGCCCTGGAGGAGGCCGCCTTCGGCGGAAGCGCGCTGGCGGACGAGGTCGGCGTGCCAAGTCGGCAACTGCTGCTGTGGGCGGCAGATCTGACCGCGGACCGGGGAGAGCGGGAGCGGCGACTGCTCCTGGCCGCGATGCACGAGGTGTATGCCGAGGAGTCCGGGAACGACGGTCTGTGGACGCGGGTCGAGGCGCTGCCTCCTTCGCCGCTGCGGTACTGCGCGCTGGCGGGCCGGGCCTTGCTCGAACACCGTCTCGGTACCGCCGTCGACCACCTGCGAGCCGCGTCCCGCGCCCTCGCCGCCGAGAACGCCCGTGCGAACACGGATACGAATGCGGATACGAATGCGGGCACGGACTCGGGCACGGATGCGGATGCGGACCATGTGCCTTCCGCACGCTCGCGCGGGGACCGGGACCTGTCGGCCGCCGCGGCGATCGAGACCATGGAGGCCGCTGTGGCATGCCGCACGGCACGGGGCGCGATCGCCGTCAACGCGGCGACCAGAGCGCTGGACGCCGCGAGCGGTGACGCGGTCCAGATCCACACGGCTCGGCGTCTGCTGCTGGTGGGCCGGTCTTACAAGTACGGCCCGCACGGGGTACTGCGCTCCCTCGACGCATCCGCACCGGCCGCCGGGACGAACACCACGTCGCCGGGGCACCGGACTCCCCTACCGGAGATCCGGGACTCCGGACTGCTGCTGTTGCGCGGTGAGTGCCGCATGCTGGCGGGCGATCTGGAAGCGGGTGCCCGTGACCTGGATTCCCTTGTCCGACGGCACGACACGCCTCTCGGGCATCCGGACCGGCTGCGAGCGCTGGAGCGGCTGGCGATCGCACACTTCCTGCTGGGAAGCTGGCAGGAGGCCGATTCCGCGGTGGACGGCATCGACAGGACCCTCGGCGATACGGCGGGGCCGGCGCTCCGGGCCATGCTCTCGGCCGTTCGCGCGGCGGGCGCGGCACCGCGGCCCGGAACGCCTGCGTCGGCGATCGGAAGGGGGCCCGGCTGGGCGGAACCCGACCGTCTCACCATCGCCACGTGTGCGGACGCCGTCGCCATGCTGGCGCATGGTCGCCACGCGGACATCCTGACCGCGATCACTCGGCTGACCTCCGACTCCGCCGGCTTGGAGGACGCGCCGGCCAAGTTCGCCCCGCTGTGGCTGCCGGTGTACGTGGAAGCGGCGATCGAGACCGCGGCGAGCACCGCGTCCGAGGCAGGCCTGGCACAGCTGCGCGCACACGCGCCGCACAGCCCGTACCTGATGGTCACCTTCCATCGGCTCGCGGGTCGGGCGGCCGAACTCCGGGGCGACCCGACCACGGCCCAGGACGAGTACGAGGCGGGCTTGCTGGCCGCGGAGGACCGCGCCCAGGTGCCGCCCGTGCATCGCGCGCAACTGGACCATGCGTACGGCCGGTTCCTGTGCACCCTCGGGCGGACGGCGACCGGCCTCGGTCGGCTCCAGCGGGCCCAGGACGACTTCGCTTCGCTCGGCGCCCGCGCGTTCGTCCGGAACTGCGTCCAGGACCGGGAGGCCGTCACCCGAGGAACGTCGCCGCGCCCCGACGTCGCCTTGACAGAACGTGAGGTGACGGTGGCCGGGCTGGTCGCGTCCGGGCTGACCAACCGCCAGGTCGCGGAGAAGCTGCTGATCAGTGCGAAGGCAGTGGAGTACCACCTGGGAAAGATCTATCGGAAACTCGGAGTGCGCACGCGCGGGGATCTCGCGAGCAGATGGCGCAGATGAGGTCCTCGATGCGGCCTGCTGCCGGCGCCGCGACGCCCGTCGCCCACCGGCGGAGCGTCGCACGAGTGGTAACGGGGGTGTTTGGCCATGGCCGAACCGGATGCCGCACAGCGTCATCCAGCGGCATCACCCGTCACCTGTATGCCCTGATTTACCTACCTGCCCAGTAAAGCCGCAGGTCACGATAGCGATAGGAGACAGGTTCGAGTCCCGTCACTCACCCTTGCATGACAGGCCCCTGCCCTGCGGAAACGCAGATCAGGGGCCTGTTTGTCGTTTGGTCACGGCCGAACTGCGGCGCATACACCCGGAATTCGAGTCGCCCAGGAAGGGGCGACAGCCGTAAGCCCGTATAGAATCTCACTCAACGCATGCATCCAGTCACAGACTGTGCGGCTTCTGTGCATCGATCCGCCGGTGAGTGACGGGATCCTGAGAGGAGGGCAGTCGTGCTGCGGATGCGGAGTAAACCGTCGCGGCACTGACGCCGAAGCCAGCCTGCAGCTGTTCCCGCGTCTGCGCCCGTCCGTGCATGGTTAAGAAGTGCGCCGTTTTGTCGGGGGCTGGCAGCCAAGCCACCAAAGCTGCGGTCGACAGCAATGTCGGTGGCCCGCGCTGACCGAGGCGCTCGGAGGCCCGTCGGCTCGTTGCAGGCCGTTTGCCGCAACGGCTGAATTTGGGTTCTGGCTCACTTTTGGCGCTGGAGTGACGGAGGGTCACGTTGGTGTCGGCGGCGGTCCGAGGTCACGCGGCAGCCCAGCCGTCACCGCCACCTGATCACCAACAACCCCATTCACGAACGAAAGCAGTTCAGGCAGGCCCTCGGCCTGGTCAGATGTGGGTGGTGGCTCGTTGCCCCGTGGCGGCGGAGCGCTGAATCGCGTCCAGGAGCCGGTGGCGCCTGACGGCGTGGGCGAAGTCCGGAGCCAGGGCCGTGCCGTGGATGAGGTCGTGGCGGATGGCGGCGTAGGCGCGTCTCACTCGACTTTGCATCTCCGCAGGTCAGTCCGTCACCTGACGGCAAGATCGAATGAAACGCGACACCGGCTGCTCCGTGCGCCTGCTCTCCCTGACCGAGCGTCCCTTTGACGACGAAGAGCCCTTGCCACTTCGCCGAACTGGGACGGCGGCGGGCCATTGCCGGCCGCCGTCCGTCGTGGCGTCTTTAGTCCCAGGGCTCGACCAAGTTGTTCCGATAGGCGTAGCCGACGGCCTGGGCACGGTCGGCTGCGCCGATCTTGGTGAAGATGCGGTTGATGTGTGTCTTCACCGTGGCCGGGCTGACGACGAGCCGGGCACAGATCTCCGCGTTGGACAGGCCCCGGGCGATGAGGGTGAGTACCTGGGTCTCGCGCGGGGTCAGAACGTGCGAACGTTCGGGAGTTTGCGGCGTGTGGGCCTGTTTTCGCTGCGCGGCGGGCGGTGCGACCTCGCTGGTCTGCACGGCCGCGACCAGGCGGGCCTGTACCTCAGGATCGAGCCAGATACGGCCATCGTGGACGCTGCGGATGGCGTCCTCGATCGCGTCGTCGTCGGCGTCCTTGGTGAGATAGCCCCGCGCTCCCGCCTGCAGTGCCGGGAAGACGGAGTCGTCGTCGGCGTAGGTGGTCAGCACGAGTACCTTGCAGCCGGGCACCTGCTCACGCAGTGTCGCAGTGGCCGCGACACCGTTGAGGATCGGCATGTTCAGGTCCATCAGTACTACGTCCGGGGCCAGTTGTCCGGCGAGCAGCACCGCTTCCGCACCGTCACGGGCTGCGCCGACCACCTCGATGCCGTCCAGCATGTCGATCAGCAGGACCAGGCCCTTGCGTACGATCTGCTGATCGTCCGCGACCAGTACTCTGATCTTCTCGCCGTCAGGTGCCGTCTCGCCGGGCTCCGTCACGCGGGTATCTCCATCCGTACTTCCCACCCATGCGCTGTCGGCCCCGCGTGCAGGGTGCCGCCGACCCCGGTCACGCGTTCGCGCATGCCGGTCAGCCCCAGGCCGGAGCCTTCGGCCAGTGCCGCCCGGACCGGTCCCGGCCCGGTGCGGCGGTCTTCGACGGTCAGGACTGTGGCCCTGGGCTCATGGACGAGCGTCACCGTGGCCTGCGCATCGCGTGCGTAACGGACCGTATTGGTCAACGCCTCCTGCACACCGCGGTACAGGGCTTCACCAACGTCGGGCTGCAGCTCCCGGTGCGGCCCGATCACGGACAGCGTCACGTCGAGCTCCAGGTCCACCCGATAGCGTTCGACCAGTTCGGGCAGCCGCTCGAGAGAGGGCACGCGCTCGCCGCGCAACGCCCGCACAGCCCGGCGCGCATCGGCCACACCCTCCTTGACCAGCTCACCGGCCCGGTCCAGCAGCCCCCGCAGATCCCCGCTCGCCTCGTCGCGCCGGGCCATCCGCCGGGCGGCCTGTATCTGCACGGCCAGTCCGGACAGAGTATGGGCGAGCACGTCGTGCAGATCCTGGGCGATACGGGTGCGTTCGGCCAGCGCCGCCGCCTCGGTCTCCGCCTCCCTGGCGTCCTCGAGCTGGGCCAGCAGCACGGTGACGGCCACCTCGTTGATGATCGACTGCCGCACCACGATGCCCACGACGGCCAGGAGGACGCCGAACAGGACCTGATGCAGGAAGTTGTCGGTACCGCCGTCCAACCCGGCGGCCGCCGCGCCGGTCAGACAGCCCATGACGACGACCGCGAGCACGGTGGCCGTCCGCCGCTCCAGGATGAGGAAGGCCGTCAGGACCACGACGGACGGTGGCAGGGTGGACATCGAGCCGGGCTGCAGGATGCCCAGAGCAAACCCGAAGCCGCCCACCAGCACGCAGAACACCAGGCAGCGGGCAGGACGACCGGTGAGGGGCCACAGGTTCGACGCGACCGTGGCCATGGGCAGCAGACAGCCGACGAGCACCAGGGTGACTGCCAGGTGCCTGCCTCTGACGCCGGGGGCGGGGGAAGCGTGCAGGGACTGGACGGCGATGGCGGCCATGACTCCCCACAACACGGGCTGCATACGCCGGCCCCTGCCTTCGCGTCGCTCCCGGGCGCTGGCGAGAGCCACGGCCAGCCGTGGACTGACCGGGCCCGTCGGCTGAAGTATGTCCGTCACTTCTGAAGAATAGATGCACGCTGCGCCGCTGATCGCAAAGCCCGGCCCGGGCCAGCGAACGCGGAACCGGACCGGGGCGGAGTGTGTTGCGAGCGGCGGTCCGCCGGGTGCCACGCTTCAGGCCACGGCGGGGGTGACAAGGGGGGAGGTGAGCCGGTGGGCCCGGACGCGCACCACCACCAGGCGGCACACCACCTGAGTGACGGCCATCAGCAGCAGCGCGGCGGTCCAGGCGGCGGTGCCGGTGATCAGGTTGTCGCGGCTGAACTGCGCAATGGTGTGAGCGCCGCTGTGCTCGGCCCAGTACACGAAGGCCGAGCGCGCGCCCATGCCCAGCACCCACAGAAGGGCGGCCAGCCACCCGGCTTTGGAGTACGCGGCGCCGTCCTCGGTCAGGCTGACGCGGGTGGCCAGTCCACTGGCCAGTCCGAGCACTATGCCCAGCGTGACGCCGAAGAGGTCCAGCTGGACGTCGTGGCCCTCGGTCGGGAAGGAATGAAGGTAGTGCGCGGCCGCGGCGCTGACGGACACCAGCGGCAGCAGGAGCGTGCGGGGCGTCAGACGGCCGCCGCGCATCTGCGGAATCACCAGAAGGATCAGGGCGGCGGAGATGAGGTAGTCGGTCGTCGTCATGGGGAAGAGATTGCCGCCCGCGGCGCCGCACGGCCTCGGCCCGTGGGTTGACTCCTGGTTTGATACCTGGCGTCAACCCACGGGTTGACGCACGAGACCGCCCGGGTCACGTCGGCCCGTGGCCGAGCGGGTAGGGCTCGCGGGCCGGGTCGTCCGCCCGTGGCACCGGCACCGGCACCGGGAACCGTCCCCGCGGCCGTACCGTCCCGCGATCACCCGTGCGGAGTCGCGCAGTTCGGCCTCTGGACCATGAATGAGTGACTCTGTCGGGAATCTTGAGGACGGGCGTCACTTCCCTTGGCGCCACCACAGCGGCCGGGGTAAGTCGCGTGCGTCGAGGTACTGCTGGAATGCTGTGGGAGGGCGGGGCCGGTACAAGCCGTCGGCGGGTTCTTGAAGGCTCAGCCGCTCGACGTCGATCGCGAGTGCGGTCAGGACGTGCTGGACGTGCGTCTTGGCCAGGCCTCGGTAGCGGCACCGGCGTCCGCGGTGGCCGTCCGCGAACTCCTCGATGGTGCCTCGGCCCCCGAGCGTCGCCCGTGGAGTCTCCGCCAGTCCGCATCCTTCTGGTCGGCGCGGTTCTTGGTTTGGAGTTCGTGCAGGCGGCGGGTCGGAAAGTACAGGCTGCGAAACGGACCTGGAGTGCACTTGGCCCGCTCGGGGCAGCGGCCGCACTGGCGGGCGTCGAACCGGACCGTGACCTTGGTCGGCTCGGCCACCGGCAGGTCCTGCCAGTTGCCGCTGACCTGCCCGTTGGGGCGGGTTACCTCGCGCTGGTCGAAGTCGATGATGAAGTTCTCCCGGCCGAATCCGTCGTTGGCCCGGTGCTGCGGGGTGGTGCTGGGCGGAAGCGGCCCGATCACAGTGACGCGGCGCAGGCGGGCGGCTTCGTCCATGCCGGCCACGGAGGTGTAACCGCCGTCGACCAGGTGCTGACTGGGCAGCAGGCGCAGCCGCCTGAGGCGGGCGTGGATGCCGGGCAGTGCCTGGCTGTCCGCGCTGGAGACGGCGGTGGCCACGTCGGTGATGACGTTGATCCGCTTGTCGTCGCAGGTCTCGGTCACGTGCACGAGGTAGCCGGTCCAGCGGGTGTCGCCGCGCCGCATCCAGCGCGCCTCGGTGTCATACGGCGACTCGGTCTGAATCCGGGAGGGCGGCCGGCCGTCGCGCTTCGTACGCGGCCTGAACCGCCCCTTGGCATCCACCAGGAAGTGCTGCACCAGGATCGTCCGGAGCACCTTCGCCTGTGCCGGAGCGCCGCCGGGGAACCGGCCGTCACGATGTTGCAGCAGTTCGCGAGTGTCGTTGCCCACCTGCTCCAGGCGGGCGACGGGGTGGCTGGGCTGGGAGCACAGGCGAACCGGCCGGGCCGTAGCGTTGGGCCCATTCGGCGGTGACCAGCTCATCCAGCACCTCTGGCGCGTCGCGGGCCACCTCTTCCAGCACGGCGCGGACCGCCTCGGTCACCAGCTCCAGGCTGGTCAGCTCCCGTGCGGCGGACAGGACGTGAGTGGATTCGGTGCGCTGCGTGACGCGCCCCTTGAGCAGGCCGGCCCGTCGGATCCGGGTGAGTGCGAGGCACAGTAGCCGGTCGGCGTGGTCGCCTTCGGCGAGCCGGTCGCGGAAGTCGGACAGGACGCTGTGCTGGAAGCCGGGATCGTCCAGGTCCAGTCCTAGGGCGTACTTGAAGTCGATTCGGCAGCGCACCGCCTCGGCGGCCTGGCGGTCGGAGAGGTTCATCGCGTACTGCAGCAGGCAGACGGTGGCGAGCTGGGCAGGTGAACCGTCACGCGGGTACCAGGCGGTGAAGTCCACGTCACTCCAGAGGCCATCGAGGCGGTCGCGGATCCACATCGCGGTGGTGCCCTTGGGGTTGGCCGCGCGGGCAACCCGGGCGGTCAGCGGCGGGATCTCGGCTCCGGAGCGAGGCTGGAGGGACACATCGGGCTCCTGGGGAACGAGGGCAGGACGTTCCAACAAGCCTGACGCAACGTCACGATCGTCAACTGCCGTCCTCAAGATTCCCGACAGAGTCCCGAACTGATCCGGCAGGCTTGGGACCGATGCCCGGTCGACGAACGCTACGTACTCGGCCTGGCCTTCGTCCGGGAGCCCGAACCGGACGACGAGGAAACTGTGCTTGACGCATGCGGAGACAGAGCCAACGGTCAGGGTTCCGGTGCCCGCTGTCACTGCCCGAGTTGAGGGGCCAGCAACACCGTCGCCACCGGGGAGCGGACCGCATACGGTGCTCATGCGCTCCCGTCTTGTCAGATGACGATCGTGACCAGAGAGAGTCTTCAGCGAATTCCGCTGAGGCCACGCCGCTGAAGTGGCGCCTCGACCGCTCACCGGCAGTCGTGCTGGGCAGCGCCCGCCCGCCGCCAGGAAAGCAGGACCGCCCTGTCCGGGCCACCATCAGTACGGTGCGCAGCCGGTGCTTGCGGCGGCCCGTCAGGCGAAGAAGTATCGGTGGCAGGATGGCCGCCATGTCCAACTCATATGCGCAGCCCATCCTTAGAACCCCTGATCTCTCAGAAGGATTGCGAATTGTCGACCGGCTGCTCGGGATCGCCGATCTCCGGGATCTCGAAGTCGATTTCGAGGTGCTGATCTCCTCGGCGCACATCCTGTCAGCACTGCTGGAGTTGTTGCCGAACGCGGAATGGTGGTCCGAACGCGACGGGGGTGGCTCGTCAGCAAAGGGCGACAACCCGTCGGCACACCTCCCCGTCCGATTGAAGAGCTGGGCCATGCCGACGGGAACGGTGGACGCATTCCTCGACGCACTGGGCGGCAGTCCGGCCACGGTGCGGTGGGACTTCGCCGGCTGGCCCGCGGCTCCTGAGGTGGGCTTGGGCGTCGGGGGGGCCAGGGGCGCATTCGTGACGCTGTGCGTGCACGCCCGCGATCTCGAACTGGAGGAACCCGCGGCCGACCACACGGTCTTCGTTCACGTCAAACAGGTCGAGGCCGAACGCGCGCCGTGGCTGGCCGCGCAAGTCGGGCTGTCGGTGATCGGCGACTTGGTGATGGCTACGTACTGAGCACCCGTCGTGCACGAAGGTGTGCCCCACCGGAACTCTCCGGCAGGGCACACCGATCGGATCGGGGCGCGCTCAGGCGCAGTTCCTCGGATCGCAGGCGCCGTTGTACGTGGATGTCTCCACGGCCTCATGGAATCCGAACGGGTCGAAGAAGTCCTTGCCCATCTCCCAGAGGCCACCCCAGACACCGAAACTCCGCACATAGCTGTTGCTCTGGGCGAACGGCATCAGCGATCCGGCGACGCCCAGCACACCGCCACGAATCCTCGGGCTGACCCGGGCGGCGTTCGGCTTTCCGGTCGCTCCGTTGAAGACCCTGCCCGTGTCGAATCCTGAGTCGGGGTGCAGCACACGGACCCGAGAGTCGCCGGCATAGCTGTTGGCAACATCATTGGCTTGGTTGGCACTTTGGGCGATGTACATCACGTTGTTCGCCTGCCCCTTGCCGTTGGGATTCATCTTCCCGTTGATGTCACCCTGGATGTAATGGAGCGCCTTTCCGTCCTTGGAACTCGTCGCATCGAAGTCGATCACGTCGACTATCTTTCCGTCCTGGTAGGTGACCTCGATGAAGTCGGACGTGGTTCCGTTGAGCCGGACCTTTCCGTCCTTGTCCGTGAACGAGCCCTTGCCCACAAGCGGGTTGGCGTCATCCTGCGGCCCAGCAGCTGTCGTACGGCCTCAGCTCCGCCGATCTGACCTTCCGGCTCGACCCGGTCACCGGTGTGCTGGGCGCTGAGAACGCCTACGGGAACGAGGTCGCGGTCTCACCGACCCCGCTGATGTGGGACAGCACCGGCTCACCGGCGGTCACCGACGGCGGCGTCGGCGCCACCGCGCAGCCGACCGCCGAGGAGAACCCGCAGCCCAGCACCTCGGCCTCCGACGAGCCGAGCGGCAGCACGAGCCCGGCCGAGGAGCCGATCGAGACCGACGAGCAGGGCGACACCAACCCCGAGATCCTCCCGCCGGCCACGGACGGCCCCGCGCCCACGGTGTCGGAGTCCCCACCGCCGTCCGCCCCGGCCGAACCGACGCCTGCTCCCTCGCAGACCGGTTCCTCGGCCACGCTCAGCCTGCCAGGACTCGACGGGCCCTCGCCCGACTCGCGCGGTGAACTCGTCGAGGCCGGCTTGTCGGGCGCGAACTGGCTGCTCACCCCGGACCCGGACTTCCTCACCGACCCGGCCACCACCTACCCGGTGTTCGTCGACCCGTCGGTGAAGAAGCACACGCAGAACTGGACCACCGCGTACAGCCGCCACCCCAACGCCACGTTCTACAACGGCAAGGGCTTCAACAAGGGCGGTACCCACGAGGCCCGGGTCGGCTTCGAGTCGGACACCTGGGGCACTTCGCGCTCGTACTTCAACATCGCCTTCGACAAGGATCTCAAGGGCACGAAGATAACGAGTGCGAAGCTGCGCATGCTGGAGACATACTCCTGGTCGTGCAGCGCCCGATCGATGAGCGTCCACCTCACGGGCGCGATCGACGGTCACACCAACTGGAAGAACGCGCCCAGACTGCACGACGGCAACAAGTTCGCGTCCAAGAGCTTCGCACACGGATACAAGTCCGGATGCCGGGACGCATATGAGACCTTCGATGTGCGCAAGGCCGCACAGAAGCGAGCCGACGAGGGCAAGGACTCGATCACGTTCGGTCTGCGGGCCACGGACGAGAGTTCGCAGTACGCGTGGAAGAAGTTCCAGGCGAACGGCGACAACGCCCCGGTCCTGGAACTGGTCTACAACCGCAAGCCGACCATCGACTCCAAGTCGCTCGACCTCGGCCCGGACGCGAAGTGCACCACCACCGAGCCGTACGTCCGCATGGGCGCCGGAAACGTGACGTTCACCGCGCGCGGATCCGACAAGGACAAGAACCTCGACCATCTGGACTTCGACCTGTGGCCGCACGGCAAGTGGAACACCACCGGCGACCTGCTGGGCGCCACAGGCAAGGTCTCGGTCGGCGGCGACACGGACACCGCGCTGCGTACCACCGCAAACTTCCCGACGAGCAAGCTCACCAACGGCACCCTGTACTCCTGGCGGGTGCGGGCCGTGGACGACGCGAACACCAGCTCCGCGTACGCGCCGGCCACGACGCCCTGCCGGTTCGTCCTCGACACCACCGCGCCCAAGCCGCCGAAGGTCAGCTCCACCGACTTCCCGAACGCCGACGGCGACGAGAACGGCTTCGGCAACGACGCCGATGACGCCAACTGGTCCACGAAGAAGTTCGGAACGGCCGGTTCGTTCACCGTGCGTGCGCTCAACACGGACGTCGTCCGCTACGAGTACGGCTTCAACTCGGCGAACTACCCCTTCTCCCTGAGCCGCGTCTCCGGTACGGCCACGAGCGTCAGCGCGACCCTCGCGAACGCGAAGCCGCCGACAGCCGGACCCCATGTGCTGTACGTGCGGGCGGTCGACAGCGCGGGCAATCCCTCTCAGCCGACGAAGTACTTCTTCTACGTCACCCCTCGCGACCAGGCCGACTCCCCCGGCGACTTCACGGGCGACAAACTGCCCGACCTGATGGTCGTCACCGACGCCGGCAATCTCGCCATGTACCCGTCCCAGGCCACCGACAACGACCTGACCAAGGGCACCGGCGACCTGGACTACTCGATGTCGGGTGCCTACCGGAGCAACCCTGACAAGGACCCGAACGGCGACGACCTGCCCCCCTTCGTCGCCGCGCCCACCGGACACTTCAAGGGAGCGTTGATCACCCACAACGGCGACGTATACGGCGGTGACGGCCTCCAGGACCTGGTCGTCCGGCTCGGCGACAAGCTGTGGGTGTATCCCGGTGACGGCTACGGCGCGTTCAACATCGACCGGCGGGTGGAGATCCTCCTCCCGGCGAACGCGCCCAGCCCCGCGACTCTCACCCAGATCGTCTCGGCGGGCGACGCCACCGGAGACGGCCGCACGGACTTCTTCGCCACCATGGGCGACGAGCTGTGGGCCTTCACGGGATACCACGGCGCCACCATCGACCAGGCGATCCGATTGTCCGGCGCCGCCTGGACCGAGCGGGACATCGTCACCGTGGCGGACATCAGCGGCGACGGCGTGACGGACATGGTGTACCGCACCGACATCTCCAGCCGTCTCCTCTTCCGCAAGGGCATCAAGGCGAGCAGCGGTGGCACGGACCTGAACTCCCTGGCTGCCGCCGCCAACTCCGCCGACGGCGCGGACGGCGTCCACGGCACCTCGGGCTGGGGCAGCGACAACATCTACCTGCTCATCGGCACGCCGGACGCCGACGGCGACTCCATCCCCGACATCTGGACCGTCCACACCAACGGCACCGTGCGCTTCTACTCCGGCAGCCGCGCGGCCCTCTCGGGCTCGGGCACGGAGGTCATCGGCACCGCGAGCTACTGGAAGAACCGGATCGCCATCGGCTGAGGCTGTTCAGGGAAAGCCGATCAAGAGGGGCGGGTTACGCCCGCCCCTCTTCTCGCACTGCAGCTCGTACCAACAGAACCGTTCCACCGCTGCCGCTCGGCGTCGGTGACCGTCCGCCAGTCGTGCGCGCTGGACCACTTCGGCACCGAAGGCTTCTTACACAAGGGGGCTGTTCTGGGCAGCGGCTCCAACGGGAGCGTTTGGCCATGGCCAAACCGGAGGCCGCACAGCGTCATCCAGCGCCTTCACCCGTCACCCGTATGCCCGGATTCACCCACCTGCACAGCAGAGCCGCAGGTCACGCTATGGATACGAAACAGGTTCGAGTCCCGTCACTCACCCTTGCAGGAAAAGGTCCCCGTCCGGTCGAGCGGTGGTGCCCGGTGCCGCGTGGGACGGAGCGGTCGTCTCAATTTCCGCCCGCACCCTTCGGGTTGCGGGCTCCTCCGGTGGGTGCGGCCCGCTGGGGTCGGGCCCCGGTGCGAACGCCGCTCCCGGAGTGCTGTCCTGACGTGGCCCGTACGCCGCCCCGGGTACGGACGCCACCCGGCGCCCGGCCCGCGCCGCCTCCTGACCCGACGTCAGCCGCGCCGGGCGTGGTCCCGGCCGGGCAGCGCCCCTGGTCCACCCGACCCACGAAGGGAAACGACATGCCGTACATCACCGTCGGCCAGGAGAACTCCGCCGACATCGAGCTGTACTACGAGGACCACGGGAGCGGGCAGCCCGTCGTGCTGATCCACGGCTACCCGCTGGACGGCCACTCGTGGGAGAAGCAGCTGCCGGCCCTGCTCGACGCGGGCCACCGGGTCATCACCTACGACCGGCGCGGTTTCGGCCGGTCGTCACAGCCGACCACGGGCTACGACTACGACAGTTTCGCCGCCGATCTCGACGCGGTGCTGACCGAGCTGGACCTCACCGACGCGGTACTCGTCGGGTTCTCCATGGGCACCGGGGAAGTCGGCCGCTACCTGGGGACGTACGGCTCGCAGCGCGTCGCCAAGGCCGCCTTCCTGGCCTCCCTCGAACCCTTCCTGGTCAAGACCGACGACAACCCGGGCGGCGTCGACCAGTCGGTCTTCGACGGCATCCTGGCGGCGGTCACGAAGGACCGGTACGCCTATTTCACCGGCTTCTACGAGGCGTTCTACAACCTCGACGAGACGCTCGGCAGCCGGATCAGCGAGGAGGCCGTGCGGGCCTCCTGGAACGTGGCGGCGGGCGCGTCGGCGTACGCCTCGGTGGCCTGCGTGCCCACCTGGATCACCGACTTCCGCGCCGACGTCGCCAAGATCGACGTACCGGCCCTGATTCTGCACGGGACGGCCGACCGGATCCTGCCGATCGACGCCACCGGGCGGCCCTTCCACGCGCTGCTGCCCTCGGCGGAGTACGTCGAGATCGAGGGCGCCCCGCACGGTTTGCTGTGGACGCACGCCGAGGAGGTCAACGCCGCGCTGCTGGCGTTCCTGGCCAAGTAGTCGCGCGGCCGGGCCGTCGCCGGGGACCCGGACCGTGCTGCGGCGCGGTCCCGGTCCCCGGCGGCAGGCTCCGGGCACACACACCCTCACCTGCACGGACACCGCCCGGCGCAGCGAGCCCCTCATTGTGGATTGACTATTCCAGAAAGCGCGCTACGCTGTCCCCATGGCACGCATCAGGGAATTCGACATCGACCGGGCGGTGGACCGCGCCATGGACCTCTTCTGGCGCCAGGGCTATGCCGAGACCTCCCTGCAGGACCTGCTGAAGGAACTGTCGATAGGCAGCGGCAGCTTCTACGCGGCCTTCGGCTCGAAGGAGCAGCTCTACATCCACTCCCTCGACCGCTACCTCTCGCTCCAGGGCCGCGACCTGGAGACGACCCTGGACGAGACGCCCGGGATCCGGCCCGCGATCCGCCGGGTGCTCACCGCCCTGATCGAGGCGGACCTGGCCGACCCCACGCGCGGCTGCCTCGTGGTCAGCACCGCCACGCAGTGTGCCGACCAGCCCCTGGCGGCGGACCGCGTCAACACCGCGATCCGGCAGGTCGAGTCCGCCCTCACCGGCGCCCTGGAGCGGGCGCAGGCCCGAGGGGAGATACCTCCCGAGAAGAGCCCGAGAGAACTGGCCAGGTTCCTGACCACGTTCATCCAGGGGATCCGCGTGGTCGGCGGAGCGCGCATGGGGAGGGAGTTCATGGAGGACGCCCTGTCCACGGCGATGCACGCGCTGGACTGAGAGACCCCGGAAAAACCGCGGCGCCCACGTCCGTGGTTCGCCGCACCCAAATTGTGTATTGATCAATCCAGAAAGGATCCGTCATGGAACTGCACCTCAAGGACAAGGTCGCCGTCGTCACCGGAGCCAGCAAGGGCATCGGCCTGGCCGTGGTCGGGAAGCTGGCCCGCGAGGGCGTCAAGGTCGTGGCCGGCAGCCGCTCCTCCACTCCCGAGCTGGACGCCCTGGCGGCCGAGCACGACGTCACGATCGTGCCGGTCGACCTGGCCACCAGGGAGGGGGCGGAGACCCTGGTCCAGCAGGCCCTGGAGCACCACGGGCGCCTGGACATCCTGGTCAACAACGTCGGCGCCGCCGAACCCCGCGAGTCGTTCCTCAAGGTCGACGACGCCGACTGGCAGCGGATCTTCGACCTGACCTTCTTCAGCGCCGTCCGCGTCAGCCGCGCCGCCCTCCCCCACCTGATCGCGGCCGGGGACGCGGCCATCGTGAACATCAGCTCGATCAACGCCCGGCTGCCGTTCCCCATGGTGGTCGACTACTCGGCGGCCAAGGCCGCACTGACCAACCTCAACAAGTCCCTGTCCGAGGAGTTCGCGCCGCAGGGCGTGCGGGTCAACGCCATCGCCCCGGGCCCGGTCCGCACACCGTTCTGGACCGCGCCGGGCGGCTTCGCCGACGCCACCGCCGCGGCCGCCGGGACCACCGCGCAGGAAGCGCTGGACGTCGTCGTACCGCAGAGCATGGGCATCACGTCCGGACGGATCAGCGAGGCGCACGAGATCGCCGACCTCACCCTGTTCCTCGCCTCCCCCCTCGCCGCGAACATCACCGGCACGGAGACCGTCGTCGACGGCGGCCAGATCAAGACGCTCTGAGTCCCGGACGGCCGCGGGCGACCGCTGGCCAAAAACCGTTCACAAATCAACCTCTGATCCGAGTGGAGAGAGAAATGTCGGTCACCGACCCGATCACCCCTGAGCCGCTGCTGCAGCTTGGCCTGGGCTTCATGGCTTCCAGGACGCTGCTCAGCGCAGTGGAGCTGGGAGTCTTCACCACGCTGGCGGACGGCGGCCGCGACCGTGCGTCGATCGCCGCCGAGACCGGCCTGCACCCCAGGTCCGCCGCGGACTTCCTGGACGCCCTGGTCTCGCTCGGCGTGCTGACCCGCGACGAGGACGGCACCTACCGCAACACCCCCGCCGCGGACGCGTTCCTGGACCGGGCCAAACCGTCGTACGTGGGCGGGATCCTCGAAATGGCCGGCGCGCGTCTCTTCGGCTTCTGGAACAACCTCTCCGACGCGCTGCGGACCGGTACCCCGCAGAACGAGGTCGCGCAGAGCGGTGCCCCGTTCTTCGCGACGCTCAGCCAGGACCCGGCCGCCTGGCGGAACTTCCTCAACGGCATGAACGGCGTCAGCACCCCCTCGCCGCCGCGCTGGCCGCCGACTTCGACTGGACCGGCCGCCGGCACGTCGTCGACCTCGGCGGAGCCCTCGGCGCCGTGCCCGCCGCCGTCCTGCGCTCCCACCCCGACCTCACCGGAGCCGTCTTCGAGCTTCCCCCCGTCGGCCCGGTGTTCGAGGAGTTCGTCGCCACCCACGGCCTGACCGGCCGCCTCACCTTCCACGGCGGGGACTTCTTCTCCGACCCGCTGCCCGAGGCCGACGTCTACGTCATGGGACAGATCCTCCACGACTGGAACCTGGAGCAGCGCCGGTTCCTGCTCCGGAAGGCCTACGACGCCCTGCCCGAGGGCGGCACCCTCATCGTCTACGACGCCATGATCGACGACGACCGCCGCCACAACACCTACGGCCTGATGCTGTCGCTCAACATGCTCATCGACACCGAGGGCGGGTCGGAGTACACGGTCGCGGACGCCACCGGGTGGCTCCGGGACGCCGGCTTCGCCAAGGTGGAGGCCCGTCACCTCGTCGGTGGGTACACCGCCGTGTACGCCACCAAGTGAGCGCCGGTCACACCGCGGCGCGTCGACGCGCGGTCGGCGAACGGCCCGTACCGGGGCCGCCGCCGGACGCGCCGCGGCGCAGACCGCCCCGGGCACGGGCGGCCGCCGCCACGCCCACCACGGCAGCTCACGCCCGGTCCGGGAGATGCGGTTGCGCGCCCGCGTCCCCGCCGCCGACAGGGCCGTGACGGCCCCCCTGCGACGGAGCCGTGCGGGCCCCTAGGAAGACGCCCGGACCACCAGCTCCGCCGGCAGTACCGCGTGCCGCCGCTCCAGCTCCCGGGAGGCGGCCGGGCGGCGGTCGGCGATCTCCGCGAGGAGGAGGTCGATCATCGCGCGGCCCATCTCGACGATCGGCTGGCGGACACTGGTGAGCGGCGGGTCCATGTGGCGGGCGATGGCCGAGTCGTCGTACCCGACCAGCGCCACGTCGTCGGGGATCCGGCGGCCCGTCTCGCGCAGCACCTGGCGGGCGCCCGCCGCCATCACGTCCGAGCCGGCGAAGACGGCGTCGAGGCCGGGGTGCCGCTCCAGCAGCACGGACATCGCGCGCCGGCCGCCCTCCTCGGTGAAGTCGCCCGGCGCGATGAGGAGTTCGTCGACCTCGTGGCCGGCGTCGCGCAGGGCGTCGCGGTAGCCGTCGACGCGGCGCTGGGCGCCGTAGACGTCCAGGCGGCCGGTGATGTGGGCGATGGTGCGGCGGCCGGAGCCGAGCAGGTGCTCGACGGCCGAGCGGCCGCCGCCGTAGTTGTCGGAGTCGACGGAGGTCAGCGTCTCGGCGGCGGAGCGCGGGCCGCTGATCACGGCCGGGATCTCCAGCTGGGCGAGGAGGTCGGGCAGCGGGTCGTCGGCGTGCACGGAGACCAGCAGGACACCGTCGACGCGGTGCGCGGCCAGGTACTGGGCGAGCCGCTGCCGCTCCCGGTCGCTGCCCGCGAAGATCAGCAGCAACTGCATCTCGGTGTCGGAGAGTTCGGCACCGACACCGCGGAGCATGTCGGAGAAGTACGGCTCCGCGAAGAACCGGGTCTCCGGCTCGGGGACGACCAGGGCGATGGCGTCGGTGCGGTTGGCGGCGAGGGCGCGGGCGGCGGTGTTCGGCACGTAACCGAGCTCCGCGACGGCGGCCTCGACGGCGGCCCGGGTGGCATCGCTGACCCGCGGCGACCCGTTGATCACCCGGGACACGGTGCCGCGCCCCACCCCGGCACGCGCGGCCACCTCTTCGAGGGTGGGCCGACCCCCACTACGCCCCCGCGCTCCGTGGCTTGCCATGGGCTCCGCCCTCCTCACCGACGTACAACTCGCTGGCCTGGAATCTATCGCTGGCCTGGAATCTAACAGTGCCGTCCACCGGCCCAGCGGCGGCCGATTTGTCATGACATGTACCGCCGGATGCGTCACGCCCCGGAGTTAGTTAACAGGCAGATAACTGAACGCGGTTCGCCGTGCTCGCTCCCTTGACACCCCGCTCCGAACCGACGACTCTTCAACACATCACCGGTGGGAGCGCTCCCACAGTACCTGACACATACACATCCCGCACGTTCCCCGCCCGAGCCGCAGCGTGAAACAGACGGGCCCAACAGAGCAGTTGGCCGGGGGGTCGGCACGTCAGGGCAACAGGAGGACGTAATGCGCGCACGTACCCGAACCGCCTCGCACAGGGCGGTGGTCCTGGCGGCCGTCTTGGCACTGGGAGGAGCGCTGCTGGCCGGCTGTGCCGACGACAGCGGCGGCAGCAGCGACGGCACCAGCGGCGGCGGCAAGGGCAAGACGACGATCACGCTCGGCCTGTTCGGCACGTTCGGCTTCAAGGAGGCCGGGCTCTACAAGGAGTACGAGAAGCTCCACCCGAACATCACCATCAAGGACACCTCGGTCGAGCAGAACGCGAACTACTACCCGGCGCTGGTCAACCACCTGACCACCAACAGCGGCCTGATGGATGTCCAGGCCGTCGAGGTCAGCAACATCGCCGAGGTCACCAGCACGTTCGCGGACAAGCTGGAGGACCTGTCCAAGGTCTCCGGGGTGAAGGAGAGCAACTGGCTGGACTGGAAGTGGAAGCAGGCCACCACCAGCGGCGGCCAGACCATCGGGCTCGGCACCGACGTCGGTCCGCTCGCCATCTGCTACCGCACGGACCTCTTCAAGGCGGCCGGCCTGCCCACCGACCGCGACGCGGTGAGCAAGCTGTGGGCGGGCAGCTGGGACAAGTTCATCAGCGTCGGCGAGCAGTACAAGAAGAAGGCGCCCTCCGGCACCACCTTCATGGACTCCCCCGGTGGTCTGCTGAACGCGATCCTGTCCAGTGAGAGCACCAAGTTCTACGACTCCTCCGGCAAGATCATCTACAAGACGAACCCGGCCGTGAAGACCGCGTTCGACCAGACCGCGAAGGCCGCGCAGGAGGGCCTGGTCCAGGCGCAGACCCAGTTCCAGCCGTCCTGGAACAGCACGATCGCCAACAACAAGTTCGCGGTGATGTCCTGCCCGCCGTGGATGCTCGGCTACATCAAGGGCCAGTCGAAGGCGGACGCGGCCGGCAAGTGGGACGTCGCCCAGGCGCCGCAGGCCGGCAACTGGGGCGGGTCCTTCCTGACCGTGCCCAAGAGCGGCAAGAACGTCGCGGAGGCCGAGAAGCTGGTCGCCTGGCTGACCGCACCCGAGCAGCAGGCCAAGCTCTTCAGCGTGCAGGGCTCCTTCCCGAGCGCGCCGTCGACGTACACCTCGGCGGCGGTGACCGGCGCCAAGAACGACATGACCGGTGACGCCCCGATCGGCACGATCTTCGCCGAGGCCGCCAAGAACAGCCCGGTGCAGGTCATCGGCCCGAAGGACCAGATCATCCAGGACGGTCTGGCCAACAACGGCGTCGTCCTCGTCACCAAGGGCAAGACGGCCGCGGAGGCCTGGGCGAACGCCACCAAGACCATCGACAACAGCCTGGACAAGTGACCGATATGGCCACCCGGCACGACACCGCCGCGCCCCCCGCGAAGGAGGGGGGCGCGGCCCCGGCCCGCCCGCCCGCCGCCCCCACGGAGGCGGAGCGGCGGCGCCGCGCCCGTCTCTCGCGCCGCTGGCAGCGGGACATCAAGTGGAGCCCGTACGGGTTCATCTCGCCGTTCTTCGTGCTCTTCCTCGCCTTCGGGCTCTTCCCGCTGGTCTACACGGGCTGGGCCTCGCTGCACACGGTGGAGCTGACCGCCCCCACCGACATGCAGTGGGCGGGACTGCACAACTACACCCGGATCTTCGACGACGACTTCTTCTGGAACGCGGCGAAGAACACCCTGACCATCGGGATCATCTCGACGGTCCCGCAGCTGCTGATGGCGATGGGGCTCGCCCACATCCTCAACTACAAGCTGCGCGCCTCGACCTTCTACCGGGTCATCATGCTGGCGCCCTACGCCACCTCGATCGCCGCCGCCTCGCTCGTCTTCGTGCTGCTCTTCGGCCGCGACTACGGGATGATCAACTGGGCGCTGCACTTCTTCGGCGTCGGCAAGATCGACTGGCAGAACGACAAGTGGCCGTCCCAGATAGCCGTGTCGTCGATCGTGATCTGGCGGTGGACCGGCTACAACGCGCTGATCTACCTGGCGGCGATGCAGGCCATCCCGACGGACCTGTACGAGTCGGCGGCCCTGGACGGCGCCTCGCGCTGGCAGCAGTTCTTCCACGTCACGCTGCCGCAGCTGCGCCCGACGATCCTGTTCACCTGTGTCGTCTCGACGATCGGCGCGAGCCAGCTGTTCGGCGAGCCGCTGATCTTCGACGCGAACAAGGGCGCGTCGGGCGGCGCGGAGCACCAGTTCCAGACGCTCGGCCTGTACCTGTACGAGCAGGGCTGGGTGAACCAGCACCTGGGCCGGGCCTCCGCCATCGCCTGGACGATGTTCCTGATCCTCATCGTGATCGGGATCGTCAACTACGTCATCTCGCGCCGGCTGCGCGCCAGTAGTTAGGAGACCGGCCGTGACGACGACCCTGACCAAACCCTCCCCGTCGGTCGAGCCCAAGCGGGTCCGGCGCCCGAAGTCGGCGCGTGCCGGCGGCACCATGCACGCGGGCCCGATCGCGTACACGATCCTCGTCCTGTTCTCCATCGGCTCGCTGTTCCCGCTGGTGTGGACGGCGATCGCCGCGTCCCGGAACAACAACCGGCTGGCCGAGACCCCGCCGCCGTTCTGGTTCGGCGGGAACCTCTTCCACAACCTGGACGTGGCGTGGAACGAGGCCAACCTCGGGCAGGCCTTCCTCAACACCACGATCGTGGCGGGCATCTCGGCGATCACCATCGTCGTACTGTCGACGATCGCCGGGTTCGCCTTCGCCAAGCTGCGCTTCCGGGGCCGCAACATCCTGATGCTGACGGTGATCGGCACGATGATGGTGCCGCCGCAGCTGAGCATCATCCCGCTGTACATGATGGTCGCCAAGCTGAACTGGGCGGACCAGCTGCAGGCGGTCATCTTCCCGTCCCTGGTGAGCGCGTTCGGCGTGTTCTTCATGCGGCAGTACCTGATCCAGGCGCTGCCGGACGAGCTGATCGAGGCGGCCAGAGTGGACGGCGCGAGCAGCTGGCGGGTGGTGTGGCACATCGTGTTCCCCGCGGCGCGCCCGGCGATGGCGGTGCTCGGCATGCTGATGTTCGTGCAGGCCTGGAACGACTTCCTGTGGCCGTTCCTGGTCCTCACCCAGACCGGCAACCCGACCGTGCAGGTCGCCCTGGCGGGCCTGGGCCGCGGCTACACCCCGGACCAGTCCCTGATCATGGCGGGCGCGCTGCTCGGCACGCTGCCGCTGCTGCTCGTGTTCGCGATCTTCGGCAAGCAGATCGTGGGCGGCATCATGCAGGGCGCCGTGAAGGGCTGACCGCCTCCCTTCCGCGCGCCGCCGCCCGTGCGACGGGGGGCCGGGTCACCGCCGTCCCGGCCCCCTCTCCTCCCCCTCCCCACCCACTCACCCGTCGGTCTCCACGACCTCTTATGGGAGCGCTTCCATGCCTGAACCCATGACCTCCGTGACCTTTCCTCCCGCCTTCCTCTGGGGCGCCGCGACCTCCGCGTACCAGATCGAGGGGGCGGTGCGGGAGGACGGCCGCACCCCCTCGATCTGGGACACCTTCAGCCATACTCCGGGCAAGACCGCGGGCGGCGAGACCGGTGACATCGCTGTCGACCACTACCACCGCTACCGCGACGACGTGGCGCTGATGGCGGACCTCGGCCTGAACGCCTACCGGTTCTCGGTCTCCTGGTCGCGCGTCCAGCCGACCGGCCGCGGCCCGGCCGTCCAGGTCGGTCTCGACTTCTACCGCCGTCTGGTGGACGAACTGCTGGCCAAGGGCATCAAGCCCGCGATCACCCTCTACCACTGGGACCTGCCGCAGGAGCTGGAGGACGCGGGCGGCTGGCCGGAGCGGGACACGGCGTACCGGTTCGCCGAGTACGCGCACATCGTCGGCGAGGCGCTCGGCGACCGCGTGGAACAGTGGATCACCCTCAACGAGCCCTGGTGCAGCGCCTTCCTGGGCTACGGCTCCGGCGTGCACGCCCCCGGCCGTACCGACCCGGCGGCCACCCTGCGCGCCGCCCACCATCTCAACCTCGCGCACGGCCTGGGCACGTCGGCGCTGCGCTCGGTGATGCCGGCCCGCAACCAGGTGGCGATCAGCCTCAACTCCTCGGTGGTACGGCCGCTGTCGCAGAGCCCGGCCGACCTGGTCGCCGCCCGCACCATCGACGACCTGGCCAACGGGGTCTTCCACGGCCCGATCCTGCACGGCACGTACCCCCGGTCGCTGTTCGCGGCGACCGCGTCGGTGACGGACTGGTCGTACGTCCTGGACGGCGACCTCGCCGCGATCCACCAGCCGCTGGACGCCCTCGGCCTGAACTACTACACGCCCACCCTGGTGTCGGCCGCGTCCGACACGGCCGCCGGTCCCCGCGCGGACGGCCACGGCGCCAGCGCCCACTCGCCCTGGCCGGGCGCCGACGGCGTCGCCTTCCACCAGACGCCGGGCGAGCGCACGGAGATGGGCTGGACGATCGACCCGACGGGCCTGCACGACCTGATCATGCGCTACACCGTCGAGGCCCCGGGCCTGCCCCTCTACGTCACCGAGAACGGCGCGGCCTACGACGACAAGCCCGACCCCGACGGCAGGGTCCACGACCCGGAGCGCATCGCCTACCTGCACGGCCACCTGTCGGCGGTGCGCCGGGCGATCGCCGACGGCGCGGACGTGCGCGGCTACTACCTGTGGTCCCTGATGGACAACTTCGAGTGGGCGTACGGCTACGAGAAGCGGTTCGGTGCGGTGTACGTCGACTACGCGACGCTTGCGCGGACGCCGAAGTCGAGCGCCCGGTGGTATGCGGAGGCGGCCCGTACGGGGACGTTGCCTCCGGCGGGGGCGGCGGCCTGACACGCCGTTGTTCGGCCGCGGCGCCGTCGTGGCTGGTCGCGCAGTTCCTCCCCCAGCCTTCGGCCGGGGGTGCCCCCAGCGCCCCTTTGGGGCGCTGCCGAGCGGGGCGCGGAGGGGGCCGCGCCCCGCTCACAGGGAGTGCTCAGGCGTCGATCAGCGGTCTCTCAACTCCCGGGCGTCTCATGAGTCGTACGAGGTGACCGAGCGATCCTCGTGGACGTGGACACCGGAGGGCGTCATGGGATTCATCGCGCTGGTGCTGCTGGCGCTGGTCATCGGGTCGGTGGTGGCCGCCGTCGGCCGGAACCGGCAGCGCGCCGCGGCCGGCGCCGGGCAGACGGCGCAGCAGGACCTCGCCGCCGACGCGGGGGCGGAGGCCACCCGCTGGGTGGACCGGCTCGGCGGCGGCATCGCGACGCTGGCCGCGGGCGACGACCGGGCGGCCCGGCAGGCCCTGGCGGACGCGACCGAACGCCACCGCGCGGCCCAGGCCCAGCTGGCGACGGCGTACACCCCGGCGCAGTACGCCCTGGTCACCCAGACCGCCGTCGAGGGCCTGCACTACGTGCGGGCGGCCCGCACCGCCCTCGGTCTCGACCCCGGCCCGGCCCTGCCGCCGACGGGCACCGCCGCGGCCGGCCGGCAGGTGACGGTGAACGGCCGGACGTACACGTCGTCGGACCGCCCGGGCGCGGGCACCCCTTATTACTACCCCGGCGGCCTGGTAGGCGGCCGAACCGTCCCCGGCGGCTGGTACAGCACCCCCTGGTGGAAGACGGCCCTGGTCGCGGGCGCCGCGGGCGTCGGCGGCATGCTCCTGGCGGACGCCCTCCTCGACGGCTTCCACCACCACGGCCCGCCGATGGGCGGGCCGGGCGGTTTCGGGGGGTTCGGCGGGCCCGGCGCCTTCTGAACCGGGCTCCGGAACTCCGGGGGGCCGTCAGCCGATCGCGGCGAAGGCCTTCGAGAAGGCGTACTTGTCCTGGGTGACGGAGCTGCAGGTGGCGTCGGCGGTGGACTTGGCGCCGCCGGCGCACTGCTGGTCGCGGGTGGCCGACCACATGGAGAGCCAGCCGATCCCCTTGGACTTGGCGAAGTCGACGAGCTGGGTGGCGTCGTCCACCTTGAAGACCTCGGAGGAGACGTCGTTGACGCCGATCATCGGGGTGACGGCGACGGCCTTCCAGGCGGCGGCGTCGGAGAGGCCGAGGACGCTCTTGATCTGGGCCTGGGTGGCGGTGGCGGCCTGGGTGGCGTAGGTGCCCATGTCGCCGTTGTACGAGGCGCCGTAGTCCATCGCCATGATGTTGACGGCGCTGATCTTCACGCCGTTGGCCTTGGCGTTGGAGAGCAGGTTCACGCCGTCCTGGGTGAGGCCCTCGGGCATCACCGGGAGGGTGAAGGAGACGTCCAGGTTCGGGTGGGCGGCCTGGAGCTTGGCGATGGCCTTCGCGCGGTTGGTGTTCGCCGTGGTGTTGGGCAGCGCGCCGCCCTCCACGTCGAAGTCGACCTTGGTCAGGCTGTACGCGTCGACGACCTTGCCGTACGCCGCCGCCAGCGCGTCCGCCGAGGAGCAGGTGGTGGCGAGCTCGGAGCCGGAGGCGCCGCCGAAGGAGACCCGGACGTCACCGCCCTTCGCGCGCAGGGCGCCGATCTGGGACGCCACACCGTCGCTCGCCAGGTCCGTCACCCCGCCCCACTTGGGCGTGCAGCCGCCGCCGTCGGTGACGAAGGCGAGGTTGTAGTTCTTCACGCCGGTGGCGTTCGCGGCCGCGAGCAGGTCGAACGCCGGGTAGAGGGAGGTGTCGACGTAGGGGGCGAAGCCGGCGGAGGTGGTGGTGCCGCCTCCGGTGCCGGTGCTCTGGGTCGGGGAGGCGGTGGGGGTGGCCGTCGCGGTGGGGGTGGCGGTGGCCGTGGGCTTGGGGGTCGCCGTGGCCGTCGGGGTCGCGGTCGCGGTCGGGGTGGCCGACTGCGTCGGGCGGCCGCTCGGCTCCGGGGTCGCCGTACCGTCCGCCGAACAGCTCGCGTTGTCGATACGGCAGCCGGTCGGGTCCCCGCTGCCGTTGACCACGAAGCCCACGGTGTCCGACTCGCCGGCCGCGAGGCCGTCCGTGTCCCACTTCGGCGGCTTCACGGTGACGTGCTGGCCGCTGACGCTGTACTCGGCGTTCCACAGCGAGCTGAGCTTCGCACCCGCCGGCAGGTCGAACTCCAGCGTCCAGCTCTGCTCCCTGGCTCCGGTGTTGTTCGTGACGACGTACTGCGCGGTGTACCCGGTCGACCAGTCGCTGGTCTTCGTGTACGCGGCGCCGACCCCGGCCGCCTGCGCGATCCCGGTGAACAGGATCGCCCCGCCACCGACCACGGCCGCGGCGACCAGACCGCCTATCACCTTGTTCCTGCTGCTGATTCTGCGCCGGTGCGTGCTCATGCCGTGCCTGCCTTCGCCTGCCAAAGGGGGTGGGGTGCGGCAGCACGCTAGCGGCCGTGAACCGGACAAACGGCCTGATAGGGACGGCTGTTGAGGATCTTAGGGTGCGCTTAAGGAAGGCATCGGGAGCGATTAAAGGTCGAGACCAATTCGCCCGGTGGTTCCCCCGGTTCCGCCGGTTCCTCTCCGGCCCGGGTCCCCCGGCTGCCTGCGCGAACGGCGTCGGCGCACCGCTCCCCGGTGCCCCTTGCGCTCCGGCTTGCGGCCGTCCAGCTGGATCCAGATCCGCACCTCGGTCCCGCCGAGCACCGACGACCCGATCCGCACGTCGCCGCCGGTCGACTCGGCGAGCCGGCGCACGATGTCCAGGCCGAGGCCCGTCGACCCCGCCGCCCCCGAACCCCGCCCCCGGGCCATCGCCGCCTCCGGGTCCCGGATGCCCTGTCCCGCGTCGGAGACCAGCACGATCACCGCGTCCTCCGCGTTGTGCACGTCGACCGCGAAGGCGGTGCCCTCGGCGGTGTGCCGGAAGACGTTGCCCAGCAGTGCGTCGAGCGCGGCGGCCAGGTCGGCGCGGGCGACGGGTATGCGCACCGGCCGGTCCGCGCCGGCCACCCGCCACTTGCGGCCCTCGTCCTCCGCGAGCGCCGACCAGAAGCCCATCCGCTCCCGCACCACCTCGGCCGCGTCGCACCCGGCGCCCGGCCCGGCGGCCGCGGTCTGCGGCTTGGCCTCCCGGGCGGTCCGGATGATGGTGTCGACCTCGCGCTCCAGCTGCGCGACGGCGGCCCGGGTCTGCTCGGCGGCGGTCCCCTCCCCGAGCGAGGCCGCGTTCAGCCGCAGCACGGTGAGCGGAGTGCGCAGCCGGTGCGACAGATCGGCGGCCAGCTCCCGCTCGTTCGCCAGCAGTTGGACGACCTGGTCGGCCATCGAGTTGAACGCGACCGCCGCCAGCCGCAGTTCGTTGGGCCCCTCCTCGGGCACCCGCGCCCCCAGCTTGCCCTCCCCCAGTTCGTGCGCGCCCTCGACCAGCCGCTGGGCGGGCTGCACCATCCGTACGCCCAGCCGGTCGGCGACCGCGACCGAGCCGACGATCAGCGCCAGGCCGACGGCGGCGAGCACCGCCCAGGCCGTGCCGACCCCGTTGGTCACCTCGGACTCGGGCACGTACACCTCGACGACCGCGATGGCACCGGAGCTGAGTGCGACGGGCTGCAGCAGGGTCGACCCGCCGGCCACCCCGGTCGTGGAGGCCCGGCCCAGCTTCCGTACGGCCGCGATGTCCCGGTCGGCGGCGCGCTGCCGCCCGATGTCGACGGCGCCCTGGCCGCCGGCCGCCGGTATGTGCACGGCCATGCCCCGGTCGGCGCCGGCCGAGGCCACCACCCGCTCCAGCTTGTCCCGGTCGGTGGTGATGGACAGCGCCGGGGCGACGGCCGCGGCCTCCCGCTCGGCGTTGGAGAACGCCCGGTCCCGGGCCAGCTCCTTGACGACCAGGCCGAGCGGGACCGCGAAGGCGACCACGACCATCGCGGTGACCGCCAGACAGACCTTGACCAGAGCCCATCTCATCCGACCGGCCTCGCTTCCCCGCCGGGCGGCTCCAGCTTCACGCCGACCCCCCGCAGCGTGTGCAGATACCGCGGCCGGGCCGCCGTCTCCCCCAACTTCCGCCGCAGCCAGGACAGATGCACGTCGATGGTCTGGTCGTCCCCGTACGACTGCTGCCAGACCTCCGCCAGCAGCTCCTTGCGCGGCACCACGACCCCCGGCCGCCCGGCGAGGAAGGCCAGCAGGTCGAACTCCCGCCGGGTGAGGTCGAGCCGCACCCCGTCCAACTCGGCCTGCCTGCGCAGTGGATCGACGGCCAGTCCGCCGACCCGCAGCACGCTCGACGGTGCCGGCTCGCCCCCGCCGGACCGCGCCCGGCGCAGCACGGCGGCCATCCGCGCCGACAGGTGCTCGACGGAGAACGGCTTCGTCAGATAGTCGTCCGCCCCCGCGTTGAGCAGCCGGACGATCTCCGTCTCGTCGTCCCGGGCGGTGGCGATGATGACGGGCACGTCGGTGATGCCGCGCAGCATCTTCAGCGCCTCGGAGCCGTCCAGGTCCGGCAGTCCGAGGTCCAGCACGACCACGTCGAAACGGAAATGGGCGACCTCGCGCAGCGCCTCCAGTGCCGTGCCGACACTGCGCACGGTGTGCGCGGCGTCGGTGAGATGCCGGATGAGCGCCGAGCGTACGAACTGGTCGTCCTCGACCACGAGCACACTTGCCATGCGCCGCACCGTACGCCATGCGGCAGGCGCCGGTCGGAGCCTGTGGATAACTCGGGTCGAGTGCGCATGGCGGTACCCCTGAGGCAGTATGGCCCGCGATGCGCAGAGGACTCGTACACGTAATGGCCTGGCTGCTCGCCACGGGCGCGGCGGTCACGCTGTCGTGGTGGGGTGTCCACACGGTGATGGCGGCCACGGCCTACGCCCCGCCCCGCGCCCTGCCCGTCACGGCGGCGGACGACGACCCGACGGCCCAGGGCGCCAAGGCCCTCGCGTCTGCCACGTCCCGCGCGCCGCGCCCTTCGCGCACCGCTTCCCCGCACCCGTCGGCCTCTCCCACGCCGACGCCGTCCAGGTCCCTCGCGACCACCCCGAGCCCGTCCGCCACCGCTTCTTCCTCCCCTTCCGCCTCGGGCCAGGTCAAGGCCTACGACACCGACGGCGGGCGGGCCGTGTTCGACCTGGGCACCACCAGCGCGACCCTGGTGTCGGCGACGCCGGGGACGGGCTGGTCGATGCAGGTCTGGAAGACGGAGACGTGGATCCGCGTCGAGTTCAGCAGGAGCACGGACCGGGTGACGGTCTTCTGCACGTGGCACGACACCGCGCCGCAGGTGCAGGTGGAGACCTACTGAGCGTTGGCTGGGGCCGGGGGGTGGGGACGCTCACCGGCGCTTGCCGAGTGCCGCTGCGCCCACCCGTGCCGCCCCAGCGGCACGACTGCCCGCAGCTGTGTCTTTGTCTTTTAGGGGCGCGGGGAACTGCGCGATCAGCCCCCGCCGGCCCGCAGGTTCAACGAAACACCGAAGGCGGCGGCGGAGGCGAAGCCACCGCCACCGCGTCCGTCACGGGAACCGCCCCACCCGTGAAGTCCCTCAAGGACCGCCCGTGTTCGACCCGCCCGGGGTGCGGATCGGATGCGCAGCGCCGGGTGAACTCCCCGACAGGGAGCTGTACGTCGGCCGCCACCAGCACCGCGTTGCCGAACCGCTTCCCCCGCCACACCCCCGCGTCCGCCACCACCGCGACCTCCGCGAACCGCGCCCCCGCGGTGGCGATCTGCCCCCTCAGATGGGTCAACGGCGGCCCGTCGGCGAGGTTGGCGGCGTACACACCCCCCGGCCGCAGCACCCTCCGCACGGCGTCCAGGAACTCCGTGGACGTCAGATGCGCCGGAGTGCGCGCCCCGCTGAACACGTCCGCTATGACCAGGTCCGCCCAGGCGTCCGGGACCTTGCCCAGTCCCTCCCGGGCGTCCACGGACCGCACCCGTATCCGCGCGTTCGCGTCCAGCGGCAGCTCGCGCCGGACCAGTTGGACCAGGGCCGCGTCCCGCTCCACGACCTGCTGCGTGGACCTGGGCCGGGTCGCGGCGACGTACCGTGCCAGCGTCAGCGCACCGCCGCCGAGGTGCACGACCTGCACGGGCCTGCCGGGCGGTGCCACCAGGTCGATCACATGGCCGAGCCGGCGCTGGTACTCGAAGGAGAGGTACGCCGGGTCGTCGAGGTCGACGTGCGACTGCGGGGCGCCGTCGATGAGCAGCGTCCAGGCCCGGCCCCGGTCGGGGTCGGGGATGAGCTGGGCGAGGCCGCCGTCGACGGCCTCGACCACGGCCTCGGCAGCGGCGGCCGACCGGCGACGTGAGTTCCTGGACTTGCCCATTCCGCCATTTTCCCAGGCGGCGGCCGTCCGGGAAATTCAGCGGCAGCTGTCCGCGGCCGCGATCATCCGGGCCGCCTCCCCGAGCGCCCGCCGCAGCACCGCCGGATCGGTCGCCAGCTCGGCCTCACCGGGCGGCAGCAGCCAGTCGGAGCCCTCGACCGGAGGCTCCGGGTTGAGCCGCAGCCCGCGCCCCTCGGTCTCGGTACAGGTGCTGCCGGGTACGTCCCAGCACGCCGCCGTACCGGCCGGCACCACGAAGGCGAGGGTGCCTCCCCCGTCGTCGTGGAGCACGGGTCCCACCGCCTCCCCGGCCCCCCGGCGCAGGATGTCGACCGCCTCCAGGCCCTGCCGGGCCGGCACCGTCACGAGGTCGCATCCCGCATCGTCACAAGGATCGTTGCTCTGGCTGGTCTCCATCCCGGCCTCCACCGCGCAGCCCTCTTGCCGTCCATGAGGTCCAACGCGCCACCGCGTCAACGGCTACGGCGGAAGTCAGCCGCAAAGGATGGCAGTTCATGGCAGATCGTGGATGAGATATCCGGTTTGTAGCCAAACCCAGCGTCACGGGTCCGACACAGCAGGTACGTTCTTGCCCGCCGGAATCAAGGGTCCACTCGGACAACTCACCATGAGTCCGGCATGGTTCGACGGTTCGCACGAGAGGACCCGGCCATGACGTCGTCAACCACGACCTCGTCGCAGCCCGATCGGCCGGTACGGCCGAACGTCGCCTTCCGGCAGGTACGCGGCCGGCACTCGCCGGCCGAGTTCGCCGCGCTGGTACGGCGTGCCGCCCGCGAGATCGGCGAGCGGGTGAGCTGTGACGCGCGCTACATCGGCCGGGTCGAGGCGG
This sequence comes from Streptomyces sp. NPDC008092, assembly GCF_042957285.1. Classification (NCBI taxonomy): domain Bacteria; kingdom Bacillati; phylum Actinomycetota; class Actinomycetes; order Kitasatosporales; family Streptomycetaceae; genus Streptomyces; species Streptomyces sp. NPDC008092. The sequence continues at coordinate 645,068 of NZ_JBIBHY010000004.1, forward strand.
GTGAGATCCGCTGCCCGAACTACGCCTACGAACGGGTGTTCCTGCACATGTTTCCCGGTCGCACGCTCGCCGACCTCGGTTTCGCACCCCGCTCGTCCGTCCGCGGACGGGCGGCGCGGCCGCCTGAGGACGTGCCCCTGGTTCTCGCCCCGGGTGAGACGCAAGGGGCCGCCGAACCGTATGACCCGCATGAGATGCGGTACCCGCAGGACCCGTACGAGACGCACGACAACTACGAGGAGAGCGACGTGCTGCGTCGCCTATTCATGACCGGCGGGGGCGCCACCGTGGCCGCCGCCACGCTGGGCCCGCTGGGGTTCACCATCGACGCCGTGGCAGCGGACCGGCCGGTGCGCCGTGCCGGGTCCTCGCACGCGGCCGCCCTGGAGGAGGCCGTACGCCGGATCCGGCTGCTCGACGACCGGCACGGCGCGGACGGGCTGTACCGGCGCGCGGCGGCTCCGCTGCGCGCGGCGTACGCGCTCCTCGACGCGGGCGCGACCCGGCAGACGACCGCCGAGCGGTTGCACTCGGGCGCCGGTGAGCTGGCCATCTCGGTGGGCTGGCTGGCCCATGACTCCGGCCGCTTCGACGACGCCCGCTCGCACTACGCGGAGGCGCTGGCGACGGCAAGGATGACCGGGGACCCGGGGCTGGAGGCGCACGCCTTCTGCAACACGGCGTTCCTGGCGCGGGACGCCGGGCGCCCCCGGGAGGCGGTCCGCGCCGCCCAGGCCGCGCAGCGCGTCGGGCGCCCGCTGGGCTCGGCCCGCCTCATGTCCCTCCTCGCCCTGCGCGAGGCGGGCGGCTGGGCGGGGCTCGCCGACCGCACCGGCACCGAACAGGCGCTGGCCCGCGCACAGGCCCTCTTCGAGCGGGGCCACTCGGACGCCGACCCCGAGTGGATGAGCTTCTACGGAGAGGCCGAGCTGGAGGGCCTGGAGGCGCAGTGCTGGTCCATGCTGGGCGACTGGCGACGCGCCGCACGCCACGCGCACCGGGCCGCCGAGCTGCAGGATCCGCACTTCACGAGGAACATCGCGCTGTACACGGCGGAACTCGCGGACGACCTCGCGCGCGGGGGGCGTCCCGACGAGGCGGCGACGGCGGGCATGCGGGTGCTGGACCTCCTGGACCAGGTCCAGTCGTCCCGGATCCAGGGGATGCTGGCGGGCACGGCCCGGGTACTGCTGCCGCACCGCCGGGCGAGCGGGGTCCAGGAGTTCCTGGACCGGCACGCGTCCACGCCAAGGGTTGTGTAGGCCGGGTTTCGGCCGCGGGCCGGTGGGGGCCGTTCGCGCAGTTCCCCGCGCCCCTTACGGGGCGCTGCAGTCGCGTCAGCCACCCAGCTGCGGGCAATCGTGCCGCAGGGCGGCACGGGTGGGCGCAGCGGCACCCGGCAAGCGCCGGTAAGCGCCCCCCCAGCCCCCACCAGCCGTCGGCCGTCAGCCGAACAGGTGCCCCAAGTCGTTCCAGCTCTCGATGGCGGGCTCCCCGTACGCCCACCCGAGTACCGAGAGCGACGTCGGGTTCAGCCGGATGCGTGCCGCGAAGTCCAGCGGCAGGCCCAGCCACCGCGCCCCGATCGACCGCAGGATGTGCCCGTGGGCGAACACCAGGACGTCCCGGTCCGCCGACCGCGCCCAGGACACCACCTCGTCCGCCCGCTCGGCCACCTCCGCCAGGGACTCGCCCCCGGGGACACCGTCCCGCCAGATCAGCCAGCCGGGGCGGGCGGCCTGGATCTCGGCCGGGGTCAGGCCCTCGTACGCCCCGTAGTCCCACTCCATCAGCGTGTCCCAGCGGGCGGCACGCTCGCCGAACCCGGCGAGTTCGCAGGTCTCACGCGCGCGTGCCAGCGGGCTGGTGCGTATCTCGGCGTCGGCGAGGCCGTCGAACGGCGGCCGGTGCAGGCGCTCGCCGAGCAGCTTGGCCCCCCGCCGGCCCTCCTCCAGGAGCGGTACGTCGGTCCTGCCGGTGTGCTTGCCGGACAGCGACCACTCCGTCTGTCCGTGCCGGGCCAGCAGGATGCGCGGTGCCATGGAGGGAGAACCTTTCGGGAGAAATTCGGAAGCGGGACACCTCCATCATCGCCCACCCTGGGAAGGCGCCGGGAAGACACCGGAAACGGGCCGGGAGGGCGGGCAACCCGGCACGCGTTCTCCGCGTCTTTGAGTGCTGAGCGCCCTGCATGGGCGGGAATACGCGCAACGTAAAGTGTCACGGTCGGCCCGCCGGGTGCCGCGCGGACAGGGACCAGAAGGGGGAGGCAGTCGGATGCCGCAGACCGAGAAACCAGGCACCGAGGTGGCTGCGCGAACCCGGCTGCGCTGGTGGACCGAGCTGCCGCTGATCCTCCTGGTGTACGGCTGCTACACGGCCGGCCGCCTGCTCGCGCGCGGGGACACCGCAACCGCCGTCGACCACGGCCTGGCGATCCTGCGCGTCGAGAAGGCCCTGCACCTCAACGCCGAGCACCCGCTCAACCGCCTCTTCACGCGGGAGGCGTGGCTCGGCGTGCCGGCGGACTTCTGGTACGCCTCGCTGCACTACCTGGTCACCCCGGTGATCCTGGTCTTCCTGTTCCGCAAGCGTGCCGAGGTCTACCGGCGGGCCCGCACCTGGCTGATGACGTCCACGTTCATAGGCCTGATCGGCTTCACCCTGCTGCCGACCTGCCCGCCCCGGCTGCTGGACGTGAAGTACGGGTTCGTCGACACGATGGCCCAGTACAGCTCGTACGGCTGGTGGGGCGGCGACGCCAGCGCCCCGCGCGGTCTCGGCGGCATGACCAACCAGTACGCGGCGATGCCGAGCCTGCACTGCGGCTGGGCGCTGTGGTGCGGGGTGATGCTCTGGCGCCACGGCGGCAACCGCCTGACCAAGGTGCTCGGCGTGGCGTACCCGCTGCTGACCGCGATCGTGGTCATGGGCACCGCCAACCACTACTTCCTGGACGCGGTCGCGGGCGTCTTCGTGATGGGCGTGGGCTACCTGCTGGCGCCGTACGTGATGCGGGTCGCGGACCTCATCAGGGTGCGGATCACCCCGCGCGCCTCCCTCGTCGCGGCCCGCTCGGACGGCGCAGGCTCCCCGATTGTCAGTGCCGGATGCCAGACTTCGGCGGGTGAGCGAATTCCATCGCAGCGCGAGTCCCGGCTCGCCGCCGCAGCCGAACCGGACGCTTCCCCCACAGACGCGGGGGACGGCGCTCCGGCACCGGCTCGCTGAGCTGCGCGGCCCCGCCGTCCCGGCCAAGGCCCTCGACGCGCGCGCCCTCGCGGCGCTCGCCGCGAACCCGGGGTGCCGGCGGCGGGCGATCCTGGACGGCGCCGGGGTGGACAAGACCGCGCTGGCGAGCGCCCTCGGCTCACCGTCGGCCTTCGGCCAGTCCCAGTTCGCGCTGACCCGGGGCAACGCCTTCGAGGCGAAGGTGAAGGCGGACGGCGGCGCCGAGCTGCTGCGGCTGGTGCGCACCCGCCTCGACCCGGGCGCCGAGCCCGCCGAGCGGGCCGCCGTGCCGGACCTGTCCGCGATCGGGCCCGAGGGGCGTACGGCCCGTACGGCGCTGGCGCTGCGCGAGGCCGTCGAGGCGGGCGGCTGGGCGCTGTTCGACCATCCGATGCTGGCCCTGGAAGTGGCCGGCTCGCCCGCGTTCCTGGAGCCGGACGCGGTGGTCGTGCACCCGGACGGCAGCTGGACGGTCGTGGAGATCAAGTCCTTCCCGATGCTGGACGGCGCCGCCGACCCCGCGAAGGTGGGCGCGGCCGCCCGGCAGGCCGCGGTGTACGTGCTGGCCCTGGAGCAGGTCGCGGCCCGGCTCACCCCGGCCCCGCGGGTCCGCCATGACGTGCTGCTGGTCTGCCCCAAGGACTTCGCCAACCTGCCGACCGCCGCCGCGGTGGACGTCCGCAAGCAGCGCGCGGTCACCGCCCGCCAGCTGGCCCGGCTCACCCGCGTCCAGGACATCGCCGACGCCCTCCCCGAGGGCACCTGCTTCGCCCCGGACCTGCCGGCGGAGCGGCTCACGGCCGCCGTGGACGCCGTCCCCGCGGCGTACGCGCCGGAGTGCCTGTCCGCCTGCGAGCTGGCCTTCCACTGCCGGCAGCGGTCCCGCGCGGCCGACGAGGTGACCGCGCTGGGCCGCGCGGCCCGCGCCGAGCTGGGCGGGCTGGCCACCGTCGAGGACGTACTGTCGGCGGCGCGCGGCGAGAGCGGCGATCCGGCCGACCCGGCGGTGGCGGCCCTGCGCCGGGCGGCGGCCCTGCGGGCGGAGGTTCTGCAGGGGGCCCGGTGTCCCTGATCACCACCCTCGCCCGCCTGGAAGCCGTGAGCTCGGGCACCGCCCAGCCCGCCGCGACCGTCCGCCACCGGCACCTCTCCGACCACCCGCTGGTCTTCGTGCCGCTCACCACCGCCGGTGAGGCCGGTGCCCCGCTCGGCGCCCTGGTCGGCACCGACCGGGACGCCCCGCGCCTGCTGACCGTGCCCCAGCCGCGCGACCGCGACCTGCGGTTCGCGTTCCTCGCCCAGCTCGCCGACGTCGTCCTGCCCTACCTGGACTCCTACGCGGACAGCGTCGAGGCCGCCGAGCGCACCGAGACCGACCCGGAGACCGGCAAGCGGGTCAAGGTCGAGGTCGAACTGTGCGCGGACGCACCCCAGCTGATCGTCCCGGGCCGCGCGGGCATCGAGTACGTACGGCTGCTGGGGCGGTCGATGCGGTTCCGGCGCACGGCGGAGCAGGACCCGGAGACGCCCTACCCGGCACCGCCCCGGGTGCCGTTGCTCGGCCGCTGGCTCACCCACTTCGGCGAGCGTGCCCGGGTCCCCGGCTCCTCCCTCCTGCTCGCCATGACGGACCTGCTGTCCCGGCACTGGGCGACCGGCCAGTCCGGCATCGAGGACCAGCACCTGGGCGCGCTGCTCGCCTGGATCGCCCCGCCGGCGGGCAGTACGGGCGCGGCGGCCGCGCGGGTGGCCGAGCTGGCGCGGGACGGCGACGGGCAGTTGCTGTGCCCGCCGGCCGGCCCGGCCACCGACCCGGCCTTCGACAACAGGCTGCTGGCCCCCGCCTTCGAGCGCTACGACCGGGCCCGTACCGCCCTCGCCGAGGCCGAGGACGGTCTCCAGGCCGACGACCGGCTGGTGATCCTCACCGCCGCCGAGCGGGAGATCCGCGACCTGGTCGAGAGCCGTACCCGGCCCACCTGGGACGCGGTCTGGCAGGGCCTGGACCTGCTGCGCGGGCTGCCGGAGGGGGCCAGGGCCGAGGAGCGGTGGACGCGCGACCGCTGGTCGTTCACCGGTCACCGCGACCGGGTGCTGGCCGGAGAGCCCCCGCAGCCGCGCCGCGACGACGCGGTGACCGCCGCCAACAAGCTGGCCACGCGCGAGCGCGAACAGGCCCGTCTCGACGCCCAGGAGGCGCTCGACGACCCGCTGGTGATGGCGGGGCGGCGGCTGTCCGGGGAGGCGTTCGCGGGCGAGGTCCTCGACGTCGTCATGGCGTACAGCGAGGGCAAGCGGCCCAGCCCGCGCCCGCTGGTGACCGTGCGCACGGAGGACCGGCCGCAGCTGGGCGAGCGCGCCAAGGCGTACCGCTCGCTGGGCGGCAAGCCGCAGTCCATGGAGTTCGTCGGGTACGAGGCGGAGGGGGTCCTGGTGCTGCGCGTCCTGGACAAGATGGGCCGCGGCAAGGAACCGGAGGAGGGCTCCGTGCCGGAGAAGGGCGACCGGCTCGTCTTCACCCTGTTCGAACACGAGCAGCGCGGCGGCGCCAAGCTGCCCGACCCGGAGGACACCCCGTGGACGCACGGCGGCCCGCCGGGCGAGACGGCACCGGAGGCGGCCGACACCATGACGGCGGAGGACGTCCTGTGACGACCACGGACTTCGATCCGGGGACGGCCGCCGCGCAGGCCACCGCCGCGATCCTGCGCGACACCCTGCACGGCACCGACCGGGGCGTGGTCGTGGACTCCCCGCCGGGCGCCGGCAAGTCCACGCTGGTGGTCCGCGCCGCGCTGGAACTCGCGGACGCCGGCCGCCCGCTGATGGTGGTCGCGCAGACGAACGCCCAGGTGGACGACCTGGTCCTGCGGCTCGCCGAGAAGAACCCGGAGCTGCCCGTCGGCCGCCTGCACAGCAGCGACGCCGACCCGTACGACAAGGCGCTGGACGACCTGCCGAGCGTCCGCAAGTCGGCGAAGGCGGCCGACCTCAGGGAGGCGCAGGTCGTGCTGTCCACCGCCGCGAAGTGGGCGCACGTGAAGGTGGACGAGCCCTGGCGGCACGCGATCGTCGACGAGGCGTACCAGATGCGCTCGGACTCGCTGCTCGCCGTGGCCGGCCTGTTCGAACGGGCGCTGTTCGTCGGCGACCCCGGCCAGCTGGACCCGTTCGCGATCGTGGGCAGCGAGCAGTGGGCGGGCCTGTCGTACGACCCGTCGGCCTCCGCCGTCTCCACGCTCCTCGCCCACAACCCGGGCCTGCCCCAGCACCGCCTCCCGGTCTCCTGGCGCCTGCCGGCCTCTGCGGCCCCGCTGGTCTCCGGCGCGTTCTACCCCTACACGCCCTTCCGCAGCGGCACCGGCCACGGCGACCGGCGCCTCGCCTTCGCCGTCCCCTCCGACGGCTCAGGGCCCGACCGGGTGATCGACGAGGCGGCGGAGTCCGGCTGGGGCCTGCTGGAGCTGCCCGCCCGGCACACCCCGCGCACCGACCCGGAGGCGGTCCGGGCGGTGGCGACGGTGGTACGACGCCTCCTCGACCGCGGCGGCGCGGCCCTCTCGGAACGCTCCCCCGACCCCTCCCCCCTCACCGCCGACCGGATCGCCGTCGGCACCGCCCACCGCGACCAGGCGGCGGCCGTCCGCGCGGCCCTGGCGGAGCTGGGCGTGCCCGAGGTCACCGTCGACACGGCGAACCGCCTCCAGGGCCGGGAGTACGACGTGACGGTCGTCCTCCACCCGCTCTCCGGCCGCCCCGACGCCACCGCCTTCCACCTGGAGACGGGCCGCCTCTGCGTCCTCGCCTCCCGCCACCGCCACGCCTGCATCGTGATCTGCCGCGCCGGCGTGACCGACCTCCTGGACGACTACCCGTCGACAGAACCGGTCCAGCTGGGAACCCTCGTGAAGTTCCCCGACGGCTGGGAGGCGAACCACGCGGTGCTGGCGCATCTGGCCGAGCACCGGGTGACCTGGCGGCCGTGACCGGCACACCGGGCACCAGACCGGCGGACACCCGCCTCAGCGCCGCCCCCCTCGCCGGACGGAGTCCGGCACGCCGCCGGAGGCGGCCAATGGTCACAGCCCCCGACGGCTGGGAGGCGAACCACGCCGTGCCGGCGCATCTGGCCTAGCACCGGGTGGGCTGGCGGTCCTGACGGGCAGCTGTGCGGCCGGGCGAGCGCAGCGTGAGCCACCGGCCTCAGGGTCCCCTTGCGCGGGCGCGGGACAATGGACGGTGGTCATCGGACCGTAGTCATCGACACCGTACGAGGAGGACCAGACATGGCGGAGCCCACGCCGCGTCGGAACGAACCGCGGCTACGCCCCGCGCCCCTGCTCTTCGAGCCTGTGGAAGCGGTCGCCGACCCCGAGCACTTCTTCGGCCTGGAGTCGGTCGACGACCCCGGGGCGCTGCTGGCCCGGGCGACGGAGCTGGCCCAGGCGTTCCGGATCGCCACCGACCGGGCGGTGGAGTTCCAGGCCATGGCCGCCGCCCAGCTCGCCGACCCGCGCCGTTTCGACCGTCTGACCCCGGCCGACATCGCCGAGCAGGCCGAGTGGACCGAGGACTACGCGAAGAAGATGGTCGAGTTCGGCCGGGATCTGCTGCGCGGGAGGGAGGGGCAGGGACCCGAGCAGATCTAGGCGGATCCAGCGGGTGGCATATGCCGGGTGGGCAAGATACGCCTCTCCGTTCGGCCCTGTCCGGGTTTTCCGCAACTGACGGCGAGCGGGCGTTCACGAGGGGTATCAATTCCCCATGAGCCGCACACCGTACGAGACCTTCCCCGGCAGCCTCGCCGACCTCGGCGACGCGGCCGGGGTCACCTCCGACGGAGCCGCCTGGCTGGCCTCCGCAGGAACGTATCCGCGGAGCACGCTCGCGTTCTGGGAGGAGCGGCCGGACGCCCCGGTCGTCCTGCCCTGCGGGGCCGTGTTCGACGTGGTGAACGCCCCGGCGATCTTCGGCCGCCGCATGCTGGACCGGCTGTGGGACGAGGGGCCGGGCTCCGGGCCGGTCGCGGTCTTCCGGGGCCGGATGCTCCTGTTCGCCGCTCCCGGCACCGCCGCCCGGCTGCCGTCGCTGCTGGGCTGGGAGGAGTGGGGCGGCCGCGGCGGGACCGTACCGCCGCTGCTGTGCCACGGCACCGGCGACGCGGTGACCGTCCCGGCGCCGGGCATCGGCCCCTCCCCCGCCCCGGCCGGCACCCGCTGGCTGGTCGCCCCGGACACCCGGCACCCGTGGCTTCCCGGCCCGGAGATCCTGCTCTGGGCGGCCGTCCGCGCGGCCCGCTCGACCGTGCGCATATCGATTTTTCCTCCCGCCGATCAGGATGCTAAGGTCTACGACGTCAGCAGGCGCCGCTAGCTCAGTTGGTTAGAGCAGCTGACTCTTAATCAGCGGGTCCGGGGTTCGAGTCCCTGGCGGCGCACGCGAAGTAGGCGAAGGCCAAGCTCCTGTGAGCTTGGCCTTCGGCTTTTGGCCGGCTGGGTTCGGCAGGGTTCAGTCCGGCTTCGCCGGTGTGATCTTCACGTTCCAGGCGCCGGACTCCGTCCGCCCCTCCACCGCCACCCGCACGCCGTCGCCGGGCACGGTGAAGCTCTCGCCGAGGGCGACCGGGGCGTCGGCCAGCGGCGGGTAGACCGAGTTCTCCCAGCAGGCCTCGGTGTGCGGATGGGCGTCGATCACCTCGACCGGGCCGCTGCCGGAGGCCGTCTCGTCGCGGACCCGGTAGACGAGGACGCCCTGCCGGCAGGCCGCGCTGTCGTTGCCGGACGCGCCGCGCGCCTCGAAGGCCAGCACGGTGTCGGGCCCGGTGCGCACCACCGCCAGCTTGGTGCCGTCGCCGAGCCCGAAGGCCGGGGCGCCTGCGGCGCCCTGCGCGGGCACGCCCGGCCCGGCGGAGAGCGGTTCCAGGGTCAGCCGGGTCGGCGCGGTCCCCCGGACGCACACCACCTGGCGCGGATCCAGCCATCCGAGCTTCCACTTGTGCCAGGCGAACAGGTCCGGGGAGAGCCCGAACTGGCTGCCCATCAGATCCCAGTCGCCGACGTAGGTGTCCCAGTCGCCCTTGCCGTCCACCGGGCGGTGGTAGAGGTCGGGGAGGTCGAAGACGTGCCCGGTCTCATGGGCGAGAACCAGCCGGTCCGGCGGGTGCTTCTCGAAGACCGTGACGACCCGGCGGACGTCGGTGCCGTCCAGGTGCACCGGGGTGTCGAGGTTGACCACCTTCGTGGCGTCGGAGTCGACGCCGGGCGCGTCCGGGTCGGCCACGAGGTACACGACGTCGTAGCGCGAGAAGTCGACCTCGGGATCGGCCGCCGCGAACGCGTCCCGCAGGTAGGCGGCCCGCAGCGGGACGCTCCAGTCGCGCCTTATGCCGTACGAGACCGAGGGCCGGGGCATCCGCAGCCAGTGGGTGAGCGGGTGCGGGCGGATGGTGAACTTCCCGTAGGAGGCCTGCTCGTAGTAGCGGCTGGTGGCCGGGAAGTGGTCGGCGGCGAGCTCCGCGGGCGTGGTCTGCGGGACCGCGTCCGGGAAGGAGAGGAACACCATCACGGCCGAAAGCGGGTGGGTGGGGCGGGTGTAGTCGGGGTTCCAGGTGTCCACGCCCTCGGAGTGGTGCGCGTCGGTGCGGTGCAGGGCGCAGGGGGCCGTGGAGAACGGCTCGGCGGACGACGGCCCGGTCAGGATCGTCGTTGCGACGAGCGCCGACATCGTGGTGAACACGGCGGCGGAACTGCGCAGCAGGAGACGCGGCACGGAAGGACCTCCGGGGGCGGTTCGCGGGACACCGCACCCAGCCTGTGTGAGTTTGTCACCTTATGACCTGTTTATCTGAACCAGAAGGGTGAGGAACCACCTGGTCACCACAGGCTGACCCGAACGGCCGACACCCCGGGACGCTAACGGAACGTCACAAGTGGTCGGGCGACTCAAGAACCCGTCCAGGTGCGGGCAGAAACGATCTGTCAGAATCACCGGTTCATCGGGGACACTGGACAGTGGCTGGAAGGCCCTCGGGCCAGCCTCTATGATCGGCACACTTTCCTGCACGGACAGAGATCGAGTGCACTGCGGGAGCGAGCGGTGAGCGGAACGTCCGAAGGGCCGACGCCCGCGGCAGACCTCGACCGGTCCGCCGTCACAGAGAGTGACAAGACCTACCGGAAGTCGTACGAGCAGACAGACGAGAAGACAGAACCGACGACATACGAACACGCCTTCGCGGCCGCCGCGCTGCCGATGGCCGTGGTCGACCGCGAAGGGCTGGTCACCGCCGCCAACGAGGCGTTCGCCACCCTGATCGGCGCCGATCAGGCCGGGCTGCCCGGGCGGATCGCCGCGGACCTGGTGGACCTGGCCTCCGACGCCCGTACCTGGCACGCCTACCGCGAGGTACTGCGCGGCCGGCAGGCCAAGCTGCGCTGCACCCGGCGGCTGAAGCACCCCGACGGGCACTCCGTCTGGGTCCAGGTCACCATCGCCCCGCTGGCCAGGACCGCGCCCGGCGTACTGATCTCGGTCTCCGACATCAGCGACCGCCGCGAACTCCAGGCCCGGCTGCGGCACTTGCAGATGCACGACCCGGTGACCCGGCTGCCCAACCGGACGCTGTTCTTCGAGCGGCTGTCGGCGGCGCTGGAGGCGGAGTCGTACGAGCAGAGCGGCACCGGCCGGATCGGCCTGTGCTACCTGGACCTCGACGGCTTCAAGGCGGTCAACGACACCCTCGGCCACCGGGTCGGCGACCGGCTGCTTGCCGCCGTCGCCGAGCGGCTGACCCGGGTCGCCGACGAGGCCGGCTTCGCCCGGGCCGGCGCGCCGCTGGTGGCCCGGCTCGGCGGCGACGAGTTCGCCCTGCTGGTCGAGGACTCGACCGGTACGGAGCAGCTGGCCGACCTCGCGGAGTCCGCCCTGGCGGCCCTCCAGGCGCCGTTCGACCTGGCCGGCCAGCGGCTGTCGCTGTCGGCGTCGATCGGGGTGGTGGAGCGGCACGCCGCCGGCACCACCGCGACCGGCCTGATGCAGGCCGCCGACACGACCCTCTACTGGGCGAAGGCCGACGGCAAGTCCCGCTGGACGCTCTTCGATCCGGAGCGCAACGCCCACCTGGTGACCCGGCAGGCGCTCTCCTCCACCCTCCGCCCGGCCATCGAACGCGGCGAGTTCGTGCTGGAGTACCAGCCGCTGGTGGGCATGGGGGACGGGCGGCTGAACGGGGTCGAAGCCCTTGTCCGCTGGCACCACCCCGAGTTCGGCACACTAACGCCGAATCGGTTCATCGGATTGGCGGAGGAGGACGGCTCGATCGTCCCGCTCGGCCGCTGGGCCCTGACCACCGCCTGCCGGCAGGCCCGCCGCTGGCAGCTGGACCACCCCGGCGAGCCGCCGATCTTCGTCAGCGTGAACGTGGCCGTCCGCCAGGTCTGGGACTCCGACCTGGTCGCGGACGTGGCCGAGACCCTGGCGGAGACGGGCCTGGCCCCGCACCTGCTCCAGCTGGAGCTCACGGAGTCGGCCGTCATGGGCTCCGCGGGCCGCCCGCTGCAGGCCCTCCAGGCCCTCAGCGACATGGGCGTCCGCATCGCGATCGACGACTTCGGCACCGGCTACTCGAACCTCGCCTACCTCAGCCGGCTCCCGGTCTCGGTCCTCAAGCTGGACGGTTCCTTCGTCCGGGGCTTCCAGTACGACGACCCGGGCGACCGCCCGAACCCGGCCGACGAGGTCGTCGTCGAGGCGATGATCCAGCTCGCCCACCGGCTGGGCCTCACCGTCACCGCCGAATGCGTCGAGACCTCGGCGCAGGCCTCCCGCCTCCGTCACATCGGCTGCGACACCGGCCAGGGGTGGCTCTACTCCCGGCCGGTGACGCCGGATCGTATCTCCGAGCTGCTGGACACCCGGACCTACGCGGACACCCCGGCCGGCAAGCCGTAGGCGTCGGCGACCAGTTCGTAGGAGCGCAGGCGCAGCTCGCCGCGGTGGGCGTGCGTGGTGAGCATCAGCTCGTCGGCGCCGGTGCGCTTCTGCAGGTCGTCGAGGCCGGCGCGGACCTCGTCGGCGGTGCCGTGCACGATGTTGGCGGTCCAGGAGTGCACGAACTCCTCCTCCATCGGGGAGAACTCGTGCTGCTCGACGTCGTCGGGGTCGGGGAACAGACCGGGCCGCCCGGTGCGCAGCCGCAGCATGTTCACCGCACCGGCCCGCACCTGGCGGCGCGCCTCGCGCTCCTCGTCGACGGCGAGGACGGAGACGCCGATGAGGGCGTAGGGCTCGTCGAGCACGGCGGACGGGCTGAAGGACTCGCGGTACAGGTCGAGGGCCGGGACGGTGTTCTGCGCGGAGAAGTGGTGCGCGAAGGCGAACGGCAGCCCGAGCATGCCGGCCAGCCGGGCGCTGAACCCGGAGGAGCCGAGCAGCCAGACCGGCGGCCGGTGCGGGGACTGCACACCGCCGGCGGCGGTGCTCTGGACCGGCCCGGGGATGGCGTGGATCCGCCGGTAGGGGTGCCCGTCCGGGAAGTCGTCGTCCAGGAACCGGATCAGCTCGGCGAGCTGCTGCGGGAAATCGTCGGCGCCCTCGTTGAGGGTCTGGGTCCGGCGCAGCGCGGCCGCGGTGGCGCCGTCGGTCCCCGGCGCCCGCCCGAGCCCCAGGTCGACCCGCCCCGGCGCCAGCGCCTCCAGCGTGCCGAACTGCTCCGCGATGACGAGGGGCGCGTGGTTCGGCAGCATCACCCCGCCCGACCCGAGCCGGATCCGCTCCGTGTGGGCGGCGAGGTGGGCGAGGATCACGGCGGGCGAGGAGGACGCCACGCCGGGCATCGAGTGGTGCTCGGCGACCCAGTACCGGTGGAACCCGCGCGCCTCGGTGAGCCGCGCGAGCGAGGCGCTGGTGCGCAGGGCGTCGGTGGCGGTACTGCCGGTGCCGACGGTCACCAGGTCCAGTACGGAGAGGGGGACGGGGGCGGTCCCGTGGGTGATGCCCCGGATCTCGTCTGCCGACACGGTGAGAGCCTCCTGATTTACGGCTGTGAGCTGTCCTGGGGGGCGATAACAGGAGGAGGTCTCCGTTTATTCCGTGCGGGCGGGGCGTGCGGGCGGGGGGGTGGGGACGCCTACCGGCGCCGGCAGGGCGCCTCCTGGGTGATCATGCAGCGCCGTGCGAGGGCAGGGGCACGAGGAACACACCTGCGGGCGCACGGCGCCCCGTGCCCGCCTCGCTGCCCGGTCCGGCCCGGGCCGGCTACGCCTCGCGGCGCTGTGCTTCCTCCCGTGTGGGCTGGAACGGGATTCTCGTCGTGAGCGGTGCGATGGGGCGGGTGCTGGTGCGGGAGGCTCCTTCGTAGCGGCTCGGGAAGGGGTATTTGCGGTCCAGGAACCCGCGGATGGCGGCCTGGGCAGCCGTTCTGGCCTCCGGGGGCGTGTCCACGTCGTTGAGGCAGAAGAAGTCGACGTCCTCGCCGGCCGCGAGGCGGGCCAGACGGCGGTGCATGTCCGGTGTGCCCAGCTGGACGTAGCGGAAGCGGTAGTCGGCGGGGACGGCCCGGCCCGTTGCCATCGCCCAGTGGTGGTGGAGCGTGGATGCCGGAGCGACGTCGGAGATGGAGCGGAAACGGGAATAGGAGGTCCGGTCGAGTTCCTCGATTCCCAGGCTCTCCATCTCGCGCATCACGGACAGCAGCTGGGGGTGCGGGGTGTGCAGCGACTTGTGCGTGATGTGTCTGCCGTGGAAGCGCCTGATCACCTCGCGGGCGTTCTTGCCGGCGGAGTTCGGGGCCGGTTCGAGCGGGTGCGGGGCGCCTGTGCCGAGTTTCAGGGGAGACAGGGGGATGCGGGCGATGCCGTTGCCGTGGAAGAAGTGCCCGGGGTGTACCGGGCGGTTGATGAAGACGTCGTCGTTGAAGTAGAGGTAGTGCTCCGACAGGCCCGGGATGCGGTGCAGGCGGCTCTCTATCGCGTGCGAGTTGAAGACCGGGAGCGCGTCGGGCGGGAGGATCTCCCGGTGGTCGATCACCGTCAGGCCTTCCGCCTCCGGGTCCAGCCAGGACGGGATCTGGGAGTCGGTGACCAGGTAGACGTGCCGAACGAACCCGGCGTACATCTCCAGCGAGCGCAGCGCGTACTTCAGTTCGTCGTGGCTGGTGTAGCGGGAGGCGCCGGTCTCGCGCGGAGCGATGACGTTGTCGGAGAGTTCCTGGTGGGCCCGGCGCTTCGCGGCCATCGCCGGGTCGTCCCCGTCCACCCAGGTGTACACGGCGTCGACGGGGAACAGCACCTCGTCGATGCCGGGCCCGGCGAACGGGACGAACGTCGGGACGGTGCGGCGGCGAAGCGCCACCGCCGCCGGTTGGCGCGCCGTCACCGGCAGCACTTCCGCCACGGGGTTGCGGCGCGGGGCGACGAGCGCCGGCCCGAAGACGTCCGGCAGCCGGCTGCCGGGCACGGTGAGCCAGGCGGGATCGGTGCCGCCGGCGCTGCCCCCGGCTGAATCCGAGGGGGCGCCGAGGTCCCGGCCGTGCCGCCAGAACTCGATGTCGCACCCCGTCTCCAGGCCGTTGAGCACCTGCCCCACCGGGCCGAGGCGCACCACGCCGGTGCGGAGTACGGCGGCCCGCCGCAGCGCCCGGGGCAGCCTGCCGTCGGCCCACAGCACCGCGTTCGTCACGGTGCCGCCCGGTCCGACGGCGCCGACGTACCCGGCGGTGCCGGCGAAGCGCTGGGCGGCCCGGGCGAGGATCGCGTCGCGGTACGTCTCCTCGACGCCGACGACCTGCCGCGGCGCGCCGTGTCCGTGGTCGGAGGGGACCAGGAAGTACGGGACGTGCAGCCCTTCCAGGAGGGTGCAGACCCGTTCGAGATCGGCTTCGGCGGCGTCCGCGGCCGTGTAGGCGCCGACCGTACGGCCGTACAGCCGCGTCGGTCCGAAGGTGATCCCGCACCCGGGGACGGCGGCGCGCAGGCGTCGTCGGGCCCGGGTCGCGCGCAGCGCCCAGAGCCTGGCCGACAGCCAGGCGCACAGGCTCGCCGGCAGGTCCCGGGCGGCGCGCAGGCCCGCGGGCGCCGTGAAAGTGAAGCGGTGACGGATGTCCATGCCCCCCAGCCCCCGTCAGTTCTGCTTCTCGGCGGACTTCGCGGCGGACTTCGCGGCGGACTTCTCGGCGGACTTCTCGAAGGGGCTCGCGAAGGGGAAGTAGTCCTCCAGGAACTCGTGCATCCGGACGCCGACCCGCTCCCGCTCCTCCGGCGGCACGTCGACGTCGTTGAGGCAGAAGAAGTCGAAGCGGCGGGTGCGGCGCAGGTCGGCCAGGCGGGCCTCGGCGTCCGGGCGGCTGATGTTGACGTACCGGAAGCCGAACCGGCCCGGCACACCGCGGCCGGTCATCAGCGCGTACTGGTAGAGCAGCGGGGCCGTCACAGCGATGTCCTGCGGCGAACGGAAGCGGGACGCCGTGGTGCGGCCGATGTCCTCCGGGAAGAGGTCCTCCAGGTCCCGCAGGGTCTCGCGCTGCTGCGGCAGCGGGGTGTGCATGAAGTTGTTCGTGGTCATCCGCCCGAACTTCTCCAGCAGCAGCCGGCGGACGTTCTTGCTCGCGGAGTTGGTGGCGGTCTCCTCGGCGTGCGGCTTGCCGATCCCGATCTTGAGCGGGGACACCGGGATCTTCATCAGACCGCTGCCGTGGAAGAAGTGCTCCGCGGTGACCCGGCGGCCGACGAACACGTCGTCGTTGAAGTAGAGGTAGTGGTCCGACAGGCCGGGGATGTGGTGCAGCCGGGTCTCGATCGCGTGCGAGTTGAACACCGGCAGGACGTCCGCCGGGAAGATGTCGCGGTGGTCGACGACCGTGATCCCCGGGGCCGTGTCGTCGAGCCAGTGCGGCTTCTGGCCGTCGGTCACGAGGTAGATGTGCCGGACGAAGTCGGCGTACATGGCGAGCGAGCGCAGGGAGTACTTCAGCTCGTCGTGGCTGGTGTAGCGGGAGGCGTTGGTCTCCTTGTCCAGGATCTCGGCGGTGCCGCGCTCCTGGTGGCGGGCGCGCTTGGCCCGCATCTCCGGCTCCTCGCCGTCCACCCAGGTGTAGACGACGTCGACGGGGAAGGTCACGTCGTTCACGGTCGGCAGGGTGAGCGCGGCGAAGCTCGGCAGCTCCCGGTCGCCGATCCGGACCACGGCCGGTGTCTGCTCGGACGCGGGCAGTACGTCCGTGATGCCGTTGTTCCGGGGTGCGACGAGGGACTCGGCGAAGACGTCCTCGGAGGCCTGCGGCTGGACCGAGGCCAGGCGCCGGGGCCCTGCGGCGGAGGCGAGGAGCTGTGCCCCGTCCTCCCAGAACTCGACGTCGCAGGCGAGCTCCGGGCCGGCGAGCAGCTGGCCCGCGGGGCCCAGGAGGTTCTCCCCGATCCGCAGGACCGGGGCCGTACGCAGCGCGGCCGGCAGGACACCGTCCATGAACAGGGCGGGGTGCCTGAGCCTTCCGCCGGGCAGCGGTCTGCCGATGAACACCGCCTTCCCCGCGTTCTGCGCCTCCAGGGCGGTGAGGAGACGCTCCCGGTCCACGGCATTCACACCGACCGTGTGGCGCGTGCGCGAGGCCGGCACCAGGAAGTAGGGGATGCCGTCCTGCTCCAGCGCGGCGAGGACCAGTCCGAGGTTGGCGGCGGCCGCCTCGGCGGCGCTGAACCGGGTCACGACCCGTCCGTAGAGCTGCTGGCCGCGCACCGCCACCGGGCGGAGCACCGGGTCCGTGACCGCCGCCGTGCGGCGGCGCCGCATGGTGCGCAGCTGCCAGACCTTCTCGGCGGCCTTCCGCTCGACTCGCGGTCGCATCCGCCGGGCAAAGGAACGCACGGTCACGTCCTGAACTCCTCTACATCAACCTCTACACACCCTTGTGTTAACCAGACGGACACCTGTGCCGGATGGTTGTAGAAAATTTCTCAGAGAATTAAGGAAACACCGAACGTGCACACAACCACCTCACACCTGGATCTGATACAGCTCATCGGCGGTAGGCGGTGCCCGCCCTCGGCGACGACGAGGGCGGGGCTCAGGATTACCGATTTCGCAGCCCCCACAGGGTCCAGGGGGCGCCCCCTGGTGCGCCGGGCGTGTCAGGCCTGGATGATCGGTTCGCGGGTGAACAGGGTGCCGAGGGACGGGGCGTTCACCCGGCGGTCGGCCAGGCGGAGGCCCTCCCAGACGGTCACCTGGTTCGCCGTGAACACCGGCTTCGACAGCGCCTTCTCCAGGAGGGACACGTGGGCCGCCGTGTGCAGTGCCGTGTCCGGCAGCAGTACCGCCTCCGCGCCGGAGACGTCGGCCGCCCGCGCCAGGGTCAGGACCTCTTCCTCCCCCCACGTCCCCACCTCCGCCGCCGTCACGGTCCCCGAGGACCGCACGCCGGTCACCTCCAGGCCCCCGGCCGCCAGGAAGCCGGCGAAGAGGGACGCCACGTCGTCGGGGTAGGTCGCGCCGACCGCCACCCGCCGTACCCCGAGCTCCCGCGCCGCGTGCACGAACGCGAACGACGTCGACGACGCCGGCATCCCGGCCGCCAGGGCGAGCGCGCGGACCTGCTGCCGGGCGCCCTCCCAGCCGTATACGAAGCTGCCGCCGGTGGACGCCCACACCACCGCGTCCGCGCCCGCGAGCCGCAGCTCCGCCACCCCGGCGGCCAGCCGCTCCGCGGCCCCCGTCGCGCGCAACGCGTCCACCCGGTGCGCGTCCTCACCGATGTCGGTGTGGACGACGTCCACCCGGATGTCGCTGCCGAGGAGCTGCTCGATACGGGGGTAGTCGTCCTCCGCGGAGTGCCCCGGGTAGAGGAGTCCGAGCGCTGTCATGTCCACCCTTCCTGCTGTTCGGCCGGCAGTACGGACCGCTGGCGGGGAGACGCCGATCCGTCCAGGTGACGGACCGGCGCCCGACAAGGGCCCACCGCTCGGGTACCCCGCCTGCGCGGCGCCGCCCACATCGTGACCTGGTTGGCCGACAGGACCGGCCGGGTGCCACCAGGACGAAGCCGGGATCGTGTTGACGAAGGTGGGTTCGGGTGCCAGCGTGGTCAATCCGCGCATCCGAGACGTCCCGTCCGCCCATGTCAGACGCTGTCGGACACCGGGAGACCGCCCCGCATGACACCGCCCGTGCCCACTCTGCTGGTCCTCGACGCCGACCCGCCCCCGCGGCTGGGCCGGCTCACCGGCCGTGCCCGGATCGTGCGCACGGACGCGGCGGGCCTGGCGGCCCGGCTGCCGGCCGCGGACGTCCTCCTGGTCTGGGACTTCGCCTCGCACGCCGTCCGCGAGGCCTGGCCGGGCGAGGGGCCCCGGCCGGGCTGGGTGCACACCGCGAGCGCGGGTGTCGACCATCTGATGTGCCCGGAGCTGGCCGCGTCCGGCACGGTCGTCACCAACGCGCGCGGGGTCTTCGACGCGCCCGTCGCCGAGTACGTGGCCGCGCTGGTGCTGGCCATCGCCAAGGACCTGCCGCGCACCCTCGACCTCCAGCGGGAGCGGACCTGGCGGCACCGCGAGGCGCGCCGGGTGGCCGGCACGCGCGCGTGCGTGGTCGGCACCGGGCCGATCGGCCGGGCGATCGTCCGCACCCTCAAGGCGCTCGGCGTCACCACGGCCCTGGTCGGCCGTGTCCCGCGCACCGGCATCCACGGCCCGGACGACCTGGACCGGCTGATGTCCCGGGCGGACTGGGTGATCGCGGCCGCCCCGCTGACCGAGCAGACGTACGGCATGTTCGACGCGCACCGCTTCGGCGTGATGCAGCCGTCGGCCTGCTTCATCAACGTCGGCCGGGGCCGGCTGGTCGACGAGGAGGCCCTGGTCCGGGCGCTGACCCGGCGCTGGATCGCGGCCGCGGCCCTGGACGTCTTCGCGACCGAGCCGCTGCCCGCCGACAGTCCGTTGTGGCACGTGCCGGGCCTGCTGGTCTCTCCCCACATGGGCGGGGACACGGTCGGCTGGCGGGACGAACTGGGCATCCAGTTCGTGGAGTTGTACGAGCGGTGGGCGGCGGGCAGATCCCTGCCCAACGTGGTCGACAAGAAGCGCGGGTACGTGCCGGGGCACTGACCCTCGCGGTCGTGGTGCATAAGTCGGTCGGGGTCGGGTAGCCGCGCCGCCATGGCTCCACCACACAGGAACGAATCAGCCACATCAGGGCACGAATCCGGACACGGCCGGCGGGCCGTGCTCGCGGGCGCCGCCGCGGTCGGCGCACTCGGCGCGCTCGGCACCGCCGGTTGCACGCGCGTGGCCACCGCCACCGGCACCGACGGCGGTGACCTGCTGCAACGGCTGCGCGCCCAGGGTGTCGTACGGCTCGGCATCGCCGGCGAGATCCCCTTCGGGTACATCGACAAGGACGGGCACCTGACCGGGGAGGCGCCGGAGCTGGCCAAGGCCGTCTTCGGGCGGCTCGGGGTGGACCGGGTGCAGCCGGTGCCGACCGAGTTCGGTTCGCTGATACCCGGGCTGAACTCGCAGCAGTTCGACGTCGTGGCCGCCGGGATGTACGTCAACCCGGAGCGGTGCGAGCAGGTGATCTTCGCGGATCCCGACTACCGGATGCTCGACTCCTTCATCGTGCGCAAGGGCAACCCCAAGGGGCTGCACGACTACGAGGACGTCGTCAGGAAGAAGGCGAGGTTCGCGACGGGGACGGGCTATGCGGAGATCCGGTACGCGGTCGAGGCCGGGTACCGGGAGAGCGACATCCTGATCGTGCCCGACCAGGTCGCCGGGTTGAACGCCGTGGAGGCGGGACGGGTCGACGTGTTCGCCGGTACGGCGCTCACCACCCGTGCGGTGGCCGGGAAGTCGGCGAAGGCGGAGGCGACCGAGGCCTTCGCGCCGCTCGTGGACGGGAAGCCGCACGTGGACGGGGGCGCGTTCGCGTTCCGGCCGGCGGAGACGCGGCTGCGGGACGCCTTCGACGTGGAGCTGCGCAAGCTGAAGAAGAGCGGCGAAGTGTTCCGGATCCTGCGCCCGTTCGGCTTCACCGAGGACGAGATGACCGACCTGACGGCGAAGGAGCTGTGCGCGGGAGGGAAGAGCGGATGACCTCGGGACTGTGGGACCTCGTGCTCGACGGGGTCTGGACGACCGTCCAGCTGCTGCTGTTCAGCGGTCTGCTGATGACAGGGGTGGCACTGGTGGCGGGCGTGGCCCGGACGGACCGGCGCTGGATCGTGCGGTTCCTGGCCGGGCTCTACACCGAGGTGTTCCGCGGCACTTCGGCGCTGGTGATGATCTTCTGGGTGTTCTTCGTGCTGCCGGTCGCCTTCGGCTGGCAGCTGGTACCGATGTGGGCGGGGACGCTCGCGCTCGGCCTGACGTACGGCGCGTACGGCGCGGAGATCGTGCGCGCGGCCCTGGGCGCGGTGGACCCGGCGCAGCGGGAGGGCGGGGTCGCGCTCGGCTTCACGCCCTGGCAGCGGCTGCGGCTGATCCTGCTGCCGCAGGCGGTGCCGGAGATGATCCCCTCCTACTGCAACCTGCTCGTGGAGCTGCTCAAGGGCACCGCCCTGGTGTCGGTCACCGGCATGGGCGACCTCGCGTTCAGCGGGAACCTGGTCCGGCTGGCCCTGCAGGAGAGCGCGCACGTCTACACGTACCTGCTGGTGATCTACTTCGTGATCGCGTTCGTCATCACCCGGCTGCTGCGCGGCCTGGAGAAGCGGCTGCGGGCCGGGCTCGGCGGTGTCGCGTGACGTGGGACTGGAGTGCCGTCAGCGAGTTCATGCCGCACTTCCGGGACGGCCTGCTGGTCACCCTGCAGGCGCTGGTGCTCGGCTCGCTGATCTCGTTCTCGCTGGGGCTGGTGTGGACGCTGCTGATGCGGACGCCGTCGAGGTGGGTGCGGTGGCCGGTCGGGGTGGTGACCGAGTTCGTGCGCAACACCCCGCTGCTGGTGCAGCTGTTCTTCCTCTTCTACGTGCTGCCCGAGTGGGGGCTGACGTTCTCCGCGCTGACCACCGGGGTCTTCGCGATCGGCCTGCACTACTCGACGTACACCATGCAGGTCTACCGGGCCGGTGTCGAGGCCGTGCCGGCCGGGCAGTGGGAGGCGGCCACCGCGCTCAGCCTGCCGGCGCGGCGGACCTGGTTCGCGGTGATCCTGCCGCAGGCGGTGCGCCGGGTGGTGCCGCCGCTCGGCAACTACGTGATCTCGATGCTGAAGGACACGCCGGTCCTGATGTCGATCACCGTGCTGGAGATGCTCGGCCAGGCCCGGCTCTTCTCCCAGCAGCACTTCCGGTTCACCGAGCCGGTGACGGTGATCGGCGTCGCCTTCGTCGTCGTCTCCTACCTCGCCTCCCTTCTCCTGCGCACCCTGGAGCGTCGCCTTGTCCGTTGAGACCAGTGACCCGCTGACCGCCACCGACACCCTGATCCGGCTGGAGGGGGTGACCAAGCGGTTCGGGGACAACACCGTCCTCGACGGGCTCGACCTCGCCGTGCAGGCGGGCCGGCACGTCACCCTGATCGGGCCCTCCGGCTCCGGCAAGACCACGATCCTGCGGCTGCTGATGACCCTGGCCAAGCCGGACACCGGCACCATCACCGTCGACGGGCAGCGGCTCTTCCCGGCGTCCGAGAAGGAGATCCGGGAGGTCCGCAAGCAGATCGGGATGGTGTTCCAGCAGTTCAACCTGTTCCCGAACATGAGCGTGCTGCGCAACATCACCGAGGCCCCGGTGACCGTGCTCGGCCTGCCCAGGGACGAGGCGGAGGCGCGCGCCCGGGAGCTGCTCGACCTGGTGGGCCTGGCCGACAGGGCCGACGCGCGGCCGACCCGGCTCTCCGGCGGCCAGCAGCAGCGCGTCGCGATCGCCAGGGCGCTGGCCATGCGGCCGAAGGTGCTGCTCCTCGACGAGGTGACCTCGGCGCTCGACCCGGAGCTGGTGGCGGGCGTCCTCGACCTGCTCAGGGACATCGCCCGCACCACCGACATCACCATGCTCTGCGTGACCCACGAGATGAACTTCGCCCGGGACATCTCCGACCAGGTCCTGATGTTCGACTCGGGCCGGGTCATCGAGGCGGGCCCGCCGGAGCGGATCTTCAGCGAGCCCGGGCACGAGCGGACCCGGGAGTTCCTCGGCGCGGTGCTGTAGATAATTCCACCGCCGACGCCGTAAAAGTTTCCCCACACGGTGGCACGACTACAGGAAGTGAACGCTCGATCACCCGAGGTCCGGCGGACGGGTCATTCCGTTGGCATATGCCAGCGGGTCTTTTCCGCAGTTGAGAGGGCTGGAATCTCGCCAACACCCCCTCCGTTTCGGGTGCTTGCCCGTTATCGTGGAGAGGATCCGTTGTCCGGATCGCGGCCCAAGCAGTGCTGCCGAAGCAGCATCGCCGAGCGAGCGCAGGGGGACCACCGTGGCGCTGATGCACGAGCCGACCGCCCCGTACCACTCCGCCCAGGACGCCCTTCGGGTCCTGGAGACGGTGGCGGGGCACGCCACCGGCGTCACCGACACCGAACTGGCCCGCAGGACCGGCCTGGACCCGGAGCGGCTGACCGCGCTGCTGCGCATGCTGCGCCGCGAGGGCTACGTCGAGCAGGTCGCCGACGGCGCGTACGTGACCGGCGAGACGCTGCGCCGGCTCGGCTCCACGCACGAGCGGGAGCAGGCCCTCGGCGAGCAGCTCCAGCAGACCCTCGACCGGCTGCGGGACTCGGTCGGCGCCGCCGTCTACCTCAGCCGGTACGTCGACGGCGAGGTGCGGATCGGCCAGTACGCGGACGGCCCGGCCACCCCCGCGGTCAACGAGTGGGTGGACTTCCGCTCCTCCGCGCACGCCACCGCGATCGGCAAGAGCCTGCTCACCCAGCTCGACCACAACGCCCGCCGCGACCACCTCTCCCGGCACAAGATGGCCCGCCTCACCTCGCGCACCATCACCAGCGACAAGCTCCTGCTCTCCCGGCTGGAGGCGCAGCCGCCGACGGTCCCCGTCCTGGACCTCCAGGAGTACGCCATCGGCACGGTGTGCGCGGCGGTCCCGATCACCGCCGGCTCGGCCGTGGGCTGCCTGGCACTCTCCCTGCCGGTCGAGCACGCGCACCGGCTCCGCCAGGCCGCCGACACCCTGAACCGCGGCGCGGCTCCGCTGCTGCTCTCCCTCGCCATCTAGGCCCTGGGCCCCGGCCCCGGCGGTGGTCGGAAGCACCCCGCCGGACCAGGTAGTATTTTCTTCGTCGCCAGCCGGACGACCCAGTCGAGAGACGGTTCGAACGGTCGGCGTGAGTCATGCGCCGCTAGCTCAGTTGGTTAGAGCAGCTGACTCTTAATCAGCGGGTCCGGGGTTCGAGTCCCTGGCGGCGCACCTTTGATGACCTGGGGTTTTACCACCCCAGGTCATTTTTTATGCGCCGCGTGCCGGACCCTGTGCCAGACCCTGCGCCGGGCCGTGTGCGCCCTAGTGCGGGTCCCCCAGGAAGGGGAAGTCGGAGCCGAGGTCGTCATGGGGCCGCAGCCCGTCGTGGGGCGCGGCGCCGTTGGTCAGCAGCGCGATCCCCTCGTTGATGACGTCGTCGGTGAGGTTGCGGCCGTTCGGGTACCCCGCGGCGCTCGTGTAGTCGTACGTCACGAGGTCGGGGAGCAGGCCCTCCGCGAGGGCGGCCGCCCGGTCCGCGGAGTAGCCCCCGTGTTCGAGGACGTGTGCGAACTTGTCGAGGAAGAGCTCGCGGTCCCGGACCGGCTCCTGCTGGTTCCATATCCGCTTGTCGTCGTCGCTGTGGTTGAAGTTGTTGTCGATCCCGGGCCGTCCCGCCCGGTCGCCCTGGACCAGGCGGCCGTCGTGCGGAACCAGGACCCGGGCCCAGACGCCGACCTGCGGATCCGGGCCGAGCACGGTGTTCGGGACCTCCAGCACGATGCCGAACACGTTCTTGTCGAGGAAGAAGTCCTGGCCGGTCCACTGGAAGTCGTTCCCGGCCCCGATCGGGTCGGCGAAGAACGGGTCGCTGCGGAGCCCGGCGAAGAACCGGAAGTCGCCGGCCGTGGTGATCTCCGGCTTCGGGCCGAAGGTGACCGGGGCGTCCGCGACGACCGTCTCCCCCGCCTCGACATCGGCCGCGGGGCCCCGGCCGGCCGCCAGCTGCACACTGGCGCTCTGCGACTCCGCCACCACCGGCGAGAACCGCACCCGGATGGCGACGTCGTTCACCGCGTCGCCGTCGTTGTCCACGCCGAACTCGTAGACCGACTCGGAGTCGACGGCGTCCGCGGTGACCGGCGAGTGCGGGTTGATGCACATGACCAGGACCGTCCGGTCCGCATCACCCGGGTTCTGGAAGACGAAGATGTCGGTGATGTGGCTCCTCGGGTCCATGCTCGTGGGGCTGATGCCCAGGCCGGAGACGTGGTGCGCCATGTCGATGGCTCCTCTCGGATGGCCGTGCAGGTCGACTTCGGCGCACGCTAACACGGGGTCAATTGCCCAAGTGTCCACGTATGAACGGCCTTTCGGGCAGTACGCCGTCGCCCCGCGGCGGACCCCACGCTTCCGCGTCCTGCGGGGTCAGCCTGCGGTACGTCCGCTCCCCCGGCGGCCGCCACCACACCGGGTCGGCACACCGCACGCCCTCCCTGCGCAGCGCCGCCCGCTGGATCTTGTTGGTCGCCGTCACCGGCATCCGCTCCACCACCCGCACGAACCGGGGCGCCATCTTCGTCCCCAGGTCGGGCTGGGCGAGCAGGAACTCGGCGAAGTCCAGCGGCTCGAACCGGCCGGCGACCGTCGCCATCACCTGGTCCCCGGTCACCGGGTCCGGCACCCCGTACACGGCGACGGCCTCCGCACCCTCGTACCGGGCCACGATGTTCTCGATCACCGCGGCGGCCAGGTTCTCCCCGTCGACCCGGATCCGGTCGTCGGTGCGCCCCGCGAAGTACAGGTATCCCGCCGCGTCCCGGTAGAAGAGGTCCCCGGTCCAGTACCACCCGCCCCTGCGCCGCTCCGCCTCCGCCGCCGCGTTCCGCCAGTACCCCTCGAACGGGTTCGGCGCCCGGTTCACCAGCTCCCCTATCGCCGCCTCCCCGTTCAGCAGCCGGCCCGTGGAGTCGAAGACGGCGGGCGGGCACTCCTCCCCCGACCCCTGGTCGAGCACGACGAGCCCCGGCGCCGCCCGCCCCACCGCCCCGGCCGGCGTCCCCGGCGACCACTGGATCGCCGCCCCGCCCTCAGAGGACCCGTACCCCTCGACGAGCCGCACCCCGAACCGCTCCTCGAAGGCCGCCGCGTCCACGGCCCCGGCCTCCGTCCCGAACCCGAGCCGCAGCGGGTTGTCCCGGTCGTCGGCGCGCGGCTCGGTCGCGAGTATGTACTGCACGGCCCGGCCGACGTAGGTGAAGTAGGTGGCCCGGTAGCGCCGTACATCGTCCAGGAAACCGGACGCCGAGAACCGCCGCCGCAACGCCACCCCGGCGCCCGCCACCAGTGCGGGCGCCCAGTCGGCGATCACGGCGTTGCCGTGGAACATCGGCATGCAGACGTAGTGCACGTCGTCGGGACGCACCCCGAACTGCCCGGCGAGCGACCGCCCGGCCGCGGCCAGCCGGCCCTGGGAGCAGAGGGCGGCCTTCGGAGCGCCGGTGGACCCGGAGGTGAAGTAGAGCAGGATCCGGTCGGCGGGGACGGCCCGGGAGGCGTCGGGAGAGGCGCCGAAGTAGGGGGCGAGCAGGGCGCCGTACTCCGGTTCGTCGGTGACGAGGAGCCGGACGCCGGGCAGTTCGAGCCCGGCGAGCAGCGGCAGGTGGGCCCGCTCGGTGACGAGCACCGGGCACTCGGTGTGCCGGATGTCCCGGGCCAGTTCGGCCCCCCGGCGGGTCGGGTTGACCCCCGCCACGGCGGCTCCGGCGAGCGCGGCGGCGCCCAGCCAGAGCGGGAACTCGGGGGTGTTGTCGAGCAGGACCCCGACGTGGGGCACGGCGCCGGCAGGCAGCAGATCGGCGAACAGCGCCGCCCGGGCGGCAGCCCCGGCGGCCACCTCGTGGTGCGTCAGCACCTGCTCCTCGAACCACATCCCGGGCCGGTGATCGCCCCACCGGGCGGCGACGGCTTCAGCAACGGTGGACCCATCGACGGCCATGGAGAAGCAGAATAATTGACACTCCGTCAGATCAACACCCTGGGGGCGCGGGGCTGTGTCAATTTGCGGCTGCCGCCGCGTGGGCGCGACAAGCCCCCACCGACCCGCGGAGACCCACGACCTCACCAGCCCCCCACCGGTCCACCGAGGCCCACGGCCTCCCCCGCACTCACGGCGCCATCCCGTCCGCCGCCGAGAAGATGAAGTGCGCCACCCCCATGAAGACCAGCGCGAACCCGATGATCACTCCGAAGAACGCCACCGCGCACCCGGTCCCCACCGCCAGCTTCCCCTGGGCGGGCGGCCGCGTCGTCGCCCCCTCCGGCTTCTCCGGCAGGTAGTACACCGTCACGAAGTCGCCCTCGATCACGGTCGACCGCCCGCTCGCCTCGTCGAAGCGGACGACCCGCCCCTCGGCCGTCGTGAACTCGTAGACATGGTGCAGCGTGGTCGTCACGGACGTGTCCCCGCCACCGCCGCTGGTCCTCGTGTACGACCGCAGACAGCGCGCCTCGGCGGTACGCCCGTGACGCCACGTCCGGCTGATCTCGCTCGACCGCCGCAGCGTCTTGTACAGCCCGAGGACACCGACGACGACGAAGATGCCGGGAAGG
This sequence comes from Streptomyces sp. NPDC008092, assembly GCF_042957285.1. NCBI lineage: Bacteria > Bacillati > Actinomycetota > Actinomycetes > Kitasatosporales > Streptomycetaceae > Streptomyces > Streptomyces sp. NPDC008092. The sequence continues at coordinate 672,043 of NZ_JBIBHY010000004.1, forward strand.
ATGTAGAAGAACGCTTCCATCAGGCCCATGAGAGTCCCCCGCCTCCGAACACCGGTCCGACTGACCGGTGTGGCGGGAACGTACCCCCGCGGCCCGCGGCGGGTCCTCAAGCGAAGCTCAGATCAGCCGGGTGTTACCCGGTTGTCGAACGATGCCGGTCAGAACGTGACGTCCGAGCAGGCGTAGAACGCGTTGGTCGTGTCGGCGATCGTCCAGACCGCCACGATCACGTGGTGGCCGCTCAGCCCCGACGGCAGGGTGCCGCTGTGGCTGAGGGTGGCCGGCGGGCGCTGGCCGTTGTAGGGGACGGTGAGGAAGGGGGTGGTGTTGAGGTCCGAACGGGCGAGGGCGTGGTTCTGGTTCCAGCCCTGCTTGGTGACGTAGTACTTGAAGTCGGTCGTGGCGTGCATCGCCGTGAACTGCCACCGGAAGGTGTACGACTGACCGCCCGTCACCTTCGTCGTCGGCCAGGCCCCGCCCGAGGGCGTGGTGGGCGAGCTGAGCTGGGCGAACCTGCTCAGCCCGCCGTTGCAGATCTGGCCGTCGGCGGGACCGGACGCCGGGAAGCCCTTCGGGCCCTCGACGCTCTGCGGCTCGTACTGGATGTCGCCGCAGTTGGTCACCGTGCCGTTGGCACAGAGCTTCTGCCGGCTGATGGGGAGGTCGGTGTAGCCGTGCCCGCTGGCGCCGCCGGTGGAGAGTGCGAAGGCTCCGGCGGTCGCCACGCCGAGCACGACGGCCGACACCTTGGTCCGTTTACGCATGCTGCCGCTCCTGGAGAACGTGGGGGAAGTTCGGTGAGCCGTGCAGGTCTAGACCAAGTCCCAGATTATTGCCGCTTGTTGAACATGTCCATACCAAAAGGAGTGTCCGTGCCCGTCACGGTGCGGAGTCGGCACGTCCCGAGCAGAACGCCACCGTCAGGTCGCGCACCAGCACCTTGCGCTCGTAGTCGTCGAGTTCGACGAGTCCGCGCATGGTCAGCCGGGTCACCGTGTCCTCGACCGAGTCCACGACCGAGGTGAGCATGGTGGCCCGCTGCCGTGCGTCGAGCGCGGCGATCCGGCGCCGCTGCATGGCCGCGGCGACCTCCGGGGCGTACTCCACCCGGACCGGCTGCACGGCGAACACCTCCAGGCCGATGCCCGCCGCGTCCGCCGACACCAGCCGGGTCAGCGCGTCCGTGGCCATCTCCACCGAACCCCGGGCGGTGCCCGGCGGCTCCACCGGCACCCGGACCAGCGCGGCCTCCACGCACTCGCGCAGGTACGTCTCGTGGTCCTCGACGCCGAGCACCGCCCGCGCGGTGTCCCGCACCCGCCACACCACCAGGACGACGACCCGCAGCGCGACCCCGTTGCCGTCCGCCGCCGGCATCTCCTCGCTGCGCCAGTGCCGCAGCCGGACGTCGGCCCGGCGGCGCATCAGCAGCGGGTTGACCCAGAGCAGGCCGGTGCGCCGTACCGTCCCGCGGTAGCGGCCGAACAGGCCGAGCACCCAGGCCCGCCCGGTCGTCCCGCGCGCGAGTCCCCCGAAACCGGCCAGGCCGAGCGCACCGGCCCCGGCGTACGCCGCCCACTGCGCCGGTCCGAGCCCCGCGCCCCCGTACGCCGGCAGGTGCAGCGCGTGCGCCGCGAGCGACGGCAGCACCCCCGCCCACCAGGAGGTCGCGAGCCCCCCGGCCACTCCACCGAGCCCGGCGCACACGCCGGCCGCGCCGGGCAGCACCCGGGCCGGACGCTCCACCAGGTCGGGGTCGACGGCGGCGACCGGCCGGGGCTTGGCCGGGAGCGGGCGGCGCAGCCGGGGCTGTTCCCCGGTGCCCTGCCGACGGCCGACCACGGCCGGCCGCAACGGCACCGACACGGGGTCGGGGTCGTCGCGGAACAGCAGGTGGACGGGGATCTCGGTGGTGATCTCGTTCTGGATGAGCCGGGGAGTCGGGCGGGTGGGCGGCCCGCCGTCCGGGGGCCCGTCCGCGTCGGGGGTGTGTTCCGTGGTCGTACTCATGCCTGCCTCCAGCCTCCGCGCCAGATGCTTCAGGTGGTTCTCAGGTGGTCCTCAGGTGGTTCCCGGACGGCTCCTCGGGGGGTCCTCAGGGCGCCCTCGGGGGACCGGGGTCGTCACAGGAACAGGCGTCGCCAGGTCTCCGGCCCCGGGTAGCCGTCGGCCGCGCCGCCGCGCCAGCCCTGGGCCCGCTGGAACGCCTCGACGGCCCTGCGGTCCGCCTCGCCCCAGGCGGGATGCGGGCCGTCGGGGTAGAACCGGCCGTACCCCTTCTTGACCAGCTGCCTGCCGAGCCGGGTGACGTGGTCGTTCGCGGCGCCCGGACGGAAGAAGTTCTTGCCGGGGTAGCCCGGGACCCCGTGCGAGGCGGGGGCGGACGGTGCCGCGGGGGCGGACCTGATGTTCTTGCCCCTGCCGGTGGCGAGGAGTTCCCAGGTGCCCGGTCCGGGCAGGCCGTCGGCGGCGGCGCCGGTCCAGCCCTGGGCCCGCTGGAACGCCTGGGTGGCCCGCTGGTCCGACAGGCCCCAGACCGGCCCGGGGCCCTTGGCGTAGTAGCCGCCGGCGCCCCGGGCGACCAGCAGCTGCCCGAGGAGGGTGACGTACTTGTTGTGGGCGCCGGGCCCGAAGTAGGCCGCCCCCGGGAACGCCACCGACGTCTTCGCGGCCTGGGCGCCGGGCGTGGCCGGGTCCGCGATCAGGCCGTTGTAGCGGTAGGGGACGTACTTCGCGGAGTTGGTCCAGTAGGCGTAGGGCGTGGACTGGCTGCGGGCGTGCGGGGGTGTCTGCTCGTACACCGTGTAGTAGGTGTGCGTGTAGTCCGTCCAGCCGCCGAAGAGCACTACGTGGGAGCCCTTCTCGGGGTCGTCCGGGTTGTGGAAGAGCAGCATGTCGCCGGGCTGGAGCTCCTCCTTGGTGATCTTCGTGCCGAACTGGTCGAGGCTCCCGGTCCACTCGTTGCCGGTCAGCCCCCAGGCCATGGAGACGTAGCCCGAGCAGTCCTGCCGGTACCCGTCCGTCCAGTAGAGGGACATGCTGTACGGCACCTTGGCGGTGACCCAGGTCTTGGCGCGGTTGATGATCTGCGTGCGGGTGATGGGGGGCGTGGTGACCGGGCCTTTGACGGGCTTGCCGTTCGGGCCGTGCAGGGGGGACTTGGTGCCCTGCGGGGTCTGGGGCTCGGGGTCCACGGGAGCGGCGGACCGGTGCGGGGCGGGCGGGGCGCTGTGGGCGGCGGCGGCCGGGGCGCCCGCGGCGAAGGCGGCGGACGCGGCGGCCACGACCAGGACGCCGCGGGCGGCCGGGTGCCCGCCGAAGCGGCCGGGCAGCGGGGAGGGGGTCACCCGGCGCCAGTGGACGCAGCCGGGGCATTCGCAGGTGGTCGCGGGGTCGAATTCCTGGAAGACCGGGGCCGGCATGCGATTCCCCTCACACTTCATGTTGATATGTCCGGGACTGTGCACGTTGATCAGCTTCCCAACTTTGGTCCCGGTGCGCATGCTGACGGTCCGAATGATGTACGGCAGAGGGCGGACGGGGGTCGCCCTGGTGGCCGATGGTCAGGAGCACGGTTCGCCGTCGGGTAGAGTTCTCGATGTCAGCAGGCGCCGCTAGCTCAGTTGGTTAGAGCAGCTGACTCTTAATCAGCGGGTCCGGGGTTCGAGTCCCTGGCGGCGCACAGACACCCAGAAGGCCCTCCGCAGCAGCGGGGGGCCTTCTGGCGTACACCCCGTCGGTCACGCGAGGTCACTTCGGCACCCCGCACCCCCCATTGCCCCTCCATGTCAACAACCGACACGTCCGGTCCACATAATCACCACACGCTCCACAATGAACGCTTATGCCCGGTAAACACGACGTTTCGCTCTTGCGATCATGCTGAGCACCGTAGAACCCTGGATGTCCAAAGTGCCGGTGTTTCGCGGCACTTGGGGGGTAGATAGCCGGTTGCCAGATCTGCGGGGTTGAGGGGCCCCGGTCATGAATCGGTGCCGAGGGGGGCACCATGCAACCGGCCGGTCACGGTCCGTGTCCATATTCTGTGGGACGGCTGTGCCCCACCACTGACGCGCCCGACAGGGTCGAGGGGGACCCGCGCGGGCTCCAGTACCGATGAAACACGCGCCGACCTGCGTGTGGGGGGATGACTCATGACGTCGACACCGATGGGCGCCCGGCAGGAACAGGACTACGACCCGTCACGGACAACACAACTCCGGGTACCCGGGCACCGCACCACCGCCGGCGCCCTGGGCCGCATAAAGAAGACCCTGCCCAGATACGACTACGAGCACTACAGCAGGCTCGCCGGCCCCCTCACCCAGCCCGACCCGGGCCGGCCGTACACCGTGCAGTACCGCTCGCTGCTCTCCCAGGAACCGCACCGCGTCCGCGCCGCGCTGATGCTGGGCGCGGCCCCGCTGCTGTCGCTGGTCCTGCTGGCCTGGCTGCTGCAGCCCGAGCACTGGACCCAGCGGGACTACCCGGCGTACGACTTCCTGCCGGCCCTCGACATCGTGATGCTGGTGTCGATCGGCCTGATCGAGTTCTTCCGCTGCATGAACGTGCTGTCCAACGCGCATGCCACCCTGGTCGCCCGCGACCCGGTCCCGGTGATCCCGGAGACCGGCACCCGGGTCGCCTTCATCACCACGTTCGTGCCCGGCAAGGAACCCCTCGACATGGTCACCCGGACCCTGGAGGCGGCGGTCCGGCTGCGCCACCGGGGCCTGCTGCACGTGTGGCTGCTCGACGAGGGCGACGACCCGGAGGTGAAGGAGGTCTGCGCGCGCCTGGGCGTGCACCACTTCACCCGCAAGGGTGTCGAGAAGTGGAACCGGCCGAAGGGCCCGCACCGCGCGAAGACCAAGCACGGCAACTACAACGCCTGGCTGGAGGCGCACGGCGACGAGTACGACTTCTTCGCCTCCGTCGACACCGACCACGTGCCGCTGCCCAACTACCTGGAGCGGATGCTGGGCTACTTCCGCGACCCGGACGTCGGCTTCGTCATCGGCCCGCAGGTCTACGGCAACTACGACACGTTCGTCACCAAGGCCGCCGAGTCCCAGCAGTTCCTGTTCCACGCCCTCATCCAGCGCGCCGGCAACCGCTACGGCGCCCCCATGTTCGTCGGCACCTCCAACGCCGTACGGATCAGGGCGCTCCAGCAGATCGGCGGCCTGTACGACTCGATCACCGAGGACATGGCGACCGGCTTCGAGATGCACCGCGCCAAGAACCCGGCGACCGGCCGCAAGTGGCGCTCGGTCTACACCCCGGACGTGCTCGCGGTCGGCGAGGGCCCGAACGCCTGGACCGACTTCTTCACCCAGCAGCTGCGCTGGTCCCGGGGCACGTACGAGACGATCCTCAAGCAGTACTGGAAGGGCCTGTTCAGCCTGGGTCCGGGCAAGCTCTTCAACTACACGATGATGATCATCTTCTATCCGATGTCGGCCATCAACTGGATCCTGGCGGCGCTCAGCTGCGCCCTGTTCCTGGGCCTCGGCGCCTCGGGCGTCAACATCGACCCGACCGTGTGGCTGATGCTCTACGGCAACGCCTCCGCGCTCCAGATCGGCCTCTACATCTGGAACCGCCGGCACAACGTCTCCCCGCACGAACCGGAGGGCTCCGGCGGGGTCGCCGGCATGGTGATGTCGGCCCTGTCCGCGCCGATCTACGCCCGCTCGCTCATGGACGCGGTGCTGCGCCGCAAGAGCAGGTTCGTGGTCACCCCGAAGGGCGAGTCGGCGAGCCCGGACACCGTCTTCGGGACGTTCCGGATCCACTGGTTCTTCATCCTGGTCTTCGGCGGCTCGCTCGCCGCCGGCTTCCTGGGCGGCCACGCGCAGCCGGCGATGCTGACCTGGGCGACGCTGGCGCTGCTGATCACGGCGGCCCCGATCTTCGCCTGGCAGTACACCCTGCGGACGGAGAGCAGGGCGCCCGAGCCGTCGGCCGAGCCGGAGGACGCGGTGCCGGCCGGGTACCGGCCCGCGGGGCACGCGCCGCAGCAGCGGCCGACCTGGACGCCGCCCGCCGGCACCCCTGTGGAACAGACCCTGCGGATAGCACTCGGCGGACGCGGCGGTCTCGGCGCCCGTCGCGGGCCGGGAGGGCGTGAGGAATGAACGACAGCGCCGGCCGTCGCCGGGCCCGTCGGCTCGCGATCAGTACGGTGGTCGTTCTCGCCCTGGCAGGCATGAACGGACCGTGGCTGTACCGCTTCGGGACCGAGCGGTACCACCAGTACAAGATCAACAGACCCGAGTACAAGGCCGCGAACGGCCACTGGGACATCATCGAGTTCCCGAAGGAGTACCGCCAGGACACCATCCACGCGGTGCTCCTGCACACCGGGAAGGTGCTGCTGGTCGCGGGCTCGGGCAACAACCAGGACAACTTCGACGCGAAGATCTACGACAGCCGGATCTGGGACCCGGTGAAGGGCACGATCAAGAAGGTGCCCACCCCGGCCGACCTGTTCTGCACCGGCCACACCCAGCTCGCCAACGGCAACATCCTGATCGCGGGCGGCACCAAGCAGTACGAGAAACTCAAGGGCGACGTCAAGAAGGCCGGCGGCGTCATGATCCTCTACAACGAGAACCCGGACAAACCGATGACCCTGCCCAAGGGCACCCGGTTCACCGGCAAGCAGAACGGCAAGACGTTCGTCTCCGACGACTCGGCGCTGATCCCGCGCGCGACGAAGGTCTTCGACAAGAAGACCGGCAGGTTCCTGCGGAACAACCCGGGTTACGCCCGGGTCGTCGTGGAGGCGCCCGAGCAGGGCACCAAGTACGAGACCGGCACCCAGGACAACTACAGCATCGCGGGACTGACCGGCGCCGACGCCCGCAACACCTACGGCATCGCCAACAAACTCGGCATGGACAAGCGGGACTTCGAGGGCATCAGGAACGCCTACGAATTCGATCCGGTCGCCGAGAAGTACATCAAGGTCGACCCGATGAACGAGGCCCGCTGGTATCCGACGCTCACCACCCTGTCCGACGGAAAGATCCTCAGCGTCTCCGGACTCGACGACATCGGGCAGCTGGTGCCCGGCAAGAACGAGGTCTTCGACCCGAGGGCCAAGACCTGGACGTACACGAAGTACAAGCGCCAGTTCCCCACCTATCCGGCACTGTTCCTGCTCCAGAACGGCAAGCTCTTCTACTCCGGTTCCAACGCCGGGTACGGCCCGGACGACGTCGGCCGGGACCCCGGCATCTGGGACGTCGACACCAACCGGTTCACCAAGCTGTCCGGGCTCAGCGACCCGAACATGCTGGAGACGTCCGGGACCGTGCTGCTGCCTCCGGCGCAGGACGAGAAGTACCTGGTGGTCGGGGGCGGCGGGGTCGGCGAGTCCGCGCTGTCCACGAAGAAGACGCGGCTGATCGACCTGAAGGACCCCGACCCGAGGTTCACGGACGGGCCCTCGCTGGAGAAGGGGACGCGGTACCCGCAGATCTCGGTGCTGCCGGACGACAGCGTCCTGGTGTCGGGCGGCTCCGAGGACTACCGGGGCCGCGGCGACTCCGACATCAGGCAGGCGCGGATCTACGACACCGCGAGCAACTCCTTCCGGAGGGTGGCCGATCCGCTGGTGGGCCGGAACTACCACTCCGGGTCGATCCTGCTGCCCGACGGCCGGGTCATGTTCTTCGGCTCCAACCCGCTCTTCGCGGACAAGGCGGACACCAAGCCGGGCGTCTTCGAGCAGCGGATCGAGATCTACACGCCGCCGTACCTGTACCGGGACTCACGGCCGTCGCTGAGCGGGGGGCCGCAGACGATCGCCCGGGGCGGGACGGGGACGTTCACGTCGCGGCATGCGTCGACGATCAGGAAGGTGCGGTTGATCCGGCCGAGTGCGACCACGCATGTGACGGATGTGGACCAGCGGAGCGTGGCCCTCGACTTCAAGACGTCGGGCAACCGGATCACTGTGACGGTGCCGGAGAACCGGAATCTGGTTCCTTCGGGGTGGTACATGATTTTTGTGGATGACGATCAGGGGACGCCGAGCAAGGCGCAGTGGGTGAAGGTGCCCTAGCGCTCCCGCGGGTTGGGGCTTTGGGTGCGGGAGCGCTGTGGCTGGTCGCGCAGTTCCCCGCGCCCCTAGGTTTCTGATCCCTGCGCCAGTTTCAAGGCGTAGGTGGGCCACCAGTTGCCTGCTTGTGGGCCGCCCTTGCAGGTGCCGTCGGATTCGCCGGGGCGCTTGACCCACAGGTAGGCGTCCACCAGGGGGTCGGCCGTCTTTGTCGTCGGGGTTTCTCCCAGGGCGCGGCCCGGGGGGTTGCACCAGCGTTCGTCCGGGTTGCCGCCTGCGTACGGGCCGTTGCCGTTTCGGCTGGTGTCGATGACGAAGTGCTTGTTGCCGACCTTTGCCGAGAGCTGCTTGCCGTAGGTGATGGAGTCCTGGGTGGAGTAGAAGTTGGAGACGTTGACGGCGAAGCCGTCCGCCTGGGCGATGCCCGCCTGCTGGAGGGGACGGTAGATCTGGTCGGGGTGGCCCCAGCCGGCGTTGCCGGCGTCCAGGTAGACCTTGGTGGACTTGAGGGACTTGAGCTTGCCGACCGCGTAGTTGAGCAGGCTGTAGCGCTCCTCCTGGAACTGGGGCCGTGTGCAGCCGTCGACCATGTGCAGGACGGCGTCCGGTTCGAGGACCACCGTGGCGGGACGGTCCTGGATGCCGCGTGCGACCCCGTCGATCCACGCCCGGTACGCGTCGCCGTCGGCCGCGCCGCCCTGGCTGTACTGGCCGCAGTCGCGGTGCGGGATGTCGTAGAGGACCAGGAGGGCCGTGCGGTCGGACTTCTGCGCGGCCTCGGTGAAGCCGCGCGCCTCCTGCTCCGGGTTCTCCGGGCCGATCCACTCACCGGTCGGCTGTGCCGCTATCTTGCGGATCTGCTCGGCGTCGCCGTCCTTGCCGGCCTTCGCGTAGGCCTTCACCTGCCGGGCCGCGTTGGAGTCCGGGTTCACCCAGAACGGGTCCGCTTCCTTGGGCTGTTGGGTGATCACCGCCTGCGGACCCGCGGCCGGCTTGTCCCCGTCTCCGCCACCGCCCGAGGAGCAGCCGGCGAGCAGCAGCGCCGCCCCCAGTGCCCCGGCCCGGGCCGCCGAGCGGGCCCCCCTGCTGTCGTACATCCAATTCCCTCCTGGGTGCACTTGGCCAGAGCCCAATCGTGACATACCAGCCGCACTCGCCACGAGATCCCCCAACCCTTGTCGGTGAGCTGTTACAGCCCCCGTTGACGGGCGAGTTGACGGGACACAGGGGGAGGCTTGGCGGGCGCGAACCTAGGCCCGGGCGCCCGTTGCCCTCTAGAGTCGCTTGCGGGCGGCCCGTTCACCGGCCCGCCTTCCCAGCCTCCCGCGCCTGACGCCGGGTTACTCCCGCAGCCCGAGCGCGCGCGGTCGAGGACCGGCCCGGTCGGCGGTCTCAGGGGAGCGGGCCGTCGACCGGGCGACAGGTGGGTGCGCCGCCACGGCTATACGGCGGTCCCGGTGAGGTACGCCGAGACGACCACGTTCGCCGTGTAGCTGTCGGTGGCCCGGTCGAAGGTGCCGCCGCAGGTGATCAGGCGGAGTTCGGCGCGGCCCGACTCTCGGGTGCCGTAGGCCTGTTGGGCGTCGAAGTGGTCGCGGGGCAGGACCCGGACGTCGTCGACGGTGAACTCGGCGACCGTGCCGTCGGCGCGGACCACGCGGATCGTCTCGCCGGGGCGCATCGCGCTGATCTTGTAGAAGACGGCGGGCCGGGTCTCGGTGTCGACGTGCCCGACCAGGACCGCGGTGCCGGCCGCGCCGGGGTCGGTCCCGGAGCCGTACCAGCCGACCACGCCGGGCTGGTCGAGGGGGGGCGGGTCGACCCCGCCGTCCCCGTCGAGGCCGCGGGCGACCACGGGGGCCTGCACGCCCAGGTCCGGTATGTCGACGCGCTCGGGCACGGCCGAGGTCAACGGCTTGGCGGCGGGCGGGAGTTCGGGATCCGACGGCGGGCGGCCGACGGCGGCCACGTCACCCGTGGTGGGCCCCGTCATGCCGTCGGGTATCTCGGTCACCCCGCGGCCCCACAGCCACAGCCCGAGCAGCAGGACCGCCCAGGCCACCCCGGTCAGCAGCCGTCCGGTGCCGGGGGAACGTTCGGTGTCGTCGGACATCGTGCTCCTGTCCTCAGCGCGAACCGTGGCGGCGGCGGGCGCGCAGCAGTCCGACGGCGACCGCGGCGGAAGCGGCGAGGAGCAGGCCGGTGACCGCCTGCGCGGTGTCGGGTCCGGCCGAGCGGGCGTCCACCGCGGCGAGCGGAGCGGTGCCGCCGCCGCCCGCGTGCACGGGCGCGAACGGCGAGGCGGGCAGCACGCCGGGCACGTCCTGCTGCGACGAGGACTCCCGTACGACGGTGACGCTGCCGGTGACGGCGGAGCCGCCGCAGCTGACCTGCACGGTGTAGGTCCCGGCGCCGGCCGTGGAGCGGACCTGGGCCTGGCCGGTCAGGTCGCCGCCGGTGCCGCCGAGGCGGGCGTCCGAGACGAAGGCCGTCGAGACCGCGGTGCCGGTCGTACCGGAGCAGCCGCTCACCCGCAGCGCCACCATGGATCCGGCGGGCGGGGAAGCGGGGGTCACGGTCACGCCCCGGTCGTCCGCCGCGAGGGCGGCCGCCGGGGCGAGGCCGGCGGCGCAGACCAGGAGTCCGGTACAGAGAGTGAGGGGAATTGAGCCCATCGTGAACCTCCAGATATCTGGAGGCTCCCCCGCACCGGGCGCCCCCGCATCCTCGGGGGGCGCCCTGTTGCTCCGTACGGGTGGTGGCAGGTTTGGTGCCGGCGGGCCGGAGCCGGTTCAGATCCGGTCGACGAGGTCCGCGATCGAGTCCACGGTCTCGGAGGGCCGGAAGGGATAGCGGTCGACGTCGTCCGGCTGGGTGACGCCGGACAGCACCAGGAAGGTGCGCATCCCCGCCTCCAGGCCCGCGAGGACGTCGGTGTCCATCCGGTCGCCGATCATCGCGGAGGACTCCGAGTGGGCGCCGAGCGCGTTGAGGCCGGCCCGCATCATCAGCGGGTTGGGCTTGCCGACGAAGTACGGCTTCTTGCCGGTCGCGGCGGTGATCAGCGCGGCGACCGAGCCGGTGGCGGGCAGGTCGCCCTCCACGGACGGGCCGACGTTGTCGGGGTTGGTGGCGATGAACCGGGCGCCGTCGTTGATCAGCCGCACGGCCTTGGTCAGCGCCTCGAAGGAGTAGGTGCGGGTCTCGCCGAGGATGACGAAGTCGGGCTCGTGGTCGGTGAGGATGTACCCGATGTCGTGCAGGGCGGTGGTCAGGCCGGCCTCGCCGATGACGTAGGCGCTGCCGCCGGGCCGCTGGTCGTCCAGGAACTGGGCGGTGGCCAGCGCCGAGGTCCAGATGTTCTCCACCGGCACGTCGAGCCCCATCCGGCGCAGCCGTGCGTGCAGGTCACGGGCGGTGTAGATGGAGTTGTTGGTGAGCACCAGGAAGGGCCTCCCGGACTCCCGCAGCTTCTTCAGGAAGGCGTCCGCTCCGGGGATCGGGACGCCCTCGTGGATGAGGACCCCGTCCATGTCGGTGAGCCACGACTCGATGGGCTTGCGCTCTGCCATGTGGTGCGTCTCCTGGCGTGCGGACGGCGTACGTGAGCTGGGGGCGCCGGAACCACGACGTACCGGCGCCCCCAGCCTAGACACACACCGATTCCCCCGGGAACGCCCTGTTCAGCTGCCGGTCGCCGACTTCCAGGCGTCCACGTACGACGTCAGGTTCTTGTCGATGTCGTTCCAGTCCGGCGTGAACACGTCGACGCCGTCCATGAGCTCGGTCAGCGCGGCCGCGTTGGCGTCGGTGGCCTTGACGTCGGTGCGGGCGGTGAAGCCGCCGCCGATCGAGCTGACCTCCTCCTGCTGCTTCTCGGCGAGCATGAAGTCAAGAAGCTTCCTGCCGTTCTCGGTGTGCGGGGCGCCGGTGAGCAGGCCGGCCGCGTAGGGCAGCGCGAAGGTGGTGGGCTTGCCGCCCTGGGCCGCCGGGAACCAGATGCCGAGGTTGGGCATGGTCTTGGCCTGGGCGTAGTTCATCTGGACGTCGCCGTTGGCGACCAGCAGTTCGCCCTTGTCGACCTTGGGGGCGAGCTTGCCGGTGGAGGCGGACGGGCCGACGTTGTTGGCCTGGAGCTTGCCGAGGTACTCCAGCGCCTGCTTCTCACCGCCGAAGTCGTGGATCGCCTTGATCAGCACGGCGGTTCCGTCACCGGCGACCCCGGGCGTGGAGTACTGGAGCTTGTTCTTGTACGAGCCGTCGAGCAGCTGCTCCCAGGTCGTGGGGGCCTGCTTCAGCTCCTTCTTGTTGTAGACGAAGCCGAAGTAGTTGTTGACGACGGAGGTCCAGGTGCCGTCGGTGCCCTTGTCGGCGGCGCCGACCTGCGCGGAACCGGCGGGCCGGTACTTCTGCAGCAGCCCCTTGCTGTCGGCCTGCTGGATGAACGGCGGGAGCGTGACCAGCACGTCCGCCTGCGGGTTGCTCTTCTCCCGCAGGGCGCGCTGCACCACCTCGCCGGAGCCGCCCTCGACGTACTTGACCTTGATGCCGGTCTGCTTGGTGAAGTCGGCGAAGACCTTGTCGTACCAGCCGTCGTTGTTCTCGCCCTTGAGACCGTCGGCGCTGTAGACGGTGACGGACTTCTCGTCGGCGGCGGCCGAGGAACCGCCGCAGGCGGAGAGCAGCGGGGTGGCGAGGAGGGAGACGGCTACGGCGATCCTGAGCGTGTTTCTGGGCATGGCGAGGCGAACTCCTTGCGTCGGTAAGGGGTGTGGATCAGCGGTAGGAAGCGCGGTTGCGGACGCGGGAGACGGCGAACAGGGCGATCAGGGTCGCCGTCATCAGGACCACCGCGAGCGCGGAGCCGGCGAACAGGGCGCCGCGGTCGGTGGCCGAGTAGATCAGGACCGGAAGCGGGGTCCAGTCGGGCGGATAGAGCATCATCGTGGCGCTCAGCTCGCCCATGGAGAGGGCGAAGCAGAGCCCCGCGGCGGCGGTGAGCGAGGGCAGCAGCAGCGGCAGCCGGACCCGCCACAGCACGTACGCGGGACGGGCGCCGAGGGAGGCGGCGGCCTGTTCGTAGGCGGGGTCGAGGCGGGTGATGGCGGCCGACACGGACTGGTGGGCGAAGGCCGTCACCAGCACGGTGTGGGCGAGGATCACGATCCACCGGGTGCCGTTGAGCAGCATCGGCGGCTTGGAGAAGGCCACCAGCAGCGACAGGCCGACCACCACCGAGGGCACGGCGACCGGCAGCACGAACAGGGCGTCCACGATCCGGCGGTACCGCTTCTTCAGCCCGGCCGCGGCGAGCGCGGCCCAGGTGCCGACGGCCAGCGCGAGGAGGCTCGCGGTGACGGCCGTGACGAGGCTGGTGGTGAGGGCCTGCAGGGCGTCGCCCCGGGTGGCGGACCGGAAGTTGGCCACGGTCATGCCCGAGGGCAGCACGCCGGACCAGTGGGTGGCGAAGGAGGCGCCGACGACGACGAGGAGGGGAAGGGCGAAGAGCGGCAGGAAGAGGACGGCGAACACCGCCCACACCGCCCACCTGGCCCCGCGGCTATGCACCAGCACGACGGCTCACCACCCGGTAGAGGCCGTAGAGACCCACGGAGATCAGGACGTTGACGACGGCGACGACACAGGCGCCCGGGTAGTCGGACTCCAGGATCGCCTTGCTGTAGACGAGCATCGGCAGGGTGGTCACGCCCTTGGCACCGGTGAAGAGCACGATCCCGAACTCGTTCAGGCAGAGCACCAGCACCAGGCTCCCGCCGGCCGCCAGCGCGGGCAGCGCCTCCGGCAGGATCACCCGGGCGACGATCCGGGGCGCCCGCGCCCCGAGGCTCGACGCCGCTTCGATCTGCGCGGTGTCCACCTGCGAGAAGGCCGCGAGCAGCGGCCGCATCACGAACGGCGTGAAGTAGGTGACCTCGGCGAGCAGCACACCCCAGGGCGTGGTCAGGAACTGGAACGAGCCGATGATCCCGGTCGTGCCGTAGATGAAGAGCAGGGCGAGGGTGATGAGGAAGGACGGGAAGGAGAGGTAGACGTCGATGAACCGGGCGACGGCTTTGGCTCCGGGAAACGGGACGAACGCGATGACCAGCGCGAGCAGGAAGCCGAGCACCATGCACCCGAGGGTGGAGGAGACGGCGATCCAGACGGTGGTCCAGAGAGCGTTGCGGAACGACTCGGAGGCGAAGACGTCGGCGTAGGGCTGGAGGGAGGTGCCGCCGGTGTCCGGGTGCAGGGACTGCTGGACGACGAGGGCGAGCGGATAGAGGAAGAAGAGAGCCAGCAATGCAACTGGCGGCAGGATCAACGCGCCCCGAAAGGGGCGCGGGGCTGTATCTGATGTGCGGCTGCCGCCGCGTGGGCGCGACAAGCCCCCACCGGCCCGCAGCCGGGCAACAACCTCACCCACGGCCAACTCCAACCGGCAGCAACACCGCATCCTCCGGCGCGAAGTGCAACGCCACGTCGTCCCCGAACCCCGGCGGATCCTTCAGCTCCCGTAGATCGGCCATCACCTCATGCCCGTCCACCTCGACGTACAGGCGATGCGTGGCCCCCCGCCACTGCACATCGGTCACCGTGCCGACCAGCCTGTTCGGCCCGTCACCGAGCCCCACCAGATGCGGCCGCACACACAGGGTGGCCCGCGCCCCGGTGGCGGCACCCGCCGTGTCCACCTTCACCGCGATCCCCGCGAAGTCGACGCTCCCCGCCCCCACCGTCACCGGCAGCAGGTTCGCCCCGCCGACGAAGGACGCGGTGAACTCGTCGGCCGGCGCCCGGTAGAGCTCCGTCGGCGTCCCGCACGCCCGCAGCCGCGCCCTGTCCATCACCGCGATCCGGTCGGCCAGCGTCAGCGCCTCGACCTGGTCGTGGGTGACGTACAGGATGGAGACGTCGGGCAACTCGCGGTGCAGCCGGGCCAGTTCCGCCAGCATCCCGGACCGCAGCTGCGCGTCGAGCGCCGACAGCGGCTCGTCCAGCAGCAGCACCTCGGGCCGGATGGCCAGCGCCCGTGCGATGGCCACCCGTTGCTGCTGGCCGCCGGACAGCTCCCGCGGATAGCGGCGCGCGTACGCCGCCATCCCGGTCATCTCCAGCGCCTCGGCGACCCGTTCCCGGATCTCGCCCTTGGCCGTCCTGCGCGCCCGCAGCCCGAAGGCCACGTTGTCGGCGACCCGCAGGTGCGGGAACAGCGCGTACTGCTGGACGACCATCCCGATCCCCCGCCGGTACGGCGGCAGGTCGGTGACGTCCCGGTCGCCGAGGAACACCCGCCCGGAGACGGGCCGTACGAACCCGGCGACCGCCCGCAGCGCGGTGGTCTTGCCGGAGCCGGACGGCCCGAGCAGGGCCATCACCTCGCCGGGGGCGACGGTGAGGTCGAGAGAGTCGAGGACGACGTTCCCGTCGTAGGCGACCGTGACGGAGTCGAAGCGGATGCCGCTGGTCATCCGAGCACTCCCGGCAACTGCGCCACCGAGTCCAGCACATGGGTCGCCCCGGCCGCCCGCAGCGCGTCCGCGCCGTGGGCACCGGTCAGCACCCCGGCGACCAGGCCCGCTCCGGCGCGGACGCCGGTGAGCATGTCGTAGGAGGTGTCGCCGACGACGGCGACCTGGCGGACGTCGTCGGCGGCGGCCGTGCGCAGCAGCGCGGTGAGGACCATGTCGGGGTACGGCCGGCCGCGGCCCCCGGCGTCGGCGGGGCACAGGGTGAGCGGCACCAGGTGCTGCCAGCCGAGGGCGGCGAGGATCGCGTCCTGGGTGGCGCGGGCGAACCCGGTGGTGAGGACGACGGTACGGCCGTCGGCCTGGAGTTTCTCGATGGTCTCGCGGGCGCCGGGCAGCGCCTCGGCCCTGCCCCCGTCGACGAGTTCGGCGTAGGCCGCCTCGAAGGCCCGGTTGGCCTCCTGGGCCCTGGTCTCCTCCCCGAACAGGTGCCGGAAGACGGAGATCTTGGACTCGCCCATGGTGGCGCGGACATGGTCGATCATCCGGTCGGGGTCGGCGCCCAGGTGGCGGGCCGCCGCCGTGAACGCCTGCTCGACGAGCCCGCCGTCGGCGACGGTCGTACCGGCCATGTCCAGCACGACGAGACGGATGTTGTCGGTCACAGCCTTGTCGGTCATCTCTTTCACCAGCCCAGTTCGTCGGCGGTTGTCTCGGCTATCGCGGGCGAGCAGGTCATGCCGCGCCCGCCGGGCCCGGTGACCAGCCACACCCCGTCGGCCACCTGCTGCCGGTGCACGACCCGGGTCGTGTCGGTGCACTGCGCGTACACCCCGGCCCAGCGGCGCCGGACGCGCGGCAGCGGCCGGCCGAGGAGGGACTCGACGACGCCGGTGAGGTGCTCGTACGGCTCCTCGACGGTGTCGAAGGCGAAGGGGTGCTCGTACTCGTGGGTGTCGCCGATGGTGAGGCCGCCGTCGGCGCGCTGCACCATGAGCAGCTGCATGCGGTGCTCCCGTGCGGTGGGCGCCTGCGGCCGCCGGGCGTTGAGCTCGTCCAGGGCCCCGGAGGCGTACGCCGGGTAGTAGCGGAAGCTGTCGGCGTCGGCGACCGAGGTGGGGAGGGGCTCGCCAAGCGGGTCGGTCTGCATCATCTGGAGGCGGACGCGGCGCACGGGCAGGCCGGGCCCGGCCAGCTCGCGGACCAGGCCGCCGAGCCAGGCGCCGGTGCACAGGACGACGGCGTCGGCGTGGTGGACGTCGCCGTGATCGTCGCGGACCGTGCCCGGGCCGGTCACCTCGCGGACCTCCCGGCCCGGCAGGAACGTGTAGTTCGGGGACTTCAGCAGTTCGGCGCGGAGGGCGAGCTGGGCGGTGCGGGGTTCGACGGCCGCGTCCCGTTCGCAGTGGAGGGCCGCGTCGAAGGCTCCGCGCAGGGCGGGGTTCAGGGCCCGGGCCTCGGCCGGGGTGAGCAGCTTGTGGCCGCGGGCGGCCGCGTCGCCGCGGGCCACGGCGGCCTCGGCGACGGCGAGTTCGTACGCGCCGCGCACCGGGGTCAGCGACCCGTTGGCCCGGAAGCCGAGCGCGGGCACCCGGTTGCCGATCTCCTCCCACAACTCCCTTGCACGCAGGGCGGTTTCGAGTTCCTCCCCGCCCGCGCGCCCGCTCACCCAGATCTGCCCGAAGTTGCGCAGCGAGGCGCCGCGGGCCTCGGCCTCGCGCTCGATCTGCACGACCTCGTGGCCGCGTTCCACTGCCTGCCAGGCGTGCATGGTGCCCACCACGCCTGCTCCGACGACTGTCACTCTCACGACGGCAACGCTCCTCGCGACCGGGGAACCGGAAAGGTCCGGCTGACAACGAGAGCGTGAACTGGTCATCACTTTTGGGCTAGACCCGTTATCTTTTCGTGACATCAGGGCGGGAGTGGAAATATTCCAAATCGATACTTATTGGCCGCCGAGGTGGGTCGTGAACGAGAACCGGTCCCCCCGGTACAACGACCGCACCCGCTCCAGCGGCCGTCCCCCGGTGTCCCGCGACACCCGGTGGATCAGCAGCATCGGAAGGGCAGGCGGGGTGCCGATGAGGAGGGCCTCGCGCGGGGTGGCCAGCACGGTCTCGATGCGTTCGTCGGCGTCCCCGAACGCGATGCCCTTCTCGTGCAGGTAGCCGTAGAACGAGGAGTCGGGGTGGAAGTCGGTGTCGAGGTGCGGGACCCGGGCGACGGCGACGTACGTGCTCTCCAGGCCGACCCGCTCGTCGTCGGCGAGCAGTACGCGCTCCAGGTGCCAGACGGGTTCGCCGCGTTCCAGGCCGGTCTCGGCGGCGAGGGCGGCCGGGCAGGGGAAGCGGTCGAGGGTGACGAGGCTCCGGCCCGGGGTACGGCCCTGCCGCCGTACGCCTTCGGTGTAGCTGGCGAGGGAGAGCGGCTGCTCCAGCTTGGGCCCCGCGACGACCGTCCCGCGGCCCTGCCGGCGCAGCTTGCCCTCCAGCACGAGTTCGCGCAGCGCCTGCCGGACGGTCTCACGGGCGACCCCGTACTCCTCCGACAGGTCGCGCTCGGTGGGGATGAGACCGCCCTCCCCCAGCGCGTCGACGAGCCGGTCGATCTGCGCCTTCACCGCGTAGTACTTCGGGATGCGGCCGTGCTCGGGGATTCCGGAGCGGACGGGGGCGCCGGGGGCCTGGTCGTTCGGGTAGTCCACGCAGGGATCGTCGCAGACGACGGGGGTCCGGCCGGACCGGGGGCACCACCGTCGCCGGAGAGGGGCAGAAGAGGGACAGAGCGGAGTCACCGGCGCCGGCGCGCCAGCAGGAACGCGCTTGCCCCTACGGCGAGCAGGGCGACGGAGGCCGTGAACAGCCCGTGGGCCAGGCCGAGGCCGGTGCGGGCCAGTTCGCGGGCGCGTTCCCCGGCCTCCCAGGGGCCTTCGGGGTCCCAGGTGTCTCGGTCGCCCCCGGCGCCTCGGTTGTCCCAGGCTTCCCGGCGGCGGTCCCAGACGCCCCCGGCCTCGTCGGCGCGGGGCGGGGCGCTGCCCCCGGGCCGGACGGCGGGGGTGGCCCCGGGGCTGGCCCCCGGACTGGCGCCGGGACTGGCGGGGCCGGTCCCGGCCGGTGTCTGCGCGGGTGTCTCCGGGCCGGCCTGCGAGGAGCCGCCGGAGGGGACGGCCGGAGGGACGGCGGGGGCGACGCTCGCGGGCGGCGGCGGTGGTTCGCCGCCGATGCCGAAGCGGTAGTCGTTCGACTCGCCCACCCAGTCGCCGTCGGACCCCTGCCGCTGCACGGCGGCCGCGTTGGCCGTGACCCCGTTCCGTACCGCGTCGGAGGTGACGGCCAGTCTCACCTTGACCGAGACGGTCGCCCCGGGTGCCACGGTGAGCCCCGGGAAGCCGGTCCCGTCGAAGACGCCGACCAGTTCGGACTCGTCGGTCTCCGTCAGCGGGACCGGGCGGGTGCGCGGGCCGTCGTAGAACTCCAGCTGGGTCTGGGACGGCTTGAGGGCCTTCTTGTCGTCGACGAGGACGACGACCGGGTGGATGCCGGCGCAGGTGTGGCCGGTGGTGTTGGTGAGGTCGAGATACCAGGTGCCGAAGCCGCCGCCGGGCTCGTACGACGAGGGGCCGTCGTGGAGGCGGGTGGCGAGGGGGAAGCCCTGCGCGTCGGCGCCCGCACAGGACGCCTCGGCGACGGCGGGGGCGGCCGTCGCCTGCGGCGCGGGGACGAGTACGGCGGCTGCGGCGGCCAGGCAGAGGGACAGGGGGGTGCTCAGTCGCATGCGCATGGACAGGTGAGCCTGCCGGACACGAACCGCGGACACCGGATGCCACTCCGCACACCCGACCACACTCCGCCCGATCGGCGGCCCCTCACGGCCCGATCGGCCGCCGCCCCTTCCGCCCGATCGGCCCCCGCCCCCTCCGCCCGATCGGCCGCCCCTCGCCGCCCGGCCGGCCGTCCTCCGCGCCCGGTCAGCCGCCTTCCATGCCCGGCAGCCGTCCTCCTCCGTGCCTGGTTCGCTGCTGCCTGCTCGACGGCCCCGCCGCCCATCCATCCTCAAAACGCCCCGCCGCTCTCCCCACCGCGCCGCTCCCCACACCCCGCCGCGACGGCGATCGACCACGACGGCGGATCCCGGCGGTGCCGAACGGCCGGTGGGCACCTGCGGGCCGGTGGGGGCTGGTCACGCAGTTCCTCCTCCCCCGCCTTCGGCCGGGAGTACCCCCGGCGCCCCTCGGCCGGCTGCGCCCCCGGCACTCAAAACGCCCCGCCGCTCCCCACACCCCGCCGCGACGGCGATCGACCACGACGGCGGATCCCGGCGGTGCCGAACCGGCCGGCCGGTCGCGGCCACGTGGCGGAGTCGTACATCGATGCAGCCCCGCGTCCCTCGGCCGGCTGCGCCACCGGCGCTCAGAACGCCCCGTCCGCGGCCGAACGCGGCGTTCAGCCGTCCGCACGTCCGAACAGCGGAGCGAGCAGCAGCTGGGCCGCGCCCTCCGCGACCCCCCGGCCGCCGCCGGGAGCGAGGCGGACGGGGACGGTCGTGCGCAGGCTCCCCTCCCGCCGGGTGTGGGCGTCGAGGACGGCGGCGACCCCCCGTACGAAGGGTTCCGGCGCGGCCGCGATCGTCCGGCCGCCGAGCAGCACGAGGTCGATGTCGAGCAGGCCGGCCAGGTTCGCGGCGCCGACGCCGAGGACCCGCGCCGCCTCGGCCACGTCGCCGCGGGCCACCGCCGCCAGGCACAGCGCCTCGATGCAGCCACGGTTGCCGCAGTGGCAGGGCGGCCCGTCGAGCTGGACGACCTGGTGCCCGAACTCCCCGGCCCCGGTGCGCGCCCCCCGGTGCACGGTGTCGCCGATCACCAGGCCGGCGCCCAGCCCCGTACCGAGGAGCAGGCAGGCGAAGGACCCGCCCTCGCCGCCGACGGCGAGTCCGAGGGCCGCCGCGTTGCTGTCCTTGTCGACGACGACCGGCACGCCGAGCCGCTCCGCGAGCGCGTCCCGCAGCGGGAAGCCGTCCCACTCCGGGAACCCGGTGACCCGGTGCAGCACCCCGTGGCTGTGGTCGAGCGGACCCGGCGCCCCGACCCCGACCCCGAGCAGCGAGTCGCCGCCGCGCTCGACCAGCTCACCGGCCAGCTCCGCGACCGCGCCGAGGACCGCCTCCGCCCCGGCCCCCATGTCCACCTCCGCCTGCCGCTCGGCGACCACCGTGCCGTCGAGGTCGACGAGCACCGCCCGCAGTTCGTCCCGGTCGAGCTGGATCCCCACCGCGTGCCCGGCGTCCGGCACCAGCCGCAGCACGGTGGCCGGCTTGCCGCCCGTGGACGCGCGCCGCCCGGCCTCCGCGGCGAGGCCCTCCTCCCGCAGCCGGGCGGTGATCTTGCTGACCGCCTGCGGGGTGAGCCCGGTCCGCCCGGCCAGTTCGAGCCGGCTGATGCCGTCCTCCCCCGCCGTGCGCAGCAGGTCCAGCACCAGCGCGCTGTTGTGGCTGCGCATGGCCGGCAGATTGGCCCCGACCACACCCGGCCGCCCACCGGCCCCGCCCGATCGCCCGCCGACCACACCCGGCCGCCCGCTCCTCGTCCTGTTCACGCCACTCATTCTCCCTCCCACTTGCACTTTGGCAACAGCGTTGCGAAAGTAGGACGCATGACAGCTGCTGCCACTCCCCTCCGCGTCGGCCTCATCGGCTACGGCCTCGCCGGATCCGTCTTCCACGCCCCCCTGATCGCCGCCACTGAGGGCCTCGCCCTGGACACGGTGGTCACCTCGAACCCCGAGCGGCAGGCGCAGGCGAAGGCCGAGTTCCCGGACGTCCGGACGGTCGCCGGCCCCGACGAGCTGTTCGACCGGGCCGACGGACTCGACCTCGTCGTCATCGCGTCCCCGAACCGGACGCACGTCCCGCTGGCGACGACCGCCCTCAAGGCCGGCCTCCCGGTCGTGGTCGACAAGCCGGTCGCCGGCACCGCCGCCGAGGCGCGTGAGCTGGCCGCCCTCGCCGAGGAGCGCGGCCTGCTGCTCTCGGTCTTCCAGAACCGCCGCTGGGACAACGACTTCCTCACCCTGCGCGGCCTCCTCGAAGACGGCTCGCTGGGCGACGCCTGGCGCTTCGAGTCCCGTTTCGAACGCTGGCGGCCGCAGCCCAAGGGCGGCTGGCGCGAGTCCGGCGACCCGGCAGAGATCGGAGGTCTCCTCTACGACCTCGGCAGCCACGTCGTCGACCAGGCCCTGGTCCTCTTCGGCCCCGCCACCGAGGTGTACGCCGAGTCGGTGATCCGCCGGGCCGGCGCCGAGACGGACGACGACACCTTCATCGCCGTCACGCACGCGAACGGCGTCCGCTCCCACCTCTACGCCTCGGCGACCGCGGCCCAGCTCGGCCCGCGCTTCCGGGTGCTGGGCTCGAAGGCCGGCTACGTCAAGTACGGCCTGGACCCGCAGGAGGACGCGCTGCGCAAGGGCGAGCGTCCGGGCACCACGGACGCCTGGGGCCGCGAACCGGAGGCGCTGTACGGTCGTATCGGCGCCGGGGACTCCCCGGTCACCGGCGGCGGCCGCGCCGTCCCCACCCTGCCCGGCGACTACCCCGCGTACTACGCGGCCGTGGCCAAGGCCCTGCGGGGCGAGGGCCCCAACCCGGTGACCGCGCTGGAGGCGGCCGCCGCCCTGGACGTACTGGAAGCAGCCCGCCGTTCGGCACGAGACAAGGTGACGGTGACCCTCTGATGCAGCATCCGCAGATCACCCCGCGATTCGCTCCGGAACTCACCCCGTCGGTGGAGGAGCTGGAGAAGCAGGAACGACACCTGGTCTTCCGGCAGTTCACGTACGACGACGCGTGGGCCCTCGGCTCCCTGCTGGTGGAGATGGCCCGGGAGCGGCAGGCCCCGGTCGCCATCGACATCCACCGCGCCGGCCAGCAGCTCTTCCACGCGGCCCTGCCCGGCTCGACGCCCGACAACGACGCCTGGATCACCCGCAAGCGCCGCGTGGTCGAGCGCTACGGCTCGGCGTCCTACCTGGTCGGCGCCCGCTTCCGCGCCAAGGGCACCACGTTCGAGGAGTCCTCCCGCCTGGACCCGGACGAGTACGCGGCCCACGGCGGCTCCTTCCCGATCGCCGTGGAGAACGTCGGCGTGATCGGCTCGGTGACGGTCTCGGGCCTGCCCCAACTGGAGGACCACCGCTTCGTGGTGGAGGCGCTGGAGAAGTTCCTGGAGCTGTAGCACGCCTTGCTGGAGCGCCCCTCAGGGGCGCTGGGGGTACCCCCGGCCGAAGGCTGGGGGAGGGAACTGCGCGACCAGCCACATCCGGCCCGCAGACGACCGACGAGCGCAGTTCCCCGGCTCTCCCGGCGGAGCGGCTACGCGTCCTTGAATTCCTGACGCTGCCTGCCGAGCCCCGCGATCTCCAGCTCCACCACGTCCCCGGCCCGCAGGAACGGCTTCGGCTCCGGCGCCCCCAGCGCGACCCCCGCCGGAGTCCCGGTGTTGATGACGTCCCCGGGGTACAGCACCATGAACTGGCTCACGTACCGCACGACTTCGGCGACCGGGAAGATCTGCTCGGCGGTGGTCCCGTCCTGCTTCAGCTCACCGTTCACCCAGAGCTTCAGCGACAGGTCCTGCGGGTCGCCGACCTCGTCGGCCGTCACCAGCCACGGCCCGAGCGGGTTGAACGTCTCGCAGTTCTTCCCCTTGTCCCAGGTCCCGCCCCGCTCGATCTGGAACTCCCGCTCGGACACGTCGTGCGCGACCGCGTACCCGGCGACGTAGGCCAGCGGATCCTCGTCGTCGGCCACGTAACGGGCCGTGCGCCCGATGACGACGGCGAGTTCGACCTCCCAGTCGGTCTTCACGGACCGGCGCGGCACCAGCACGGTGTCGTTCGGCCCCACCACCGTGTCCGCGGCCTTGAAGAAGACGACCGGCTCGGCCGGCGGCTCGGCCCCCGTCTCGCGGGCGTGGTCGTGGTAGTTGAGCCCGATGCACACGACCTTCCCGATCCGCCCCAGCGGCGGCCCGATCCGCAGCCCGGTCGCGTCGAGCGCGGGCAGTTCCCCGGCGTCGGCGGCGGCGCGGACGCGCCCGAGCGCCGCGGCGTCGGCGAGCAGCGCCCCGTCGATGTCGTCGACGATCCCGGTCAGGTCCCGCAGGACACCCTCGGCGTCGAGCAGCGCGGGCCGCTCCGCCCCCGCCGTACCGACTCGCAGCAGCTTCATGGTCGTCACCATCTCCCTTGACAGCAGTCGCCCGGCCGATGGGTGCAGCCATCGGAGGACTGGTCGATCCTCCAAGATGAGCGTGCAGCGGGCAAGAGCCTGTTCACGTACTGGACCGTAGGCACCACGGACCTCACCTGTACAGCACGGCGCGCTCCACCGCACTCCACGTCGTGCTGGTCACCACGTACAGCGCGGCGGCCAGCGGCACCACGGCCACCGTGATCATCGTGAAGTACGACAGGTACGGCACGACCTTGGTGACCGCGCCGACCCCGGGCACCTGCTGGTCCGCCTCGCTCGCCACGGCCCCCGCCGCCGTCCGCCTGGCCCGGAGGAAGTTGGCGGTGGCGACGGCGGCGACCACGGCGAACAGCGCCAGATAGACCAGCCCGGCGCTCCCGAACCCCCCGCCGCCACCGTCTCCACCGGCGAGGACATCGCTCCACCGCCCGCCGAGCGGAGCGCCGAACAGCTCGTGGGAGAGCAGGCCGTTGCCGTGGCCGCCGATCGTCGGGTTGGAGAAGAGGTGGTAGAGGACGAAGAACGCGGGCAGTTGCAGCAGTCCGGGCAGGCAGCCGGACAGCGGTGACACCTTCTCCGCCGTGTGCAGCTCCAGCACGGCCTTCTGGAACGCCTCCTGGTCCTTGCCGTGCCGCTTGCGCAGCTCGGCGACTCTGGGCTGGAGCGCGGCCCGGGCGCGCTGCCCGCGGGCGGCCGCACGGGACAGGGGATGCACGAGCAGTCGTACGAGCGCGGTGAACAGGACGATCGCGGCGGCGGCCGCGGAGGCGTGGAAGAACGGCTGGAGCAGGTCGGCGAGTTGCTCGACCAGGCCGGCGAAAACGGACATGAAGCCGGACACGGAGCCGGACATGAAAGCGGACATGGGTGGGAGCCCTCCGAGGGGTCTCGTCGTGCCGTGGGTGAAGAGGCGGGACGGCATGACGACGCGCGCGAGGTCGCCGGGCGGGCGGCGGGCAGGAGCCAGTGGCCAGTAGCCAGCAGCCCGTAGCCAGGGACCGGGAGTTCTACGCGGTGGTCGCCGGGAGGGCGTGTCCGGGTGCTCGCGGGCGGCTGCGGCCCTTCGCGTCCGGGTCGCGTTGCGGCAGGAAGGCCGTACGCCGGGCCCGGTCGCGTATCGCCGTACGGACCCGGGTGGGCGGCACGGCGGGCGCGGAGCGCGCGGCGCGCAACGAGCAGGCGGCGAGGGCCGATCCGACGGCGGCGGTCGCGGCGAGCGCGACGGTGGTGAAGAGGCTGCCGGAGTCGAGAAGGAGCAGGTCGAGCAGAAGGAGCAGCAGGAGGGCGGCGGGCCGGGACGGCAGCACCCAGCGGCTGTTCACACGCATGCCCACCCCCCTCTCCGTCTCACTGCCGTTTATACATGATCATGATCCGCTTTACGCACGATCCGTCTCCAGCGGCTCCAGGAGCCTCTTGGGCTTGAGGAGCGCCCGGCTGACCGGGTCCGCCGGATCGGGGTCGAGCCCCGGGCCCGGCTCAATGACAACGTCCCCGACGGGTACGACGGTTCCGCAGGCGGGACATTCACCGTACGAGCCGAGTTCGGTCCCGCACGCCACGTGCCGGAAGTAGCGCAGCCGGCGGTCCATGAGGTGTTCGCGCCCCCAGACGGCGAGGGTGCGCAGGACGGGCCAGAGTTCCGTGCCGCGCTCGGTGATGACGTACTCGTCCCGGGGCGGCGACTCCTGGTACCGGCGCTTCTCCAGGACCCCCTCCTCGGTGAGCGTCTTCAGACGGGCCGACAGGACGGCGCGCGGGATGCCGAGGTGGACGAGGAAGTCGTTGTACCGCCGGACGCCGTAGAGCGCGTCGCGGATGACGAGCAGGGTCCAGCGCTCGCCGACGACCTCCAGTGCGCGGGCGACCGAGCACTCCTGTGTCACGTAGTCCTTGCCCAGTGCCATGGGGCCACCTTAGCCAGTTTCCCTGTCAAGGTTCAGTGAACGAACCAACGGTGCTACGGTACTCCCATGACAAGGTTCAATGAACGAACCATCAAGCGTGCGAGCCCGTCACCCGTCGTCCCCGGGACTTCCGCGGCCACCACCGGAACTTCCGCAGCCGCCACCGAGACTCCCGCGGCCGCCCCCGCCCGGAGCGGACGCCCCACCCTGGCCCTCACCAGCGCCGCGACCGCCGTGGCCCTGATGACGTACACCGCCCCGGTGGTCACGCTCCCGAACACCGCCGCCGCCCTGCACACCCCCCTCTCGGCGCAGGCCTGGCTGCTGAACGGCACCCCGCTCGGCCTCGCCGCCCTCCTCCTGGTGGCCGGCAGCCTGGCCGACGACTACGGCCGCCGCCGCGTCTTCCTCGCCGGCACCCTCGCCCTCGGCCTGACCACCGCCCTGGGCGGCCTGACGACCTCCACCTGGGCCTTCACCCTGGCCCGGGTGGCGCAGGGCGCGGCGAGCGCGGCGATCCTGGCGAGCAGCCTGGGCCTGCTGGTGGCCGCCTTCCCGAGCGCGCGCGGCCGACTGCACGCGACGGGCGTGTGGGGCGCGTTCGTGAGCGGCGGCATCGCCCTCGGACCGCTGGTCGCCGGCGCGATGCCCAGCTGGCGGGTGGCGTACGCCGTACTGGGCGCGGCCGCCCTCCTGGTCGCCGGAGTCTCCTTCCGCGCCCTGACGGAGTCCCGCTCACCGCGCGGCGGCCGCCCGGACGTCGCAGGAGCCGTGGCCTTCGGCCTCGCGCTGGTCTCCCTGGTGGCGGCACTCACCCTGGGCCGGGACGGCTGGCTGCGCGCACCGGTGGCCCTGCCGCTGGCGGCGACGGTCGTCCTCCTGGGCGTCTTCACCCT
Organism: Streptomyces sp. NPDC008092; assembly: GCF_042957285.1. NCBI lineage: Bacteria > Bacillati > Actinomycetota > Actinomycetes > Kitasatosporales > Streptomycetaceae > Streptomyces > Streptomyces sp. NPDC008092. The sequence continues at coordinate 698,639 of NZ_JBIBHY010000004.1, forward strand.
GATCGAGCGCCGCTTCGCCGCCACCCCGATGATCGACCTGGCCCTCTTCCGCACCCCCCGCTTCCTGGTCTCCTCCCTCAGCGGCCTGGTCACCGGCCTGACGGTGATAGGCCTGTTCAGCTACCTCCCGGCGGTGCTCCAGCGGACGCTGGGGATGTCCGCGATGGACACGGCATGGCTGTTCCTGCTCTGGTCCGGCCTGTCCTTCGCGGTGGCCCTGCAGGCGAAGCGCCTCGCGGGCCGGGTCTCACCCCGCCTGCAACTCGCCGCCGGTTTCCTGCTGCACGCGGCCGGCGCGCTGACCATGCTGGGCGCCCTGGACGCGGGCTCCTGGCCCCGCCTGCTGCCGGGCCTGGTCCTGGGCGGCGCCGGCAGCGGCCTCCTCAACGCCGCCCTCCCCCTCCAGGCGGTGGAGTCGGTCCCCGCCGCCCGCGCGGCGATGGGCTCGGGCGCCCAGCAGACCTTCCGCTACATCGGCTCCTGCGCGGGCGTGGCCCTGACCATCGCCGTCGCCACGTCGTCCGGCAGCGGTCTGGCGCACGGCGCGGACGTGGCGATGGCCGTGTCCGCGGGGGTGGCGGTGCTGGGGGCGGCGGGAGTGGCGGTGCTGGGGGCGGCGGGAGAGGTGGGGTTGCGCGAGCGGGCGTGAGCCGGTGCGGTGCCCCGGCCGTCCGGTGCCGGACGGCACCGGGACCGCGCCGGTTCGGCTCCCCTCCCCCCCACCCCGGAGCTCGCTACCCGGCAGCCACCACCTGGCCGGCCGTGACCTGAGGCGGATTGGGGAGCAGCGAGGCGAGCTGGTCCCGCACGAAGTCCGCCGCCCTCCTGACCGACTCCTCGGCCCCGGACCGGTCCTCGTAGACGCTGGTGGAGAGCATCACTCCGTCCCCGGCGTCGACCCAGTAGTAGGCCACGAAGCCGGGGACCTGGCGGAGGAGGGGGACGAACCCCTCGTCCACCCGGCGTCCCGCCTCGGCGGGGTCCGTCACCCCTTCGTACCGCCGAACCACTGCGTACATAGCGCTCTCCTCACGGATCCCGAGGCCGCCCGGGCCACCTCTCTCGAAACGGACATATCCCCGGTAGCGCGTCTGCCGCTCGCGGCACGTCCGGAAGCCCCTCGGATAGGCGCACGAATCACCGGAACCGCGTTCCCCGCCCTATGCCCGCGGCCGCGTCGACACCAGCTTCCCCCACACCACCATCCGGTACCGGGACGTGAACTCCGGCGTGCAGGTGGTGAGCGTGATGTAGTACCCCGGCGCCTTGTACCCGTACGACGGCTTCACGATCGACCGCGGTACGGGCCGTACGACCCCCGAGTCACGCGCCGACGTCTGCGGCAGGATCTGGTCCACGACGTACGTGTAGGTCGCCGACTCCGTCTCGACCTCGACCGGGTCCCCGCGCCGGAGCCTCGGTAGATAGCGGAACGGCTCGCCGTGGGTGTTGCGGTGCCCGGCGAGCGCGAAGTTCCCGGCCTGGCCCGGCTGCTGGGTGCCGGGGTAGTGGCCGACGTACCCGTGGTTGAGCACCTTCGGCTTGCTGACGCCCTCGGCGACCGGGACCCGGAGCCCGAGCCGCGGGATGACGAGGATCGCGTACGCCTGGGAGGCGACGACACGCGTGGTGTACGACGTCCGCGCCCCGCCGGAGCCGGCGGACGACGAGGCCCCCGCCGCACCGGAACCCCCGTTCCCCCCACCCCCCGATCCCCCGGAGCCGTTCGCCGCCCCGCCACCGCCCCACTCCCGTTCCAGGGCCGCCACCTTCCGCTCGGCCCCCTGCTTCGCCTCCCGATTGGTCCACCACAGCTGGTGCACGACCAGGAGCATGAGCACCACGCCCACCGTGACGAGGAGTTCACCCCCGGTCCACAGCACCCGCCGACACCGGGCCCGCCACCGCCGCTCACCGTGCCCCACGACCCGCACCGCGCACCTCCCGCCGGCCTCCGGCCGGTCCCGCACGATAAAGCGGTCGTCGCCAACTCACCAGAGCCGCACGGCGTCCCGTCACCGCACCACCCCACGGCCTCTTCCCCCACCGCTTCCCCACCGCTTCCCCCACCTCTTCCTCCACGGGTTTTAGAAACCACTGTCAGAAACCGCTGTCACACCCCTCGACAACCTCACACACCACACCCGATGCTTCCTGTTGGCATGCGGGGGGACGAGTCGACGCCGGTCCGGGAACCGGTGTTTGAGCCGCACGGAGAGGTTGAGAAACAGCCATGATCCGACGCAGAACACTCCTGGCCGCCGCGGGCGGCGGCCTCCTGGGCAGCGCCCTGGCGACCGGCACGGCCCACGCCGACGCCACGATCGCCGTCAGCCCGTCCACCTCGTACGGCACCTGGGAGGGCTGGGGCACCTCGCTGGCCTGGTGGGGCAACGTCTTCGGCACCCGCGACGACTTCGCCGACATCTTCTTCACCACCAAGTCGACGACGTACAACAGCACGTCGCTGCCCGGCCTCGGCCTGAACATCGCCCGCTACAACCTGGGCGCGAGCAGCTGGAACAGCGTGAACGGCGAATCGATGGTCGCCTCCGCCAACATCCCCTCCTTCAAACAGATCGAGGGCTACTGGCAGGACTGGAACAACGAGGACCCCACCTCCTCGGCCTGGGACTGGACCGCCGACGCCACCCAGCGCGCGATGCTCGTGAAGGCGGTGAACCGCGGCGCGACGGCCGAGCTGTTCGCCAACTCCCCCATGTGGTGGATGTGTTACAACCACAACCCGTCCGGCGCCGCCGACGGCGGCAACAACCTCCAGTCCTGGAACTACCGCCAGCACGCCTCCCACCTCGCCTCCGTGGCCCTCTACGCCAAGAACAACTGGGGCGTGAACTTCGCGACGGTGGAGGCCTTCAACGAACCGTCCTCCTCCTGGTGGACGGCGACGGGCACGCAGGAGGGCTGCCACATCGACTCGACGGTCCAGGCGGCCGTACTCCCCTACCTCCGCAGCGAGTTGAACAGCCGAGGCCTGACGGCCACCAAGATCTCGGCATCGGACGAGACGAGCTACGACCTGGCCCGCACCACCTGGAGCGCCTTCTCCTCCACCACGAAGGGCTACGTGGACCGCGTCAACGTCCACGGCTACCAGGGTTCGGGCGGCCGCCGCGACCTCCTCTACACCGACGTCGTCACGACGGCCGGCAAGGCCCTCTGGAACTCCGAGACCGGCGACAACGACGGCACCGGCTACACCATGGCCTTCAACCTGCTCTACGACTTCCGCTGGCTGCACCCCACCGCCTGGGTCTACTGGCAGGTCATGGACCCGTCCACGAACTGGGCGATGATCGCGTACGACGCGGACACCCTGGCGGCCGGCGCGGTCACCACCAAGTACTACGTGATGGCCCAGTTCAGCCGCCACATCCGCCCCGGCATGAAGATCCTGGACACCGGCGTGAGCAACGCCGTGGCCGCCTACGACAGCTCGGCCAAACGCCTGGTGATAGTGGCGTTGAACACCGCCACCTCCGCCCAGACCTTCACCTTCAACCTCTCCGGCTTCACGACGGTGACCGGCGGCACCAGCGGCCTGGTCCCCCGCTGGAACACGGTGACGACGGGCGGCGACGCGTACAAGTCGTACTCGGACACCTACCTGTCCGGGAAGACGGTCGCGGTGTCGGTGGCGGCGAAGGCGGTCCAGACCCTCCAGATCGACGGCGTCACGATCTGACCCGGAACGCCCCGACCCGGTGGCGGGGGCACGCGCTCACCGCGCGCGCCCCCGCCACCGCTGTACGACTACCCGAGCCGCACCCGCATCTCCACCCGCACCTCGTCCCCCGCCTCCACCCCCTGCGCCTTCCGCACTGCACTCTTCAACGGCAGCAGATACCCCCCGCCCCTGGGAAACAAGGACGTCTCGAACACCACTCCACCCAAGGTCACTTCAACGGGCACGACCCCCCACCCGTACGAGGCCATGCCCGCCACGGCCCGCACCTCCTCGCACTCCTCCGCCGGCACCGGCACGAAGTAGTACGGAGCAGGCCCCCGCCACTCCACGACACACCCATCGAACTCGAACTGCACCGAACGACTCCCCTCACCACCGACTGCATCGACTGCACCGACTACCCCCCATCCCTATCTCTTCTTTGTCACCGCCGGGCAGTACCGTGTCGTTCATGCGCCCCGACACGCCTGCCGAGAACGTCGACCACACCGCCGAAGCGGCACGCCTGGAGCGGACCGCCGACCGCTACCCCGAGGACGCCGAAGCCCTCCTCCTCCAGGCCGCGGCCCACCTGGAACTGGCCGACGACCGCCCCGCCGCCACCGCGCTCTACGACCGCCTCCTCGCCACCCCGGACACCCTTGAGGACGCCCCCCTCGTCCGGGCCCTCAAGGCGTCGAACCTGTGGGAGTACGACCACGAGGCAGAGGCCAGGGCCATCATCGAGGGCATCCGCACCACGGCCCCCCGGGACCCGGGACCCTGGGTGATCGTCGCCGAATCCCTGGAATCCCACGACGAGCTGGAAGCGGCCCACGACACGTTCACGGAGGCGGCGACCCTCCTCCTGACGGACGTGGCCGAACCCCCGTACGCCACCCACCCCCTCCTCTTCGGCCGCCACCGGGTCCGCCGCATGCTCGGCCTCCCCCACGACGACTGGGACGCCGTCGCCGACACCCTCCACTCCTCCCCCGTCTCCCTGGACGAACTCCACGACCCCAAGCGCGTCTGGTCCCTGGGCTCGGACAACCCGGCGGAGCTGGAGGCGGAGATCTCCCGCCTGCGCGCCGAACTCGGCACCTACCGCGAGGCCCTCTCCCGCCCCTTCCCGGTGGCGGTCCTGCACTGGCCGGCGCCCGAACTGACGGAGCTCCTGTCGGCGTACCCCGACCTGGCCACGGAGTACCCGTCCCACTCCGGACACCTCTCGACCATAGAGTCCTCGCTGCGCGAACTTTCCGTCTCCGGCACCGGAAACCTGGGCATCGTCACAGGCACGGTCCCCTCCTACGAGGCCTTCGCCGCCTCGGAGGGCGCGTCCCCGTCCGACACCACCCTGCTCCCGCAGTACGCAACGACACTGGCGGCACGGGGGCGGGCGGTGGCTTGGCCGCCGCAGCGGGCGTCGGACTGCTGGTGCGGGCTGGAGCAGACGTACGACGCCTGCCACGGCTCTTAAGCCACCCTCCGCACCCGCCAAGACGACCCGGCGTGCCCCCACGCACCCGACGCGCCCCAACCACGCCCCGGAACGCAGCCGACCCCTTCGGCCCACCCCAGCAAGCCGCCCACTTTCCCGGGCCGCCCGCTCGCTTCCACCCCGTGCTGGAGCGACCCGGGTCAAGGGTGGCCCGAAGGGCCATCGGCGCCAGCCGACGCGGACGCGGAGCGGGAGCGCCCTTGAGGCGGGGAGCGGAGGCGCGACAATGGCCAAGAAGCGGGCGGCCCAGCGGCAACTTCAGAGAATCCGAAGTCTTCCCTCGGGACTGTCAGCGTCACCTGCTACAACAGAGTCATTGCTGTGCATGAGGGATTGGGGAATCAGCGTGGCTCAGCCGGGGGACCTGTCTCAGCCTGTCGCGGGTGTTTACGAGGAACTCGTCACCCGGCGCGTGCAAGAGCAGATGGAGCAGCTGAGTGCTGCTGGTTGGAGGGCCATCGATGACGAGGTCAGCGAGGAATCGTCACCCCATGTACTCGCCCGACACATCAGCCGGGCTATAGGACGACGACTCAGCCAGTTGCCGCATGACAAACGCGTCGCCGTAGCCAACCAAATCATCGAATCCCTTGCCGCCAGCTCTGCCGAGTTCGGAGCCAGTGACGCTGTCGACCTAGTAGCCGAGGGTCCCCGCCAGCTCCTGGCTCTCGCCGAGAGGGAAGCCCCAGGCGTCTACGCGATACGACCGCTTACACCACTGTCCGAAACCGCGCTCATCACCAACTCCCCCGAGGATCCGAGCCTCGGGAGCGAACTGCGCGCCGAGTTGGCCACGGCGGACCGCATTGACCTGCTGTGCGCGTTCGTGAAGTGGTACGGCATTCGTGTTCTGGAGAGTTCCCTCCGCGAGGCTGCCCAGCGTGGCGTGCCTATTCGTGTCATCACCACGACGTATATGGGTGCCACCGACCGGCACGCCCTCGATCGCCTCGTCCGTGACTTCGGCGCGGAAGTGAAGGTCAACTATGAGACTCGCTCGACGCGCCTGCACGCTAAGGCTTGGCTGTTCCGCCGCAACAGCGGCTTCGACACCGCGTACGTGGGCAGTTCCAACCTCTCCAAGGCCGCGCTTCTTGACGGCTTGGAGTGGAACGTCCGCCTGTCGTCCGTCGCCACACCGGCCGTGTTGACCAAGTTCGAGGCCAGCTTCGACTCGTACTGGAATGACATCGCCTTTGAGGCTTATGACCCGGATCGCGACGCCCGCAAGTTGGACGAAGCTCTGGGCGTGGCGGGTGGTTCGGTGCCCAGCCAGGACTCCAAGATCAGCCTCTCGGGCCTTGAGGTTCGGCCGTATCCGCACCAGGCCGACATGTTGGAACGACTGCGCGTCGAGCGTGAGGTCCGCGGCCACCACCACAACCTGCTGGTCGCGGCGACCGGCACAGGCAAGACCGTCATGGCCGCCCTTGACTACCGCTCTCTGCATAAGCAGTGGGGCAACAAGCAGTACCCGCGGCTGCTCTTTGTGGCACACCGCAAAGAGATCCTGAAGCAGTCACTACGCAAGTACCGCGAAGTGCTCGACAATGCGTCGTTCGGCGAACCCCTCTTCAGTGGCGAGCTGCCGCGCGACTGGGAGCACGTCTTCGCGAGCGTCCAGTCCCTTACCGACCAGAGACTCGAGCAGTTCGACCCGGAACACTTCGACATCATCGTCGTCGACGAGTTCCATCACGCTACGGCTACGACATATCGCCGCGTCCTCAACCACTTCAAACCGAAGCAACTCCTCGGTCTGACCGCCACTCCTGAGCGTGCCGACGGGCTCAACGTGCAGGATGAGTTCTTCGAGGGCAGGATCGCCGCCGAGATGCGACTGTGGGAGGCGCTCGACAACGACCTTCTCTGCCCGTTCCACTACTTCGGTGTGCCTGACGGTACGGACCTCACCCGCCTCAACTGGCGTTCGGGATCGTACGACCAGAGCCAGCTCGGCGACTTGTTCTCCGCCGACCATTTCAGGGCCCGCATCGTCATCAAGCAGGTGCGGGACAAGGTGTCCGACCCGTCGCAGATGCGGGCGCTCGGCTTTTGCGTCACCAGGAAGCACGCTCACTTCATGGCGAAGTGCTTCCAGGAAGCAGGGTTCAAGGCTGCGGCCTTGGACAGCGAGTCGAAGCCCGAGGTCCGTGACCGAATCCTGTCCGAGCTCAAGACCGGAGAGATCCAGGTCATCTTCTCCGTAGACCTGTTCAACGAGGGCTTGGACATCCCTGACGTCGACACGCTGCTGCTTCTGCGTCCAACAAACAGCGCCACGGTCTTCCTTCAGCAACTCGGCCGAGGCCTGCGCCGCACGCCCGATAAGCCCGTACTCACCGTGCTTGACTTCATCGGCCAGCATCGCGCCGAGTTCCGCTTTGAGGAGCAGTTCCGTGCGATGACGAACCTGTCGCGCAACCGACTTCTTGAGCACGCTGAGCATGACTTTCCTCTGCTGCCGTCCGGTTGCCAGATCATCCTTGAGGGCAAGTCCAAGGACCTCGTACTGGAGAACATCCGTACACAGCTCAAGGCGACCGTCCAGACCCTTGCCAAGGAGGTCAGGGCCTTCAACACGCCGTTCCTTGCCGACTATCTCAGGGAGAGTCGCCGCGAGATCAAGGAGTTGTACAAGTCGAGCAACTCATGGACGTCCGTCTTGCGCCGCGCCGGCCTGGCCGATCTACCTGAACAGGTGGACGAGGAAGACCTGTTGAAGCGCGTGCATGCATTCCTGCACGTCGACGACCTTGAGCGGGCCGAGGCGTATACCCGTCTACTGAGCGATGACGCCCCGTCGTACGAGGCTCTGAATCCGAGGGACGCTGCGTACGCGCGCATGCTCTTCTTTAACCTCTGGGACAAGGCCGGTGGTTTCAACTCCTACGCTGAGGGCCTTGATTCACTTCGCGAGCAGCGGGCCCTCCGTAGCGAACTGCGCCAGGTACTCAACCACGTAATGGGCTATGCCGACCATTTCCCCATCCCCCTGGAGGGTCCGCACGCGCACATCCCGCTGAAGGTCCACAGCGCGTACAACCGCTCCGAGATTCTGGCCGCGCTTGGCGTCGCTCGCCTTGGCGGGCAGATGCCTGGGTCCTTCGCCCAGGGCGTCCTGTGGGACGAACCCAACCAGACGGACGCTCTGCTGATCACTCTCGAGAAGAACGAGAAGGACTTCTCCCCCACCGTCCGGTACAAGGACTATGCGTTGAGCCCTGCTCTCTTCCACTGGGAGTCCCAGAGCACGACCGCGGACACCTCACCCACTGGACTGCGTTACCAGCAGCACGCTCAGCGCGGAAGCCACGTGCTGCTGTTCATGCGGCGCTACAAGGACACCGACATCGGCAAAGCCCAACCGTGGATGCTGCTTGGACCTGCGACATATGTCCGACATGAGGGCAGCAAACCCATGGCCATCACTTGGCAGTTGCACCACGAGTTGCCTGCGGATGTGTGGTCGTACTCTGCCATCGCCGCCGGTTAGCAGGATCAACGGCCCTCACAAGGGTTTACCGATCTCAGACTCAAAGTGATGCTGGGCCCGGTCGAGTACGTCGTCGGGGTCATGGCCGTGTGCACGCAACCAATGCATCACGTCGGTCATGACCGCGATGGCGGCTTCTTCTGCCACCGCCAGACTCAACAGACCTGCGCCTCCAGCCATGTCTCCACCGCTCCGAAGCGGCCGAGATCCGTACTGTTCGAGGATCGCCGCAGCCTGCATGATGCGCGGACCGTTAGTCGGCCGAGAGTCGGCGGAGGCTCCCACCGCGAGCTCACACCACACCACCTTCGTTTCGCCACGAAGGACCACGCCCCACCGGTGGTCGGTCACCGCGTCGACCAACGCCATTCCCCGCCCCGACTCCAGGACATCGCTGGCAGCTAGCAGTGTGGGCAACGCCCGCGGATCGGGATCCTCAACCTCCAGGCGTAGATGCGGCCCACTGAGTTCCATGCGCAGCGTTGCGGGTGTGCCCTCGCCGACATGCTGAATGACGTTGGTCGCCAGCTCCGATACGCAAATCTGTGCCATGTCTACGTGATCACGCAGCCCCCACAGGAGGAGCCGGAGCCTCACCATCCGCCTCAACTGGGTGATTTCCTTCGACTGGGCAGTGAACTCGTGCCGCCAGGGCTCCCGTGCGGCAGGCCCGCTTACGTAGATCGCCATTGCTCACCTTCCACACGCACCGTTGCGCACTGACACTTCACGATGACTCCCAGTGACAGATTCGCAGCGGGGAATCCCTTCCTGCAACGTGCACGAAGGGATTCCTTCGTTAGGGTGATTGGTCTTTCGCACCTCTTCCGATGGGATGGATGTTCCGCTAACCCACGAGGAGTTGACATGGCCGGATCCCCCACGGCTCGCCGTCGCCGACTTGCGATCGAGCTCAAGCGGCTGCGCGAGGAGAGCGGCCTCACCTGTAGCCAGGTGGGCAAAGAGCTGGACTGGAGCAGTTCCAAGGTCAGCCGCATGGAGACAGGCCAGGGGCGCGTCCAAGCCTCAGATGTCGATGCGCTCTGCCGCTTCTACGCGACCCCTGAGGAGCTACGCGATCTCCTGAAGTCGCTTGCCAGAAGCTCCAAGACAAAGGGGTGGTGGCACGCCCAAAGCGATGCGATCCCGGCGTGGTTCTCCGTGTATGTCGGCCTAGAGCAGGCCGTCTCCAACTTGCGCAGCTATCAAGCAGAGTTCGTTCCAGGCCTACTGCAAACAGCCGAGTACGCGGCCGAGCAGTGCCGCGCATGGGTGGACCACACTTCGGAGGACGTTCAGCGCATGGTCGACGTCCGGATGCGCCGCCAGGAGCTACTCACCGGCGAGGGCGCGCCCGACCTATGGGCCGTTGTCCATCAGAGTGCGCTGGAGCACGTCGTCGGCAGCCGGCAGGTCATGATCCGTCAGCTCGAACGTATGCTGGAAATCAGCAAGTTGAAGAACGTGACCGTTCAGATCCTGCCGTTCGATGCGGGCGCCTATCCCACCACCGGGTCATACACGATCCTCGGATTCCCAGAGCATGAGGACCCCGATTTGGTCTACCGAGAGGGGCTCACCGATTCGGTATACCTCGAAGAACGCGAGGATGTGGCCCTTTACGCGAAGGCGTTTGATCACCTAAGGGCCCTGGCGCTCAGCCCTCAACGTTCAGCCCTACTGATCACTAGACTCTTGGAGGAGCATTCCCGATGATGTCATCGTCCAACACCCAGTGGCGCAAAAGTAGCTATAGCAACGGCATGGGGGGCGAGTGCCTCGAAGTGGCAGCACTCGCCAAGGCAATCGCAGTACGCGACTCCAAGGTTGCCTTGGGACCGCAGCTCATAGTGAACAACGCTGCATGGCAGGGCTTCATACAGACCCTAGCCCGCATAGAGTCAGAAAACCGCTAGCTGACCGGTTGCCGGGGATCACGGACAATCTCACCGGCCCGCTGGAGGAAGCTGGCATAAGCCTCCACCATCTCACCCCTAACCCGACCAAACATGGCCCAACCCGCACCCGGGCTCGAGGAACTCGCGTTCCTCATATGCAGCAAGGTACGCGTCGCCTCCACTGACTTTTCGGTGAGCGCATAGGCCAACGAATTAGCCTCATCTGGCCCCCACAGCGCCAATAGGCTGGTTTTGGCTTGGAGTTCCAGCGTTCGCTCATGCACCTCGCGACTTGTCGTTCCATCGAGCCCCTGCCCATTAAGGATTTCAGGTGTAATACGGGCGAATACATCATCTAGAGCCGCATAAGCCGCAATGAGGGCCGCGTAGGACTGATGCCGCTGGCTACGCACCCACTGCCAGTGCTCTGCCGCCGCCTGCCCATGCACCTGTGCCAGCGCAGCCTCAACTGCATTACGTCCGCCGACTTCCGCTCCACGCTTGGCATACCTGCCAGCGATCACAGCCCCAATGACTGCGGCTGCGAAGGCGATAACGCCCGAGACGACGGTGCCTATTGCGTCACTCATTGCACCATCCTCGCCCGTACCCACCTGCCACCACAACGCCTCTCGAAGCAACCTCGATCGCTCCCGGCACACCGTGTGCGCGAGAACCATTAGCCTCGACTCATGACAACACCCACACCAGGGTTTCAGCCCGGCGCCATCCTCACACGCGCGCAAATCCATCCCGTACTCGGCGGCAGTGGCTACGCCGGAATCTGCCCAGCAGCGGAGAAAAGGAACGTTCTGCTGTTTTCCGACAGCAAGATCGGTGAGCGCTACGGGTATCGCGACGGATGGCTCGCCGAAGATGACGACATCGGCCCCATATTCACGTACACCGGAGCCGGGAAGCAGGGCGACCAAACCCTCAACGGCGGGAACGCCGCAATCCTCGACCATGCGAGCAAGGGGCGCACCCTGCACCTTTTCATAGCTGTAGGCAAGGTGCCAGGTAGCGACACTCGCACACATAGATATATAGGGAGGTTTAGACTTGACGAACGCACGCCATTCGAGATACGCGAAGCCAAGGATGAACTAAGTCAGGATCGCAGCGTCATCGTCTTCCGCTTACGCCCCATCGGCTCTTTCATTCGGGAGACTTCCGACACTCTGCAGCCAACTCCCACTTCTAGATTTCGATTCAATCGGACCGGCGGACGCCGCGATCGGGCATACCGGCGGCAGCGACGGCAACGCCAGCAGCCAACCTACGCTACCCAGATAGAAGCAGCCCGCGATGATCTAGCGGAAGCCTTCGAAGAGCGCGAAACTGCAGCCGGGCACCCCCTCGTTCAACTCGAACTATCGATGCGGAACTCGACGTCTCAACTTTCGTTCGACCTCTACAACCAAACAAACAACACGGTATACGAGCCGACGGCCAGCGCAGCAAGCGAGTCCATCAATCAGGCTCTTGCTCAACTCCTCAACGCTCGGCACTACATGAGGGAACTCGTCCACGATCAATCCCTCCACTTCATGGTATTGACGCCATCACTTCCCCGTGAAGATCTCCGGGACCTTCTCGCCGAACACGGGATTGGCATCGTGTATCGAAACGACAGCGGCGGATTCTCCGAGTTCGACAACCCCACGATCTCGAACGGCAGGTCACGAGGCTTCCGTTGCGTAGATTGCCCCGTGCTCGCCTAGCGGCACCGAATTTCGGTGTCCTGCAGAGGCCAGTCGAACTGCACCCCGATACTCTTCCTCCATGATCCGCGCAGTCGTCTTCGACGTAGGTGAGTGCCTGGTAGACGAGACCCTGGAGTACGGGACCTGGGCCGACTGGCTAGGCGTGCCGCGTCACACCTTCCACGCGATGTTCGGAGCCGTGATCGCGCAAGGACGGGACTACCGGGAGCTCTTCCAGGAGTTCCGGCCCGGGTTCGACCTCTACGAAGAGCGGGAGAAGCGGGCCGCTGCCGGGCAGCCGGAGTCCTTCGGGGAGGAGGATCTCTACCCGGACGTCAGGCCCGCGCTTGCCGCTCTCCGGGCGGGCGGGCTCTGGCTCGGGATCGCCGGGAACCAGACCGTCCGGGCAGGTCGGATTCTGCGGGAGCTGTTCTCCGACGACGTCGATCTGATCGGTACGTCGGACGACTGGGGGGCCAGTAAGCCCGACCCGGAGTTCTTCAAGCGGGTCGGCGATGCCGTGCCGTTCGACGTGGACGAGATCCTGTACGTCGGGGACCGCTGCGACAACGACATCCGTCCCGCCCGGCAGGCCGGCATGCACACCGCCCTCGTGCGCCGCGGGCCTTGGGCCACCATCCAGTGGAGCGAACCGGCGGCCAGGGAGCTGCCGACCTTCCGGATCGAGGGGCTGCTCGAACTCTCCGAACTAGTCCAGCAGTTCAACGGCCCAGTGCGCTGAGGGTCGTCGACCAGTCGTACAGACGGTCGTCGAGGTCTCGTACGCAACGCTCGGCCTGGTGAGGAGCGAGTGCCCGGCGTACCTCTCGCACCCGGTCCATGCCGGTCGCGTACCAGGTGACCGCCAGCTGATCGAGGGCCCTGCCCGCGTACTCACAGGCCTGCTCCGGGTTTCCGGAAGTCGCCTCGACAGTGGCCAGGTCCACGAGTATCGACGTCGATCCGGACCGGCTGGCGGGGGCGGCCGACGCCCTGTACAGCTGCGGCTACACGCCAACCCTGGCTCTGGCGGACGGACGGTACGGCTATTGGCCTGAGGCTCGCTTCGATCGGATCGTGGCCGCCTGTTCCTTCCGTTCCGTGCCGGACACGCTCATCGCGCAGACCCGGCCGGGCGGAAAGATTCTGCTCACGCTGTCCGGCTGGTTGTACGGCTATGCGCGCGTGCTTCTCACGGTCGCCGAAGACGGTAGCGCGGAGGGGCCGCTGCTGCCGGGCACCATCTCCTTCATGTCGGTTCGGGCCCACGCCGCTCCGGCCTTCGGGAACCCCGCCCACTGGGCAGCGGGGCTGCCGGAGAGGGCTAGGGCGGCGCGGTACGGGCCGGAGCGGATCACAGCAGCCACTCCGGAGGCGTTCCATCTGCGCTTCCTCGCCCAATGCGCGGTGCCCTACGCCCAGATGACCACGGTGGGGAAGGTCGTGCATCTGGTCGACGTCGTCCATGGCTCTGCCACGTCGCTCACCCCGCGCGACGGTGGGTGGGAGGTACGGGAGGCCGGGCCTGTGCGGTTGTGGGAGCGTATTGAGAGAGTCGTCGACGCCTTCGACGCTGCCGGTCGGCCTGAAGCCGATCTGTTCCGGCTGCGGGTGAGCGGTGGCAAGCAGCAATTGTCGAATCCGCAGATGCCCGGACTTGAGTTGCCCAGGTCTTGAGCCCGATGCCGACAGCGACGAGCCCTGAGATCGCGGTCGCGGCGCTGGGGAGTTGGGCGGACAAGCTGCCGTTTCCCGTGGAGCCCAAGCTCTGAGGCCTGCCGTGTACGGCAGACCGGGAAACCGCCGCCACCGCAGCGCCGCCCAGGTCGTCCCGCCGCCGCGGAAGGTGCTCAGAACTGGAAGGGTGCGGGGAACAGGAAGCTGGTCGGGTGGCAGGTGAACGTGACGCCGTACAGCGTGAACGTCAGCCTGCCGGCGATGGCGTCCAGGGTGCTTCCGGGGGTGACCGTGCCCTGGAGCCAGCCCAGGTAGAGAGGGTCGCCCGCGGCCATGTACGGGTTCAGGTCTCCGGTGAAGGTGGTCGAGGTCCAGGTGCTGGTGTCGACGAGCACCAGGGTGGCGGGGACGGAGAACGCCGGGACGGCGATGGGGACGGTCAGCGAGGGCAGCTCGACGGTGATCGTCGCGTCGGTGCCGTTCTGGGTGGCAATGAAATCGGCGGGGGACGACCCGAGGGTTCCGCAGTCGAAGGAGGCCGAGGCCCAGGTCGGTGTCACGGCACTCGCCCCGGGAGCCAGTGCCACGGTGCCGGCCAGCAGTGCGGCGGAGGCGGTGGCGATCACCGCGGTGCGTAACTTCCCTTTGCTGCGTCTCATGATCACTCCCCTTGTGGAGGACTCGCGTTCCCGACGTCGCGTCGGATGTCGGCCACATTGACGCGCAGGGATCACGAGAAGGCAAGCGGCGTGGAGGGTCTCGTATGTCCGAGGCCCCTGCGGGACGGCCGTGTCGGTGCCGGCTCTCGTCGGCCGGGGTCGGGGTCGGGGCCGGGCTCGTGGGATCGGCTCTGACCGCACGGGCAGGATCGAGGGCAACAGGGCTTTGTCGAAGGGTTGTTGCGTTATTCTCGCGATCTCATGCGGCACGCGAGAGACCTGGATTGCCATGCCTGACCACTACCGCAGCGGGTCCGATGCGATGGCCTACGCGGCGGCCGGTATGGAACCGCCCCCTCCGGTCCCGTTGCGGAAGAGCGATCCCGTGCGGGTCGGCCCGTACGTGCTGGTCTCGGTGCTGGGCAGCGGTGCGATGGGACGGGTCTATCTGGGCCGGGACGCCGGTGGAGGTGCGGGGCGGGCCGCCGTCAAGGTGGTGCGGCCCGAGTACGCGGAGGATCCGCTCTTCCGCAAGCGGTTCGACCGCGAGGTCAGCGCCCTGGGGCGGGTCCAAGGAGCGCACACCGCACGGTTGTTGGGCAGCGGCACCGACGGGGATCTGCTGTGGGTGGCGACCGAGTACATACCGGGGCCCACACTCGCCGAGGCCGTCGACGCGCGCGGGCCGATGGCCGCGGAGGCCGCCTGGCGGCTGGTGGCGGACCTGGCGCGGGCGGTCGAGGCGGTGTGGCGGCAGGGCATCGTCCACCGCGACCTCAAGCCGTCCAACGTGATCCTGGCGGCCGACGGGGCCCGCGTCATCGACTTCGGGATCGTCCAGGCCACCGACGCCACCTCGATCACCGTCACGGGCCAGAACGTGGGCACGCCCGCCTTCATGTCCCCGGAACAGGTCCGGGGCGTCGAGGTGACGGCCGCGTCCGACGTCTTCTCGCTGGCCTCCACCCTGGCGTACGCGGTCGCGGGGACACCGCCGTTCGGCGAGGGGACGGGGGTCGACGTCCTGCACCGGGTCGCCTTCGACCCGCCCCGGGAGGAGGTCCTCGGCAAGGTGACGGCCGCGGATCCGGAGCTGGGCGCGTTCGTGCGCGCCTGTCTGGACAAGGATCCCGAGTCCCGGCCCGCACCGGACGAGGTGTTCCGGACGGCCATCGGGCATCAGCTCGCGGCACCGGTCCCCGCACCGACCCGGCCGGCGCGGCCGACCCGACCGCCGCGGCCGACCCGACCGGCGCGGGCATCGCGCGGGAGTGGCGGGGTGCGCGGGACGGGCGCGACCGGCGCGACCGGCGGGGCTCGGTCTGCGGGCGGGGCGTTCGCCGCCGTGCCGCCGCCGACGCATCCGCCCGTCGGACCGGCCACCGTGCCCGGCACGGCCGAGGGCCGTCGCAAGCGCGGAAGGGCACTGGTGGGAGCGGTGGCGGCGACTGCCGTCCTGATCGGCGGCGGCGTCACCGTGGCGGTGCTGTCCGGGCGGGGCGGTCCCGCGGCCGCCGGTTCCGTGCCGCCGTCCGCCCTCTCCGCGACCGGCGATCCGGCCGCGCCGCCCGGCACCCCGTCCGCGTCGGGCTCCGCGTCGGGCTCCCCTTCCGCGACGGCCTCGACGAGCAAGGAGCCGACGGCCGCCGGCTCGACGAAGGCGCCGTCGCAGCACCCCCCGGTCTCGGACCTGCGGTCCGCGCCCTGTCCCGACGAGATCGCCGCCGGGACCTCGGCCGCGTGCGTCACCCTCCTGCAGAGCCTGCTCAACGCCCACGGGCTGTACGTCCCGGTCGACGGGGACTTCGACGCCGTGACCCGCGCCGCCGTCAAGGCCTTCCAGACCGCGACGGGAACCGATGTCGACGGCAAGGTCGGCCCGGAGACCAAGAGGCTGCTCTACGGCCCGCGCGGTCCGGTGCGGTCCGGCGCGGTCACCGTGACCGAGATCATCAACGGCGCGCCGGGCCCCCGCTGCCTCGGTGCCGGTGCGGACGGCACGGACGTCCGGATCTGGGAGTGCGCGGACGTCGCCAAACAGAAGTGGGCGCTGTACGCCGTTCCGGGGCGGGACGCGCAGTACATCGTCGTCAACCGGGGCAGCCGCCTGTGTCTGGAGGCCGACAGCGCCGGCTCCGGCCAGAACGGCCACGGAATCCACGGCAGGGCCTGCGACGGGCTGCCCGGACAGCGGTGGAGGCTCGGCGCCTCGGGGCCGGACGGGGGTCAGGCCCTGGTCAGTCTTCCGGACGGCTTCTGCCTGGACGCGGAGGCCGCCACGTCCGGCCAGGACGGCCAGCGGATCCAGGCGTGGAGCTGCGCCGGCAACGGCAACCAGGCGTGGACCTGGTCCTGACGCCGTCGGCGGGGTGCTCGGGCAGTTCGCCTCAGAAGGACCGGTAGACGCCCTCGCCGTCGTCGTGGGCCCACGCCGCGTACTCCTCGAAGCCCAGGTTGCCGATGCTCAGGTTCGCGTGGATGTCGTGGACGCCTGCCGGGACGGTACGGAACTCGGTGCCGAACTCGGTCAGTTGCTCGTAGTCCTCGTCGTCCACGCATTCCTCGCGGGTGAGGGTGGTGACCGCGAGCAGCGGGTGGCTCCCGGTCCGCATGGTCGTGCGGTCGGCCAGGAACACCACGGCGAGGTTCTCGTCGGCGGAGACCGCGGGAAGTATCTCGGCGGCGGCCGCGTCCGCCCAGGCCGGGTCGTCGACGAAGTGGACGCATGCCTCGTACGCGCCGTCTCCCCAGGGCGCCAGCAGCTCCGCCGTCACGTCCTGCCAGGCTCGGTCGTCCTCGTAGTCGGTCCTGACGACCAGGGCGTCGAACTCTTTGCGGTCGGTGACGGCGGGCAGCGCTCTCATGATGCTCTTCTCTTCGGCGGGGCTCGGTGACCGGTTGTGCCCGACTGTCTCATGCCGGGCGGGCCGGGCGGGCCGGGCCGGCAGGGGTTGGCAGGGGTTGGCAGGGGTTGGCCCGGGCCGGTTCCTGTCGAGGGGCCCGAGAAGGCAGGCGGCACCCGTCGCGGACGTGGTGTTCACGGAAACGTCGCCCGCCGGGTGACGCCCTTCACCACAGCTCCACATACACAAGTACCCCGTTTTCGACGGCAGTTGACGCACGTTCGCCCTGAGGGGGATCATCCACTTTCAGGCGTCGACGGACGGAGCCCCGCGTAGGGCGCGGGGCCGTGTGCGTACCGGGGCGGTCGATGAACCGATGGCCCGTCGTACGCATCCTCCATTCCGCCATCTGATCCTCCGAGGTCCGGGGACTTTTCATGAGTTCAAGCAATTCCAGACGCGCAGACGCGTCGAAGCGTCGCCGTCCGGCCGCGCTGACCGCCGTTGCCGCGCTCGCCGTGCTGGGCGGGGCGGGTGTGCCGGTGCCGGCGCTGGCCGCCGGGGCGGCCGCGGGTACGGCCGCGGGCGCCGTGAACAGCACGCTGCAGCAGGAGTTCACGGCCGCCGCCGACGCGTACCACGTGCCGCGTCAGGTGCTGCTGGCCGTGGCGTACCAGGAGTCGGCCTGGGACACGCATGCCGGGCAGCACAGCACCGACGGCGGGTACGGGCCGATGCATCTCACGGACGTCACGCCCGCGATGATGGCCGGCGGCGACGCGGGGGCCGCGGGGCGCGGGGAGTTGGCGAAGCTCGCCGCCGCGCCGGCGCTGCACACCCTCCAGGCCGCCGCCAAGCTGACCGGGCTGTCGGTGGCGGAGCTGCGCACCGATCCGGCGGCCAACATCCGTGGGGGTGCGGCGCTGCTCGCCTCCTACCAGGAGGACGTGACCGGGTCCGGCACGAAGGCCTCCGCCGATCCCGGCAACTGGTACGGGGCCGTGGCCCGTTACAGCCAGGCCACCGAGCGGCAGGGCGCCGCCTCCTTCGCCGGGCGCGTGTTCGCCACCATCAAGAAGGGGGCCGGGCGCACCACGGCCGACGGCGCCCACGTGACGCTGGCGGCCGACAGCGATGTCGACCCGGCCACCGCGCAGTTGAAGGCTCTGGACCTGAAGTCCGCGGCGGACACCGGCACCGAGTGCCCGGCCACCGTCGCCTGTACGTTCGTGCCGGCGTCGGCGTCCAACGGGCAGGTCTCCAACCGGCCCGCCAACGGCATCCGGATCGACAGCATCGTCATCCACGACACGGAGACGTCGTACGACGCCGCCGTAAACCTCTTCACGCAGCCGGGCGGGTCCGCCGCGCACTACGTCATGCGGTCCTCGGACGGCGCGGTGACGCAGATGGTGCCGACGAAGGACCTCGCCTTCCACGCGGGCAACTACTCCACCAACATGCACTCGATCGGCATCGAGCACGAGGGCTACGCCGCGCACGGTGCCACCTGGTACACCGAGGCGCAGTACGAGGCCACGGCCGACCTCGTGAAGTACCTCGCCGACCGGTTCGGCATACCGCTGGACCGCGAGCACATCATCGGCCACGACAACGTCGCCGGGCCGAAGTCGTCCCTCGTCTCCGGCATGCACTGGGACCCGGGCCCGTCCTGGGACTGGAACCACCTCATGGACCTGCTCGGAGTGCACACCGGGCGGCACGGGGTCGGTCCCGTCGGCTCGGTGGTGACCATCGCTCCCCGGTTCGAGAAGAACCTCCAGACCGTGCAGATCTGCCCCTCCGACGACCCGACCGGCGCCACCACCGCCTGCACCGAGACGCAGCAGGCGTCGGACTTCGTCTACCTGCGCACCGCGCCCAGCGACACCGCGCCCCTCTTCGGGGACCAGGCGCTGCACCCCGGCGCGGCCGGCACCGACCGGATCAACGACTGGGGCAGCACGGCCGCGGCGGGGCAGCAGTTCGTGGTCGCCGACCAGGACGGCGACTGGACGGCCGTCTGGTACAGCGGCTCGAAGGTGTGGTTCTACAACCCGCACGGCTGCAACACCGCGCCCGCCCACGGCGTGAAGGTGATCTCGGCGGCCGGCGACTCGGCGGTGGCGGTGTACGGGTCCAGTTACCCGGACGCCGCCGAGTACCCCGCGGGTCTGTCGCCGTCGACGCAGGCCGCGCTGAGCATGTACACCGTCCCGGCCGGTCAGGCGTACGTGGCCACCACGGCGCCGTCCCTCACGGACGACTTCTTCCCGTCCAGCGGCACGGTCGTCACCGGCGGCAAGGCGATGTACACCATCCAGTACAACCACCGGGTCGCCCTCGTGTACGCCGCGGACGTCACAGCGACCGACGGCTGACGGCCGACGGCTGACGGCTGACGGCTGACGGCTGACGGCTGACGGCTGACGGCTGCAAACGCCTCGCGGCCCGTCGGCCCGTCGGCCGCACGCCGACACACGCGCGTGCTTGTGTGCCCAGGAGGTTCCGGCCTCCTGGGCACCACTCGTTCAGCGGCCGTCGCGCGCGGCGAGCCGCCGGGTGATCTCGGTCTTGACGGTCTCGTGGAGTTCCTCCGACGTGAAGCCGAGGTCGCGCAGGATCCGCGCGGCCGGGCTCTGCGCGACGCGGACCAGGCCCAGGAGCGTGTGCTCCGTGCCGACCCAGTCGTGACCGAGGTCGGCGGACGCGCGGCGGGCCTGGCCGATGGCCTCCTTGCTCTCCTCCCGGAACGCGATGTGACCTCGCGGTGCCTTCTTCCCGGCCGGCGGCAGCGCCTCCTGGACCGCGTCGCGGACGCGCTGCTCCGACCCGGTCTTCGCCACCAGCACCTCGTACGCCAGGCCCTGTGGTTCACCGAGCAGGCCGAGCAGGAGGTGTTCGGTGCCGATCAAGTCGTGCTTGTGCGTCCGGGCGGCCTCCTGGGCCAGCACGATGCTGTGCCGGTTCAGGTTGGTGAACCGCTCGAACGCGGCGGGCGTGTGGCGCTGCTGGGCGGCCTGCTTGGACACACCGATGGCGTCACCGATCTCGGTCCACGACGCGCCGGTCTGCTTGGCCTTGCTGACGTAGTGGTCGATGAGCTGGTCACCGAGGTCGGACAGGGTCTGGGCGCGCAGCCGGGCCTCGCTGACGCGGGCCAGTGCACCGGCTTCGGGGAGTTCCTCGTCGAGTCGGGCGATCAGGTCGGCAAGACTGATGTCGAGTGGGCTCATGCGTCAATTTTAAGTTGACGATCCCTCATCGTCAATCCGTAATTGACGATAGGCCGCGACCCGTGAACTTCCCCTGAGAATCCTTTGAAACATTTACCCCGGCCCACCGCATCAATGAGGTGAGCGGCGGAGCGCCGGGGACGGCGACGGGGACGGGGAGCGGGGGAGCTTGCGGATGAGTCTGAGAGCTGGGGAGGACTATGCCGAGTTCGCCGCGGCGCGGGCCGGGCATCTGTACCGGTCCGCCTGCCTGCTCACCGCCGGGGACACCCACCTCGCGGAGGACCTGGTGCAGGAGGCCCTCGGGCGGATCTACGTCCGCTGGGGCCGGGTCTCCCGCGCCGACAACCCCGCCGGGTACGCGCAGACCGTCCTCACCCGGACCTTCCTCGCCCACCGGCGGCGGTTCAGCAGCAGGGAGCGGGCCAGGGACACGTTTCCCGAACTGGCCGACACCGGTGCCGATACCGGCGGCACCGATCCCTCCCTGCGGCTGACCCTCCTCGACGCGCTGGCACGGCTGCCCGCCAAGGACCGGGCCGTCGTCGTCCTGCGGTACTGGGAGGACCGGTCGGTGCACGAGACCGCGGACGCGCTCAACATGAGCTCGGCCGCCGTCCGTACGCGGTGCGTGCGCGCCCTCGGGCGGTTGCGCGAGCTGCTGGGCGAGGACCTCGCCGAATACGCCCGCCCCTGACATCGACCTTGTGGAGACGGTGGTTCGTCATGCCCGTGGAGCAGCAGCACAACGACAGCTACAGCGACGGCGACGGCAGCAGTGAGCGCGCCTTCGAGGCGCGGCTCGCCGCCGCCCTGCACGACGCCGGCGACACCTTCGACACCGACCGGGGCGCGCTCGTCGCCGCCGGTACGGTGCGGGGGCGGCGGCTACGGCTGCGGCGCCGCACGACCGTGCTGGGCGGCGCCGCCGGGGTCGCGCTCGCCGGGGTCGGCGGGGGGCTGCTGGTGCCCTGGAGCGGGTCGCCGTCCGGACAGCCGCGGCCCCCCTCCGCCGTACGCACCACCCCGCACCCCACGTCCTCCCCCACCGCCCGCGCCATCACCTCGGACGAGATGATCAGCACCCTGGAGAAGCTGCTGCCCAAGGGGAAGTTCGGCAGGGCGGAGGGGCGGGGTGTCGACGCGAGCGAGCCGCTCGTGGCGCCGTACGCGCAGGTCGTGTTCGACGACGGGCGCGGCCCCGGCGCCGTCAGCGTCGCCGTCAACCGGGTGCTGCCGGGCGGGTACGCCGCCCTGCAGGCCGTCCTGTGCCCGGACAAGGTCTATGTCCCGTACGACAGTTGCGTCACCCGCCATATGCCCGACGCGTCCGTCGTCACCGTCGTCAAGAGGTACGAGTATCCCGACCGGCGGGTGGACACCAAGCTCTGGACGGCGGACCTCGTCACCCCGGACGGCCACCACGTCTCCATCAGCGAGTGGAACTCCCCGGCCGAGAAGGGCCTGCCGGTCAGCCGGGACGAACCGCCGCTGTCAGTCGACCAGTTGAAGGAGCTGGCGGCCGCACAGGAGTGGCGCGGGGTCGTCGACGCCATTCCCGAGGACCCCCGGCAGACCCAGGAACCGCCCATGGCGCAGGGGGGAGGCAGGGCGATCCGGCAGACTCTCGCCTCGCTCGTCCCGAAGGGGCTGAAGGTGGTGGGGCACGGGAGCGGTGACGACGACCAGTTCACCTACGTCGTGGTCGACGACGGCAAGGGGCGCAGCCTCGTCCAGATCAACGTGCAGCCGGGCATGTCCGACGTCGCGAAGCAGCTGTTCGGGGCCGGGTCCGAGACCCTCGCCGACGGGACGAGGGTCGCCGAGCGGAAGCAGCCCGGGGAGAAGGGCGGCGCCGGGGTCGTCATGTGGACCGTCGACACCATGCGCGCCGACGGCTTCCGCGTGGTGATCAGCGCCTTCAACTCCGGCTCCCAGCAGTCCGCCGCGACCCGTTCCGCCCCGGCCCTGACCATGAAGCAGCTCCGCGCGATCGCGCTCAGCCCCCAGTGGCGGTCCTAGGCCCGCCGGCGGCGTCGGGCCGACCCGAGTTGACAGGGGTCGACTCAGGTTCGCCGGATGCGGGCGGCGCCGGGCTAGCCTCGGGAGGTCCGGACCGAAGGCGGCAGCCGGACCGAAGGCGGCAGAAGGAGACAGGCATGGCCAGGGTTCCCAGTTCGGTGATCGCCGCGGGTGGGCTCGTCGGAGGGTACGGCGTGGCCCGGTGGACGAAGCAGCGGCCGCTGGGCGGAGCCGTGCTGGCCGTCGCCGGGGCCGCGGCCGCGCAGCAGTGGCGGCAGCGGGCGGGCGGGAAGGCGGCCGGGGCACTGTCCGCCGCGTACGTCGCCGCGTTCGCGGGGTCGCATCCGCTGGCCAAGAAGGTCGGCGCCTGGCCGTCCGTGCTCGGGGTGGCCGGGGCGGTGGCGCTGGCGTCCTGGGCCGTCGCGGACCGGCGCGCCTGAACCCCGTCGCCTAGGCGCCCGAAGTGGCGCCCGCGGTGGCGCCTGTGGCGGCGGCTGCGGTGGTGGTGCCTGTGGCGGCGCCCGCGGTGGCGTCCGAGGTACGGAAGGCCCGGCGGTAGGCCTGGGGGCTGGTGCCGACGACCCTCCTGAAACGTTCCCGGAAGGCTGTCGGGGAGCCGAAGCCCGACTGGGCCGCGATGCGCTCGACGGGGTGGGCGGTGGTCTCCAGCAGGTGCTGGGCCCTGCGCACCCGGGCCCGGTGCAGCCACTGCAGCGGGGTCGTGCCGGTCTGGTCGCGGAAGCGGCGGTTGAGGGTACGGGTGCTCATGCCGGCCCGGTCCGCGACCTCGTCCAGGGTGAGGTCGCGGCCGCAGTTGTCCTCCAGCCAGGCCAGCAGCGGCTCCAGGGTGGCGCCGGCCGGGGCCGGTGGCTGGTCGTGGACGATGAACTGGGCCTGGCCGCCCTCCCGTTCCAGCGGCATCACCGACATCCGGGCGGTGTGCGCGGCGACCGCCGAGCCGTAGTCCCGGCGGACCATGTGCAGGCACATGTCCATGGCCGCGGCCGCGCCCGCCGAGGTCAGGAACTGGCCGTTGTCGACGTACAGGACGTTCGGGTCGACGTCCACGCGCGGGTGCAGCGCGGCCAGGGCGTCGGCCGCGGCCCAGTGCGTGGTGGCGCGCAGGCCGTCGAGCAGGCCGGTGGCCGCGAGGACGAACGCCCCGACGCAGACCGACGCGATCCGGGTCCCGTTCGCCGCCGCCGCGTGCAGGGCCCCGGCGACCTCGGGCGGCAGCACGAAGGCGGTGTCCGCGACGCCGGGCACGATGACCGTGTCCGCCTCGGCCAGCGCGTCCAGCCCGTACGCCGCCCGCACGGTGAACGCGCCGCCCGCCGCGGTCACCTCGCCCGCCGGCCCGCACACCCGCACCCGGTAGGCGTCCCGGCCGTCGGGCAGCCGGGCCCAGCCGAAGGTGTCGATCGGCACGGTGAAGTCGGACGGGATGACCTGGTCCAGGACGAGTACGGCGACGGTGTGCATGGCAGGAACGTAGCCGTTCGACGGGTTTTCGCCAACCAGCGGCCCTGTTCACGCAGGGTGACACCTGCCGTACTGGCGAGAATCCGTCGAAGGGTGGCAGTACTGCCGCTTCTGCGCGATCATCCGGCCGCCTACGGTCGTCGCCGTGACCAAGTTCCTCCTCGCCGTCCATGTCCTCGCGGCGATCGTCGCGATCGGTCCCGTCACCGTCGCCGCCAGCATGTTCCCGCCGGCCGCCCGGCGCGCCATCGAGGCACCGGACGACGTCCGGGCCGCCGGGACCGTCCAGCTGCTGCACCGGATATGCCAGGTGTACGCCGTCGTCGGCGTCGTCGTCCCCGTGTTCGGGTTCGCCACGGCCGGCACCATGCATGTGCTCGGCAGCGCCTGGCTGATCACGTCGATCGCACTCACCGCGCTCGCGGCGCTCGTCCTCGCCGCACTGGTACTGCCCCGGCAGAGCGCGCTGGTGGAGGCCGGGGCGGGCGGCGGTACGCGGCAGATGACCGCCCGACTGGCCATGTACACCGGGGTGTTCAACCTGCTGTGGGCCGCCGTGACGGTGCTGATGATCGTGCGGCCGGGATCGACGACCGGCGCCTGACCGGCTCCCCCGGTTTCTGTTATCGAGGCCGTGCCGGTCCGTCTCCCAGGGCATGCACGTGACTCGACAGATCAGCCGCCGGACCATGTTGAAGGCCTCGGGAGCGGTGGTGGGGGCCGCCACCGGGACCGCCGCGGTGGGCGCTCCCGCGGCCGCCGCCGGGACCGGAGCCGGAACTGGAGCCGCCGGAACTGGAGCCGGAGCCGGAGCCGGGAGCTTCGCCCACCCCGGCCTGCTGCACACCCGTACCGACCTCGACCGGATGGCCGCCAAGGTGAAGGCCGGCGACGCGCCCTACACGGCCGGGTTCGCGAAGCTCACCGCCAACCGGCACGCGCAGACCGGCTGGCAGGCGCGGCCGCAGGCCGTGGTGTACCGGGGGTCGGGCACCCCGGAGAACTACTCGCTCCTCTACAACGACATCCACGCCGCCTACCAGAACGCCCTGCGCTATCACGTGACCGGCGAGAGCGCGTACGCCGACACCGCGGTCGCCGTCCTCAACGCCTGGTCCGCCACGCTCACCGCGGTCGACGGTTCCGCCGACCGGTTCCTGGCCGCCGGGCTGTACGGCTACCAGTTCGCCAACGCCGCCGAACTCGTCCGCGACCACGGGGACTTCGAGCTGGCCCGCTTCCAGGAGATGCTGAGCAGGCTCTTCGGCGCGGTGAGCGACGACTTCCTCGTCCGGCACAACGGCGCCGTCGTCTCCAACTACTGGACCAACTGGGACCTGGCCAACATGGCCTGCGTCCTCGCCACCGGCATCTTCTGCGACGACGGCGCGCAAGTCGCCCGCGCCGTCGACTACTTCAAGCACGGCGCCGGGCTCGGGGCGATCCGCAACGCCGTTCCGGTGGTGTACGACGACGGGCTGGGCGAGTGGCTGGAGGTGGGGCGCGACCAGGGGCACGCGCTGCTCGGGGTGGGTCTGATGGGCACGCTCTGCGAGATGGCGTGGAACCAGGGGACCGACCTGTACGGCTACGACGACAGCCGGTTCCTCAAGGGGGCGCAGTACGTCGCCAAGTGGAGCCTGGGCGGGCAGGTGCCGTTCACCGCGAGCACCCGGCGCAAGGGGGCGATCGGGGGATGGTCGGGGAGTGAGACGGTGACGGCCGCGGCGGGCGTCGATCCGTCGATGACCCGTCCCATCTGGGCGATGATCGCCAACCACTACACCAGGCGGCGGGGCATGTCGGCGACGTACGTCACCCGGATCGCGGCGAAGGCGGCGCCGGAGGGCGGGGGCGGCGACTACGGGCCGAACAGCGGGGGGTACGACCAGCTGGGCTTCGGGACGCTGGCGTTCACGCGGGAGCGGGTGAGCGAGGGGGAGGCGTCGGCGTCGCCGAGTCCGGCGGCATCCGGGACGCCATCGGCATCGGCATCGGCATCGGCATCGGCATCGGCGTCCGGGGCTGCGGCTACGGCTACGGCTGCGCCGGGGGCGTCCCCTTCGGCCACGGGCAAGGGGGACGATCTCGCCGCCACCGGGTCCGGGGACGTCGTCGGGTGGGCGGCGGCGACGGGGGTCGCGGCGCTGGCGGGCGGGCTGCTGTTGCTGCGGAGGCGGGGGCGCCGGGAGGGGTAGTGCGC
This sequence comes from Streptomyces sp. NPDC008092, assembly GCF_042957285.1. NCBI lineage: Bacteria > Bacillati > Actinomycetota > Actinomycetes > Kitasatosporales > Streptomycetaceae > Streptomyces > Streptomyces sp. NPDC008092. The sequence continues at coordinate 725,053 of NZ_JBIBHY010000004.1, forward strand.
GGTGCGCTTGCTCCACCCGTGGGTCCTGGCCGCCCGTTCGGCCGTATGCGGGCGGCTCAGGGCCTTCTCCGCCGGTCGCCAGCAGCCAGGATGGCCGGAGGATCACGCCATGGAGCGTCTGGAGACACACACCGGTGACCGTTCTCAACGAGCCCGAGCCCTCGGCCGTCCCCCATTACGACAGCGAGGTCCCGCTGCGGGGCCGGCAGCCCGGCAACGTCGTGGTGAAGTGGATGACCACCACCGACCACAAGACGATCGGCACGCTGTACCTCGCCACGTCGTTCGCGTTCTTCCTGATCGGTGGCGTGATGGCGCTGCTGATGCGCGCCGAGCTGGCCCGGCCGGGACTGCAGATCGTCTCGAACGAGCAGTTCAACCAGGCGTTCACGATGCACGGCACGGTGATGCTGCTGATGTTCGCGACGCCGCTGTTCGCCGGCTTCACGAACTGGATCATGCCGCTCCAGATCGGCGCCCCCGACGTCGCGTTCCCGCGGCTGAACATGTTCGCCTACTGGCTGTACCTGTTCGGCTCGACCATCGCGGTCGGCGGCTTCCTCACCCCGCAGGGTGCGGCCGACTTCGGCTGGTTCGCCTACTCGCCGCTGTCGGACGCGGTCCGCTCGCCGGGACTGGGTTCCGACCTGTGGATCATGGGGCTGGCCTTCTCCGGCTTCGGCACCATCCTCGGCGCGGTCAACTTCATCACCACGATCATCTGCATGCGGGCGCCGGGCATGACCATGTTCCGGATGCCGATCTTCACCTGGAACGTGCTGCTGACCGCGACCCTGGTCCTCTTCGCCTTCCCGGTCCTCGCCGCCGCGCTGTTCGCCCTGGAGGCGGACCGGAAATTCGGGGCGCATGTCTTCGACGCCTCGAACGGCGGAGCGCTGCTCTGGCAGCACCTCTTCTGGTTCTTCGGCCATCCGGAGGTGTACATCATCGCGCTGCCGTTCTTCGGCATCGTGACCGAGGTGTTCCCGGTCTTCGCCCGCAAGCCGGTCTTCGGCTACATGGGCCTGGTGGCGGCGACCATCGCGATCGCCGGCCTGTCCGTGACGGTGTGGGCGCACCACATGTACGTCACCGGCGGTGTGCTCCTCCCCTTCTTCGCCTTCATGACCTTCCTGATCGCGGTCCCGACCGGGGTGAAGTTCTTCAACTGGATCGGCACCCTGTGGAAGGGCTCGGTGTCGTTCGAGACCCCGATGCTGTGGGCCACGGGCTTCCTCGTGACGTTCCTGTTCGGCGGTCTGACCGGCGTCATCCTGGCCTCGCCGCCGATGGACTTCCACGTCTCCGACTCGTACTTCGTCGTCGCCCACTTCCACTACGTGGTCTTCGGCACGGTCGTCTTCGCGATGTTCTCCGGCTTCCACTTCTGGTGGCCCAAGTTCACCGGGAAGATGCTCGACGAGCGGCTCGGGAAGATCACCTTCTGGACGCTGTTCGTCGGCTTCCACGGCACCTTCCTGGTCCAGCACTGGCTCGGTGCCGAGGGCATGCCGCGCCGGTACGCCGACTACCTGGCGAGCGACGGCTTCACCGCCCTGAACACGGTCTCGTCGATCGGTTCGTTCCTGCTCGGCCTGTCGATCCTGCCGTTCCTCTACAACGTGTGGAAGACCGCCAGGTACGGCAAGCCGGTCGGCGTCGACGACCCGTGGGGCTACGGCCGTTCGCTGGAGTGGGCGACCTCCTGCCCGCCCCCGCGCCACAACTTCGTCACCCTCCCCCGCATCCGCAGCGAGTCCCCGGCGTTCGACCTGCACCACCCCGACATCGCCCTGGCCGAGGCCGAGGCCCACGGCGTCCACTCATGACCGACCCGGGGCACCGGGTGGGCGGCGGACCGCGGCCGGGAGCCGGCGGAGACCTCGGCAACGAGGTGGAGGGTTACCTGCTGTGGCGGGCCAGGATCGCGGAGGCCGAGCAGCGGGCGCGGGACTTCACCGGGCGCATGGACTGGCTGACCACGTGCCAGCGCGACGAGGTCGAGCGCCACTACGTCGACGACAGCCTGCGGCGCGCCCGGCAGGACCTCGAACGGATCGCCGCCCGGTGTGTGTCCCTGCGGGACGAGTACGAGCGGCGCTACCAGGGGCTCAGGGCGCGCTGCGTGGGATGGGCGGTGGCCGTGTGCGGGGGCGCCGCCTTCGTGGCGAGCGCGGTGACGGCCGTGTCGGTGGGGCGCTGAGCTACGCGGACGTCTTCGCCGGGCCGCTCCCCTCCTCTTCCGCCGATCCTCTTCCGCCGCCGCGGCCGTCGGCGGACGCGCGATGTCCTCCAGGGACCGGCGCTCCGCGTTCACCGCGCACGCCACCGCCACCAGCCCCGCCGCGCACATCAGCCCCGCCCCGATCCGGAACGACGGCGCCGTGTCGGCCACCTTCCCGGTCCCCGTCAGGTCGCCGAAGAAGGTCGTCAGGATCGCGCCGAAGCCGAAGGTGATCGCGTTGTAGTGGAACGCCTGGCCGACGAAGAGGGACAGGCCGAGGACGGCGCGGCGCCGGTAGTCGTGCAGGACCGTGCGGGCGATCTCGCCGAAAGTGATACCGGAGCGCTGGTGGATCACCAGTTCGCCCGCCGGTTCGGGCAGGCGCCTCGCGATGTGGCCGACGACCGTGACCTCCAGGCCGTCCAGGATCCAGACGGTTCCGAGGCCGATGACGATCGTCCAGTGCGAACGGGACCAGGGGAGCCGGTCCAGGCGGGCCGGGATGCGGGTGGTGACGGTCCGGCCGCCGCCCGCGCCCACGCCCGTGGCCGTACCGCCCATCGCGCCTCCTCGGCCGGGAGAAGTACCGGGTCCCGGTACCGGGATCCGCGGCCGAGTGCCCGGTTCCGGGCGCCCTACGCCCCCAGTGCTCGCGACACCGTGAAGATCAGCACGCCGGCCAGCGACCCCACCACCGTGCCGTTGATCCGGATGAACTGCAGGTCGCGGCCGATGTGCGCCTCGATCTTCCGGGTGGTGTGCTCGGCGTCCCAGCCGGCCACCGTGTCGGTGATCAGGGAGGTGATCTCCTTGCGGTAGGTCGACACGACGTGCACGGCCGCGCCCTCGACCCAGCTGTCGACCTTGTCCTGGACCTTGGGTTCCTGGGCCATCCGGGCGCCCAGGGAGATCAGGGAGGCGCGGACGCGCAGCCGCAGTTCGCTGCGCTCGTCCTCGGCAGCCGAGACGATCATGGAGCGTACGGCCGTCCAGGCGGACGCGATCAGGTCCTGCACCTCGCCGCGGCCCAGCACCTCGCCCTTGAGCCGCTCGACGCGGGCCCGGGTGTCGGTGTCGGACTGGAGGTCGTTCGCGAAGTCGGAGAGGAAGCGGTCGAGGGCGCCGCGGGCCGGGTGGGAGGGCATGTCCCGCATCTCGGAGCAGAAGCGCAGCAGCTCCTTGTAGACGCGCTCGCCGACGCGCCGGTCGACGAACCGGGGGGTCCAGCCGGGGGCGCCGCCCTGGACGGCGTCCATCACGGAGTCGCCGTGCAGCACCAGCCAGTCGTACGCGCGGGTGACGACGAGGTCCACGACGCGCTTGTGGCCGCCGTCGGCGACGACCCGCTCCAGCATCTTGCCGATGCCGGGGGCGATCTCCTGGGCGTCGGCGCGCCGGGTGATGGCCTCGCCGACGACCGCCTGGACGTCGGAGTCCCGCAGCACGGTGAGCGCGCCGCGGAGCGCTGTCGCGAGCTCGGCGGTCACCCGGTCGGCGTTCTTCGGCTCGGCCAGCCAGGCGCCGAGGCGGCTGCCGATGCCCACGGCGCGCAGGCGCTGGCGTACGACGTCCTGGGAGAGGAAGTTCTCGCCGACGAACTCGCCGAGCGAGACGCCGAGCTGGTCCTTCTTCGTGGGGATGATCGCGGTGTGCGGGATGGGCAGGCCGAGGGGGTGGCGGAACAGGGCGGTCACCGCGAACCAGTCGGCGAGCGCGCCGACCATGCCGGCCTCGGCGGCCGCGGCGACGTAGTCCGCCCAGGGGCCGGCACCGGCGGCGGACGCCCACTTCGCCAGGGCGTACACGAGGGCGACGAACAGCAGCAGGCCGGTCGCCGTGGTCTTCATGCGCCGTACGCCGCGCTGGCGCTCCTCGTCGGCGGGCGTGAAGGCGTTCATGGACTTGTACGACGGGGCAGCCGCCTCGCCGTCCACCGCTTCCGTACGTTCCGCCATCGACTCCACCCGTCCGCACCCGGCACCACCCTCACGGTGATCCCGCACCCATTGTCCCTACCTGACCTACTCCCGAACCGAAACAAGAGTTCCCACCACCGCCCCACCCCATCCCCACACCCGCCGCGACGGCGTGCAACCACGACGGTGGTGTTCGGCGGTGCCGGACCGGCCGGTGGGCACCCGCGGGCCGGTGGGGGCTCGGCGCGCAGTTCCCCGCGCCCCCTTGGGGCCGCCGCACCACCGTCGGTCGAAACATCCCGGCGTCTTCCTGGACCCACCGCTCCCCCACACCCGCCGCGACGGCGTGCAACCACGACGGTGGTGTTCGGCGGTGCCGGACCGGCCGGTGGGCACCCGCGGGCCGGTGGGGGCTCGGCG